>CAWJCX010000015.1:0-164320 GCA_963841395.1 uncultured Actinomycetota bacterium
GAGACGCCGAGTTATCCCGCCTCGCGGGGTCTCCGTCACACGGCTGAAACGCAACCGAAAGAGTTGCGCAATGGGTGGACGTTAACGACCGGGCGTGATTGCCACCCCTAACGCCTTCCTGTCCGGCGTCTCCGTCCGCAGCGTCAGCAAGTCGTTCGGGCAAACGCGGGTGCTGAGCGACGTGTCGCTCGAGGTCGGGCCGCGTGAGTTCCTGACCCTGCTCGGCCCCTCGGGCTGCGGCAAGTCCACGCTGCTGCGCATCATCGCCGGCCTCGACCATGCCGACGAAGGCTGCGATCGCGATCGGCAACCAGACAGTCGACGGCCTGCTGCCCGCGCGAGCGCGACGTGGCGATGGTGTTCCAGTCCTACGCGCTCTATCCCTACATGACGGTGGCCGAGAATATCGGCCTGCCGCTCTTGCATGCGCCGGACGCGGTCATGGCAGCGCCTGCCGCTGATCCGCCGCCTGCATCCCGTCGCCCGCGCCGCCGCCGGCACGATCACGCGCGACGTCCGCCGCGCCGCCGAAGCGTTGCAGATCGAGACCTTCCTCGACCGCAAGCCGGGCCAGCTCTCCGGCGGCCAGCGCCAGCGCGTGGCACTGGCCCGCGCCATGGTGCGCAACCCGCGCGTCTTCCTGATGGACGAGCCGCTGACCAACCTCGACGCCAAGCTGCGCGTGCCGACGCGCGCCGAGATCGCCGAGCTGCATCGCCGCTCGGGTGTGGCCTGCATCTACGTCACGCACGACCAGGTCGAGGCCATGACCATGTCCGACCGTGTCGCCCTGATGATGGACGGCGAGGTCCTGCAGGTGGCGCCGCCGGCCGAGATCTACGACCGGCCCGCCGAGCTGCGTGTCGCGGAGTTCATCGGCAGTCCCAAGATCAATGTCCTGCCCGGGACGGTGCGCGCCGACGGCGGCGTCGACGTTCCCGGCGGCGTGCTTGCCATCCGCAGCGGCCTTTCCGCCAACACCGTCGTTTCCGTCGGCGTTCGCCCCGAACATTGTGATGTCGTCGTGGACCCGGCGGCCGACGGCATCCGCGGCACGGTCCGCCATCGCGAAAATCTCGGCTCCGACCTCTTCGTGCATGTCGAAACCGTCGGGCGAGCATCGGATCATTGCCAGGAGTGCGCCGGAGATCGCCGATGCCGTTCCGCCGGGCGCCACGGTGACCCTGCGCCCGCGGCCGGATCGCGCGCTGCTGTTCGATCGCGCGGGTCGGCGGCTGTGACCACGACCGCGCTGCCGCTGGCGCGCCGAACGGACGACGCGCCGGTCGGGCCAGGCGCGTGCCGAGGCGATGGCGGCCTATGTGCTGAGCGCGCCCGCCATGGTCTGCCTGTTGCGGCATCCTGATCCTGCCCGACGCTCGCCACCGTCGTGCTGTCCTTCACCGACTGGCAGTTCGGCGCGCCGACCCTGCGCTGGATCGGGCTCGACAACTACGCCCATCTGGTCGCCGACCGCGTGTTCTGGAAGTCGCTCGGCAACACCTTGCTCTATGTCGCCGTGGTCGTGCCGGTGTCGGTCGGTCTCGGCCTCGGCGTGGCGCTGCTGATCGAAGCCGGCACGTCAGGTCGCGCCTTCTATCGCGCAGCCTACTTCCTGCCCGTCACGGCGACCCTGATCGCCATGGCGACGGTCTGGGAGATCATGCTTCATCCCAGCGTCGGCCTGATCAACGTGATCGTCGACGCCTTGGGCCTTCCCAAGCAGAACTGGCTGAAGCATCCCGACTTGGCGCTGTTCGCGCTGGCGGGCATCGGCATCTGGCAGTCGCTCGGCCTCAACATGGTGCTGTTCCTGGCCGGCCTGAAGTCGATCCCGCGCGATCTCTACGAGGCCGCCGCCATCGACGGCGCCGACGGGCCGTGGACACGCTTCGTCACCGTGACCTGGCCGATGCTGGGGCCGGCGCTGTCCTTCGTCCTCATCATCAGCGCCATCCGCAGCTTCCAGGTGTTCGACACCGTGGCGGTGCTGACCGAGGGCGGGCCGAACAAGGCGACCGAGGTCCTGCTCTACACGATGTACCAGGAGGCTTCAGCTTCTTCCGCGCCGGCTACGGCGCGGCCATCACCGTGGTGTTCCTGGCCTTCGTCCTGCTGCTGACACTGGTGAAGGCGCGTATCGCCGAGAAACGGGTGCACTACTCGTGATCGCCGCCCGCCATCTGCCCTTCGCCGTGTTCCGCCACGTCGTGCTGGCGATCGGCGCGGTGGTCATGCTGGCGCCCTTCATCTGGCTGCTGTCGCTGTCGGTGAAGCCGCCGACGAGATCTTCGCCACCGACCTGCCGCTGCTGCCGTTGAAGTGGGATGCCGAGCGCAATTTCACCGAGGCGTTCACCAAGGTGCCGCTGCATGCGCTACCTGCTGAACGGCGTGATCGTGACGGCCGCGATCTTCATCCTGCAGGTCGCTGGTCGCGCTGCCCGCGCGCCTATGCGCTGGCCAAGCTGCGCTTCCGGGCCGCGCCAAGCCGCTGTTCGCCCTGGTGCTGCTGGGGCTGCTGATCCCGGGCCATGTGCCGGCGATCCCGCACTACATCATGCTGTCGCAGGCGGGCCTGCTGAACACCTACGCCGCGCTGGTGCTGCCTTCGATCATCTCGGTGTTCGGCATCTTCCTGATCCGCCAGTTCTTCCGGACCGTGCCCGACGACCTCATACACGCCGCGCGGCTCGACGGGCTGTCCGAGTTCGCGATCGTCTGGCGCATCATGCTGCCCGCCGCCATGCCGGCGCTGGTCGCCTTCGGCATCTTGTCGGTGGTGGCCCACTGGAACGACTATTTCTGGCCGTTGCTGGTCGTCACCTCGCCGCGACATGGCGACGCCGGCCTTGGGCACGGTCTATCTGCGCAACACCGAAGCCGGCACCGACTACGGCCCGCTGATGGCCGGGACCGCGATCATCACTGCGCCGCTGGTGGTCGCCTTTCTGTTTGCGCAGCGGCGCTTCATCGAGGGCATGACGCTCACCGGCCTGAAGGGCTGACGACAGGAGGACTTCCATGAAGAGACGCACTTTGCTCGCCGGCGGCATCGCCGCGGCATCCCTGGCGGCGCCGGCCTTGCGCGCCCAGTCGACGACCGAGGTCAAGGTCCTCGTACTCGATCCCCGACCTGTTCAAGACCCTGCACGAGCAGATCGCGGCCGAGTTCATGAAGGCCAACCCGCAATACAAGATCACTTTCCTGGCGCCGCAGCCGGCTTACGAGGAGATCGCGCAGGCGACCCTGCGCGCGGCCGTCACCAACACGCTGCCCGACGTCGCTTATCAGGGCCTCAACCGGCAGCGCATCTTCTTCGATCGCGGACTGGCCCAGCCACTCGACGCGCTGATCGCGGCCGATCCCGAGTTCAAGACCTTCGGCCATTCGCCCGGCCTGCTCGACGTCGGCCGGTTCGGCGGCAAGCAGCTCGGCATCGGCTTCTCGGTGTCGACGCCGATCATCTATTACAACGCCGACCTCGTGACCAAGGCGGGCGGCGATCCCGCGGCGCTGCCGGCCGACTGGGACGGCATCTTCGCGCTCGCGCGGAAGATCAAGGCGCTGGGCGGCGCGACCGCAGGGCTTCCACTTCGACTGGGACATCACCGGCAACTGGATGTGGCAGGCGCTGGTCTTCTCCAACGGCGGCACCATGCTGACGGCCGACGAGAAGAAGGTCGCGTTCGACGGGCCGGCCGGCAAGACCGCCATCAATACGCTGGGCCGCATGGTGACCGAAGGCACCATGCGCGACGTGGCGCAGACCGTGGCGCTGCAGGACTTCACCTCGGGCACCATGGGCGTGTGGGGTCACTCGACCTCGCGCCTGGGCGGCGTCACCAAGCAGGTCGGCGACAAGTTCAAGCTGCTGACCGGCCCCTTCCCGACCCAGCCCGACGGCCGCCTGCCGCTGGGCGGAAACGTCGCCATGCTGTTCGCCAAGGATCCCGCCAAGCAGAAGGCCGCCTGGGAATACATCAAGTTCGCCACCGGCCCCGTCGGTGCGACGATGATGGTCCAGGCGACGGGCTACTTCCCCTCGGCGCTCGCGGCCGCCGACGATCCCAAGCTGCTGAAGCCCTACTACGAGAAGAACCCCAACCATCTGGTCGCTATTCGGCAGCTGCCGAAGTCGACCGGCTGGTACGCCTTCCCCGGAGACAACGGCATCAAGATCACCGACGTGATCAAGGATCACCTGCAATCGGTCGTGGCCCAGAAGGCCAAGCCCGACGCGGTGCTGCCGCAGATGTCGAAGGACGTGCAGGCGCTATTGCCGAGCCAGTCGTAACTCTTTCCTCCCCAGCGCGGACTCCGCGCTGGGGAGGTGTCGCGGTCATACGGCGACGGAGGGGTCATGAGCATCACCAATGGTGCTCATGACCCCTCCGGCCCTTCGGGCCACCTCCCCTTCGCGGAACCCGCGAAGGGGAGGCTCGTGACAGCGCGCTCATTCGAACGCTACGTTCCTCCGGAAACGGAGGAGACCTCGATGTCCGACTGGCAAAAACGCTACCAGCGCCTGCTGTTCGATCGCCCGCATCCCAAGGTGCTGCGGGTGACCATGAACCGGCCCGACAAGTACAACGCGACCGACGCGATCATGCACACCGAGCTGGTCAACGTGTGGCGCGACATCGACGGCGACGACACGGTCAACTGCGTGATCATCCAGGGCGCCGGCGGCAAGGTGTTCTCGGCCGGCGGCGACTTCGACCTCATCGAAAAGAACATGAAGGACTACAACGCGCTGCTCCGCACCTGGAAGGAAGCGCGCGACATCGTCTACAACGTCATCAACTGCTCCAAGCCGATCGTCAGCACCATGCGCGGCCCCGCCGTCGGCGCGGGCCTGGTCGCCGGCATCCTGGCCGACGTCTCGATCGCCTCGAAGAAGGCCAAGATCATCGACGGCCACACCCGGCTCGGCGTCGCCGCCGGCGACCATGCGGTGATCGTCTGGCCGCTGCTCTGCGGCATGGCCAAGGCCAAGTACTACCTGCTGCTCTGCGAGGCGGTCGACGGCGAGGAGGCCGAGCGCATCGGCCTGGTCTCGCTGTGCGTCGAGGACGACCAGCTCGAGGCCAAGGGCCTGGAGGTCGCGACCAAGCTCGCCGAGGGCGCGCAGACCTCGATCCGCTTCACCAAGTACGCGCTCAACAACTGGCTGCGCATGATGGGCCCGTCCTTCGACGCCTCGACGGCGCTCGAGATGCTGGGCTTCCTCGGCCCCGAGGTGAAGGAAGGCCTCGCCTCGCACCTCGAGAAGCGCAAGCCCAAGTTCGATCCCTACTCGCCGATCTGAGGAGCACGATCATGCGCGGACTTGCAGGCAAGAACGTCATCGTCACCGGCGGCGGCGGCGCGATCGGCGGCGCCATCTGCCGGCGCTTCGCCGGATACGGCTGCAAGGTCGGCGTGTTCGACAAGAACCGCGACGGCGCCAACAGGATCGCCGACGAGATCGTCGAGACCGGCGGCAAGGCCTTCGTGTCGGGCGTCGACATCGCCGACTACGCAGCGCGTCGGCAAGGCCATCGCCGCAGTTCGAGGACGAGATCGGGCCGACCGACGTGCTGGTGAACAACGCCGGCTGGGACCGCTTCGTCAACTTCGTCGACACCACGCCCGAGCTCTGGGACCAGCTCATCGCCATCAACCTGCGCGGCCCGCTCAACATGAGCCACTTCGTGCTGAAGGGCATGGTGGCGCGCGGCCACGGCCGCATCGTCAACATCGCCTCCGATGCCGGCCGGGTCGGCTCCTCGCAGGAGGCGGTCTATTCGGCCTGCAAGGGCGGCATCATCGCCTTCACCAAGACGGTGGCGCGCGAGGTGGCGCGCAAGGGCATCACGCTCAACGCCGTCTGCCCCGGCCCGACCGAGACGCCCCTGCTGGCGGCCGCCGCCGGCGACGGCGAGCGCGGCGAGAAGATGCGCGCCGCCCTGGTCAGCGCCATCCCGATGAAGCGCGTCGGCCAGCCCGAGGACATCCCGGGCGCCGTCTGCTTCCTCGCCAGCGACGATGCCGCCTTCATCACCGGCCAGACGATCAGCGTATCGGGCGGCTTGACCATGCACGGCTGAGCGGCGAGAAAGTTGGCCATGCCCGAATTGCAATGGCTGGCCGCGGCCTTCCCGAATTTCGTGCGCTACGTCGTCGTGGGCTTCGCCCTCGCGGGCTTCTTCCTGCTGATCTACGTGCTGATCACGCCGTGGCGCGAGTTCGCGCTGATCCGCGCCGGCAACTACGTCGGCCGCGATCGCCCTGGTCGGCGCGCTGCTGGGCTTCTGCCTGCCGCTCGCCAATACCATCGCCCATTCGGTCAGCCTGACCGACGTCGTGCTGTGGTCGCTGGTGGCGCTGGTCGTCCAGGTCATCGTCCACGTCGTCATGCGCCTGATGCTGCCGGGCCTGCGGCGGCGCATCGAAGCCAACCAGATGTCTGCCGGCATCACCGCCGGCGGATTCGCCGCCTGCTTCGGCTTGATCAACGCCGCCTGCCTCACGACCTGACATGTCGATGCCCTCGCCCAATCCCTCCGCCCGAATCCCTCAGGCGGGCCGCGCATGTCGCGCGGCATCAAGCTCGTCCTGATGGGCGTGGCGGGCGCGGCCCTGCTCTATTCCTGCGCGCCGACGATGATGGGCGGCGGCGGCGCTCCTTCTGGCTCCTGCCCTGGCTGTTTCGCGGCGGCCGCGGCGCGGTCACCGCGCCCGGCAACGACGCCGGGCCAGACGGCGACGACGACGCCAGCACAGCCCCGCGCCAGACCGCGCCCGCGCCACGACCCAGAGCCAGCGCGGCGGCTTCGGCTCGACGGGCAGCTCGGGCGGCTCGTCCGGGTCGAGCTGACGATGCGCCGCGAGGCGGTGGCGCCGCGTCCGGGCTGGCAGAACAAGCTCGAGCAGCTCGGCTTCGACTACTACATCATGGACGGCAAGGCCTACTGGACCGAGCAGGCCTGCTACGCCTTCTCGTCCGACGAGATCGACCAGCTCGAAGCCGCGACCGAGGAGCTGCACGGCATGTGCCTCAAGGCGGTCGAGCACGTCGTCGTCGAACAAGCTGTGGGAGCGCATGCGCATCCCGCCGGCCTGGGGCGACTACATCGAACGCGTCTGGCGGCGCTCCGATCCGACGATCTGCGGCCGCTTCGATCTCGCCTACGACGGCAGCGGCCCGCCCAAGCTGCTGGAATACAACGCCGACACGCCGACGGCGCTCTACGAGGCCGCCGTCGTGCAATGGTACTGGCTGAAGGACGTGAAGCCCGAGGCCGACCAGTTCAACTCGATCCACGAGAAGCTGATCGAGGCCTGGCGCGGCGTGCTGCGCCGCCTGCCGCCCGAGGGCCTGGTGCATTTCGCCCGCTTCGAGGACCAGCCCGAGGATCTCGCGACGTCGGAGTACCTGCGCGACACCGCCATGCAGGCCGGCCTCGCCGGCAAGCCGATCGCCGTGGCGCAGATCGGCTGGAACGGCCGGCGCTTCACCGATCCCGACGAGATGCCGATCCAGGTGCTGTGCAAGCTCTATCCCTGGGAATGGATGGTGCGCGAGGCGTTCGGCCAGCATGTGCTGACCGACACCACGGCCTTCATCGAGCCGGCCTGGAAGATGATCCTCAGCAACAAGATGCTGCTGCCGCTGCTGTGGGAAGGCTTTCCCGGCCACGCCAACCTGCTTGCCGGCCTTCGACAGCGAGCACCCCGATCTCGGCGGCAGCTTCGTGAAGAAGCCGATCTTCGGCCGCGAGGGCCACAACGTCACCGTCGTCGGACCGGGCGTGTTCGACACCGCCGGCGGCGACTACGGCGGCGAAGGCTTCGTCTGGCAGGCCTACCAGCCGCTGCCGGTGTTCGACGGCAACCACGCGCTGGTCGGCTCGTGGGTGATCGAAGGCAAGCCCGCCGGCATCGGCATGCGCGAGGACGAGCGCCGCATCACCCACAACAACAGCCGCTTCGTGCCGCATTATTTCGAGTGAATTCTGGTCGGACCGCGGCGCTGGATCATCGGTCCGAACATGAAGACTAATAATCCCACTCCATCTTCACGCCGACGCGGCCGTTGGAATCGGCGCCGACATCGCCTTCGATCTTGACGTTCTCCAGCACGTCGACCTGCACGACGCCGCGGCTGGAGTTGCCGGTGGCGCCCTGCCGCGCGCCGACATAGACGCCGGGCGCCACATAGCGGCCGGCCTCGAGCGACACCGGCGAGTTCGCCCCGCTGCCCGAACCGACCGACAGCCGGTCGAGGCCGAGGCCGGTGCGCAGCCGGCCGAGCATGCCGGTGCCGGACGCCTGGCCGGTGAGCTCGGCCAGCCCTTGCGCTGCCTGGGCGAGCTCGAAGGCGCTGAGGCCCGACGCAGGCTTGCCGAACAGCAGCAGCGCCATCGCCTCGTCCGGCGGCAGCGACGGCACCGAGGTCACGGCGATGAGTGGCGCGCGCGACGTGCCGCTGATCTCGACATTGATGGTCGTCGACTGCACGCTCGTGCTGGCGACGAAATCGAGCCGCGGGTCGATGCGGTCGAGATTGTCGAGCGTGACGACGCCGCGGCTGAAGGTGAGCCGCCGCCCCAGCAGGGTGAAGTCGCCGCGCCGCATCGTCAGGCCGCCGGTCACCGTCGGTGCGGCCGGCGTGCCGCGCGACTTCGAGCTGGCCCGCACATCTCGGCGTCGAGGCCGCGGCCGCGCACGAACACCGCCTGCGGGGCCCGGATCGACAAGGCGAGGCGAACGGCGACGCGCCCGGCGGCGGCGGCGCGCGCGGTGGCGGCTTGGCCGGCGCGGCCGCACGACAGCCGGCGCCGTCGCGGCACCGCCGGCCTTGTTGATCTCGCGCACTTCCAGGGTCGGAAAGGCCGCCGACTGCTCGCGCCCCGACCGCGATCTCGGCGCGGTCGATGGTGATCGGGCCGGCGATGTCGATGCCCGCCTGCCGTCGATCCCGTCACCTTGATGTTGCTCGAGACGCTGGCGACGAGATCGGGCCGGCTGACCAGCAAGGCGTTGCGGCTGGTGACGGTGAGATCGGGCACCAGGCCCTGCTGCGCGTCGAGCCGCATCGTGCCGGTCACCCCGACGCCGCCGCCGCGTGCGGTCTGGAAGTTGAGCCGCTGCACCTGAAGCGTATCGCCTTGCAGGACCAACCGCCCCTCGCCGCCGCTCAGCCGCAATCCCGACTCGGGCATGGCCACGGCGCCGTTGGAGAAATCGATGCTGCCGTTGCCGGTCACGCGCGAACCGGCGATCTCGACCGTCAGGTCCGGCCGCAGCCTGCCGGTGACGTTGCGGATGTCGTTGCCCAGAAGCGGCGCAAACGGCGCGAGGTCGATCGTGCCGCCGATGGCGGCCGAGCCGGACAGCGGTGCCGCGCCGCGCGGCAGCGTCGCCTTGCCCTTCAGCGTCAGGTTCGTCGCGGCCGCCGGCCACCCGCGCATCGATGCTGGCCTGCCGTCCCATCAGCGAGCCCGAGCCCTGCACGTTGAGCGGCGGCACCAGGGCCGCTTCGGGCCGGCGCACGCGCAGGCCTGCGACGTTGTAGGTGCCGTCGATCAACGGCGCGTCCATGCTGCCCTGGACGCGCAGCTTGGCCTGCAGCGTGCCGTCGAGGTTGGTGCCGGGCGCGAAGGCGTCGATCAGCGACAGCGGCAGAGCCGCCAGCTCGAGCTGCAGGTCGCTGCCCGACGGCGCGAGCGTGCCGCGGACCGCCAGCCGTCCGCCGCCGACACGCAGATTGGTCGGCTCGATCGTAACGCGCGGTCCCGCGATGTGAACGCGCGTCGGTCCGGCGAGCGCCACGGGGATCGCGCCATAGCGGCCGTCAAAGCGCGTCAGCCCGACGACGAGGTCGTCGCCCAGCAGCTCGACCTTTGCCGCGGCATTGGCGGCCGTCTGCGCGCCCGAGGCCTGCAGCGAGATGGCGAGGGTCTGCCGATCACCGCTCGCCGTGGCGTTCAATCGGTTGATGTCGGCCGCGCCGGCGATTCGGCTGGCGGCCAGCGTGGCGTCGACCTTGGCGGCCGCCATGGGCTCGTCGATGGTGCTGCGCAGGTCGAGAGTGCCGATCGCCAGCGTGTCGACGCGAAGGTCGCTGCCCTGCACCCGCACCGTCACCCGGCCGTCGGCGGCCCGGTCGTCGGCGGTGATCTCCGCGTCCAGCGAACCGCCAAGTGCCGTGCCTGCCAAATCCGAGGCGTCAGCCAGGCGGTCGGCTTTCAGACGGGCATAGCCGGAGGTCCGGCCCTTGGTCACGGCGAAGTCGTCGACATCGAGCACCACGCTCGCCCAGCGCCCCTGGAAGCGCGGCACCGTCACGCCGCCCGCGGCGTCGACGGAGAAGCGCCCGTCGAGCGACAGCGGCTGACCGGCAAGATCGCCGTTCGCCTTGACCTCGCCGCTCGCCGCCCCCGCCGCGTCGAGCGACCCCGTCGCCGACAGCGTGAGCTTGCGCGAGGCGATCTGCCCGCGCGCGAGATCGCTGAGCTCGGCCGCGAGCCTGAGGTCGGTTCGATCCGCGCCGAAGCGGATGTTGCTCGTGAGCTTGGCGGCGCCGCCGAGCTCGGCCTTGAGGAAATCAAGCTTCGGCAACTCGACCGTGAGGTCGAGCTCGCCGGTCGCCGCTTTGCCGCGGCCGGCCACGATGAACGTGGCGCCCTCGCTTGCCACGCGGACGTCGCTCAGCGTCCACGCTTCGTCGAAGCGCCAGGTCGCGCCGCCCGACAGTGCGACCTGGGCGGTGATCAGCCCGGATGGCAGGCCCTCGGCGGTCACGTTGCTCACCGTGCCCTGCCATCCAAGCTTGATGCCGTCGCGATCGCTGTTGACGGTGAGGTCGACGGTCGAATTGCCCGCGAGCGCAACGCCCGCGAGGTCCGAGAGCGGCGCCAGGTTCGGCAGCGTCACCGTTGCCTTGGCGTCACCGATCTGGTTTGCCGGCAGATACGAACCGCCGCCTTTCACCGAGGCGATTGCCGATCCGATATCGAGCGACCGGACGGTGATCTTGCCGTCGGCGCCAAGGCCGAGATCGCTGGCCAGCGTGACGGCGCCAAGCGCCGGCAACCGCTTGTCCATGGCGGCGAGCGAGATGTCGTCGGCGCCGCCGGTGATCGTGATCGTACCCTGCGGCCGGGTCGACAGGGCGCTGAGATCGGCCTTCGTCTCGAGGCGCAGGCCGCGCCACGTCGCGCCGCCAACGAACGGGGCAAGCGTGCCCGGCTCGGCAGCCCGCACCGCGATGACGCCCTCGAGCCGGTCGGCCGCACGGTCGTAACGCGCCGATGCCTCGACGCCGAGCGTGCCGGCATTGAGCTTGAGCTCGTTCAGCGTGACGATCTGATCATCCACGACCGCGCGTGCAGTCAGCGCAATCGGCTCACGCATCACATCGCCGACGCGACCCTGCGGCAGGCCGGGTCCCGCGGTGTCGAGCTGGACGGATACCACTGTCGCGGCGCCGTCCGGCCCCCAGGTCGCCTTGCCGTTCGCCCGCGCCGCTTCGCCCGCCGCCACGACGAGCTCGGCATTGCCCGCCCGGGCATCGCCGCGGGCGACCAGGCGCATCGACAGGTCTTCGATGTCCGGCCGTTCGAGCAGGGCTGCGATCAGGCCGCCGCGCTTTTCGCTCAGGCTCACTTCGCCATCGACCGTGCGTTTCTCGACGTCGAAGCCGATGTCGGCGGATAGCCGGCCGTTGGGCCCATCGATGCGATCGCCCGTGAGGATCAGCCTGCCCTGCGCGAGATCGGCCGGCAGAACGGCGTGGCCGCTGAGCTTCCAGTGCGAATCGACACGGGCCAATGCCGCCGCCAGGTGAAGATCGCCGATCTCCAGCGCATTGACGTCGATCCCGACCGGCAGCCGCACGCCCCCGCCGCTCTCATCCTTTGACTCGTCCTTGCCGGGCAGCGGCGGCCGCAGGACCGCGACACGATCGGCGCTGATCAGTCTCGACGCGCAATCGGCCGCCCAGCAGCGATGTGAAGGACCAGCGAAGCCGGGCGTTCTCCACCGTCAGCCACGGCCCCTCGCGGTCGCTGTAGGAGATCCGTGCAACATGGAGATCGGTCGGAAAGAAGCCGCTCAGCCCCGAGACACCGAGGCCACCGTCAGGCCCTGACGCCATCCGCGAGACCAGCCCTGCCACGGCGCGCTGGCCGGGCGGCGTCTGCAAGGCCGCAAACAGGATCGCGAGAAGCCCGAGCAGGCCGGCCGCGCCGATCGCCAGGATCCTGCGCGCGCGCATCAGAAGGCCTGCCCCAGGCTGACATAGACGCCGAACGGCGGATCGCCCTCACGCCGATTGAGCGGCATGCCGACATCGACGCGCACCGGCCCGAAGTCGGTGTAGTAGCGCACGCCGAGGCCGGCGCCGACGCGCGGCGCGAACAGCCCGAAGTCGGGCAAGAAATCGGGATAGGCGCTGCCGGCATCGACGAACGCCACCGCGCCCCACGACTTGCCGAAGCGCTGGCGGAACTCGACGTTGGCCTCGACGACGCTGGCGCCGCCCAGCGGGTTGTTGAAGGCGTCGCGCGGGCCGGCGGATTGGTAGACGAAGCCGCGCACCGAGCCGCCGCCGCCGGCATAGAAGTACTTGTCGGGCGGAATGCCGCCGATGCTGATGCGCGGGCTCGGTGCCGAACGAGGCGCGAGTGGCGAGCACGCTGCGGCCGTCCTCGCCGAGATCGAAGTAGTGGCGGCCGGTCAGCCGGATGACGGTGAAGAAGTCGCGGCTGTAGACCCAGGGCGTGACGTCGAGATCGATGCGATAGCCCTCGGTCGGATTGAGATCGCTGTTGGCGTGATTGTAGAGGATCGACAGCGGCAGGCCGACCAGCTGGTAATCCATGGTGATGCCGTTGCGCGTGATGCGCGACAGCTCGCCGGCGATGCCGAGCCGCGCCTGCCAGCGCGGCGAGAAGGTGCGGTCGAAGCCGGCATAGGCCGTCACCGCGTTGCGCGTATAGGCGTCGAGCACCTCGCGCAGCCCGGCCGCCTCCAGCCGCGCATCCTGGCCGCCGAGCCAATAGTCGGGCTTGCGGAAGGCGGCGCGGAAGGCAAAGCCGGTGTCGAGGATCGCATAGCCCTGCCCGAGGTGGGTGAGCTCGGCCGTCAGCCGCAGGCTCTCGGCCTGGCCGAACAGGTTGCGATGGGTCCAGAAGCCCGAGACCGCGAAGCCGAGCTGGGTCTCGTAGGAGACGCCGAAGCCGATCGAGCGCGACGGCCGGTCGGTCAGTTCGACATCGAACGGCAGCTCGCCGTTGGCGTCGAGCGTGGCCGCGGGCTTGATGCGCACCGCGTTGAACACGCCGAGCGAGGTGAGCTTGCCGCGCAGGGCCTCGACCTTGGTGGGATCGTAAGGCTCGCCCTCCTTGAACGGCACGCGGCGCTGCAGCCAGACGGTGTCGACCTTGTCGGTGCCCGAGAAGCGCACCGGGCCCATGCGGGCGAGCGGGCCCGGTCTCGGCGACGAAGGTCACCGTGCGCTTCGCGCGTGGCATGGTTGACCACGACATCGCGCTTGATGCTGGCCAGCGCATAGCCTTCCTTGCGCAGCTCGGTGATGAGCTTGTCCTGCGCCTCCAGGATGGCCGAGGCGTCGGCAGGATCGCCCGGCGCCAGGCCGAGCTTGGCGCGATCGATGGCCGGCAACGAGGCTTGCGCGGTCGGCGGACGGATCGCCACGTCGGCCGATGCGATAGCGCGGGCCGCTCGCCACGTTGAAGGCAAAGGACACCGGCTCTGCCTCCGGCCGTGCGTCGATGGCGTCGAGAGCGCCCGGCTCGGCGATCGGCCGGCCGTCGACCGTGGCGGTGATCGTGGCGTCATAGTAGCCGCGCGAGCGCAGCGCGGTATTGATCCTGGCCAGCGCCGCCTGCGCGCCTTGCAGCAGGCCGAGACTGTCGCCGCTCAGCGGCTGGTCCTTTTCGAAGCGCTCGACCAATTCCTTGAGGTCGGCCTGCATCTGCTCGTCCCCGCTGACGACGAGAGCGATTTTTGCCGTCCGTGCCTCGGCCGGACCGCCGGACGC
Organism: uncultured Actinomycetota bacterium; assembly: GCA_963841395.1. GTDB lineage: Bacteria > Actinomycetota > Actinomycetes > Mycobacteriales > Pseudonocardiaceae > Actinophytocola. The sequence continues at coordinate 14,054 of CAWJCX010000015.1, forward strand.
CAGGGCGAACAGCACGGCCAGCACAACCAGCCACGCCGACCATGCCGATTCGGAGGCCTTATAGGGCCAGAAGGCACGAGTAGCGTGGCAGGCAGGCATGATCTCCATGCATCAACGCTTGGCGCGGCGATTGGATGCATGGGGTGATTGTTTCGTGGCAAACTCTCTCCGGGTGTGGAGAAGGCCATGAACGAAGTCTGGATCCAGCCGACCGGCGGCGCGCTGGGCGCCGACGTGCATGGTGTCGACCTGTCGAAGCCGGTGAGCGAGGCGGCGTTCGAGCACATCGCCGCGGCCTGGAGCGAGCATCTGGTGCTGCGCTTTGCCGGCCAGCGCCTCGACGATCATATGCTGATGCAGTTCAGCGCGCGCTTCGGCGAACTCGATCGCGTTCCGATCGCAGCAGCCAACTTCGATCGAACCGACTCAGGTCTGGCCGACGACATCCGGCAATGGGTGACAGTGATCTCGAGCGTCGTCAAGGACGGCAAGCCCGTCGGTGGGTTGGGCAGCTACGAGCTCGTCTGGCACACCGACATGTCCTACAATCCGCTGCCGCCGCGCGCCTCGCTGCTCTACGCGCTGGAAGTGCCGCCCGATGGCGGCAATACCGGCTTCCTCAACATGTACACGGCCTATGAGACGCTGGCGCCCGAGCTGAAGCGCGCCATCGAGGGCCGCACCTGCATCCACGATTCCAGCCGCAACTCGGCCGGCGAATTGCGCAAGGGCTTCCAGCGAACGCTCGACGTGCGTCGCACGCCGGGCGCGGTGCATCCCCTCGTCCGGCTGCATCCCGTGACCCAGCGCAAGGCGCTGTTCCTCGGTCGCCGCCCCGGCGCCTACATCCATGGCCTGTCGGTCGAGGAAAGCGAGGCGCTGCTCGACGCGGTGTGGGCGCATGCCACGCAGGAGCGCTTCGCCTGGTACCAGAAGTGGCGCGCCGGCGACCTGGTGCTGTGGGACAACCGCAGCGTCATGCACCGCCGCGACGCCTTCGACGAGAGCCTGCGCCGCCTGATGCACCGCACGCAGATCGTCGGCGAGCCGGTGCTGGCGGGTTAGTCATGTGCTGGCCGCGGCGCGACTCCGGCTCTACCGGTAACCCGCCGCCTGCAGCTCGAACAGCTCGGCATAGAGGCCGGGCTTGGCCACGAGCTCCTCGTGCGTGCCGATATCCTCGATGCCGCCGTCGGCCAGCACGAAGATGCGGTCGGCCATGCGCACGCTGGAGAAGCGGTGCGAGATCAGCACGGCCGTCTTGCCGCTGGCTCAGCTCCTTGAAGCGCTGGAAGACCTCGAACTCGGCGCGCGCGTCGAGTGCCGCCGTCGGCTCGTCGAGGATCAGCACCTCGGCCTCGCGCATGTAGGCGCGGGCGATGGCGATCTTCTGCCATTCGCCGCCCGACAGCTCGACGCCGTTCTTGAAGCGCTTGCCGATGCGCTGGTCATAGCCGGCGGCGAGGCCGGCGATGACCTCGTCGGCCTGGCTCGCTGCGCGCCGCCCGCTCGATGCGCGCCTGGTCGTCGCGCGGCATCGATGCGCCCGACGGCGATGTTGTCGCGGGCGGTGAAGTTGTAGCGCACGAAATCCTGGAAGATGACGCCCATGCTGCCGCGCAGCGCCTCGAGGTCGTATTCGCGCAGGTCGTGGCCGTCGAGCAGGATGCGGCCCTCGTCGGGGTCGTAGAGCCGCGTCAGCAGCTTCACCAGCGTGGTCTTGCCGGCGCCGTTCTCGCCCACCAGCGCCACCACCTCCCCGGCCTTGAGGGTGAAGTCGAGATGGCGCACCGCCCAGCGGTCGGCGCCGGGATAGATGAAGCCGACATCCTCGAAGACGAAGCCCTCGCGGATCGGCTTGGGGAACGGCCGTGCATTGGCGGGCGACAGGATCTCGGGCCGCATGTCGAAGAAGGAGAACAGATCGTTGAGATAGAGCGCCTGCGCCGCCGTCGTGGAGAAGGTCGTCAGAAGCTGTTCCAGCAGGCCGCGCAGGCGGGCGAATGAACCGGCCAGGAAGGTGAGATCGCCGATCGAGAAGGCGCCGCTCAAGCGTGCGCCAGACGATGTAGGCATAGGCCAGGTAGTAGCCGACCGTGCCGATGGCGGCGAACAGGCTGCCCCAGCCCGCCCGCCTCAGCGCCAGCCGGCGGTTGGTGGCATAGAAGCCGTCGGCCAGCCGCCGGTAGTGCTCGATCAGCCAGCGATTGAGGCCGAATATCTTCACTTCCTTGGCGGTCTCGACGCTCGCCGCCGTCTGGCGCACATAGTCGAGCTCGCGCCGCTCCGGCGTGCGGCCGAAGTCGAGCGTGTAGGTCTGGGCACTGAAATGCTGCTCGCCCAGGAACACCGGCAACAGTGCCACCAGCAGCAGCACGATCAGCCACGGTGCGTAGACCAGCAGGCCGGCGGCGAAGCTCGCCACCGTCACCAGCGCCTGCGCCTGGGCGAGCAAGCTGCGCCATCAGGGTGAGACGCCCGCTGGTCTGGCGACGTGCCCGCTCGAGCTGGTCCTGGAACTCGGCATCCTCGAAATCTTCGAGGTCGAGCGTCGCGGCGTGCTCCATCAGGCTGACGCTCGAGGCGTTGGTCACCTTCTCGGACAGAAGCCCGTCGACCAGGGAGACGACGCGGATCAGCACGTCCGACAGCACGGCGAGCGCGAACTCGGCCGACAGCAGGATGCCCAGCCACTGCAGCTCGCCGCTTTCCAGCCAGCCGTCGAGCGTCGTCGGGCGGCCCGGCATCTGCACCAGCGCACGACGTCGTCGATGATCAGCTTGCCGACATAGAGCGCCGACCACCGGCACCAGCGCGCGCACCAGCCGCAGCGCCAGCGACGCGGCCATCAGCGACGGGCTGGCCCGCCAGACCATGGCGATGAAGGGCCGCAGCGTGCGCAGCGCGCTGAAGCGCTCTTTCAGCGAGCCGACATTCGGCGCGGAGGACATGTGACCGGAACGCCCGGCCGTCAGCGGCGTTGCGCCGGTGGCGCCGCGACGCGCCTACTTCAGCGACGGCATTTTGACCGCCGAATTGCGGCGGTCGGCCATCGGCTCCTCGAAGGCGCGCGGATAGCGGTGCGGCTGGGCGGACACCTTGTTCGAGCTTCGCCAGCGCCTCTGCCGGCAGGCGCCAGCCGCCGGCCGCCAGCGTCTCGCCGAGCTGCTGCGGCATTGCGGGCGCCGACGATGGCGCTGGTCATGAAGGGCTGGTCCATCACCCAGCGCAGCGCGGTCTGCGCCGGCGAGCGGTTGATGTCGCGCGCCGTGTCGAGCAGCGCCTGCAGGATCTCGGCATGGTTCGGCGCAAAGAAGCGGCTCTGGAAGCCCCAGCCCTCGGCCGAGCGCGTGCCCTGCGGCCTTGAGGCTGCCCGGCTTGTACTTGCCGGCGAGATAGCCCGCCGGCGAGCGGCGACCAGGCGACGACGCCCAGCCCCTTGGCTTCGCAGGCCGGCACGATCTCCTCGTCGATGTCGCGCACCACCAGGCTGTATTGCGGCTGGTAGGCCGGCGAAGCGCGCCCAGCCGTTGCGAGTCTGGCTGAGCCACAGCGCCTCCATCAGGCGCCAGGCCTCGTAGTTCGAGCAGGCCGGTGTAGAGGATCTTGCCCTGGCGCACGAGGTCGTCGAAGGCGCGCAGCATCTCCTCGAGCGGCGTCTGGATGTCGACGTGATGGATGTAGTAGACGTCGATGTAGTCGGTCTGCAGCCGCTGCAGGCTGGCCTCGATCTGCTGCTTGATGTGCAGCCGCGACATGCCCGAATCGTTGGGCCGACCGCCCATCGGGTTGAACACCTTGGAGGCGATGACGGCGTCCGTGCCGCCGGCCCTTCAGCGCCTCGCCCAGCATCGTCTCCGACATGCCGCCGACGTAGGAGTTGGCGGTGTCGAAGAAGTTCACGCCGGCATCGAACGCGGCGCTCACCATGCGCGTCGCCTCCGCCTGGTCGGCGCCGTTGCCGAAGGTCATGGTGCCGAGGCAGATCTCCGAGACTTTGAGGCCAGCGCGGCCGAGGCGGCGATAGTCCATTCATCGAGCCGCGTCGCGCTGTCATCCCGAGCGCAGCGAGGATCTAGCTGCAACTAGCTGCTCCGAAATGACACGCTCGCGACAGGCTAGAGCCCCAGCATCGCCTTGGCCAGCACGTTGCGCTGCACCTCGGACGAGCCGCCGTAGATCGTCGTCTTGCGGTTGTTGAAGTAGCGCGGCGCGACGTCGTCGACATACTCGCCGCCGACCGGGACGACGTTGCTGTCGTAGTTGCGCAGCTCGGTGAAGGGCGTGCCGTACCAGCCGACCGCCTCGACGGCGAGCTCGGTGACCTTCTGGCCGACCTCGGTGCCGCGCATCTTGACGATCGAGGCCATGTTGCCCGGCGCGTCGCCGGTCTTGAGGCTGGAATAGAACATCAGCTCGTTCATCTCGACGGCGTCGATCTCCATCTCCAGCGCCGCCATCTTCTCGCGCCACTGCGGATCGGCCGACAGCGGCTCGCCCTCGTCGATCTGGGTCTTGCGCCAGCGTCCTGCAGATGGCGGAACGCCTTGCGCAGGCGCGGCCCGATGCGCCTGGCCGCCGCGCTCGAACTCGAGCAGGTACTTGGCGTAGGTCCAGCCCTTGTTCTCCTCGCCGACCCGGTTCTCGACCGGCACCTTCACGTCGGTGAAGAAGACCTGGTTGACCTCGTGCCGCATCGGCGTGCGCGTGCCGTCGACCAGGTAGATCGGATCGATCTTGATGCCGGGCGACTTCATGTCGATCAGCAGGAAGGAGATGCCCTCCTGCCGCTTGCCCTCGTTCGAGGTCCGCACCAGGCAGAAGATCCAGTCGGCCCAATGGGCGTTGGTGGTCCAGATCTTCTGGCCGTTGACGATGTAGTGGTCGCCCTGCACGCTCGCGCCTTGGTGCGCAGGCTCGCGAGGTCGGAGCCCGAGCCCGGCTCGGAATAGCCCTGGCACCACAGCTCCTCGGCCGCGGCGATCTTGGGCAGGAAGCGCTTCTTCTGCGCCTCGCTGCCGTACTTCATCAGGACGGGCGCCACCATCTTGATGCTGAACGACGAGAGATAGGGCGAATCGGCCCGCGCCATCTCCATCTCGAAGATGAACTTCTGCGTCGAGTTCCAGCCCGGCCCGCCATATTCCTTGGGCCAGTTCGGGCAGAGCCAGCCGCGGCCCGCGAGCTTCTTCTGCCACTGCAGCAGCCGCTCCTTCGAGACGTGGCTGGTGCGGCTGCGCCGGCTCTCCTCCGCCACCTCCGGCGGCATGTTGGCCGTGATCCAGTCGCGCACTTCCTTCTGGAAGGCGAGCTCTTCGGCGTTGAAGGCAAGACGCATCGTCATCTTCCTACCGTCGTCTCGACCGGAGCGCCGCAGGCGCGTAGCGGAGAGACCTTGCTTCAGCTCGACGGCAGCGTTGAGAGAAGGCCCCTCGACTTCGCTTCGCTGCGCTCGGGACGACGGCCTAAAGTCCCAGCATCACCTTCGACATGATCCCGCGCTGCACCTCCGACGAGCCGCCGTAGATCGTCATCTTGCGGCCGTTGAAGTAGCGCGGCGCCAGCACGTCGACGCCCTCGGGGCCGATCGGCTCGACATTGGCGTTCCAGGCGCGCTGCTCGGGGAACGGCTGGGCGTAGTAGCCGGCGGCCTCGACGGCGAACTCCTGGACCTGCTGCATGACCTCGGTGCCGCGCAGCTTGATCATCGACGACAGCGGTCCGGTTGTGTGCAATCGATGACCGTCCACCATCTTCGGAGTGGTCCCACTGGGTACGTCGTCTCAGCGCCGGTCATCATTGCGCGACAAGCTGCTCGCTGCCTCTCGATCAGGAGGCCAGTTTGCCGACGCCGTACTGCGACAACGGCGTCGATCCGAGCGCGGTCTCGGCGTCGAGGAAGCTCGCGATCCGTTGCTGAAGTTCACCCAGGACGGACAAGGGATGCGAAACGCGCGGAGCAGGTCTGTGTCGAGGCGTTTCGTTCCGTGCGCCGCCTCGTCCGTAAGCGCCAGTATCGGACGCTCGAAGGCGAGTAGCGCGTACAGGAGGTACTTCGAACAGACGTCGCCGTGAGGCTCGATGGCCTTGATGTCCTGGTTGAACGCGACCGCTCGCGTGACGATCGCGACTGGCAGTCGTTTGGCGAGGCGCCTACGAGATGACTCTGCTGATGGAGCGCGTCGGCCAGCAGATGACGCCGGAGTTGCGGGCTCAGCTGCAGGGCACTCAGCGCAGGTAGGTCACGCGCACGGCGCGGCGGCGAGTCAGATCGGAGGCGAGTGAAGAGATGCCGGAGAAAGATTGGGGGGACTTACCCGGGCATGACGTCGGCGACGCGTCCAACCGGTTCGAACGCGACGAGTTCCGGGCCCGGCTGTTCGGCGGTCCCGCCGCGTCGCTGTACGGCGACACCGGCATCCCCGCCCAAGGTGGGTGGGACAGCAAGGAAATCCCGGCGGTCAGCGCCGAGAACAGCGGGGCGGCCCCGTACAACACCGGCGGCAGCTGGAACAGCAGTGCCGACCTGTTCAGCGACCACACCCTCGGCCACACGGGTAGCCACGTGTCGCAACCCGCGCCGGAGGAAAGCACGCTGGTACGCGCGTACTTCAAGACCGGTGGCCGTACCCGGCCGGACTACGAACTGGCGATCGAAACGCTGATCACCACCAGCGAGCGGGGGAAGGACCCGGCCGCATCGGTGCGACAGGAGCACCGTTCGATCTGCGACCTGTGCCTGGAAACCAGGTCCGTCGCGGAAGTCGCCGTCCACCTGAGGTTGCCGCTCGGCTCGGCCAAGGTGTTGATCGGTGACATGGCCGGTATGGGGCTCGTCCAGATCCATCAAGGCATGGTCGGCGGCGACCGGCCTTCGATCGAATTCATGGAAAGGGTGCTCAGTGGTCTCCACAGGCTCTAGTCCCCTCAGTTCGCGCGGTTCCACACCGCAGCCGACGACTTCCGCCAAGATCGTCGTGGCCGGTGGCTTCGGCGTCGGCAAGACGACCCTTGTCGGCTCGGTGTCCGAGATCGTTCCGCTCACCACGGAGGCGGTCATGACCGAGGCGAGCGTCGACGTCGACGACCTGTCGAGCACGCCGAACAAGGCCACCACCACCGTGGCGATGGACTTCGGGCGTGTCTCGCTGGACAGCGACCTGATCCTGTACCTCTTCGGTACGCCGGGTCAGCACCGCTTCTGGTTCATGTGGGACGACCTCGTGCGTGGCGCCATCGGCGCCGTGGTGCTCCTCGACACCCGCCGCCTGGCGGACGCCTTCGCGTCGATCGACTTCTTCGAGGATCGCCAGCTGCCGTACGTGGTGGCGGTCAACTGCTTCGACCGGGTGCTGCACCACCGGATCGAAGACGTGCGCGACGCACTCACGATCGACCAGTCGATCCCGATGGTCACGTGCGACGCCCGCGACCGCGAGTCGACGAAGGAAGCGCTCATCACGCTGGTCGAGCACGCGATGCACCACCGGATGTCTGCCCGCGCCGGCTGATCGTCGGTGTCGTCCCTGACCCACCTACCTGGAGAATGCTTTGTCACGCATACGGTTTCGACCTCTGGTGTTCCTGGCCGTACTCGCTCTGGTCGTGCTCTCCGCCTGCGCCGAGGTCAAGAGCGAGGAGGGTGGTGCCGCTGGTGGCCCGATCAAGATCGGGTACGTGACCGCCCAGACCGGTGCGCTCGCCTCGTTCGGGGAATCCGACGACTTCGTGGTCGGTCAGGTCAAGGAGCACTTCGACTCCATCGGAGGAATCACCGTCGCGGGCAAGCATCGCGACGTCGAGATCATCGTGCGGGACAGCCAGTCCGACTCCAAGCGGGCCGCGGACGTCGCCGCCGACCTGATCCTCAAGGACAAGGTCGACCTGATCGTCACCGGACACACCCCGGACATCGCCAATCCGGTTGCGGACCAGGGTGAGGCCAACGGCGTCCCGGTCATCTCGACGCTCGCCCCCTGGCAGCCGGTCTTCTTCGGGCGGGAGGGCACTCCGGACAAGCCCTTCAAGTGGACGTACCACTTCTTCTGGGGACTGGAGGACCTCGAGACCGTCTACCAGGACATGTGGGACCAGGTCGACACCAACAAGAAGGTCGGCGCGCTCTGGCCGAACGACCCTGACGGCAACGCCTTCAGTGCCCCCGAGACCGGCTTCCCGGACGTCACCGGCAAGAGCGGGTACAAGATCGACAACTACGGTCTCTACGCGAACGGCACCCAGGACTTCACCGCCCAGATCTCCAAGTTCAAGCAGGACAAGGTGGACATCCTCGTCGGGGTACCGATCCCGCCGGACTTCGCGACGTTCTGGAAGCAGGCCGCCCAGCAGGGCTTCCACCCGAAGTTCGTGACCGTCGCCAAGTCCCTGCTGACCCCGTCCAATCTCAACGCGCTCGGTGACCTCGGGGTCAACCTCGGCACCGAGGTGTGGTGGACGCCGTCGCACCCCTACAGCAGCTCGCTCACCGGCCAGACCGCGCAGCAGCTCGCCGACGCCTACACGGCCCAGACCGGCAAGCAGCTGACCCAGTTCGTCGGCTTCGTCCACGCGCTCTTCGAGGTCGCGGCGACGACCCTGTCCCGGTCCGACGGGACGAAGGAAGGCATCAGGAAGGTCCTGTCCCGCCTGAAGACCGACACCGTGGTCGGACCGCTGGACTGGACGAGCGGTCCGGTGCCCAACGTCGCCAAGACCCCGCTGGTCGGCGGCCAGTGGCGGCGGAATGCCGACAAGTCGTTCTCGTTGGTGGTCGTCAGCAACAAGGAGTTCCCCGAGATCCCGGTCGGCGGCAAGGTCGAACCACTGCGGTGAGGACGCCATTGCTGGACGTGGCCGGTCTGGGCAAACGTTTCGGCCGTGTCGTCGTGGCCGAAGACGTGTCCTTCTCCGTGGCCGGGGGCGAGGTACTCGGTGTCGTGGGACCCAACGGCGCCGGGAAGTCCACCCTGCTCAACCTGATCAGTGGTGTCCTCGCCCCTGACCGGGGCAGCGTCCGCCTGGGTGGGCACGACGTGACCAGGCAGGGTGCGGCGGCCCGCGCCCGCGCCGGAGTTGGCCGTACGTACCAGATCCCGCGACCGTTCGCGAAGATGACCGTGTTCGAGAACGCGTTGGTCGGCGCCACGTTCGCCGGCCGGCGCCGCGGGGAGGCGGCCGACCTCGCGCTGTCCGCACTGCGGCGGACCGGACTGCTGGCACACGCCAACGAACCTGCCGGCGGGCTGCGACTGCTCGACCGCAAGCGGCTCGAACTGGCCAGGGCACTCGCCGGCCGGCCCGCTCTGCTGCTGCTCGACGAGATCGCGGGCGGGCTGGCCGAGCACGAGGTTCCCCAGCTCGTCGACATCGTGCGGGAGCTGCGGGACGAGGGCGTCGCCGTGATCTGGATCGAGCACGTCGTCCACGCACTGCTGTCGTGTGTGGACCGGCTGATGTGCCTGTCGGTGGGGCGCGTGCTCGCGATCGGCGACCCGCACGAGGTGATGACCGCCGATCAGGTCCGCGAGGTGTACCTCGGCACCGACCCGGACCTGGAGGCGGTCCAGTGACCGACCGGGCGCCACTGCTGGACCTCGTCGGTGTCGACGTGCACTACGGCGACTTCCAGGCGATCTTCGGCGTCAGCCTCGCGTTGGCCGAGGGGGAGACCGTGGCGGTGCTCGGCGCCAACGGCGCGGGCAAGTCGACGTTGCTCAAGGCCGTCACCGGCATGCTGCCCAGCACCGCCGGCGACCTTCGCTACGACGGCAGGTCACTGCGCGGCACCCCCGCGCACCGGCGGGTCGGCATGGGCATCGCGCTCGCGCCCGAGGGACGCCGGCTCTTCCCGACCCTCACGGTCGAGGAGAACCTGCTCGTGGGGGGTCACCGAGCACGGCCGGGTCCCTGGAACCGGCAGTCCGTGTACGAGCTCCTCCCTTTGCTCCGTCCACTGCGGACGCGACGGGCGAGCGTGCTCTCCGGAGGTGAGCAGCAGGCGGTGGCCATCGGTAGGGCGCTGATGAGCAACCCGCGGCTGCTGCTGCTCGACGAGGTCTCCCTCGGACTGGCTCCGATCGTCGTCAGACAGCTCTACGCGGCGCTGCCGGCCATCACCGCGTCCGGCGCCACCGTCTTGGTCGTGGAGCAGGACGTGCGCCAGGGGATGGCCGTCGCGGACCGGGTGCACTGCCTGCTCGAGGGACGCACGGTCCTCGATGCCCCCGTCTCGCAGGTCACCGCGGATCAGGTCGCGAATGCCTACTTCGGATCGATCAGGGATGCCGTGTCGTGACGCTGGTGAACGCGATCGTGCAGGGTGTCCTGCTCGGCGGGATGTACGCGCTGTTCGCCACCGGGCTCTCGCTCATGTTCGGGGTGATGCGCGTCGTCAACCTCGCGCACGGCGACTTCGCGGTGCTCGGCGCCTTCTTCGCCCTGGTCCTCGTCGACCACATGTCGCTCGCGCCGTTGGTCACGCTGCTCATCGTCGTTCCGGGGATGGCCGCGTTCGGGTACCTGTTGCAGCGTGGCCTGCTGCAGCGCACGGTGGTGGAGAGCCCGCTGCCCGCGTTGCTGGTCACCTTCGGGTTGTCGATCGTGGTGCAGAACCTGTTGCTGGAGCTCTTCTCCGCCGACCAGCGCCGGCTGCAGCTCGGGAGCTTCGAGACCGGCAGCGTTCAGCTCACCGATGACCTCGCGATCGGCTACTTCCCCGCGGTGGTGTTCGCGATCGCGGTGGCGCTGCTGGTCGGGTTGTCACTGTTCCTTCGCCGTACCCAGCTCGGGCGGTTGATGCGCGCCACCAGCGACGACCAGGAGACGGCCCGGTTGATGGGCGTCGACAGCCGGAACATGTACGCGTTCGCCACCGCGATCGCGTTCGCCACGGTCGCGCTGGCCGGCATCCTCAACGGCGTGCGGACCGACTTCAGTCCGGCGGCGGGCCCGACGCTGCTCATCTTCGCGTTCGAGGCGGTGATCATCGGCGGGCTCGGGAGCCTGTGGGGCACCCTGCTCGGCGGAATAGTGCTCGGCGTGGCGCAGAACGTCGGTGCCTGGATCGACCCCGCGCAGCAGGTGCTGGCCGGGCACCTCGTCTTCCTCCTGGTGCTGGCGCTACGTCCGCAGGGGCTGGTCGCGAAGGGAGTGCCGGCATGACCGAGCCCGTGACCGTCCGACGGTCCACCATGTCGACCAGGGTGAGCGGCGGCGTGCTTGCGTTGGGTGTCGTCGCGCTGGCGATGCTGCCCTACCTCGTGGTGCCCAGCCAGGTCTTCGGGGTCATCGACTTGTTCGTGTTCGTCGTGCTGGCGACCATGTGGAACCTGCTCGCCGGGTATGGCGGCATGGTCTCCGTCGGACAGCAGGCGTACATCGGAATCGGCGCGTACGGCCTGGTCTACCTCGCCGACGAGCTGGGCGTCGACGCGTTCCTCGCGGTACCCGTCGTCGCGATCCTCTCCGCCGCGATCGCCATCCCGGTGTCCTACCTCGCGTTCCGGTTAGTGGCCGGGTACTTCGCGATCGGCACCTGGGTGATCGCCGAGGTCGTCAGGCTGCTCACGGTGCAGGTCGACGACCTGGGTGCGGGTTCCGGTCTCTCACTCCGCAGCCTCGGCGACATCGAACCCAACCTGCGCATCGCCTACACGTACTGGTTCGCGCTCGGCCTCGCGACGATCGCGGTGCTCGCCTCGTACCTGCTGATCCGCTCCCGCCTGGGGATAGCACTGACCGCGATCCGCGACGAGCCGACCGCCGCGGCGAGCAACGGAGTCGACGTCACCCGCGTGAAGCGGATCGTGTTCGCGGTCAGTGCCGCGGGCTGCGGCGCAGCCGGGGCGATCCTCGCGCTCAGCTCTCTCCGGGTGCAGCCGGACAGTGTCTACAGTGTCCAGTGGACGGCCTTCATGATCTTCATGGTCGTCATCGGCGGTGTCGGCACACTCGAAGGCCCGCTGCTCGGGGCCGTCCTGTTCTTCCTGCTCCGCGAGTGGCTCGCGCAGTTCGGCGCGATCTACCTCGTCGTGCTCGGCGCGGTCGCCATCGCCGTCACGTTGTTCGCTCCGCAAGGACTGTGGGGTGTGGTCAGCCGTGGCCGGCTCCGCCTGTTCGCCGTCGGCCACACCGTCCGGCTGCCCGTCGGCCCGAAGGCGTTGGAGACCGAAGAGTCCGAACCGAAGCCCGGCCGGGCCGACTGAGCCCTGTCCCGCGCTACTTGTACGCGATACCGGCGCTTGTCTGGCCGGCGAGCGGAAGGATCTCGACCTCCTTGAAGCCCGCCTCCTTGCACCAGGACGCGAAGTCGGCGCCCGTGAAGTCGAACGCGTCGCCGAACTCGATCAGCATGTTGAGCGACATGAGGAGGCCGAACGCGTTTTCGCGGCGGGCGTCGTCGATGATGTTCTCGATGACGATGTAGGCCCCGCCCTCGGGCAGCGCGTCGTAGGCAGCTTTGATCAGCTGCTTCTTCCGCTCGAGGTTCCAGTCGTGGAGGATCATGCCCATCGTTATGACGTCGGCCTTGGGCAGGGGATCGTTGAAGAAGTCTCCCCCCACCGTCGCCACCCGATCGCTCACTCCGGCTGCCTTGATCGTTCGCTTGGCGATCGGCTCGACGGGCGGCAGGTCGAAGCTGGCGCATTTCATGTGGGGGTGCCTGTTGGCCACGATGCTCGAGAGCTGGCCGGTCGCGCCGCCGACGTCGCAAAGGCTGCCGTACCTGGCGAAGTCGAACTTCTCCGCCAGCGCGTTGAACGGCCCCGCGGAAAGCCCGGTCATCGCGCCCATGAACTGCTCGAGCGCGGCTTCGTCCTGGTAGAGCTCGTCGAACATCGTCGTGCCGGTGTGCTTGACCTCGTTCTGCGGCATTCCGGTCCGCAGACCCTCGGTGAGATCGCCCCAGTACGGATATAGCCGTGCATTGGACATTTCGAGCATTCCGCCGACATAGGCGGGGCTCGCCTTGTCGAGGAAGGCCGCGCCCGCTTCCGTATTGCGGTAGACGGCATCGGGCCCGTCACCGTCGCGGTCGAGCAGCTGGAGGGCGACGAGCGCATCGGGGAAGTCGGGAACCGCTCGTTCGTGCAGGCCGAGCGCCTTGGCCAGTTCCGCAGCGGTCATCCCATCGCCGAGCTTGGTGAACAGCTCGAGCTCGACCGCGGACAGGAGGGTTTTCGAAGCCCAGAACCCCATCCCGACCTGCATGATGTGTGAAGGGTCAACCTGCCCCGACATCCCTTTACCTCCCGCAGATTCCTGCTTCTTTACCGCAGCGCTCGACAGTATCCGACCGGGACGGCTCGAACAACGGCCGAAAGGCGCTCGCTTCGCCCGCCGCCGGCACGTTTCTCTGCGACCCAGGTGGCCGCCGATGGCCGGCGATCACCTGGAGCCACAGACAAAACGCACCAATCGTCCTCGACGGCGTACTAGATCGGGAAGAAGAGGTTGAGATGCCGCTCGGCCAGATCCCGGTCGCCCCGGATCGTGCCGCAGTTGGCCCGGCCGAACACGCGGAGGACGAAGCTGGCCGCGTCGAACTCCAGGACCGCCGGCAGGTCGTCCACCGAGCCCGGCTCGTAGGCGAGACCCTCGGGGCCGACCGACATCCGGAAGTCACCGGCGTTGGCACCACTCGTGATCCGGATGCCGATGGTGTACGGCTCTTCGGGCGGGCTCTTCACCGTGTTCTGCCAGAGGACGAACATGAAGGGGACCAACAGGTCGGCGGCCTCGCCGTCGAGCGCGTGCGAGCCCCCGGCACCCTGCCGGATGTCCCACGAGTGGACCGCGAAGTCCATGAGCTGGCCGGCCGCGTAGAAGAACGCGGGCAGCGGTCCCATGTAGTGGTGAGTGACCGTCAGCCCGGCCCACTCCTCGGGCCCGAGGCCCTCGACGATCCCCATCATCTTCTCGAAGTCGTCCCGTGCCCGCTGCATCATCTCCTGCTGCGAGGACGAACGGAACGCGATGCCGCCCTGTCCGGCCTGCTCCTGCATGACCTGGAGCCCGACCACATCGTCGAAGGTGTGGTCGCTGCGGGCCGCGTCGAACCCCTTGAAGTACCCCTCAGTGGTGTCGACCACGTGACCGATGATGTCGCGCACCTGCCAGTTGGTGCACGCGGTCGGGGCCTCCCACGCGCCCGGTTGCTCGGCCAGCGCGAACAGCTGCGCCGCCTCCTTACGTATGACGCGGAGCATGTTCTCTTTGGCCTCGAAGTTCGTTCCGTCCCATTGGCTCACAGCCGCCTCCTTGCGCCCCGACAGGCAGATGGGTGAATTCTGAACAGTGCCAACACTCTTGGGGTTACCGGACCATCCGTCAAGGCCCGCTTCGACGTCCGCACAAGGAAACAGGACAACACCCTTGGTGCGCTTAGAGGTTCTCTTCGGCGGATGTGTCGTGGACCAGGTGCTCGGCGGGAATCTGGCCCAGCCGACCGGCCTGGTGGTCCTCGAACGCGGTGGTGAGCTCCGCGCGGGTGTTCATCACGAACGGGCCGTCCCGGGCCACCGGCTCGTTGATCGGCAGGCCGCCGAGCACCAGGATCTCCCAGCCAGTCGGGCTGTTCGCCGGCTGCGTGTTCGCCGCCTGCATCGTCACGGCGTCGCCGTGGTTGAAGACGGCCAGCTGCCCCTCCTCGATCGGCCGCCGTTCCGGGCCGACCGTGCCGCGGCCGGACAGCACGTACACCAGCGCGTTGTAGTCCGCCGGCCACGGCATGGCCAGCCGCGCGCCGGGACTCACCGTCGCGTGCAGGTAGGTGATCGGGGTGTGCGTCACGCCAGGACCGTCGTGCCCGGCGAGCGAGCCGGCGATCACCCGGACCAGCGCGCCGCCGTCGTCGCTCGACAGCAGCATCGCGTCTCGAGCGGCGATGTCCTGGTAGCGCGGGGTCGTCATCTTCTTGCTGCGCGGCAGGTTCACCCACACCTGCACGCCGTGGAACAGACCCCCGCGAGCGATCATGTCCTGCGGCGGCACCTCGATGTGCAGGATGCCGGCCCCCGCGGTCATCCACTGCGTGGCGCCGTCGGTGATCAGTCCGCCACCGCCGATGGAGTCGGTGTGCTCGAACGCGCCGTCGATCATGTACGTCACGGTCTCGAACCCGCGGTGCGGGTGCCACGGCGTGCCCTTCGCCTCGCCGGGGCTGTACTCGACCGCGCCCACGTGGTCCAGGTGCAGGAACGGGTCGGCGAGCGGCAGGTCGACGCTCGGGAACGGGCGCCGCACCTCGAATCCCTCGCCCTCGAGGGACCGCTGCGCGACGACGATCCGGCCGACGCCACGCCACGACGTGTCCGGGTCGGACAGCGTGGGCAGGCGGGGCAGGGTCAGCGTGTCAGCGGTGATGGCCGGCATGACGTCTCCTCGGTCGATGGCAGACCGGACCGGGTTGGTGCTCCGCGGGGGCTGGGCGAAGCACGCACTCGTGGCCGGGTTACTTGGTTCCGATGACCAACCCGTGCGGGGTCCAGCCGGCGCAGTCGACGCGTTCCACCGAACGGAACCCGGCGTCGCGCATGCAGCGCTCGTGCACCGCCCACGGGTAGATCATCCCGCCCTCCGCCGGAAGGGCCGCGAAGTACACGCTGTCCAGAGCGGCGACCACCGGGCCGTCACCCTCGTCGTTGGACATCGAGTTGAACACCGCCACTCGACCGCCCTCCGGCAACACCTCGTATGCCTTGCGCAGCAATGCGGTGTTCTCCTCCGGCGTCCAGATCACGAACTGGTGCGCGAACAACACGCAGTCGAACCCGGTCGGTAACGGGTCGGCGAACATGTCGCCGCCGATGACGGAGACCCGCTCGGACAGACCGGCTTCGCTGATCTTCTTCTCGGCGATCACCTGGGTCGCGGGAATCTCGAAGACCGTGACCTCGAGATGCGAGTTCGCCTCGGCGAGCGCGATCGAGTTGACGGCGTCGCCGCCTCCGCAGTCGAGCAGCCGCTTGGTCTGGCTCAGGTCGAGGCTGGCCACCAGATGCCGGTTGGCCAGCTCCGACCACGATCGCATGTACCGGTAGAACACCTGCTCCATGTGCGGGTTCTCGGCCAGCCGGTGGTAGAGGTCCCGGCCCGAGCCACGGACCCGGCGCAGTCCGGCGTTCGTGTTGGTGCGTAACGACTCCGTGAAGTCCAGCTGGCCCTCGTAGACCACGTACTGTTCGAATGCGACAGTGTCCTTGAACCGCTTCCAGTCGGGGGTCGACAGCAGCGTCGCCAGCACCGGCGCCAGCCGGTACACGCCGTCGTCGGTCTCCAGCAGCCCGAGCGAGGTGCAGCCGAGCAGGAGGATGTCGTTGGCGCGTTCGGCGAGGTCGAGCTCGGCGCCGATCTCCTCCTTCGTCAGTGGGCCCTTTTCCAGCAGCTCGAACAGGTTCAGCTCGGCGGCCGCGTTGAGGTACTGGAACGCCGCGTGTCCGAACAGGATCCAGGACAGCCCGTCCATGTCGAGCGGTCGCGCGGTCGGTCCGGACGCGGTGACCGTGGTGCTGTCGTTCGAAGGGTTCACAGGTACTCCTTGTGGCATCGATTGGTGAACAACGACGGTTGGCCGGTCGCCACGCTGTGACCGTTGGAGTTGCTGGTCCCGCGTCGGTTCGGCCTGCTGCGAGCAGCACCACGACGGCGAGCTGGCGGAGCGTGTTGCCGGGTCCCGGCGACCATGGGGCCGTCGTGTCGACGGCTCGTCGCCTCGTCGGGGCAGGTGGTCATCACGCATACCCCGACGGCGAAGGAGCGCATTGCTCCATGCAGATCGACGGTCACCGTTATCTCCCCGACTGGCGATTTCGGTATTCCGGCCCCACTGCTCCAACTCGGATGGGCCCGATAGTATCCATTCGCACGTGCCGGTCCTGGCCAAAAAGCGCATGAGTATTGCGCATTTGCGCAACAGGAATTGACAGGTGACTTCGGCCGAAGACGGCTTACGCCGAACAGCCGAACAGGTGCGTCTCTCGCGGTGGCGCGGCTGGTCCGGTCGAGATCGCCGGGCGGACCGGGAGGGGTGCGCAGCGGGGGTTCCGCATGCGCCGCGGTCGTCTCTCAGGTCCTGGCGGTGGCCGGGTTCTTGCGGTACTGGCTCGGCGACACGCCGTACTTCGCCCGGAACAGCCGGCTGACCTGGGACGCGTCGACCAGGCCCCACCGCTCTCCGATCATCGCGACGGTGAGGTGGGCGAGGCGCGGGTCGGTCAGGTCGGTGCGTATCCGTTGCAGGCGTTCGTCGCGGATCCATTTGGCCGGGCTGGTGCCGTGCTCGGCGAAGTGCATCTGCAGGGAGCGCAACGAGATGCTGTGCCGCCGGGCGAGCATGGCCGGGTTGAGCTCGCTGTCGGCGAGACACTCCCGCGCGGTTCGGCAGATGCTGGCCATGAGCGTCCGCCGGTCGAGTCGCGAGTCGCCGGCGGGATGCAGGTGTTCGGCGAACAGCTTGGTGACGAGGTCGACGACGGTGGATCGCAACGGCTCGAGAGATGCCTCGTCGAACTCCGGGACGTGATGTCCGAGCGCGGCCAACGTTCGGCTGGCGAGCGCACCGATTCCGGTCAGGCTCGGCGAGGAGTTGGTCTCGAGACGGCGAGTGGAGTCCGGTGTCAGGCCGAGCGACTGGTGTTGAGCGCGAACCGCGACCATCCGGAAGGGCTCCGGCATCGTGAGCGTGTACGGCCGGCTGCTGTCGAAGGTGACGATCTCGCCGGGCGGCACCGCGACCTGACGGTCGTCCTGGCTCACCGTGGCGACGCCACGCAGGGGCGTCGTGACGTAGACGTGGCCCGGTTCGCCGCCGGTCGCGCGCGGCTGCCGGACGACGGTGTGTGGGTCTGCCGAGATCACCGAGACATGGAGGTCGACGAGCGTGGCGGTGACGAGGTGACCGGAGGCGAGACGATCGGGGTCAGCGAGAACCTGCAACGTCCCACGAGTCTCCTGCGCATGGTGTTCCCACTGCTCGAGTCCGTCGGCCGGCGAGGTCGTCGCTGTGACCTCTACCGCTGCCGGCTCGATCACCGCACGAGACATCTGGGTTCTCCTAGATACGAGACCTACCCGCGAGTCCTGATAGAGCTATGTCAACGTTATCGGCCAACGGAGGACCACAGACCGGCCTTTCGTAGGGAGTGTGTGGTCCTACGCCAAGCGAACCAATTTGACTTTACCGGTGGAGACCGGGTTGCGCTGATTCACAAGATGCCTACGCGAATGCGCAAGTAGGGGCTGCGAGTTCGCAGGTAGGCTGCCCGAACAGCGCCCGACAGACCTGGTCGTACACGGTGTAGGGCCCCTCGGCGAACGCACCTGAGACGGCGGTTCGATCGGCGGTTTCCGGAGCGTCAGCAACCCCGAGCTTCCCAGCCCCAAAGGGAATCACCAACGGAGAGTTCACCCGGGTGCCGGGCCAACGGCGCCACCAGTCCTTCAGGGAGGACGACGCCATGCAGCAAGGTAAGGCAGCCATCCGCCGCGAGCCGCGCGTACTGATCGTAGGCGCGGGGCCGGTCGGGATGTCGGCCGCCCTCGAGTTGGCACGCTACGGCGTCGCATCGGTGGTGCTGGAGGGGCGGCCGGCGCTCAGTACCGACAGCTCGCGCGCGATCGTGCTCGCTCGCCACACCCTGGAGACCTTCTCTCGCTACGGCTGCACGGAGATCTTCGAACGCGGCGTCCGCCTCGAAGGCTCGCGGACGTACTACCGCAGTCACGAGATCGGCCGCATGGACTTCCCTGCCGAAGCGGGAACTCCCAGGCTCCTGAACCTGCAGCAGTCCCACACCGAGCGCATCCTGCTGGATCGCATCTCCGCCTCGCCGCACGCCGCCGTCGAGTTCGAGACCGAGGTCACGGGGATCGAACAGACCGACAGCGGCGTTCGCGTCGAGACGACGCGCGGAACGCTGGACGCGGAGTACGTGATCGCGGCCGACGGCGCGCACAGCAGCGTGCGCGACCTGCTGGGCATCCCGTTCCCGGGGACGACGTGCGACGGCCGCTTCCTTCTCGCGGACATCCGGGCCGATCTTCCCGGGCCCAAGCTCCGGAAGTTCTGGTTCGACCCGTCGAGCAACCGGGGGCGGCACATCTGGTTGCACCCGCAGGCGGATGACGTCTGGCGCACGGACTACCACGTGCCCGTGGGAACCGACCCGCAGGAGGAGCTGAAGTCCGGCAAGCTCGACCGCCGCATCCGGGCGCTGCTACCGGAGATCGACGACTACGAGCTCGTATGGCTCAGCACCTGGCGGTTCCATCAGAAGGTCGTCGGAAACTTCCGTGCCGGCCGCGCGTTCCTGGCCGGCGACGCCGCGCACCTGATGGCGCCCTTCGGGGCGCGGGGGCTCAACTCCGGTGTCGAGGACGTGGTGAACCTGGCCTGGAAGCTGGCGCTCGTGCTGGCCGGCGAGGCGCCGGACGCCCTGCTCGACACCTACGACGAGGAGCGTCGCGGTGCCGCGCTCGTGAACCTCCGGATGACGCAGAGCACCGCCGACTTCATTACGCCGCCGACGCCCCTGCAGCGCACACGGAAGGCGCTGGCCCTGCGCGCCGCCGTCTACAGCTCGGCCGCCCGCCGCTACATCAACGACGTCCGCTTCACCACGCAAGGCGACTACCACCGTGGCGGCCATCCGCTGGTCGGGCGCCCGGCGGCGCAGCGCCCCCAAGCCGACCATGGGACACGGTTGATCGCGCTCGTGGCGACGTCCGGCCAGGAAGCCTTCGACCGGCTGGTGGACGAGTTGGCCGACCTGCCGGTCGAGCCGATCCATTGCCCGCCGGGAGATCCGGTGGCTGCCGCGCTCGGCATCGAGGACTCGGCTGCCGTCCTGCGCCCGGACGGCTACGTGGATGCTGTCGTCGCGCCACAACCCGAACGCGTGCGTGCCGCGGTCGCGGCCGCACTCGGAAACCCCAGCCTGACCGATCTCGCTCGCGAGAGGTGAACACCATGGAACCGGAGCTGACACCCGGCGAGCGGCTACGCACGCGCATCGCCGATCAGCCCCTGGTCGTGCCGGGCGTGTACGACGCCCTGTCGGCGCTCATCGCCAAGCGGGCGGGCTTCGAGGCCCTGTTCGTGTCCGGCTTCTGCCTCAGCGCCACCCAGCTCGGTCTGCGTGACCTGGGCCTGCTCGGCCAGACCGAGATGCGAGACGCGGTCATGAGAGTTGGCACGGCATCCGGCCTTCCGGTGATCGCGGACGCGGATACCGGCTACGGCGGGCCACTCAACCTGCGCCGTGCGGTGCGCGAGCTCGAGGGTGGCGGCGGCGCGGGCATTCTCCTGGAGGACAAGGCGTGGCCGCCACGTCCCGGCCAGGACCCGCTCGTGTCGGTGGAGGAGCACGCCGAGCGGATTCGGATCGCCTGCCAGGCGCGGCGTTGCGGGCTGTTCGTCATCGCTCGCACCGATGCCTGCCCCGTCGAGGGGGTGGACAAGGCGATCGAGCGCGCTCGCGTCTACGCGGAGGCCGGCGCCGATGCCCTGTGGGTGGAGGCGCCGTCGAGCAGGGACGAGCTGGCGCGGATCGCCAAGGAGCTCTCCGGGCACACGCTCGTCGTCAACATCGTCGAGCGCGGGGTCACGCCACAGTTGACCCGTTCGGAGCTGGTGGACCTGGGCTTCAGGGTGATCGTCTCTCCGTTGAGCGGCATACTCGCGGCCGCGCAGGCAATCACCGACGCGCTCACGGAGTTGGCCGGCGAGACCACGGCGGCGGTGGTCGATCGGATGCTCACGTTCTCCGAGATGGAGAAGCTCATGGCCGCCCACGACGCGGAGGCCTGAACCCGTTGGGGGAGCGGGAGTGTGACTGTCAGCCGCCGGTGGTGCCGGGCTGGCAGGTGGGAGGTTGGCAGAGCATGAGGGAGAGCGCGGAGTAGAACACGTCGCCGATCTTGGCGGGATCCGGTGCGACGAACGCCTGGCCGCCGGTGACCTCGGTGAGGGCGCTGAGCTCGGCGGCGTCGACGTCGGGACCGATACCGATGCCGATGAGCTTCAGTGGGCGGCGGGGGTTCTGCAGTTTGCGGAGTTCGGTGCGCAGCTGGTCGCGGGTGATGTCGCTGTCGTTGTCGTCCTGCCCGTCGGTCATCACGACCACGGTGTTGATCCGGCCGGCTTCCCAGTTCTGGGTGGACTCGCGGTAGGCGGCCAGCATTGCGTCGTAGAGCGCGGTGTTGGCTGTCTGGGCCCGCACCGTGCGGAGTTTCTCCACGCCGCCGTTGGCGAGGTGCTCGCCGAGTGGTTTCACCGGCAGCAGCTCTCGATAGTCCCGGTCGCCGTCGAGGTGGGTGGAGTAGAGCCACACGCCGAACTTGGTGACGGGGCTGAACAGCTTGGTTCCGGCGACCGCGGCCTCGGTCGTGGTCTGCATGCGACTCTTCCCGGTGCCCGGTACCTGCTCGTTCATCGATCCCGACACGTCCAGCAGCACCTGCAGCCGGCCGGAAAGGTTGACCGCTGCCCACACGTTGAGCACCCCCTCGACCTCCGGCGGCTTCGGGGTCGCCGTCGCGGCGATCGCGTCGGCGGTGGTACGGCGGTCCCGGGGCCGGTCGCGCAGCGCCTTGCCGTCCGGGGTGCGGAACCCGGCGTCGCCGAGGGCCTCCCTGCTGTCGCGGTCGAAAAGCCGGTCGAGGAACTTCTTGGCGGCCGCCCGCTCGTCATTGGGGATCTCGGGTAGCACGGCGTAGGGATAGTCCAGCGTGGGCACCGCGGATTTGACCTGCGGATCCGGATAGACCGCGACCAGTGGCGATCCTGATCGGTGGGCGTTGTACCGGAGCACGTCGTACTCCGAGGTGGGAAACGCCGTCAGCGGCTTGTCCGAGTTCGCCGCGCCCGGTAGCCGGGCGGCCAGCTCGGATCGCTTTGCCACCGTATTCGCGGACAATGCGCGCAGGGCCACCGTGCTGGCCGATTTCGGAGCTGTCTTGAGCAGTTTCCGCAGCCCGAGCAATGTCGCGACGCCGACCGGGTCGCGGGCGGGGTCGGGGAAGCCGACGGTGAGCGATCCCTTGCCCGAGGCGGGACCCGGACCGATCACCTGGTCCCAGGTCAGCGAGTTGTTCGGCCATCCCAGCTTGGACGCTTCGGACTCGGCGACCGCGAGGACCACCGGGGAGCCGGCGATCGAGGTGCCGACCACCGGGGTGTCCCACGCGCCCGTCTCCTGGCCGTTCCGCAACGACAGGGTCGACTCGGGGATCCACACATCCGGCCGTTCGGTGCCGTCGGTGACCGCGACCGACTCCGCCACCTCAGCCGATTCGCGGCTCGTCACCCGGACCTGGTAGCAACCCTCGCCGCCCTCCGCGGACACCCGGCGACCGACCTGGGCCACGGCCGGAGCGATGTCCGGTGCCGCGGCCACCTTGACCACGGTCTTCGAGTCACAAGGGGCGGCGTCGAGCTGGTTGTGAAGAACGTCGTACGTAAACCAGCCCACCAGCGCGACCACGAGCAACATGCCCAGCACCCAAACCGAAGGTCGCCTGCGCCGCCGCCCGTTCGGGTAGTGCCGCCCCGCCACTACTGCCTCCAATCGGCTTCGCGCCGAGTAGGTTCGCCGAGAAACCATTGAAGACCCGACACTGCAGGTGGCAGTAGAGCCATCGGTCGGTTCCCGCGCCGGAAAGTTCCGCCTCGACCTCGGTCGGCCCACAAGCCGGCCGCTCGATCGAGAAGAGATCGAGCGGCCGGATGTGTGCGCTGGTTCGTCAGCTCGCCTGACGCTGGACGAAGTTCTCCAGCGAGATCGTCATGTCATGACGATTGGCGCGGTGCCGCAGGCAGTACTTCGTCGGGAACCAGCCCGACTCCTGGAAGTTGGCCGGCAGCTTGAAGTCGAAGCACGCGTCGGCGGTCGCGCCGGAGCGCAACCCCGAGAAATACTCGTGGGACACCATCGGCTCGTAGTAGGTGACCTCGGTGTTCCAGACGCCGTAGATCCACGTGTGCGTGAACGGCTGACCGTTGAACTCCGGCGCGGTCGGATCGACCAGGTGGTTGCCCATTCCCGGTTCGATGGCGTCCACGTCGGTGAAGTCCGGCGCGAGGTACTTCGCGTCGGGCAGCTTCTTGGCCAGCTGATAGTCGTCGCAGTTCGTCAGCGCCGGGCAGGGACCCGTCCGGATCGCGGTCCGCTCCGCGTCCGGCTTGAGGTAGAAGTGCACGTCGAAGTGCGGCTTGTCGTAGACCCCCAGCGGGTCGTGGCCGAACGGGTTCCAGTTGTCGAGCACGTAGGTGAACGGCGTGTCGACGTTGCGCTGGAAGTTCGCACCGAGGTCGAGCTGGTTCTCGTACCCGTTGTGGCACTCCAACATCGGGTCGACCGTGCCGTTGCCGTCCTTGTCGAAGCACCACTTGCCGTCGGTCGGCGGGTCGGACGGCAGCCCATCGAGAACGCCGTCGGTCATGATCATGCCGACCGCCACCGGCCGAGATCCCTCGGCCTGGCTGTAGGCGACCAACTCGCCGTTGCCGAGCCTGGACCGCTCGCCGTACTCGGCGCAAACACCGTGGTAGGACTCGGTATCTTTGACGAGCAGGTTCACGACGTCGCTCGGCCGCTCCACCGTCTTCTCATGGCCGGCGGTCACCAGGCAGACCTGTTCCTGCTGTGCTCCCTCTCCCGTCGCGCTGGCCGACCACGGCGCGACGACAGCTACGACAGCAGCTGAGACGGTGAGGAGTACGGCGGACAGGGTCGCTGTCCGGCGTCGATTCATGTTGCCTCCTGTGATCGGCTGGTTACGCAATCGGTAGACCGCGCGCCACCATACCTGGATGGATCTCTCCGGCGTGGCGTCCTTCGGCAATTCGCTGGACAGGCGGACGTGATCTCCGGTGTCGTCCGGGATTGAAAGAGGCCAAACGGGCTGACGGCGTTGCCCCGAATGCGCCACTCGAGGCTGGGGGCAGCCGCTCGCACGGACCACTCGGCAATCTTTTTGCGATGGCAACGTTTTGTTCGGCTCCGGGCATCGGATCGTCGAGGACGTGACCCGGGAAATGGGCGTGAATGAGCCTCCGTCGGAGATCAGCGATCTGTCGAAGTGGACTTTCACACCGCGACTGCCCGGTATATACCGCGCGGTCGCATGGGGCATGATGGCGGACCGCGCACGACAGCTGACGACTGTGGAGGACACCGCGATGAGCATTCGCCGAGCCGCCGCCGTGCTGCTGTTCAGCGCGGTGGTGATGGCGGCCACGGCGACCCCCGCGTTCGCGGACACCGAGCTGATGGGGAGCTCACCCGCCGAGGGCTCGTCGCTCGCCGCGCCCAGGCAGGTCGTGCTCTCGTTCACCGGGCATGTGACGCTCCCCGCCAACCCGATCACGGTCACCGGCGGGAACGGCGCGACGTGGACCGTCGGAAAGGCCACCGTCAACGGTCCGCTGGTGACCGCTCCGGTGCGGCCGAGCGGACAGGCCGGCCCCTACACGCTCAGATACCGGGTGATCTCCGACGACGGCGCAGCGATCACCGGCACGGTCACGTTCACGATCGTCGACAACTCGGGAGCGCCGCCGCCGAACACCACGACGCCGCCGAGCACCGCATCGTCCGGATCGTCCACGGCGTCTCACGGGACGGCCCATGGGTCGTCCGGTGCGGTGTCGAACGCACCGTCCACAAGCGACTCAGGCGGGATTCCCGCCTGGGTGTGGATTCTCGGCGCGGCCGCGGCGCTCGCCATCGGGGTACTGGAGGCGTTCCGGGTAGGCCGCTCCAGACGGTGATCCGGTTTCTGGTGCGGATCTGAATGGGCGGTATATCCGGCTTGGCGATGTCGGCCGTGACATGAAGTATTCGGCGTCATGCTGCGGAGCTTCGATCGCGAACGGATGGCTGTTTCGGCCGACGAGATCATGCGGTGGGCACGCGATCTGGTCGACCCCGCGCTGCGTTCGGCCGTCGGGCGGTTGCCCGACGCCGTCGCCGAGGTGGTCGGGTACCACTTCGGTTGGGCGCCGGGCAGCGGTGGTGGCGGCAAGGCGATCCGCCCCGCACTGACCTTCCTGTCGGCGGAGGCCGTGGGAGGCGCCGACGCCGACGCGATGGACGCGGCCGTCGCGGTGGAGTTGGTGCACAACTTCTCCCTGCTGCACGACGACGTGATGGACAACGACCGGTGGCGCCGCCACCGGCCGACGGCCTGGGTGGTGTACGGGGTCCCCGCGGCGATTCTGGCCGGGGATGCCTTACTGGCACTGGCCACGCAGATCCTCGCCGAGCGGGACGGGCAGGCCGCCCTGCGGCTCACCGGCGCGCTCATGTCCCTTGTGGACGGTCAGTGTGCCGACCTGACCATGGCGAACCGCGCGGACGTCGGGCGGGAGGAGTGCGTGGCGATGGCGGCCGGCAAGACCGGCGCCTTGCTGGGCGTCGCATGTGCGTTGGGGGCGCGGGCCGCCGGGGCCGGGCAGGAGCGGGCCGACTCGCTGCGGCAGTTCGGCGAGCACCTCGGGCTGGCCTTCCAGCTGATCGACGACCTGCTGGGGATCTGGGGCGATCCGCGGGTCACGGGCAAGTCCGTCGGGCTGGACCTGGTCACCAGGAAGAAGTCCCTGCCCGTGGTCGCCGCGCTGAGCTCCGGGCACCCCGCGGCGCGGGAGCTCGCGGAGCGCTACGCGGACCCGAGCCCGCTCGACGAGGCCGGTGTCTCGGCCGTCGCGGAGCTGGTCGAGCGGGCCGGCGGACGGGACTGGGCCCAGGCGGAGTCCCGCCGCCAGCTCGCCGGCGCCCGGTCGTGCCTGGCGGCGGCCCGCCCACACCCGGCGGCCGCCGAGCGGCTGGAGTGCGTCGCCCGGCTCATCGCCGACCGGGACCGCTGACATGGCGCGACAGAAGGAGACGGCGGTGCACATGCTGGGTGACCTGCTGGCCCGGCCGGACGGGCGGATCACACCGTCGGTCTACGAGACGGGCCGCCTGGTGGCTCTCGCGCCGTGGCTGTCCGGGCACCGCGACCGGTGGGAGTTCCTGCTCGGCGCCCAGCACCCGGACGGCACGTGGGGCGCACCGGACGAGTACGGCCTCGTCCCGACCCTGAGCGCGACCGACGCGATCCTCACGTCGGCCCGGCGGGACCGGCCCGACCCGGCCATGCTGGAGCGGCTGCTGCGTGCCGCCGACGCGGGATTGCGCGCGATCGGCGAGAACGGCAGGCCGGATCGGCTGCCGGACACGGTCGCGGTCGAGCTGATCGTGCCGGCCCTGGCCGAGCGGCTCGCGGAGCACCTGCCGGAAGGCACCTCACCAGGCCCGGACCCGGCGCTGCTCACGAAGGTCAGGTCCGCGTTGCGTGCCGGGGCGCCGATCCCGACGAAACTGCTGCACTCCCTGGAGGTCGTCGGCACGTTGGCGATCGGCGCGCCGACGGTCCGGCCGGTCGGCGGGGCGGTCGGGTGCTCGCCCGCGGCCACCGTGACGTGGCTGGGCGACGACCGGCACCCGGACTGCGTCGCCTACCTGGAAGGCCTGGTCACCCGCCACGGCGGACCCGTGCCCAGCGTCGTGCCGATCACCGTGTTCGAACGCGCGTGGGTGGTCGCCGAACTGGTTCGGGCCGGCATGGCCGCCGCGGTGCCGGCCGGGCTGATCGACAGCCTCGAGACCGCCGTGGCCGACGGCGCGACCGCGGGTGCTCCCGGCCTGCCACCCGACGCGGACACCACCAGCGCGACCCTCACCACCCTCGCCCGACTGGGCCGCCCCCGTGGTCACGACTGCCTGTTCGACTTCGAGCTGGACACCCACTTCTGTTGCTGGCACGGGGAGAAGACCCCGTCGCCCACCGCGAACGCGCACGTCCTCGAGGCGTTCGCCGAGCAGCCGGGGACGGCGCGTGCACGGGCCGCCATCGCCAAGATCGCCGGCTGGCTCGCCGACTGCCAGCACGAGGACGGCAGCTGGACCGACAAGTGGCACGCCTCGCCGTACTACGCGACCGCCTGTTGCGTGCCGGCCCTCGACAGCATCGGCGACCCCCGGTCGCGTGCCGCCGTGCGCCGGGCGGTGGACTGGGTGCTCGGCACCCAGCAGCCGGACGGTTCGTGGGGCCGCTGGACGGGCACGGCCGAGGAGACCGCCTACGCCGTCCAGGTCCTGCTGCACGCCGGGACCCCGTTCGCCCGCGCCGCCCTCGACCGGGCGCACACCTTCCTGCGCGACCACGCCGGCCGCTTCGACCTCGTGCCGCTCTGGCAGGACAAGGACCTCTACTGCCCGACGGCGGTCGTCGGGACGACCATCCACGCCACCATGACCCGCCTCGACGACCTGCTGGTGTCGCGGGTCGAGTGGGCCGGCTGATCATGACCGCTGACGGCATCGTCGGGTATCCGCTCGACGCGACCTACCTGTCCGGGCTGTTCGAGGAGTCCACGCGGCTGCGGGAGGCCGGGCCGGTGCACCGGGTCGTCACCCCGGACGGCGAGCACGCCTGGCTGGTCACCCGGTACGCCGACGTCCGCGCCGCGCTCGCGAACCCGTCGCTGTCGCTGAGCAAGGCACACGCACACGCCGGGTACCGGGGCTCCGCGTTGCCGGCGGCACTGGACGAGCACCTGCTCAACCTGGACCCGCCGGACCACACCCGCCTGCGCCGGCTGGTCGGCGGCGCGTTCACCGCCCACCGCGTGGAAAGGCTGCACGACCGTGTCCAGCAGGCCGCCGACGCGCTGCTGGACGACCTGGCTGGCCGCGACCACGCCGACCTCGTCGAGTCCTACGCGGCGCCGTTGCCCATGACGGTCATCTGCGAGCTGCTCGGCATCCCGCAGGCCGACCGCGCCGACTTCCGCGCCTGGACCCATGTCCTGGTCGACTCGGCGCCGAACCGCAAGGAGATCCTCGGCGACGCCCTGCGGGACATCCTGCGCTACATCCGCGAGCTGATCGCCGGCAAGCGGGAGCAACCGGGGGACGACCTGCTCTCCGCGCTGATCCGGGCCCGCGACACCGGCGACCGGCTCACCGAGAACGAGCTGGTGTCCATCTCGTTCCTCCTCTTCGCGGCGGGCTACGAGACGTCGATGAACCTGATCGGCGTCGGTGTCCTCGAACTGCTGCGCCGCCCCGAGCTGTGCGCGGCCGTCCGGTCGGACCCGGCCCTCGTCGAGGACTTCGTCGAGGAGCTGCTGCGGCACAGCGTGCCGGCGTCCCTGTCGACGAGGCGGTTCCCGGTCGAGCCGGTCGAGATAGGCGGCGTGACCATCCCGGCGGGCGAGGTGGTGCTGCTGTCGCTCGCGTCGGCCAACCGGGACCCGGACCGCTTCACCCGTCCCGACGAGCTGGTGCCGTCCCGTGCCGGACGCGGACACGTGGCGTTCGGGCACGGCATCCATTTCTGTCTCGGCGCCCCGGTCGCCCGGCTGGAGGGCCGGATCGCGATCGGGACGGTGCTGCGCCGGTTCCCGTCGCTGGCGCTCACCGTGCCCACCGGGCAACTGTCCTGGCGACCGTCGATCCGGACGCGTGGTCTCCAGCGGTTGCCCGTCGTCCTCGGAAAGGAGTGACCATGTCCGAAGTGGACATGCAGGCCGAGCTCGCTCGGCGTTACCAGAAGAACGCCGCACTGTTGGGTGACCGCGACGTCGTGGTGGCCACGATGCCCGGCTCGGGTTCCTCGCTGTTCAGCACACTGGTACTGGAGCTGGGTTTCCAGCATCTCGACCAGTACTTCAACATGCTGCAGAACGACGGATCGGTGCGGACCGACGAGCAGTTCCGCACGATCCGCAGCCGCATGTCCGGCTACTCCGAAGTGGACAGTGGGGCGGCGCGGTCGTGGGACGAGCGGGCCCGCTTCTTCCGGTGCCACCTGCAGCCCGACCTGTTCGACCTGACGAAGCTGCACGGCGCCGTGCTGCTGGTGCGTGACCCGCGCGACGCCGCGCACTCGCTCTACCAGTTCCTCGGAAAGTTGGCCGGGCGCATGGCCGGCGCCCCGGAAGCGTCGACGTTCCCGGAGTTCCTCGACGGCCCGGGGTTCAACGGGGTCGCGCCCGTGCGGGCGTGGACCGACCTGTACCGGGGTTGGCTCGACGCGCGGCCCGCGCTGCGGCACCTCGCCGTGGTGCAGTTCGCCGACCTGAAACTCCGCCCTGTCGAGGCGGTCACCGACATGCTCGCCCAGCTGGAGTTGCCGGTCGAGCCGGAGACGATCGCGCGGGCGGTCGAGCGCAGCTCGTTCGAGTCCATGCGTGCGCACGAGGACAAGGTCGCCACGACGCTGGCCGAGTCCGACGCACCGGACCTGCGCATGATGCGGCGCGGCAAGGTGAACGAGTGGCGGGAGTGGTACACCCCGGACCTCGCGCAGCGGTTCGCGGACGAAGACCTGATCCACGTCGCCGACGAGTTCGGCTTTCACCTCAAGGATGCGCTCCGATGACCGACGTCAGATACGACTTCACGAAGTACGCCGCGACCTACGAGTTCCGGCCGGACTACGCGCCGCAGGTCCTCTCCGCGTTCCTGCGCGTCGCCGGCGCCGTGCCCGGCGACCGCACGTGCGACGTCGGCGCGGGTTCGGGTCACCTGTCGATCCCGCTGCTGGAGTACGGGCTCGGGGTCGATGCCGTCGAGCCCAACGACGCGATGCGCGCACTCGGGCAACGCCGGGCCGCCGGGCTCGACGGTGTGTCGTGGTCCGACGGGACGGGCGAGCACACCGGCCGGCCGGCGGGGACCTACCGGCTCGTCACGTTCGGGTCCTCCTTCGACCGCACCGACCAGCCCGCCGCACTGCGGGAGGTGGCCCGGCTGCTCGTGCCCGGCGGGCACTTCATGTGCTGCTGGAACCACCGCGACTTCACCGACCCGCTCCAGCAGGAGATCGAGGAGCTGATCCGCGACCGGATCCCCGGGTACGCCTACGGCCTGCGTCGCACCGATCCCACCGAGGTCATCGTGGCGAGCGGGTTGTTCACCGACGTGGTGCACCTGTCCGGCACGGTCGTGCACGAGATCGACAGCACCGCGTGGTGCGACGCGTGGCGTTCCCACCTGACCCTCGGCGAACAGGCCGGCGACGCGTTCGACGGCATCGTCGACGGGATCACGAAGCTGGTGCGTGCGCGTGCCGGGGACCGGGTGCGCGTGCCGTACGTGACCCGCGCGTGGGTGGCGAGGCGCCACGGATGACGGCTGAGCCCATCCCACTCGGCACGAAGGCCCGATCCCTGGACCGGCTGTCCGGACACATCAGGACCGCCGCCATCCTGCCCCTCCACTACTGCGACCACGCCACCTGGAAGGCGGACCGCGACGCCGTCGTCCAGCGGGTCATGGAGCTGCCGTGGGCGGGCAGCGCGCTGATCGTGCGCAGCAGCGCGCTCGGCGAGGACTCCGCGGCCGCGTCGCAGGCCGGCAGGTATCTCAGCGTCCCCCGGGTGCGTGGGCCGCAGGAGCTCGCCGTCGCCATGGACAAGGTGTTCGCGTCCTACGGCGAGCTGCGGCCCGGGGACGAGGTGCTCGTCCAGCCGCAGCTGGCGGACGTGCGGGAGTCCGGGGTGGCCTGCACCCGCGAACCGACCAACGGGGCGCCGTACACCGTGGTGAGCTGGAGCGAGCAGCCGGACACCAGCGTCGTGACCGCAGGCCGGCCCGGCGACCTGCGGACCTGGTACGGCGCGGCACGCACCGGTAGCGGCCCGCGGGCACCGGGGCCGGTGCCCGCGGTCCTCGAGCTGCTGGCCGAGCTGCGAGAGGTCACCGGCGAGCACCGGCTCGACGTGGAGTTCGCCGTCACCACCGACGGCACGCTGGTGCTGCTCCAGGCACGGCCACTGGCCTGTGTCGCGCCGGACACCGGCGATCCCGGGCACCACGCCCTGCTGACCCGGGTCGCGCGGTCCGTCGTCATCGCCGTCGGCACCGGCGGGGGTGGCCTCGGGGACCGCACCGCCTACGGGGTGATGCCGGACTGGAACCCCGCTGAGATGATCGGCCTGCGTCCGCACCCGCTGGCGCTGTCGCTGTACCGGGAGCTGATCACCGACGAGGTCTGGGCGCGGGCCCGCCACCGCCACGGCTATCGCGACCTGCGGGGCACGCCGCTGCTGGTGGACGTGCGTGGTCTGCCCTATGTGGACGTTCGGGCCAGCGTCACCTCCCTGATCCCGCGCGAACTGCCGGACGGCCTGGCCACCGACCTCGTCGAGGCGTGGGTCGACCGGCTGCTGGCACGCCCGCATCTGCACGACAAGCTCGAGTCGAAGATCGTCATCTCCTCGCTCGGCCTGCGCAGTCCCGGCCGGCTCGACGGATTGCGCGGCGCCGGGTTCACCGACGCGGACGTCGGGCGGCTCGGCGCGGACCTGCGGCGGCTCACCGACTCGATGCTGTGTGGTCCACTGTGGACAGAAGATCTGCGTCGCATCGAGGCGTTGCGGGACCGGGTGCCCGACGCGCCGGGTGTCTCGGGACTGCTGGCGCGGCTGGCGTTCTGCGCGGAGTACGGCACCCTCCCGTTCGCCGGGCTCGCGCGGGCCGCCTTCGTCGCCACCGAGCTGCTCGACGACCTGGTCGCCGAGGGCGTGTTCACCGACGAGGAGCGCTCGCGTCTCATCGGCGGGCTCGGCCTGGTGTCCGGCGAGCTGAGCCGGGACTTCCACACGATGAGCCGGGAGGACTTCCTGGCCAGGTACGGGCACCTGCGCCCGGGTACCTACGACATCCGCTCCCTGCGCTACGACGAGGACCCGGAACGCTACTTCGACTGGTCGGCACGCACACCGGTGCCGGCACGCGGGAAACTGCGTCCCGGCAGGGCGCAGCTCGACCGGATCGGCCGGCTGCTGGACCGTGCGGGCCTCTCCGTCGACGCGCACCGGTTGCTGGAGTTCGTGAGCCACAGCATCCGGGGCCGGGAGCTGGCGAAGTTCGAGTTCAGCCGGGTGCTCAGCGACGTGCTGAGCGAGATCCGCCGGCTGGGTGAGGCACACGACTTCAGCGCGGAGGCCATGTCGTACACCGACGTGTCCGTGCTGCGCAGGCTGACCGGCGACCGGCGTCGCGACGAAGCGGTGCTGGCCGACGCGGTCGCGCGTGGCCGGGCCGGCCACGAACGGACCCGCCAGATCGCGCTGCCGCCGCTGCTGTCCGGGCCGCAGGACGTCTGGAGTTTCACGCTGTCCTCGGTGCAGCCGACGTTCGTCACCCAGTCGCGGGTGCGGGCCAGGGTGGCCGACGTGGACGCCGGCGACCGGCCCGGCGGCGCGATCGCGATGGTGAGCAGCGCGGATCCCGGGTACGACTGGCTGTTCGCTCAGGACATCGCCGGCCTGGTCACGGCGTTCGGTGGGGTGAACTCGCACATGGCGATCAGGGCGGTCGAGCTGGGCATCCCGGCCGTCATCGGCGTCGGGGAGCACCAGTTCCGGCAGTGGTCGCTGGCCACGGCGCTCGACCTCGACGCGGCGAACCGGCACGTGGCGGTGATCGCGTGAACGGAGCCGTCGGCATCACGCAGCGCAGCCTGGCGCCGACGGAGTTCGGCGAGCAGCGCTACGGGCTGGACCGCCGGTGGTTCTCCTTCCTCGCCGGTTGCGGGCTGGTTGTGGTGCCGCTGCCCAACATCGCCGAGGTCGCGGTGGACAGCGCACGGGCACTGGGGCTGGGCGGTATCGTGTTCTCCGGCGGGGACGACCTGGCGGCCTACGGCGGCCCGGCCTGCGGTCGCGACGAGACCGAGCGGGCACTGCTCGGCTGGGCGACGGGCACCGGGGTGCCGGTCCTCGGCGTCTGCCGCGGCGCACAGCTGCTGCTGGACGCGTTCGGCGTGCGACTGGTGCCGGTGGACGGGCATGTCGCGACCCGGCACGTGATCAACGGGGACAGGAAACCCCGCACGGTCAACAGCTACCACCGCTACGCCGCGCACGCCGTGACCGCGCCGCTGCGGAGCACCGCCACCTGCGGCGACGTGGTGGAGGCGTTCGAACACCGGGACGCACGCGTCGCCGGCATCATGTGGCACCCCGAGCGGGAGGACACCGTGGCCGCCGAGGACGTTCTGCTCTTCCGAACGATGTTCGGAGTCTCGTGATGCGGGCCGTGATCCTCGCGGCCGGGCGCGGCACCCGACTCGGACCGTACACAGTGGACCGTCCGAAGTGTCTGGTGGAGCTGCGCGGCCGCAGCCTGCTCGACCGACAGGTGTCGGCGTTGCGGGCGGCGGGGGCGGAGGAGATCGCGGTGGTCGCGGGATGGCGTGCCGAGCTGTTCGGCGACCGGGGGCTCACGGTCTTCGTCAACGAGCGCTGGGCCGGCACCACCATGGTCGAGTCGTTGGCCACCGCCTCGTCCTGGCTGCGCGCCGGCCCGGTGCTCGTCAGCTACGGGGACATCGTCTACTCGGCGGCGACCGCTCGCGCGCTCGCCTCGGCCACCCACGAGCTCGCCATCGCCTACGACCCCGGCTGGCGCAAGCTGTGGGAGCGCAGGTTCGACTCACCGCTCGACGACGCCGAGACCTTCCGGCTCGACCACCGCGGCCTGCTCGCCGAGATCGGCGGCCGGCCGGCGTCGATGGCGGAGGTCGGTGGGCAGTACCTCGGGCTGCTCAGGTTCACCCCGTCCGCCTGGGCACTGGTCGAGCGGGTTCTGCGGACCGAGTCCGCCGTGCACGGCACCGACATGACCGGCCTGCTGCGGCACCTGCTGCGTGCGCACGGCGTCGAGATCGGGGCGGTGCCGGTGTCCGGGCCGTGGTGCGAGTTCGACCACCCGAGCGACGTCGAGGTCGGCCACGCCGTGCTCGACGAGTTGGACCGTGCGGAGTCGGAGGCGTGAACGGGGGAGTCGTGTGGATCACGGGCCTGTCCGGCACCGGCAAGACGACCGTGGCCGGGCTGCTCGACCAGCGGCTGCGGACCGACGGCCGGACACCGGTCCTGCTCGACGGGGACCGGATGCGCGCGATCATGCCGGGGAAGCTCGGTTACACCCAGGAGGATCGGCGCGCGCTCGCCTGGTGGTACGCGCGCCTCGGTGCGGAGTTCGCCGGCCGGGGACACCTCGTCATCTGCGCGACCATCTCGCTGTTCCACGAGGTGCACGAGTGGAGCCGTGCCAATGTGGCGAACTACCTGGAGGTGTGGCTGCGGGCACCGGTCGCGGAGCTGCGCACCCGGCCGGGCAGGGCCCGCCTGTACGACCATGGCGCGGACGTCGTCGGCGTCGACGTCCAACCCGAGTTCCCCCTGCGGCCCGACCTGGTGATCGAGAACCACCCGCCGGTCACCGCGCACCGGTCGGCCACACTCGTCTGGTCAGCCCTGTCGCACTGGTACGAAAAGGACGTCGCATGACGATCGACCTGCACACCCACAGCACGGCGTCGGACGGGACGGTGCCGCCCGCCGAGCTGCCGGCCCTGGCGCGGCGGGCCGGGCTCGCCGTGGTCGCGCTCACCGACCACGACACCCTCGCCGGGCTCGACGACTTCGGCCGCGCCGCCGAGGAAGCGGGCATCGAGGCCGTCGCGGGCGTGGAGATCTCCTGCCTGCTCGGCACGGTCGAGGTCCACCTGCTCGGCTACTTCGTCGACCCGGGGAACCGGGCACTGAACGACGAGCTGGACGACATCCGGAACGACCGGGGTGGCCGGGCGCTCCGCATGGTGGCGAAGTGCCAGGAGTACGGCGCGGACATCACCATCGATCAGGTGCGCGCGATCGCCGGCGCCGCGGCGATCGGTCGGCCGCACGTGGCGGCCGCGCTGGTGGCTTCCGGGGCGATCGGCGAGCCGGCCGAGGCGTTCACACCGGACTGGATCGGGGACGGTGGCCGAGCCGACGTGCCCAAGCACGTGCTGACCGCCGAGCGGGCCGTCGGGCTCGTCCGGGCCGCGGGCGGCGCGGCGGTGCTGGCGCACCCCCGGTCGTTCAAGCGCCGGGCGGCGGTCACCGACGAGCAGCTCGCCGGGCTGGTGGGTGCCGGGCTCGCCGGGATCGAGGCCGACCACCCGGAGCACGAGCCGCCGGTCCGGTCGCGGTTGCGTGAGCTGGCCGAGGAACTGGGTGTGCCGGCCACCGGGTCGAGCGACTTCCACGGCGAGCGCAAGCCGGTGCGGCTCGGCGAGTACACCACGCGGCCCGAGGTGCTCGCGGCGCTGCGGGTGGCCGGTGGACTGTCCACACCGGAGCTTCGATGACCTCGCCCGACCTGACCGGGCTGCCGTCGCCGGAGCTGTCCAGTGTGATGTGCGCGACGATGCTGCGGACGCACCGGGAGCTCACGGCGTGGGTGTCGGGCTACGGCGACCTGGTGAGCGACACCCTGCTCGAACCGGTGTGCCTGATGCACGTCTTCGCCGCGCCGTGGCACACGGCCGAGCAGCTGCGGACGCACAACAGGATGGCCGCGTGGCTGTTCGCGCTGGACAACGCCGCGGAGGGGGCAGCGGACCTGGCCGGCGTCGACGCGATCATCGGCCGGTGCCGGCACGTACTCGCCGGCGGCACGCCGGAGCCCGGCGACGAGTTCGCCCGCTGCCTGCGTGACGTCTGGGCCGAGCTGCGCGCGGCGCCGCTGTGGCCGGCCCTCGCGGACCGCTGGACGGACGTGTTCGACCGCACGCTCGACGCCATTCGCACCGAACGGGTCGCCCGGTGCGACCTCGACGCCGGGGGATCGCCGCCGTCCGTCGAGGAGTACATCGCGAACTGCGACAACGCGGAGATCCGCATCGCCTACCTCACCTACTGGATCGCGACGGGAGGGGACGACCTGCTGACGCACGTCGACGACCTCATGCCGGCGTTGTGGGAGGCCCAGGTGGCGATCCGGTGGGCGAACGACTACCGCAGCGCCAGGCGCGGCGACGCGGAACCGACGGTACTCAACGCGTCCCTGCTGGGCATCGACCAGGACGAGATGCGCCGACGTGCCCTGGCGGCGGCCGACCGCTGCGCCGCGATGATCGAACCGCTGGTCGCGAAACAGCTCCCCGAGGCGGTCACCCTCGACCGGATGACCCGGTCGGTCGTGGCCTTCTACGGCATCAGCGACTACCGGCCGGAAGGGCGATAGTCGGCTGTCTCAGGCCAGTCTCCGGACCATTCGACTCTCCTTGCTAGACGCCTGCGTGGGCGAGGCTCGGGACCTGGGTGACGGCGAAGCTGCGGCGCAGGTAGTAGAACCAGGTGAGGAACGCGAAGACGGCGTAGGCGCCGAGGAACACCCACAGTGCCGAGGTCGACCAGTCCGCGTTGGCCTGTGCGACGGCGAGTTTCTCGGCCGGTGTCGTCGCGGCGGCGACTGCCTTGGTGACGGCCAGGCTGGCGTCGCGGAACATGACCTGGATCAGGAATCCGCCGAACGCGCCGATCGCGCCGGCAATACCGATCACGGCGGCCGCCTTGCGCTTGTAGGCCAGCGTGACCGCGGCCGCGTCGCCGTCCTCCTCGGCGATGGCCTGGCGGCCGAGCTCGCCGAAGATGACGGGGATCATCCGGTAGGTGGAGCCGTTGCCGGCGCCCGACAGCAGGAAGATCACCATGTAGGAACCGAAGAACAGCGGGAAGCTGTGCGTCTGCACGCCGGCGATCGCGAACCCGGTGCACACGCCCATGCCGAGGAAGCACCACAGCGTCACCCGGGCACCGCCGATCCGGTCCGACAGCCACCCGCCGAACGGTCGCGACACCGACCCGATGAGCGCGCCGAGGAACCCGAGCCCCGCGAGGTAGGTGGCGATGAACGGGTGCCCGGCCAGGAACTCCGGAAAGGTGTTCTTGATGACCAGCGGCAGCGCGAACGAGTACCCGATGAACGAGCCGAACGTACCGATGTAGAGCACCGACATGATCCACGTCTGCCCGTGCCGCAACGCCGCCAGGTACGAGCGCGCGTCCGCGCGGGCCTGGCTGAGACTGTCCATGAACAGCCACGCGCAGATCGTCGCGGCCACGATGAACGGGATCCACACCAGCCCGGCGTAGGCGAGATGCACCTCGTGCTGGGGGAGCGCCACCGCGGCGGCCGGCACGCCGAGGATGACCACGAGGGGCACCACCAGCTGCACCACGGCCACCCCGAGGTTGCCGCCCGCCGCGTTCAGTCCGAGCGCGAAACCCTTGCGCCGTTCGGGGTAGAAGAACGAGATGTTCGCCATCGAGGAGGAGAAGTTGCCGCCACCGACACCGGCGGTCGCCGCGCACGCGAGCAGCACCCAGAACTGCGTGCCGTGTGACTGGCCGGCGAGCCAGCCGCTCGGCACGACGACCGCGAGCAGAACGGACGGGATCAGCAGTAGCGCCGCGCTGACCCCGGTCCACAGCCGACCGCCGAACCGCGGCACGGCGAACGTGTAGGGGATGCGCAGGGCCGAGCCGACGAGGTTCGGAATGGCGGTCAGCCAGAACGTCTCCGCGAGGGTCATGGTGAACCCGACGTTCGCCAGGTTCAGCACCACCACCGACCAGAGCACCCAGATCGCGAACCCGAGATGCTCGGCGAAGATCGAGAACACCAGGTTCTTCCGGGCGATGCGCCTGCCGGTCGACTCCCAGAACCGCTCGTCGTCCGGATCCCAGTCATCGATCCACCGCCCGCCGCGGCGGCTGCCCGGCCCTGTCTCGGTCACGGCGTCAGTGCCCACGTGTTCCTCCGGTTTCCGGGCATCAGCTGTGTTGCAGCGGCAGACAGTAGCTGCGGCGCGCAGGCCAGTGGGCCTCGCGGCACAATCCGGTATCACGGCGTGATGTTGGGTTCAGGACGACCTACCGGGGAGGGAGACACCGTGAGACGTATCGGCGTTGTCGGAGTGGGCGAGATCGGCCAGGCGATGGTGACGGGCCTGTGTGACGGCGGCGGTGCACCGTTTGAGGTGTTCCTGTCCCCGCGGGGAGCGCGGACGGTCGCGGAGCTTGCCGAGCGCTACGACAACGTGCAGGTGTGCGCTGACAACCAGACGGTGGTGGACCGCTCCGAGATGGTGATCATCGCCGTGCGCCGCCAGGACCGGCACGAAGCACTCGCCGGCGTGCGGGTGAACGACGACAAGGTGGTGATCAACGTGATGGCCGGGGTCGCCAACGACGACCTGCGCCGGACCTTGGCCACCGACGCACCGCTGGTCCGGGCCATCCCCCTGCCGACAGTGCGCGAACGCAGGTCCGTCACGGTGACCTACCCGTCGCACCCGGAAGTGGACTCCCTGTTCGAGCAGCTGGGCGGGGTGCTCCCCGTCGCGGACGAAGCGGCCTTCGACGTCTTCTCCGCACTGACCGGAACGCTGACCACTCATTACCGCTACCTCGCCACGCTCACCTCGTGGGCCACCGACCAGGGCATCGCCCCGGTCGACGCCGAGCGCTACGTCCGCAGCCTGTTCCAGGGGGTCGGACGCTCGCTGCGCGACGAGACCCGCTCTCTGCACCACCTCGCAGCCGACCACGAGACACCGAACGGGAACAACGAACGCATCCGAACCACCTGGTTCACCCCCGCCAACGCGGCAGCCCTCACCAAGGCACTCGACGACCTCGTCGCCAGCCTGAACGCGGCATGACCACCGACGACGGCCGAGGGCCAGACTGCTCAGGGTCGGAGCGTGGCCAGCTCGTCGCGCGGACCGGTCACGGTCTCCGCGTGTTCGGTGGCGATCGTGATCCGGTCCAGGAGGTCCCAGTAGGCGTGCTTGTCCGTCCACTCCAGCGGAATCAGCGTTGCTCTGCTGGCACAGACGCGGAGGAGCATCGCGGCGCGAGACTCCGTTCGCGGCTGGGCGTCGGTGTCGGGCAGGTCGCGTAGCAGGGCCTCGTGCGCGGCGCCGGCCTGCGTGCTCGGGTCCCCGGTCTCGTGCGGTTCCCGCACCAGGTCGGCTGCCTGTTCCAGCGTCAGCGCGGCCAGGACGGCCAGTGCAGCGCAGACGACCGCATCGTTGACCGGGTCGTCCTCGGTCGCCCACGACGTGGCGGTGACGGCGGCGGCGACCTGGCCGGAGAGCATGACGATCACCCGGACCAGCCGGTCGAGCAGCGAGTGGTCCCTGTCGTCGGCGGCGATCCGGAGCTCCAGGCGGAACTCGTCGAGCGCGCGCAGCATCGGGCGCCGGTCCTCGCCGCCGAGCCCGCCGCTCTCGCGGAGGCGGTCGAGGACGCGTCCCGCGGTGTCCGGGGGCAGGCCGAGCAGGTCGGCGACGTCGCGCAGCGGGAGGACGGAGAGCGCGTCGACCGCGCCGGGTGTGGACATCCCGTCCCGTACAGCCGCCTGGTCGCCGTCGGTCAGCAGCCGCAGCTGGGCCCTGACCATGTCGAGCACGTCGTCGAGGTCGGCGACCACGTCGGCGTGGGCCCGCTTCGCGGCGCGACGGTCGGTCCGCCGCAGTGCCGCCGAGCGCCCCTCCTCGTGCTCGAGCAGCCGCCGCAGGGGTGATGGCGGCGGGCCGGCGGGCACGTCGTCCACGACCTCCTCGGCGACCTGCTCCTCGCGGTCCTGAAGGAGGAAGACCCGCTCGCCCGGGGACGGCTCGCCGCCCGGAACCGGCTTCGACTGGTAGCCCATGACCCCGATCACACCACACCGGTCGGACAGGGTGCCG
Source organism: uncultured Actinomycetota bacterium (assembly GCA_963841395.1). Taxonomy (GTDB): domain Bacteria; phylum Actinomycetota; class Actinomycetes; order Mycobacteriales; family Pseudonocardiaceae; genus Actinophytocola. The sequence continues at coordinate 53,639 of CAWJCX010000015.1, forward strand.
GGGCCCCGGACGTGGTCGAGGCCCCGGCACGGGTTGGCGCCGGCTCAGTTCCAGGGCAGGAACTCGCCGTTGAACCACTGACCGTGCGCGTCGTCGGCATAGACGTCCACGTTGAAGTCGTAGTTCATGTGCTTGCCCGGATAGCCCAGCCAGCCCGACGCGGCCGTGCTGTCACAGATGACGTCATCCGTGCAGATCGTCACGGTCGGGATGTCGCCGAAGAAGTTGTCCGCTCCGGCGAGCGGCGGACCGACCACCCCGGCGTACCACTGGCCGGCGAGACCGGCGGCACCTGGATTGGCAGCCCGCTTCGGGTCGGCGATCAGCACGGCGTTCACGTTGTCGAACGTCTGCCAGTTCTCCGTGACCCAGGTGTGCACCACGGCGGCGCCCTCGGAGAAGCCGATCACCTTGGCGTGCTGCGCCGGGCACGCCGCCCGCTGATCGCGGATCAGCCGGTTCAACTCGTTCACGCCCTCCCGCGCGCTCGCTCCGCTCAGCTGAGCCGAGTAGCCGACCCGCTGGCTGACGTTGCCGGTGAAGATGCTCGACGTGGGGTCGTTGAACCCGCCGACCACGATCGTGTAGGTGCCGCCGCACGGTGCCGCTTGTGCGACCGGCGCGCTGATGACGGCGAACGCCCCGACGGTCAGGACGACCGCCGCGAGCATTGCCGTGAGTCGTCTCATCCGACCTCCTTCCCTGTGTCCTGTGAACCATTCGCTGGGTAGCGAATCAGGTACCGTTCGTTCGAGTCGCGAATCGTGGAGAACGCTGGAAAGCCTGGAAAAACGACCGGGGGTGTGATGTCCGAAGGGCCGGCCATCCACGACGGTGCCGGCTCCATCACCACCCCCGCCGAGTTCGGTCGCGCGCTGAAACGCCTGGCACGCCGGCGTCCCGGTGGGCCGATCAAGGTCGCGGCGCTCGCGAAGCGGCTCAACCTGTCGCAGAGCACCGTCTACGCCTACCTGGCAGGCACGACCGTGCCGCCGAGCGACGTGCTCGACGACCTGCTCGGCGTGCTCGGCGCCCCGGCCGGCGAACACCGCTGGCTTTCGGTGGCGCGCGATGCGCTGCACCGCCGCCGCGAGCCGGACGAGCCGCAGCGGGTGCCGCGTGAGCTCCCGGCCGACCCGGCGGGTTTCACCGGTCGGGCACCGGAGCTGGCCGAGCTGGACAGCGTCCTGTCCGGCGAGGCAGGGCCGGGAACCCCGGTGCGGATCGCGTCGGTGTCCGGTCCGGCCGGTGTCGGCAAGACCGCGCTGGCCGTGCACTGGTGCCATCGCACGGGCCGAGGACTTCCCGGACGGGTGCCTCTACATCAACCTGCACGGCTACTCGCCGATCGACCCGCGAGAGCCGGCCGACGTGCTCGCCGGGTTCCTGCGCAGCCTCGGCGTCGCCGACAACGAGATCCCCGACGACCCGCACGAGCGCGCCGCGCGGTTCCGCAGCGAGCTCTCCGGTCGACGGATGCTGATCCTGCTCGACAACGCCCTGGACGCCGACCAGACGCGGCTGCTCCTACCCGGCAGTTCGACGTGCTTCGTGGTGATCACCAGCCGTACGGACCTGGCGGGACTGCAGGTGGAGCCGGGCGCCCACCGGCTGGAGCTGCGTCCGCTGCCGGCGGCGGACGGGATGGCGCTGCTGCGTGCGCACCTCGGCAGCAGGGTCGACGACGCCGAGGACGCGGCCCGGCAGCTGGTCGACCGATGCGACGGCTTCCCGCTGGCCCTGCGCGTGGTCGCCGCGCAGGCGGCCGGGCACGACGCGCGGCCGCTCGGCGAGCTGGTGGCCGAGCTGTCCGGGCAGGGAGTCGACCTGCTCGACGTCGGGGACCGGGCCACGGCCATCGGCACGGTGTTCTCCTGGTCGGTGCGGCATCTTCCCGACGCGGGAGCGACACACTTCGCGCTGCTCGGCGCGCATCCCGTCCGCGACCTCGACACCGCCGGGGTCGCGGCGCTGTTCGGTACCGACACCCGCGCGGCGAGCCGGCAGGTCGACCGGCTCGTCCGGGCCCACCTGGTGCAGCGCACGCACGCGGGCCGCTTCGGCATGCACGACCTGGTCCGCCACTACGCGGGCGATCGTGCCGCCGAGTTGCCCACCGATGTCCGGGAGGCGGCCGTCCACCGGCTCGTCGACCACCTCATCGAGCGGGCGACGTGGGCCATGGACATCCTGCACCCGGAGGACCCGGACTCCGAGTCCGGGACCGAACCGGACGCGGAACGGTTCGGCGCGGCCAGGGAGTGGCTGGACGCGGAGTGGCACGAACCTGCTCGCGGTCATCGCCGACACCGCCCGGCGCCGCTGGTCGGAGCCCACGGCGCGGATGGCGACGGTGCTGCGGCGACACCTCGACCAGAGTGGCCGGCACAGCGACGCGCTCACCGTTCTCGGGCACGCGCTCGAGGCGAGCAAGCTGGCCGGCGACCTGCCGACGGAGGCCGAGGCGCTGCGGAGCCTCGGCGTGGCGTACCTGCGCCTCGGGCGGCACGAGGAGGCCCGCACGGCGCACGAGGCGGCGATCGCCGTCTGCCGGGAGTGCGGAGACCGGTACGGCGAAGCCGCGGCGCTGAACAACCTCGGGAACCTCTACGAGCGCCTCGGCCGGTACTCCGACGCGATGGACCACTACGAGCGCGCGCTGGCGCTGGCCGACGAACTCGGTGCCCGGCAGGGAAAAGCGATCATGCTGACCAACCTCGGCGTGGTGTACACCCATCTGGGGAACTACGGGCAGGCGGTGCGCATGGGCCGGCGTGCCCTGATCGCGTTCCGCGCGCTCGGTGACTACGGAGGCGCGGCGCGGACGCTGAGCAACCTCGGCGAGATCCGCCATCTCGCCGGCCGGCCGGGGGATGCGTTCGTCCGCTACGAGCGCGCGCTGGCGCTGGCCGGCGAGATCGGCGCTCGCGCCATCGAGACCGAGGTGCTCAACCGCCGGGGTGCGGCGCACCTCGCCGTGGGCGCCGTCGACCGCGCGCTCGCCGATCACGAAGCCGCGCTCGACGTCGCCAGGGCCATCAGCGACCGCTACGAGGAGGCCAAGGCGCTCGAGGGGATCGGCCACGCGCTGCACGCCGTGGGGGAGGCCGACCTGGCCGTCAGCCGGTGGCAGCGCGCGGCCGCTCTGTACCGGCAGCTGAGCCTGCCGGACGCGGACCGCGTCGAGGAGTTTCTGGCGGGCCGGTGAGATCGCCCCGGGTGCTGGAAGGTCTGGAAAATCTGGACTCGACGTGCTCCGTTTGGCCTCTTGGTCGCGGAGAGTGCTGGATAGAGTGCCTTGTGTGGCAGGCCAGTTCAGCGAGTTGCTTCGGCAGTTACGACTGCAGAAGCAGTTGACCCAGGAGGAGCTGGCGGACGGCGCCAACCTGTCGGTGCGGACCGTCCGCCGGCTGGAGACCGGGGAACGAGCCAACCCGCAGCTGGACACCGTCCGACTCCTCGGCGACGCGCTGAACCTCGGACCGCACCAGCGGGCTCAGCTGCTCGCCGCCGCCGGTGTCCAGGTGACCTCGGACGCGCCGCGGAACGAGCGCCAACCGACCGGAGTCCGCGTTCGAGCGCAGTCTGGCCGAAGCCACCGACGATCTCGCCTACGCGGTCCGCGCGCGCTGGGGCAGGGAAGAGGAGCTGCAGCGGATCCAGGACCCCTGCCCGCTGCCGGTTCGCTGGGAGTTGGCCCCCGCCGGCGTGATGGACCACTGGGAGAACATCTGCCGGGTCTCGCCGGGCGGGTCCGCGAAACCGCTGGAACTGGCCGGTCGGCTGGCTGAGATCGCCGACATCTACCGGCTGATCCCGTCCGGGCGGCTCGTCGTGCTCGGCCGCACGGGCTCGGGCAAGTCGGTGCTGGCCGTGCGGTTCGTGCTCGACGTGTTGCGGATGCGGGAACGGGGCGATCCCGTGCCGGTGGTGTTCAGTCCCGCGTCCTGGGACCCGACCACGACGGGGTTCCGGGACTGGCTGGCCGATCAGCTGGTGCGCGATCACCCGGGACTGGCGGCGACCGGACCGAGCGGGTCGACCCTGGCGACCGCGCTGGTCGAGGCCGGCCGCATCCTGCCGGTGCTGGACGGGTTCGACGAGCTGGCCGCCGGGCTGCACCGGGCCGCGCTGGACGCGCTCAACGCCACGACCCTGCCGCTGGTGGTGACCAGTCGCCCCGGTGAGTACGCGGCCGTGGCCGGGACCGACGCCCTGACCGCCGCCGCGGCGGTTCGGCTGACCGACCTCACCGTCACCGATCTGGTCAACTACCTGCCACGGACGACCCGCAACGACGCGGGCACGACCGTGTGGGAGCCGGTCCTGCGGGAACTGCGGGAGCACCCCGAGCGCCCGGCCAGCGTCAACCTCCGCGCGGTCCTGACGACTCCACTGATGGTGGGGTTGGCGCGGGCCATCTACAGCGACGCCGCCGGCCCCGACCCGTCGGCGCTGCTCGACACGGATCGGTTCGGCAGCCAGTACGAGCTCGAGGGTCATCTGCTGAGCAGCTTCATCCCCACCGTCTACCGTGACGACTCGCGCTGGGATCACGAGCAGGTGCGGGGCTGGCTCGGGTACCTCGCCCGGCACCTGGACCGACTCGGCACTCAGGACCTCGCCTGGTGGCAGCTGGGCAACGGGATGCGGCGCGCCTCGCGAATGCTGGTCGTCGGGCTGGTGTCCGGGCTGCCGTCGGGCTGCTGAGCGGGTTGCTGGTCTTCCTGTCCGGTGGCAGCGGTCTGGTCGCGCTCACGGCCGTGCTGGGGAACTGGCTCGGGTTCGGGCTGGCGCTCGGGCTCGCGCACGGTGCCGGGCTCTCGCTCGGCGGCGGGGCGTTCGAACCGACGCGCGTCCGGCTGCGAGCCCGCGGCGGGGCACGGCAGCTGCGGACGAGGTTCGGCCCCAGACTCCTGGTCGGACTGGTCGGGGGCGTCGGCCTCGGGCTGGTGCTGGGTCTCGCCGACGCGGCCGGGCTCGACCCCATGGGACTCGCCGGGTTCGGGTTCATCGGTGGGCTCGCGACCGGGGCCGGACTGGGCATGCTGACCGGATGCGGGTGGGGTCTGATGGCCGGCCTCGAAGCCCCGGTCGACGTCAGGTCCGCCGCGGGCCCCACCGACCTGCTGCGCACCAACCGGAGGGCCGTCGTGGCCGAGTTCCTCGGCTGGGGGCTCGTGCTCGGGCTCGCCCACCTGGTGGTGGTGACCCTCGCGCTCGGGTCCCCGCAGCCGGCCGGGCTCCCGCTCGACCTCGTGCTCGGGCTCCTGATCGGAACCAGCGTGACCGCGTGGGGCCAGTGGCTGGTGTTCGCGCGGGTGTGGCTGCCACTGACCGGGCGCCTGCCCTGGTCGGTGGTGGCCTTCCTGGACGACGCGTGCCGACGCGGCGTGCTGCGCCAGGTCGGCGCGGTCTACCAGTTCCGGCACGTCCGGTTGCAGTCCCACCTGGCCGCCGCCGGCTGACCTGCGGTTTCTCGACCGGACATAGATGTCCGGTCCGCAGACCTGGTCCCGCGGCGGGGTCGCTGTCACCCTCTGCGAAGTGTTCGAAACCGTCGATGACCTGACGACCGCGGTCACCGCGATAGTGAGTCCGGACGGGCCGCTCGGGACGCTGTCGAAGACCCTGACCGACGCCCTGGACGGCGTGTGGGCGGCGTTCTTCACCTCGCCGGCTCCACCGGGCGGCACGAACTGGAACGCCTACACCCACGAGCAGCTGTACAACATGCTGTGGGAGGGCGCGGACGTCGGGGAGGTCAGCGCGGTTGCCGCCGAGTGGGGGCGGCACAGCTCCGCCCTGACCGAGTTCGCGGACGCGCTGCGCAGCCAGGGGCAGGCGCTGCCGTCGTACTGGCGTGGCCAGTCCGCCGAGCTGGCCGAGGACCGGCTCCTGGAGCTGTCCGACCGGATCTGGAACGTCGGGGCCCGGGCGGGCACCGTGGAGAAGGCGGCCAACGACGCCGGTGAGGCCCTGGCCCTCGCCCGCAAGACCATGCCGAAACCGCCGCCCGACCCGATGACGCTGGCGACGAGTGCGGTGGGCGCCGGGCCGATGAACCCGCTCTCGGCGGTGGTGGTCGGCGGCGCCCGGATCTTCACGGCCGACGCCACGGCAGGCGTGGCGAAGGCGCAGGCGGTGCAGGTGATGCAGCGCTACGAAGCGAGTCTGCAGAGCAGCGGCAACCAGGTCGTGCCGGGCCAGACCGACGGTCCGCGGAACTACGACCTGGGCGGGACCAGCGCGGCCTCGGCCTCCGGCGGCGGGGCGTTCGGTGGGGGCGGCATGGGCGGCGGGGTGCCCTGGAACCGGTTGGTCGGCCAGCCCGGCGGACTGGTCGGTGCCGGGCCCGTGCAGAGCGTGCTGGCCGCCGAGAACGCCACGCTGTCCGAACTGGCCGCCAGGCGCGGGATGTCACCTGGTGGCTTCATGCCGCCCACGGCCGGGCGGCCGGGGGAGGACGACAAGGAACACCCGAACCGGCTTCCCAGCGTGGACAACGGGATCTTCAAACTGGACGAGCGAGCCAGCGACCCGGTGATCGGGGCTCTGACGGACAGGGAGCGCGGCAGTGCCTTCTAGGAAACCATCGCAGCACGGCTACGAACTCTCGACCGAGGAGCTGATCGGGCAGGTCCGGGCGCTGGTCGGCATCGGCGACGAGACGACCGAGCTGGTGTCCTCGGCGCAGCGGCTGGCCGAGCGCGAGCCGTTGCTCGGCTCCGCTCCGCCCGCGCTGCACCTGGCGATGCGGTTGCGGGAGGCGGCCGGCCCGGCAGGGCTCACCGGCGAGGTCAGCGCGGCCGACACCGAGCTGGCCAGCTACCACCGCGCGCTGCGGGACACCGTCGACCGCTACCAGGACGGCGACAACGAGATCGCCTGGCGGTTCAGCGACGGCGAAACACCGACATGACGCTCCCTGCCAACCGCACCCAAGGGGAACGGGACGCAACCCGGCCACCGGTACGTGCCGAACGGAACGGAACGAACTCACCGCGACCAAAAGGGTTAAGTCTGGAGTGGCGGAACAGTGTCCACTTCGGACTCGTTGAGCTGGACCTGTTGGCCGCCCACGCCGGTGCGCGGTTTCCCTTCCCGCTGCGGGTTCCCGAGTTCGGCCGGATCGAGGGCGAGCGGGAGGTGCTGCTGGCCGCGGCCGGGTTGACCCTGCGGGCACGTGGCCTGGCCGGCGAGCGCGGACCGCTGGGCGTCGCCGCGGAGGTGGTCACGGCGCTGCGCGAGTACCGGAGCACGGTCGATCTCGTGCTGGTCGCGCCGGACTCGGCGACCGGGATCGTGGCTCTGGTGTACGGGTCCTGGGCGCTCGTCTGCCACCAGCCGCTCACCGGCTCCCTGGCGAAGAACGGTGTGCGGATCCGGCGGGTCGCGCAGAACGCGCTGGCCGACGAGTTGATCAAGCTGGTGCCCGACGTCGAACCGGCGGTGACCATGCCCATCACGCTCCCGCCGGACGACATCGATCGTGACCTGCTCGAGTCCGTCGAGGACGTGCTGCCCGAGTTGACCGGCACCGGCCAACTCGGGGCGACCCGCCGGTCCGCGGTCCGCGCGGGGCCGGAACTGTCCTGGTTGGACGGCCCGCGCGGCCGGATGCGGGTGAACCGCACCGCGGACGGCTGGATGAGCGTCAACCCGTTGCGGCACAGCGACATCCGCTCGACGCTCGACGAGCTGGCCGTGATCGCCAGAAGGGGACACGATGGATCCTGAGCAGTGGCTCGCGCAGTACAACGAGCGGATCGCGGAGATCGCGGCGCGGGCCAAGAAGGCGGACGCCCGCCTGCGGGAGGTCGGCGGCACCGCGACCTCGCCCAGGGGTGATGTCGCGGTACGGGTCAGCGCCGGCGGCGCGCTCGAGGACCTCACCCTCACCCCGGCGGCCCGCGCGCTCGAGGCCGACGAGCTGGCGCGGCTCATCCTGGACACCACGAAGAAGGCGCGGCACGAGGTCAGCACCCAGATCGCTGCCATCACGTCGGCGTACTTCGGCCCCGCGGCTGGAGGAGATCAAGAAGCACCTGCCGACCGACGTCCCGGTGTACGACAGCCCGGACGACGACCACTACTTCGCCCACCCGCCGGAGATCACCCGATGACCCGTTTCGACGTCGACACCGAAGAGCTCCACAAGCACGCCAGGAGCATCGGTGACGTCGCCGACCAGGTGTCGGCCATCGGCGGGCGGCTGCCGAGCGGCCTTGCCGACCTCGCCCTGGGCACGTTCGGCCAGTTCCTCGCGACGGGTCTGCAGAACGCCATGACACAGGTCGCGAACACGGTCACGGACGCGTCGTCGTCGGTGGCCGAGCTGGGCACCGGCGTCGTCCGCACCGCTGCCGCCTACCAGCACGTCGACGAGAACAGCGCCGCCGGTCTGAGTGAGGAGTTTCCGGGATGACTGATACGGATACCGCGCAGCTGGTGGCGGATCTGCGGGCGACCGGTGACGCGGTGCGGGGTATGGGTTGGGTGGCGCCGGGGTTGGGGGTGCCGGGCGCGCCGTTGGGGTTGCTGGGTTCGTCGTTGAATCCGTTGTCGGGGCTGGCCGCGGCGGGGCTGGGTTGGTTCACGCCGCTGGTGTCGTTCCTGGGTGAGCCGTTGACGCAGTTGCAGGGTGGCGACGGGGCGTCGGTGTCGTCCGGGGCGGGGGATTTCGCCGGCGCCGGGCGGGATCTCGGTGGCGTGGCGGATGCGTACCGGGGGTCGACGAGTGCGCAGACGTCGGGATGGTCCGGGCAGGCCGCGGGGGAGTACCGGGACGCGGGGGCGCGGCATGCGGATGGTGTCGCGGGGTTGGGTGCGGCGAGCAGCACGACCGGTGACGCGATCATCGGTGCGGGTCAGGTGGTGGCGCAGGCGATCGCCGAGGTCACCGAGCTGATCGCGGAGGCCGTCGCGCAGATCGTGCCGATCATGACCCAGGCCATGGCGCGGGCGGGGGAGACGTTCGGGCAGAGCGTGGTGGAGGCGATCCCGGCGTGTGTGGGGATCGCGGCCGAGTACGCGACGCGGATCGCGGCGAAGCTGGCCGCGTTGCTGGCCAGTGGTGAGAACCTGCTCAAGCTCGTGCAGGGCGGGATGGCCGCGGTCGAGCAGATCAACCAGGCACTGACCTCCATCAGCCGGCAGAGCATCGACCTCGAGGCCTCGACCTCAGCCGGACAAGCCGCCGCCAATGGCAGTGCAGACCCGGAAAGCCTTGCGGTCGCAGGCAATGCCCAAGACCCGACCCCCGCCATGGCGGGTGGCACGGTCGGCCCACAGGCCACCCATTCCTGGACTCCGCCGGCCACCTACTCATCCAGCATCCTGCCGCCATCACACCCTGCCGCGCCGGACACGACCCGGCCGGCAGGCTACGTCGGCGGAGGCGGCCCGACCGCGAACTCCGCACCCGGCCAAGCGAGCCGCGGCCCGGCCACCGGACGGCGCGGCGAGACCGCAACCAAGGAGACCAGACAACGGGACTAGCGCGATCACGATCCCAGAACTGGTGCGCGGGCTATAGTCTCGGATCCGAGGGCAGGTACGAGAACTGAGGGCCGCGTCGGGGGTGACGGCGGGTCCGTCGGGGCGGTGTTGGCGTTGACGCGTGTTCGGGTGCTGTTCGCTGCTGTGCTCATCGTGGTGGGGGTGGCGTGGCCTGCCGCTGGCAGTGCGTCCGCGGAGCCCTGGTCGCTCACCACCGCGCAGCGGCAGGCTTATCTCTCCTTCTACGCGCCCGTGATCCTGAAGCGTGGCGATGAGAACAGCGGCCGGGAAGGCGCGGACTGGCTGTCCAACTACGACTTCGACCGGGACGGCGACTTCTCGACCAACCGGGTCAACTGGCAGAACGTCGGCCAGTACGTGACGGCGGGCGCGCACGGGGAATGGCGCATCCGGCCCACGCTCTACACCGCGCTCATCGAGTACACCGCGGACGGGCAGAAGAACCTGGTGCTGCTGTACCACGTCTACAACGCGGCGGACAAAGACTTCGACGAGATCCACGACTGGGAACGCGTCGAGATCGTCGTGCACGGTGTCACCGGAACTCCGGGCGGCGCGGGCGAGAGCGTCGGGCACGCGACGATCACCAGCCACAAGGACCACGTGATGCGCCGCACCTCGGACAGCTCGGTGACGTTCATGCCCACCGGTACCGGCCGGCACCTGATGCTGTGGCAGGCCGACCACAGCAACTTCGACCTGCCGAACATCAACCCGCACGGCCACGAGCTCCGGTTCTCCACCACTCCATGGGCCACGGTCGCGGCCCGGATGGATTCCACGAGCAAGGCCGAGGTCGACATCAACAACGACAACGAGAAGAACGTGCACTACGCGTTCGTCCCGGAGGGCTCCGCGGACGCGGTCGCCGCCTGGCACGCGCGGCCGGTGACCGTGGCGACCGCGGGCGAGCTGGCCAGCAAGGTCGACAACGGCACGTCGGTGACCTGGCAGGCGACCAAGCGCGTCACCTACGAGCTGCAGGACCTCGCCGACATCGTGCCGACCCACTGGGCGCAGTCGAACTGGTCGACCCACTGGCTGGACACCAAGTCCAGCGATGTCCTGCTCGAGTCGCCGGTGACGTCCGAGGCCGGCGCGGTCGAGGTCAGCCCCGGCCTGCAGCGCTTCTACACCGCGTCGCGTGACAGCGGCGCGTCGGACCTGACCGACGGCCGCGAGGGCATCCTGTCCAAGAACTGGTTCTACGGCGCGTACTCGGGCGAGGAGAACGCCGACGAGATCTCCGGCTCCGACGACTTCGGTGGCTACGAGGGCGTCGGCCTCGACAGCGCCGGCCGAAGCCGCGGCGCCGCGAGCGGCGATGCCGCGTCCCACAACGCCTACTGGCGCCAGCACGACTTCTTCGTCCACACCGGCGTCGTCGACAGTGACGAGCACCGCGAGGCCGGCAACTGGCTCGCCGGCGAGTGGTACACGCCGGCCAACGGCGGGTTCGACGGCCGCTGGGTCCAACTCTTCGACGACCGCCCCTGAGACGGCCCGATCTGGCGCAGGCTCACCTGGCGTGGCCACCCTGGGTGAGCCACCAAGTTCGCCCGTTTGACTGGCGCGATGCCGCTGTTGGCCGCCTAACGTGGATCGGGGAAGGATCACCTAACCTGTGAGGTTCGAATGGCGCATGACGTGGCATCCACCGCCGAGGCTGCCCCCAGCGGCCTGTTGATCGAGGTCGAGTCGCTGCCCGCGGCCGTGGACCGGGGCAAGGCGAACGGCGCGGTCGCTGACAACGACGGCAACGACTGACCTGACGTGACCGCTGGACCTACGCTGGCCGACCTCGTCGCTCCCGTCGAAGTCGGCCAGTTCCTTTCCACGGTGCTGGGCGGGTCCTTCCGGCGCTTCTCCGGCGCCGAAGGAAGGTTCGCCGACCTGGTGCCGTGGGATGAGCTGGACCGCGTGCTGCGCCAGCACCGGCTGGAGTCACCCAGGCTGCGGCTGGCGCTGGACGGCGATGTCGTCCCGGCGCACGAGTACACCGACATGGTGCCCACGCGGCGTACCGGAATGGTGCCCCGGCTGCGCAGTGCCGCGCTGGCGGAGAAACTGCGCGCCGGGGCCACTCTCGTGCTGGACTCCGCGCAGGAGTTGTTCGAGGAAGTGGGCGAGCTGGCCGTCTGCCTGGAGCACGAGCTGCGCGAGCGCGTTCAGGTCAACCTCTATGCGGGATGGGGCAAGACGCACGGGTTCGACGTGCACTGGGACGACCACGACGCGCTGATCAGTGCAGGTGCGCGGCCGGAAGCGCTGGCGGATGCACGGGGTCACCAGGCAGGCCCCGCTGCAGCGCGATGTTGAGCTGCCGCCGCGGCCGGCGGACGACGCGGTCGAGGACTTCGTGCTCGATGACGGCGACGTGCTCTACCTACCGCGCGGGCAGTGGCACGACGTGTCGGCACTGGGCGAGGAGTCGTTGCACCTCACGATCGGGTTCAACCGCGCCACCGGCGTCGACCTGGTTTCGTGGCTCGCCGACGCGGTCCGGGCCGAGGAGGAGTTCCGCACCGACCTGCCGCGGTTCGGGACGGAGGACCAGCGCCGGGCGCACGCGGCGCGGCTGCGGGCCCACTTGATCCAGTTGCTCGACGACCAGAGCGTCGAGCGGTTCCTGACCGACCGCGACGTACAGGCGCCCGCGCATCCACGACCGGGGTTGCCCTGGTCCGCGACGCCCGACCTGCTGCCCGCCGACGACGACGTCGAGGTGCGGCTGCTGACGCCGCGCGCGGTGCTGACCCGCGATGGGAGTCATGTCGTGCTCGCCGGGAACGGCAAGCGGCTGGTCTTCGCCGAGCCGGCCCTGCCGGTGTTGACGGCACTGTTGCCAGGCACACCCCGGCCGATAAAAGACCTGGTCGCAGCCGCCGCCGTCGCTCGATCGGGTGACCGTACGAGCGTTGCTCGGGGAGTTGCTCATGCAGGGTTTGATCGCACCGCGCTAGACTTAGGCATGCCTTACCTGGGTGGTGACGCCCTCGATCGCGCCGCGACACGGAACGGATGCGCTGCTGTGGCGCGCCGGCTCGGCGGGGACCCGGCCGGCACTTCCGGCCACATGGCGTCCTGGCTGCTCATCGAGCAGCCAGGGCCGTGGTCGGCGGAAGCCGTGGACGTCACGCTCGCCGGCATACTCGACGCGGACCGGCTGGCGACGCTGCGAGAGGCCGGACTTCGGCCCCTGCTCGTGCGCCGCCCCGGCCGTCAACGTCGGACCGGCCGCAACGGGCACACCGTTTTCGTCGGCAGCGGTCGTCCGGGCAACCACTGGCTGGAACGCCTCGAACTGACCGACCTGTCGATGCTGGCCGAGCTGGACCTCGAGGCCGTCGCCGCGGGTCGGGCCGGGCACGGCGAGCCCGTCGCCGGCCCGCAGCTGCTGGTGTGCACCCATGGTTCGAAGGACATGTGCTGCGCGGTGCTCGGCCGCCCGCTCGCCGCCGGCCTCGCCAAGGACCATCCCGAGAACGTGTGGGAGGTCAGCCACGTCGGTGGTGACCGGTGGGCCGGCAACCTTCTGGTGGTGCCGGACGGTTTCCTGCACGGCCAGCTGGACCCGGCCAAGGCCGACCTCGTCGCGAAGGCGGCGATGTCCGGCCAGGTGCAGCCCGACTACCTTCGGGGGCGAACCTCGGCGGCCACCAGCTGGGAACAGGCCGCCGAGATCGCGCTGCGCCGCCGTACCGGCTTCGCCGGAGTCGACGACGTGCTCGCGACCGAAGTGCGCACCGGCAGCGACCCGGACGTCCGCACCGTTCTCATGGCCGCGCGGGACCACCGCTATGAGCTCGACGTGCGACGCGAGCTCAGCCCGGCACCGACCGGCGCTCGGTGCACCGACCGGATGACACTGACCACCTACCCGGTGATCGACATCCGACGAGTGAACACGCCGATCGACTCAACCGGCGAACGCGGCGGGGCCTGACGCGCCACCGGCCGGATGTGGAGGCCGTGCGGGAACGGTCAGTTCTCGGTGGCCGCTGCCGCGACGGCTCGGGTTTCGGCCTCGGGCACGGGAGCGCGGTGGTCGAGCACGTGTGGGAGCAGCCGGTCGAGCCAGTGCGGGAGCCACCAGTTCCAGCGACCCAGCAGGACCATGGTGGCCGGCACGAGCAGGCAGCGGACGACGGTGGCGTCGACGACGATGGCGGTGGCCAGACCGAGTCCGAAGATCTTCACCGTCGGGTTGTCGACCAGGATGAAGCTGGCGAAGACGCACACCATGATCAGTGCGGCGGAGGTGATCACGCCACCGGTCTCGGCGAGGCCTCGACGTACGGCAACGAGGTTGTCGCCGGTGCGGGACCAGTGTTCCTGGGTCGCCGACAGCAGGAACACCTCGTAGTCCATGGACAGTCCGAACAGGACGGCGAACAGCACCATGGGCACGTAGCTGTCGATCGGCACCGGGCCGTCGAGGCCGAGCAGACTCGCTCCCCAGCCCCACTGGAACACCGCCGTGACCACGCCGTACGCGGCGCACACCGACACGATGTTCATCAGCGCCGCCTTGACCGGCAGCAGTACCGACCGGAACGCCAGCAGCAACAGCACGCAGGCCACGCCGATGACAGCCAGGATGAGCCACGGCAACCGACCGGTGATGCGGTTCGCCAGATCGATGCGGGTGGCGGTGCCGCCACCGACGTGGGCCTCGCCGAACCTCGGCAACACCTCGTCACGCAGCCGTTCGACGAGGTCGTCGGTGGTGGGGTCGGAGGGCGCCGTGGACGGGACGACCCGCAGCGACACCGCCCCGGAGGGCAGCGGGCGCGGCGGCGACACCGACGCGACGCCCCTGGTCTCGCGCAACGTGGCCGTGGCGGCCTCCGTCTGGGCGGGGTCGGTCAGCACCACGCTGAGCGGGCCGTTCTCACCCGGCCCCCACGCCGCCGCGGTGGCCAGGTAGTGCAGCACGGTCTGCTGGTCCGTGCCGCGGTCGCCGGCGTCGGACTGCCCGAGCCGCAACGCGAGCGTCGGCGCGCCGAGACCGAGCAGCACAACCGCGCTGGCAACCGCGACCGTCACGGGGCGCCGCGCCGACCACGACGCGAACCGGCCCCACCCGCTCCCGTCCAGCGCCTCGTCGGCGGCCGCCGCCGGCCGGCCACGACTGAGCCGCTCGCCCGCCATGGCGACCACCGCGGGAGTCAGCGTGACGGCGGACAGCACCGCGCCGGCAACCAGCAACGCGCTGCTCCAGCCCAGCCAGGACACGAAGTCGACGCCGGTCAGCATCAACCCGCTGATCGCCATGACCACGGTGGCACCGGCGAACACCACCACCGCACCCGCCGACCGCGCGGTGCCGGCCACGGCCTCCGACACGGGCAACCCGGTGGCGAGCAGCCTGCGCTGCCTGCTGACCAGGAACAACGTGTAGTCGACCCCGACCCCGAGCCCGATCATCGCGGCGAGCGTCGGCGCGACGTCGGGAATGCTCACCGCACTCTTCAGCATGTCCAGCCCGGCCAGCCCACCGACGACCACAAGCAGCGCGGTGACGACCGGCAGCAGGGCCGCGACGGCCGAGCCGAACGCCAGCAGCAACACCACCAGCGCGGCGATGATGCCGATGATCTCGCTGGGCCGGGAGTTCAGCGCGGACAGCTGTCGCCCGAGCGCACCACCGAGCGCGACGTCCATCCCCGCGGCACGGGCCGGTTCCGTCGCGTCGAGCACCCGCTGCGCCAGCGCCTTGTCAGCGGTGATCCCCGCGTCGAGCGGCACGCTGAACCGCACGGCGGTACGGTTCGGGCTCGGCTCGACCCGCTCGGGCGCCGTGCCAATGCCCGGCACCGCCGACACCGCGGCGACCGTATCCCGTACCGCGGTCCGGATTTCCGCCGCGTCGACGGACTGGCCCCGCGGCGCGGTCAGCACCAGCTGGGAACTCTGCTGACCGAACATGTCCGCCTCGGACAGCAACACATTGGCGGCCTCGCTGTCGCTGCCAGGCACCGCCACGTCGTCGGCCGTGCTGCCGTCGACGAGGCGCGCCCCGGCCAGCAATCCAATGGCCAGCAGCACCCATAACAACACCACCAGTCTGCGGTGGCGCCCACACCACCTCGCAAGCGCTGAGAGCACCGCACACCTTCCCGCTTTGGTCGTGCGGCCCAGTGTCTACCTCGCGAGAAGCGACTTGGCGACGGGGCTCGAGCCGGCGATGCGGAGTGCGGAGATCGGTAGGGCGAGTACGCGGCCGCCAACCTCGCAGCGTTGGTCGTGACCGTGACCGAGGCCGGCCGCGTCAGACCGTGATGAGGGGGAGGTCGAGGAGGCTGGCGATGGCGCGTATCTCGGCGAGGCGGTGGCCGGTGCCGAGTGCCCAGTGGTGGCCGACGCCGCTGGCGGACCACTTGTCGGTCCACTCGCCGGGGTCGCAGTCGAAGTCGATGCGGCTGGTGGTGTTGCCGATGGCCATGTGGGGGCCGTCGGCGACGGTGCCCTGCGCGGTGACGAGTGTGTAGCGGCCGTCGCGGGTCTGGCCGACGCCGAGGAGCGTGACCGGTCCGGTGGTGACGTCGAACTCGACGGAGGCGCCCCAGCCGCGTTTGCCGTGGTAGACGCCGAGGCCGCGGAGGAGGGGCTTCTTGGCGCTGATGGCGAGGTGCGCCGGTCCGTCGTGGCCCATCTCGACGTGACCGCGGAGGAAGTCGAGTGCCTGGAACTCGGTGAAGGAGCCGCCGGCGCCGAGGGTGTCGAGGATGAGCATGGCGATGCTGGTGCGCAGCTCGTACTCGCCGGCGGCGGGGACGCCGCGGGCGGTGAGCATGCTGGCCCCGAGGATCATGCCGGCGCCGAGTCGTTCGTGTTGTTCGCCGTTCAGGCCGCGGTGGTAGTAGGCGAGGCTGTCCAGGGCGAAGTCGTCGACGAGCCGGTCGAGGCCGACGGAGACGCGGGCGGCCCAGGCGAGGTCTTCGGCGTTGACGGAGTCGGTCACCTCGAAGACCTCGGCGGTCTCGGCGACTCGAGTGTCTATTTCGGACTCGGTGACCTCGTCGACGCGGACCCGCAGGTCGTCGAACTCGAGGACCTCGATGTGTCCGCCGAAGTGCGCGCTGACCATGGCCAGGTCGGTGGACACGTCGTACATGCCGGGGTAGAGATGGCCCATCAATCCGTGCCGGCCGTGCCGCAACACCTTGCGTACGCTCGCCGCCCGCACCCACGCGCCGATCCGCGCCCACGCCCGCTCGTCGCGCAGGTACCCCGAGACGCTGCGGAACTCGATGCCGGCGCGGGTGAACGAGTTGGCCATCTCCGGCAGCGGGCAGGCGCCGCAGTAGGCGAGCCACTGGCCGGTGTCGACGCTCGCGTGGTCCATCGACTCGGTCGGCTGCAGGTTGATCAGCAGCACCGGCGCGCCGCTGCGCTGGGCGACCGGCATCAGCATGGTCGCGGTGAGGTAGGTGGTCAGGAAGCCGACGATGAGGTCGCAGCCGGCCACGCGCAGCCGCTCGGCCGCCTCGGCGCCCTCCCGCTCGTCGGAGACGAAGCCGACGTCGACGATGTCCGCGTCGTAGCCGGCGATCCGCTCGCTCACGTACGCCGCCGACTCCTTCAACGTCGGCAAGAGGTCGGGGAACTGCGGCCAGTACGCGCCGAGCCCGCCGGCGATCAGGCCGATCCTCGGTCGCCGCTTGTCGTTCAGCACCTGTTCCTCCTCAGCACGGATCGCACGCAGTACAGGCCCACCTTCATCTCGTCCTACACGTTCCATGGCCGGATGTCGACCAGCGAGTTCCAGGACGCACGCGGTATCCGGCGGCCAGCCGGCGCATGGTGCCAGGCGGGACAGGGGAGACCCGGTAGACCGAAACGCGGCCGCGGTTGGCTCCGTACACATCCGGCGGAAGGGTCCACTCCCATACGGTGCGGCCATCCGGCGTCGTCTCGAACACCTCGCCCAATGCTGAGTGGGTGACCAAGATGTTGCCGTTGGCCAGTAGTTCGCAGCCGCCGGCCAGGGGGCAGAAGAACGACGTGGGTGGGTCGGCCGACCAGCTCCATTCCACCTTGTCGGTGGTGGGGTCGACCATGAGAAGACGCGTCCAGCCGCGGCCGACTCCGTTGTCGAACACGAGCACATGGCCGTCCGGTGTCACGGAAGGCTGATGCGGCCCCGACAATTCCGTTCCGCCCCACGACCACCGGACGGCGCGCTGCACCGGATCGACCACGGCCACCGTGTTGAGTTCACGCATACAGACGAGAACGTCGCCGGTCTTCCACAGGCCCGACGGGTGATCGTCGACGACCTCCAAGGTGTTCGTGTGCAGGACGTCGCACGGCGAACCGGGAAGTGACCGCAGTCGGCGGAGTGTCCACCACAGACGGTCGCCCGCAGCGTTCTTCGCGTCGACAGTCATGGGGAGCTCGGCGGCACGTTGGCTGACGGTCCGGTCCACGGCTGTCCGCAGTGCGGGCTCCGATCGCAGCACGTCGTACAGCGAGACCTCCGCCCGCACGACTCCGTTCTCGTCGACTCTGGTGATCGAGTTGTCCAGGACGACATGAGGACCTCCGTCGACGGTCACGCTGCGCGGTTTCTCGCTCAGCACGAGCACATCGGAGCCGACGAAGGCGAGGTCGTGGTGGGCCGCGACCTCGCACGACCACACGAGTTCGGAGTCGGCGGACAGCTTGAGCAACGCCCGCAAGGGGACGACGGCGAACAGGTTTCCCGCAGCGTCGACCTCGACGTGGTTCCAGCCGCGCATGCTGCTCGGGGGTTCATCCTCGGGCTCGGGCTGCCAGGCCGAATGGCTCCACGTGTGGACTGTTTCGCCGCTGGTGTCCGCCAGGTACGCGATGGGGTTCGGGTACCGCGACGACGGCGCGAACAACAGTCCCGTGGACGGATCGTGCGCTGCCATTGATAGCGTCTCCCTACTGTGGCGTCAGATAGTGGATCCCAGGCGGAACGCAAGGACGGCCGCGCGTCGCCCCTCGTGATCGTCGCCGGCCGTCCTGGCTCGGGAAAGTCGACGCTGGCGACGTCTCTCGCACAGCTACTCGCCTGGCCGTTGATCTCACGCGACGAGGTCAACAATGGACTGACTCATGTTCTGGGTGCGTCCATGGACAAGAAGGCCCTGGCCGAAAAGACGTTCGACGTGTTCTCCGATCTGCTGAGACTGCTCGCCGCGCACAAAGTGGCATTCATCGCCGAGTCCGCCTTTCAGAACCCCCGGTGGCAACGTGTCCTGGGTCCGGTACTGCCGCGAGGTCGAGGTACGACTCGTGCACTGCGTCGTCGATCCGCGGCTCGCTCAGGAGCGTGTTCGGCGACGCAAAGGGCAGAGCACCGCCGTCCTGCCGGCGGCCACCGACTTCGACCCGCTCTCCCTGCCGGGACCGTCGCTGACCGTCTCCACGGTCGACGGATACGATCCGCCGCTGACGGATATCGCGGCGTTCGCACGTTCCTGAGCGCACGGAGAAGGTTGTCACGGAAGTCCGTCTCCGCCCGCGATCACGAGGTCGTCGAAGGTTCGGACGCACGTGCCATCCCGGCCGGTGCGGTCGATCAAGGACGTCGTGATGCCGATGGCCTCGGCCCCTCGACAGAATTCGCGTTCATCGTCGATGAACAGGCACTGTCCGGGGTTGGCTTCGTTCAACCGCCGCAGCGCGGTGAGGTAGATACGTTTGTCCGGCTTGCGATAACCCACCTGGAACGACAGGACGACGTCATCGAAAAGCCGGTGGGGTTGCAGTCGCTCGAAAAGGCAGGTGGCACTGGGCGAGCAGTTGCTCACCAAGCCGAGGGTGATTCCGCTCGCGCGCACTCGGTCGACGAACCGGAGCGCGTCGGGATAGTAGTCGCCGCGCACCCTGAGGAGTTCGCACTCGAACCGCACCAGCTCCCGCACCTGACCGGCGGTCAACGACAGGTCGGCTGCCTCGCACACGGCCGTGAGCTCAGCGGTCGCGTCCGGATAGGCACCGGTGTTGCGGTTCTGCCTGGTGATCTTGTACCCCTGAAGGAGC
This sequence comes from uncultured Actinomycetota bacterium, assembly GCA_963841395.1. Lineage (GTDB taxonomy): Bacteria > Actinomycetota > Actinomycetes > Mycobacteriales > Pseudonocardiaceae > Actinophytocola. Next base: position 73,181 of record CAWJCX010000015.1, read on the forward strand.
CGCTCCGCCGGCACTCCGGCCCGGTCGGCCATGCTCCGGCGGATCGCCCGCCACGGGCAGTGCACCATCGTCCCGAACCAGTCGAGAAGTACCGTGCTCGGCCGGCCGTTCCCGGGTTCGGTGGTCACGCGGGCTCCTCGCTCTTCGTCGCGTGCCGGTCATGACCAACGCGCCGGACGACGATGTCCAGCAGCGCCGGCATAGTCAGACCGCAGCGCCGGGCGAATCCACCGGCCACCATGGGACAGCCGACCAGTACGACCGCGCCGCCGATGGCGATACTCCATTGACCGCCGAACCACTGCGAGAGTCCGCCGTGCAGGAGCGAGCCCAGCGACGTCACGGTCAACAACACCAGCATGTAGAGCGACAGAACCCGACCGCGCATGTCGGGTGCCGTGCTCAGCTGCACCATGGCGTTGGCCGCGGATGCCACGACGGACGTCGCGACTCCCACGGGAACGAGCGTGACGAGCAGCAACGGGTAGCTGGGTGCGGCGGCGACCGCGAGCAGCAGCGCTCCGAAGACGCATCCGGCGCCGACGAGGACGCCGACCCGCGCGCCACCGAGCTTGATCGAGACGACGGCGCCGAGAAGTGCGCCGACCGCCAATGCGCCCATCAGGGCCGCGTAGGCGGTGGCGTCCAGCGCGAACCGCTGCCGGACCAGGAGTGGGAGCACCACCTGAAAGCCCTGCCCGAAGGACGCCGTGAACATCACGATGGCGATGGGGAGGATCACGGTCAGGTGGGTCCGTGCGTAGGTGATGCCCAGCGCATTACGCCGTCCCTGCGCGGTTTTCGTCGGCGCGCTCAACGGGAACAGGCGATCACGGCGCACCAGGCATATACAGGCCAGCATGAACACGTAGGAGAACGCGTTGACGATGAACATGGCACCCAGGCCGAACGACGCGATCGACAGGCCTGCCGCGGTCGGCCCGAGGAAGGCCGCGACGTTGTAGGCCGACACGCTCAGCGAGACGGCGACGGGCAGGAGCGCCGGCCCCGTCAGCTGAATCAGGTACGCCTGCCGGGCCGGCTGATCGAAGGCCATCGCCGTGCCGAGCAGCACGGCGAACAAGAAGAGGTGCCACAACCGGATTTCCCCGCTGATGACGAGAATGCCGACGCCGGCGGCCGCCGACGCCAGGCAAACCTGGCAGATCGCCATCTGGGTGCGTTGCGAGTATCGGTCGGCCCGCCGCCCGCCCCAGAGACCGAACAGGATCACGGGAACGGTCTGCAGCAGTACGACCCACCCGAGCGCCACGCCGTTGTTGTCGCTGAGTTGCAGTACCAGCCAATCCTGAGCGATCCGCTGCGCCCACGTTCCGCAGTTCGACGTGATCTGCCCCAGGAAGATCAACCGGTAGTTGCGGTGACGGAGGAGAAGGCCGATCTGGGACAGCACGGAGGGGGAGTCGCGAGCGGCATCGCTCACTGGTCAGCTCGCTCGAAGACCTCGTCGAGCTGGACCGTGGTCGGCGGGTCCTTCGTCGCGAAGCTGCCGGCAAGGACGTCGAGCGCCTCGTCGAACAGGGCTCGGGGAACGCTGACACCCTCGCGCGCGAGGTCGTTGGATCGGCCGTCCAAGGCGGCCAGCCAGCGCCGAGCCGCCAGCACCAGCTCGTCCTCGACCGTCCACCGCCGGTAGAGCATCGCCCGTATCCGCGAGAACGGGCTGGGTACGTCCGCCTCACCGCTCTGCACCAGGCCGCCGTCGTCGGCGACCTGGTGGTAAACGGTGGTCATGCGGTCGACGTGGGAGAACTCGAACCCGAGGGTGTGCCGCAGGGACAGCCACATGTCCCAGTCTTCGCAGAGGCTCAGGTCCTCGTCGAATCGGATCGCAGAGCTGCTGAAGTTCCGGACGACCACCGATCCGGTGTGGATGTAGTTGGCGACCATGAGCATGTTGTCGTCGAACGGGTAGCACTTGCACCGATTGACGGAGCTCGCGTCGTAGTCGTGCGTGTCCGGCAATCGCCGGTCGCTGACGAACGCACCGGCGTAGACCAGGTCTGCTTCGGTTCGCCGGATGGTGGCGAGAGCGGCATTCAGGTGACCCTCGAGGAACAGGTCGTCGTCGTCGAGGAATGCCAGGTGATCGCCCTGCGCGGCCTCGACGGCGACGTTGCGGGCGTGGGCGGCACCGTGGCGTTCAGGCAGCGTGATGGTTTTCGCCGTGACCACGTCGCCCAACGAGTCGATCACCGGTCGCACATCCGCGCCGCCGTCGTTGACCACCACCACCTCGACGGGGGAGTCGCCTTGCTGCCGGGCAACGGTGGCAAGGGCGGCGTGCAGTTGGCTGGGGCGGTTACGCGTGGGAATGATGACGGACACCGACATCGGCGTCACCGGCCCGGGCTCGCGGCGACGGCGGGCGCCAGCCAGCCGAGGCTCGGAACGTCGTCGCTGCGCCGGCGTTCGACGAGTTTCAGGTTCAGGAAGTCCTCCTTGTTCGAACATCCATACGGCGCCGCGCAGCCGGCCCACGGCTGTTCCCGCCGCGGGAAGCGGAACCCCTCGTCGAGCACGTTCCCCAGCCGGTCATGGCCCAGGTCGTAGTAGCGGGAGCACCCGTAGACCTCACCGTCGATACCGATGAAGAAGTACCGGTGCCCGGCTGAGCACGGCTTGCCGGTGACGTCGTTGAGGCCGACGAGGTTGGCGGAGAGCAGGTCCGGGTCGACCCCCAGGCGCACCGCCTCGCGGTGCCAGTCGGTCGTGTCGACGAGTGGCACGACATCGTCAGCCTTGCTGTACGTGCCGGCGTCGGCTTCGGGGTGGTAACCGAGGTCGACGTTGAACCGAACTCCTTCTTCGACCGCCCGGTCGCGGACCGCGTCGACTTCGGCGACGTTGTCGGGGAACAGCAAGGTGTTGACGACCACGAAGCAGCCGGCGTCACGGGCGGCGAGTACGTTGTCCATGAAGCGGTCGAGGGTGATCTCGGTGTGGTGGTGGGTGACCCAGAGCGAGATACGGCTGAGGTCGGCGGTCTGTCGAAAGTTCCGGATTCTGCTCTTCAGCAAGGACCCGTTCGTGACCAGCTCGACGAACCGGGTGTTCGGCTGCGTACTCAGCCATGCCGCACCGTCGAGGAACGGGCGAGATGCGAACGGCTCGCCCAGAGTCGCCAGGCGGACGCCGACGGGTGACGGCTCCGCGGCGATGCGGTCGAGCGTTCGGCGGAAGTTCACCGGATCCTCGGGCCGATGCCAGTCGTTGCGAGCATCCTTGGCCCACTCGCCGGTGGACACGCAGTACGTGCAGTGGAAGTTGCACAGCCGTTGCGGCGCGACGTACCAGATCCGGGTGAGCTCATCCATGTGAGAACCCCGGCCGGCTCGTGCTGGTGATGCTGTCGCGCAGCGCGGAGAGCGGGAAGCTGGCAGGCGGGCGGAACTGCCGTTCGGGGAAGTCGGGTAGCTGGTCGTGGCACGACCGGCAGATCATGTCGTCCGGTGCCAGGTCCACCCCGAACACCCGTCGTCGCAACGCGACGGCTGCCGGGCTCGTCATGATCTCGTGTATGGAGCCGTCACGGACGTTTCCGAACGTCTCCCGTTGGTAGTAGTCGTTGCAGCACATGAACATGTCGCCTGCTACGGAGAACTGGGCATGGTTGACCGGGTAGCTGCAGCCGGTGAGCCGTCCGGTGATCCGGACCTCCTCGTTCACCGGACTCCGTTCGATCTGGCCGGCGCGGTCGGACAGCACCGTCGGGTAGACGTCGACACCGGACGGGCCGTACCGCTCCCGCAGAACCCGGACGCTGGTGTCGCGAGCCGGCCCGAACCCGTTGACGGCGATCGAGATCGGGTCGATGCCCATGTCGACGGCGAGGTCGAGGTTGGTGACGCTGCGACGGTACGTCGCCGATCCGGTGAGCGCGGCGAACTGGCCCTCGTCCAGCGACGGCAGGTTGACGACCAGGTGCAGCAGCACACCGGAACGCTGCAGGAGATCGAGTTTTGCCGCATTGAGACCTGACGCGTTGGTGTACAGCGCGAGCTTGATACCAGCGCTCTGCAGGACCTTGACCCGGTCGGCAAAGAACTTGTCGAGCGTGGGCTCGTTGTAGAACTGAAAGCCGACGTACTTGACCGAGGGCTGCGCCCGCAGCTTCTCGATGATCTCCTCGAAGAGCTCCATCGGCATCGTGGCGCGCGGTTTCGGGTCGTCGGACACCGGACAGAAGGTGCAACCCCAGTTGCAGTGCGCCGTGACCTCGATCTCTCCCGAGCGGAGGAAGTACTCCGTGCACAGCTGGGCCGGATCCTGGAGCCACTGCCGGGTCCGGGCTTGTGCCACCGGCCGCGGTCCGTAGCGCCGGACGAGGTCGTCCTCGAGCACCGGCTCGGCGGCCGCGGTTTCCAGCAGGGCGAGGAGATCCCGGTCGTCCTGCCAGTGCACCTCGCGATCGAGGCCGAGTACGCCGAACTGGGCGTCACCCGCGACGGACGTCTCGGGGCGAGAGCGAGTCGGGTCCGTGCAGAAGGTGATCGGTGCGGGCTCGTTCGGCTTGATGCATGTCAGATATGGCGAAGTTTGAAGCAGCTGCATTTCCATGATGACCCTCAGACGACGATGGCGGTCATTGATTACCGGTGCTCTTGCGGATCTTGAACACGCAGCACAGGGCCACGCGTTCGTCCTGGTCGGCCCGGCCAGGAGACAGTTCGCCGCGACCCCGCTCGTTGATCGTCGGCTCGTCGAATCCGACCACGTCGAACCCCTGCCGTTCGAAGGCGCGCCAGTAGTCGCGTAGCGGTCGGTGGTAGTAGGGGATCGCGTCGAATCCGGACCAGTCCTCGATCAGGTAGGCCGATCGCCGGAAGTAGTCGTCGACCAGGAACGCGGTCGCGTCCTCGCGACGCGGCGAGTCGGGCGGGTCGGTGTTCCAGGTTCGCGGGCCGCTGGAGAAGCACGGGTGGGTCAGCGTGAGAACCAGGGCCGCGCCGGGGCGAAGAACGCGGTTCACCTCGGCCAGTGCCTGGTCGTAGTCGGCCACGTCGTGCAGGACGTAGTTGCTGACCGCGCCGTCGAAATGGTCCGACGGCAGTTCCGACAGGTCGGTGATGCTGGATCGGACATAGCGAACGTTGCCGCCCGTGGCGGGGTAGGCCGCGGCGCGCGACAGCATCGCCGCGCTCATGTCCACTCCGACGACTTCGGCCCCGCGCGCCGCGAGGATCCGGCTCAGGTACCCGTTGCCGCAACCCAGATCGAGGATGTGGCGGCCGTTCGGTGGGCCCAGCATGGTCAGCAGGGTGTCGTCGCTCCAGTAGCGACGTGTGTCGTCGCCGTCGGTGCCCTGGCAGGCGTCCCATTCCGCGGCGTTCGTGTCCCACATCTGTGCGACGTCGTCGAGCCCGACGGCCTTGTGGGCCGGTTGCTGTGTGGGCCGGCTCGGTGGCAGGGTCTCGTCGCCCGCGAGTCCGGGAAATGTCATGGCCTGGTCGGCCGCTGCCTGAGCCGGGTGTTTTCCGTCGTATTCCAGCTTGTCCAGGGAGGGTTCCCATTGACCCGACCATGGAGAGCGATAGAGAAAGTGGTAGCGCCATCCGCCGTACACGGCCTCCTGAGTCGTGTTTCCGGTGGCGCATCGTGCGCAGAAATAGCTTTGGTTGACCGGGCAGTATGCCGTCGCCATGAAATGTGCCGGCCGGGCGCAGCACGCGCAGGTGAAGCGCCAGTGCAGTGAGCATCGCGGTGTGCTGGTGTATACCGAATGTCGTGCCGGTCTACCCTGATATCCCGGATCGACGTCGGAGAACTGGGTGCAGTAATAGCAGCGACCAAGCAAAAGTCTGCTCCAGGTCTTGGGGATATGAACGGTCCGGCGTCGGCCACGTGCAAGGGAACAGCTTCTGTACGGGTTTGTAAAGCCGTTCCCGAGGCGGTCCGAGAGTTTCACCAAGATGGCCCAATAGGGTTAACGGCGGGACGTCGACGTTTCACGACTCGCTCAAATGTCGCAGCTCCGGACTACCGAACGTGACAACGGCCATTGCGGAAGCCTGAGGTATTCCAGACATCCCGTGCAAGCGGCCTCTCGCGGCAACCACCGGGTATATGAGTGGTTTAACGCGGTCAACCCGTCGATAGTAGTTAAGACCGGGTCATTCGTATGGGGGAGTATCAGGTCAGCGCGTGTACGAACTGTAGTGGATATCGAGATTTCCGCAAACATTGTCGTCACGCTCGGTAGTCGATAAATGCAACATTTGAGCGAATGTCTTTACAAACCTGCACAGAAAGTTGTTCCCTTGCACGCGGACGATTGCCGGCACTGCCGGGGGCTTCAATTCCGCGTCCACCCTGTTGCACGCCGCCGACCCAGAGGGACCTTCATGACCCAGGCACCGGAGAACACCACGTCCGTCGAGCTCGGGATCGCTCCCAGCTCCGGCTACATCGGGGCCGAGATCAGTGGCATCGACCTGCGCGGCCCGTTCGACGACGCCACCGTCGCCGAACTGCGTGCTGCGCTGCTCAAGTACAAGGTGATCTTCTTCCGGGACCAGCAGATCGGGCACGCCGAACAGGTCGCGTTCGCCCGGTTGTTCGGCACGGTGACCCAGGCTCATCCGCACGAGAAGCACCCGCCGGAGGGCTTTCCAGAGGTCCTGCCCATCGACAGCCGCCGCTTCGAGGCCCGCGTGGGCCGCAAGCGCAAGTCCTACGACGGCGGCTGGCACACCGATGTCACCGCGCAGGTGAATCCGCCCTCCGCGGCGATCCTGCGCGCGGACATGCTGCCGCCCTACGGTGGCGACACGGCGTTCACCAACCTCGTCGCGGCCTACGAGGGCCTCCCGCAGGCGCTCAAGGACTTCGCCGACACCCTCGATGCCCGGCACGCCTTCATCCCCAAGAGCAAGGCGGGCAGGCAGCGCGAAGGCAGCGAGAAGCTCGAGGCATTCCATCCCGTGGTGCGCGTGCACCCCGAGACCGGCGAGCGGGCGCTGTTCGTCAGCCCCAGCTTCACCAGCGGTCCGCGCGAGCTGCGCGGCTACACCCCGCGGCAGAGCGAGCAGATCCTGGAGTTGCTGTGGGAGGAGGTCACGAGGCCCGAGTACACCGTCCGGTTCCGCTGGCAGGTGGGCAGCGTGGCGTTCTGGGACAACCGCGCCACCGCGCACCTCGCCATCGCCGACTCGGGACATCTCGGCTACGCCCGCGTGATGTATCGCGTGGGGATCGAGGGGGACATCCCGCGCGGCGTCGACGGCCGGGAGTCCGAGCGGCTCCTCGACTCGCCCTTCTTCGGCGACTCGTGAACCGACGACGGCACTCACCCGGGAGCGCGGACTGATGGAGCTTGCCCAGCTGACCTGGACGCAGCTCGACGAGTCGGTCCGCCGGTCGACCGCGGTGCTTCCCATCGGCGCGTTGAAGCCACACGGTCCGCACCTCCCGCTCGCCACCGACTCCATCATCGCGGAGTATTTCGCCCGGGAGCTGGCCGACCGGATATCGGGAATCCTGCTGCCGACGCTGAGCTACGGATACCGGACCAATCTCCAGCGTATGGGTGGCCGGTTTCCCGGGGTTTTCGACCTCAGCGCGTCGACGCTGACCAGTCACGTCGGCGACCTGCTCAACGCCTGTTATCGCGAGGGTTTCCGCAGCATCAACATCGTCCAGGCGGCGTACACGAACGTTCCGTTCGTGCTGGACGCCGTCGAGCAGTTCGCGGATGGCGCCCCGGACGCGACCGTGGTGTCGGGGGCCTGGTGGGACTACACGCCCGAAAGCCTCCGAAACGACATCGCGCGCGAAACCGGGACACCGCGTTCGGAGGATCACCACGCGGCCATGGTCGAGACCAGCCTCATGATGCACGCGAGTCCGCATCTCGTTCGGACGGACCAGCTTCGATCGGATCCGCCGAACACCGAGCGGTTGCGTCACAGCGTGTTGCCGATGCCGAAGGGGCTGCAGACCGAGGACGGCGTCGTGTTCCAGAACGCGCACGCCTCCGCGGCGATCGGCCGGCGGGTGGCGGAGGCCGCATTGGAGAACATGGTTGCGGCGGCACGATGTCACGCCGTGCCATAGCCGCGGTCACAGTCCGAGCTGCGCGGCCACCCGGTCGGTCAGCTGGGCCTCGTCGAGGGTGCCGTCGACCTCGACGAACGGCAGCCCGAGATCCACCAGCTCGCCGCGCAGGCGCTCGGTGAACATGTGGTCGCGTTCGAGCAGATTGTGTTGCGCGCTGCGCGGGTCGCTCGTCGAGTCCGGGATCTGCCACATCGTGCCGCGGCTGTCGAACGCCGCTGAGCGGAACTGCGGCGTGGGCAGTAGCCAGACCGCGTGGCCCGGGTCGGTGAGCAGTGGCACAACGAGGCGCGGAAGCAGCCGAAACCCCTCCGCGATCACTCCGGGCTCCGACGGCATCAGGGCCAGCAGGTCATCGACCATCAGGTCGAAGGCCTCGCCGCGGAACCAATGGAATGTGTCCAGCATCGCCTCGGGCGACTGGTCCAGCCAACGCTCGTCCATGCTCATCTTCATGAACCGGCTCAACTGTGGCGCCTGTTCGGGCGTGCTGCGTTTCGCATGGTCGAGCATGACATCGTCGGTCGCGTAGATTCCCAGGCCGTGGCGCGCGGCGAGACGGCGAGCGATGGTCGACTTTCCTGCTCCGCTGCCGCCGCCGATCCATCTGACCTGCCGAAGACGTTCCCGAATGTCGTCGGCATCGGCCGGCTCATCGCGCATCGGCGGCATCACCATTCCTCGTTCGCAGTCGCTGTGTTGTATCACAGGGCGATTGCTACGAGGCCGGGTCGCCCGCTTGCCACTCCGGCGCCAGAATCGACCACACTTCGACGTCGTGCCGCACGCCCCGGTATGGGTAGGACTCCCGCAGTACGCCGTCCCTGGTCATTCCCAGCCGCTGGGCAACTGCGATGCTTGCCTGGTTGGCCGCAGAGACCCGCCACTCCACCCGGTGGATGCCCCGCTCCTCGATCGCCCAGTCGATGATCACCCGTGCCGCCCTGGTCGCCAGCCCCCGGCCCGCCGCCGACGGCTCGAGCCAGCCGCCCGCTTCGGCGTTGCCGTTCTGGATGTCCATCGTCCGGAACAGCACGCCGCCGACCAGCTTGCCGTCCAGCCAGATCCCGTAGATCCTCCCGGCGTCGGCAGCTGCTTTCTCCGCGTACGCCAGCAGAAACGACCGACTCGACTCCAGATCGGTGACGGCGTCGGCCAGTGTGATGTGCCGTCCGATGAAGTCGCGCCCGCGATCCATGTGGGCCAGAAACTCCTCGGCCCGCCACGGCTCCAGCGGCCGCAGCTCCGTCCCGTCGCCACCCAGCGGAACCGAGAACATCCTGCCTCCTCAACGCACGGGACCCGTTCACGCCGAGGATTCCTACACCGGTACCGCCGAGGCAACTCTGTTTCGGGGCGGCTGTTTCACCACTGTGTTCAGGACTGATCGGCGGCGGCCACGTCGTAGAAGCGTTCGAGCTCCGTCTTGATGTCCGGACCGCAGGGCTGGAACACGATCTCGGTGACGCCTCGCGCGGCGAGGTCGTCGAGCTTGTGGCGGAGCTGGTCGCGGGTGCCGCTGATCGTGACGTCGCCGAGGATCGAGTGGCCGCCCGCGTCCCACGCCGCCCGGTCGGCCTCGCTCAGCGCGACACAGTGTCCGGAGTGGACGGCGAGATGCCGCTCGTCCGCGGGAGCGCGCTCGATCACCGCCAGCCATTCCCCACCGCCGGGCAGCTCGCGGACGGCGTCCGGACCGCCGAACTCGTAGGCGCCGTGGTAGGCCAGCGCCCAGCCCGGGCCCCCGGCCAGCCGAGCGTGTTCGGAGTCGAGGTCCTCACCGTCGTCGAGCACGGTGCCCCAGGCCAGGTAGGGCACCGAGGAGTACTCGCTCATGAACTCGGGAAGCTGCAGGGTCACGTACAGGCCGTCGCCGTGTTTCCGGGCGACCCCGTTGCCCTTGGGGCCGAGCGCGGCGACGAGGATCGGGACGTCGACGGGCCGGGCGGGGGCGTGTCCCTCGGGGTGGAGCATCCGCATCCGCCTGCCCTCCCACTCGACGGTCTCGCCCCGGAGCAGGCCGCGATAGGCGGTGAGGTAGGCGTCCATGAACGACCAGCTGATCGCCGGGTACCCCATGGCGCGACGTCCGGTGAAGCCGGTCCCGAAGGCCACCGCGACGCGGCCGGGGGCGAGCGCGGCGAGAGTGGCCGTTGCGGCGGCGTTGGTCATCGGGTGCCGCAGGCTGGGGACGAGCACGCCCGGGCCGAGACCGATTCGCTCGGTCCGCTGCGCGGCCAGCGCGAGCGTCATCCACACGTCAGGGCTCTGCTGCGGGGTGTCGTAGACCCAGGCGCGGGCGTACCCCAGCCGTTCCGCCAGGGCGATGTTGTCGGGTGAGTCCAGGGCGGTCGGAAAGGCGCACGCGACGTCCACAGGTTCCTCCATCGCGACTCGAAACGGACTCCGGATCAGGGCAGGCCGGCGTGCGGGACGTCGACCTCGACCGCGAGCAGTTCGGCCTCGCGGGCCGCGCGGCGCTCGTGCTCGGCGAAGGACGGTGCGGCGCAGGCGAACAGGGTGCGGCCGTCCGCACCGCCGAGCATGCACGCGAAGACGCCCATCTTGGCGGTGATCTCGTCGAGGATCTCCCCGCCCTCGCGGACACGCAGGAGCCGGGCGTGCAGCGCGTCGGCGACCCAGATGGCGCCCTCGGCGTCGGCGCAGATCCCGTCCGGGGCGACCTCGAGCCGCTCGACCGCCACCTCGACGTCGTCGGTACCCGGCGGTTCACCGAACTGCGCCCACACCCGCCGGTTGGCCAGGTTGCCGTCCGCGCCGATGTCGAACGCGGTCAGCCGGGCGGCGAACGTCTCGGCGACGACCAGCACGCCGCCGGGCAGGATCACCATGCCGTTCGGGAAGCCGAGCCCCTCGGCCGCCGTGGACACGCTGCCGTCGGGGTCGACGCGGGTGATCGTCGTGTCGCGCAGCGCGTGCGCCGCCCATCAGGTCGAAGCCGAAGTTGCCCACGTAGGCACCGCCCCGCTCGTCCACGACCATGTCGTTGAGCACGGCGGGCACGGCGCCGGAAAGGTCCGCGTGCTCGGTCAGCCGCCCCGAGTCGTCGCGCACCAGGATGCGGTGATCCCGCATCGAGACGATGAGTGCGCGCCCGTCGGGCAGGAAACCGAGCCCGGACGGCTGACCCGGCACCTCGGCCATCACCTCGGTATTGCCCCGGCCGTCGGTCGCGAGGACCTGGTTGGTGTAGAAGTCCGAGACCCACAGCCGGCCGTCCCGCCACCGCGGACACTCCAGATAGGACAAACCGTCGAGCACGACCACCATATCCCGGCCGGCCGGTTGGCGTTCCGTCACGATCGATCTCACCTCGCCATGTCGTGGCCGCGCAGCACGCCGGCCTCGAAACCGCTTGTCGCCAGGTGTAACTAAGCGCATAGTTACCCGATGTCGGGTCCGTGTCAAGGCGTGGCCAGAGGGGGAGCGGGACCGCATGGTGGCCAGGAACAACCGCAGCGGTGGGCCGAGCAGGTCGGTGGCGGCGCCGGCCGACCTCCCCGCGGGCGGAGCGGCCGATCTGTGGCGCGAGGGGACTTCGGCGGCTGTCCGCGCCCTGCTCGTCTCTGCGGTGCTGTGCTTCAGCCGCAAGGGATTCCATGCCACCACGACCCGCGACATCACCGCCGCCGTCGGTCTGAGCCCTGGCGCGCTGTACGTGCATTTTCCCTCGAAAGAGGACGTCCTGTTCGAGATCATGCGAACCGGTCACGAGCGGGCTCTGGAGACCGTGCGAGCCGAACCCGACGAGGGCGACCCCACTGACTACGTACGCAGGCTCGTGGCCGCCCATGTCGCCTGGCACGCACGGCACCACACGGTGGCCCGGGTCTGCCAGTACGAGCTTGCCGCGCTCTCGCCCGAACATCACGCCGTCGTCGTGGACCTGCGGCAACGGTTCAGCGACGTGCTGCGCGCAGCGGTCACCCGAGGTGCGCGGGCGGCGGCGTTCGACGTCCCCGACATCAACCGCGCCGTGCGTGCCGTGCTGTCGCTGGGCGTCGATCTCGTCCGGTGGTACCGCCTCGACGGCATCGACTCACCCGAGGCGCTCGGCGACTTCTACGCCGACCTCGCCCTGCGGATGATCGGCGCGAACTGAGCGCGGTTGTGCCGGGTACGACCGCCTTCTAGGGTCGGTGGGCGACCTCGAGGAGGGCGGCGATGGCTGATCTCGAACGGTTCTCGATGCTCATCGGGGGGATGGCCGCCGACGCGGTGTCCGGGAAGACCTTCGCCTCGCAGAACCCCTACACCGGGCAGCCGTGGGCCGAGATTCCCGACGCCGGTCCGGAGGACGTGGACGCTGCCGTCGCGGCGGCGCGGGCGGCGTTCGACGGTGGGTGGGGTACGACCACCGGGTTCGCGCGGGCAGCCCTGATGCGCCGGTTGGGCGACCTGATCGGCGAGCACGCCGAGCGCCTCGCGCGCCTGGAGGTCAACGACTCCGGCAAGCTCTACCGCGAGATGATCGGGCAGCTCACCGGGCTGGGCGGCTGGTACCACTACTACGCGGGGCTGGCCGACAAGATCGAGGGCCGGCAGATCCCCTCGCCCAACCCGAACTACCTCGTCTACACCCGGCGTGAGCCGGCCGGTGTGGTCGCGGCGATCACGCCGTGGAACTCGCCGCTGCTCCTCATGACGTGGAAGCTCGCGCCGGCGCTCGCCGCGGGCTGCACCGTCGTGGTCAAGCCGTCGGAGCACGCGCCCGCCTCGACGCTCGGGTTCGCCGAGCTGATCGCGGAGGCGGGCTTCCCACCCGGCGTGGTGAACGTCGTGACCAGCAGCTCCCGGGAGGCGGGCGCCGCCCTGGCGGCGCACCCGGGCGTCGACAAGGTGGCCTTCACCGGCTCGACGGCCACCGGGCGCGCGGTCGCGCACGCGGCAGCGGAGAACCTCAACAAGGTCACCCTCGAACTGGGCGGCAAGTCGCCACAGGTCGTGTTCCCCGACGCCGACCTGCGGGCCGCGGCGAACGGGCTCATCGCCGGCGTCTTCGCGGCCACCGGGCAGACCTGCATGGCGGGCTCGCGGCTGATCGTGCACGCCGACGTCCACGACGAGCTGGTGCGCCTGGTCGCCGAGCGCGCGGCGACCATCAAGCTCGGCGACCCCAACGATCCGGAGACCGAGATGGGGCCGGTCGCCAACGCGCCGCAGTACGAGAAGGTGCTCGCCTACCTGAGGACGGCGCGGGACGAGGGGGCCACCGTCGCCTACGGCGGTGCCGCGGCGGAGGCGCTGGGCGGCTACTTCGTGCAGCCGACGGTCCTGTCGGTGAAGCCGTCCGACACGGTGTTCCGCGAGGAGGTGTTCGGCCCGGTCCTGTCGGCGGTGACCTTCACCGGCGAGGACCTCCAGGCCGAGGACGAGGCCGTGAAGCTCGCCAACGACACCCCGTACGGCCTCGCCGCCGCGGTCTGGACGAAGGACGTGCACCGCGCCCACCGGATGGCCGGCCGGATCCGCGCCGGCACGGTGTGGGTCAACGCCTACCGCGTGGTGGCGCCGAGCGTCCCGTTCGGCGGCTTCGGTGCGAGCGGGCTGGGCCGGGAGAACGGCGTCGACGCGATCAACGAGTACACCGAGAACAAGTCTGTCTGGGTCGAGCTGACCGGCGGCACCCGGGACCCGTTCACCCTCGGCTGACCCGGCTACTTGTCCGTCTCGCCCGCGTCGAGCTCGGCCTGGTTCTCCTTCAGCATGGTCATGTCCACCCCGGTGGTGGCGAGCTGTGCCACCGCCCGCTCGATGGTGCCCACCAGCGACTCGATCTCCGCGAGACCGTCCGCCTTGCCGGCGCCCGACACCGCCGCGACGGCGACCAGCTGCTGGTCGGTCTGCAGGATCTGCTGCTCGATGTTGACCCGCTGCTCGATCGCCTCCACGTCACCGGCCGGCTGCGCGTCCAGCGACCTCGCGGCCGCGGCGAGCCGCCGGTGCAGCCGGGCCTCGGGGGAGTGCGCGCCCGCCCATTCCCGCGGCACGTCCGGGGCAAGGCCCGGTCCGCCCGTCCGCTCGGCGTACTGGCGCTTTCCCTTGCGCGCCAACGCGACGCCGAAGCCGATCGCGGCGACGACGAGCACCAGCAACACGACGAGGATCGCCGTTCCCATGTCAACCTCCGCGTGTCTGCTGGTAGAGCACGATCACCGTGATGACGACCGCCAGCGCGATCACCACCGCGACCGCGACCTTGATCTTGCTGATCGGCCGGCGGCCCTGGACCTCGCCGGTGACGCCGTTGATGCACACCTGGAACGGCCGGCCTTCGTAGATCACCGTCAGCAGCCAGATCGGCAACAGCAGGTACTTGAACCGCATGTCGTACCAGTGGCTGTTCGCGGAGTGCACCCGCTGCTGGTTGCCGCCGATGTCGCGGCGGACCGTGCGGTCGATCTCCTGCTCCATCTGCTGGCGGGCCGGCGCGAAGCACTGCTCGGCCGTGCGGTCGTAGGTGCGGCTCAGGTGCCCGGCGACGTACTCGGCCGAGTACGGCCGCGCCTGCTGGGTCGGCCACGGCTCCAGCGCGGCGACCTTCGCCTCGTCCAGACCGGTGTTGGCGAGGACGGGCAGGTCGTCGAACCGGTTGTGCACCCGGCCGTTCACCCAGGTCCACCGGATCCGCGTCTCGGTGCGCTGGTTGTCGCCGGACCCGACCGTCACGGTGTAGGTCGTGCCGCGCTCACCGGTGTAGTCGGTGTCCGCGGACGCGTCGAAGGTGAAGTACGAGGCGTAGACGCTGCTGAACGAGCCGACCTGGCTGTACTTCTTGAACTCGCTCGGCGCGAACCAGCGGCTGTTGATCCACTTCTCGACGACCTCGCGCGCGGCCCGCTCGGGGACCTGGAACGGCAGCACCGCGTCCACCGGCAGCCGGTCCGGCGCGTCGTGCACGTCGTCACGCTGGATCGGGGTGGCGCAGTACGGGCAGCGGGTCGCGGTCAGGGTGCCGCCGAAGGTCGTGTGCCCGCCGCAGTTCTGGCAGACGATCTCCTTCTCGGCGCCGGGCTGGACCATCATCCGGGCCTGCTCGGTGCGCATCCGGCTGAGGTCGTGCTCGACGACCGACCGGCCGGCGTCCTCGATGATCGGCTGCTCGTTGCCGCAGCTCGGGCACTTCAGCCGCTGACCGGCGATGTCGAACACCAGCTGCGCGCCGCACTGGTGGCACGGGTAGGTGCGGGTCTTCTCGGTGGTGTGCTGCGTGGCCCGCACCACCTGACCGCCACCGTGCGGGGGCGGGCCCTGAACCGGAGGTCCCTGGGGCGGACCGGCCGGGAACGGCGGCGGACCCGAAGGCAGCGGTGGCGGGCCGGCGGGCAGCGGCGGGGGACCCTGGTGCGGGCCGGGCAGCGGGGGAGGGCCGCTCGGGGTGGTCACGCGGGCCCGCCCTGGCCCGGCGCTCCCGGCAACGGCGGCGGGCCGGCCGGAGCGAAGAGGCCGGCGATGGCGGGGACGGTCTGCGCCGCGGCCCAGCCGGGCATGCCGTTGGTCCAGACGAGGGTCGCCGGCGTGACCTGCCCGCCCGCGACGAAGGGGCGCAGCTGGTCGGGCGAGTACGGCCCGGCCGCCTGCCCGTTGATCTCCACGTGGAACTGCTGTGCCGCCGGCAGCGGCGGCGGTCCGGCCGGTGCCCCGGCGGGCTGCTGGTGTGCCACGCCGCCGGCCATCATGTTGCCCATCTGCTGGCCCAGCGCCATGCCGAGGCCGGCGCCCATCATCGCGCCGGCGCCGCCGCCCTCGTTTCGCGCGGCGGCGACCATCGCCTCGGCCGCGGCACCCTGCTGCAGGCGGTCCATCGGGCCGACGTTGTCCAGGTAGCGCGCCTGCTCGACGCCGCGGGCCACGCCACGGGTCATCGCCTGCGTGACCTCTTCGGGCAGGGTGATCGTCATGACGATGTCGTCGATCCGGAGGCCGAACTCGTCGTCGACCCGCTCCTGGACGTAGTCCTTGAGCTTGCCGCCCAGCTCGGTCTGCTTGCCCTGCAGGTCGATCACGCCGAGCCCGGACTCCAGCACCATGTCCGAGAACGCCTGGGTGATCACCCGGCGCAGCAGCTCGGAGATCTCCTCCGTGGACACCGCCGAGTCGGTGCCGATGACCTCGCGCAGGAAGATCTCGGGGTCCTCGATGCGCAGCACGCACAGGCCGTTCGCGCGCACCTGGACCATGGTGAAGTCGGGGTCACGCACGGTCACCGGGCTCGGGGTGCCCCACCGCAGGTCGGTGACCGGCCGGGTGTTGATGAAGTAGACCTCGCTGCGGAACGGGCTGCGGAACCCGTGCGCCCAGCCCTGCAACGTGGACAGCACGGGCAGGTTCTCGGTCACCAGCTCGTAGTGGCCGGGCCCGAACTTGTCGGCGATCTGCCCCCGGTAGACGAACACCGCCCGCTGCCCCTCGCGGACGATCAGCTCGGCGCCGTTCTTGATCTCGTTCTCGTAGCGCGGAAAGCGCCAGGCAAGCGTCGAACGACTGTCGTCGAACCATTCGATGATGTCGACGAGCTCACCCTTGAGCTTGGCGATGATGCCCATCCGGCCAGTCCCTCCCCATGATCTGTGTGTCGCGGCGGAAGTCTAGGTCGAAGGGCGCCCGGCGGTCCCGCACATCAGCCGTTTCGTACCCCCACCCGCCCAGGTCGTCACCTCCGATGACAGAGCGTGATCAACGCAGGACTCTGCGGGGCGTTCCGCACTGGCCCGCGCCGCACCAGTTGGAGCCGGTGCTCGAGGTCCTTCCTCGAGGGCCCTTTCATTGCTGGGCAACGGAGATGTGCGGGTTGAACCTCTACATTGGGTGCCCTGGCGATAGCGGTGCCGCCGGCGTGCGTACCGGCCGGGTGGCCGGCGTGACCCGGCGTCGGCTTCATTCGTGCTTTCGGTGCGCGCGCTCGGATTCGAGCGTCATTCGGTCGGCCACAACGGTGTTCTCGCCGTGCGGGCCTCCGCGTGGGCGGTGGTCAGGCCTTCGGCCAGCCGGGTCAGCTGCTTCACGAGATCGGCCAGTTCCGCCGCGGACCAGTTCTCCAACGCGGACTCCAGGCTGGTGACGAGGCCGTCACGGTACTTGCGCAACGCGGTGGCGCCCACCTCGGTCAGAATGATCGCGTAGCTGCGTCCGTCGTCCTCGTCCGGCGTGATGGAGATCAGCTTCCGGTCCTGCAGCGCCCGCACGTGTCGCGTGATCGACGGGAATGCCACCTCCAGCTCGGCCGCGGCCTGCGACGGCTTGAGCGTCCCGTTCGCGGCGCCGGCGAGGGCGAGCACCTTCACGTCGATCTCGTCGAGCGGCTGGCCGACCATGCTGCGCCGGACGTGCTCGGCACAAGCCCGCAGTGCGGCAACCAGTTGCAGGACGACCGAGCTGGTTACTTCCATGAAGTAACTATATCGCTGTGGCTCCGCGATCGGTGCGGACCGGGGTGCTCAGCGGCGGCACTCCGGCAACCGGTCGAGGATGTCGGCGATCTCCGCGAACTGCCGGGCGTTCGCCGCATGCGGGGCGTCGACCGACCGGACGTCGAAGGGGTTGTCCGGGGTGAGCCGGTCCGCCTCCGCGATCATCCGATCCTGCAGCGCCGGCGGGATCATCCGGTCGGCGGTGTGCCGGATGTAGGTCCGCGGGATGCGACCCCACGTCTCGGCCCGTACCCGGGAGTTCTCCCGCCCGACGGTCAGCGACTCGTCGGGCTGCAGGTGGGCCAGCATCGTGTAGAACTCGGCGTCGCTCGCGTCGGCCATCAACGCCTCTTTGAGCGCGGCAAGCTTGTCCGGGTCGGCTGTGCGGTAGTTCGCGCGCACCGCGCCGATCGTGGCCGGGTCGGCGACGACCAGCCCGGCGAGGTTGCCGGCCAGTGTCGTCGACCCTTCCGGTGTGGCGAAGTAGTCCTCCGGGCAGGCCAGGTCCACGCAGCAGAACGCGGAGTCGTACATGACGCGGTCGATCAGGTGCGGCACCGCGTTGCCGACCCGGTTGAGCGTCGCGCCGCCCATGCTGCCGCCGTAGAGGATGACCGGGCCGAACTCGGCGACCGTGCGCACCACGTCGATGGCGGCGTCGGTGTACGCGTCCAGTCCCACGCCCGCCATCGGCGAGGGGCGGGTGGCCAGCGACGCGGCGTCCTGCGGGCACTGGTAGTCGAGCGCGTATTGGGCGTCGGTCACATCGTGGCCCGGCAGGCTCACCCCGACGGTGCGATGCCCGCGCAACGACAACGCGTCGATGCCGCCGGGCGTGCCGCTCGCGCCGGTGACGATCACGAACGTCGTCGTGCCCCGCCTGCCGCGATCGGCCTGCGCGGATGCCCCGCCCGCCGCCAGGGTGATCCCGCCGGCCGCGGCGCCTGCCGCCGCGGCGCGCAGGGCGGTTCGCCTGGAGTACCTCGGATTCGTCATGTGCCAAGTGGACCGGATCGGGCCGCCCCGGCGGGAGCGGAGAAGGTGGACACCTCGATCCACGAAAGTTGCATGCGGCGCGCCGGGCGGTGTGACCCGGCTACCGTGTGGCGAGTGGACACCCGCTTCTCGGTCCTCGGGCTGTGGTCGAACCGGCGGGACCTGCTCTGGCTGGCCGTGGCGGCCGCGATCTTCGCCGTCCTCGACCTGACCGTCTACGGCCTGAGCCCACCGACCACGGGTTGGGCGGGACCGCACGCCGCGCTGGTGGCGCAGCTGTCGGTCGACGTGTCGCTGCTGTTCCTGATCCGGTTCCCGGTCCAGGTGGCGAGCTGGGCGGTGGCGGTCGCGGTCCTCATGCTCGTCTCGCAGGTGTGGGCTCCCGGGTTGTTCGTCCCGGTGGCGCCCGTGGCGCACGCGGCGCTGCCGTACGCCACCCCCGCGATCGTGGTGAACCTGCTGCGGCTCACCGACCGCCGGCGCGCGTTCGCCTTCGTCGGCCTGCTCGCCGTGCTCGGCACCCGGCTGTGGGACCCGAGCTGGGACATCACCCCGCTCGGCCTGGTCAACACGGTGCTCCCGGCGCTTGCCGTGTTGTACCTGGCCGCTCGCGGGGAGCTGGTGGACTCGCTGCGGGAGCGGGCCGAACGCGCCGAACGCGAGCAGCTGCTGCTCGCCGAGCGAGCGACGGCGCAGGAGCGAAGGCGGCTCGCCGAGGAGATGCACGACGTGGTCACCCACCGGGTGAGCCTGATGGTGCTGCATGCCGGAGCGCTCGGCTCGAGCTCGGCGGACCCGGCGGTACGGACCGCCGCCGAGGACATCCGCCGGGAAGGCACCCAGGCCCTGGCCGAGCTGCGGGACCTGGTCGGCGTACTCCGCGAGGCCCGGGAGGCGCGGGCCGGCCGCGCCACGGAGACCGCCGCCCCCGACCCGAGGTTGCTGGTCGACGAGGCCCGCGGTGTGGGGGAGCGGATCACCTACGCGGTCGACGGCGATCCCGAACGGGTGTCACCGACGGTGCGGCGCACGGCGTACCGGGTGATTCAGGAGGCGCTGACGAACGCGCGCAAGCATGCCGCCGGAGCCGAGGTGAGCGTCGCCCTGACGTACGCGGCCGACGGCATGACCGTGCGGGTGGCCGACGACGGCGCGCGCCACGCACCCGACGTCGCGCTGGCCGGCAGCGGGTCCGGCGTCGGTCTGCTCGGCCTCGCGCAGCGGGTGGAGCTGGTGGGCGGCACGCTGCGGACCGGGTCGCGGCCGGGCGGCGGGTACCGCGTCGAGGCGACACTGCCGGCCTACGTGCCGAGCCGGGGGGACGGATGATCCGGGTGGTCGTCGTCGACGACGAGCCGATGGTGTGCGCGCACCTGCGGGTGATCCTCGGCTCTGCCGGCGACGTCGAGGTGGTCGCCGAGGCCCACGACGGTGCCGAGGGGGTGGAGCAGGTCGTCCGGCACCGTCCGGACGTGGTGCTGATGGACCTGCGGATGCCCGGGGTGGACGGCCTGGCCGCCATCGAGCGAATCGCGACGTTGCCCACGCCGCCGCCGGTCGTCGCCCTCACGACCTTCGACGCCGACAGTTTCGTCCTGCGGGCCCTGCGTGCCGGTGCCGCGGGCTTCCTGCTGAAGACCACGCCGCCGGAGGACCTGGTCGAGCTGATGCGCGTGGCGGCAGCGGGCCACACCGTGCTGTCGCCGGCCGCGACGGCACGCTTGATCGCCGCGTCGTCGGCAGGTCGGCGGCGCGGCGAGCACGCCCGTGCTCGCCTGCGCGACCTGACGGAGCGCGACATCGAGGTGCTGGCGTGCCTGGGCCGCGGACTGTCCAACGCGGACATCGCCCGGGAGCTGTCCCTTTCCGAGGCGACGGTGAAGAGCTACGTCTCCCGGATGCTCGTCAAGGTCGGCTGCCGCAACCGGACTCAGGCGGGCCTGCTCGCCCACGAGGCCGGCCTGGTTCCGGACTGAGGAGTCCACCTTCTGGGCCGCTAGAGTCGCGTGGTGCCGAGCCCGGACGCGGTCGCCGTCGACATCGCCACGATCGACGACCTGCCGCAGATCGTGGACATCTACAACCACGTGGCTGCTCATTCGATCGCGAACTTCAACACCCGGCCGGCGACTGTCCGGGAGCGGATGGCCTGGTTTCACCGGCACTCGGCAACCGGACCGCATCGCATCCTCGCCGCTCGGCGCGGCACGACGGTGCTCGGCTACGCCGCCAGCGGCGCCTACCGTCCCGACCACGAGGCGTTCCGCGAGACGGTGGAGGTCAGCGTCTCCTTGCACCACACGGCCCGCAGTCAGGGGATCGGCTCGTTGCTCTACACCGCACTCTTCGACCGGCTGAGCACCGAATCGGTCCACGTCGCGCTGGCGGGCATCGCCCTGCCCAACGACGCGTCCGTGGCGCTGCACCGCAAGTTCGGGTTCACCGACGTGGGCACCTACCGGGAATATGCGGTGAAGAACGGCCAGTACATCAGTTCACTGTGGATGGAAAGACTCCTCGACTCCCGCCTGTCGCAAGGAAGCTGAGCCGGCAGACGACGTGCTGACTGATTGTCAAGCTGGGCTCTACCCAAAAGGATGAGGTCCAAGTCGTTGTGGCGCGGCCCCTTGATTTCTATAGTCGAGGAGGCGCCACGGTCGTGCGGGACATTTGGCAATCTGCCGCGACCTGGGGAATCGAAAAGGCGCATCTCGTCTCGGTCATCGCTGACAGGAGTCATTTCGCATGAAAGCTATGTCATCGAAATCCTTCGTGCTCGTTATTACCGTGAGCTTGCTGGGCGTAACCCAGGTGGGCCACGCGGAGGGTGCCACGGCCCCATCGGACGTCGGGAAACACTACGACGCGGAGTGGAAGACTCGTCCGGCTTTGGACTCCGATTACGAAGTGGTTCAGCTCACCACCTCCAAGGCGCTCGACAACAAGATGTATCTCGATGTGGATCCGTACGTCCCCGCGCTCAATTCTGTGGTCTTCATGTCCGACAGACATAAGGACAGAGCCGACGACGCGGAGAATCTGTACCTCATGTCACTCGACGACGGCAAGTTCGTGCAGTTGACGGACGGGGATGACATCGACGGTGCCCACGCCAATGTTTCGCCCAAGACCGAAGAGGTCTTCTTCAGGGAAGGGCGAACATTCAAGAGGGTCAGCTTGCATGCCCCTTACAAGGAAACGAAGATCCGCACCGTCGACGAAAAGTTCGATCCCAAGGGGATCATGTCCCTGACCTCGGACGGAAAGGCGTTCGCGGCATCGCTGTACGACGAAGACGAAGATCGTTCTTCGCTCGTCGTCGTCGATGTGAAGTCAGGCGAAATGGAAACGGTGAAGAAAATCGACGGCCGGGTCGATCACGTACTGATCAACCCGAAGTTCGGGGACACGCTTCTCTATCACATCTACGAAGAGAACGAAGTCGGCATCATCGACATCAACTCGCAGAAGAAGAAGGTCCTGACCGAGTCGGGAGATCATGGCGTACACCCGTTCTGGGGAGCCAACGGGGTGGATGCCGCTTACAACGAGAAAGAGCATGACCCGAGGCAGATCGTCACCTACGACATTCGCAAGGAACGGTACCTCAGGTACGACATCCCGGTGCCGGGCAATCACTTCGCCTGGAATCCCGCCCAGACCGTCCTGCAAAGTGACGGGGTCGGGGACGATCGCTACATCTACTACTACAAGATCAATCCGGACAACCATACGGTCGACCCGAAGCGGATGTGCAAGCACGACAGTTCTTCCAAAGAAGAAGTCGTGCATCCGCATGCGGCGTTCATCAACAACCATGACCTGATCTTCAACAGCGATGCGGACGACAGCGGAGACGTCTACTTGCTGAGGAGGAAGTAGGGGCAGCTGACGGTGTCCGCCGGGACGTTCCCGGCGGACACCGTCAGCGCATCGTCGTCAGGCCACGTCGCCGGACTTCTCACCGGTGTTTCCGCCGGAGTTTCCGCCGGTCTCACATGGTGCCATGGCTCGTCCCCTCTCTAGGGTTCGGCGACCCGAACTCCACTGCGTCATGAAGAGGGGCAACGATGCACGGTAGGCAGGCGTCGACCGGAAGGTGGTCAGGCCGACGGTCACGGATGGTGGCCTTGGCTGGCCTCTTCGTCCTGAGCCTCGGCGCCGGTTGCGGTAGCGCCGACGATGGTTCGGACGGTGGCGCCGCTCCGGCGGATGACGCCGCGCCCGCCGCCGGCGACCAGGCGACGACGGGCGGGTGCGCGATGGCGACGGTCGAGGAGGTCACGCAGGCAAGCGGGGTGACGTTCACCCTCGGCTACGGCAGCGACCTGAAGTGTGAGTTCAAGTCGGCCGACGGTCTGCTGCTGATGTACGCCAAGGTCGAGGACGACGCCAGCCGGTACCAGACACTCCGCAACATCACCGCGGAGCAGATCGTCGACGTACCGGGCGTGGGAGACAATGCGTTCTACGCGCCGGAAATCCCGAACGTCACGGTCGGCAAGGGCGACGACGTGGTCACGATCAACCTGTTCTCGCAGCCGCCACCCGGAAAGTTCGAGGGTGACACCAAGGCAAAGCTGGTCGAGCTGGGTAAGGCCGCCGCCGGCCACATGTAGGTTGTGGCGCGGTGGTCGGAAAGGCAAAGTTCGTTGCCGGCGAGAGTGCAGCCGTGGATCGTGGTGGACATGAGCGAATACGATGTGGTGGTGGTCGGCGGCGGTGCGGCAGGACTGTCGGCAGCGCTGGTCCTGTCCCGGGCACGCCGCAAGGTCCTCGTGGTCGATTCCGGTGCTCCACGCAACGCGTCCGCCGCGCACATGCACGGCTTCCTCTCCCGCGACGGAATGCCCCCGAGTGAGCTCCTCGCCGCCGGCCGCGATGAGGTGACAGGGTACGGCGGCGTCATCGTCAGCGGCGCAGTCACCAAGCTGGCGCGCAGCGGCCCGCGGGTTCGAGGTGCTGCTCGCGGGCGGCCAACGGATGTTCGCCCGACGGCTGTTGGTGGCGACCGGCTTGCATGACGAGCTGCCCGACGTTCCCGGACTACGCGAGCGGTGGGCGCGCGACGTGCTGCATTGTCCGTACTGCCACGGATACGAAGTACGGGACCAGCAACTCGGCGTGCTCGGCGGTTCGCCCGACGCGGTCCGCTACACCCAGATCGTCCGGCAGTGGTCCGACGACGTCGTCTTCTTCACCCAGGACGAGAGCCTGACCCCGGTGCAGCTGCACAGCTCGGGGCCCGGGCGATCGGGATCGTGGAGGGCCGCGTGGAGCGGGTCGTGATCGAGGACGATCGGTTGCACGGAGTCAAGATGGCTGACGGGCGCGTCGTCGCCCGCAATGCGCTGTTCGTGCCACCGCGCTTCGTCCCGAACAACGACCTTCTCGTCGACCTCGGCTGCGAGCTCGACAGGACGGTTGGGTGTCGACCGACCGCACCGGGTCATACCGGCGTCCCCGGCGTCTGGGCCGCGGGCAATCTCGCCGAACCCGCGCGCCCAGGTCATCACTGCCGCCGGCGAAGGATCCGCCGCCGCGATCGCCATCAACGCCGACCTCGTCGACGACGACGTTCGCTGCGCGCTCAGCGACGCCAACTAGTTCAGGTCGACTCCGGCGGTTATCGCGATGGCGAGGATGGTGGCGGCGACCCAGTCGACGACGGCGCAGAACGGTGGCCACCATCGGGTGTTGGCGACGAACTGGGTGCGGTGTTGCCACAGGTCCTTCACGCCGTGGCCCGCTAGCCCGATCACGATGAGCCACGCCGGTCCGGTGACGGCGGCCGCGGCGATGACCACGAACAGCGACGCGACGCCACATTCGATGGCGATGACCTTGCCGCGTCCGTCCGCCACGCTGAATCCGATGTAGACCGCCGCGATCAGGGTCAGCTCGAGGGCGTAGACGGTGGCCGGCTCGAGCCACCAGAAGGCGAGCGGGGACGCGGCCTGGAGCACGCCCACCGACGGCTCCCCACGCGATGGGGACGCGAAGGTTCCGGAGCCGCGCTCGCGCCGGCTCGCTGGCGGGTCAGCGTTGGGCAGCATCGTGAGTTCGGCCGACGTGGACGGATTCGATCCGGTCAGCGAGGAATGCCGCGTCGTTGCCCACCCAGCCGAGTAGCGCGGAGCCGCGGGTGTGTTGCCAGCTCAGGCCCAGTGTGTAGAGGCCGGGGGAGGGGGTGATGCCGCGGGACTGCCGCAGCCGTCCATGCTGGTCGAGTGACGTCGGGGATGTCGATCCAGGTGTCGTCCTTGGTGAATCCGGTGGCCCAGACCACCGCGTCGTACTCGCCGATGCCGCCGTCCGCGAAGGTCACTGCTCGGCCGGACGACATCTGTCACCTTGGGGCGGAGCCGGATCCCGTGGCGGCGGGCCAGCTGCCGTGGCCCGGTGCCGATGACCTGGTCGCGTCCGGCCAGGCGGCGGCCGAGCCGGGAGTCCGCGGTGACCCGGTCCAGCCGGAGCCGGGTGGCCCAGGACCAGACGTCGCGGCCCAGCGGCCGTTGCGGGATCGTCGGGATGCGCCGGCCGACGGACAGGTCGACGCGTCGGGTGGCGGAGAGTTCCAGCGCGATCTGGCAGCCGGAGTTCGCGGCGCCGACCACCAGCACGGTGCCCGGCCGCAGCGTGTCGGGATTCCGGTAGTCCGCGCTGTGGAGCTGGTGGACCTCGGGGTCGAGTTTCGCTGCGAGCGGTGGGGTGAACGGCACGTCGAAGGGTCCGGTGGCGACAACCACCTGCCGCGCCTCGACCGTCACCTGGCCCGCCGTCGCGGTGAACACACCGTCGCGCCGGGTCAACGACGTCACCGGCGTAGCCAGGCGCACCGGCAGGCCGAACCGGGCGGCGTAGGCCTGCAGGTAGCCGCGCCACGTCGTCCTTCCGGGGTAGGCGTCCGCTGCCGCGGGGAAGGGCATTCCCGGCAGGCTGTCGTAGCGGCCCGAGGTGAACAGTCGCAGCGAGTCCCAGCGGGAGCGCCACACGTGCCCGATCTCGGGGCCGGCGTCGACGATCTCGAAGCGGCGGCCGTGCTGGCTGAGCTGCTGGCCCATGGCCAGGCCGGCTTGCCCCGCACCGATCACGAGTACGTCCAGCGGCGATGGGTCATCGGACCGGCTCCGGATTGCGGGCCACGTTGAAGCTGAACATCATGCCGCTCTCGGCGTGCTCGGCGATGTGGCAGTGCGCCATCCACAGGCCCGGGTTGCTGACGTCGAGCAGGATGTCGACCGTCTGCCCCGCGCGCACCAGCACGGTGTCCTTCCACACCAGGTTCGGCTCCGGTTCGCCGTCCCGGGACAGGATGAGGAAGCGGCCGGCGCCGTGGATGTGGAACGGGTGGTGCATCGGGTGATCGGAGTCCATCTCGTTGACCAGCCGGATCTTCACCCGGTCCCCGACGGTGAACGCCCAGCTCGATGGCGCCGTTCTCCGCGCCGGTCTCGCGGTCGATGAGCTGCCAGATCATGTTGCTCGGATCGGACGCGCGGTTGATCTCGCGGCATCAGGTCTTCCCACTCCAGCCCGTCGCCGTGGTCGTGGTCGGCCGTGGTCGTGGCCGGCTCAGGTCAGCCCGGTTCCGGTGCGGCGGTGGAGGGCACCAGTTTCATGCCGCACTGCGGGCAGCTGCCCGGCTCCGTTGCCGTCACGTCCGGGTGCATCGGGCAGGCGTAGGAGGACGCGGTCTGGTCGTCGGTCCCGTACAGCAGGGGCATGCGGGAGAAGAAGGCGAGCACCTTGTCCGGCGGTCGCTCCAGGTCGTGCTGCATCGACCGCCGTTCGGCGGTGAGCTCGGGGTCGAGGCGCAGCGTCGGGAATGACGCGGCCGCGCGCGACTCGCTGCCGTCTGGCCGGCGCGACGGTGAACGCGCCGAGGTCGTAGACGCGATCCGGGGTCCGGTGCTCCAGCCGCACCTCTCCCTCGGTGTCGAACAGGACGTCGAGGACCGCGCGCTCCGACGGCGCGAGCAGCACCTCGTCGACGAACGTCTCCCGCTCGTACCGGCCGCTGTCGCCGCCGACCAGCTTCGCCCGCGCGCCGCGTACCGCGAAGTTGAAGATCCGCGTGTTCGCGGTGTTGACCAGGTAGAGCCGCACGACCTCGCCCACCGCCGCCGCACCGGAGAACGCGGTCTCGCCGTTGATCAGCAGGACGTTGCCGAACCGGCCCATCGCCGTGAAGTTCGGCCCGGACCGGTGGAACGGCGCGATGTGCCCGTCCTCGACGAGCAGGTCGTCGAGGGTCAGGGTGAGTTGACGGTCGACGGGCGGCCAGTAGCCGGGGTCGGTGGGCTCGACGACGATCGTGCCGTAGAGGCCCATCTCCTGCGCGAAGTCTTCGCGGATGTGTGGGTGGTACCAGTAGAAGCCGGCGTCGGGGAACTGGACCTGGCAGCTGTAGCTGCCGCCGATGGGGATCGGTTCCTGCGTCTCGTGGGGGACCCCGTCGTATCGGTTCTCCAGTCGCAGGCCGTGCCAGTGCACGGTCGTCTCGACGTCGCCGTCGTTTCGTGTCCGCACCGTGATCTGCGATCCCTGCGCGACGTGCAGGGTCGGGCCCGGTATGGAGCCGTTGTAGGCGAGCATCCGCAGCTCGGCGCCGTCGAGGGTCTTGCGCATCGGGCCGATGTCGAGGTCGAGGGATTCACCGGACCGCAGTGGTATCAGGCGAGGCCTCGTGACCTCCGTCAGTCCGGTGGTGTCGGTCGAGAACCGATCCAGGTCCGTCATCGTTCGTCCTTCCTGGCCACGCCGAGCAGTGACGCTTACTGCGTCTGCAGTGGCGAGCCGGTGCGCACCGACCGCACAACGTCGTCGATGGCGCGCGTGGAGAATTCCGAGCCGTGTTGCTGGTCGAGCAGCGCGGTGTGCGTCACGTCCGCGGCACGGTGGCTGCTGTTGGTCGACAGCGCCGCCAACCGGTTTTGGGCGGCGGGCCAGCCCTGCAGCGCATCGGTGGTGGCGGTCATGACAACGAGCGGCTTGCCGTCCAGTGTGGTCAGTGCCTGCGCCTGCCGGAAGACGTCGGGGTAGGTGGACAACTCGTCGCGTTGGCTGCGCATGTCCCGGGAGCTGGTCGCGAAAGCCCGCGCCTGCGTCGCGGCCGGTTCAGGAAGATCCGAGCCGACCGAGGAGTTGAGCAGCTGTCCGACACCGAGCCGTCCCAGGCTGGGTAGCAGCGCGGTCGCGCGGCGCGCGATCGAGTAGAAGCCGGCGTACTCCGGCAGGGCCGTGAACTGGTAGGGGCTCGCCGAGTCCAGCAGCACCATCCCGGCGACATCGGTCGGATACCGGGCGGCGTAGGTCAAGGCATAGGTGCCGCCGGTGGAGTGACCGACGAGCACGTACGGGCCGTGCTCGCCGGCGCGGTCGAGGAGGGTGTGCAGGTCGGCGGCGACTTGTCGCCCGTCCTGGGGGTGCGGGGCGTCGTCGCTCCAGCCCTGCCCGGCGCGGTCGTAGGCGCACACCCGGGTCACGCGGCCCACCACTGGAGTGATCCGGCTCCAGAACGGGGACGTCTCACCTCCACCGTTCTCCAGGACGACGGTCGGGCTGCCCGATCCGGTGCAGTTCAGGTGGAGCCGGTAACCGCCGACGTCGTAGGACGTGCCGGGCATGGGATTGCTGCGCTGATCCTGCGCGAGCGCAACGTTTTCATACATCCCGCCCACCGCGCCGGCGGCGAGGAACAACACAACCGGGTAGACCAGCCAGCGGCGACGCCCCGCAAGCGCGCGACGCAGCCGGATGGTCATCCAGACGGCGAGCGTGAACACAACCGGCGGCCACACCCAGCCGGCGGTTGTCAGCGCGCCGTTGCCCGGTGCGAACACCAGCAGGCCGGCCCCCACGATCCCCATGCCCACGGCAGGCACCAGCGCCCATCGCTGCGGCTGGTTGGTTCTCCGCATCGACAGCACCGCGAGCATCGCCCAGCCGAACGCGAACGCGAGCATCGCCGCGCCGGTGATGACATGCTCGCGAGCGCCGGCAACGACGACCAGCACCAGCAGAAGCGCCAGGACCAGCCCGGTAACGAGGGAGCCGACCACGATCAGCCCGATACGACCTTCGCGGTCCACTGGGGACGATCCGTGCTCGAGCGGTGGTTGGCGGCTCAGCGGAGGGGCCGTGTTCGTCATCGCGCGCCTATCGCGCTGCCGCAACAGGGATTTCGGGGAGCCGTGGTTCGGTGAGAGTGAGGCGGCGTCCCCGGATCACGAGCCACAGCGCCAACAGGAACTCGCCGACGAACGTGTACGAGGCGACGGAGGATCCAGGGGCTCTGGGACAGCACGATGCCGAAGCTGTCGATCGCGTAGCCGAGGCCGGCGATGGCGAGCAGGACGCCGAGGACTCTCGGCACATAACCGGACCGGTAGGTCAGGTAGCCGACGATCAGCAGGTGAATGCCGAACAGGCCGAGGGCGACGACCCAGAGATCGTTGAACGCGTCGACTCCCAGCAGCGCCTGGGCGTGCAGCTGGTCCGCGTTGAACACCGAGAGATAGTCATCGTTGCCGAGCACGCGAAGTACGCCGAGGAGCTGGCCGATCGCGGCCAGGAAGACACCGGCGAACACCAACCGGAACGCGGCCGCGAGCATCGAGATGCCCTTGTTCGCCGGGCTGAACACGCGATACAGCGCCCACGCCACCACGACGTCGAGCACGATCACCAGGAACATGCTGATGATGCCGAGGCGGAACAGACCGTCGGACGCCGCGATGTCCGTCGCCGTCTGCGTTGCGTTCCCCGGTGTCACCAGTCCGTCCAGAGCGACGAACTTGCCGAAGCCCGCCAGCGCGGACATGAGCAGCAACGCGACTCCCGCAGTCATGGCGGCGCTGCGCACCGACCGGGTCGCGTTCGTCTCCGGCGGGGCGGGTCGCAGAGCGACGTTCGGGTGCGGATGTGTGGGTGGCTTCCGGGTGCGGTTCGTCATCGCGTCCCCTTTAAGACCTGACGTTGTTGCTCAGCGAGTCCGTGGCGGGCGCGAGCGGACGTAGCTCTACGAGTGCTGCCGTGTCGAGTTCGGCGTCGGCGTGGCGCCGTGACGGTAGGTGTCGAGCGTGTCGGCGATCGCCTGGTCCAGCGGGGTCGCGGTGATGCCCAGCCTGGTTGTGATCTTGGTGCTGTCGACGATGAAGGGCTCGGCGAACTGGTACCGCATCTCGAGGAGCTCGCGGACCGTGGGGTTGACCAGCGCGACGGCGCGCAACAGCAGCGGGGGGATCTGGCGGAGCTTCGTCCGGGGCTGCCCGGCGAGTCGGTAGACGGACTCGACGAGCTGGCGGGTGGTGCGGGTATCGGGGTCGTTGGGCAGGTGCCACACCTCGCCGGGGGCGTCGGGGTGTTCGCCGAGAACGGCGAGGCCCTCGCCGATGTCGGGGATGTAGGTGTAGGTGTGCGGTTGGTCGGGGTCGCCGAGCACGGTGGCGGTCTTGCCGGCCAGCGCGGCGGGGCACACGCGGTCGCCGAGGTTGGACTGGGCGCCGCCGCGGGGGCCGAAGTAGTCCGAGGCGCGGCCGATCGTGACCTCGACCCGGCCGGCGTGGTGGGCGGCGAGCAGGTCGCCTGCCATCCGTGCGCGGAGCGTTCCCTTCTTGGTGTGGGCGTCGTTTGCGCGGTCCTCGGTGAGTGGGCGTCCGGCGGGGCGCCCGTACATGTAGACGTTCTCCATGCTGACCAGCCGGGCCCCGGTGGCTTCGGCGGCGGCGAGGACGCCGGCTTGCAGGGCGGGCCACAGTGCGGTCCATTGGTCATAGGGCGGGTTGAGGGTCTGGTAGATCACCGCGGCGCCGTGCGCGACCGCGGTCGTGAAGGCGGGGTCGCGGGCGTCGCCGCCGACGACCTCGACGTCGTCCGGCACGCGCGCATGTCCGGAGCGGTTCACCAGGCGGACGGTCTCCCCGCGGCGGCGCAGTGCGTCGAGAGTGGCCAGGCCGATCGCGCCGGTGCCGAAGATGACGTGCCGTGCGGCGGTCATGCCGTCGCCTCGGCCGGCCGTGGTGCCTGATCGGGGCGGGTGTCTGCTCGGTGGGGTAGTAGTCGGTGGAGCAGGAGCCCGGACAGGGCGGAGAACGTCACCGCTCCGTACGCGCCGAAGATCGTGAACTGCTCGTCGACCGCGATCCCGCCGAGGGTCGTGGTCGTCCAGCCCAGGGCCCACAGGAAGGGCAGCGCGGCGGCCCAGGCCCACCGCAGCCGGGTGTGGTGGGGGAGCGCGATCGCTTGGGTGACACCGAGAACGAGTCCGGTGAGGGCGCCCATCAGGGCGAGGTCGGCAAGTGAGGTCCGGTAGTCGACGACGGCGGCGCCGAGGAGAAGGCCCAGGCCCATGCCGATCGCGGTGGCCGGGATCCACCACCGCGGGTCGAGCCGCCGTGAGCTGACCACTACCTGGCCGAGGCCGACGACGAGCCCGGCGACCGCGCCGCCGAGCAGCGCCGCGACCGGGGAGTCGACGCGGCCGGCCACCGCGGTGCCGGCCAGTCCGGCGACGGGGAAGGCGACGAAGCCCGCGGTCCAGATCAACCAGGTGCGCAGGAACGACGGTCGGGGCATCGGGCTCAACTCCTCGGTCCGGTAGTGGTCGGCAGGAGCGGCGCGTCGGCGCCGTTGACAGGGGTGGCGCTCAGGGCGAAATCGGGGGCGCGGACCGGGCGCAGCAGGAGGGTGACGCCGAGCGCGGCTACCCAGAGTCCCCAGCCGGTGCTGCCGAGGAGTCCGGCCAGGTCCCATACCGGGAAGCCGGGGACCGCGGTGGCCAGGATGTCGCCCTGGTTGAGCAGGTACAGCACGCTTGCGGCGAGTCCGGTCGCGCCCAGCCAGCGGGGAAGGATGTGGCTGCGCAGGATGATCACGCTGAGGGTGACCGACCAGCCGATGACCAGCAGTTGGCCGAGGTGTTCGCCGAGCAGCGCGCCGCCGAACTGATGTTGGGCGGTCCAGGCGGCGTCCGCGGCGGCCCGGGTGACGGCGTCACCGCCGACGTAGGAGCCGGCGAGCGGGGGGACGACGAAGACCCAGCGCAGGAACCCGATCAGCGACAGCAGGACCGAGGCG
This sequence comes from uncultured Actinomycetota bacterium, assembly GCA_963841395.1. GTDB lineage: Bacteria > Actinomycetota > Actinomycetes > Mycobacteriales > Pseudonocardiaceae > Actinophytocola. The sequence goes on from CAWJCX010000015.1 coordinate 104,764, forward strand.
GCGCCGACGAAGGTGGCCACCCGCAACGCGGGATCGTCGCGCCTGCCGAGCACGGCCGGCAACAGCAGGATCGGCACCGCGAGCAGACCGTAGGTCCAGGCGGTGGCGAACCAGGTCCACACCAGGCTGGTGCCACCGGCGTCGAAGGCGGGCAGCACCACGCTCGCCGGTTCTCGCAGGATGTCCGGCCAGTCGAACGTCGAGGACAGCACGGAGGCCGCGGCGCCGAATGCGACCGCGCCGCCGAGGAAGAGTGTGCCGGTGGTACGGCGATGGCTGCCGCCCATCCTGATCGAGGCCGTTACGGATGGCCATGCGCGCCAGCTCTTCCCAAGCCTTGGTTTCTGTACGTCGTACAATTAATGTACGTCGTACAGAAATTAAGTCAAGGGAGGGGATCGACGCTGGGGTCGACCGGGCGAGGTCGGCGCGGGTGGCGGCGGATCTTGGGTGAGGACGAGATCCTCGACGCGGCGTTGACGCTGGCGGACGAAGGTGGCCCTCAACGAGCGCGTCCTCAAGCTCCAAACGTTCGAGGGGCGACTGATGTCTGCGGATTACCTTGGTGTTTGCTTCGGGCGCCTTCGGCAGCCCGACACGACCCGACCCGCTCGGCGGACTCTTGACCACTCTCCACCGGTGTTGTTTGGTGGAGAGTCTGGGGAAGGAGTCCGCCGATGCGGCCCATTCGATCGTTCTTTCTTACTCTCCCACTGTTGTTGACAGTCGTCGCCTGTGGCAGTGAACCGGCGGCGCCGGGCGATGCCACCAAGGTCGACTACCTCACGTCCTTCAGCACGTTCGGGCGCGACGCGTACGCGTATGTCGCGAAGGAGAAGGGATTCTTCGCCGAGGCCGACCTCGACGTCGTCATCAACGCAGGCAGCGGCACGGTCGACGTGCTCAAGCTGGTGGCGAGCGGGCGGGCGCAATTCGGGATCGCCGACTTCACCGGCACGGCGATCACCATGGCGAAGGAGAAACTGCCGGTCATCGCCGTGGCCGCCATCCACCAGCGCACCGTTGCGGCCATCGTCGGGCTCGACGGGGGAGGGATCGCCGAGGCCGGCGACCTCGCCGGCAAGACCATCGCCGATCCGCCCGGCTCGACGGTCAAGCTGATGTTTCCCTTGTACGCCAAGGCCGCCGGCATCGACCCCGGCGCGGTGACGTTCGTGCCGTCGGCGCCGCCCGCGCTGCCGCAGCTCCTGGTGTCCGGGCAGGTCGATGGGATCGGCCAGTTCGTGGTCGGCAAGCCGTTGATCGAGGCGGCGGCGAAGGGACGCAAGGCCGTCGTCCTGCCCTACGGCGACCTGCTGCCCGACATGTACGGCAACGTCCTTGTCACGTCGAAGAAGGTGGCCGGCAGCGATCCGGCGTTGGTCCGCCGGTTCAGCGGCGCGTTGCTCAAGGGCCTGCGGTACTCGATCGAGCATCCCGCCGAGGCGGGCCAGATCCTGCAGAAGTACCAGCCGACACAGGACGCCGAGGTGGCCGGCGAGGAGATGCGGCTGATGGCGGACTACTCCAGGCCGGACGGGTTCACCGGCCCGCTCGGCGCGGTCGAGCAGAGCAGAGTCACGACGATCGTCGACCTGCTCGGCGAGGCCCAGGCGATCCCGGCGAACTCGCTGCGGCCGGCGGATCTCGTGGCGTTCGGGTTGGCGCCGAAACCCTGACACCGCCGATGATCGCGGTGGAACGGGTGGACAAGGTCTTCGACGGGAAGGCCGGGCGGGTGCCCGCTCTCGACGGCATCGACTTCGCCGTGCGCGAGCACGAGGTCGTCGCGGTGATCGGGCGTTCGGGCTGTGGCAAGTCGACGTTGCTGCGCATCATCGCCGGGTTGCTCGCGCCGACCGGTGGCCGGGTGCTGGTCGGCGGCGCGCCGGTGACCAGGCCGCGCCGCGATGTCTCCGTCATGTTCCAGCGTCCCGCGTTGCTGCCGTGGCGGTCGGTGCTGGCCAACGTCCTGCTGCCCGTCGAGGTCCTCGGCCTGGACCGCGAACGGCACACCGCCCGCGCGCGCGAACTGCTGGAGATGGTCGGGCTCGACGGCTTCGCCACACGGCCGCCGCACGAACTGTCCGGCGGCATGCGGCAGCGGGTGTCGCTGTGCCGCTCGTTGATCCAGAGCCCGGCGGTGTTACTCATGGACGAACCGTTCTCCGCGCTCGACGCGCTGACCCGCACCGAGCTCTCCCTCGAACTACAACGGATCTGGCGCGACCGGCCGCTGACGGTCGTGTTCGTCACGCACTCCGTCGAGGAGGCGGTCGTGCTCGCCGACCGGGTCGTGGTGCTCACCCCGCGCCCCGGCCGGCTGCGCGAGATCGTCGACGTCGACCTGCCGCGCCCGAGGTCTGCGCGGATGAGAGGCGTCGCCGAGGTCGGCGGTGTGCTGTACGACCTGCTGGACGTGACGGGGTGAGCCGCGCGAGGCGGGTGGCCGGCGGCGCGCTGCCCGCACTCGGCATGGTCGTCGTGATCGCGGTGTGGTGGCTGGCCACGGTGGTCTTCTCGATCGAGGAGTTCCTGCTGCCCAGCCCGGGCGATGTGCTGGCGGCGTTCAGGGAGTACCCGGGTTACCTGCTCGACCAGACCGTGGTGACCTTGCTGGAGACCGTGGCGGGGTTCGGACTGTCTATTGTGGTGGGTGTGCCGATCGCGTTGCTCATCGTGATCTCGACGTTGCTGGAACGCACTATCTACCCGCCGCTGCTCGCGTTGAACGCCGTCCCGAAGATCGCCGTCGCGCCCGTCTTCGTGGTGTGGATGGGTTTCGGTCCGCTGCCGAAGGTGCTGCTGGTGTTCCTGGTCTGCTTCTTCCCGGTGGTGATCTCCACCGCGTCGGGGATGAAGTCGACGCCGACCGAGTTCGTCGAGCTCATGCGCTCGCTGGACTGCACGCGCCGGCAGGAGTTCTTCAAGCTGCGACTCCAGTACGCGCTGCCGCAGATCTTCGTCGGGTTGAAGACGGCCATCTCACTTGCCGTGATCGGGGCGGTGATCGCCGAGTTCGTCGGGGCGAGTGCCGGGCTCGGCTTCGTGATCGTCTCGTCCGGCGCGGGCGCCGACACCGCGCTCGCCTTCGCGGCCATGGCGTTGCTCGGCGTCATGAGCATCGTGTTGTTCTACGGGTTGGAGTTCCTGGAGCGCCGGCTGCTCCCGTGGGCGCGGGTGTGACTTCAGCGTGCCTCGTCGGTCGGCACCAGTTCCAGGAACCGCCACCGGGTGTCGGGGGCGAGCCCGGCCAGCCACTGTCCGCAGTGCTGCAGCACGACCGGGCCCGACGTGACGTGCTGGGTGCCCGTGTCGAGGTCGCGAAGGTAGCGCTGCAGGTCGCACGGGCGGATGGCGGTGGTGGCGGCCCACTGGTGCACGGTCTCGCCGACGGCGTGCACCGACCACGTCGTGTTGTTGAGCGCCAACCGGGTCAGGGTCTCCTGTTCGGTGCTCAGGTGCTCGCCGAGGTCCAATGTCGCCTCGTTGCCGGACCAGACCTCCACGGCCCACGCCCGCGCCGCCCGGTACCGCGCCTCCGCCCGTGCGTAGGCGGCCTGGAAGTAGCCGGTGTCGACGGCGGCGTTGTGCGTGCCGGTCTTGCTTGCCGCCAACGCCTTCAGCTCGTCGAGCAGTCGCCTGCCGACGCCGAGCGCCCAACCGGTGTGGCCCATCCCGGAGAGGTTCACCAGGCCGAGGCGGTAGAACGCGCCACCGTGCAGGACCGCGGGCGCGGTGGCTTCGTAGACCTGCGTGGCCGGCACGAACACGTCCTCGCAGACGTAGTCGATGCTGTGCGTCGCGCGAAGTCCCAGCACGTCCCAGTTGTCGACCAGCGTGGCGAGCTCCTTGGGGAACGTGAGGACGAGCGCCTCGCCGGTCTCCGCACAGAACGCGGCGGTGTGGATGTGGCTGGCCAACGGGATTCCGGAGGCGAAGCTCCACTGCCCGCTGATCCGGTAGCCGCCGTCGACGCGCATCGCCCGGCCCATCCTGGTGCCCTGCCCGGCGATGGTGGCGTACCGGCCGGCCGGTACGTCCGGGTACAGGTCGGCGACGGCCTCTGCCCCGAGATAGGCCGCGGTGGAGCCGGTGACCATCTGTAGCGCCATGACCGACCAGCCGACGGACGCCTCGTGGTAGGTCAGCTGTTCGATGGTCCGCACCACCTGTAGCGGGGAGAACTCGTACCCGCCGAACTGTCGGGGAATGCTCATCTTCAGCACGCCGGTCGTGTCCAGCGCGCGCACCACGTCGTCGGTGAGCCGCCCGAGCGACTCGCTTCGCTCGGCCTCGCCACGCAGGACGGGCGCGATCTCGTCGATTTTCCTTGCCACGGCATCGAACTGCGCACTGACGTGCAACTGCCCCATACGACCCCCAGATGCAAAGGCGATTGTCCTGCGGACCTCCCCAATGGCGGAAGCCGCCGATCGAGTGTCAGCACTACTCTGCGATGAGGGCTCGCCAGTCGCGGCGCGTCGGGAGTCCTCAACTACGCAGGGTGCGTCGACGACGGTCGACGCACCCTGCGCGGCATCCTGAACTGGCGTCAGCTCTGGTCGGAGACGAACGCCTGGAACTTGTACGCGGCGTCGTCGTACATGCCGCCGACGCTGCAGTGACCCGCGGCCGCACACGACACCGAAGCGGCCGCGCCGTTTCCGGTCGCGTTGAGGTCGTTGGTGCCGGGCACCTCGATCGCGGCCGCCCACTTCCCGTCCTTCTCGTCCACGACGAACGGTTCGACGCGGTAGGAGTCGTCCGTGTAGGAGCCGGCCGCGGCGCAGCTGCCCGCCGACGGGCACGACACCGACGTGACCTTGGCGATGCCGCCCTGGTTGAGCTCCGCGGTCCCGGGCACCTCGACCGCCGCGCCCCACTTCCCGTCCCGCTCGCTCACGACGAACGCCTGGATGTAGAAGTCGGCGTCCGTGTAGGACCCACCCGCGCCGCACTCGCCCGGCTCGGCGCAGGACACCGAGGTGACCCACGCGGCGCCGCCCTTGTTGAGGGCCTCACTGCCGGGCAGCTCGGTCGCGGAGCCCCACTTCCCGTTCTTCTCGTCCACGACGAACGCCTGGAGCAGGTTGGCACCGTCCGCATAGGACCCACCGGCACTGCACTCGCCCGCCGCGGCACACGACACGGACGTGATCTTCGCCGAGCCGCCCTTGTTCAGCACGGCGGTCGCCGGTACCTCGATCGCCGTGCCCCACCTGCCGTGCTTCTCGTTCACGACGAAGGCTTGGACGTGGCCCGCGCGGTCGGTGTACGAGCCACCGGCCCCGCAGTCGCCCACGGCACCGCACGACACCGACGCGACCTTCGCCGACCCGCCCCTGTTCAGCGCGGCGGTCCCCGGTGCCTCGGTCGCCCGGTGCCACGTGCCGTGTGCCTCGCTCGCCACGAACGCCTGGATACGGCCGGAAGCGTCGGTGTAGGAGCCGCCCGCGACGCACTCGCCCGCGGCCGCGCACGACACCGAGGTGATCCGTGCCGACCCGCCCCGGTTCAGGGCCTCGATGCCGGGCAGCGCGATGGCCGAGCCCCACGTGCCGTCCGCCTCGCTCGCCACGAACGTCTGGATGCGGCCGGAGGCGTCGGTGTAGGAGCCGCCCGCGACGCACTCGCCCGCGGCCACGCACGACACCGACGCGACCCACGCGGACCCGCCCTCGTTCAGGGCAGCGGCTCCCGGAACCTTGATCGCCGTGCCCCACGTGCCGTCCGCCTTGTCCACGACGAACGCCTGGAGCTGAACGGACGCGTCCTCATAGGACCCGCCGGCGCCACAGTCGGTCTCCGTGGCGCACGACACCGAGAGGACCTCCGCGTCGCCGCTCTTGTTGAGGGCCCCGGTGCCGGGCACCTCGGCCGCGGTGCCCCAGGTGCCGGTCGCCGCCGGTGCGGTCACCGCGGCCGCCAGCACCGCGGGCGTCTCCTGTCCCATGGTGGCCGGGGTACCGGCCGAGGTGAGCAGGGCCGCCAGAGCCACGCCGGTCACCGCTGCGAGCACGCCGCCGGGTCGCCGTCCGACTCGGGCAGCCGCACTCGCGGGGTCACGTCGGGATGCGAACATAACCCGTCCTTCTTTCACGGTGGTCCTCATCAGGAGTTGTCGTCGGGCAGGGTGAAGGCGACGACCGCGTCGCCCACCGGGGACTTCGAGGAGAAACGGTCGTTGTAGTTGCCGCCGAAGGCCTCCACGACGTATTCCCGGCCGTTGGTGACGTAGACGCTCGGCGGTGCGGCGGCTCCACCGCCGTTGGGCACGGTGGTGCCGTCGAACGACCACAGCTGGGTGCCGGTCTTCGAGTTGACCCCGTGGAAGACACCGTCGTCCGTACCGTAGAAGAGGACGTCACCGGCCACGGCCATGTGGACGGAGTTGACCTGGGGGATTCGCTGGCTCCAGGCGATCCGCCCCGTGTTGGCGTTGGTCGCGCCGATGGTGGTGTAGAGCTGCGCGCCCGGGATCGGCGCTTCCTCCGAGGAGCCGCCGGTGTTGGTGGGGCCGCTGCTCGGCGAGCTCAGGTAGACGAACGGGAAATAGATGGAGGAGTAGTACAGGTAGCCGGTGCGCGGGCTGTGGGCAGGTGCGGGCCAACCACAGCCGCCCACGCCGCCGGGCTGCATGGCGAGTTCTTCCTGCTGCGGTGGGGTGAACCTGGGGGCGGCGGTGATGCCCGGGAGGACCGGCCCCTTGACGCTCCGCGTGGCCAGCGACTCCACGGCGGACACCGGCTGGGTCGGCCACGGCTTCTGCCACGCCGGCTGGGTGGGGACGGGGACCTCCGTCACCGGGTAGATCGGCTCGCCCGTCGCCCGGTCCAGGATGAAGTACTCGCCGTCCTTGTTGCAGTGGCCGACCGCCTGGTAGTCGCGGCCGTTGCGGTGCACGTCGAAGAGCATCGGCGGCTGTGGGGCGTCGTAGTCCCACAGGTCGTGGTGGACCTCCTGGAAGGCCCACCGCACCTTGCCGGTCTGCAGGTCGACGGCGACCAGCGCGGAGCCGTACAGGTTCTTCCCGCCGCGGGCACCGCCGTACAGGTCGGGGCCGGGGTTGCCGGTACCCAGGTAGACGAGGCCGAGCCGCGCGTCGACGGTGGGGTTGCCCCACACGTTGCCGCCACCGGTCTTCCAGGAGTCACCCTCCCAAGTGGACTTCTCGGTGGTGTAGAACCGCCAGCTGAGCTTGCCGGTCCGCGAGTCGTAGGCCTGCACGGAGCCACGGGTCTGGTAGTCGCCACCGGACATGCTGACGATGACCTTGTGGTCGGCGAACTGGGGCGCCATCGTGATCGAGAAGTTGTGCTTCCAGTCCGCCACGGTCGCCTTCCAGGCCACCGTGCCGGTCTTGGCGTCCAGCGCGACGAGTTGGTTGTCGAGGCGGCCGATGAAGACCTTGCCGTCGCCGTAGGCGACACCCCGGTTGTCCTCCCCGCAGCAGATGGTGATGTCCTCCAGCGGCGGCATGTCGTCCGCGGGGTGGTAAGCCCACTTCTGGGCGCCGGTGGCCGCGTCCAGGGCGAAGACGTCGTCCTTGCCGGTCGTGACGTACATGGTCCCGTCGACGACGATCGGCGACGCCTCGAAGGACGAGTCGGGATCGAGGACTCCGGTGTGGAAGACCCACGCGGGCTTGAGTTTGGCGACGTTGTCCCGGTTGATCTGGTCGACGTTCTGGTAGCGGGTGTTGGCTTGGTCGTTGCCGTAGTACCGCCAGTCGACGTTCTGCGGGGTCGCGGGTACGTCCGCGCCCGCGTGGCTGGGTATGAGGAGCATGCCCGCCGATAGCGCCGCGGCGATGACGCGGCCGATTCGCTGCCCGGAAAACCGCATTGTCAGGAAATCCTTTCACGTAAGGCGACGAGAAGTCGTCCAGCCTGGTTGTCGTCGATCGCACCTGGGTCGTAGTCGGCGTATATCGCGAGATCGTCGTTCGCGATCTCGCCGCGGATGGTCACCGGATAGAACGCCCGGGCCGGCCGGTCCACCCTCGGCGTGAACGTGACGCCGCCTGCTGTCGCGGGTTTCGGCACCGCCGCGAGCTGGCACACCAGCGACGGCGCCCGGTCGCCGTCACCGGGCAGTTCCGCCAGCTTCGCGATTTCCGCCAGTGGCAACAATCCGTGATCCAGTCCTGAAAGGACGGATTCCTGGCACTCGCGGATCGTTCGCTCGACGTCGTCGCCGTGGTCCCGGATCGCCAGCGGGATCAGGTTCGCGAAGCAGCCGAGCACGCCGTCGCCGCCCACGGCCTCCCTGCTGGACACCGGTACCCCGACGAGAACCGACGGGCCGCCCAGGGCCTGCGCGACCGTCGACGAGGTGGCCGCGAGGAACAGCGAGTACGCGGTCACGTCCAGGGACCGCGCGGCGCGGTGCAACGCCGCCGCGCCGCCGGGCACCAGCTCGGCTCGACGGCGAGCCTTCGCCCCGGTCAGCCGTTCGTGACCGGCGCCGAACCCGACGGCGTCGGCGAAGGAGCCACGGCGGCTACGCCAGTACTCGCGGTCGTCTCGCGATCGTTGCTCGAACAGGTGCCGTTCGGCGGCGCACACGGCGGAATATTGTGCGGCAGGCGCCGGCGGGGATCCGGCGTAGGCACCGACGAGTGCGTCGTGCAGCGTGGCCAAGGCCGCGTCGTCCACGGCCACGTGGTGGAGGACGGCGTACAGGTAGGGTTCGTCGAGCAGCCACCGAACGGGCGGCACGCGTTCGAGGTCGAACGGCCTGCGCGTGAATCGTTCGAGTGTCGGGGTTCCCGGCCCGCCATCGGGCGTCACAACGAGGTTCGGTTTGCGGCCGGGGGACAGCACCACCGGGTCCGCCGTCAGCGGGTACAGCGTCCGCAATACGGGATGGTCGTCCACCACGGTGCGCAGCGCGGTGCGCAACCGTGTCTCGTCGACGTCCCCGGCCAGGTGCCAGCGCAGGACGACGTTCGTCTTGGGGTTGCCCGGGTCGAGGTAGGACACGGCCAGCATGGCGCGTTGGGCAAGGGAGATCGCGACCTGCGACGCCGGTTCGTCGTCGCGACCACCGTGGTCCTCGCGAGTCACGTGCTCGGCGATCGCCCGCAGCGTCCGCAGCCGCAGGACCTGCCCGCCGGTGAGGTTCCAGCCGAACCGCCGCCAGGCCGCGCCGGCGAGCCGGAGGGCGTCCAGGGAGCTGACCCCGGCCCGCGTCAGGTCGTCGTCCGGGCCGAGCTCGAGGTTCGGCAGGCCACTGGCCAACTCGATCAGCGGGGCGAGGGCGTCGGTGTGCGTGCCCGGCGGACTTGTTCGGCGGTCTGCTGGCGGTCGCGGGATCTCGCTGCCGAGGTCAGGGTCCGCCGCCAGGGCGGCGCGATCCACCTTGCCGTTGACGGTGAGCGGCAGCCGAGGCAGCGACCGCAGGCTCGCCGGCATCATGTGCGCGGGCAGGTACTGCGCGAGGTGTTCCCAGATGCCCCGGAGCGCAGGGCCGCTCGAGTTGACGAACGCCCGCACCCTCGGTGGCGACGGGTCGCGGTCGAGGAACACGGCGGCGTCGTGCACGTCGGCGTGTGCGCGGAGGGCGGCCTCGATCTCTCCGAGCTCGACCCGGTTGCCCGCGATCTTGACCTGGTTGTCGACGCGGCCGAGCGACCGCAGCGTGCCGTCCGGCGACCAGGCGGCACGATCGCCCGTGCGGTAGACCTGGTGAGTACCACCGGAATCCGTGCAGAAGGCGCCGGCGGTCGCGTCCGCGCTGAGGTACCCGGCGGCCACCTGCGGGCCGTAGACGTAGATCTCTCCCTCCACGCCGACCGGCACCGGACGGCGCTCGGCGTCGAGGACCACCAAGCCGGAGTTCGCGAACGGCCTGCCGAGCGAGATGATCGCGTCGTCGCCGAGGTCGTGCACCGGGTGGAAGGTCACGTAGACCGTGGTTTCCGCCGGGCCGTAGAGGCTCACGAGGGTGTCGCAGCCGCGCAGCAGCCGGGCGGCGGTCTGCCGGGGCAGCGGCTCACCGGCGACGAGGATCCGGACCCCGTCCGCGTCCGGCGGGAAGTCGATCAGGGACACGATCGACGGCGTGCCGATCACCAGCTTCGGCCCGGGGCGCCGCAACACCGCGCCGAGCACCTCGGGTTCGATGTCGCCCTTGGTCTCGAGCAGGACGAGGCGTCGCCCGGCCGACAGCGGCCAGAACAGTTCGGGGATCGAGAGGTCGAACGTCAACGGAGTGGTGGCCAGGGCCAGCTCCGCGGCGTCCGCGCCGAGAGCGGTGTCCATCGCGTGGAGGAAGGCACACAGGTTCCGGTGGGTCAGCACCGCGCCCTTGGGCTGCCCGGTGCTGCCGGACGTGTAGATCACGTACGCGGCGTCCGTCAGCTCCGGTCCGGCTTGCGGTGCGGCGTCGACGTCGTTCCGGCACACCAGGAGCGGCCGGCCGTCGACGTCGAGTTCGTGCACCGGCGTGCCGCCGAGCGCGGCGGCCTTGCCGGGGTGGTCGACCAGGATCCAGCTCATGCCGTGGGCGCCGACCTCGGTGAGGATCCGGTCGAGTCGCCGGGCGGGCGTCCGGTCGTCGAGCGGCACGTACCCGCACCCGGCACGCCAGATGCCCAGCAGTGCCGGGAGAAGTGCGTGGGTTCGCGCCAACGCCACGCCGACCAGGCCTCCCGGGCGAACACCGGCTCGCGTGAGGGAGTCCCGGACGGCACCCGCCGCCGCCCACAGCTCGCGATAGCTGAGCGTCGTGCCGTCGCATTCGACCGCGGCACGGTCGGGGCCGGCGCGGACCTGTGCCTCGACCAGCTCGTGCACCGGACGGTCGTGGTAGCCGACCACCGGACCCAGCCCGAGCGCCACCATCGGATCGGCCGGGTCGATCCGGATGGCGGCGTCGACGGCCGCGACGGGCGTGGACGTCATGCGCTGGACGCCGATCGGCGAGCGCTCAGCGGCGTGATGTCGGTCCACACCGCGTCGATGTGGGTGAGGCAGTCGCCTTTCGGTCCGCGGAAGCCGTCGCGGTGCCAGCCCGCCGGGAGCTCGCGATCGACAGGCCAGATCGAGTACTGCTCCTCGGCGTTCACGACCACGTCGAAGTCCTGGTTCTCGTCGCCAAACATCACCGTCACCCTTTCTCGGACAGCGCTTGGACCGCGGTGCGGAGCTCGGCCACCACTGCCTGGTGGGTGGCCGGGTCGATGCCGTCCGCGCGCTGGGAAATGGTCAGGTCCCAGCCCCCGCCGGGCTGGGGGAAGGCCTCCACCATCAGTTCGAACGAGGTGCGTGGCGCGCGGATCGGAACCGGTTCGAGCGTCGTCGAAGCCCCGAGGCGGCCGCCCGGTTGTGCCTTGTGCAGGACCGCCCACGCCTGGAACCACGGGTTCCTCTCCCGGTTGGGGCACAGTTCGAACACCAGGCGGTCGAACGGGGTTCTGCTGTGTTCCAGCACCGCGGCGACGCTTTCGCCCGTGGCGGTCAGGAGTTCGCCATCGGTCAGGTCGGGCACGCCCCGCACCGGCACCGCGAGGGGGTTCACGAAGTAGCCGACGAGCTGCTCCAGTTGGGGCTGATCGCGGCCCATGGTGAGGGTGCCGAGGCAGACGTCGCGGACGCCGAGCGCCCGCGTCAGGGCCTGCGCGGTCGCGGCGAGCAGTGCGCCCAGGAGCGGGCTGCCGTGCCGTGCCGCCGCATGCCCGAGCCCTTCGACGACGACCGGGCTCACCTCGAGCACGGTCTCCAGTCGGGCGGACTCGTCGGGGTCGGCCGGCGCGGGCAGGAACGGCTCGGGGCACGACGCCAAGGTGTCCCGCCAGAAAGGCAGATCCGCGTCCAGCCAGTGGTCGACCTCGGCCCGCTCCCACCTGCCGTAGTCGGCGTAGGTGATCGCCGGGTCGGTGTGCAGTGGGGGACGGTTCGCGGTGCGTGCCGCGTAGAAGTCGCACAGGTCCCTGACGAGGACCGCCTCCGACCAGCCGTCGAAGGCCACGTGGTGGACGTGCAGGCAGAACAGGTGCCGTTCGTCGGCCAGCCGGTAGAGCCGGGCCCGCAGCGGGAGCTCCTCGGTCAGCTCGAACGGGGTGTCGAACCAGTCGGCGGTGAGGCGTTCGGCGAGGTCCCGCGGGGCGAGGCCGTCGAGGTCGGCGGGTGCGTCGACCGGCGTGAAGCGCACCCGCGCGTCCGGCCCGTCGAGGATCCGTTGCGTCGCAGTGGGTTTCGACCACACGTAGCGCGTGCGCAGGACCGGGTGCCTGGCGACCACGTCGTCGAGCGCGGCCTGCAGCGTGTCCGGGTCGAGTGGTCCGGTGACGAGGTAGGCGAGCACGGCGATGTTGTCCGCGGCGCCCGGGAAGAACTGCTCGGCGAGCCAGAAGCGTTCCTGTGCGTGGGACAGCGCAGCGGGTTCGTCGGGCTGTCCCACTGATGACGGCCCCGGCGAGGAATGCCCTTTCGGCGCGGCGGCGGCCGCCTTCAGCAGCGCGGCGACGGTGGGTTCCCGGAAGGCGTGCAGCGCGGGGATGCGGGCGCCGGAGCGGGCGCTGAGCCGAGCGCTCAGCCGGATGGCGTCCAGGGAGTCGATCCCCGCGGCGACCAGGTCGTCGTGCAAGGTCAGGTCCGGCTTGCCGAGCAGCGAGCGCACCTCGTTCAGGAACAGGTCCGCCTGCGCGTCCGGCCGTGCCCCGGTCTTGCCGGCGTCCGCCAGGAGCAGCCGTGCCGCCGCCGCGGAATCGACCTTTCCGTTGGTGCTCAGAGGCAATCGGGGCACGTGCCGCACGATGCCCGGCAGCATTCCCTTGAGCAGCTTGGCCGCGGCGAACGCCCGCAGGTCCGCGAGCTCGACCGGGGCGGCGTCCGATGTCGTGTAGACGCAGCCGACCTGAGCCCGTCCTGGCGCGGTCTCGACGCGGACGACGTGGCAGGAGGAGATCGTGGGGTGGGCCTCGAGCAGCGCCTCGACCTCGCCCGGCTCGACCCGCAGGCCGTTGATCTTGAACTGGCGGTCGGCACGGCCGCGATAACGCAGGGTTCCGTCGTCGTCGGCCTGTGCCAGGTCTCCGGTGCGGTAGTGGCGCACACCGCCGGCGGTGAAGAACCGGAGTCCGGTCTCCACCTCGTCACCGAGGTAACCGGCGGCGAGCCCGTCGCCGCTGACGGCGAGCTCCCCGATCTCTCCGGGCGGGACCGGACTCCCGTCCGGGGAGATCAGCGACACGCCCGTGTGCGGGACCGGAGCGCCGATCGGCACGTCCGGCACCCCGGGGCCGACGTCCTCGGGCCGGATCCGGTGGGCCGTGGTGAAGATGGTGCTCTCCGCCGGGCCGTACCCGTTCACGAAGTGCAGGTCGGGGAAGCGATCCAGCACCTTTCCGGCGTGTGCCGGAGAAACCCGCTCGCCGCCGGTCAGCAGCAGCCGGATGCCGTCGAAGAGTTCCAGGTCCTCCTCGACGAGGACGTTGAGCAGGGAACTGGTCAGCCACAAGCTGTTCGCGCCGTGGTCGATCGCCGACCGGAGCCCGGACGCGTCGAGGGTGGTCGCCCCGCGTTCGAGGAGAACGCACCGACCACCGTTGAGCAGCGGTGCCCACAGGTCCAGCGAATGCGCGTCCCAGCCGACCGGAGCCGACTGCAGGAAGACCGTGTCCCGGTCGACGGGGATCGTGGGGAACCCGACCACGATCCGCACGGTGCCGCGGTGCGGGGAGATCACGCCCTTGGGCCGCCCGGTCGAGCCGGACGTGAAGAACACACACGCCGCCGCCGTGCCGTCCGCGAGGTCCGAGAAGTCGCTTCCCCGCACCGGAAGTCCGTCGAGGAACGCGGCGTCGGCCACGAGCCGGGACCCGCTGCGCGCGACGATGTCGTCGATGCGGCTCCGAGGCCAGGTCGGATCCATCGCGAGGTAGGCGGCCCCCGTGCCCAGGATGCCGAGCAGGGTGGCCACCAACCGTGGCGAGCGGTCCAGCAGCACCGGGACGAAGTCACCGGCCCCGATCCCGTTGTCCCGCAACGACGACGTGACCCGGCCCGCCTCGTGTCGCAGTTCCCCGTAGGTGAGCCGCTCGCTCGCCTTGCTGCACGGCGACGGCGTCGGGAGTCCGCTCCGCGTGGTGCGCGAAGACCTGCTCGATCCGCTCCCCGAGGGGATAGGACGTCATGACGTTCCTTCCCTGGTGCGGCGGGAATCGGCGGTCGCGCCGAGATCGCGGACGAACAGGGCGCGCAACGACTCCGGCGCCTCCAGGAACGTGTAGTGCACGCCTTCGAGCAGCTCGAAGGCCGTCGGCGCGTAGTCCGACCAGCCCTTGGTGAGCTCGGCCGGCACGTCGATGTCGTGCGTCCACGCGATGGCGGTGATGGGCGAGGCGAGTGGCACCGGCTGGTCGTGGCGGTACCTGCGGGTCGCCTCCATGTCGGTGATGAGGATTTCGTGGCTCAGGTCGACGAGATCTTCCGGCGGGTTCGCGCCGAGCTCGGCGAAGAGGTTGCGCAGTTCGTCACGCAGCTCGGGGATCGTCATGCCCAGCAACCGGCCGTACGGTGGGTCGTGCGGAGCGACCTGTGAGGACAGGAAGAGGCGTTCGGGCACCGGCAGGCCGCGTTCGGCCAGCCGGATCGTGGTTTCGACGGCGGCCAGGGCGGCGCCGCACTGGCCGAAGAAGCCGAACGGCCGGTCGAGGAAGGGCGCCAGTCCGTCGACCAGCCCGTCCGCCATTTCCTCGTAGGTGCCGTAGGCGGGCTCGCGCATCCGGTTCTCGCGGCCCGGCAGCTGGACCGGGCAGATCTCGATGCCGTTGAGGAACTGGGGCCACTGCCGGTACATGCTCGCCCCGCAGCCGGAGTACGGGATGCAGAAGAGCCGGGCGTCGCTTCCGGTCGAGGGTTCCCTGATGAGCCATTTGGACGGCCGCCGCATCTCATCGTCCCTTCACCGAAGCGGTCATGGGCAGGTGCTTGTAGCCCGATACGAAGTTGGAGCTGAGCCGCTCCGCCTTCGCGGGCTGCGCGAAGTCGGTGTACGACCGGAACAGTTCGGCGAAGAGCAGGCGCAATGTCACCCGGGCGACGCTGTGCCCCACGCAGTGGTGGGCGCCCGCGCCGAAGGCGATGTGGCGGTTGGGCCGCCGGCGGATGTCGAAGACGAACGGATCCGGGAACACCGTCTCGTCGCGGTTGGCCGAAGCGAGCCACACGACCACGGGGTCCCCGGCCTCGACCACGGCGCCACCGAGCTCCACCTCGGCGGTCGCGTAGCGCATGAAGTAGGTGATCGGCGACGCCCACCGCAGTGCCTCCTCCACCCCGCTGACAATCAACTCGGGGTGAGCCGCCCAGTCATCGAGCTCCGGGGTGCCGATGAGGTGGTCGAAGGCGAAGCTCGGCGCGTGCGGCGTGGTCACGTTGGCGCCCAGCAACATGCTGTAGCAGTTGGACACCGTCTCGCCGACCGACATCTGCCGGCCCTCGAACTCGGTGCGCAGCAGGATGCTGATCAGGTCGTCGCCGAGGTCGCGCCGGCGAGCTCGGACGATGTCCTGGAAGTAGGAGAAGAGCTCGCGGTGCGCCGCTTCCAGGGTCTTCTTGCGACCTTCGGGATGCCGGTAGTCGGGGTCGTCCGGTGCGATGCACGTGGTGGTCAGGCGGGTCAGCCTCGGCCAGTCCTGCTGGGGCAGGCCCATCAGGACACCCGTGACGGCCATGGGCATGGCGAGCATCGCCTGGGCGAAGTCGAAGGTGCCACCGTCGGCCAACGGTGCCAGCAGGCGCAGGATCTGCTGCCGGATCACCTCTTCGCTGCGTTGCACGGCCTTGATCGTCAGCGCCCGCTGCAGCGGGCGGCGCATGACGGTGTGCCGCGGCGGGTCGGTGACGGCGAGCTGACTGCCGCCCGCGGGGTCGTCGGTGCCGAGCAGGTCGATCATCGTGCCGCGTTCGGAGGTGAAGCACTCGTAGTCGCGCAGCACCCGGTCGGAGTCCGCGTACCGGGTCACCGACCAGAACCCCAGCGTGTCGTCGACAGGGTGCCACGACACCGGAGCCTTTTGGCGAAGCGTGCGCCACGCGGCGTGCGGATCCCCGTGGCTGTGTAGCGTCGGCTCGACGAGGTCCGGTGCCCCGTGCGGCACGGGACAGCCGCCGGACTGAGCCGTCTCGAGTTCGGTCATGGCTGGCTCGCCTCCGGACTCTCCGCGGAAGGGGGCAGAAGGGAAAGCCGGCCGGCCAGTTCGGCGATGGTCGGGTGCAGGTAGAGCATCCGGGACTCCATGTTCACGCCGAGCCGGGCGTTCATGCTCTCGATCAGGTCGACGGCCAGCAGTGAATGCCCGCCCAGGTCGAAGAACTCGTCCTCGACTCCGATCGGTTCGATGCCCAGCACCGAGCCCCAGACGTCCGCGATCCGCGCCTCCAACGACGTTCTCGCCGGGACGTAGGTGTTCCACACGTTGCGCGAAACCCGTTGGGCGGTGGGCAAAGCGGCGCGGTCCACCTTGCCGTTGCGGTTGAGGGGGAGGTCGTCGCGGACCACGATCGCCCACGGGACCAGGTAGCCGGGCAGCTCGCCCGCCAACTTTTCGCGCAACCGCACGCTGGTGTCGCCGGGATCGTCGGCCGGGGTCCGGAGGGTCACGTAGGCGAGCAGTCGCTTGCCCCCATTGCCGTCCGGCTGTGGCAGCACGACGGCCTGCCGGACCCGTGGATCGCGGACCAGTTCCGCTTCCACCGCGCCCGGTTCGACGCGGTAGCCCTGGATCTTGACCTGCTGGTCGACCCGGCCCAGGAACTCCAGGTCTCCGCTGGGCAACCGGCGCGCCAGGTCGCCGGTGCGGTACATGCGCCCGCCGTGCGCCGAGTACGGGCACGGCACGAAGCGTTCGGCCGTCGCGCCAGGGCGGTTGCGGTAACCGTGCGCCAGGCCGAGGCCCGTGGCGTACAGCTCCCCGCGCACGCCGACGGGAACGGGACGCAGGTCGGGGTCCAGCACGAGCGCACCGGTGCCGTCGATCGCCGTGCCGATGGGTACCGAGGCCCCGGCCGGGGGCGGCTCGGAGCCGGTCCAGCACGTGGTGAACGTGGTGTTCTCCGTGGGGCCGTAGCCGTTGGTGAAGATCAGGCCGGGGTGGGCGGTCATCAGGGCGTGCACGCTTTCCGGCGCCAGCACGTCGCCACCGGCCAGGACGTGCCGCACGTCGGCGAACGCGTCCAGGTGCTCGGCGACCATCTGGTGGAACAGGCCGGCGGTCAGCCAGAGCACGCTGATCTGCTTCTCCTTGATGGTCAGCGCCAGGTCGCCGGTGTCTATCGGGCCCGGCGGGAAGACGACGAGCTCCGCGCCGTGCGTCAGCGGGGCCCAGATCTCCAGCGTCGCCGCGTCGAACGCGACGGGGGCGAGCTGCAGGAAGACGTCCTCGGCGCGCACCTCCAGCCACCGCGGCCGGTGGACCAGGCGCACCACCGACCGGTGGGGCACGGCGACACCCTTGGGTTCGCCGGTCGAACCGGAGGTGTAGGAGATGTAGGCGAGTTGTTCGGGCGAAACGTCCTGGGCCGCCGCGGGCTCACCAGGTTCCGTCTCGCTCGATTCCGGTTGCGGGACATGGGTCCGCACGTCCTCGGGCAGGCGTTCGCGCAACGACGGCTCGGTGATCACGAGCGCCGCCTCGGCGTCCGCCGTCAGGCGGGCCAGCCGGGCGGGGTGGTCGTCGGGCTCGAGGGCGAGGTACGCGGCACCCGCCCGCAGCACCGCGAGCAGCGTGACGACGAGCTGTTCCGAGCGGTGCAGCAGGACGCCGACGACCGCGCCCCGGCCGACCCCCATGGCCGACAGTTCGGCGGCGAGCTGTCCGGACCGGAGGTCGAGTTCGCGGTAGGTCAGGCGTTCCTCGCCGTGCACGGCGATCGCGTCGGGTGTGCGCTTCGCCTGGGCGAGCACGAGGTCGTGGACGCGGAGCGACGTCGTCGGCTCGGTGTACCGGCCGTCGCGCGCGAGCTCGGCGATCGCGTCGTCCGGCAGGAGCGGCAGGCGGGAGACCACGGTGCCGGGTGCCGCCTTCGCCGCGGCCAGCGCGGTCCCGATCTCCGCGCGAAGTCCTTCGTCGTCCGTGGTCAGGGAAGTCAGGCGCGCCGAGGTCAGGGCGGCGTCGGTCGCCAGGTCGAGCACGACGTCGGGTTCGGTGCCCGCGTACCCGACGGAGTCCCGAACCGCCTCTTCGACACGTTCGGTCACCGTCTCGAAAGGCGGGTCGTCCGCGACGTCGACGGTGATCGGTCCGGCGGTGTCCCGGATGGCGACCGTGACGCGGTCCTGCCCGGTCCGCCGGTGAACGACGACGGCGACGGCGGCTACCATCGAGTGGCTCAGTGGATGCATGTCATGGTCCAACCGTCATGACTGTCCTCGACGTCTGGATGATCCGCGGATGGAGAAAGTCCTTGCGCCGTGAGGTGATCATCGAACGGCGCTTCAACGGACCACCTGGGAGCGCGCACGGCGGCCTCGCGAGCGGCCGGTTCGCGAACCTCGCCGCCGAGCTGGTCGACGGACCGGCGCCGAATGTCGTGACTCTGCACATTCCACCCCCGTTGGACGTGCCACTGGAGGTCCGCCGCAGCGGCGGACGGGTCCACGTGTGGGACGGCGAGACCCTGGTGGCGTCGGTGTCGCGGTCCGACGAGCGCATCGCGACGGTTCCGCTGGTCGCACCGGACCTCGTCGCCGAGGCGGAGCGTGGCTACGTGTCCGCCGGGCAGCACCCGTTCCCGACCTGCTTCGTGTGCGGACCGGGTCGACCCGAGTCCGACGGTCTTGGCCTGACACCCGGCTTTCTGCCCGACCGGGCCGATGGCACCGCTTGCACCTGGGTGCCCGGCGCGATGCTCGGCGTGGCGCCCGGTCAGCCCCTGGCGCCGGAGCTCGCGTGGGCGGCGATGGACTGTCCAGGCGGTTGGACGGCCGACCTGTCGCGGACTCCCATGGTGCTGAACCGCTTCATGGTGGAGCTGGTCGAGATGCCTCGGGTCGGCGACACCCATGTGGTCGTCGGTGCGCGGGGCGGGGACGACGGGCACACGATGACCACCACGACCGCGCTCTACCGGCAGGGCGGCACCCTCGTCGGCCGGGCTCTGGCGCGGTGGACTCGAATCGCGCTCGAGAGCCCCGGCAGCTAGCCGGTGGCTTGGCGGCCGGCACGCCGGACACAGTCCAATCCTCAAGATCGTCCCCTCGTCTGTCTCGGCCGGGAAGTGGCGCTGGATTCAGTGATCCACGGTTACGCCACTTTGATCTCGTCATAACCAATTCAGCCGTTAGGCGGGCAGATTTGTTCTCCTGCGGGATGTGTTTATCCCCCACGAAATCGTTCCCCAGAACGCGTTGTAGCCAGGTTGGCCATCGGTGAAGTGGTTGTCAAGCAGGCGTGTCAATGATGGACCAATGACATGAGTCATTCTTGAGGCCCGACGACGTCGGCAATTCCACCCGGTTCCGCCGACCAATAGCGGACCACGCCGTCGAATGTTCGAGTGAGTCACGAGTTATCTGATATCGATGTCGGTGATAATCGATTGATCACTGCTTGTTCGGTGGTGCTCGGAACTGTTCCGGGCGGTCGTGGGTTCTGGGGAGGACAGCAACGTGACGGCTCCACCGCGCGACATCGGGCATCCCGCGTCCCGTTTGCAGACCCGGCTGTGGTTGCTCACGCAGCTGTACCCCGACCTGCCTCTCTTCATGATCCCCATCACGCTGCGGCTGCACGGGGACCTCGATCGGACCGGCGTCCAGGCGGCCCTGACGGCACTCGTCGAGCGGCACGAGTCCCTCCGGACCCGCTTCACCGCGGGCGACGAGGGGCCTGTGCAGGTTCTCGACAACCAGCCGGTGGAACTGGCGTTCACCGACCTCCGCGACACTGCGGACCCGGCACAGGCCTGGCTCACCGTCCTGACCGGCGAGTGCGCTCGCCCCATCAGCCTGGAGCGGGCGCCGCTCATCCGTGCTCACCTGGCCCGCGTCGGGCCGTCTGAGCACCTGCTCGCCGTGCTGGTGCACCACATCGGCGTCGACGGCACGTCCATCGAGGTGCTGCTGGACGAATTCGCGGCCCTGTACCGGGCCTGGGCATCGGACGAGGACCTCGATCATGCCCTGGGACCCGCACCTGCGAGCTACATCGAGTTCAGCCAATGGCTCGACGGACAGCTCCGCGGCCCGGACTACGAGGAGTCGCGGACCTTCTGGCGAACGGAGCTGAGCGGGCAGCCGGAGTTCGATCCGCCGACGGACCGGCCACGTCCGGACCGGCGCACCTTCGAGGTGCACGACCAGCGCACCCCGATCCCCGAGGACCTCGCCACGGCCGTGCGGGCCTACGCGCGTCGTCGTCGCACCACGCCGAACGTCGTGCTGTCCGCAGTGTTCGGCGCCTTGCTCGCCCGGCGCAACGGGCCGCTGCGTGACGTCGTGATCGCGGCCCCGTGGTCGCTGCGGCACGGCCGGTGGCTGACCGGGACCGTGGGGTTCTTCATCAACACGGTGCCGATGCGCATCCGCGTCAGCCCGGACGCGACGTTCCGCGACGTGCTCGGCGCCACCCGCGGTGCGTTCTTCGAGGCGATGGACCACGGCTACGTCCCGTTCGACGAGATCGTCGCCCTGGTGAACCCCGTGCGCGACGCACGCCGGCTGCCGATCACCTCGGTGAGCTTCCAGGTCCTCCCGTCGGCCGACGCGCGGTTCGCGTTCGGCCCGGCCCGCGCGGAACTCCAGGCCGGGATCGAGGGAGCCAGCGAGTTCGACCTGATCTGGGACGTCGTGGATCCGGACGAAGGCGGCATGACGGTCTCCGCCAAGTACACCGCCGACCTCTACGACCGCGACACCATCCAGCGGATGTCCGCGCAGTACGTGCGGGTGCTCGCGGCCGCGATGGCCGATCCGGACCAGCTCCTGATGGACCTGCCGCTGGACGACGAGACCGAACGCGCCCGGCTCGAGGGGCTGGGCGGCGCCGTCCGCGAGCTCGCAGGGCAAGATCCGGCCGACGGGCCGTTCCTGCTGCTGGACGACGCGGGCCGCCCGACCTCGGTGGGCGCCGTCGGCGCGGTCCACGTCCTCGCGCCCGCCGACCGGAGTGGTGACCTCGTCCCCGGAGAACCCGCCGGCCTCCCTGGAAAGTCGTTGCGCCGCACGGGCATTCTCGCGTTCCGGCGCGCCGACGGCTCGGCGCGGATCTACACCCCGCCGGAACCGCCGCGAAGCCTCCAGGTGAGCGCGGCCGACCTCCTCCGGCATCCCGACGTCACGGCCGCGGAGCTGACACCGGCACCGGGTGCCGCCGAGCACGGACGGCGGACGATCGCGTTCGTCGCGACCGACAGCACCAGGTTGAGCCCGGCCGAGTTGCGCGGGTTCCTGCGCGAGCAGGTGCCCGGGGCGAACCCGCCGTCCTGGTTCATCGTCCTGGACCGACTGCCGCTGGACGAGTCCGGAAACGTCGACGGTGGAGCACTCGACGACCTCGCGCGCTCCACCGGGCTGGTGCCGGCCGATGCGCCGGACGACACGGCGTCGCCACTCGAGGAGACCGTTCGCGGCGTGTGGCAGGAGTTCCTGGCCGGTCCGGTGCCCGGACTGGACGACGGGTTCTTCGCCATCGGCGGGCATTCGCTGACAGCGGTGCGGATCGCCGCACGGCTACAACGCCTGCTGGGGCGGCCGGTTCCGGTTCAGGCCGTCTTCGCCGCGCCGACCATCCGGTCCTTCGCGGCCTGGCTCACCGAGAACGGTGTCGATCACGTCGCTGGTTCCGACGAACCCGACGGCAGCCCCGCGTCGTTCGCCGAGGGACTGACCGCGGACCTCCACGCGGCCAGCGAGGACGAACTGGCCATGCTGCACGCCCTGACCGGAGAAACCGTCGGCCCCGGGAAGGACCGTCCGTGACGTCACTCCAGCGGGACACCGGCACTCGAACGGTCGACCTCCCACCGGGTGTCTGGCCGCTGGCACCCGCCCAACGGGCGCTGTGGTTCCTCGACACGTTCCAGCCCGGCAGCTCCTTCTACGTGATCAGCATGGGTCTGCGGGTGCGCGGCGCGCTCGACGTCGCCGCGTTGCACCAGGCGTGGGACGACTGTGTGGGCCGGCAGGACGCGTTGCGGACCCGGTTCGTCTCCCTGGACGGCTACCCGTACCAGGTCTTCATGCCCGGCCAAGCGGATGGAGCTGCCGCTGCTGGACGCGTCGGACCTCGACCAGGCGGCCGCCGAGAAACTCGTGCAACAGCGCTGCGATCGCGCGGCGGAGACACCGTTCGACCTGGCCGCCGAGTACCCCGTGCGCGCGGAGCTCATCCGGCTCGCCGACGACCACCACGTCCTGGTGATCAGCGTGCACCACATCGTGTTCGACGGCTGGTCGGCGCAGGTGCTGCTGACCGACCTGGCCGCCGCGTACGAGGCTCGGCGAGCGGGCCGGACCCCACGGCTGGACCCGCCGGAACTGACGATGGGCGCCTACGCCGCCCGCCAGGTCGCCCGGTTCGCCGCGGGCACGACGGAACGTGCCGACGAGGTCGAGTACTGGCGGCGACTGCTGGCGGGTGGGGAACGCCTCGAGCTGCCGGTAGACCGGGTTCGGCCGCAGGTTCGCACCTTCGCCGGTGCCACGGCGGTGCGTGACCTCGACCCCGAGACGACGGCCGCGATCAGAGCGCTGGCCAAGGCGCACGACACGACGGTCTTCACGGTGCTCGGCACCGCGTTCTCGCTCGTACTGGCCGAGCTGACGGGGGAGCACGACGTCATCTTCGGCGTTCCGCTCGCGGGCCGCCTGGCCGACGAGAGCGCCGAGCTGGTCGGGTTCCTCGTCAACGTACTGCCGTTGCGCGTCGACCTCGATGGGATCCGGTCCTTCGGCGACGCGCTCGACCGGCACCGTCAGCCGGTGCTGGATCTTCTGACGCACCAGGAGTTTCCGTTCGCGACCCTGGTCGACGAGCTGCAACCGGAGCGGACCGGCAACCGCAATCCCTACTTCGACGTGTGTTTCCAGTTCCTGCAGGCACCGGAGGCCGGCCTGACCTTCGGTGACGCGCGGGTCGAGCTGATCGACGGCAGGCGCCCGTCGTCCCAGTTCGACCTGAGCTGCGACGTGCACGACAGCGGCGAGTTCCTGACGGTGTCCCTGGAGTACAGCACGGAGATCCTCACCGGGAAGACCGCCGGCCTGATCCACGACCTCTTCGCCGCGGCCCTGACCGCCGCGGTCGCCGATCCGGACGGTCCGATCCGGACGGGCGGTCCCCGCACCGCACCGCTGCGAGCGGCTTCGCCGATGCCCGCGCACTGGTCGCCGGGTGGGCTGCGTGGCCTGGTGGCCGGCTGGGCCACACGGTCGCCGGAGGCGCCCGCGGTCGGCATGGGGCCGGATGTCCTGACCTACGCCGAGCTCGACGCGGCGGCCACGCGTCTCGCCGCGACGCTGACGCGGGCCGGGGTGCGTCAGGGAGACCGGGTGGGGCTGCTGCTGGAACCAGGGGCCGACCTCCCGGTCGCGATCCTGGCGGTCCTGCAGTGCGGCGCCGCCTACGTTCCCGTGGATCCGCGGTTTCCGGACGCGCGTGCCGCGGCCATGCTGGCACAGGTCGGGGCCGTGGTCCTGCTGGTGCACCCGCAGACCAAGGATCGGGCGGCCGGACTGGGCGCCGACCTCGTCGACGTCACCGAGATCGCCGCGTCCCAGGAGATTCCGGCCACCGCGATCGAGCCGGGGAGCCCGGCCTACGTGATCTTCACGTCGGGGAGCACCGGACGCCCGAAAGCGGTCACGATCCAGCAGTCGGCGGCCGTGACGCTCGCCGCCGCGGCCGCGCGGACCTACGACCTGACCAGCGCCGACCGGGTGCTCCAGATGGCTTCGGCGGCCGTCGACGTGTCGGTCGAGGAGTTCTTCGGCGCCTGGTTCGCGGGCGCCTGCGTGGTCATGCACAACCAGGAGACCGACGCGCTGGAAGCGGTCGTGGTTCGCCAGCGGGCCACCGTCCTCAACCTGCCCGCGAGCCTGTGGCACGAGTGGACGCGCGACCTGGTCACCAGGGGCGCCGCCGCGCCCGGCTGCGTCCGCCTCGTCATCGCGGGCAGCGAACGGGTGGAACAGGCCGCGGTCACCGACTGGCGGTCGGGCCCCGGCCGCGGCGTGCGCCTGCTCAACGCTTACGGCACGACGGAAGCGTGCGTGTCGTCGCTCTACTACGACACCGTCCACATGCGGCGCGACGCGGCTTGCACGGTCAACGTCCCCATCGGCGGCCCGTTGCCGCACGCCCGCGCGTACGTCCTGGACGGCGCGGGCCTGCCGGTGCCGCCCGGGGCGGTCGGTGAGCTGCACATCGCCGGTCCCGGCGTGGGTCTGGGCTACGCGGGCGAGGGCGCGGTGACCGCCGAACGCTTCCTGCCCGATCCGTACGGGCCCGAGCCCGGCGGCCGGATGTACCGCACCGGCGACCGCGTCCGCCTCCTCCCGACCGGTGAGCTGGACTTCCTCGGCCGAGTCGACACCCAGGTCAAGATCCGGGGCTCGCGGATCGACCTCGGCGAACTCGAACGGGTGGCCGCGCAGGTGGCCGAGGTGACGGGCTTCGCGGCCGACGTGCGGGCGGACGAGCGGGGCGTTGCGCGCCTCATCGGCTACCTCACCGTGGCCGACAAGCCGGACCGGGCACTCGGACAAGCCCGGATCGCGGAGTGGCGGACCGTCCACGACGAGAGCGACTACAACGAGGCCACCGCCGAGCGGGGCGACTTCAACGCCAGCGGCTGGATCAGCAGCTACACCCAGCAGGCCATCCCGGAAGCCGACATGAAGGAGTGGCTCGAGGCGACCGTCGACCGGGTGCTGCGGCGGCCGCCGGGGCGGGTCCTGGAGATCGGGTGTGGCACCGGCATGATCCTGTTCCGGGTCGCGCCACAGGCCGAACGCTACGTCGGCACGGACATCGCACCCGGTGCCCTCGCCTACGTCGAAGGCCAGTTGGCCGGCGCGGGGATCGACGACGGCCGCGTCCGCCTGGCCGAGGCGGCGGCCGACGACTTCGCCGTGCTGGGCGACGAGCGGTTCGACCTCGTGATCATCAACTCGGTCAGCCAGTACTTCCCCGATCTGCCTTACCTGGAGCGGGTTCTCAGCGGGGCCTGGGAACGATTGCGGCCGGGCGGCCGGATCTTCCTCGGCGACGTCCGCGACCTGACCACGCTGGCGGCGTTCCACCTCTCGGTGGTCCGCGCCCGCCGCGGCGCGGAGTCCGGGATCGCCGACGAAGTGGCCAGGAGGGTCGAGAGCGAGAACGAGCTCTGCGTCGCGCCGGGCTGGTTCGCGGAGCTCGCGGGGAGACTGCCGGGGACGGTGGCGGTCCCGGAGGTCAAGCATGGCCGCGCCGAGACGGAGATGAACCGGTTCCGCTACGACGTGACGTTGTGGCGAGACGCGCCGGCGGCAACGGTCACCCGGACGACGACCCATCGAGGTCCGGTCACGCTCGATGCCTTGCGGGGACTGGTCGACGGGCTCGACGGCGGCAGCCTCGTGCTGCACGAGGTGCCAGACGCCCGCAGCCACGCGGAGGTGCTGGTCGCCGACCGGCTGACGGAGAGCCCGGCCGACGACCAGTCCGGCGAGGGTGCCGCTGCCCCGCACCCCGACGAGCTGTCGGACCTCGCGGCCACTCACGGGTACGCGGCCACCGTGTCGCCCGACGGCGCCGGGTTGCTCACGATCCTGTTGGTGCCGAAGGGATCGGGCGACGGCGTACCGGTCGTCCCGCGCACGGGCTGAGCCGGTCGAGACACCGGCGAACGAGCCGCTCCGGGCCGTGCGCAACCGGCTGGCGATCACGGCCGTGCGCGAGCACCTGGCGAAGACGCTGCCGCCCGCGATGATCCCGTCCCGGTTCCTGGTCGTCGACCGGTTCCCCACGACGATCAGCGGGAAGGTGGATCGGCGCCGGCTGCCCGACCCCGGCAGGGCGCTGGGCGACCCCGGCCAGGTCGCCGCCCGCACGGACACCCAACGCGCGTTGTGCGACATCTGGGCCGACGCCCTGGGTTTGACGCGGGTCGGCATCCGGGACAACTTCTTCGAGATCGGCGGCGATTCGATCTCGTGGTTGCGGATCATGTCGCGGAGCATCCGGGCCGGTTTCCACGTGGGCGCGCGAGACGTCTTCCTCCACCAGACCGTCGAGGCACTCGCGGACCTGCTCGACGACCCGGCCCGCGGCGTATCCCGTGAGCCGAGCGAACCCGGTGCGCGGCCGGACAGCTCCGCCCTCGGCCCCATCCAACGCTGGTTCTTCGAGGAGTTCGGCCAAGGGCGCGACCACCAGAACCAGTGCCAGTGGTACGAACTGAACGTCCACTGTGGATCAACCGCGTTCGAGAAGGCACTGCGCGCGGTCGCCGAACACCACGACGTGTTGCTGGCCAGGTTCGCCGAAGGTGACGATGACACAGACGGGTGGCGCCAGTTCCGCGTGCAGGACCCCGCGAGCGTGCCGGTTCCCGTCCGGGAGGTCGACCTGACCTCGGTCGCGGCGGCGGAGCGGGAGAGTGTGCTGCGCAGGGAAAGCGACGCGGCGCAGGCGTCCATGCGGATCGCGGACGGGCCGCTTTTCGCCGTGGTGGTGTTCCGCACCGCCGACGGCGAACCCGACCTGGTCTTCTGGTGCGTGCACCACCTCGTGGTGGACGCCGTCTCGTGGCAGCCGCTCAGCGAGGACCTGGACACCGCGGTGGAAGCCGTGCTCGCGGGCGAGCAGCCGGTCTTCCCGCCCCGTGGCGCGGACTCGGCGACGTGGGCCGCGTGGTCGCGGCAGGAGGCGGAGCGGCTGCCGGACGACGAGCTGGCGTACTGGCGCAGCACTGCGGCGGCGCCCGCGTTCGCCCTGCCGGTGACGCACCCCGATGCTTCACCGTTGGCGGATTCCGGGCACTTCGTCACCCGGAACGTCCGCTTGCCCCGGATCGCGGACCGGTCGGGCAGCACCATGCTGGCGGCGAGCCTGGCCGGTGTCCAGCGGGTGCTGGCCGACCTCACCGGAGCCGACGCGGGCACGGTCTGGCTGGAGTTCCACGGCCGCCCGCTGGCCGCGGACGCGCCGGACGTCGGTCGCGCGGTCGGCTGGTTCACGGCGCTGTTCCCGTTCCTGCTGACCGCGGACGGCCTCCGCGGCAGGCTCGACGCCGTCCCTCGCGGCGGTGCCGGGTACGGCAGGGCGCGGTACCTGCGCGGCGAGCGCCTGGAGACCTCGGCGAACGTCGTCGTCAACTACGTCGGCATGGTCACCCCGGCCACGGGGAACACGCTGCGGCCCACCTCGCGGTACGACCGGAGCACCGGCCCGGCCGGCGCGGCCGAGGCACCCATGCCGTTCGCGGCCGAGATCAACATCGGCCTCGAAGAGGACGGGTCGCTGACAGTGACGGCGAACCTCGGCGCCCGGCACTTCGACGCGGCCGCAGCCGACGCTTTCGTCGACCGGCTGGCCGACAGCATCGGGGCAAGCCTCGGCACGGCGCCGAAGTCCCCGCCCGAGGACGGCTTCGAACTGCTGCCCGACCAGGTGCGAGCGTCGGCGTTCGCGACCGAGCTCCGCGACGACCCGGACGTCGCCGCGGCCTACGCGCTCACGCCCGCTCAGCGGACGATGCTCTACCGGCACCTGCTCGACCCGGCCGGGGACGTCAACTACAACGACTTCACGGTCGAGCTGCGCGGCATGCTGGACCAGTCGGTGTTCCAGGCCGCATGGCGGGCGCTCGCCGAACGCCACGAGGTGCTGCGCACGTCCTTCGAATGGGACCGCGCCGGCGAACCCATCCAGATCGTGCACCGTCGCCCCCCGCAGATCCACGTCCTCGACTGGACCGGTGTCGCGGAGAGCGTTGCGGCGGAACGCCAAGCCCGGTTGGTGCGCGAGCAACGCGCCGACCCGCCGAGCCTGGCCGGTGCGCCGCCGTTCCGCCTGACCTTGGTGCGGGTCGCGCCCGACCGGCACCGCCTGCTCTGGCTCGACCACCACATCCTGCTGGACGGCTGGTCCTCCGGGATCCTGGTGGACGAGCTGATCTCGGCCTACGCCCGGATCGAGTCCGGCGGAGAGCCCTTCGACGACGTCCCGGTGCGCTACCGCGACTACCTCGGCTGGTTGCGGCAGCGGCCCAGCGGAGAAGTCAGCGCGTACTGGCGGGCCGCGCTGTCCGGCTTCACCGGTCCCACGCCCCTGCCGCTGGACACGCGGCAGTCGCGTTCGGTCGGGGCGGCCACCGATCTCCACGAGGTGGAAGCGGTGCTCGACGCGGGATCGCGGGACGCGCTGCGCAGGACCGCCGAACAGCGCAAGGTCACCGTGGGCAGCGTCTTCTACGCCGCCTGGGCCGCCTTCCTGCACCGTTACGCCGCGCAGCCCCTCATCACGTTCGGGGTGGCGCAAAGCGGCCGGCCGGCCGAACTGGGCAACGTCTCGGGCATGGTCGGCATGTACATGTCCACGATGCCGCTGGCGGCTCGCGTCGATGCCGGGCAGAGCTTCACCGACCTCCTCGCCCACGTCGCGGACCAGGGCTGGCAGCTGATGGCGGTGGCCGGCGCCGGATCGCTGTGGGACGTCTACGACTGGACCGGGATCCCGGTCAGCCGCGCGCTGTTCCACAGCGTCGTCGTGGTGCAGAACTTCGGCTCGGCCCTCGCCGACACGTCGGACCTGCCGCTGCGGGCCGAACCGGCCCCGGCTCGAACCGCGTCGGGCTTCCCGCTCACCCTTGCCGTCGACCCGGAGAACGGTTTCCTGCGCCTGGTCGGCGACCAGCGCAGCCTGACGGAGGCCACCTCCCAGCGGTTGCTCGACGCGTTCGCGGACCTGGTGAGCCACGTCCTGGCCGCACCGGACACGCGAATCGGCGACTTGACGGTGCCCACGGTGGACACTCGGACAGAACCGGATACCCAGCGGGGACGGGATATCGATCCGCCGCGGGGCGAGAGCGAGGAGCGGGTCGCCCGGGTCTGGTGCGCTGTCCTGGGCACCGCCGAGGTGTCGCGCACGGTGAACCTGTTCGACGCGGGCGCCACGTCACTGGCCGCCGCCCGGATCCATGCCGGGCTGTGCGCGGAGTTCGAGCGGGACCTGCCGATCATCGACGTGTTCCGGTACCCGACGGTGGCGAGCATGGCAGCGGTGCTGACGTCGAGCGAGTCGGCCGACGGCGAGATCCGGACGGACGAATGGCGTACCAGGATGAACCGCCGTCGGACAGCCCTGCGCACGCCACCGGCGAAGCGATCCGGAGGCCGCGCATGACCCGGAACCTCGTGCCACTGAAGGAGTCCGGCGGCATGTTCGTCTGCCTGTTCCCGTACGCGGGTGGCAGCGCTTCGTCCTACCGGCCGCTGGCGGAGCTGTTCGGATCGGACGTCGCGGTGTCGGCGGTGCAGTTGCCCGGCAGACAGGACCGCTGGCACGAAGCCCCGTACACGGACTTCGCGACCCTGGTCGCCGACCTGGCCGACGAGCTCGCCGACACCGCCGCGACGAGGCCCTACGTCCTGATGGGACACAGCATGGGTGCCGCCGTAGCGCACGAGGTCGCCAGGGAACTGCGGGCCCGGCACGTCCACGAACCGGCCCTGCTGGTCGTGTCGGGCGCGGCCGCTCCCGGTGCGATCGTCGACCCCGTCGCGGCGGAACGATTCTCCGACGAAGAGCTGATCGAGGAGTCGCGGGAGTGGGTGCACCTCCCGCCGGAGGTCCGGGAGAGTGACGAGTTGCTGGAGCTCGTGCTCGACGCCCTGCGTGCCGACCTGGCACTCGCCGACTCGTACCGGCACGTGCCCGGCGCGCCGTTGAGCTGCCCGATCAGCGTCTTCGGCGGGCGCGCGGACCCACTCGTACCCGAAGCCGCGCTGGCCTCCTGGACGAGCCTGACGTCGAGTCGCACCGTCGTCCGGGTCTACGACGGCGATCACTTCTTCCTCTGGGGCCGGGAACCCGAGGTGGCTTCCGCGATGCTCGCCGATCTGCGGTCAGGGGTGAGGACATGACGATCCACCAGGAACGGGCGTTCCCGAGACTGGTCGCCGACGCCAACAGCACCGCCTGCGCGTACGACGCGGACACCGATGCGCTCGGGTTGCTCGACGACGCCGTGCTGCGCCACGGCGACCGTCCCGCACTGCGCACCGCCTCCGGGGACCACCTCACCCATCGCGAACTCGCGGACGTCAGCACCCGGATGGCCGCCGCGCTCACCGCACACGGGGTGCGGCGGGGGACGCCGGTCGGGCTGCTCATCGACCACTGCCCGGAGTCCGTGGCCGCGCTCATCGCGGTCGCCCGCGCGGGCGCCTACTACGTCCCCCTCGACCCGCGCTGGCCGGACAAGCGGATCGCCGAGGTCGTGACCTCGCTCGGGATCGCCACGCTGATCGCGGCGCCGGCGTTCGACAAGCGGGTCTACGAACTGGCGACCGGGCTGCCTGGTGTGAAGAGGGTTTTCCGGGCTTCGCGACGTCCACCGGACGCCTCCGGCGCCATGCGGCGGCTGGCCGAGACGACCGAGGTGTGGGACGGCATCGCCGCGTCCGAGGACCCTGCGGTCGCCGCGGGATTCAACCTCGACGGCGGGTACCACTTCACCGCCGACGAGGTGCACCGGTACGCGGACCACGTGGCCCGCCTCGTGCTCGACCGCTATCGGCCGGGTACGGCCGTGGCCGAGCTCGGCGCCGGGAATGGCCTGATCGTCGCGGAACTCGCGCCCAAGGTCGCCCGGATGGTGGCCACCGACGTGTCCACGGTCGCGATGCGACGACTCGACGAGTCGGGACTTCCCGTCGAGACAACGGTCGGGCCGGCACACGAGGTGGCCGGCAACCTGAAGACCACCGACCCGAGCGTGGTGCTGCTGGCCAGCGTGATCCAGTACTTCCCCGATGTCGCCTATCTCCGTTCGGTGTTGCACGACCTGCTCGCCACGCTGGCCCCGGGCACGACCGTCGTCGTCGCGGACGTCATCGACCCCACGTCGGGCCAGTCGCCGGGCGTCACCCGGATCCCGGCCGCGTGGTGGCGGGAGTTCGCCGACGCGTATCCGGGCACGGGACTGGAAGTCGTCGAGCGGCAGCCGGGTGAGCTCCCCGGCCCGTTGGGGGAGCGGTACGACGTCCTGCTGACGGTCGGGTCGCATTGCCCGGCAGCCGCTGTCGCGCCTCGTGCGGGCAGTGCGGAGGCTCCGTGGCCGCTGGACGCCGAACCGGTGACCGACGGTGTGCCGGCGCGGTCCCGGCCGGACGAACTGCTTTACACCATCACGACTTCCGGTTCGAGTGGCGTGCCCAAGGCGGTCGCCATCACCCATCGCAGCGTGGTCAACCTCGTGGCGTGGTTCAACCGCCGCAACGAGGTCAGCGCGGACGACGTCATGTTGCAGGTCGCCGCGTTCTCCTTCGATCTGTCGGTGTACGACATCTTCGGCGTGCTCGCGGCCGGTGGCAGCGTCATGCTCCTGCCCGACGAGGAGCTCGTCGAACCGGGCCGGCTGCTCGACGTCGTGGCCGAGCACGGGATCACCTTGTGGAACTCGGCGCCGGCGGCGTTCACCGCCGTGCTGGCCTTTGTGGACGGTGAGTCGCCCGTGTGCACGTCGCTGCGCCGGGTGTTCCTCAGCGGGGACTGGGTTCCCCTGGCCACCCATCAGGAGGTGACCCGCGCGTTCCCCGGCGCGACCCTCGTCGCGCTCGGCGGTGCGACGGAGGCGTGCGTGTGGTCCAACGACTTCGTCGTGCGGGAGGTCGATCCGGCGTGGAAGAGCATCCCGTACGGGTCGCCGATGCAGAACGCCCGCTACTACGTGCTCCACGATGACGGCACACCGTGCGACCTCGACGAGCCCGGCGACCTCTACATCGCCGGGGACTGTGTCGCCGTCGGCTATCTGAACGATTCCCACCTGACCGCCGAGCGCTTCGTGCCCGATCCGTGGTCACCTCGGCCGGGCACCAGGATGTACGCCACCGGCGACCGGGCACGCTGGACCTCGCACGGCTGGATGGAGTTCCTCGGCCGGCTGGACCACCAGGTCAAGATCCGCGGCTATCGGATCGAGCTCGGCGAGATCGAGAACGTCGCCGGCGGCATGCCCGGGGTGGTCGAGGCCGTCGCAACCCGCATCGGCCAAGGCGATGGCGCGGAGCTCGGCCTGTCCGTCCGGGCCGGTGACCCGGTCACCGAGCCGGCGGTCCGCGACCACCTTAGCCGGGCGCTGCCCGGCTACATGCTGCCGAGCCGGATCCGGGTGGTGGCGTCGTTCCCCGTCTCGGCGACGGGAAAGGTGGACCGGGCGGCCCTCGCAGCGGCGCTGGCGGCGAACAACGCGCCTCGGCGCGTCCACGTCATCGCCGCCGGCAGCGGGCTGTGACACATCGTGAAGGAGGGAGGGTCGATGCACCGCGAGGTTCTGCCCGAGTCCGTTGAGGACGAACCGCTCGAGGACGAGCCGCCCCGGGGGGAGATGGAACAGCTCATCGTCTCGGTGTGGGCCGAGGTCCTGAGCACGGAGGTCTCGTCCCGCTACGACGACTTCTTCCTGCTGGGTGGCAGCTCGATGGCCGCGGTGCACGTCAGCGCAGAACTCACCGATCGGCTGGGTTTTCGGGTACGGCCGAGGGTCGTCTACGAATACACCGAGCTGGCCGAGCTGGCCGAACGGTTGAACAGTATGCGCGCCGGTGCCACGCAGGGTCGGTCCTGAGCCGCGAAGGAGTGTGGGACGTGGAAGACGAGCCGTCGCAGGACCTGGGGATCGCGGTCATCGGGATGTCGTGTGCCTACCCTGGCGCAGCCGGCCCCGACGCCTTCTGGCACAACATCGTCACGGGTGTCGAGTCGCTCACCCGCCTGTCCACTGAGGACCTGCTGGCCGCGGGCGAGGACCCGGACCTGATCCGTGCTCCCGAATACGTGCCGATCGCCGCGTGCCTGGACGACGTCGACCTGTTCGACGCCGAGTTCTTCGGCTTCACGCCCCGCGACGCGCAGCGGACCGATCCGCAGCACCGGCTCTTCCTGGAACACTGCTGGCGCGCGGTCGAGAGTGCCGGGTACGACCCACGCCGCATCCCCGGTCCGGTCGGCGTCTACACCGGTCAAGGTCCCAGCACGTACGTCCGGAACGTCCGTTCGCAGGTCGACTGGGACACGGCCGCGCGCGCGGGGGAGCGGTGGGAGCAGGTCGGCGCGCTGGAAACCGATGTGGACTACCTCGCGCCAAAGGTCTCCTACCACCTGGGTCTGTCCGGGCCGAGCATCCCCATCGGCACCGCCTGTTCCACGTCGCTCGTGGCGGTTCACCTGGCGTGCCAGGCATTGCGGACCTTCGAGTGCGACGCGGCCCTGGCCGGCGGCATCGCGATCACGCCACCGGTGAAACGCGGCTACCTCTACGTCGAGGGCGGCATCGCGTCGGCCGACGGGCACACGCGCACCTTCGACGCCTCCTCCACCGGCACCGTCTTCGGGTCCGGCGTCGGCGTGGTCCTGCTCAAGCGGCTGGAGGACGCACTCGAGGACGGCGACCCCATCGAAGGCGTGATCATCGGCTCGGCGATCAACAACGACGGCGCGGCCAGAGCCGGGTTCAGCACGCCCAGCGTCGACGGTCAGGCCGACGTCATCGCGCAGGCCCAGGCCGTGGCCGGCGTGCACCCGGACACCATCACCTACCTGGAGGCGCACGGCACCGGGACCCCCGTCGGTGACCCGATCGAGGTCGCCGCGCTGACCAAGGCGTTCCGGGAGAACACCGATCGACGCGGCTACTGCGTGCTCGGCTCGGTGAAGGCCAACATCGGGCACATGGACACCGCGGCGGGCGTGGCGGGCCTGATCAAGGCACTGCGCGCCGCGAAGGAAGGCGAGATCCCGCCCCAGCTGAACTTCGGCGAGCCCAACACAGCGCTGCGCCTGACCGAGAGTCCGTTCCGCATCACCACCGAGCGGGAGCTGTGGCACACCGCGAACGGCGTGCCGCGCCGGGCCGGGGTGAGTTCGTTCGGCATCGGTGGCACGAACGCCCACGTCGTCGTCGAGCAGCCGCCGACCACTGAACGGTCGACCGGAGACCCGCGGCTGGCGCGTGCTGCCGGTGTCCGCCCGTGACGAGCGGGCGCTGAATGAGGCGCTCGGCCGCTTGGCCGACACGCTGGAGCGCGGGTCGACGCGCCTCGACGACACCGCGTACACGTTGCAGAGCGGGCGAACCCGGTTCGCGTGCCGGGCCGCTGTGGCGGCACCGGACGTGGCCACGGCGGTGCGCGTGTTGCGGGAGCGGCAAAGCATGCCGTTCCCGGAAGGCAAGGCGGGCGCGGGCGTCGGGTTCCTGTTCCCTGGGCAGGGCGTCCAGTACCCCGGGATGGCGAAGGGGCTCTACGTTGGCTTCCCGGAGTTCGCCGCGGCCTTCGACCGTTGTGCGGACGCGTTCCGCCCGCTGCTCGACGACGACCTCCGCGACCTCCGCGATCTCGTCTTCACCGACTCCGCGCTGCTCGATCGAACACGCTTCATCCAGCCCGCGTTGTTCGCCGTCGAGTACTCCCTCGCCCAAGCGCTGATCGCCTGCGGCGCCGGGCCCGTCGCGATGCTCGGGCACAGCATCGGCGAGTTCGTCGCGGCCGCGGTCGCGGGGGTCTTCACCCTCGAAGACGCCGCCCGCGTCATCGACGCGCGCGCCCGGTTCATGGACGAGGCACCGCCCGGGGCGATGCTCTCCGTGCCGTTGCCCGCGTCCGAGGTGGACCTGCCGGAGGGCATCACGGTCGCCGCGTACAACGGCCCCAGGCTGGTGACGCTCGCGGGTCCGCGCGACACCCTCGATGAGCTGGCGAAGTCCCTCGGCGCGGCAGGCGTGACGTGCCGGGCCCTGCGGGTGCCCCACGCCATGCACTCGCCCGCCATGGCCGGTCCGGCGGCGGAATTCGTCGCGTTCATGGCGACGATCCCCGTGCGGGCACCGGAAATCCCGTACGTCTCCAATGTCACCGGGACGTGGATCACCGAGGAGGACGTCCGTTCCCCCGACTACTGGGGACGCCAGCTGCGTGCTCCCGTGCTCTTCGAGCAGGGCGTGGCCACCTTGGCCGAACGGGTGGACGGCGCGCTGGTGGAGGCCGGTCCCGGGCGCGGGCTGTCGTCGTTGGCGCTGGGTGCGGTCGCCGGCCAGCAGCACCGGCTCGTACAGACCCTCCGTTCCTCCCGTGGCGACGAGGACGACCTGCAGGTGTTCCACGAGGCGCTCGCGAAGCTGTGGGAGAACGGCACCGAGCTCTCGTGGTCGGCGGACGACGGCCGCCGGACGGTCCTGCCCACGTATCCTTTCCAGCGCAAGCGTTTCTGGATCGACCTCGCCCAGGACGGCCCGGCGGCACAACCGGACAGGACACCGTCGCGGCGGGATCTGGCGGACTGGTTCTACAGCCCGGCGTGGCGCAGCACCGCCGGAGTGCGACAGCGGCCGGCCGAGCCGCGTGACGTGATCCTGATCGGCACGGCGGGGGAGTTCGCCCGAGCGCTGGCGGCAAAGCCGACGGCCCCCGCCGAACTCCGTGGTGCGCTGGCGGGTGCCACGACCCCCTCGGTGGTGTTCGACGGGCGTGCGACGTCCGCCGCCGACCTCCTGAACATCACCCGGACGCTCGCCGCCTGCACCGGCACCCAGATCCAGTTGCTGGTCCTCACCGGCGGCGCGTTCGACGTCTCGGGCGACGAACCGATCGTTCCGGCCCAGGCGATCCTGGCGGGGATCGGCAAGGTGATCCCGAAGGAACTCGGTCACGTCAGCTGCCGGGTCGTCGACCTCGACACCCGAACAGATCCCCTGCGGGCGGCGAACGACGTGCGCCGCGAACTCGACGAGGCGTCCGGCGACGTCGTGGTCGCCTACCGGACCGGCCGCCGCTGGCGCCAGGACGTCGAACGACTGCGCCTGACCACTGTGGACGCACCGTTGCGCGAGCACGGCGTCTACCTCATCACCGGCGGCCACGGCGGCATCGGCCGGTCCCTGGCGACTTTCCTCGCGCGAGAGTACAAAGCCCGGCTCGTGCTCAGCGGCCGCACCGTCCCCAGGTTCGGCGAACATCTGCTGGCCATCGAGGCGGCGGGCGGCGAGGTGATCACGGTGCCGTGCGACGTGACCGACGCGGCCGCGGTGCGGGCGCTGGTGAAGGAAGGCGTCGAGCGCTTCGGCGAGCTGCACGGCGTGTTGCACCTGGCGGGCCACGGCGGCAACGGGAACCTGATCGAGGACCTCGGTCCAGCGGATTTCCAGGCGAGCGTCGCCCCCAAGGTGACCGGGGCCGACGCGGTGCTGGCGGCGACCGAGGACATCGAACTCGACTTCCTCGCGTTGTTCTCCTCTTTGTCTACTGTGGATAGCTGGGACGGCGCCGCGGACTACACGGCGGGGAACGCCTACCTGGACGCGCTCGCCCACCACGCGCGCAGGCAGGGCCGCGCCGAGGTGATCGCGATCGACTGGACGGGCTGGCTGCGGACGGGGATGAACGCGGAAGATCAGACCGCAGACACGGCCGGATACCTGACCGAAGCCGAGGGGCACGCGGCGTTCGTCGCCGCGCTCTGCGCCGGACTGCCCCAGCTCCACGTGGCCGTGCACGATCTGGAGCAGGTGCTGCGCCAGGCTCGCCGGTTCGCCGGCGGGCCGGAGCCGACCCGTACCGGACCGCCGCAGGCCGTGGACTCAGTGGCCCCCTCCGGTCCCCTGGAAGCTCGGGTGGGGGAGGCTTTCGAACGGGTGCTGGGTGTGGAGCGGATCGGTCCCGACGACAACTTCTTCGTGCTGGGCGGCAACTCGTTGCTGGCATTGGAGGTCGTCGGGCAGGTCCGGCGGGAGTACGGGGTGAAGATCCTGCTGCGCGACTTCTTCAGCGCGCCGACCATTCGAACGCTCGCCGACCTGGCGCGACACCACGACCCGGAGGACACCAGCCGATGAATGTACCGTTCGCCAAGCCGTTGCGGCACGCCCAGTTCCGTCGCCTCTGGTTCGGGCAGGCCGTCAGCTCGATCGGTGACGGCATCTTCAACGTCGCGATGATCGGCGCCGTCCTGACGCACCACCGGGCGTCGGGCCTCGGCTTCGTGCTGGCGGCCGAGAGCGTCGGCATGGTGCTGCTGTCGCTGCTGGGTGGCGCGATCGCCGACCGGATGCGCCGGGGCCGGGCGATGGCGTTGTCCGACGGCGTGCGGATGCTCGCGGTCCTGGGCTTCGCCCTGGGTGCCGCGAACGGGCCGCTGCCCGTGGTTCTGGTGCTGGCCGCGTTGATGGGCGCGGGCACGGCGGTGTTCCATCCCGCGTTCGGCGCGTTGATCCCGTCGCTGGTGCCGGACGAGGACCTGGCCGGGGCGAACGCGCTCCGGACGACAACCACCAAGATCGCCTCGATCATCGGCCCCGGCGTCGGCGGCCTGCTGATCGTCACCCTCGACGTCGACACGGTCTTCCTCGTGGACCTCGCGACGTTCCTGGTCAGCATCCTGACGTTGGTCGGTCTCAAGGACCCGGTACCCGAGCGGGGTGAACCCGAGAGCGTGTTCCGCTCCGCGAGGGCGGGCCTGACCGCGGTGCGGCAGCGGCTGTGGGTGACGACGATCATCCTGCAGGGCACCGCCCAGCTGCTGCTCGTGATGGGGCCGGCCGTCGTCCTGCTGCCGATTCTGTTGAAACAGCGTGGCGAGTTCGGCGCGTACGGCGTCCTGATGGGCCTCGAAGCGGTCGGCTCCGTTCTCGGCGGGCTCGCGGCGTCCGCCTGGAAACCCAAGAAGGCGGGCGTCGTCGGGGTCTGCGCCCTGTCGCTGCTCGGCCTGCAACTGCTCGCGCTGCTCCTGGGTCTTCCGGTCTACGTGCTCGGGGCGACGGTGCTGGCCACAGGCTTCGGATACGCGGTGTTCGGGGTGCTCTGGATCAGCTCCCTGCAACGCTCGTTCTCCGACGAGCTGCTGGGCCGCGTGCTGTCGGTGGAGATGCTCGGCACGTTCGCGCTCGCGCCGGTCGGGCTCGCGGTGACCCCGTTCGCCATCGAGGTGCTGGGCACAAACCTGGTCCTGATCATCGCGATCGTCCTGTTGGCCGCGTCGACCGTGGTGCCCTTGTTCCAGCGCAGCGTCCGGGACTTCGCCACGAGTGAGCGGGCCGCCGCCGAAAAAGCCCCACTCCACGTGGACTGAGTCACTCAACGCGCTCGCGTGGGCGGCGGCCCAGGGGAGTCCTTGCCGCGGGACGACCGCACGTACCAGAGGTAGAGGCCGGTGACGGTCGCGGCGCCGAGGCTGACGACGATGCCGAGGCACAGCAGCCACACCAGCAGGCCGTGCCCCGCGAGCTGTTCGGCGGCCATCGTCTGGTAGTTCTTCGCCGAGATGTCGACATTGCCACCGCCCAGGTAGGTGCACACGTCGCCAGGCTGCATCTCCTTGCCGTCACACAACACCGGACCGTCGCGGTCGGCCTCCGGAAACGCGTTGTACACCAACGTCAGGCCGATCAGGAACGCGATCCCGCCGAGCCCGAGCCCGAGGATGTTGTACTCGGGATGGTTTCCCGTCATGCCGTTCATCGCAGAGATGTATATCGGCCACCGCGGGGACCGGTCCCCGCGGTGGCAGACTCGGTCCGGTCAGTCGTCCAGCCGGCCCGGGACGATGTCCGGTTGGACCCGGCTGACCTGCGGTCCGGCCGCCGACCGGGCCGTCGGCACGGTGCCCAGCAGCGGGATCTGGACCGAGGTCTCGGCCAGGTTGACCGTCAGCCGGGGGAGCTGGGCCGGGGTGCTGGTCATGCTGCTGTCGGTGCCCGCGATCACCAGCGCCAGGCGGTGTCCGGCGGGCACCGTCCAGTCCGTTGTGGACAGCCGGAACGTCATGGTGTACTTGGTGCCCGGGGTGAGTGGGCGCGGCGTGCTGAGTGACGAGTAGTTGGCCAGGTCGGCCCAGCCGCGGGCGATGATCTGGGCGTCGACGGTGGCCGTGGTGGCCGCGGTGTCGCGGTAGCAGGCGTCGTCGCCGGGGCGGTCCTCGCCCCAGCACGACTCGGTGCTCAGCGTTCGGATGCCCTCGCCGGTGCTGCTCCGGGACGTCGCCGAGCCGTAGTCGACCAGGTAGGCGGACAGGTGCGCGGTCGACGTCGACGGGGTGGCGGCGACGGTGATCCGGGAGACGCCGGCCACGCGCAGGTCCGTGGTCAGCGTGCCGGTGCTGTACACCACCCGGCGCGATGAGGTGGCGTTGGGCGAGGCGATGTAGCTCGCCGGGGTCCCGGATCCGTTGTCGGTGAAGGAAGAAGTTCCCGTCCCGGCGGTGGTCCGCAGCGTGCCCACTCCCGCGACCGAACCGGCCACCGGACGCAGGGTCTGTGCCTGCGTGCCGGAGGGCGGCCAGGCGGCGGTGTCGCTCCACTGGTCCACGGCGCGCTCGACCGAGACCCGCGGCTCGTTCTCGATCCCGTTCTGGATGCCCAGCAGCCACCTGTCGAACCAGCGGTGCAGGGTGTCGACCCAGGTGGCCCGCCGGAAGTCGAACGGGTCGATGTGCCCGGTCTGGGACAGCCACAGCTTGCGCGGTACCAACGCCGGTAACGCGTCCAGCCACTGGCCCCAGTTCACCGGTTTGACGTTCAGGTCGGCCCGGCCGTTGACCGAGAACACCGCGGCCCGCACGTTCGCGGCGCTGCGCACGTAGTCCCGTTGCTGCCACATCGCGGTGTAGTCGCCGTTGGCCGGGGCGCCCGCGGTCATCTCGGACCGCACGGCCGCGCACCGGGCCCGCGCGTTGGCGTTCTCGAAGCTCGACGCGAGGCTGGTCGGTGTGCCGAAGGTGCGGAACGACACGCCGTCGGAACGGAACCAGTCGTACCAGGAGCTGATCGCCGAGATCGGCACGATCGTGCGCAGGCCATCCACCCCGGTGGCCGCCACGCCCTGGGTGACGCTGCCGTCCCAGGACTTGCCGATCATCGCGGCCGCGCCGGTGGACCAGCTCGCGGCCACCACGGAGCCGCCGGAGGCCGCCGAGTATCCGGTGGCCCGGCCGTTCAGCCAGTCGATCACGGCTTTGCCCGACGCCACCTCGGACCGGCCGCCGGTGTCCATGCAGCCGGTGGACCGGGACGACCCGCTGAAGTCGACCAGCGCGACCGCGTAGCCGCGCGGCACGAAGTAGTTGTCGTAGTACAGCGGGAACTTGATCGGCACGCCGGCCGAGTCGTAGCTCTTGCGCTCGCTCTCGTTGCCGCGCCCGGAGGTCGTGTAGTACGGGCTGGCGTCGATGATCACCGGGACCCGCTCGGCGGTGGCCGGCCGGACGATGTCGGTGGCCACCCGGTCGCCGACGCCGTTGGCGTCCAGGTCGAGCCCGATGTCCACCCACACCGTCTCCCGCACCGCGTCGGCGAACGAGTGGATCGGTTGGGTCACCCCGTCCGCGACGGCGAAGGCGGGTGCGCCCGCGGACGCGGGCACGACCAGCAGTCCCGACAGCACCCCGACAAGTCCGGCGACCACAGCGACTCGACGCACCATGGCAGGCACGCTAGGTCACCGTCTTGGCTGTCCGGCAGGTCCAACCGGTGATGCCAGTTGCCAACTGTCGGGATTGCCCCTGTTTGCCGGTTGTGACGGTGGTGGTAGGCGATGGAACCTTGAGCGCACAACACATTCCGCCAACACCGCTTAGTCGGTGTGTACTGCGGGAGGTCCAGCGTGAAACGTACCCGTATCTCACTCATGGCCGGCGTCATCCTCGCCGCCACCACGGTCCTGTCGGCCACCAACGCGCCGGCGGTCGTGGCCCAGCCACCGGGAGCGTCGCCCGAGAGCGGCGAGTACCGGGTGGAGCAGGTCAAGACCGCCCAGCAGCGCAGCGAGATCGCGCGCACCGGCGCCGCGGTCGACTCGGCGGAGCACGGCGGGGTGAACATCACCGCGACACCCGAGGAGGTCCAGCGAATCCGGGCGCTGGGCTACCACGTGGTGGGCCAGGACCTGTCCGCCCCACCCGGCACTGGAGCGCGACCGCTCGACTTCCCGCCCGCGGACTCGAGGTACCACAACTACGCCGAGATGACCGCCGAGATCAACCAGGCGCTGGTGGACCATCCGACGCTGCTCAGCAAGCGCGTGATCGGCCGGTCGTACCAGAACAGGGAGATCTGGGCGCTCAAGCTCTCCGACAACGTCGCGACCGACGAGGCCGAGCCCGAGGTGCTGTTCACCGCGCATCAGCACGCCCGCGAGCATCTGACCGTCGAGATGGCGCTGTACCTGGTGAAGCTGTTCACCGACGAGTACGCCACCGACACTCGGATCCGCAACCTGGTCGACAGCCGCGAGATCTGGCTCGTGCCGGACATGAACCCGGACGGCGGCGAGTACGACATCGCCACCGGCTCGTACCGGAGTTGGCGCAAGAACCGGCAACCCAACTCCGGCTCGTCGAACGTGGGCACCGACCTGAACCGCAACTGGGCCTACAACTGGGGCTGCTGCGGCGGCTCCTCCGGTAGCACCGGCAGCGCGACCTACCGCGGCCCCAGCGCGGCGTCGGCACCCGAGGTGCGGGTGGTCCGCGACTTCGTGCAGAGCAGGGTGGTCGGCGGGCGGCAGCAGATCAGCACGCACATCGACTTCCACACCTACAGCCAGCTGATCCTGTGGCCGTACGGCTACACGTTCAACGATCTCGCACCCGGCCTCACCCAGGCGGAGCGTGACACCCATGCCCAGCTCGGCCAGATGATGGCGCAGACCAACGGCTACACACCCGAGCAGGCGTCGGACCTGTACATCACCGACGGCACGATCAACGACTGGCTGTGGGGTGTGCAGCGGATCTACACCTACACCTTCGAGATGTACCCGGGCCCCAGCGGCTCCGGCGGCGGCTTCTACCCGCCCGACGAGGTGCTCACCCGCGAGACGACCCGCAACCGGGCGGCCGTGCTGTTGCTGCTCGACTACTCCGACTGTCCGAGGCGCGTCATCGGTCAGACCTGCGCCGCCTGATCTGGAACACCGCGGTGCCCGCGCGACCTCACGTGCGGGCACCGCGGGCGGTAGCGTGCCGGTCGTGGTTTCGAACAACAGGCTGCTCCGGGCGTTGCCGATGCGCGGCATCCGTGCCCACGTCGGCACCAAGTCCGGCCCCACCGGTGGCGCCACCGCGCTCGTCGATCTCGAACCCGCGGGCGAGTTCGAGGCCGTCGACGCCGTGCCGGAGGAGCTCTGGATCCGCTGGAAGGCCCACGTCTACCCCGACCTCGTACCGATGTGCTTCGACAACATCGTCATCGGCATCCAGGAGGAGCTGCGCGCCCTCCTCGGCCCGGAGCTGCCCGCCCTGCGGGTCGTGGTCCACGAGGTGCTTCCCCACCCCGTCGAAGCCAACGAGATGAAGAACAGGTACGTGGGCAAGAAGGTCATCCGGGAGGCGTTCAAGCGACTGGCGACGCCACACACGCTGGTGTCCGCCGAGGTCGATCTCGCCTACGACGTGCACGGACCGCTGCCGACCGTGGATGGCCGGCCACCGCTGTTCATGATCGGCCATCCGATGACCGCCGACGGTTTCGCCACCTTCTCCGCCATCTTCATCGACCGCACGGTCGTGACGTACGACCCGCGCGGCCTCGGACGCAGCGTCCGCGGCGACGGCCGGGTCGACCACCGGCCCGACACCCAGGCGAAGGACCTCCACGCACTCATCCAGGCACTGGACGCCGGCCCCGTCGACATGTTCGCGATCAGCGGCGGCGCGGTCACCGCCCTGGCGCTCGTGGCGGCCCACCCCGGCGACGTGCGCACACTGGTGGCCTACGAGCCGCCCCTCATCCCCGTGCTGCCCGACGCCGCGGCCGTCCTGCTGGCCCGCGCCGCCGTGCGGGACGTCTACGAGGCCGAGGGATTCGGACCCGCGATGGCGGCCTGCGTAGGGATGACGTCGTGGCAGGGCGAGCTCACCGACGACTACTTCGCCCGGCCGGGGCCCGACCCGCGCAAGCTCGGCATGCCACCGAGGGACGACGGAAAACGCGACGACCCGCTGCTGTCCGACCGCTCCTGGGCCGTCACCGGCCACCATCCGGACGTCGAGGCGTTGACCGCCGCGTCCACCCGCGTGGTGATCGCGGTGAGCAAGGACTCCCGCGACACGATGGCCGGCCGCGCGGCCATCGCCGCGGCCAGACTCCTCGGCCAGGAAACCACGGTCCTCCCGAACCAACCCGAGGAAATCCTCGGCTTCTGGTTCGACTACGAGGGCGACCCGGCAGTCTTCGCCAAGAAACTCCGCGCGGTACTTGACTGATCACCTCACCTCACCTCGCCGCGAAGCCGAGTTGCCGAGCGCCACGGACACGTGGTGGCCGCACCACCAGGACCGCGTGCACGGCTACATTCACCGCGACACCAACGTCTCCGGCAACAAGACCAGCTGGCAAGCGGTCAAGTCAGCCGCGGTTCCTCCTTCGCCTAGACCGCTGCCGGATCGCACCACCCGGCTCCAGCTACCGGTGGCGCAGCTTCGCTCTCGCCGCCTGGGGCATCGCCACCGCATCCCGTCACGACGCCCAACCCGGCCTGGACCCGCAACTGGCAGCCGCCACGGAACAACCCTCGCCACGACGTAGCGTCGGCGCGCTCCGCTGCCATTGGCGATCTCCGCGAGGCCATGGTGGTCGCGTCGGCGTTGCCCTCATGGGGGGCCTAGGATCCGAAGCGTGGAGCCCGCGGCTGATCGTAGAAGGGCGATCCCGCGCTTCGGAATGAGCGTTCTGGCGACGCTGAGCGTGATCGCGTCGTGTTCCTCGCCAACACCGTCCCCTGCGCCAACCGAGACAAGGTCGGGTTCCGACCGGGCGGCCGCTGCGTACGACTGCGGCACGATCCAAGGTCCTGTGTCGACGACCAGGTTCTACGACGACAACCCGACGTACACGGATCCGGTCGACGACAGCGGGTCGTGGACGGTCTCGGCTCCCGAGGCGCAGGGCATGGATTCGAGCGGGCTCGAATCAGCTGCGGCCGCGCTGGATGAGGTGCCGTACACGTGGAGCTTCCTCGTGATCCGCCACGGCGCCCTGGTGT
Source organism: uncultured Actinomycetota bacterium (assembly GCA_963841395.1). Taxonomy (GTDB): domain Bacteria; phylum Actinomycetota; class Actinomycetes; order Mycobacteriales; family Pseudonocardiaceae; genus Actinophytocola. The sequence goes on from CAWJCX010000015.1 coordinate 148,954, forward strand.
TCGAGCGCTACTTCCACGGCAGCGCGAGGAACCAGAGCAACAACGTTCATTCGGCGTCCAAGAGCATCTGGGGAGCCGCGATCGGCATCGCGATCGACCAAGGCCGGATCCCCGGCGTCGACGCGTCGATCGCCTCGACCCTGCCGTCGCGCTACGGCTCGGTGATGAGCCCTGAGACCAGCACGGTCACGGTTCGCGATCTGCTCACGATGACCTCGGGCAGCCGATGGAACGAGAACACGACCGAGACGGCGATCCAGCAGACGCCCGACTGGGTCGCGGCGACGCTGCGGCTCCCGAGAGCCGCGACACCCGGTACGCGGTTCAACTACAGCACCGGCGACACCCACCTGAGCTCCGCCGTGCTCACCTCAGCTGCCGAGACCACGGCCTGTGAGTTCATCCACCGGCACCTGCTCGGGCCGATGGGCATCGTCGCCGAACACTGGGGTCGCGACCCGCAGGGCTACTTCTCGGGTGGCTACAACTTCTACGCGACCCCGCGCGAACTCGCGAAGTTCGGGTTGCTCTACCTCCACAACGGTCGGTGGAACGGCAGTCAGCTCGTGCCGGCGGCCTGGGTGGAAGCGTCGATGACGAACCAGGTCGACGCCGGCGCGCCGTACAGCTACGGCTACGACTTCTGGCTGCGCGACATCGCGGGCCACCAGGTCGCGATGGCCTGGGGGTACGGCGGCCAGATGATCTACATCATCAAGGACCTGGACCTGGTGGTCGTCATGACGACGAACACCCGTGACTTCGACCAGGACACCTTCACCGGCGAGTCCATCGTCGAGAACGACATCCTCCCAGCCGCCGACTGACAGCCCAACATCGCGTCCGGAATCGCAGTCTTCCGAACCCAACGATCACCGGCCAACGCGCCCGCATTCCATGGCGCCTGGCAGGACGCGGTGGTCACCGACGATGCCGTACTACGGTGCGAGGACGTTATCGTCCGCGCCGTGCACGACCTGAGCGGTGAGGAACCCATCTGATGCCGGGCTGGTTGCATACCGTCCTTATCGCCGTCGGCGTTGTCGTCGCCTCATGGCTGGTGCTGATCGTGCTGGCGCGGCGGCTGCCACCGGGTGTGGCCCGTGACCTGGCCCGGTTCCTGCCCGACTGTGTGACCACCGCCCGAAGGCTGCGTCGTGACCCTCGCGTACCGCGCCGCGCCAAGATCGCCGTGGCCGTCGCGGCGCTGTGGGTGCTGTCGCCGATTGACCTGATCCCGGAGTTCCTGCCGGTGATCGGACCGCTGGACGACGTCATCGTGGTCGCGCTCGTACTGAGGTACGCGGCTCGTTGCGTTCCTCGTGATGTCCTGTTCGAAGCCTGGCCGGGCAACCCCGAGCTGCTTCAGCGGCTGCTCGGCGCCTCTGCCCGACCGCGACGGGCGCCGGACTGATCATTCAGGCACCTGCCGAGGTGGTTCGGGCACGCGCTGGCGTGCCTCCGGGGATGCGGTTTGGTGGTGGCGGTGCCGGAAGGCCGGCGTTCGCGGTACGAGCCGAAGCTCGCGCACGCGCTGCGGGGCCTGCTCGGTGTCGTGCTGACGTCGCTGCTTTGCACGTATCTGTCCGCGGTGTTGCTGGCGGTCTCGTGGTCAACAGTCTGTTCGGCTGGTCGTGGGCCGATCCGGTCGCCGCGCTGGGGATCGCGGCCGTCGCGATCAAGGAAGGCCGCGACGCCTGGCGCGTCGATACCTGCTGCGCCGTGCTGGTCGGTTTCGCGAACCCGTCGGCCGAACGGTCATCCGCCGAGCCCGCCGGCGGCTGCGGCTGCGGTGACAGCTGCTGACCCGCCACGACCCAAAACGTCGCGCGCACGCAGCGCGCCAAGCTGCTCACTGGCGTTCTCTACCGGCACCCGGGCCTGCTGGCGAAAAGCATCACCACGCTCGACGTGCTCTCCGGCGGCCGCTCGAACGACTGGACGGCCTCGGCATCGACGTCGCCCTCGGCGTGGTGCCCGACGTCCACCGGCCGGCGGTCCTGGAGAGGTTCGGCACCGAGGTGATTCCCGTGGCGAGCAAGATCTGAGCCCCGCCACACTCGCCCGCGAGCGCGGCGCGCGGCTAGATTCCCGACCGTCCGGCCGAAATGCGGGATCATGGGCGCGGAGAGGAGGTGACCGATGAGGATCGCAGTCACCGGCGGCACCGGCCGGATCGGCGGCGCCGTGGTGCGGGCGCTGGCTGAGACCGGCCGGCACGAGGTGGTCGCGCTGTCCAGCCGCACCGCGCCGTATGACGAGCCCGCGGCGCTCCGGACGGCGCTGACCGGTGTGGACTCGCTGGTGTTCGTGTCCAGTGACGGTGAGGCGGCGCGGGTGGTCGTGCACCACCGCAACGTCCTCACCGCGGCGACCGAGTGCGGGGTCGGCCACGTCGTGTTCCTGAGCGGCCTGGACGTCGCGCCGGACTCGCCGTTCTGCTACGCCTTCACCAACGGCGACACGGAACGACAGCTGCGGTCGACCGGGCTCCCCTTCTCGATCGCGCGGGCCGGTCTGTACACCGAGTTCTTCCTCAGCGTGGTCCGGCAGGCCGGCACCGACAGTTCGGCCGTCGCCCTCCCGGCGGGCGACGCCCGCGTGTCGCTCGCCGCCCGGGACGACGTGGCGCGCTGCCTGGCGGCGCTGGCGGTAGGCGAACCCACCAACCGGCATCACGACATCACCGGCCCCGAGAGCCTCCTGGTCGAGACGATCGCCGCGGCGGCCGGATACCGGTACACCGACACCTCGACCGCCGAGTTCGCGGCGGCGCTGCTGCGCGGCGGTGAGGAACCATGGTGGACCTACGCCTACTCGAGCATGTTCGACGCCATCCGCCAGCGCCGCTGGGAGTCCACATCGGACGCGGTCGCCGACCTGACTGGCCGCCCACCGCTCGCCCTGTCCCAGCTACTCAGTCAGGGGCCGGTCTAGAAGGCCGCGCGGTCACGCTCACCCGCCGCCGTACCTTCTTCGCTCAGGATGCAACGGATCGGCCTGCTGCCCCGTTGAGGTCGCACAGATCGAGTCCGATCGAAAGTGGGCGCATAAATTTCGGGGAATTTGTCAACCGGCAACGCCCGGCGCTGATGCGGTTCGCCACGGTCTGACCTGCCGGACCTGGCTGGCCGAGGACCTGGTGAGCGACGTGCTGGGCCGGGTGTACGAACGGTGGGTCCGCGTCTCCGGGATGGCCGAACCGAACGCCTACATCCGGCGGATGATCGTCAACGAGTACCTCTCCTGGCACCGCCGACTCGCCCGCACTACACCGAGGGCCGACATCGAACCGGCGACGCCCCAGGGTGATGGCGCCGCGGAGCGGGCCGAACGGGACGCGATGATCCGGCGGCTGGCGGGCCTGCCAGGCGACAGCGTGCCGCCGTGGTGCTCCGCTATTACGCCGGGCTGCCGGACGCGGAGATCGCCACCCAGCTGGGCTGCCGGGAGACCACGGTGCGCAGCCAGATCTCCCGGGCGCTCGTCACGCTGCGGAGCGACCTGACGGTCAACCCGCACACCTACCAGGAGACGCGATGACGAACCTGCAGACGCTCAACGAGGCGTTCGCGGAGCTGAAGCGCCGGGCGGACGCCGCCCCGGCCGACCGGTCCGCCTCGCTTCAGCAGTCGGGCCGTGATCGGCGGGCGGGTGGTGGCGTTGGTCGGCACCGCCGCTGTGGTGGCCGGCCTCGCCGTCGGCGCCGTCCTGCTCGCTCCGGACGACAACGGCAACCCGCACATAGGCGCCCCGCCCAGCGGGACGACCACCATCACCACGGTACCGACGACGTCCGCGCCGGCACGAAGGCTGCCTGCCACCCCATCAGGAGCTGATCTCGCGGTTCCGGGAGGTGCTCGGCGATCGGCGACCTTCACGGTGACGGGGCAGGAGAAGCAAAAGGGAGCCCTCGGTGACGCCACACCCCCCCGCGGACAAGATCGAATACGTGAACGCCTACATCGCGGGCACCCTCACCTCATGAGGCCGCACCGGCGGCTTCGACCTGGTCGCCGCAACCGGCGACAAGTACGCCGTGAACCGCATGTGTCCCGACGGCGACCTCGGCGCCCGCACGTGCGTCGAGCGACCGCTGCCGGACGGCTCCAAGCTGATCATCGACGACACACCGCTCCAATCCGGCGGACGCGACTACGCGGTCGACTACCTGGGCGTGGACGAGACCTCGCTCTCCGTCCACCTCAGCAACCTGCGCGACCCCAAGGCCCCGCCGGTACCCCCCAGTTCGCCGACCGACCGCCGCTCACACTCGATCAAACTGGTCGAGATCGTCGCTGAGCAGGGTGCGGGTCGCCGCGGGCAGAAGTACGTGACCGCAGCCGTCCACATGGAACTGTCCATGCGAACTCCGGCGCAGCCACGAGATCAAGCACCTTGCGACGGAACTCCGCGGGACAAGCCTTCGACACGGTGATCCTCTCGAGTCGGAGGACCGTGGTCATCCATCAAACCCAATTCCGGAAAACCGAGGCACATCAGATTCTTCGGACACGCCGGGGGATTCAGTCCTCAAACACTGACACCAGTTTGACAGAGCTTTGACAGGCCGTTGGTGTCCGATGGCGTCGTCGTTGACCGGATGGAGACCGGCCGGGTATTCCCGGGAGGGGGCGCCCGGCTATCGGAAGGTGCAAAGATGCGGAAGTTCTTTTCGTTAGCTGCTCTGCTCCTGGCGGCTGTTCTTGGGCTGGGCTTGGCGACCGCCGGGTCCGCCTCTGCCGCTGCTGGAGCCGGGAGTTGGCGTGCCTACGGCAACACCAACCCCATCACCTCCAGCTCTAGTACGTGGTTCTGTGGTCCTACCGCCGAGCCCTGGGCCGGCATCAAAGCGCAGTCGTGCGGGGTCAGATCGTCCGACCAGAGCGGCGTGCAAGGAGCCGTGATCGTACGCAACAACCGATCCACCCTCACTGGCGTGACAGCGTCGATGGATCTGTACGACAATGTCGTCGGGTATCGGGGGTCCTGGACCTGCAAGCCGTCGGGAGTGGCCGCGAACTCGTGGTCGGTCTGCTTCGGACCGACTATCGCCAACAACGGCGGCACCCCCTACGCGCGGGGTTCGATCGGCCTGGCCTGAGGAACCGGCCTCACTGATCTGGCCGCTTTTAAGGCGCCCGAAAACCGTGTCACAAGGCCCCCGCGACCGACGCGCTGCCCCTGGGCTCGCGTGTCGCGGGGGCCGTCCTTCAAGAGGGCGACCACACCGACTCACGCATAACCGGCAGCCTGCGCCTCATACAATTCGGCGTACCGTCCCCCGGCAGACATCAGTTCCTGATGCGTCCCGGATTCCACGATGCCCCCGTCGGCCAGGACGAGCACGGTGTCGGCCATGCTGACCGTGGAGAACCGGTGTGACACCAGAATCGTGACGGCTCCGTTGGCGGCTGCGGCGGCGCGCGCCTGGCGTGCGAAAGTCTCGAACAGGTCGTGCTCGGCTTGGGGATCCAGGGCGGCCGTGGGCTCGTCGAGGACGAGCAGCAGTGGCGCAATACGCATCTGCCCCCGCGCCAACGCGAGTTGCTGCCACTGGCCGTGTGACAGTTCCGCTCCGCCGAAGACCCGGCCGAGTTGCGTGTCCAGGCCGTCGGCGAGCCCGGCGACGGTCTGCTCCGCGCCGCCGCGTCTGACAGCCGCCTCCACCGCTGCTCGATCCTCGATGCGGGGTGGGTCGCCGACACCGACGGTCTCGTGGGCGCGGAATTCGAACTTCGCGAAGTCCTGAAACGTGCCGCAGGTGGCGCGGGCCCAGGACGCGGAGTCGAGATCCGCCAAGGGGCGTCCGTCGACGAGGATGCGACCGGAGGTCGGTTGACAAAGCGCGGTCAAGAGCTTGACGAGCGTGGTCTTGCCTGCGCCGTTGATGCCGACGAGGCCGATCACGCTGCCGGCTCCGAAGCTCGCCGTCAGGTGCTTCAGGACCGGCGCGGATGCTCCCGGGTACGTGAAGGTGACGTCGTCCAGGGTGATGCCTTCGGTCAGTCGAGTCGGCACCGCCTGCTCGGAATGTTCGGTGGACTCGGCTTGCGAGCGAAGCCAGGCGAAGTGCTCGGCGACCTTGCCGCCTTCGGCCAGCCGTTCCGTAGCTCCCTGCACCAGGAACAGCTGTGTCCGCAACTGCGCGGCGAGCGACAGCGCCAGAACCAGCGACCCCACAGCGGCCGGTCGGTTCGTGGTCTGGTGTACGACCAGGGCCAAGGCGACGCCGAGACCGGCCGCGTAGATGGTCCAGCCGAGAACCTGCAGCGCGGCACCGCGGATCTGGGCCGCGAGGATGACCCTGGTGACCGCTTCCCACTGTCCGCTCGCGCGACTGCTGAGTTCTCCGCCGGCACCGGAAATACGGATCTCCTTGGCGGCTCCCGGCTCCAGGCACAGCTCGTGCAAGTGCAGTTCCAGCCGGGTGCGCTCGGTCGACGCATCCCGGGCCTGCAGGGCCAGGTTCCGGGCCTTGGCCCCGAGGATCAGCACCGGCAAGGTCGTCGCCACCAGGAGCAGCAGGAGCGGGTGGACCATGGCGAGGAGGACACCGCTGAGGGTGAGGCTCAAGATCGTGGAAACGGTCTCCAGGGCGCCCCAGGCGTAGGTGGCGAGCGCGCCGGTGCTCTTGACGGCCAGGAAGACGCGGTCGAGGTAGTCGGCCCGTTCCAGATGCTCGATCCCGGGCATCCGAGCGACGTAGGAGTAGACCTTCTCGTCGAGCTCCACCTCCAGTTTGCTGGCGAGGTCGACGCGCAGGTTGTTCTGCAGTCGACCGCCGATGCCGTACATCGCCTGCGCGACGGTGGCGAGTACGAGCGAGGGCAGCAGCCAATGCCAGGTCTCGTGATGCTGGTGTGCGCCATCCACCACCCAGCGCTGGGACAGCGCCAGCATCGCGATGGTCACGGTGACGTTGGCCATCAGGACCAGGTTGACGATCGTGCCCCAGCGGTCGACCTTGAAGGAGAGCCGGGCCAGGTGCCGCAGCGTTCGCGCCGTGGTACCCGAGGGTGTTCGCGTCATGAGGCCGGCTCTGCGAATCGAGCCGCCTGCAGGCGGAACAGCCGAGCATAGGTGCCATCCAGCGCCAGCAGGTCGTCGTGGCTGCCGGCCTCGGTGATCCGGCCGCCGTCGAGGACGACGATGCGGTCCGCGCCACGGACATTGGACAGGCGGTGGGAAATGATCACCTTCGAGGTACCGGCGGCGCGCGCGGTGACGCGCTCGTTGAACGCCTGCTCAGCCTCGACGTCCAGATGTGCGGTCGGTTCGTCCAGGACCAGCACGCTGCGGCCGTGCGCCACCGCGAAGAGAGCGCGGGCGATGGCAAGCTTCTGCCATTGGCCGCCGGACAGGTCCACGGCTCCCGACCCGCCGCGCCACAGCACGGTCTGTGCGCCGTCCGGCAGGTCGGAGATCAACGCGTCGGCGCCGGCCGCCTCCAGGGCCGCGTCGATCCCGGGCAGGTCGTCCAGAGCCTCGGGGGCCGAGAGGGCGACGTTGTCGGCGACCGTCGTGCCGTAGTGGAGGAAATCCTGGAACAGCGCCGTCATCCGACGCCGCCAGGCGCCGAGTTCCGCGGTGGCCAGATCGACGCCGTCGACCGTGATCCGCCCGGTGGTGGGGGAGTACAGACCGGCCAGCAGCTTCATCAGCGTGGTCTTGCCGGCGCCGTTCACGCCGACGATGGCCAGGGTCTCGCCCGGGCTGATGGTGAGTGTGAGGCCGTCGATCGTGGGGCGGCGTGCTCCGGGATAGGTAAAGCCGACGTCCTCGAACCTGATCAGCGGTGGATCGGTGTTCTGCGACTGGTCGCCGCCCTGTGACCCGACGGGTGCGGCGGGCCGCGCGCCATGCTGCCCGAGGACCCGGTCCAGGGCCTGGATGGTGACGGCGCCGTAGTCGATGTCGAACGCCTCCATGCCCATTACCGCGATAGCCATGACGGCGAAAGCAGCGGTCAGCGACTGGGCGATCGTGCCGGCGGTCTGGCCGGACGTCCCGAGGACGAACACCGTGGCTGCGGCGGAACCGCCGGAGAGAATCCAGGAGACCCCCTGTTTCCGCAGCACCTTCCGGCGCGCCTGCCAGGCGGGCGCCCACGCCTCGGTCGATGCGGCCGTCATCCGTCCGATGAGCCAGTCGGCCATTCCGAACATTCGCACGTCCTTGGCCGGCCCGGCCTCGACCGCCAGCCTGCCGAAGTACTGAGCTCGCCGGCGGGCGTCCTGCCGCGACTCCTCGACGGCCACCATCCACATCCACTGCCGGCGCACCAGAACGCGCATAGCCATGGCGGCGATCACCAACCCACAGGCGAGCAGCGGAAACCGCGAGCCGAGTACCACCACCGCCCCACCGGTTCCGACAAACCGGAAGACCAGGACTAGTTGTCCAATGGCGGCGTTGCCCGGCGAACGCGTGCGCGCCCCGAGTCCCAGATCGCAGGCCCGCTGGACGTCGTCCCGGAAGCCAGGGGCGTCGAGGTGGCCGATGCCCGCCGGGGCCAGTGCTATCTCACGGATCCGGGCCCTGACAGCGCCGTCGATCCGGCGGGCGCTCAACGCCGCACAGACCGTGTGGACCTGTTCGGAGACTTGGACGAGCAGGACGAGCCCGACCGCGGCCACCAGCGGAGGTACCACCTTCGCCAGCGTGTCGGCGGTGACTACGACGCTGACCAGCCACCCGGTGGCGAGCGCCATGAGCGTGCTCGCAGCGACCGAAACGGCCGACGCTGCCAGCAGGCAACCCACAGCCCACGGCCCGGCCGCACCAAGAAGCCGCAGCATCCTCCACCGTTCCAGAACCAACGCCCGGCAGCCGGACGGGCTCAACGCACCCCACCCGAGCCTCGGGTCGGCGACCTGATCAGCCTTCATCGATGCTTCCAGCGCCTGACGACCCGGCTCCTGTTCATCGCTCCCGCCCTTCCCGCTAGCGAGCGATATCACCCGGCCACCGCGGCTGTCCACTTGAAATTGTCCTTGCGGACTGCGGCGCAGCACCGCTGCGCGCGAACGCACTCGCCGGCGTCGATGAGCGCGGCGAGGGGCCGCACCACCGACGTGGTGCGGCCCCTCGGCTCGTGGCGAACTCCGTCAGCTGGTCATGCCGTGCTGGGTCTCCGGGGTGGCGTTCGCGAGTGACGCCTTGGCGGTACGGGCCGCCACGGCGCGGAGCTGTGCCCGCTCGGCGCGGGGCGGTACACCGTTGACGTCCTCGGTGCTCATCGCGTACGAACCGAGCACGAACGCCATCGCGTCCGAGTTGCGGTCCAGGGCAACGCGGTCGATGTTGCCCAGGTTGTCACAGATCATCTGGAAGCACGGGTCGTAGGTCTGGCCCGCGGCGCCGCCCCACTTCTGGGCCTGGGCCTCGGTCTTCACCCCGTTGGCCCCGGTGAAGAGACCGTCGGCGGGGATGCCGTTGACCATGAAGCCGTTGTAGTCGAAGTTCGGGTCGATGTCGACGCTCTCCAGCGCAACGCCGGTGGCGTCGAAGTAGTCCTTGAAAGCGTTCTCGATCTGCCCGGAACCGTACGGTCCGGGACCCGCGCCCGTGAAGTCGGAGTCGTCGCCGTCGAACGTGAAGTAGCCCGCGTTCTTCGACCCGATCATGTCGAAGTTCAGGTACAGCGCGATGTCGAGCTGCTGTTCGAAGTCGAGGTGCTGCACGTAGTAGTTCGAGCCGGCCTGGCCGAACGACTCGGCGCTCCACCACGCGAACCGGACCGCGTTGCCCACGTCCGGCGAGCTGCCCAGCTGCAGCGCGAGCTCCAGCAGCGCGGCCGACCCGGTGCCGTTGTCGTTGAGGCCCGGGCCGTCGGGGACGCTCTCCAGGTGTGCGCCCGCCATGACCACGTTGTCGTGCCTGCCGGTCTTGGTGTCGGCGATCAGGTTGTACGAGGTGCGGGTCTCCAGGAAGCCGTTCAGGTCGAGCGAGACCGGCGCGCCGTCCTGGGTGGCGAGCTGCTGGCCCTGTGCCTGCGAGAGGCCGGCGATCGGCGTGCCGTCCGGCGTCGGCTGAGTCAGCGAGCCGACCAGTGGCACGGCCGGAAGGGTGTTGTAGACGAGGACGGCGACCGCGCCCGCCGTCTTCGCGGCGACTGCCTTTGCGGCGAACGTGCACGCGCCGCGGCTGACCAACGCGATCTTGCCGGCGGCGTTCGCGTAGTCGGCCGCCTCGCAGCCCGGGGTGCCGTCGGTGGCCACCACGGACAACGCGGCGGTCACGCCGCCCGCGGGCAGTGACTCGCTGAACTTCATCCGCCTGACGGGCACCGGCGCACCGGCGACGGTCAGCGACTCGACCCTGGTGACGTCATCGAGGTACGGGAACGCCTGGCGCGTCACCGTGAATCCCGCGGCGTCGAGCTTGCCGGCCACGTAGTCGAGCGACTCGTCGAACCCGGGGGTGCTGGCGGCCCGGTTTCGCCCGTGCCGGTCGGCGATCCGCTGCAACGCGATCAGGTGCCGGTTGGTGTTCGCCACGTCGACCTTCGTGACCAGGTCGCGAGCGAGCACGGGACCGTCGGGCACGGCAGGCGCGGCGGCCGGCCCCGCCGACGCGGGCGCGGCGGCGAGCCCGATCCCGACCGCGACCGCGACCACCGCGACCCCGGCCCGGAACGTCGTCTTGACAGACGGCATGAGGGGATTCCTCTCATAAGTGAAAGATGAGTAAAAGCAGCGTCCGGACCGTCCCCGAAGCCGATCCGCGCCCCTGCACACCTTTATGGCGCCGGCAACGGCGGTCAACCTTTTTGGAAAAACGTTATCCGCAAATTCGCGGTTACCGCGATCGCCCTATCCCGCCTACGCCGAATGCCCGCCGGCCGCTCAGTTCCGGCGCCTGCCACTACCAAGTTGAGGGATACCCAACCAGGAACGCCGGACCTACCCTACGCATGCCGGCGACCAAGCCGAAACCATTCAAGGTCCAGAATTCCTACGACACATTCGCCGATTTGCTCGACGAGTTGTAGGAGAATCTTCATCCCGATTTCTGGGTCGACGCGTCAAATGACACCTCATTCGAGGCCGCCACCACCCGGCTAACCGATGCGGAATTTGCGAGCGGCGGATGAAATCCATCGTGCCAGGCTCGCAGTGCTGGAACGGCGCCCGAAGAACGTGTACATGCCAGAGCGGTCCGTGTTGGAAGTGCTCAACCGGTGGATCGGGCGCGTGTTCGATCCGGAGTGCCGGGACGAGACCACTGATCAACTCTTGGAGTCGGCAGGGTCGACTGGCGCTGAATCGGCTCGGGTGACGGAGGCGAAGGGACGAGCCGCCGAAGTGCGCACGAAGGTCCGTCGGCTCCAGAACGCGATCACGGCCGGGCGACCCGCCGCACTCGTCGATGCGATCAACGCGGCACAGGCCGAACGGAGGCCGCCGAGGTCGAGCAGGCGCGGCGGCCTGAGCCGAAGACGATCAGTCGGGCCGAGGTGTACGCGATGATCGACTACCTCGGCGATGTCGGCGCCGCACTGGAGCGAGGAGATCCGGCCGAACGGCAGAAGCCCTACGAGATGGTTCGGCTGGAGATGACCTACCACGCGGAGAGAAGGCGATCGAACCTCAATACAAGCTGTCCCGACCACTGTCTTCTGGCTAAGGGTCGTCCGGCATCGAATGCGCCACTTACCTGCATGCTCAACCCTCTGGCCGACAGGGCAGAAGAGTCGACCCTCCGGCAGGTCCGAACCAGAGAGCTAGCGGCAGCTCAACCCTGTTCCTTCCGGCACCTGGTGCCCCAAGGGCCAGTTCGGCTGGCTTCAGCGGTACCTTCCGTCCCAATCCGGACCGATCATGAATGCCTAGCGCGTTCACACTTTGGCACGCCGAGGTCGGCGAAGAGCCTCCTGGTGGCCGGGTCGACCGAATACAGCACGGTGCCGCGGATCGATCGGGTCAACAGCACGCCGTACGCGTTGCGGATCGCACGTGAGAGATCGTCGTCCGCACTGATCCTCTGGCCTTGCTCAGCACGTGTTGCGCGGTGGACGTTCCAGCCATCGCCACTCCAGGTGAGATCCGGTCCCATGATCACACCGCCCCACTCGTACTCGAGGCCCTGCGCGGTGTGGACACAGCCGATCTGCCCGAAGCCGCCAGGTTCGGTGGCCCAGTACCTCCGCTTCGGCACTCCCGGTGTGTCGTGCTGGTCGCCTGCGTTCCAGGGGCGCGCCCAGCCTGGTTCCGGAGCTACTTCCGGATCTGTGCCGCTCCGGTCGTCCCATTTCCAGCAGATTCCGGCGCTCATCCGCGCCGTTTCCCCTGCGCGGTCTTTCATGCGCAGAAAACGCTCCATGGCGGCGGCGCTGTCGGCGTAATAGAGCTGGAAGGGTTCTGGATCGTCGTCGTCGGCCTTCCACGGCAGCGGGTCGCCAGCGAGCAGATGACGAACCCACGTGTCGTAGGTCGAGCTGCCGACAGCACGCAGTACGCGGTCGAGGGTGATCGGCACGACTTCCGCGCCCAGCCGCTTGATCTCATCGGCGAGAGCTTCCGGTGACCAGACCTCGTCGGCGAACAGGCGCTGGTCGCCGTCGATGAAGAACACCGGCACCTTGGCTCGGGTGACTATCACCGAGACCGACGATTCGCCGCTCGCATCGAGAACGAGCCCTTCATCGGCCGCTCCGTCAGTCGGTGTGCTTCGTCGCAGAGGAGCAGGTCGAACTCGTCCGCGGTTCGGTTGTCCGCGACGCTGTTCAGCGTGGCGAACGCGCCGCGTCGCCCTTTGGCGCCACGCTTGAAGGTCTCCCGCGACGCGACACCCCCGACACGTAGCCGGCGCTGCGACCAGCGTCGAGTGCCTGGCCGAGCAGCGTCAGTGCGACCAGCGACTTGCCGCTACCGGCTCGACCGCTGATGACGAAGACCTTCTTCGCGCCTCCTGAGACGGGTTGCACACCGCCTCCATGACCCTCGTCCACAGCCGCCAGCTGGTTCTCCACCAGACTGAACTGTGTGTACCCGTTCACGATCGACCCGATTTCAGACTCGATCAGCAACGTGGATCCGCCGGCGTTCGAGCAGGGCTTCGGCGGCCTCGGCACCAGACTTCGCACTGAAGTTTCCTGTGAGGAAAGTTCTCCAGATCGAGTGGTGAACGATTCGTGAACGTGGGAATCCCAGGTCGTGGGCCGACGTTCCTGATCCATTGAAAATCGGGGTCTTTGAGGTTGTGCAGGTACGACGCCCCGACGAGATTCACGTACCGGTCATCGAACATGCTGTGATGAGTTCTCAGTGCGATCATGTTGTCATGCACTTGCACGGCCGGATGTTTCTTGTGTTTCCGATATTCCGGCGCCGAGATATAGACCTTTTCTCAACGGCACATTGCTTACAGAGTGTCGGCGGTCCTGCTCGACGACAGGAAGCGCACAGACCCGTGCTCACCGCCACCCGTGGGCCGCTCAACGGCGCTCCATTGCTTGAGTTCGATGACCGCGAAACTCAAACCGCCATCGGGATGACAGCCGGCGAGAACCACATCGATGGGATTCATCTCGGGGGTGACCTGGTACTCCAGGAACATCCACACCTGGCCCAGGCCAAGGCGGTCCAGCAGGGAGGCCAGCCAGTAGACGCTCTCCCGCCAGGACGTCACCTCCGCCGGAGAGGGTCCGCGCCCGTTGGCATGGGCTTCCCGTAAAGCATCTCTCGACCTCGGGAATCAGCCGGTCGCTGTCCCGGAGGAATCATGGCGGGCCAGAACGCCTCCAGTGCTTTCCATTCGCGCTTCGCTGCCATCCTTGGGTCATTTCCCCAGGAGTAACTCGAGCGGTGACCATGCGTATGACCAGACTTGGGTGCGGAGGTCTCCAACGAGTGAGCCTGCCCCACTCATCCCACACGAGCCTTGAGGTGTCTGGACAGCAGAACCATTTGCACCCTCCAACAGCTGATCACCTAGACGGGTGATCGTAGACCCGTTGATGATCAAGGGTCCGAAGGGGCGCTGCGTTGTGCGGTTAGGACTCCGGCCCTTCCGGGCGGAGCTGGTCGTACTTGTCGGCGCGTCCTGCGGCCAAGGACACCGGATACTTCTGATCGTTGATCGTCATTTTGGCCCGCAGGGCCGCGACGAGGTCGATGCCAAGGGCGTCGGCGATCTGCAGCAGGTACGCGAACACATCGGCGACCTCCTCGCGAACGCGTTCTGCCTGACCAGCCCTTTCCATGACCGTGGCGGATTCTTCCGGTGTCAGCCACTGGAAGAGCTCGGTCAGCTCACCCACCTCGCCGCTGAGCGCCATCACCAGGTTCTTGGGGGCGTGCGAAAGCGTTGCCAATCCCGCTGAGCGGCGAAGTCACGCAGTTCTCGCTGGAGATCGTTCAGGATCACCTCATTTGAGTACCACAATCGGCCAGCCGGGAGACGGAAGCGTGGTGATGATGCTGCTGAGCGAAGGGATCCGGCCAAGCCGGCACGTACCGCGCGTCCTCGGTGTCGCGGTCGCGGGCCTGACGGTCTGGCTCGCGCCGACGACAGCGCGAGCGACTGGGTCAGATCCGCCGGCGGCGTCTGAGGTGGGGTGACGATCTTGCCGTCGCTCATACCCCACCGATCATGCGTCCATCCGCCACCAACGTCTCCGGTCGCCGGGCGTCGGGCCGACCAGGCAGGGGTGTTCGGCTCATGGTGGAGTGGGCTCCACCATCAGGAGGCCCCCTGCCTGCACTGACTTGGGGAAGTAATTCCATCTCAAGCGTTCAGGGCGTCATGACTTCCACCGCGCCCCCGGACACCGTCCGCGCCTCCTCGAACCGTTGGGCAGGCCCTGGTTCTGCGCTATCCGCTGACCGCGTTCTTCTCGCTGGGCCTTCGGCATCAGCTGGCTCGCGTGGACGCCGTACATCCTGTCGCTCGACGGGTTCGGCGTCCTGCACTTCCGCTACCCGGAGTTCCTCTGTCGGCAACCAGCTGACCGCGATCCTCCCCGCGCCTTACCTCGGTCCGCTGGCCGCGGCGTGCACGGTCACCGCGGTCACCGAAGGCCGCGACGGGTTGCGCCGGTGGCGCAGGCGGCTGGTTTCGGTTCCGGCGCTCGGGCTGCGGTGGTACGCGGTGGCGCTGCTCGCGGTCCCGCTCGCGATCGTGGGCACGCTCGCGATGCCCGGCGTCGAGGATCCGCGCGGCTCCCGTCGATGATGGTGCTGACGGCCTACGTGCCGATGCTCGTGCTCCCAGCTGTTCACCACGGGCCTCGCCGAAGAACCCGGCTGGCGCGACTTCGCGCTGACGCGCCTGCAGCAGCGCCACCACCCGCGAGTCGTGATGCCATCCTCGGTGTGCTGTGGGCGGGCTGGCACCTGCCGCTGTTCCTCACCCCGTGGGG
>CAWJCX010000016.1:0-23161 GCA_963841395.1 uncultured Actinomycetota bacterium
CTGGTTGGCGTCGACGTCGTGACGTCGGTCCGGGCGAGCAGCTCGGCGAGCCGGAACGGCTTCGCGACGTAGTCGTCCGCGCCCGCGTCCAGCCCGACGACGAAGTCGACCTCGTCGGCCCGGGCGGTCAGCATGAGGACCGGGATGCCGCGCCCGGCCGCCCGCAGCCGGCGGCAGACGTCCAGCCCGTCGATGCCCGGCAGCCCGAGGTCGAGGACGAGCAGGTCGAACCCGCCGCCGTTCGCCGACTCGAACGCGCTGTGGCCGTCGACCACGACGCGGACCTCGTAGCCCTCCCGATTCAAGGCGCGGGACAGCGGATCGGCGATCGCCGCGTCGTCCTCGGCCAGCAACACCACACTCACGACTCTAAGACTAGGCGTGACAGCATGCGGTCATGGTGATCCACGCTGACGATCTTTCCGTCGCATTGCGACTGGCCGAGGCCGCCGACGAGATCACGACCGCCCGCTTCCGCGCGGACGACCTCGTGGTCGACCGCAAGCCGGACCGCACGCCGGTCACCGACGCGGACACCGCGGTCGAGGACGCGATCCGCGCGGTGCTCGCGGTGGCCCGCCCGGACGACGCGATCCTGGGCGAGGAACGCGGCGGCACCCTGGGCGCGGGCCGGACGTGGATCGTCGACCCGATCGACGGGACGAAGAACTTCCTGCGCGGCCTGCCGGCGTGGGCGACGCTGATCGCGCTGGTCGACGGCGGCTCGCCGGTGGTCGGCATGGTCTCGGCGCCGGCGTTCGGCCGTCGCTGGTGGGCGTCTGCCGGTGCGGGCGCGTTCGGCTCGTTCGGCGGGGTCACCCGGCCGCTGCGCGTGTCGGGCGTGCGGACGCTGGCGGACGCGTACCTGTCGACGACGGACCTGCAGACGTGGGGCGAGGCGCGTTCGCGGTACCTGGCGCTGGTGGAGGCGTGCTGGGAGAGCCGGGCGTTCGGGGACTACTGGCAGCACTGCCTGGTGGCGGAGGGCGCGCTGGACCTGGCCGCGGAGCCGATCGCGAACGCGTGGGACCTGGCGGCCGTGCAGCTCCTGGTCACCGAGGCGGGCGGGACGTTCACCGACCTGACGGGCGAGCCACGCTTCGACGGCGGCTCGGCCCTGGCGACGAACGGCCACCTGCACGAGGCCGCCCTCGCGGTGCTGCGGGACTAGGCGGGGTTGGCCGCCGGGAGGAGGCCGACCGCGCCGCGGACCACCTGGGCCCAGGTCAGGCGGCCGAACAGGTAGTGGCAGGCCACCTGCTCGTTGGTGAAGCGCGCCCAGTCGTAGCGGTTGCCCTGCTCGCGCCAGAAGACCTCCCAGGCGTAGCCGCCCTCGGCGTCCGGCTGCTCGTCGCGGACCAGGCACCACGCGTTGTCCGCCTCGGTGCCGATCGACACGATCGCCGGCGGGACGCCGACGGCGGTCAGCCACTCGGTGATCGACTCGGCGTTCATGCGGGCTCCTCCACGGTGATGTCGGCCAGGTAGCCCAGCGCGACCAGCTCCAGCGCCGAGTGCGTCGTCCGGTAGCGGACCCCGCCGCCGGCCTGCGCGAACCACGCCGCCGACACCGCGCGCCACACCGGCAGCGGGCGCAGCACCCGGTAGCGCCGGTAGCCCTGCTCGAGGTGCGCCGGCGGCAGCGACCGCTGCGCGAACGGCGTGCCCGCGGCCGCGAACACCCGACCTTCCCAGCGGCCGAACCGGTCGAGCTCGGCACCCTCGTCGAGCACCTCGGCCTCGCCCTCCGCGCTGCCGCCCTCGGGGTACTGCTCCCCCGGCGGCCACGCGAACTCGACGCCGTCCCGGCTGATCCCGTGCGCGGTGACGCTGCCGAACCGCACGAGGTAGCGCCGGTCCCAGTCCCGCTCGTTCTCGCCGCCGAGCGGGTCGTGGCCCTCGGCCAGCGCGGTGACCTCGGGCGCGTCCGCCGGCAGCGCCGCGGACGGTTCGAGCTGTGCCACCCCTTCGCGCAGCGCCGCCCTTCGCTCGGCGCTGTCGACGAGGTCGGACCGCGGGTGGTCACCGGGCTCGAACCGCAGCCCGGCGGCGTAGTCGAGCTCCTCGGGCGGGGCGGGCAGCTGGCGTTCGGGCCGCGCCACGGCCACCGGCATGTGGCCGATGGGGAACATGTGCACCCAGAACAAGGCGAGCGACTCGTCGCGCTCCTTGACGGGGGCGGCGGACAGCCCGGACGGCTGGGGGCCGGCGTTGTAGCCGCCCTGGCGGGGTTCGGGGAGGAACGCGTCGGCCGGGCGGACCGCGCCCGGTGCGCCGGGTCCGCCTCGGCCGGGTGCTCCGGGGCCGCCGGTCACAGCGCCGGGTCCGGGGGCTGCTGGGCCGCCGGGTCCGGGTGCGCCTGGGCCGCCGATGCCGGTTCCGGGGCGCGCGCCCGCTGCCGGGCCGCCGGTCACGGGTGCGCCGGGTGCACCGATTCCTGGGCGGGCCGGGGCGGCGCCACCGACGGCGGGGCCGCCGGGAGCCGCGCCGCCGGCGATCGGGCCGCCGGCCATTCCGGGAGCGGCCGGACCGCCACCGAACGACGGTGCGCCGCCGAAGGAGGGGCCGCCGCCGAGGTTGGGAGCGCCGGGGTTCGCGCCCGGCGCGGGCACGCCGCCGATCCCGGGCGCGGCTGGCGGGAGGTTCGCCGCGGGGTTGGCCGCCGCGACGTCCACGCCGCCCGCGAAGCCGGCCTGCACGGTCTGGCCGGTGGGCGGGGTCGGCTGGTCGTCACCGAGCCCCGGGGACCACGAGTCGTCGATGGGCACGGGCCCGGTGATCTCCGGATCCCGCCCGACGACGTTCGGCCCGCCGGCGACCGCATGCGCCGCGTCGCCGACGACGTGCGTGGTGCCCTGGGCGGTGTTGCCGACGAGGTCGGTGGCGCCGTGGGTCGTGTCGCCCACCAGGTGCGCGGCCCCATGCCCGGTGTCACCGACGACGTTCGTGGCGCCCTGCGCGGTGTCCCCGACGAGATGGGTCGCGCCCCGAGACGTGTCACCGACCAGGTTCGTGGCGCCCTGCGTCGTATCGCCGACGACGTTCGTCGCGCCGTGGGTCGTGTCGGCCACCAGGTGCGTGGCGCCTTGGGTCGTGTCCCCGACCAGGTGCGTCGCCCCGCGCCCCGTGTCGCCGACCAGGTTTGTCGCGCCCTGCGCCGTGTCCCCGACCAGGTTTGTCGCACCGTGGGTCGTGGTGCCCACGAGGTGGGTGGCGCCCTGCGCCGTGTCGCCGACGAGGTTCGTGGCTCCGTCCGCCGTCTGGGCCACGAGGTTCGTCGCGCCGTGGGCGGTGTTGCCGACCAGGTCCGTGGTGGCGCCCAGGAGGTTGTGGGTGACCGGACTGTGCGTGCCGGGGTTGGCGTTGACGGGATCGCGCACGCCGGACATGTCCACTCCGGACGCCGGCTGCACCGCATTGATCAGGCTCGACTCGATGTGCGCCACGTTCGCCGACGTGCCGCGGATCGCGGTGTCCAGGCCCGCCAGCGCCATCGGGTGGCCGGCCGCGGCGGCACTGTGCGCGGCGTCGGAGTTCTGCGCCAGCGACACCAGGTTCCGCACGATCTCGACCTTCGCGCCGCCGACCTGCTGGGACGCGTGCTCCAAGCGGTCCGCGGCGTCGTTCATCCCGCGCACGGTGGACGTCAGGTGGCCCGAGTCCGGCTCGACGAAGGTCTGCCAGTGCTGCGTGGCCGCCGTGCCCGTGTCGCCCTGCACCGCGGACAGCGCCCCGCGCACGGTCGTGTCCGCCTCGGTCGTCACCGTCGACATGCTCGTGGCCGCGTCGCGCCAGGCCTGCGCCTGCTGGGCCATGGCCTCCTCGTCGGCCTGCGGCCACGCGACGCCCGCCTGCGCGGCCACGTCCGCGAGCTCGGGCGGCAGCTCGATTCCCATGGCTAAGCCTCGGAGACGCCGGGACCGGCGGCGCGCAGCCGCTCGACCCCGCGCTCGTCGTCGCCCTCGTACGTGGCGGCCGTGTCGGTGAACCGGGTGCCGACCGAACCCAGCTGCGACGGCAGCGCGCCCAGCCGGCTCAGCGTCGAGTCGGCGGGATCGGCGTGCACCGCACCGAAACTCTGGCCGACCGCGTCCGCGCCCCAGCACGGACCCGCCTCGGCCAGCGCGGCGGTCAGCGTGCCGTGGATCGACGACACCCGCCCGGCCAGCGGGTCGAGCTGCCCGGCCTGCTCGGCGAGGCGCGCGGGATCGGCCTCGTACCCGTCGCTCATCGCTTACCCCCGGTTCGCATCCAGCTGAGATCCTCGAAGGTCTCGTCGGCATCCGGGGGCTCCGGCTTGAGCTCCGCCGGGGTGAGGTCGGCCGTCCCGCGCAGCAGCGCCTCCGGGTCGGTGTCCGGCGGCAGCACGGGCGCGATCACCTCGCCGGCCGCGCGCGACACCTTCGCCGCGGCGGCGGCGCTCAGCGCCACGATGGTGGCGGCCAGCTCGTGCGGGCGCAGCTTGCGGTACGCGGAGTCGACGATGACCAGCTCGGCCAGCCGGCCGTCGGCGCCCACGGTGACCGTCACCAGGCCGTCCGCGCTGGTCGCCGACGCCTGCACGGCGGCGAGCTTGCGGTGGACGGCGCCAAGCTGCTCCCGGCTGCGGCGGTAGCCCGCCAGCAGTTCCTCGACCTGAGCTCGGTGGTCAGCCTCCACGGCTACCTCCGCTGGGTGACGGCATGGTCGTCGGTCTCGCGTTGGACGTGTGTCGTGGCGAGCCGGTTCCCGTGAGTTTGGCTAAGCCCGCAGCGCCGCCGACACCGCTGAGTGGACCACACGCGCGAGCACCGCGCCCACCGGCGAGCGGGGTCCACCGAACGGCTCGGCCGGCCCGTCCGGCGGGCACAGCACGGCCGTCGCGTCGGTGCTCGTCCCGGTGCCCGGCACGCCCGCGTCCCACAGTGCCTGCGCCTTCGCCTCGGCGATCGTGGCCACCGCGTTCACCAGCGCGGCCGGGGAAAGCCGGACGGGGACGAAGCACACCGCGTTGATCGTGCCGGGGCCGGCCGCGGCCACCGCCGCGGGTGCGGCCGCCCACGTCGGGTGCGCGCCGACGCCGGTGGTGACCGACGCGTGCACGCCGTTCTCCGTCCGGTGCACGACCTCGCGGACGTCGACCGCGGTGAGGAACCCGGTGCCCTCGCCGGCCAGGCCCAGCCCGGCGGCGAGCTCGGTGAGGTGGACGTCCGGGTCGTGGCGGGCGTAGCCGTCGGGCACGGTCGCGTTCAGCACCCAGTCCCGCTCGCCGAGGCCGCCGCCCAGCGGGCCGGAGGAGATGGCCAGCAGCGGCGCGGGCAGCCGCCACACGAGCAGTGGCGACCCGTCGACCCACGTGAGCTCCGGGGTCACCGGATCTCCTTGCGCACCAACGCCCGCCGCGTGCCACGCCGGTCCACGAGGTCGAAGCCCGCGGCGCGGAACATGTCGAGCGTGCCGTGGAAGAGGTCGCCCGAGGGACGGCGTGCGCCGTCGGTGTCGACCGGGTGCCCCTCGACCGCGGCGGCGCCCCGGGCCGCGGCGAAGTCGACCGCCGCGGACAGCAGCGTCGCGGCGAGGCCCTGGCCGCGGGCCCGCCGGTGCACGAAGAAGCACGTCACCGACCAGGTGTCCGGGCCGGCGTCGGACTTCGTGATCTTCGAGGTGGCCAGCCGCGGGTAGGCCGACCGCGGCGCCACGGCGACCCAGCCCGCCGGTCCGTCGTCGTCGTGCGCGAGCAGGCCGAGCGGCTCGCCGAGGTGCGAACGCAAGAACGACCGGTTGCCCGCGCCCCAGCCGGCCTGCACCTCGGCGTGCGGGCGCATGAACCACACACACCAGCAGCCGCCGACGGTCTTGTTGGCACCGAACAAGGTCTCCAGCGACGGCCAGGTGTCCTCGGTCAGCTCGACGATGTTCACGACACGTCAGCCCCGCAGGGCGCGCACCACGCGGGACGGGCTGGGCCGGCCGAGCTCGCCGGCGAGCCACGCGCTGGTGTCGGCCAGCTTGTCCAGGTCCACGCCGGTGTCGACGCCGAGCCCGTCGAGCAGCCACACCAGGTCCTCGGTGGCGAGGTTGCCGGTGGCCGACTCCGCGTACGGGCAGCCGCCGAGCCCGCCGGCCGAGGAGTCCACTGTGGTCACTCCGTGCCGCAGCGCGGCGAGCGTGTTGGTCAGGGCCTGGCCGTAGGTGTCGTGGAAGTGCACGGCGAGCGCGGACATCGGCGTGCCGGCCGCCTCGAACGCGGTCAGCAACGCGCCGACCTGGCCCGCGGTGGCCACGCCGATCGTGTCGCCGAGGGAGAGCTGCGAGCAGCCCATGTCCAGCAGCCGCCGGCCGACGGCGACGACCGCGGCCGGGTCGACGGCGCCCTCCCACGGGTCGCCGAAGCACATCGACACGTAGCCGCGGACGTCCAGGCCCTCGGCCACGGCACGCGTGACGACCGGCTCGAACATCGTCGAACTGCGCGTCGAGCGAGCGGTTGAGGTTGCGGTTCGCGAAGGTCTCGGTGGCGCTGGCGAAGATCGCGATGTGCCGCACGCCGGCGTCGAGCGCGCGGTCCAGGCCGCGCTCGTTGGGCACCAGCACGGGGTAGCGCACACCGTCGCGCATGGACAGTCCGGCGAGCAGCTCCGCCGCGTCGGCCAGCTGCGGCACCCACTTGGGGTGCACGAAGCTCGTCGCCTCGATCGTGGTCAGGCCCGCGTCGGCGAGCCGGTCGAGGAACTCCAGCTTGACCGCGACCGGCACGACGGCCTGCTCGTTCTGCAGCCCGTCGCGCGGCCCGACCTCCCAGATCGTGATCGGCCGGCGGCAGTCCCTCGGCGGGCACCCGGACGGGCAGCCCGAGGTCCCGCGCGGTCAACTCAGCGACCCCGCGGCTCGCCCGGCGGCGGGAAGCGTGCCCGGCTCGAACTCCGTGGTGCCGCCGCGCTTGAAGTCGTCGTGCGGGTTGTCGTTGACCTCGCGGTAGATCAGGGTGTGCACCTTCTCGACCTTGGGGATGTCGTCGAACTCCAGCGGCTCCTGCGACGCCGACTCGATGATCAGCGTGCCGCAGCCGAAGATCCGGTCGACCAGGCCGTGCTCGAAGCGCACGCTGTTGATCCGGCCGAGCGGGATGTCGATGCCGGTGCGGTTGATCACGCCCTCGCGCGCCATCACCCGGTCGGTGGTCACGATGAAGTGGGTCGTGCGCCACCGGATGAACGGCACGAAGAACAGCCAGATCAGGATGGCGAGGCCGATGACGCGCGATCGCGATCCAGGCGACCATGCTTCCACGACTGGTCCTGCACCAGGATCGCGAGCCAGATGCCGACCCCGACGGTCACGATCAGCACGAGGTAGGGCACCAGAAGCATCTTCCAGTGCGAGTGCTTGTGGAGAATGACGCGCTCGCCGTCGCTGAGCAGATCGTCTGGATAGGGCACGGCGTCCTCCCGAGATAGCGCCTCGCCGATGATGACCGGGTAACCGTACCGGCGCGGGCGGAGCCCGGGACGGGCGGATGCCTAAACGCGGTCGTCGTTTTTCAGATGGACGACGTCACCGGCGGAGATCGAGCTGACCTGCGCCGTCGTCGACCTTGATCAACAGCTGCCCGCCGGCGTCGATCGTCGACCGCGACGCCGGTGCGCGTCACGCCGTCCGGCAGCTCGGCGCGCACCCGCTGGCCGATCGTGCCGCAGGCCTCGCGGTAGCCGGTGAGCACGCCGCTGCGCTCGCACGTCGCCGTCGGCGAGCCGCCAGGCGCTCTCCAGCTCGACGAACGCGCGCAGCCAGGCGGCGGCGAGCGCGCCGCGGTCGGTCATCGTCGCGCCGGCGTCGGCGAGCGACGTGGCGGGCAGCCCGCCCGGGCCGGCCGGCACGTCGCCGGCAGCGGGTTGACGTTGAGGCCGATGCCGACGACGACGGCCTGCGCGGCGCCGTCCGGGCGCGGCCTCGGACAGCACGCCGGCGCACTTGGCGCCGTCGATCATGCAGGTCGTTGGGCCACTTCAGGCTCGCGGTGACGCCGGCCTCCTTGGCGACGTGCATCAGCGCGAGCCCGGCGACCATGCCGAGCGTGCCCAGCCGCGCGGCCGGCACGGCGGACGGGCGCAGCAGCACGGACAGGTAGAGCCCGGTGCCCGGACGGGGACACCCACTGGCGGTCCCGCCGGCCGCGCCCGGCGGTCTGCGTGTCGGCGATCAGCACGGTGCGGTCCGCGGCGCCCGCGCTCGGCCGCGGCGAGCAGGTCGGCGTTGGTCGACCCGGTGGTCGCGACGACGTCCAGCGCCGCGTAGGGACCGTTCGGCGCCACCAGCTGCTCGCGCAGGACCAGCACGTCCAACTCGTCCGGCTTGTCGCCACCTCGTCCGGTCACGGGGTCAACGTACCGGGATCGACGACCGGTCGACAGCTCGCGGGATGCGATCCGGCAGTGACCGAAGCAACGCTCCGCCGTCGGTGGCCAGTGGCTAGGCTCGCCCTGGAGGACACGTCATGAGCAGTGCGACCGCACCACTCGGCGAGCCGCCGCGCCGGCGACGCCGACATCCACACCACCGCCGGCAAGCTCGCCGACCTGTACCGGCGCAGCGACGAGGCCGTGCACGCCGGCTCCGAGCGCGCGGTGGCCAAGCAGCACGCCCGCGGCAAGAAGACCGCCCGCGAGCGGATCGACATGCTGCTCGACCCCGGGTCGTTCGTCGAGCTCGACGAGCTCGCCCGGCACCGGTCCACCAACTTCGGGCTGGAGGACAACCGGCCCTACGGCGACGGCGTGGTCACCGGGCACGGCACCGATCGACGGCCGCCCGGTGTGCGTGTTCAGCCAGGACGTCACGGTGTTCGGCGGCGCGCTCGGCGAGGTGTACGGCGAGAAGATCGTCAAGGTCATGGACCTCGCGATGAAGACCGGCCGGCCGATCATCGGCATCAACGAGGGCGGCGGCGCGCGCATCCAGGAGGGCGTGGTCTCGCTCGGCCTCTACGGCGAGATCTTCGTCCGCAACACCCGCGCGTCCGGCGTCGTCCCGCAGATCTCGCTGATCATGGGCGCGAACGCGGGCGGGCACGTGTACTCCCCGGCGCTGACCGACTTCGTGGTGATGGTCGACCAGACCTCGCACATGTTCATCACCGGCCCGGACGTGATCAAGACGGTCACCGGCGAGGACGTCGGCTTCGAGGACCTCGGCGGCGCCCGCACGCACAACACCAAGTCCGGCAACGCGCACTACCTCGCCGCCGACGAGGACGACGCGATCTCCTACGTCAAGGAGCTGCTGTCGTTCCTGCCGTCCAACAACATGTCCGACCCGCCGGTGTTCGACGGCTTCGCCGAGACCGGCGCGGTGGCCGAGTCGATCACCGACGCCGACCGCGAGCTCGACGTGCTGATCCCGGACTCGCCGAACCAGCCCTACGACATGCACGAGGTCATCACGCGCATCGTCGACGACGGCGAGTTCCTCGAGGTGCACCCGCTCTTCGCGCCGAACGTGCTCGTCGGCTTCGGCCGGGTCGAGGGCGCGAGCGTCGGCATCGTGGCGAACCAGCCGACCCAGTTCGCCGGCTGCCTGGACATCAACGCCTCGGAGAAGGCGGCCCGGTTCGTCCGCACCTGCGACGCGTTCAACGTCCCGGTGCTGACGTTCGTCGACGTGCCCGGCTTCCTGCCCGGCACCGACCAGGAGTGGAACGGCATCATCCGCCGCGGCGCCAAGCTGATCTACGCCTACGCCGAGGCCACCGTCCCGCTGGTCACCGTGATCACCCGCAAGGCCTACGGCGGCGCCTACGACGTGATGGGCTCCAAGCACCTCGGCGCGGACATGAACCTCGCCTGGCCGACCGCGCAGATCGCCGTGATGGGCGCCTCGGGCGCGGCGAACATCGTGCACCGCAAGACGCTCGCGGCCGCCGCCGACAAGGGCGAGGACGTCGACGAGCTGCGCGGCCGGCTGCAGCAGGAGTACGAGGACGCGCTGTGCAACCCGTACGTGGCGGCCGAGCGCGGCTACGTCGACGCGGTCATCCCGCCGTCGCACACCCGCGGCCACGTGGCCCGCGCGCTGCGGCTGCTGCGGGAGAAGCGGGAGACGTTGCCGCCCAAGAAGCATGGGAACATCCCCCTGTGAGTGAACGAGCCGTTCCTGCGCGTCGTTCGCGGTGAGCCGGACGACGTCGAGGTCGCCGCGCTGACCGCGGCGATCGTGGCGCTCGCCGGGGCCGGTGGCGAGAAGACGGAACCGCCGGCCCGGTCGCGGTGGTCGGACCGGGGCGCGCTGCTGCGCGTCCCGCTTCGGCACGGGCCGGGGGCGTGGCGCGCGTCGGCGTTCTGACCCCGACCGAGCCCCGACCCCGAGGATGACCATGCGAAGCCCGTGGACGGCCATGTGGGCGCTGTGCGCGTGCTTCTTCATGATCATGCTCGACTCGACGATCGTCACCGTGGCGATCCCGGCCATGCTCACCGGGCTCGACGCGAACCTCAACGAGGTCGTCTGGGTCAACAGCGTCTACCTGCTGGCCAACACCGTGCCGCTGCTGCTCACCGGGCGGCTCGGGCGACCGGTACGGGCCGAAGCGGGTGCTCGTCGTCGGGCTGGTGATCTTCACCGCGGCCTCGCTGTGGAGCGGGCTGGCGACCTCGCCGGCCATGCTGATCGCGGCCCGCGCCGTCCAGGGGCTCGGCGCGGCGGCGATGACCCCGCAGACGCTGTCGTTCATCACCCGGCTGTTCCCGCCGGAGAAGCGCGGGCTGCCGATCAGCGTGTGGGGCGCGGTCGCCGGCGTCGCGACGATCACCGGGCCGGTCGTCGGCGGGCTGCTGGTGGAGAACGTCGGCTGGCAGTGGATCTTCCTGATCAACCTGCCGATCGGCGTGGCGAGCCTGGCGGTCGCGGTCGTCGCGCTGCCGGACTGGCAGCCGCGGCGCACGCTGCGGTTCGACGCGCTCGGCGCGGCGCTGTGCTCGCTCGGCCTGCTGCGGTGGTGTTCGGCGTGCAGAACGGCCAGCACTACCACTGGGGCCCGGCGTTCGGGCCGGTCACGGTGGTGCACCTGATCGTCGCGGGCGTGGTGCTGCTCGGCCTGTTCGGGTGGCGGCAGCTGTGGTTCCGCCGCGCGCGCACCGACGTCGAGCCGCTGGTGCCGAACAGCCTGTTCGCGCGACGGCACGTTCGGCGCGGCGAACCTGACCCACGCCGCGCTCGGGTTCGCGACGACGGGGATGTTCCTGCCGCTGGTGCTCTACCTGCAGACCGTGCTCGGGCCTCTCGCCGCTGGCCTCCAGCGTGCTGGCGCTGCCGATGGCGGTGGCGGCGGGCGTCACGGCGATGGTCGCGGGCGCGACGTGGACCGCGGCTCGGCGCGCGGACGCTGATCATGGGCGGGCTGCTGACCCTGGCCGTGGGCACCGGGTTCCTCGCGTGGCTCGCCGAGCCGGAGACCGAGCCGGTGACGCTGGTGCCCGGGCTGGTCGTGGCCGGCATCGGGATCGGCTGCGTGTTCGCGCCGCTGACCGCCGCCGCGACCGCGCGGCTGCCCGGTGAGCTGATCGGCGCGGCGTCCGGGGTGTTCAACACCTCCCGGCAGGTCGGCGGCGTGCTCGGCAGCGCGGCGGTCGGGATGCTGCTGCAGGTCGGCGTGGCGTTCGCGGTGCCGGACGCGGCGCGCCGGTACGCCGAGCGGCTGCCGCCGCGCTACCGCGAGGAGTTCGTCGAGCGGATCACCGACGCGGCGAACACGGCGAGCCAGTTCGACTCGACCGCGCCGCCGGTGCCGTCGAACCTGGACCCGAACGTCGCCGACATCGTCCGGCGGATCGTCACCGAGGTCTTCCACGACGGCTTCACGGTCGCGGCGAAGGCGAGCCTGGTGCTGCCGATCGCCGTGCTGGTGCTGGGAGTTCTCGCGTCCGCGGGCATCCGCGTGCCGCGCTCGGCACGGTCCGGGAGAAAGTCGGCTAGGGTCTGCGCCCGTGCAGCTGGTCCTCGCCTCGCAGTCCCCCGCCCGGCTCCAGGTTCTCCGCGGCGCCGGCATCGAACCCGCCCAGTACGTCTCCGGGGTGGACGAGGACGCGCTGGCCCAGTCGCTGCCGAGTGCGTCGCCGGAGGAGCTGGTCGCCGCGCTCGCGGAGGCCAAGGCGCGCACGGTCGCCGAGGCGGTCGCCGGTGAGCACCCGGACTCGGTGGTCATCGGCTGCGACTCGATGCTCGCCCACGACGGGCCTGCTCGTCGGCAAGCCGGGCACGCCCGACCGGGCGCGGGAGCGGTGGGTGATGATGGGCGGCGGCACCGGCGTGCTGCTGACCGGCCACGCGGTGCTGCGCATCCAGGGCGGCATGCTCGGCGAGTTCGCGAGCGGCACGGCCCAGACGACGATCCGCTTCGGCTCACCCAGCCCCGCGGAGATCGACGCGTACATCGCCACCGGCGAGCCGATGGACGTGGCGGGCGGCTTCACCCTGGACGGCTACGGCGGCTGGTTCGTCGACGGCGTCGACGGCGACCCGTCGAGCGTGATCGGCATCAGCCTGCCGCTGACCCGCCGCCTGCTGATCGAGGTGGGCGTGTCGGTGGTCGACCTCTGGCAACGCCGCTAGCCGCACTCCGCCACCTGGCCGGAGGTGAGCTCCACCGCCGGGTAGCCCGGTAACTCCGCCAGGGACGGGTAGTCCCGCGTGCAGCCGGCCTCCGCGCCGTCCATCGTGAAGATCTGGGCGAACACCGGGGTGTCCGCGCACTCGGCGGCCGCCGCGCGGTCGCAGTCGTGCTGGACCGCGATCACCTCCGGGCCCACGTCGTCGGTGATCTGGGCCAGCGCGAGGTAGCCGGCGTCGGACACGAACGGCTTCGTGAGCGAGCTCCACTTGCCCGACCGGCCCGCGACCACCTGCCCGGCCGTGCCGCCGCGGTACCCGCCGCGGACCAGGCACGCCGCGAGCGAGCCCGGCACGCACTGCAGCGACTCCGGCGTCAGCGTCACGCCCAGGTCGGTGATCGTCACGTCGATCACGTCGCTCGACGACGGGCCGCCGATCCGCAGCCGGCCCGAGTGCGCGCCCTTGTCCGCGACGAGCTCGATCGACGTGCCCGCCACCGGCATCGTCGCCAGCACCGTGCACGGCCGCACCACGCAACCGTCCACACCGACCGCGGACGTGGCCGGCGCGGTGGTCCGGGGCGCCGGCTCGGACCGGTCCCGCAGCTGCGTCGAGACGACCAGCGCACCGCCCGCCACCAGCGCGGACACCACCACGGCGACGATGACCGCCCACGGCCTGCGGGCACCCGCCACGGCGGCCACCCCCTTCCCCGGTGCGTGAGCTTGCTCTCGGTCCTGCGCGGTCTTCCGATCCGTAGACTCACCCAGAAGTACCAGTATCGACGAGGAGTAGGGCGTGCCGGAGCTCAGCAAGGTCCTCATCGCCAACCGCGGCGAGATCGCCGTCCGCGTCATCCGCGCGTGCCGGGACGCGGGCCTGCCGAGCGTCGCGGTGTACGCCGACCCCGACCGGGACGCGATGTTCGTCCGGCTCGCCGACGAGGCGTTCGCGCTCGGCGGGTCGACCGCGGCGGAGAGCTACCTCGACATCGGCAAGCTCCTCGACGTCGCCGCACCGCGCCGGCGCCGACGCGGTGCACCCCGGCTACGGCTTCCTGTCCGAGAACGCCGACTTCGCCCAGGCCGTCATCGACGCCGGGCTCACCTGGGTCGGCCCGGACCCGCAGGCCATCCGCGACCTCGGCGACAAGGTCACCGCCCGGCACATCGCGACGAAGGCCGGCGCGCCGCTGGTGCCCGGTACGAAGGACCCGGTCGACGGCCCCGACGAGATCCTCGCGTTCGCCGACGAGCACGGCCTGCCGGTCGCGATCAAGGCGGCGTTCGGCGGCGGCGGCCGCGGCCTGAAGGTCGCCCGCACCCGCGAGGAGATCCCCGAGCTGTTCGAGTCCGCGGTGCGCGAGGCCGTGGCCGCGTTCGGCCGGGGCGAGTGCTTCGTGGAGCGCTACCTCGACCAGCCGCGCCACGTCGAGGCGCAGGTGCTCGCCGACAAGCACGGCAACGTCGTCGTCGTCGGCACCCGCGACTGCTCGCTGCAGCGCCGCCACCAGAAGCTCGTCGAGGAGGCGCCCGCGCCGTTCCTCACCGAGGCACAGCGCGCCCAGATCCACGAGAGTGCCAAGGCGATCTGCCTCGCCGCCGGCTACTGCGGCGCCGGCACCGTCGAGTACCTCGTCGGCGTGGACGGCACGATCTCGTTCCTGGAGGTCAACACCCGGCTGCAGGTCGAGCACCCGGTGTCGGAGGAGACCGCGGGCGTCGACCTGGTGCGCGAGCAGTTCCGGATCGCGGCCGGCGAGAAGCTGCGGTTCACCGAGGACCCCGCGCCGCGCGGGCACGCCATCGAGTTCCGGATCAACGGCGAGGACGCGGGCCGCAACTTCCTGCCCGCGCCCGGGGTGGTCACGACGTTCGTGCCGCCGGACGGGCCGGGCGTGCGGGTGGACACCGGCGTCGAGTCGGGCACCGAGATCGGCGGGCAGTTCGACTCGTTGCTGGCCAAGGTGATCGTCACCGGCGAGGACCGCACGCAGGCGCTGGAGCGCGCGCGCCGCGCGCTCGACGAGATGGTCGTCGAGGGCATGGCCACCGTGCTGCCGTTCCACCGCGTGATCGTGCGCGACCCGGCCTTCGTCGGCGACGGCGAGACGTTCGCCGTGCACACCCGCTGGATCGAGACCGAGTTCGACAACCAGATCGCGCCGTTCGCCGCCGCCGCCGAGCCGGCGGAGGAGGAGCCCCGCCAGACCATGGTCGTCGAGGTCGGCGGCCGGCGCCTGGAGGTCTCGCTGCCCGGCGGCCTCGCGGTCGGCGCGCCGGCGGCCGCTCAGGGCGGCGGCCGGGGCAGGCCCCGCAGGCACGGCGCCGGCAAGTCCGCCACGATCTCCGGCGACGCGGTGGCCGCGCCGATGCAGGGCACCATCGTGAAGATCGCGGTCGAGGACGGCCAGCAGGTCGAGGCCGGTGAACTCATCGTGGTGCTCGAGGCGATGAAGATGGAGAATCCGGTGACCGCGCACAAGGCCGGGACCGTGACGGGCCTGGCCGTGAGCGCCGGCGAGACGGTCACGCAGGGAAGCGTGCTCTGCGAGCTGAAGGACTGACCGACGGAGGTCGCTTGGCTGAGATCCGGGTCAGCTCGGCCGAGCGCGACGACGCCGTCGCGGCGCTTGCCGTGCACCGCTCGAGCGGGCGCCTCCCGCACGAGGAGTACGAACAGCGGTGCGGGCGCGCCGCGTCGGCGGTCACCCGGGCCGAGCTCGAGACGCTGTTCGACGACCTGCCCGCGCCACACCCCGACCTGGCCGACGCGGTGACCCCGCGCCCGCCGGCGGTGGTGAACCCGGAGTGGCCGGGCGGGCGGTCCGGCACGCGCGTCAGCCGGGTCATGGACGTCATCGGCGTGCTGTCGCTGCTGGTCGGGCTGCCGGTGGCGATCGTGCTGACCGCGTCCGCCGGCATGTGGTGGACGTTCCTGATCGTGCTCGGTGTCGCCGTCGTGGCGATGGTGCTCGGCGTCGCGTTCATGGCCCCGCCGACGACCGTGGAGCTGCCCGGCGGCGACGAGGAAACCCCCGGCGGCTGAGAACCTCCTCAGCTCAGGACGGATGTCACGACCTCCCGCTCGGGCATCGCCGTACCATCGAAGAGGTGAGCGAGTACCAGCCGTCCGACATCCGCGTCAGCGACACCGAGCGGGAGGACGCGCTGGGCAAGCTCGGCGAGCACATGAGCGCCGGCCGCCTCGACCTCGAGGAGTACGGCGAGCGCACCGCCCAGGTCACCGCCGCCAAGACCCGCGGCGAGCTGCTCGACCTCTTCGGCGACCTGCCCGAGCCGCGCCCCGCCTTCGGCCGGCCGGCGCCGCCGCCGGTCCCGGCCGCCGCCCGCCAGCCGTCGCTGGGCCACAAGGTCGCACCCGTACTGATCCCGATCGCTGCAGTCGTGCTGGCGTTGGGCTTGATCTTCCTCGTCAAGCTCCCGTTCATCTTCCTGCTGCCGTTCATCTTCATCGCGGCCTCGGGCTCGCGCTGGCGAGGCTATGACCAGCGCAGACGCGAGCAGTACCGGCGCGAGGCGCGCGATCGCGGCGACTACTACCGCGGCCACCGCGGGCGGATGCACGACCGCTGGCGCGACGAGCGCTACTGAACGGGCCGATCGGCGGATTGTCTGGCGTACCCGCCCTTGCCAGACTCTGAAAAAGATCTCACTAACTTCCGGTGAACCGTCGAATCCGAGCATCTGTAGCGGATAAGGTTCAACCGAACACGGGCGGTTCTGGTTGGAGGGCGGCGTGGCAGGCAAGCACGGGGGCGGGCACGGTCACGGCAACAGCGGGCAGCAGACCGGGCCGGCCGACGGGCTCCGGATCGACGAGGAAGCGGTCCCGGCGCTGCGCGGCGCCTTCGCGGACGCCCTGTCGAGGGTCGACGAGCAGCTGCGGCTCGCCGACCAGGAGCTGCGGCTGACCGCCTGGGCGAAGGACCCCGTGAGCCAGGACGCGGCCCTGTTGTTCAATGAACGGACCGCGGACACGGCGGCGTCGGCGATCGACTCGCTGCGCGCCTACCGCGACCAGCTCACCGTGGCAGTGGCGAACCTCGACAAGACCGCCGAGCAGTACGGCGCGGTCGACCGGGGCGGACAGAGTGGCGTGACGAACGGGGACGGAGGCTGACCGGCGGGGCACTCCGGTACCAGCACTCCAAGTCGGGGCAATGCAGACATAAGGGGCCTACCCAGTGACTCCATCGACTCAGCAGCCAGGGAGCCAGCCCGTCACGCCGGCGGCGGACGGCGCGCGGTGGCGTGGGCACACGCACAAGGAGCTCTACCTGCTGCTGCACGACGGGCCGGGCGCGGCCGCGTCGGCGGAGCCGTCCCGCCGCTGGGCGGAGATCTCCACCGCACTCGGCGAGATCGGTCAGGACCTGCAGAAGGCGCTCGAGCAGTCCGGCGCGAGCTGGTCCGGTAAGGCGGCGGGCGCCGCCTACGACCGGCTGTCGGTCACCGCGGCGTGGGCCACCGACACCGGCGTGGACGCCGCCGGCATGCGCACGGCGGTCGAGACCCAGGCGGACAACATCGCGCGCGCCCGCGCGGACATGCCCCCGCCCGAGGACATGCCGGCCACCCAGCCCGACCCGACGCTCGCGCCGGCCGTGCAGATCGTGCGGGCGCAGACCGACCTCGAGGGCGCCGAGGCCGCCGCGTCGTCCGCCGAGGAGCGGGCGTTCGAGGTGATGGCCGCCTACGAGCTGAACACGAACACGACGACCGGCACGCTGGCGACCTTCGAGGCGCCGCCGGTGCTCGACCACCGCGACGAGATCCACCAGGGCCAGGAGGTCGGCACCCAGCACACGCACGCGTCGTCGGCCGGGCTGCTCGGCGGCCTGCTCGGCGGCGGTCACCACGGGCACGGCGGCCATCACGGCGGCTGGCCGGGCACGAGCAGCTCGTCCGCGCCGTGGGCCGAACCCGATGGGCGCGGCCCGTCGTACGGCTCGGGCCGGGGCGGGTTCAGCGGCGTGCTCGACCCGCTGCTGTTCGGTTCGGGCGACCGGTCCGGGCGCGGCGGTTCGCGCGGCAGCCAGTTCTCCTACAGCGGTTCGAGCGGTTCCGGCGGTTCCGGTGGCGGCATGGGTGTGGGCACCGGCGGTGTCCCGGGTGGCTCCGGCTCGGAGGGCGGCGCGCACGGCGCGCCGGGCTCGGGTTCTGCCAGCAGCCCGATGGCCGGTGGCAACGCGTCCGGCGCGGTGCCCAAGACCGGCCCGACGGCCGTGACCGGCCTGCCCCCCAGCGACATGCAGGCGGCCGCGGCCGGTCACGCCGCGGCCGTGCACCAGGCCGGCGCGGGCCCGATGGCGCCCGCCGCGAACGTCGGCAGCGCCGCCAGCGCGCAGGACCGGATGGCCATGCGCCGCTTCGGCATGGACGCGATCGGGTCGAACCAGTGGTTCGGCGAGGCCGACGAGGCGGTCGTCGGCGAGGCTCCGCGCCGGCGGAGGGATTTCCGCGAAACCGAGCAGGTCATCGAGTCGGTGTCTATCCTCGGCGAGGAGCACAAGCTGCCGCCGACCGTGATCGGAGACGGCCCGACCGAGCGATAGCCGCTGGACCACATGAGCGCACCGTTCCCCTGGCTCGGTGAGTCGGACGTCGACGAGCCGCTGAACATCACGGCACTGGAGTTCGACGTGCTGTGGGAGCACCTCGCCCTCGACGCGATGCCGCTCGTGCTGCGCGTCCCCTCACCCGGCCGGACCGACGCCGAGCGCGCCAAGTTCGTCCGGCACGCGTGGGACTGGCTGGGGCGCCGCGGCCTCGGCCGGCCGGTGGAGGTCGACGCGCGGCTGGCCCGGCTGATCTCGCTGCTGCGCCGCCCGGAGCGGGAGATCGACGGCCGGGTGTGGGTCGGCCACCAGCTGCGCCTGTTCGCGGCGGCCACCGGCGACGAGGCGGTGCTGGCGACGATGTCCGGCAGCCAGCTGAGCCTGCGCGAGGCCGACGCGACCGGCCTGCCGCGCCACGCGCTGTCGCTGCTGCCGCCCGCGCCCGCCGGGCCGGGCCAGTCGATCACCTTGCGCACGGCCGACTTCGAGGCGGCCGCCCGCGAGGCGACCGACCAGGAGAAGTTCGGGGCGGCACTGCGCTTCCGCGGCGTGCGCTCGTCCGACGCCGAGGCATTGACGAAGATGATCGGCGACGTGGTCAACCAGGGCCAGTTCGGCAGCGCGCTGCGGGACAAGTGGGGCCGCCGGGTCCGCGGCGACCGGGTGATCAGCTTCTTCGACACCAAGAACGGCCGCTACCTGCAGGTCCGCCGGGAGTCCGACGGCGGCGAGGCCTGGACGACGATCTCCCCCGCGGACGGCCGTCGCATGCTCCAGCACCTCACCGAGCTGCACACCGAGCAGCAGCAGGCGCCTGCTCCCTAGCGGTGGTGCACCGACTCCACGGTGTGCAGGTGCGGGTCGAACGACTCGGCGAGCTCGCCGCACTCGGCCATGTGCTCGCGTGCCACCGGGTCGGCCAGCATCGCCCGGAACGCCTCCGCCGACTCCCACTGCGCGTAGTTGACGACCCGGGTGCCGTCCTCGCTGGCGTGGATGTTCGCGGCGACGAAGCCCGGCCGGTGCCGGATGACCTCCTCGGTGGCCCGCACGAGCAGCTCGACGAGCTGCCGCTGCCGTTCCGGGCGCACGACGAAGACGTTGATCAGCGTCGCCACCGGGGCGCCGACGCTGATCGTGGTGGTCGCGGCCATCGCTCCTTCTCCTCGCGCGGTCAGGTGGCCGGTTCGAGCAGGTCCGGGCGGGCCTCCGGGGCAGCCGCCCGCCGGGCGTCCGCGGCCTGGTCGTCGGGCTGGGTCTGGGAGTCACGCTCGGCCTCGACCCGGGCGGTGTAGACCTTGATCTCCCGCGCGATCGTGTCCTCGTCCCAGCCGAGAACCTCGCCCATCAGGTGGGCGACCTGCTCGGCGCAGTCCACGCCGCGGTGCGGGTACTCGATCGAGATCCGGGTCCGCCGCGAGAGCGTGTCCTCCACGTGCAGCGCGCCCTCGTGCGCGGCGGCGTAGACGACCTCGACCTGGAGGTAGTCCGGCGCCGCGGTCAGCGGGCGCAGCAGCTCGGGGCGGCCCTCGGCGAGCTCGAGCACCTCGTGCACCAGCGAGCCGTACCGGTCGAGCAGGTGGCGCACCCGGTAGGGGTGCAGCCCGTGCCGCGCGCCGAGCTGGTCGACCTGGTTGACCAGCGCGTGGTAGCCGTCCGCGCCGAGCAGCGGCACCTTGTCGGTGATGGACGGCTGGAGCCGGCCCGGCAGGTCGGGCGAGGCGGCGTCCACGGCGTCCGCGGCCATCACCCGGTAGGTCGTGTACTTCCCGCCGGCGATCGCGATCAGCCCCGGCGCCACCCGGGCGACCGCGTGCTCGCGGGACAGCTTCGACGTCTCCTCCGACTCGCCCGCCAGCAGCGGCCGCAGCCCCGCGTAGACGCCCTCGATGTCGTCCTGCGTCAGCGGCGTCGCCAGCACCGAGTTGACGTGCTCGAGCAGGTAGTCGATGTCGTGCTTGGTCGCGGCCGGGTGCGCGAGGTCGAGGTTCCAGTCGGTGTCGGTGGTGCCGATGATCCAGTGGTTGCGCCACGGGATCACGAACAGCACGGACTTCTCGGTCCGCAGGATCAGCCCGGTCTCCGACACGATCCGGTCCCGCGGCACGACGATGTGCACGCCCTTCGACGCGCGCACCCGGAACCGGCCGCGCGAGCCGGACATCCGCTGCAGCTCGTCGGTCCACACGCCGGTGCAGTTGATCACCGCGTTCGCCTGGACCTCGGTCTGCCGGCCGTTCTCCACGTCGTGGATGCGCACCCCGGACACCCGGTCGGCCTCCCGCAGGAACCCGACGACCTGGGTCGAGGTCCGCACGACCGCGCCGTAGTGCATGGCGGTGCGGGCCACGGTCATCGTGTGCCGGGCGTCGTCGGCCTGCGCGTCGTAGTACCGGATGCCGCCGATGAGCGCGGACCGCTTCAGCGCGGGCGCCATCCGCAGCGCGCCGGCCCGGGTCAGGTGCTTCTGGCCGGGCACCGAGCGGGCGCCGCCCATCGAGTCGTACATGAACAGGCCGGCCGCGGTGTAGGGCCGCTCCCAGCCGCGGCGGGTCAGCGGGTACAGGAAGCTGACCGGCTTCACCAGGTGCGGCGCGAGCAGGGTGAGCATCAGCTCCCGCTCCCGCAGCGCCTCGCGCACCAGCCCGAACTCGAGCTGCTCGAGGTAGCGCAGCCCGCCGTGGAACAGCTTCGACGACCGGCTCGACGTGCCGGAGGCGAGGTCGCGCGCCTCCACGAGCGCCACCCGCAGCCCCC
This sequence comes from uncultured Actinomycetota bacterium, assembly GCA_963841395.1. Lineage (GTDB taxonomy): Bacteria > Actinomycetota > Actinomycetes > Mycobacteriales > Pseudonocardiaceae > Actinophytocola. Next base: position 20,921 of record CAWJCX010000016.1, read on the forward strand.
GGGTGGCGGCGTCGAGCGCGGTGCCCGCGCCGACCACACCGCCGCCGATGACCACGAGGTCGAACGTCTCGGACTCCAGCCGCTGCCAGGCGATCTCGCGCTCCTCGGTGCCCAACCGGCCACCGATAGTGTCCGATGTGGAGCGCTCCCCGCCGGATGCCTTGGGATCAGTCACGGCGCCTCCCTCGAGTACTGCCGACCCGAACCCGACCAACGCTACCGGCCCCAGGCCGACCAGGCCCGTTTCCCGTGCGTTACCGGTGTCTGGACAAGTTGACCTTGCGTACCGTAGCGTCCGAAATCGCTCAGGGTAGGCATCGACGCCGAACCCTCGGGGAGGCTAGGTCATGCCTACCCACTTCTGCGCGAAGGAGTGGGTTCGTGAACTTCGGCGAGATATTTGTCTGGGAGATGCTCGGCACGGCCGGACTGATCGTGCTGGGTGCCGGTGTCGTCGCAAACGTGGTCCTCAAGAAGACACTCGGCAGCGGTGGTGGCTGGCTTCTCGATCAACATCGGCTGGGGTTTCGCGGTGTTCGTAGGTGCGAGCATCGCCAACCCGTCGGGTGCACACATCAATCCCGCGGTGACCATCGGGTTGCTCGCGTCGGGCAACTCGGCCTTCGGCTGGGCCATGGCGCCCGCGTACCTCCTCGGCCAGATGGTCGGTGCCATCATCGGCGCCGTGCTGTGCTGGCTCGCCTACAAGCTCCAGTTCGACACGCACGACGAGCCGGCGAACACGCGCGGCGTGTTCTGCACCGGCCCGACCGTCCCCAACTACGCCTGGAACCTCGTCACCGAGGTCATCGGTACCTTCGTGCTGGTGTTCTGGATCCTGCTCAACCCGACGGGCAACGCCGCACTCGGATACGCGGCCGTGTCGTTCGTCGTGATCGGGATCGGCGCCTCGCTCGGTGGCCCGACCGGGTACGCCATCAACCCGGCTCGCGACCTCGGTCCGCGCATCGCCTACGCACTGCTTCCGATCAAGGGCAAGGGCAGCCCGGAGTGGAACTACTCCTGGGTGCCCGTGGTCGGCCCGATCGTGGGTGCGATCCTCGCCGGACTGATCTTCCAGATGCTGCCGGCCGCTTCCTGACCCAGAGAGGCAACGCTTCATGACCAGCTACGTAGCCGCCATCGACCAGGGCACGACGTCCACCCGCTGCATGATCTTCAGCCATGCCGGCGAAGTGGTGGCGGTCAACCAGAAGGAACACGAGCAGATCTTCCCGCAGGCCGGCTGGGTCGAGCACGACCCGGAGGAGGTCTGGCGCAACACCCGGGAGGTCGCGGCCGGTGCGCTGGCCGCGGCGGATCTGCGGGCGGCCGACATCGTGGCGGTCGGCATCACCAACCAGCGCGAGACCGCGGTGGTGTGGGACAGGACGACCGGCAAGCCGGTGTACAACGCGATCGTCTGGCAGGACACCCGCACCGACAAGATCTGCGCCGAGCTGGAGGCGCTCGGCGGTGGGCAGGACCGGTACAAGGCGAAGACCGGCCTCCCGCTCGCGACCTACTTCTCCGGCCCGAAGATCCGCTGGATCCTGGACAACGTGGACGGCGCGCGGCAGCGGGCCGAGTCCGGTGACCTGCTGTTCGGCAACATGGACACCTGGCTGCTGTGGAACATGACCGGCGGGACGGACGGCGGCATCCACGTCACCGACCCGACGAACGCGTCCCGCACGCTGCTGATGGACCTCTCGACGCTGTCGTGGGACGCCTCGATCGCCGAGGACATGAAGATCCCGGTGTCGATGCTGCCGGAGATCCGCTCGTCGTCGGAGGAGTACGGCAAGGTCCGGGAGAAGGGCGCGCTCGCCGGCGTTCCGATCGCGGGCATCCTCGGTGACCAGCAGGCGGCGACGTTCGGGCAGGCGTGCCTGTCGGTCGGCGAGGCCAAGAACACCTACGGCACCGGCAACTTCGTGCTGCTCAACACCGGCACCGAGCAGGTCGCGCGACAACGGCCTGCTGACCACGGTCTGCTACAAGATCGGTTCGCAGGCGCCGGTGTACGCACTGGAGGGCTCGATCGCGGTCACTGGCTCGCTCGTGCAGTGGCTGCGGGACAACCTCGGCATGATCGGCTCCGCGCCGGAGATCGAGGAACACGCACGCAAGGTCGACGACAACGGCGGCTGCTACTTCGTGCCGGCGTTCTCCGGGCTCTTCGCGCCGTACTGGCGCTCGGACGCCCGCGGCGCGATCGTCGGGCTGACCCGCTACGTG
>CAWJCX010000017.1:0-215154 GCA_963841395.1 uncultured Actinomycetota bacterium
TCAGGTGGAACAGGCCGGTCACCATGTCCAGTCGCGGCATGGCGAGCGGGCGGCCCGAAGCCGGCGACAGGATGTTGTTCGACGACAGCATCAGGATCCGCGCCTCGGCCTGCGCCTCGGCGGACAGCGGCAGGTGGACCGCCATCTGGTCACCGTCGAAGTCGGCGTTGAACGCCTCGCAGACCAGCGGGTGCAGCTGGATGGCCTTGCCCTCCACCAGCTGCGGCTCGAAGGCCTGGATGCCGAGGCGGTGCAGCGTCGGCGCGCGGTTGAGCATCACCGGGTGCTCGGTGATGACCTCTTCCAGCACGTCCCACACGGCCGGCCGCGCGCGCTCCACCATCCGCTTGGCGGACTTGATGTTCTGCGCGTGGTTCAGGTCGACCAGCCGCTTCATCACGAACGGCTTGAACAGCTCGAGCGCCATCGCCTTCGGCAGGCCGCACTGGTGCAGCTTGAGCTGCGGGCCGACCACGATGACCGAACGGCCGGAGTAGTCGACGCGCTTGCCGAGCAGGTTCTGGCGGAACCGGCCCTGCTTGCCCTTGAGCAGGTCGGACAGCGACTTCAGCGGCCGGTTGCCCGGGCCGGTGACCGGACGGCCGCGGCGGCCGTTGTCGAACAGCGCGTCGACGGCCTCCTGCAGCATCCGCTTCTCGTTGTTCACGATGATCTCGGGCGCGCCGAGGTCGATCAGCCGCTTCAACCGGTTGTTGCGGTTGATCACGCGGCGGTACAGGTCGTTCAGGTCGGAGGTGGCGAACCGGCCACCGTCGAGCTGGACCATCGGCCGCAGGTCCGGCGGGATCACCGGGATGCAGTCGAGGACCATGCCCATCGGCGAGTTCTGCGTGGACGAGAACGCCGCGACGACCTTGAGCCGCTTCAGCGCGCGGAGCTTCTTCTGCCCCTTGCCGTTGCGGATGGTGTCGCGCAGGTTGTCGGCCTCGGCCTCGACGTCGAAGTCGGCGGCCAGCTTCTGGATCGCCTCGGCGCCCATGCAGCCGGTGAAGTAGTCGCCGTAGCGGTCGATCAGCTCGCGGTAGAGCATCTCGTCCGCGATGAGCTGCTTGGGCTCGAGCTTGGTGAAGGTGGTCCAGATCTCGTCGAGCCGGTCCAGCTCGCGCTGGGCGCGGTCGCGGAGCTGGCGCATCTCACGCTCGCCGCCCTCCTTGACCTTGCGGCGGACGTCGCTCTTGGCGCCCTCCTCCTCCAGCGCGGCCAGGTCGGCCTCGAGCTTCTGCGCGCGGGCCTCGATGTCGGCGTCGCGCCGGTTCTCGACCTGCTTGCGCTCGACACTCATCTCGCTCTCGCAGCGTCGCGAGGTCGTTGTGCCGCAGCTCGGTGTTCACGGTGGTGATCACGTACGCCGCGAAGTAGATGATCTTCTCGAGATCCTTCGGGGCCAGGTCGAGCAGGTAGCCCAGCCGCGACGGCACGCCCTTGAAGTACCAGATGTGGGTGACGGGAGCGGCCAGCTCGATGTGGCCCATGCGCTCACGGCGCACCTTGGCGCGCGTGACCTCGACGCCACAGCGCTCACAGATGATGCCCTTGAAGCGGACGCGCTTGTACTTGCCGCAGTAGCACTCCCAGTCCCGGGTGGGGCCGAAGATCTTCTCGCAGAAGAGTCCGTCCTTCTCTGGCTTGAGGGTGCGGTAGTTGATGGTCTCGGGCTTCTTCACCTCGCCGAAGGACCACTGGCGAATGTCGTCCGCGGTCGCAAGGCCGATACGAAGCTCATCAAAGAAGTTGACGTCCAGCACGTCGGGACTTCCCCTTTGTTCGTTCGAAACCTAGGTCGGCGGATCCGCGATCAGTTCACGACGTCGTCAACTGACGGCGACTCATTGCGGGACAGGTTGATGCCCAGGTTGGCGGCCGCGCGCTCGAGGTCCTCGTCGTCCCCGTCGCGCATCTCGATCGCGGCACCGTCGCTGGAGAGCACCTCGACGTTGAGGCACAGCGACTGCAGCTCCTTGAGCAGCACCTTGAACGACTCCGGGATGCCCGGCTCCGGGATGTTCTCGCCCTTGACGATCGCCTCGTAGACCTTCACGCGACCGAGCACGTCGTCGGACTTGATCGTCAGCAGCTCCTGGAGCGTGTACGCCGCGCCGTAGGCCTGCATGGCCCAGCACTCCATCTCACCGAAGCGCTGGCCACCGAACTGCGCCTTACCACCGAGCGGCTGCTGCGTGATCATCGAGTACGGGCCGGTCGAGCGGGCGTGGATCTTGTCGTCGACCAGGTGGTGCAGCTTCAGGATGTACATGTAGCCGACCGCGACCGGGAACGGGAACGGCTCGCCGGAACGGCCGTCCAGCAGCGTCGCCTTGCCGTCCTCCTCGACCATCCGCTCGCCGTCCCGGTTGGGCAGCGTCGAGCCGAGCAGGCCGGTGATCTCGTTCTCCTTGGCACCGTCGAACACCGGGGTCGCGGTGTTCGTGCCGGGGGCCACGTCGTAGAGCTCCTCGGGCAGGTTCTTCGCCCAGTCCGGGCTGCCCTCGATCTTCCAGCCCTGGGAGGCGAGCCACCCGAGGTGGAGCTCCAGCACCTGGCCGATGTTCATACGACGCGGCACACCGTGCGTGTTCAGCACGACGTCGACCGGGGTGCCGTCCGGGAGGAACGGCATGTCCTCGGCGGGCAGCACCTTGCCGATGACGCCCTTGTTGCCGTGCCGGCCGGCGAGCTTGTCACCGTCCTGGATCTTGCGCTTCTGGGCCACGTACACCCGGACCAGCTCGTTGACGCCCGGGGGCAGCTCGTCCTCGTCCTCGCGGGAGAACACCCGGATGCCGATGACCTTGCCGGTCTCGCCGTGCGGCACCTTCAGCGAGGTGTCGCGGACCTCGCGCGCCTTCTCGCCGAAGATCGCGCGGAGCAGCCGCTCCTCCGGGGTCAGCTCGGTCTCGCCCTTCGGCGTGACCTTGCCGACCAGGATGTCGCCGTCGCCGACCTCGGCACCGATGCGGATGATGCCGCGCTCGTCGAGGTCCGCGAGGACCTCCTCGGAGACGTTCGGGATGTCCCGGGTGATCTCCTCGGCGCCGAGCTTGGTGTCGCGGGCGTCGATCTCGTGCTCCTCGATGTGGATCGAGGTGAGCACGTCGTCCTGGATGAGCCGCTGCGAGATGACGATGGCGTCCTCGTAGTTGTGGCCCTCCCACGGCATGATCGCGACGAGCAGGTTCTTGCCGAGCGCGATCTCGCCGTTCTCGGTGCACGGCCCGTCGGCGATGACCTGGCCCTGGAGCACCCGGTCGCCCTCGGACACGATCGGCCGCTGGTTGACGCAGGTGCCCTGGTTGGACCGGCGGAACTTGTGCAGCCCGTAGGTCCGGCGGGAGCCGTCGTCGGCCATCACCGTGATGAAGTCGGCCGACAGCTCCTCGACCACGCCGTCCTTCTCGGCGACGATGACGTCACCGGCGTCGACGGCGGCCTTGAGCTCGGTGCCGGTGCCCACCAGCGGCGAGGAGCTGCGCAGCAGCGGCACGGCCTGGCGCTGCATGTTCGCGCCCATCAGCGCGCGGTTCGCGGCGTCGTGCTCGAGGAACGGGATCATCGCGGTCGCGACGGAGACCATCTGACGCGGCGAGACGTCCATGTAGTCCACGTCGAACGGCTCGATCAGCTCGACCTCGCCGCCCTTCTTGCGGACGAGGACGCGCTCCTCGACGAAGTGGTTCTGCTCGTCGATCGGCGCGTTCGCCTGCGCGATGACGTGCCGGTCCTCCTCGTCGGCGGTCAGGTAGTCGATCTGGTCGGTGACCTGACCCTCGACGACCTTGCGGTACGGCGTCTCGATGAAGCCGAACGGGTTGACCCGCGCGTAGGACGACAGCGAGCCGATCAGGCCGATGTTCGGGCCTTCCGGCGTCTCGATCGGGCACATGCGGCCGTAGTGGCTGTGGTGGACGTCGCGGACCTCCATGCCGGCGCGCTCACGGGACAGACCACCGGGGCCCAGCGCCGACAGGCGGCGCTTGTGGGTCAGGCCGTCGACCGGGTTGGTCTGCTGCATGAACTGCGACAGCTGCGAGGTGCCGAAGAACTCCTTGATCGCGGCCACCACGGGGCGGATGTTGATCAGGGTCTGCGGCGTGATCGCCTCGACGTCCTGGGTGGTCATCCGCTCGCGGACGACGCGCTCCATGCGGGAGAGGCCGACCCGGATCTGGTTCTGGATCAGCTCGCCGACGGTGCGCAGGCGGCGGTTGCCGAAGTGGTCGATGTCGTCGACCTCGACCGGCACGTCGGTGCCCTCGATCGTCATCGAGGTCTCGCCGGCGTGCAGGCGGACCAGGTACTCGATCGTGGTGACGATGTCGTCCTCGGTCAGCACGCCGCGGTCGGTCGGCATTGCGAGGCCCAGCTTCTTGTTGACCTTGTACCGGCCCACCTTGGCCAGGTCGTACCGCTTGTCCTTGAAGAACAGGTTCTCCAGCAGCGTCTGCGCGGACTCCTTGGTCGGCGGCTCACCGGGGCGCAGCTTGCGGTAGATGTCGAGCAGCGCCTCGTCGGTGCCGGCCGTGTGGTCCTTCTCCAGCGTCGCGAGCAGCGTCTCGGAGAAGTGGAACCGCTCGCGGATCTGCTCGGTGCTCCAGCCGAGCGCCTTCAGCAGCACGGTGACGGGCTGGCGGCGCTTGCGGTCGATGCGGACACCGACGGTGTCGCGCTTGTCGACGTCGAACTCCAGCCACGCGCCACGGCTCGGGATGACCTTGGCGACGAACACGTCCTTGTCGGTGGTCTTGTCGACGGAGGTGTCGAAGTAGACGCCGGGCGAACGGACCAGCTGCGACACGACGACACGCTCGGTGCCGTTGATGATGAAGGTGCCCTTGTCCGTCATGACCGGGAAGTCACCCATGAACACGGTCTGGCTCTTGATCTCGCCGGTACTGTGGTTGGTGAACTCCGCGGTGACGAACAGCGGCGCCGCGTAGGTCATGTCCTTGTCCTTGCACTCCTCGACCGAGGCCTTGACCTCGTCGAAGCGCGGGTCGGAGAAGGAGAGGGACATCGAGCCGGAGAAATCCTCGATGGGCGAGATCTCGTTCAGGACCTCTTCGAGGCCACCGACCGGGTTCTCGTCACCGGCGTCGACACGGCGCTGGAACCACGCCTCGTCACCGGTGAACCACTGAAACGATTGGATCTGCACGTCGAGCAGGTTGGGCGTGCCAAGCGGCTCGCGGATCTTCGCGAACGAGACCCGCAGCGGCGCGCCAGGGATTCCAGAGTTCGACATGGTGGAGTTGGTCGCAGCAGTGGCCTTGGTCGCGCGGGAGACTGCCAAGATGCGTCCTTCCAGGACTATGTGCGGTTGAGCAGCCTCGTCAGCAACTGCAACTAAGCTGGTCAGGGGTGCGGTCGTGCCCAACAGTCTAGGGCATGCGAAAGTGGGCAGCGCAAAGGGGCAGTCTAGCCGTAAAGTCGGCGACTGTCTAGGCCCGCACTCAACCGTCCTCCTGCCGAAGGCGCGCTTGGTGAATAGCGTGACCCCAGGGGGTCTCTCAGTCAAGATGCCGCGCCAGGATCTCGCGGGCTTTCAGCCCGGCCGTCAGCGGCCGTTCAGCTGTTCTGTAGCAACGATTTCCGCGTTTCCGGCCCGCTGACCAGGGGCTGGTCCGGCGGGCGGGTCGATGACAACGATCATGGGTGGCGAACACTGACCGTGACGGTCTGGTCGAGTTTCGGTCGTGCTCAGCACTTCGGCGCCGGCTGACCGTTCACCAGCGGCTGGTCGAACATGTTGAACTCGGTGATCTTCCAGTGGTCGCCGTCGCGGTGGGCCAGGACGGCGAACTGGGCCTCGCCGGCCACCGAGTTGTTCACGTCCACCCGCGTGCTGCTCTGGTCGATGAACACGAGCGCCTCGGCGCGGTCGCCGTCCAGGCGGACCAGGGCGATGTCGCGCACGGCCGTGACCATGACGATCTTCTGCTTCGGCGCCAGCTGCTTGACCTGCCCGAACAGCTGGTCGTACTCGCAGCGGGCCTTGCCGGTCAGCGTCGAGTCGACGGCCTTCTGGGTGGAGTCGAGGTCGGTGTAGTTGTAGCTGAACGTCGTCTCGATCGCGGACTTCAGCTGGCCCACGACCTCGCTGGTGGCGGCCGAGTCGGTCAGCGCGGAGTTCTGGTCGCCGCTCTCGAGGCTGTCGGACTCACCTTTGAACCACACCGCCAGGCCCGCCAGCACGACCGCGACCACGGCGAGCACGACCGCGACGGACAGCTGGGTGGCGCCCCGCCGGCGCGGGTTGTCCGCCACGCGGGCCTGCCGGGCCCGCGCCGAGCCCGTCCGGGCCTCGGCCGCCGCGAGGTCCGCGGGACGGGTGACGCCCGCGGTGCGGCGCTTGCCGGCCGGACGGCGGCCGGGCGTGGGCGCCGGGGCGGCGTCGTCCTCGTCGAGCTGGTCCTCGTCGAAGTCGTCCCCGAAGTCCTCGCCGGTGTCCTCGCCGGTGTCCTCGTACTCGTCGGTCCCGTCCTCGACGTTCCGGGCGGGTGGCTCGGCGGCGATCCTGGCGGCCGCGTCGGCCTCGGGGTCGCGTGGCTCGGTGTCCTCGAGGTCCAGCGTGCCGGACATCGACTCGCGCTCGGGTGTGGTCTCCCGCGCCGTGTCGGGAGCGGCGTCAGGGCCGGTGTCGGAACCGGTGTCCGGCCCGCTGTCCGGCTCGGTGGCCGGCCGGTTGCGCAGGCCGGCCACCCGGGGGCGGCGGACCGGCGGCGCCTGCCCCGCGGACGGGGGCGGGCGGCGGCGAGACGGAGGCACGGCTGGTGTTCCTTTCAGTCACTGAAGGTCGGTCACTGAAGTCGTCACTGAAGTCGTCACTGGGGCTGGGCGTAGGGCACCGGCCCGAGGTTCTCGAGCTTCCAGCCGTCCTTGGTGCGCGTCAGGGTCGCCTGGATCCGCTGGTAGGACGGCTTCGCCTTGCCCTCGGCCGTCGACACGGTCTTCTCGATGGCGGCGATCACGGTCGCCTTGCCGCCCCGGTCGTCCAGCTCCTTCACGGCCGAGGAGGTGATCTTCGCCGAGGTCACCGGCTTCGCGTCGGTGAGCTGCTTCTTCTTGTCGGCGGTGAGGTTCGCGATCTCGTCGTGCAGCGGGCCGGTGGTGGTGTCGGCCCAGTCCGAGAGGCCCTCGTCGAGCTTGCGGTAGTCCAGCGTGTTCATCGTGACGATCGCGGCCCGGGCGACCCGGTCCACCTCGTCGCGCTTCGCCGAGTACGCCAGCCCGTCGTCGTTGGACGCCTGGAACCACGCGATGCCGAACCACACCGCGACCGCCGCGGCGGCGACCGCGAGCGCGATCGACGCGCTCAGCGCGATGACCGGCCACTGCGACGTGCGGTCGGGCTTCCCGGCGGGCTCGGCGGGCTGGTCCGCCACGGTCTCGACATCGCTGCCGGACTCGGTGTCGGGGCCGGTTTCCGTGCCGACATCGCTGCCGGTGTCTTCGCCCGTGTGGCTGTCGGCGGATGTCATGACTCTCCAGGGTAGGGACGGCTCGCCGCCGCCCGGTCAGCCGGGCAGGCCGAGCAGTGCCGCCAGGCTGGGCTGGCTGGCCATCCCGGGCTCGGTCAGCGTGCCGGGGAGGCTACCCGGCGCCAGTCCGGCCGGTTGCTGGCCACCCTGCCCGGGGCCGGGCGTCGGGCTGCCCGTGGGTCTGCGCGCGGCCGCCGAGCGGCACGTTGTTCGACCCGCGGACGTTGACCGGGCTGCCGGGCGGCTCGGCGCAGTACGTGTTCGCCACGTTCGGCTCGGGGGCCGGCGCGGTGTCGGTGCCGTTGCGCCGCGGGGTTTTCTCGTACCCCTTGGTGCACGGCGGCGGGTTGAACAGGTTGAGCGCGAGGCCGAGGTGGGCCTGGCCCGGGTCGGCGGCCAGCAGGCCCTGCCCGGCCGCGCTGAACAGCGGGTAGGACACCAGCGTGTACTCCAGGCCGTCCTTGCGTGCCCCGACGATGTCCGAGACCGTCAGCAGGTTCGCGAACAGGGCGGACAGGCCCGGGCCGGACTCGCGGAGCAGGTTCGTGATCGAGGTGGCCGCGAGCGGGGCCGAGCTGATCAGCCGGCGCAGGTCCGGGTCGGACTTGCGCAGCTGCTCGGCCAGCAGGTTCAGGTCGCCGGCGAAGGACTTGATGTTGTCCGACTGCGCGGCCTGGGTGTCCAGGACCGTGCCGCCGTCGTTGATCAGCCCGATCGTCTGCGGCAGGTGGGCGGTGGCCGTGCGGGTGAAGTCCGACGTGGTGTCCAGCAGCACCTGCAGGTCGTCGCCGGTGCCGGAGAACGCCAGGTCGAGCTCGTCGACGAGGGTGCGCAGCGAGTCGGTCGGCACCGAGCTCGCCAGGCTGTCCAGGTCGCGGATGACCGCGTCGGTGGCCACCGGGGTACGCGTGCGGTCGGCGGCGATCACCGTGTCGCCGGACAGCAGCGGGCCGCCCTGGTGGCGCGGGCGCAGGTCGACGTACTGCTCGCCGACCGCGGACCGGTTGGCGACGACCGCGTCGAGGTCGGCCGGGATGTCCGGCGCGTCCGGGTCGATGTTCAGGTCGACCTGCAGTCCCTCGTGGGTCAGCCGGATCTGGCCGACCCGGCCCACGTTGTAGCCGCGGTAGGTGACCTCGGCGTTGGTGAAGATGCCGCCGGACTCGTCGAGGTTCATCCGCACCGTGTAGCCCTCGGCGCCGAACACCTTGCCCAGGTCGGTGAACCGGAACAGCGCGTACACCACCGCGACCACCGCGATCACCACGAACGCGACCAGCTGCAGCCGGACCCGCCTGGTCAGCATCAGCCACCACCCCCCAGGATCCCGTCGAGGATGCCGGCCAGCCCGCCCTCGCCCGACGCCGGCGGCCGGCTGTTCGGGATCGGCAGCTGCGCGCCGCCGTCCCCGGGCTTGCCGCCGACCACGTCGCCGAGGATCGGGATGTCCTGCAGCGGGTTGTTCCGGCTGCGGGACAGGTTGTCGAGGATCGTCTGCAGGTTCAGGTCGATCTTCGCGTACAGGTTGAAGTAGTCGCCCTGCACGCCGTTCACGGCCTCGTCGGTGAACGGGATCGTGAACAGGATCTGCAGCGACTTCGGCAGGTCCGCGCCCGCCTCGCCCAGCTTGCGACAGCGCCGGGGTCAGCGCCTTGAGGTCGGCCACCAGGTCCGCCTGGCTCGCGTCGACCGTGCGGACCGCGACGTCGGACAGCGACTGCAGGCTCTGCAGCATGCGCACCAGCTGGCCGCGCTGGTCGGTGAGCACCTTCAGGCCCGGGCCGAGGCTGTCGATCGCGCCGGCGAGCTGGTCGCGCTCGTTGTTCAGCGTGCCGGCGAGCCGGTTCACCCCGTCGATGGCGCGGGTGATGTCCGACTTGCTCTCGTCCAAAGTGGACACCAGGGTGTCGACGCTGCCGAGGGTCTTGCGGATGTCGGACTCGTTGCCCGTCAGCGCGTTGTTCAGCTCCTGCGCGATGCTCTGCAGCTGCTCGATGCCGCCGCCGTTGAGCAGCATCGACAGCGCGCCGAGCACCTCTTCGATGTCGGTGTTGCGGTTGGTCCGCTCGATGGGGATCAGCGCGCTCGTCGGCCAGCTTGCCGCTCGCCCTGTCCGGCGGCGGCGGGGAGAGCTCGACGTACTTCTCGCCGAGCAGGCTCGACTGGCGCAGCATGGCCAGCGCGTTGGCCGGCAGGTCGACGTCGCCGTTGATCAGCATCGTCACCTCGGCGGTCCAGCCGTCCGGGGCGAGCTGGATGTCCTCGACCCGGCCGACCGGCACCTCGTTGACCTTCACGCCGGACTGCGGCACGAGGTCGAGCACGTCCTTGAAGCGGGCCTTGACCGTGAACGGGTGGTCGCCGACGTCCGCGCCGCCGGGCAGCGGGATGTCGTAGATGCCGGTGAACGAGCTGCACCCGGACACGGCCATGGTGACCGCGGCGAGGGCCACGACGAGCTTGCGCATCAGCGACCCCCTCCCGTCGAGCCGGACAGGTTGCCCAGCGGCAGCGCGACCGGCGGCAGCTTGCCCTGCTGCAGCGCGGTGAGCACCTGGGCCGGCGTGGGCAGCGGCACCGCGCCCTCGACCAGCGGCGCGAGCTGGTCGCACGCGTCGGCGAGGACCTGCGGCAGGTTGTCCGGGGTGCCCTGGCGGACCATGTTGCAGAGCATCACGATCGGCGGCTGGGCCAGCTCGTTGAGGTCCGCGCGGGCGTCGAGCGTGCCCGAGGAGCCGTTGTAGCTGTTGAGATGTTCGACAGCGCGACCGGCGCGATGTCGAGCACCTCCGACAGCGCGGCCCGCTGGTCGACCAGCACCTTGGTCACCGACGCCAGCTTGTCCACATTGGACTTGAGCTGTGCGCGCGGTTGTCGTTGATGAACTTCTGCACCGCGCCGAGCGCGATGCCGAGCTGGCGCACGGCGGCGGCCAGGTCGCCGCGCTCGTCGGCGAGGAAGCGGCTGACGTCGGCGGCCTGCTCGTTGAACAGGTTGACCTGGTCGTCGCTCGCGGCGAGCGCGGAGGTGAACTTCTGCAGGTTGTCGACGGTGGCGAACAGGTCCTCGTCGCTGCCCGACAGCGTCTCGCCCAGCTGGCCGAGCTGGGTGATCGTGTCGTTGAGCGCCTTGCCGTTGCCCTTGGCGTTGCGCGGCGAGCGTGTCCAGCAGGTCCGACAGCGCGCCGTTCTTGTTGGCGCCGTTGGGACCGAGCGTGGTGCTGACCCGGTTGAGGCTCGCGTACAGGTCGTCGACCTCGAGCGGGGTGGCGGTGCGCTCGCGCGGCAGCACGGTGCCCTCGGCCATCGCCGGGCCGCCGGTGTAGGCCGGGGTGAACTGCACGTACCGGTCGCTGACCAGCGAGGGCGCCACGATCACGGCCTTCGCGGTGGACGGGATCGTGATCGTCCCGGTCGACGAGCATGTCGACGCGCACCAGGTCGCCCTGCGGCTCGACGGAGTCGACGTGGCCGACCTTCACGCCGAGCACCCGCACGTCGTTGTCCTCGTAGAGGCCGACGACGCCGGTGAACACCGCGGTGTAGCGGCGCTGGTTCGCGTCCACCAGCAGCCACCAGAGGACGACCGCCACCACCAGCGCCAGCACGACGGCGATGGTGACGCCGCGCGCGAGATCCCGGCCCAGCCGGGTCCGGGTGCTCATGACGCCTTCCCCAGGCAGCCCTCTTCGTTGATCGGGCCGAGCGGCGGCGGCAGCAGGCCGCAGAGGTAGTTGTCGAACCAGCGGCCGTTGCCGACCGCGTTGTTGAACAGCCGGACGAACGGCGCCATGTTCTTGATGCCCTTGCCCAGCGCGTCCTGGTTGCGCTGCAGCATCCCGGTCAGCTGGTCGAGGCTCGTGAGCACCGGCTTGAGCTGCTTGCTGTTGTCGTCGACCAGGCCCTTGAGCTCGGTGGCCAGGGTCTGCGTGCCGGTGAGCAGCGTGGCGATCGCGTCGCGGCGCTTGCTGACCTCGTCGAGCAGCAGGTTGCCGTCCCGCAGCAGCTTGACCACCTCGCGCGTCGCGGTCGGCCAGCGTCTGGCTGATCTGCCTGGTGTTGTCGAGCAGCTGGGCGAGCTGGTCGTCGCGCGAGGAGATCGTCTTCGACAGCGCCTGCAGGCCGTTCAGCGCGCCGCGCACGTCGTCCGGGGTGTCGGCGAACGTGTTCGCGATGACCTCGAAGCTCTGCGCGAGCTGGGCGGTGTCGATCTGGTTCGTGGTCTCGGCGAGCCCGCGGAACGCCTCGAGCACGTCGTAGGGCGCGGTCGTGCGCTCGCGCGGGATCCGGTCGGCCGGGTCGAGCACGTCGCGGCCGTCCGGCTCGAGCGCCAGGTACTTCTGGCCCAGCACGGTCTTGATCTTGATGGCGGCCGAGGTCCGGTCGCCCACCCAGGCGTCCTTGACCTTGAAGCGTGACGACCACCCGGTCGCCCTCGAGGTCCACATCGGACACCTTGCCGACCTTGACGCCGGCGATGCGCACCTCGTCGTCGGACTGCAGCCCGGCGGCCTCGGAGAACTCGGCGCTGTAGGTGGTGCCGCCGCCGATGATCGGCAGGTCGTCGGAGAACATCGCGACGGTGAGCGCGAGGCCGAGCACGACCAGGCCGGTGATGCCGATCGGGATCGGGTTGCGCGAGCGGAACGACCTCATCGCGTGCACCTCGCCGTGGTTCGACGGCCGTGATGGGCACGTTGATCGGCTGGGTGATGATGCCCGGGATGCCGACCGAGCCCTCCATGGAGCAGAGGTAGAAGTTGAACCACGAGCCGTAGCTGACGGTCCGGGTGAGCTTCGCGGTCTTCTCCGGCAGGAACTGGATGAAGTGCTCCACCACATCCTCGCTGTCGTTGAGGTTGTTCGTCAGCCTGCCGAGCGCGGCGATGTCCTTCTTCAGCGGCGCGCGGGCCTCGGTGAGCAGGCCGGACGTGGTGTCGGCGAGCCCGCCGAGCGCGTCGATCGCGTCGCCGATCGGCTTGCGGTCCCGGGCGAGCCCGGACACCAGCTGCTGCACCTGCACGATCAGGGTGGACAGCTTGTCGCCGCGGGCGTTGATCGTGTCGAGCGCGCCGTTGAGGTTGTCGATCACCTGGCCGATCACCTGGTCCTTGCCGGCGATCGCGGAGGTCAGCGACGCGGTGTGGGCGAGCAGCGACTCGACCGTGCCGCCCTCCCCCTGCAGGACCTGGATGATCTCGTAGGACAGCTGGTTGACGTCGTTCGGCGACAGCGCGCGGAACAGCGGCTTGAACCCGTTGAACAGCTCGGTGAGGTCCAGCGCCGGGCGGGTCCGCTCCAGCGGGATCTCCTCGCCGGGGTCGAGCACGTCGTTCGGGTTCGCCGCCGCTGCCCTCGGTCAGCGAGACGTAGCGCTGGCCGACGAGGTTGCGGAACTTGATCTGCGCCTCGACGCCGGCCGGCAGCTTGCGGTTGGCGCTGACCGAGAACGTGACCTCGGCCTGCTTGCGGTCGACGATGCCGACCTCCTCGACCTGGCCGACCCGCACGCCGGCGATGCGCACGTCGTCGCCGGGCAGCAGCAGGGTCGCGTCGGTGAAGCGGGCCTTGTAGCTGTTGGTGGAGCTCAGGTCCACGTTGGCGATGCTGATCGCGAGGATCGCGGTCGCGGTCACCGTGACCACGGTGAAGACGACCAGCTTGACCAGCGGTGCGACGACGCCCCCTCATTTGAACGCTCACCTCCGCCCCGCGGTAGAGCGGCCCGACGAGCAGGCTCGCCCAGCCCGGCACCTGCTGCGGCGCGCACGCCCAGGCCCGGCCCGATGCAGCTGGGCCAGGAAGTCACGCTCGGCCGGCGAGTTCGGCAGCGTGCCCGGCGCGTCCGCGCTCGACGGCGCGGTGTTGCCCGGCGGCAGCAGGCCGTCCTGCACCGTCCGGTTCGCCGGGCCGTGCGAGGTGCCGTCCTGCAGCGGGCCGTCCGGCGGCTGGTCGGGGAACGGGTCGCCCATCTGCGCCGGGTCGTAGCAGCGCGGGCCGCGGTGCTCGTCGAACTCCGGGGTCGTCCTCGCCCGGCTCGTACGGCGCCCTTGTTGACCACGACCTCGATGGTCGCGTGCAGGCCCGGCTGGTTCGGTGCCGTCGCCGAACACGGGCTTGCCGGACGTCCACCAGCGAGGCCATCTGCTTGAGGAAGCACGGGTAGGACGGCGAGTACTTGGCGAGCAGCTCGAGGGTGTCGCGGGAGCTGTCGGCCAGCCGGATGAGGTTGTCGGAGTTGGCCCGCAGGAAGGACTCCAGGTTCGCGCTGGTGTTGGTGACCTCGGCGAACAGGGCCTGGCAGGTTGGCCTGCTGCTCGGCGATCGTCGTCGAGGTGACGGTCAGGTCGGACAGCGCGTCGACGAAGTCCGGGATCGCCTCGGTGTAGGTGTCGCTGACGTCGACGAGCGCCTCGCAGGTCGTGGGTCAGCTGCGGCACGTGCGGGTTGATGTCCTCGACGAGCTTGCCGAGGTCGACCAGCGTCTGGCCGAGCGGCTTGCCCCGGCCCTCCAGCGCGGTGGAGATCGCGGTCAGCGTGGTCGACAGCTTCTCCGGCTGCACCGCCTGCAGCACCGGCAGCAGGTCGTCGAGCGCCTGGGACAGCTCCACCGCCGGGCGCCGAGCGGTCCTGCTCGATCCGGTCGCCCTCGTCGAGGTGGCGCGGGTCGGCGTTCTCCGGGATCTGCAGCGCCACGTACCGGTCGCCGAACAGCGTCTTCGGGATGAACCGCGCGGAGACGTTGCGCGGGATCAGGTCGACCTTGTCCGGGTCGAGCGCGAGCTCGAGCTCGGCGCCCTGCGCGGTCGGGGTGATCTCGCGGATCTCGCCGACGATCAGCCCGCGGACCTTCACGTCGCCGTGCGGCTGGAGCTGGTTGCCGAGCTTGTCGGTGGTCAGCGACACGCGCACGACCGGGCGTGAAGGCCTTGTTGTACAAGGCGATCGACAGGCTCACCAGCGCCGCGATCACGACGATGAACCCGACGCCGAGCAGCCGGCGCCGGACCGTGGCCATCGCGTCCGGCGCTCATCCGCCGATCCTCACGGTCACCGTGGTGCCCCAGACGGCGAAGCCGATGAAGAAGTTCAGCAGCGCCGCGGTGACGATCGTGGTCCGCACCGAGCGGCCGACCGCCACGCCCACGCCCGCCGGGCCGCCGCTCGCGCGGTAGCCGTAGTAGCAGTGCACCAGGATGATCACCACGCTGAAGATCAGCACCTTGCCGAAGGACCAGAACACGTCCTGCGGCGGTAGGAACAGGTTGAAGTAGTGGTCGTAGGTGCCCGCCGACTGCCCGTAGAAGTAGACGGTGATCGTGCGGGACGCGAGGTAGGAGCAGAGCAGGCCGATGATGTAGAGCGGGATCACCGCGATGAACCCGGCGATGATCCGCGTGGTCACCAGGAACGGCAGGCTCGGCACGCCCATCACCTCGAGCGCGTCGATCTCCTCGGAGATCCGCATCGCGCCGAGCTGCGCGGTGAACCCGGCGCCGACCGTCGCCGACAGCGCGAGCCCGGCCACCAGCGGCGCCACCTCGCGGGTGTTGATGTAGGCCGAGGCGAAGCCGGAGAACGCGGCCGTGCCGATCTGGTCCAGCGCCGCGTAGCCCTGCAGGCCGACCACGGTGCCGGTGAACACGGTCATGCCGACCATCACGCCGATGGTGCCGCCGATGACCGCGAGCGCGCCCGAGCCGAAGCTGACCTCGGCCAGGATCCGCAGCGTCTCCTTGAGGTAGCGGCGCAGCGTGCGCGGGATCCAGGCGAGCGCGCGGAGGTAGAACGACAGCTGGTCGCCGAGGCTTGTCGAGCACGCCCAGCGGGGCGCGCGCCGACCCGCCGGGCCGTGTCGGAGATGGAGGCCATCGCTCAGCTCCCCTTCTGCGGCACGATCGTCAGGTACACGGCGGTGAGCACGAAGTTGACGAAGAACAGCAGCAGGAACGTGATGACCACGGACTGGTTGACCGCGTCGCCGACGCCCTTCGGGCCGCCCTTGGGGTTCAGCCCGCGGTAGGCGGCCACGACGCCGGCGATGAAGCCGTAGATGAGCGCCTTGATCTCGCTGATCCACAGGTCCGGCAGCTGCGCGAGGGCGGAGAAGCTCGCCAGGTACGCGCCGGGCGTGCCGCCCTGCAGCACGACGTTGAAGAAGTAGCTGCCGAGCACGCCGACGACCGAGACCAGGCCGTTGAGCAGCACCGCGATCAGCATCGCGGCGAGCACCCGGGGCACGACCAGCCGCTGGATCGGGTTGACGCCGAGGACCTCCATGGCGTCGATCTCCTCGCGGATGGTCCGCGCGCCGAGGTCCGCGCAGATCGCCGAGCCGCCCGCGCCGGCCACCATCAGCGCGGTCACCAGCGGCGCGGCCTGCTGGATGATCGCCAGCACCGCGGCCGCGCCGGTGAACGACTGCGCGCCGAGCTGGACGATCAGGCTGCCCAGCTCCAGCGCGACGACCGCGCCGAACGGGATCGCGACCAGCGCGGTCGGCAGGATCGTGACGCTCGCGATGAACCAGCACTGCTGGATGAACTCCCGCAGCTGGAAGGGCCGGCGGAAGATGTTGACGACGACGTCCAGGGCGAGGGCGAACAGCCTGCCGGTCTCCCGCAGGGCCCCGGCACCGGGAAACGACGGCGACGCTGTCCGTGAGGTCATGAACCACCGCCGGATCCGGTCGGCGGGTCGGTGCTGCCAGTCGGACTCGGGTCGCGTTCGGCCGGGACGCCACGTGCTCGGTGGAGGTCGCCCTCCGCGCGACTCCCACTCCTGGGTCGCGCGGCCGCGGGCTCGGCCGGAACGCGCCGGCCGTGGCGAGCCGCGTGCGCGCGCGACGCCGTACCGCTCGCGCTCCTCGGGCGTCAGCGACTCGATGATGCCGTCCTGGGCCTGCCCGGGGCAGCGTGTCGATGATCGACATGACCCGGTCCTTGCGGCGGCGCACGCCCTGCCGCTCGGGCAGCCCCGGCGTCGGCTCGATCTGCGGGACGACGCCGCTCACGTCGTCGGTGCCGCCGTCGTGGTGACCGGCCTCCACCTGCGCCTGCTCGGCGGCCATGGTGGCCTCGTCCTTCTCCTCGGACATGCCGATCGGGCCGATGCGGCTGCCGTTGAGGAACTGCTTGACGACCGGCTCCTCGCTGGTCAGCAGCACCTCGCGGGGGCCGAACATGACGAGCTCGCGGCGGAACAGCATGCCGATGTTGTCCGGCACGGTCCGGGCGAGGTTGATGTTGTGCGAGACGATCAGGATCGTGGCGTCGATCTGCGCGTTGAGGTCGATCAGCAGCTGCGAGATGTAGGACGTGCGGACCGGGTCGAGGCCCGAGTCCGGCTCGTCGCACAGGATGATCTCGGGGTCCAGCACCAGCGCGCGGGCGAGGCCGGCGCGCTTGCGCATGCCGCCGGAGATCTCGCCGGGGAGCTTGCGCTCCGCGCCGGCCAGGCCGGTCATGTCGAGCTTCTCGAGCACGATCCGGCGGATCTCGGCCTCGGACTTCTTCGTGTGCTCGCGCAGCGGGAAGGCGACGTTGTCGTAGAGGTTCATCGAGCCGAACAGCGCGCCGTCCTGGAAGAGCACGCCGAAGAGCTTGCGGATCTCGTAGAGCTTGTGCTCCGAGCAGGTGACGATGTCGACGCCGTTGATCTCGCAGCTGCCCGCGGTCGGGCTTGAGCAGGCCGATCATCGACTTGAGGAAGACCGACTTGCCCGTGCCCGACGGGCCGAGCATCACGCTGACCTCTCCCGGCGGCAGCGTGAGCGTGACGTCCCGCCAGATGGTCTGCCGGCCGAAGGACTTCGTCAGGCCCTCGACGACCACCTCGGCGCCCATCGAACCTCCTGCATAGTGGGTTGTCATCCAGGTGCAACGACCGGGACGGCCGGTGGGTTACTGCCGAGTCACGTCACCGATCCGGAAATAGAGTCAGGGCCGGCACCATATCGGTACCGGCCCTGACGAGCGCGTTCAGCGCGAGGTCAGCCCTCAGGTCACTTGAGGGAGACGGACGCGCCGGCGGCCTCCAGCTTCTCCTTGGCGGCCTCGGCGGCGTCCTTGGCGACCTTCTCCAGGACGGGCTTCGGAGCGGCCTCGACCAGCTCCTTGGCCTCCTTCAGGCCCAGGCCGGAGACGACCTCGCGCACGACCTTGATGACCTGGATCTTCTTGTCGCCGGCGGCCTCGAGGACGACGTCGAACTCGTCCTGCTCCTCCGGCGCGGCGGCGGCGTCGCCACCACCGCGACGGCACCCGGCATGGCCATGGCCATCGGGGCGGCGGCGGTGACGTCGAAGGTGTCCTCGAACTGCTTCACGAAGTCCGAGAGCTCGAGCAGCGTCATCTCCTTGAACGCGTCGAGCAGCTCGTCGGTGCTCAGCTTCGCCATAGCGGCGTTTCCTTTCTAAAGGTGGGTTTTCAGCTCTCGGCGGGGGCCGCTTGCTCGGCTGACGCCTTCTTCTCCTGCAGTGCCGCGGCCAGGCGGGCGACCTGCGAGGCGGGCGCGGCGAAGAGGCCGGCCGCCTTCGTGAGGTTGCCCTTCATGGCGCCCGCCAGCTTGGCGAGCAGCACTTCGCGGGAGTCGAGGTCGGCGATCTTGTCGACCTCGTCGACCGTGAGCGGGCGGCCGTCCATGTAGCCGCCCTTGATGACCAGGCCCTTGTGCTCCTTGGCGAAGTCGCGAAGCGCCTTCGCGGCATCGACCGGCTCGCCCTCGACGAACGCGATCGCGGTGGGGCCGACGAACAGGGCCTCGAGGCCCTTGATCTCGGCCTGCTCGGCGGCGCGCTTGACGAGGGTGTTCTTCGCGACCCGGTAGGTCGTGCCCGTGCCGAGAGCGCGACGCAGGGTCGTCAGCTGGGACACGGTGAGGCCGCTGTACTCGGTGACAACGGCTGCCGAGCTGTTGCGGAACTTGTCCGCGATCTCGGCGACGGCCTCGACCTTGCCTGCCTTCGCCATGGTCGCCTCCTCTCTGTGGCAGTTCCGTGTGGCGGACCGCCGGCGAGGACCCCTGGAGACGACGAACGCCCCGGCGCAGCAGCACGGGGCGTCGACGAGCGCGTAGGCGCTCGAACCTCGTTCTCCTGCGCGGGCCGCCCGCGGTGTCGCGGGGCCTTCGTCCGTTCCTGTTGCCAGAACTGTGCCAGGACGGAGACCAGCGGTCTTCGGTAGAACCGTCGACAAGAGATACGGGGTCACCGGCGGCGACTCCGCATCGGCTCCCCCGACGACCTCCGCCGCATCCGCACCTTCCGCGGCCGGGCGAGCACGGCATGATGGAGCGCGTGGCCGACAACGAGCACCCGCCGCCCGGCGCGCGCCCGGACGACGAGCAGCGCACGCCGCCCGTCCGGGCTGCCGGCGCAGCCCGGCGGCGAGCTGTCGGTCCGGCCACCGGCCGAGCCGGCTCACGCCCGCCGCCGGCCGATCGATCCCGAGGCGGTGCGCCAGTTCCAGCAGTTCCAGCAGTTCCAGGAGCTGATGCGCCAGCAGAAGGACGCAGGGCTTCCCGCAGGGCGACACCGCCGCCCGCCGGGCTTCCTCCAGCCGTGGGGCCCCGCCGCCACCGCCGCAGGCCGCCGTTGTGGAAGCGGGCGCTGCGCACGGTCGGCGGCAAGCTGGTCACGCTGGCGCTCGTGGCGCTGCTGCTGGTCGCGGCCGGGCTACTGGCTGATCAACAAGCTGCCGGGCAGCGGCCCGCCCGAGTCGCCGGGACCCCCGCACGTGGTCGGCGGGAAGAAGGCGGAGACGAACCTGATCTACGAGACCGACCCGCGCAACGCCGTGCAGAAGATCTACGACGACATCGCCCAGGACGACGCGACGAGCGCCTGCGGCCGCTTCACCGAGGAGGCGCGCGCCGAGTTCGCCGACCACTTCGCCGACCTGGGCGGCTCGTGCGAGGACATCGTCACGGCGCTCAACGCGCAAGGTGACGCCCGGGCAAGAAGTCCGAGTACGCGAACCCCGGCTTCCCGTCGTCGGTGAACACCAACCCGACGAGCGACACGGTCCCGGTCAGCTCGTGCGCCTGGACGTGACCGGCGGCCCGCGCCTCGGCCTGCTGACCGTGAGCAAGATCCCGCGGTCGACCGGGCGGCGGCCAGTGGATCGTCACCCGCCACGACACCGAGCCGCCGAACTGCGCCGGCATGCCCAGTGCGCCGCCCACGAGCTGAACCGCAGCTCAGCGCCGAATTGCGCCACCCGACGAAAGTCGGTAATTCGACGACGTCGCGTTACCGGCCGGTAACTCGATCTCGGGGAGATCACGACGCGCGTCGATCTCGACATCACCGCAGGTCAGACGCCATCCGATCGCCGCACTCCCCCGCCGATCGACGGGGGTCGAAATTGACTCACTTCACCCGATCGTGAACCGGTGCACAACATCGCCGTATCTAGTAGTGGCCCCATTCGTACGAATGCCAAGCCAAGGAGGTCGGGGAGAGTTGCGCGCGAAACACCGAGGGGTATCGAAGAAGAAGGCGTTGATCGCCGGAGCAGGCGTCATCGCCGTGGCCGCACTCGCGGTCACCCTGCCGCAGGCGTACGCCTCGGAGGAGAACGCCGCACCGCAGGTGATGTCCGTCAAGGACGGCACCGCGATGCTGTGGGACGAGGCCCGGATGCCGGGCACCGCCTGGTCGGTCAACCCGGAGACGAACCAGATCGAGGTTCTCGCCGACAGCACGATCGACTCGCAGGAATGGAACAAGCTGCAGTCCACTGTGGACTCCATGGGCGGCAACGTCGCGAAGCTCGAGCGGACGTCCGGCGAGTTCCAGCTGTTCGCCGCGGGCGGTGACGCCATCTTCGCCGACGGCGCCCGCTGCTCGCTGGGCTTCAACGTCACGACGGCGGACGGTGCTCCGGCGTTCCTGACCGCGGGCCACTGCGGCGTCGCGTTCGACGCAGTGGTCGGACACCGAGGGCGGGGCGCCCGTCGCCACCGTCACGGAGGCGACGTTCCCGGGCGACGGTGACTTCTCGCTGGTCACCTACGACGACCCGGCGACCGAGGCGCCGAGCACGGTCAACACCGGCGACGCAGAGGTCGAGATCACCGGTGCGGGCGAGGCCCAGGAGGGCCAGCAGGTCTTCCGCATGGGCAGCACGACGGGTCTGCACGACGGCACGGTCACCGGCCTCAACGCCACCGTGACCTACCCCGAGGGCACCGTCACCGGTCTGATCCAGACCGACGTCTGCGCCGAGCCGGGCGACAGCGGCGGCTCGCTGTTCACCGAGGACGGCCTGGCGATCGGCCTGACCTCCGGCGGCAGCGGCGACTGCACGAACGGCGGCGAGACGTTCTTCCAGCCGGTGACCACCGCGCTGGCAGCGACGGGCGCCACGATCGGCGGCTGATCAGCCACACCCACAGGGAGAGAAAAGCGGCGCCCCCGAGGAAACCTCGGGGGCGCCGCTCTTTGTGTCTGACGCTCATGCCCAACCCACAACGTGAAAGGCGGCGGCCCCGAGGATTCCTCGGGGCCGCCGCCTTCGTGTACCGGGTCCGGCTATGCCTGCTCGTCGGCCAGCAGGTTGCGGGTGCGGGCCGGGTCGACCGGGATGCCGGGGCCCATCGTCGTCGAGAAGGTGACCTTCTTCAGGTAGCGGCCCTTCGCGGCGGACGGCTTGGCCCGCAGGACCTCGTCCAGCGCGGCGGCGTAGTTCTCGACCAGCTTCTCCTGCGTCGAAGGACGCCTTGCCGATCACCAGGTGCAGGTTGGACTGCTTGTCCACCCGGAAGTTGATCTTGCCGCCCTTGATGTCGGCGACGGCCTTGGTGACGTCCGGGGTCACGGTGCCGGTCTTCGGGTTCGGCATCAGGCCGCGGGGGCCGAGGATGCGGGCGATGCGGCCGACCTTCGCCATCTGGTCGGGGGTCGCGATCGCCGCGTCGAAGTCGAGCCAGCCACCCTGGATGCGCTCGATCAGGTCCTCGGCGCCGACCTCGTCCGCACCCGCGGCGACGGCCTCGTTGGCCTTGTCACCGGTGGCGAACACGATCACGCGCGCGGTCTTGCCGGTGCCGTGCGGCAGGTTCACCGTGCCGCGCACCATCTGGTCGGCCTTGCGGGGGTCGACACCCAGCCGGATCGCCACCTCGACGGTCGCGTCCAGCTTCACCTTGGAGGTCTCCTTGGCGAGCTTCGCGGCCTCGAGCGGCGAGTACAGCCGCTCGCGGTCGATCAGCTCGGCGGCCTGGCGGTAGGCCTTGCTGCGCTTTGTCATATCTGTTCCTTTGACAGTCAGTGGTTACGAGCCGCGCTTGGCTCTCCCACGCGTTCGAACGGTCTTATACGACCGTGATGCCCATCGAGCGGGCGGTACCCGCGATGATCTTGGCGGCCTGGTCGATGTCGTTGGCGTTGAGGTCGCTCTTCTTCTGCTCGGCGATCTCACGCACCTGGTCCCAGGTCACCTTGGCGACCTTGAGGCGGTGCGGCTCGCCGCTGCCCTTGTCCACGCCCGCGGCCTTGAGCAGCAGCTTCGCCGCCGGCGGGGTCTTGAGCTTGAAGTCGAACGAGCGGTCCTCGTACACGGAGATCTCGACCGGCACCACGTTGCCGCGCTGCGACTCGGTCGCGGCGTTGTACTGCTTGCAGAAATCCATGATGTTGACGCCGTGCTGACCCAGCGCCGGGCCCACGGGGGGCGCCGGGTTGGCCATGCCGGCCGTGATCTGCAGCTTGATGATCGCGGACAGCTTCTTCTTCTTGGGTGGCATTTCTTTCCCTGCTTCGAATTCTCGTCAATCGTTCAGATCTTGGAGACCTGGCTGAACGACAGCTCGACCGGAGTCTCCCGGCCGAAGATCGACACCAGTACCTTCAGCTTCTGCCCGTCGGCGTTGACCTCGCTGATCGTGGCGGGCAGCGTGGCGAACGGGCCGTCCATGACGGTGACCGACTCGCCGACCTCGAAGTCCACCTCGACGACCGGGCCCTTGGCCGGCGTGGCCGACGTCCCCTTGCCTGCCGGTGCCGGCTTGGCCTCCTCCACCTGCGGGAGGAGGAACTTGAGCACCTCGTCGATGGTCAGCGGCGACGGCTTCGACGTCGCGCCGACGAAGCCCGTGACGCCCGGGGTGTTGCGCACCGCGGACCACGACGGGTCGTTGAGGTCCATCCGCACGAGGATGTAGCCGGGCAGCACCTTGCGCTGGACCTGCTTGCGCTGCCCGTTCTTGATCTCGGTGACCTCCTCCGTCGGCACCTCGACCTGGAAGATGTAGTCCTCCATGTCCAGGGTCTGGATTCGGGTCTCGAGGTTGGTCTTGACCTTGTTCTCGTAGCCGGCGTAGGAGTGCACGACGTACCAGTCGCCGGGCGCGCGACGCAGCGCGTCGCGCATCTCGGCCACCGGGTCGGCCTCCTCGGGCTCACCCTCGGCCTCGCCGTCGACGGCCTCGGCGTCGTCCTCGTCCGTCTCGCCGTCGACCGCCTCGTCGGCGTCATCGGCGTCGTCGGAGTCGTCCGTGGTGTCGGTCGCGTCGTCGGCGTCGTCTTCGGAGTCGGCGTCGTCGGCGGAGTCGTCGGCCGCGGAGTCGGCGCCGTCGATCTCGGCGTCGTCCGCGATCTCGGTGTCGGCCGCGGGCTCGGTGGACTCGACGACTCGCTCCTCGTCGACCTGGTCCACACCGCCGCTGAAGCTGGTCAGCTCCTGGCTGCCAGCAGCGCCGTTATCGGAGCTCACTGTTCGGTCTCGCTTCCCTTCATCGATCACGTGCCCTGTCCACTCTGCTGGCGCGCCCGCGTGAGCGCAGCTCAGCCGAACAGGGCGGACACGCCCTTGGAGAGTGCGATGTCCAGCAACGCGATCAAGGCCACCATGAAGGCCACGAAGACCAACACGACCGCCGTGTACGTGATCATCTGCTTGCGTGTCGGCCAGATGACCTTGCGGAGCTCGGCCACCACCTCGCGCAGGAAGCGGAACATCCGCGAGATCAGTCCCGGACGGGACTCCTTGCGGTCCCGGGACGGCGTGGGCCGGCCCTTGTGCTCGCCTCGCGCGGCGGACTTGCTCTCGGTGTCCTTGCCCTTGCCGCGGGCCTTGGCCTTCTCAACGCTCTTGTCGGCCTTGCCGCCCGGCTTCGCCGCCGACTTGTCGTCGGCCGGCGCCGTGTCCTTCCGCGCGGCAGGGCGAGCGGAAGCACGGCGCTCACGCCGCGCCGCGGCGGTGACCGGACGAGAAGGGCGCTCCGCTCCCTTGTCCCGTTCCTTGTCCCGGTCGTCAACCACGCCAGTTCCTCCGCTCGATGGGTCCGCACCTTGCGTCTGACGCAGGGGTGACAGGACTTGAACCTGCAACCTGCGGTTTTGGAGACCGCTGCTCTGCCAGTTGAGCTACACCCCTTCGCGCGACCGATCGCTCGGCCACACGGTCGTGGACGCATTCAACCCACCCCACTGTCCTTCGTGGGGTGAGGTCGTCAACTTCCAAGTTCAAGAGTGTACGACAAGCTCGAAGACGGTCCGCAACCGCGCCCGGCTAAGCACCACCACTACAACACGGACCAGCCGACTGTTAATCCGATTGGCCCATCTGCGACGATTCGATACATGGCTGACAGCTCCGTCCCCAGACCGCGCCGCGTCTCCGCCCGGATCGGTGGCATCGCCGAGTCCGCAACGCTCGCCGTGGACGCGAAGGCCAAGGCGCTCAAGGCGGCCGGCCGGCCCGTGATCGGCTTCGGTGCCGGCGAGCCGGACTTCCCCACTCCCCCGGCGATCGTCGAGGCGGCCATCGAGGCCGCCCGCGTGCCGCGCAACCACCGCTACACGCCCTCGGCCGGCCTGCCCGAGCTGCGCGAGGCGGTCGCGGCGAAGACCCGGCGGGACAGCGGCTACGAGGTCACCGCGAGCCAGGTGCTGGTCACCAACGGCGGCAAGCAGGCCGTCTACCAGACGTTCGCCACGATCATCGACCCCGGCGACGAGGTGCTGCTGCCCGCGCCGTACTGGACCACCTACCCCGAGTCGATCGGCCTGGCCGGCGGCGTCGTGGTGCCGGTGCTGACCGACGAGTTCAGCGGCTACCTCGCCACCGTCGAGCAGCTGGAGGCCGCCTGCACGCCGCGGACGAAGGCCCTGCTGTTCTGCTCGCCGTCCAACCCGACCGGCGCGGTCTACCCGCCCGAGCAGGTCGAGGCGATCGGCCGCTGGGCCGTCGAGCACGGCATCTGGGTGGTCACCGACGAGATCTACGAGCACCTCACCTACGACGGCGTGACCGCCCCGTCGATGCCGGTCGTGGTGCCGGAGCTGGCCGAGACCTGCGTCGTGCTCAACGGCGTGGCGAAGACCTACGCGATGACCGGCTGGCGGGTGGGCTGGATGATCAGCCCGGTCGACGTCACCAAGGCCGCCACGAACCTGCAGTCGCACCTGTCGTCGAACGTGGCGAACGTGTCG
The DNA here is from genome assembly GCA_963841395.1 of uncultured Actinomycetota bacterium. Lineage (GTDB taxonomy): Bacteria > Actinomycetota > Actinomycetes > Mycobacteriales > Pseudonocardiaceae > Actinophytocola. Next base: position 24,933 of record CAWJCX010000017.1, read on the forward strand.
CAGTGCGCCGCGCTCGCCGCGGTGTCCGGCCCGCTGGACGCGGCGCACGAGATGCGCGAGGCGTTCGACCGCCGACGGCGCACGATCGTGAAGCTGCTGTCGGAGATCCCGGGCGTCGAGGTGCCGACCCCGCAGGGCGCGTTCTACGCGTACCCGTCCGTGCGGTCGCTGCTGGGCAAGGAGATCCGCGGTTCCGTGGCGGCCACGAGCGTCGAGCTCGCCGCGCTGGTGCTGGAGCACGCGGAGGTCGCGGTCGTACCGGGCGAGGCCTTCGGCACGCCGGGCTACTTCCGGCTGTCCTACGCGCTGAGCGACGACGACCTCGCCACCGGCGTCACCCGCATGGGCGACCTGCTGCGCGAAGCGAAGTAGCTACCGCGCCGGCGCGAGGTCCTCGGCCGCGCGCATCGTGTGCCAGACGACCTCCGCCGGCACCTCGTCCGCGCGCGTCGAGGCCACCACCGCCCACGGGTCGGCCGCGGCCCGGCGCACCAGCGCGCCCACGCAGGAGACGCCGTCGCGGAACTGGCCGTGCTCGAGCACCGGGCGGCCCGCACCGACCGCGGCAAGCTCGGCCTCCAGCGAGTCGGAGTCGATCACGGTGCGCGAGGTGAACCGCCGCATCCCCTGCTCGGCGAGGTAGGCCGCGCGCCGCGCCCGGGGCAGGGACGCGAGCAGCACCTTGCCGACCACCGTCGCGTGCGCGGCCACGTTCAGCCCGACCTCCAGGTCCTCCAGGTACGGCGACTCCGCCCCCTCGACGAGGTCGGTGATCAGGATCCGCCCGGAGACGAAGCGGCCGAGGTAGGCCGTGCGGTGGGTCATCACCGACAGGTGCGCCAGCACCTCGTGGACCTCGGGTGGCTGGTCGAACGACGCCTGCAGGTCGTGGAACCGGCGGGCCACCGACGAGCCGAGCACGTAGAGCCCCGCACGGTCGCGGACGAGGTAGCCCTCGTAGGTCAGGGTGCGCACCAGGTGATAGGCCGTCGACAGGTTCAGCCCGCAGCGGCGGGCGATCGCCTTCACCGTGAGCGGCCCGGCGCTCGCCCCGACCTCCTCCAGGATCCGGAAGGCCCGCGACACCGACCGGATGAGATCCGATGGCTCGGACGACTGGTCATGCATACGTCACCGTCCCGCAGCGTTCGCCATCTGAAATCTTACGGCTTTCGCCGGGCCGAACCCGCTGTCAGCCTCGAAGCATGGCCGACATCCCGCAGCGGTTCATCGACGCACTCGCCGACGTGTACGACCCGTGCTGCCAGGAGAAGGGCATCTCCGTCGTGGACATGGGCCTGCTCCACACGGTGTCCGTCTCCGGCGGGCACGCCCGGGTGGAGCTGCTGCTGACGTCCGGCTGGTGTCCGTTCGCCGCCCGGGTGCTCACCGACGTCCGGGAGCGGGTCGAGGCGCTGCCGGACATCGAGAGCGCCGAGGTGGAGGTCGTGTGGGACGAGGCGTGGACGACCGACCGGCTCTCGGCCGGCGCACGCGCCAAGCTGCGCTTCCTCCCCGACCCGGCGGCCGTGCCCGATCGAGCGGCCTACCTGGCCGGCAAGGGAGTCACGACATGATCGACGACGCGTTCGTGTTCGACGGCGTGGCGCACCCGTTCAACTTCGAGTCGAAGAACGCCTTCGGCAAGCCGGGCGAGATGTTCGCGAACCACCTCTACGCCTTCCACGCCACGCTCACCCCCGACGACGCCGAGCACCTGTCCGCCGAGCAGTTCCTGCGCAAGTGGACGATCGAGGACATCCGGCGGATGGTCTACGACGAGTCCGACACGGACATGCTGGTGGCCATGCCGCTGCCGCTGACCGACCTGTTCGCCGACGGCCTCTCGCCGTGGGAGGAGTGCGCGGAGCTGGCGCAGCGCGACCCGGACCGGACGATCCTGTGGGGCTCGGTCAACCCGCTCGAGGGCCGCCGGGCGCTCGACCTGATGGAGCGCCAGGTCGGCGAGTTCGGCGCGAAGGCGTTCAAGTTCTACAACGTGCGCTACGACTACGGGACGCCGTTCCCGTGGCGGATGGACGACCCGCAGATCGCGTTCCCGATCTTCGAGAAGGCCCAGGAGCTGGGCGTGAACCTGATCGGCGTGCACAAGGGCGTGCCGCTCGGGCCGCAGCCGATCGAGCACACGCAGACCTGGGACATGGACGGGGCGGCGGCGAACTTCCCGGACATCAACTTCGTGATCTACCACGTCGGGCTGCCGTTCATCGACGAGACGTGCTGGCAGCTGATCCGCTACCCGAACCTGTACGCCTCGCTCGCGGCGACGATCAACTTCCTGGTCCGCGCGCCGCGGATGTTCGCCGAGATCCTCGGCAAGCTGCTCTTCTGGTGCGGTGAGGACAAGATCGTGTACGGCAGCGAGGCGCCGATCTTCCATCCGCAGTGGGCGCTGCGCGCGTTCATGGACTTCCAGATCCCGCAGGACCTGTGCGACGGGTACGGCTACCCGCAGCTGACCGACACGGCGAAACGCAAGATCCTCGGCGAGAACCTGCTGCGGCTGCACGGCCTCGACGTCGAGACGGCCCGGGCGAGGTTCGGCACCCGCGCCTGAGGACCCGGCCGGTCAGGTCCGGGTACGGCCTCAGGTTCGGACGATGGCGATGGCCTTGCCCAGCACGGCCTTGCCGTCGAACCTCGCGGTGATGTCGACGCGCGCGGTGCCGTCCTCGCGGACGTCGCGCACCTTGCCGGTCAGCTCGACCAGCGCGCCGTCGGCGTCGTCGGGGACGATCACCGGGCGGATGAACCGGGCGCTGTACTCCACGAGCCGGCCCGGGTCGCCGAGCCAGTCGGTGACCAGCCGGCCCGCGATGGCCATCGTGTACATGCCGTGCGCGATCACGCCCGGCAGCCCGACCTCGCCGGCCACCCGGTCGTTCCAGTGGATCGGGTTGAAGTCGAGCGACGCGCCGGCGTAGCGGACCAGGTCCGCGCGGCGCACGCGCAGCTCCAGCGGCGGCAGCTCGGCACCCGTGGTGATCTCCGGCGGGTTCTCGGCCATCACGCCCCCCGGACCACGAGCTGGGCGCGCGCGGTGACGACCCGCTCGCCGTCCACGGTGTCGATGTCCGCGCGCAGGATCAGGAAGTCGTTGCCGGCGCGGGACATGATCTCGTCGATGTACGTGCTGACGATCAGCCGGTCACCGGCCTGGACGGGCCGGGTGTAGCTGAACGACATGTCGCCGTGGACCATGCGGTCGTAGTCCAGACCGAGCCCGGGATCGCGCACGACGGCCTCGAGTGCGTACTGGTTGAACAGCACCATCACGAAGGTCGGCGGAGCGATCACATCGGGATGCCCGGCCGCTTTCGCGGCCTCGACATCCCGGTACATCGGCTGCGGATCACCAATGGCGTCCGCGAACTCCCGGATCTTCTCCCGGCCGATCTGATAAGGCTCCGAACGCGGGTAGCCGTGCCCGACGTAGGACGGGTCCAGCGGCACCTAGCGCGTTTCCTTGTGCACGCGGTGCTTGCCACAGTTCGGGCAGAACTTCTTCATCGCCAAGCGATCCGGGTCGTTGCGCCGGTTCTTCTTGGTGATGTAGTTGCGGTGCTTGCACTCCTCGCACGCCAACGTGATCTTCGGTCGCACGTCGCTGGCAGCCACGGCCTTGCCTCTCTCTCATCTAACCCGCGTAGCGGTGGCCGGACTTGAACCGGCGACACAGCGATTATGAGCCGCTTGCTCTACCGACTGAGCTACACCGCCAGGTCCCTGGAGGGGACTTGCACCCCCAAGTGTATTCGCGAGCCCCAATACGGAATCGAACCGTAGACCTTCTCCTTACCATGGAGACGCTCTGCCGACTGAGCTATTGGGGCGTGCTCTCTCTGCGTGAGCCGTGCTGACTGTACACGGGGCCGCGGCGGCCACGAAATCGGGATACCGCCCTAGGGTGGACCCATGCCCGGACGCGAACCGACCCCCGAGGACGGTCCCTTCTTCCGCGCCGCCCACCGCGACGCGGACGCCGTCGACCGTGCCGAACCGGGGGCCGAACGCCGCGGCGCGTGGACCCGGTTCGTCCCGTCCGCGCTGGTCGCCCTCGCCGAGGGCTTCCTGCGCGAGGCCATGATCACGGGCGCGGTGCTGTTCTGCGTCATCGCCGCGGTGATCGGCGCGACCTCCGGCGACGTGGCATGGGCGGCCGGCTGCGTGGTCGCCGGCGTGGCCGGCACGGTGCTCGTTCTCGTGGCGGTGGCCCGGCACTGGTCCTTCGGCCGGCAGTGGGCGGTGATCCTCGGCGTTTTCGTGGTCCAGATCGCGCTGATGGTCGGCTTCTGGATGACGCACTGAGCTGGCGCTGATCGATCGCGCACCGGATCACGCGTTCCGGCGGCGCACGGTCACCGGCCGTGCCATGCTGCGCGACGTCGTCGTCCGGCCGTCGGGCGACCGTCGGACCGGGGAGCGGCATGGCAGACGTGACTGTCGAGATCAGTGATCTTCGCGGCTGGGCGGGACAGGTGGGCCGCGCGTCGGGCGACCTGGGCGCCGCCCACGACTACGCCACGAGCAACGTGGCCGACGCGAACTTCGGCAAGATCATGGAGCTGATCACCAGCGACTACGCGGGGCTCCTCACCGCGTTCCACACCGTCCTCGCCGCCGACGGCACCGGCCTCGGCAAGGCCGGCTCCGCGCTCGGCGCGTCCGCGGACACCTACCGGTCCGCGGACGAGAAGTCCAAGAGCCGGTTCACCGAGCTGCCCGGCGGGGAGACCGGCGACATCACCGACGACGGCGTCGCGAACGGCTTCGACGACCTCGCCCCGGCCGCGGCGAAGCTGACCCCGGCCACCGACGACGGCGCCGCGCTGCCCGAGGTGTCCTTCGGCTGGATCCTCGACAAGGTCTGCGACCTCGTGGTCTGGGTCGGCGGCCCGGACCCGCGCGAGTACGTCACCAAGTGGATCGCCGGCGACGTCGCCAAGGCGGCGCGCCAGGTATCCGCGTGGCAGCACATCGCCGACTGCGTGGACGCCGTGGACGCCAACCTCGACTCCGGCCGCGCGGCGATCGTCAAGACCTGGACCGGCGAGGCGTCCACCGCGTCCGCGGGACACATGGACAAGTGGAGCACCTGCCTCGGCGGCCAGAGCTCGGCGATGCGCCAGATCGCGGGCCACCTGCACGACACGATCGACCAGGCGGTCAAGATGGCCCAGGTCGTCGTCGACATCATCAAGACCGTGATCAGCCTGGTCTCCGCGGCGCTGTCCAACGCGGCGATCCCCGGCTACGGGCAGTGGAAGCTGATCCAGACCGTGAAGGAGGCGATCACCATGATCAACAGCGCACGCAAGGTGATCATGGTCTTCTGGAACGCGCTCAACATGGTCAAGGCGCTCATCATCGCCACCGTGGCCACGTTCAGCGCGGAGTCCCTGCCGCCGGCCGCGTCTGCGGAGGTGCCGGCGTGACCAGCGACTTCGCCTCCCTCGAGGACGAGTTCCGCGCGGCCACCGCCGAGCTCGAGAGCGTCATCGCGCAGGCCAGGGTCGACCTGGCCCGCTTCGAGCGCGACAACCAGCCGACCCCGGCCGAGCTGCGCGAGCTCCAGGAGGCGGCCGAGAGCGGCGACCTCGGCTTCGACATGCAGGAGCTGGCCCGCCGCGTCGACGCCGGGGAGGACAGCTGGCCCGCGATCTTCTCCGGCGAGTCACCGAACTCCGTGCTGTTGCAGGGCCATCTGACCCGGATGATCGAGGAGAACGGCGAGGCGGCGCGCATCGCCATCGAAGAGGACGACGAGTTCGACCCGTTCCCGCCCGCCGAGGAGCTCTAACCGAGCAGGGTCAGGACCATCTCGTCGCGCAGGTTCTTCGTCTGCGAGGTGCGGGCCTGCAGCCACGCCTCCAGCCGCTCCTCCGACAGCGGGCGCGAGATCAGGTAGCCCTGCGCGACGTCGCAGCCCATCGCGGCCAGCTGGTCGCGCGCGGCGTCCTCCTCGACGCCCTCGGCCACCACGATCAGGCCCAGCGAGTGACCGAGCTCGACGATCGACCGGACCACCGCGAGGTCGCCCAGGTCGCTGCCCATGCCGAACACGAAGCTCTTGTCGATCTTCACCTCGTCCACCGGCAGCTGGCGCAGGTAGGCGAGCGAGGAGTAGCCGGTGCCGAAGTCGTCGACCGCCAGCACGACGCCCAGGCTGTGCAGCGCACGGAGCACCGGCAGCGCCCGCTGCGGGTCGGCCATCACGCCGGACTCGGTGAGCTCGAGCGTCAGCAGCTCCGGTGGCACGCCGTGGCGCTCGAGCGCGGCCGACACCCGGTTCGGGAACTCGGTGTCGGCGAGGCTGCGCACGGACAGGTTGACCGCGACGCCGATGCGCAGCCGCCGGTCCAGCCACTTGCGGACCCGGATCAGCGCCTTGTCCAGCACGAACTCGGTGAGCGCGTCGACCAGGCCCGCGGCCTCGACGGCCGGCACGAACTCGTCGGGGTTCAGCGCGCCGAACTCGGGGTGGCGCCAGCGCACCAGCGCCTCGACGCCGAGCACCTCGCGGCGCGGCAGGGCGACCTTCGGCTGGTAGTGCACGCTGACCTGGCCGGTCTCCAGCGCCTGGCGGAACTGGGTGACCAGCTGGAAGCGGCGCAGGAAGATCTGGCCCATGCTCGGCATGTACGCGCGGACCTTCTCGCCGCTGGACCGGGCCGCGCGCAGCGCCACGTCGGCGCGCTTGAGCAGCTCGTCGACGTCCAGCTCGGTCAGCGCGCCCTCGCGCCCGCCGGCGGCGTCGGAGAACATCACGCCGTCGGCCATCGCGGACGAGGAGTAGCCGACGACCACCCCGGCCTCGACGGTCAGCCGGTCGACCGGGTACGGCGCGGCCAGGCTCGCGACGAGCTTCTCGGCGACCTCCTGCGCGCGCTCGAAGTCGGCGTCGACGAGCAGCGCGGCGAACGCGCCGCCCTCGAGCCGGGCCAGCGGGGTGTCCCCGCCGAGCGCGTCGCGCAGCCGCCGCCCGGCGGCGATCGTGATCCGGTCGCTCCACGCGTAGCCGAGCGCGTCGCTGATCGCGGGCTGGACCTCGAGGTCGACGCGGAGCATGACCGAGCCGGGGTTGCTGGCCAGCAGCTCGGTGGCGAGCTGGCGGAAGCCGGGCCGGTTGTGCAGGCCGGTCAGCGGGTCGTGGTAGGCGTCGTGGCGCAGGGTCGCGAGCAGGCGGCGGTTGTCCAGCGCGGTGGCCAGGTGGCTCGCGGTGGTGCCGATCATGCGCAGGTCGGCCTGGCCGAAGCCGCGCCAGCGGGACAGCTTGTCGTGCGCCTCGACGACGCCGAGCAGGTGGCTGGCGCTGCGCAGCGGGACGATCAGCGCCTCGTGCGCGTCGCGCTGGATGAGCGCCTGGCGGATCTCGGGCAGCGAGTCGAGGCGGCGGAAGTGGCGCACGTGCGAGCCGGGCAGGCGCAGCAGCGCGTCGGCCCGGGCGCCGGCGGCCTCCACGTCGACCATGTCCGCGGGCAGCTCGTCGCCGGCGACCACGGTGTGCATCGGGGTCTGGGGGTCGAACCGCAGCCGCAGCACGACGCGCGCGGCGCCGAGCTGGTCGCGGATCCGCTGGGCGACGCCGAGCCAGTCGTCGGAGCGGATCGCGGTGTCCGACCCGGTGGCCGGGCGGGCGGCCGCGCGCCGGCCGGAGCGCGCGACGATGAGGCTGACCTCGGACAACGCCTCGAGGTCGCGCTGCTCGCGCAGCAGGCCGGAGTAGGCGAGGTAGAGGGCCCAGACGCCGCCGAGGGTGGCGAGGACGAGCGGCAGGCCGTGGTCGACGTTGGTGGCGACCTCGTAGCCGACGACGCCGACGGAGGCGTTGACCAGGCCGAGGACCAGCGTGCGGAACACGAGCTTGGTGGCCGCGCCGACGCGCAGGCGGCGGCCGAGGACGTGGACCGCGGCGAGGGCGAGCAGCGTGCTGGTGATCGGGGCGCTGATCGCGCCGAGGTAGGCGGCGACCCATTGCGGGCCGGCGCCCTGCAGGAGGTTGCCGGCCACCGTGAACACCGCGAACGCGGTGGTGATCTCGAGGATCTCGACGCCGGTGTTGTAGAGGACGCGGTCCTGGACGCGGCGGGCGAGCAGCGTGCCGACGCCCGCGATCAGGTGCGCGGCCAGCACGACCTGGAACGGCGCCACGAACAGGCCGATGGCCAGCGGTATCTCGGTGAACGAGATGGTCCAGGAGATGCCGCCGCGGACGTCGATGTTGACCGAGAGCTGCTCGACCACGAGGAACGAGAGGACCAGCAGCAGGCCGACGCCGAGCTGTCCGGTGCTCGGGTGCAGCGGCAGCCACCAGGACATGAGAGCCGCCGCGATGACGCCGGCGACGAGGACGACCACGGAGAAGACGCCGAACCGGCGGTCGACGGACGGGTCCGTCTCGGCGGGCGCGTCCGTCGTGGGCGCGCGCTCCGGTGCCGTCTCAGGCATGCACTCTCCTCGGCCGCCCCCAGGGCGACCACCAGGTCAATTCACTCCACAGTGTGACGACGCCCCCCGATCGGGCATGTCACGGTCGGGTAACTGTACCCTGTTCGATCGCGAATTCCGACGGTGCTAACAGGACATCACGGGCAGGACACGCATTCGGGTGTCACCCCATCGGTGGATCGAGCGTGGCCTGCCTGCGGAGAAATCGTCCGAGGTCCACTACCTCGTTACGCAGCTCCGGCAACTCCCCGTCCCCGAACCCCGCCACCTCGACGGCGACTGAGTCCTTTGTGGACTTCATCCGCCACGTCCCGACGGCCCGCCCCCCACTCAGGACGACGGGCATCACGAAGCCGCCACCAGCCTGAACGGCGCTCCGATGCTCCACGGGGACGGCGAGATCACGCCCCCGGTAGCCGAGGAGGTAGGCGTCGAAGTGCCCGAGAAGTCGCGTGGGCGCCGCCGGCTCCTCATCGGTGCCCACGAGCACGACGGCGTCCACTCCGTCGGCGATGACGTTTTCGACCCGGTCGCCGATCAGCTCGAACGCGGCCCGCGCCCGGCTGACCGGCAGCCCCGACCAGGCGGCGAGATCCTCGGCGGTCGCCGGCCCGTGGCCGAGCAGGTACCGCTCGGCCAGCGTGGCCAGCGCCTCTTCCTCGGTAGGTGCCTGCTGCTCACCGAGCCACTGCCGGACCAGCACGTAGGTCGGCTCGTCCTTGGCAGTCTCGGGCCCGCGGCAAAGCTGCCCGGTGTTGGCGGCATAAGAGACAAGGTGCGCAGGCGCCTGACTCCTGGCGTCGAGCACGACGCCGTGGTCGGCCAGCCGCGCGACAAGCTCACCCCTGCTCACCGGCTGCGTGGCCACCTCCTCGATAGCGGCAGTGGCCCGCTCGAGAAGCCCGTCGTCCAGCCCGAGCTGCCGCCGCCGAGGCGCCCCCCGCCGGGCGAAGTAGGGCCCGAAGAGCCCGTTGACCCAGGCAAAGTCGTCGGCCGCGACCATGTGCAACGTCCCGCGCATAGCCCAGGTCCGAACAACCACCCGCTCCCGACAGGCCCGGTCGACGTCGTCGGCCGTGAGCCCACGCGAACGCACCCGCACCGAGAGCCGGCAGGCCCGCACATCCTGCGCCTGCAACCCCACAACCCGCCGCACCGCACCGACGACCGTGCTCGCCCCACCGCCGAGCCCCTGCGCCCGCGCCCGAACGCGGCACACCTGATCCGCCGAAAGCCGTCTCATACCCATCGCCGGACAAGCTAGCGCGCCCCACCGACAGACCTGGGTCTAGTCGGCCCGGCGCGCAATTCTCTCCGCTGCCTCGACGAGATCGAGACCGTCGCCCGGATCGAAGGCGCCGCCCAGTAGTGACAGTATGCATTTCGTCAGCAGCAGAGTTCCGTCGGACGCGTACAGGTGCGAATAGTCGTCGGTGCTGGCGACGTGCAGAGCGTGCGATTCGGCCACACCGTAAATTATGCCGTGCAGTTCCCGCGAACTCATGCCCCCGCGCGGCTTCAATCCGAGGACCCTGGTGACCTCGTCATACACCGGGACCCACTCCTCGGCGTCTTCTGTCAAGAACTTCGCGTGCGCCTCGCAGACAGCCTTTCTGGAGTTGGCGTCCATGAGAAGGGACAGCTGGAATATGCGATACCGACTCCTGAGCACGCGAAGCCGCAGATCGATTCTTGCCGCGGTGTCGAAGAGCCGAAAGCTGCTGATTTCCCCAGCGACCACCCGCGAAAGCCCGGCCAGCACCTTCTGTGCCGCCACATCCACGCGACGGTGGCGCCTGGGGCCGTACAGGCCGAACTTCGCGAGGCAGACGAAGAACTTCTGCATCTCCGGCCAGCGGTCCTTGAACGCGCCCTCACCGACGTGCACCGAGTCGCGGTCCTTCGCCGCGACGAACTCGTTTTTGAGGTCACGGGCGCGCCCGACGATGACGTCACGGGAAAGCGTCGCCCAGCCGATGCCTTTCTTGCGGGCCACGCCACGGCCGCTTTGCTGGTCGCAGCCTTCCCGGAATGCCGCGTCCAGGAACAACATCGTTGCCGTGAATACACCCTTGTCATCGTTCTGCGGGTCGGCCAGACTGGCGCGCGCGATATCTCCACCGAGAACCGATTTCCAGTCGACGCCATTCCAGTCCACGGCAACCTCACGATGAAAAGCGGCGGCATCGGTGCGCCACCTAGGGTCCACTCACCCGAGAGTCGCACACACTCGACACTGAAGCAACGTCCTGACCAGGAGGTTCGTCCTCCGACTACGGACGTTGTCGGCCTTCCCAGCAGCCGTCATCATGGGGCCAGAAGGCGACTCAGATATACCCGAGTCTCGGACACCCGATCGGGGACAAGCCCGGAGGTTTACCAAATGGCCCGACCTTGTCGAGCGGTACACAGAACCGTCCTGGTTGTGGATGTCGAGCGCTTCGGGGACGAACGGCGGACCGACCCCCACCGCCTCGCCATTCGCGCCGGCCTCTACTCGGCGCTGAGACGCGCACTCAAGGAGATCGGCTTCCCGCTGACCGCGTGCGACCACGAAGATCGCGGTGATGGGGTGCTGGTCCTGATCCCGCCGAAGGTACCGAAGAGCCTCATCGTGGAGACCCTGCCCGAAGCGTTGACGACCGCGATCGACGACCACAACCGGACGCACCTGCCCGAGGAGTGTTTCCGCCTGCGGATGGCCCTGCACGCCGGCGAGATTGCCTACGACGACTACGGATTCGCCGCCGGCGCACTCAACCTGACGTTCCGGCTGGTCAACGCCCCTCCACTCAAGGCAGCACTCGCCGCGTCCGACGACGTGCTGGCGTTGATCGTGTCGTCCTGGTTCTTCACCGAGGTGGTACGCCACAGCAACCCAACCCGGCGCGGCACCTACCACTCAGTGACGGTGGACGTAAAGGAAACCACCGCCACAGGCTGGATCTACCTACCATCCCAGTCGTTCCCCGCCGCAGCAGACCTTCTAACCCGAATCCCAGTCGACGACGCCGTATGAACGACCCGGCGACCCTGACGAAACGATCGGCCGGACTATCCCAGGGCCCTGTGCGCGCCTCATGCAGCTACGCAGCCAGTCCTGAAGGGCCAACTCGCACCCAAAGATCAACTCGCCGTGACGGCGTTGATCTCATCAGGCCATGTTTCGCCTGGTCAAGCATGGTGGTGGCGGGGTGAAGGGTTCGAACCTTCGTAGCTTTCGCGACAGATTTACAGCCCTGTCCCAGCACCCGCTCTGACCAGGCGTTATAGCGGATCAAGGGCCACCTTGGGCACGCATTTGGCACAGCGCGGTCTCCGGATAGGCCCGAGCGCGCCGCGCGACGAGGGGGATGCGGGCCGCTCACCTACGGTAACGGCACCATGGGCAAATGCAGTTGGAAAGCGGCCGGAAAAGCGGCAAGTGCGATGTTCCTTCCGTTCGTCGCCTATGACGTGTCGACCTTCAGCCGGTCGATCACGGAAGGAGAACCGACTCCGATGAAGAAGTCTGTGCGGGCCACGCTGGTGGCCTTTGCCGCAGGAACGGCACTGCTCGCAACCGGTACGACGGCCTCGGCGGCCACCTGGGAACCCAGCACGGTCTATTTCGATCCCGTATCGGGTGCGGCTCATGCTCAGTGCATCACCGACGGGAAGCGCCTGGTGCAGTCGCCCTACATCTACGCCTACCGCTGCGAGAAGAGCCGTCAGCTCCCGTCCTACCAGTCGACCCTGTGGCTGTTGATCAACTAGCCGCAGCCTGTCACGACGTTCGGTGGTGCGGCCGCGTGGCGCACCACCGAACGTCTCAGTCGATGCCGGCAGGCCCAACGCACGCCGACCACCCGACGGGGTCGGTAATCCTTACCCAGCCGGCGGCGTCATGGGGCCCTCGACGGACCGTTCAGCGCCTACCAGCGCATCTGATCCGCCACGCAGCACGACGGTCGCGAGCCTGGTCGTGTCTGCATAGCCCTGACCTCGGTTAGCGGTGCTCTTGGGCAGCTCCACGTTCTTCATACAGGGCAATCGCGCCCTGGATGGCAAGCGCTGCCGCCATCGCAAAGAATAGGACCCGATCGTAGTCGTTCTCCGCCTTCAAATTCATTACTTTAGGATCTGCGGTAGCCGTCTTTTCCATCGTGTCGGAAAAGGCGAGCACGGCCCAGCGGCGCCCGTGGGCGAATCCAGAGGCTAGTCGCCAGGGACAGAACAACGCCAATGGGGTTCTTTAGGTAGTTCTCGGCGTCCGTTACTGCCTCCGTACTCGCGTATCTATCCTTGACTTCTTTGAAGGGGATGGATTCTTTGGTAGCAAGTGCTTCTATTTTCTTCTTTTCGTTCTGCTAGAGAAGTAGGAATCGGGAGGCCAGCTCACTCAGCGGCGGTGTTACCGTCCTTGATGTCCTTAATATTCCACCGTAGTGTCCTTCTGGCCCGCTCGTCGCGAGTCTGAGGACTGGCAATCCAGATTGCGGCCGATGCGCATTTGAGAGCGGCGCGAGCGACGGAGAAGGGGTCGCGAGGTGCAGATACCCGGAATTAAGTATCAGTGCACATAGTCCGTGCAGGTGGTCCGCAGCGTAAGTGATACTAATCTTCAAGGCATGGGACGTGTGGTACGGGTCGGCGCATGAGTCGTCTTCCGCGAGCAAACTACCCGGCTGGATTGAGAACCCGAGCGGCTTCGCGGAGCGTTCCATGAGTCCTTCGGCGAAGGTCCCGATTTCTCTAAGTTGGCAACTGCTTTTTCCTCAGCATTGGCGGCCGGATCATTGGTCATAGCTGCATGGTCGTTGAAGTCGCCCGCGTTCGCTACAGGAGGTGCGCAGGACGTGGTCGTGTCGGCTCCCGGCCTCTCAGGTAACCGACGTAACCGCGGGGGAGACCGCGGGAAACATCCGCTCGGCTCGCGTAACCGATGTAACCGAGCCGGTAACCGACGTGCGCTCCCTCTGACCAGGCATGTAACCGATGTAACCGACCTTGAGGGTGGCAGGGGGCGGGTTGCCGGCGTGGGTAGTCACCGCTCACCTTCGAGTGTTGCATCCTCCTGTGTGGCTGGGTCTGCCGCACGGGTGAGCGAGACCCATGTGCCTGGACGCCCGTGCGACGGGACGGGATCGTCAGTCTGCTGCCATCCATCAGGCCATATACGCTGAATTGCTGAGACAGCGTCCGCCCGCGCAACGGCCGACAAATCCAGGTACGCGAAGAACTTGGCATTGTCGAACCGCACAGGCCCGACGAACGCGGCATAGTCGAACCGAACGGGCCCGGCGAACGTGACTCTGCCGAAAAGGGCCTTGCTGGTGAACTCGGCGCGGCTGAACTCGGCGTTCCTGGTGAACTTGGCACGGCTGAACTCGGCGGCACCGGTGAACTCGACACCGCTGAACCCGGCGGCCCTGGTGAACTTGGCATCTTCGAACCAGGCGTTCCCGGCGAACTTGGCACGGTCGAACCAGGCGTACCCGGCGAACTTGGTATCCTCGAAAAGGACGTCTCCGGCGAACTCGGCATGGCGAAAATGGACATTTTCGGTGAACTTGACACCCTCGAATTCGGCGAGACCGGTGAACTCGGCATCGTTGAACCAGACTTCACCGGTGAACTCGGCGTGGTCGAATCGGGTGTCACCGGCGAAGGTCGTGTGGTTGAAATGGGCGGTTCGGACCCGGCATTGGGAGAAGTCGAGATAGCTCAGGGTGGCGCCAGTTAGGTCAAGGTCGATGTCGGGCCAGAAGGCGGAAATCTTGTGGTCGGGACCGATTTTGAGGTGGTTTTCGAGGATGCGTTCTGCGGTGAGTCGTACCTCGCGTTCCTGTTGGATGGTGTGCGCCGCCGCGGGGTACCAGTCAGCGTGGGCAGGGTGGGCAGAGGTTTGCCGATCCGTATCGGCCGGCGGCGGCCCAACGGCTGGCCGGTGCGGGGTGGTGGTGTAGGGGTGGGCATGCGCAGGTAGGCGCAGATCACATTGATCACGGTTTGTCGTAGTAGTGGGTCGGGGTTGTCTTGGGCAAGGCGTTCGAGTGCGTAGAGGCCGCCGAGTCGAACCGGGGCCTGGTCGGAGCCGAGTTGGTCCACAGCCTTGGCGTACAGGTCGGTGATGCGTCGCGCGGTCGCGTCTCGTTCACCTGCTTCGGCGACGCGTTCGGCCAGCTGATGGGCTTCGTATTTCTGGAGTAGGTCCAGCTCGGTGGAGCGTTGGCGGCGGATGGCCAGCCAGAGCACGATGATGCCGCCGAGACCGACCGCGACGGCACTGCCGGTGCGGATGGCGTCCAGCTGTTCGCGGCCCGCGCCAATCCCGAGCAATAGCCACACCACGCCGGCTGCGACCAGCACCATGACTGGGATGCCCACCGCGATGACCCATCGGGGAACCGGGCGCAACGTCGGCCGTACGGGCGTGCCCTCGCCGGAGACCTGCCCGGGAGGGGCTGGCCTGCTGGTTGGGGGCTGTGAGGATTGGGAAGACTGTAAGGAAGGGTCAAGCTCGGTCACGCGTCTCACCATGCCGCACACACGAAATGCACGTTGGTGCACCTAGATACCCGCACAGAAGATTCCATGATCCGGCACGTTGGGCTCGGCCCGAGTGACTAACTGAGTGACGATCCCTGCCGACTTCGGCGGACGTCCACGGACTTGCACGGCACCCGGCCGCACGTCGGATCTCAGTTTGGGTGCGGCGATGACGGAACGGACAGCGCGGAACGATCCGGAGCGGAATTGGAAAGCGTGTTGGGGTAGGCAGGCGTAGGCAGTGACAGAGACCCTCGGTACCCGCCACAGGTGTCACACCTGTCACAGTGTCACTCCACCCGTCTGACCTGCGAAGACGCAGCGTGACAGTCGAGTACACCTACGTCCAGTGTCACTTCCCCACACTCTCTCTATGTCGCAGGAGTCACCCTCAATGACGCTGAACCATCTTGGTGATGGTTCAGCCGGTCGAGGCTCGCCCGCTCGGACGAGAGATCCGTCCGCAGAGGACTCTCACGCTGCGCGCATCCGCACAGACACGTGGCCCACACATGGCCCACAAACACCCGCATACGGCCAGTCTCGACCGGACAGAGTCGGACAGCAAGCGAACGGCCCGGTGACCTGTTTCGCTGGTCACCGGGCCGTTCGAGCCAGTGTGGCGGGTGAAGGGTTCGAACCTTCGTAGCTTTCGCGACAGATTTACAGCGCCATCCCGCGATGAAGATCGACACACGCGCTGACCTGTATGTCTTCAGGTCCACTTGGGTCGTTCAGCCTGAGCTCTGCCCCTCGTGTGCCCCCAACTCGACAGATTCTGATTCTGCTCGGAAGGCGTGCTCCGATGTCCTCTGCCGTTCGAACCGGCTACCTTCGGCGTCTCACTGGCCCGTTTGCTGATGTGATCGGTGTTGCGCGCTAGGATCCGGCCGGCGCCTTGTGGCATCGCTGGGGCGGCGTTCCTTCGCTTTGAAGACCTCGGGGCGAAGGAGCTGAACACTCGAGACCAATCGCACGTGATGGACACCCAGAAGTGTCGGGCGCGTTCGATAACCTGGGCATATGCTCTCAGCCCTGCTCCCTGGCCTTCGGGAGTTCCGGACGCCGCTCGTCACTGGACTGCTGTGGGCGGCCTGCATCTGGCTGCTCGTAGGTATGCCTGCCGCAGAGAGCAAGGTCACCAAGGACTTCATCGACGAGTTCGGTCTTGCAGAGCTTTCGCCGAGTGTCTGGTTGGGCGCGGCCGCATTGGTTATCTACCTCATCGGCAGCCTGCTTGTTGTGCGCACCTCACCCGTCGAGTGGCTTATGCGACGGGTTCGACCGTGGTTGACGCGCCACACGGAGCGCCTTGACGACGACCAGGAGCCACTAAGAAGGCATCACCGGTGGCTGTGGAAGGCCTGGCAGAGAAACAGTCAGCGAGGCGGCAGGCTGCGGATCATATGGAGCAGGTTCGCCGACGACCCCAGGACTCGACCAGAATTGGTAGATGGGTGGCTCTACAACGAGTTCGATTCGATGGCGGCTGATGGCCGCGTGCCCGTGATGCGGTCGTTCGACGGTGGCTGCACCGCGCCAAATGGTTTCGAGGCCTTCTACTCGACATCGACTCTGGACTCTCACCCAGGGTTCACTGAGAGCTATGAGCTGCGATCGTATCTAAAGCAGTCGTTCGTACGTGAGGTCAAGCAGGAGAAGGCAGCAGTCGAGGTCCGCATTCAGATGCGCTACCCGGAGGTCTACGCAGAGATCGATCGACTGAAAGTCGAGGCAGAGCTGCGAATGTCAATATTCTGGCCGCTGACGCTACTTTGCGTTTTGCTTAGCTTCACTTGGACGCCGATTGCGTTGATCGGCCTGCTTGTTCCGCCTTTACTGTTTGCAGACGGATTGAAGCGTGCGGACGAGGCGACAGAGAAGACTTGGGGCACCCTCGTTGCTGGTGAGGTCACGAGCCCGATCCTCGACGCGATGTCTCGTGCGAAAGACTCGGAGTGTCGCAACTTTCGTGCACGATACGAGGCGTAGGAACAATGAGCCTTTTTCATCCGGCGGTGACCTCGTAGTTCTGTAGCACGTGGATGGCCTTGGCCAGGCGGCCGGCGCGGCGGGGGCAGCAGCGGAGTTTGCGCAGGATGCGCCAGGTCTTGAGCTGGGCGTTGGCGCGTTCGCCGGGGCCGCGTAGGCGGGCGTGGGCGCGGTTGGCGTCCTTCTGGGACTGCGGCTTGTTCGTGCCTTTGTACGGGGTGATCACCTGTTCGCCGGTCCGGTCGTAGCCGTGATAGCCCTTGTCGCCCAGCGCGATCAGTCCGGCGTCGCGCAGCGCGGCGAGGATGTTCCAGATCCGAGCGGCGGCGGTGTCGTGCGTGCTGCCGGGCAACTGCCCGGACACCCACAGGATCGTGCCGTCCGACGAGGCGATCACCTGCAGGTTCATGCCGTGCATCTGGTGCTTGCCGGAATAGAACGGCCGGTCCGCGGCGATCCGGTCGATCGGGATCAGCGTGCCGTCGATGATCACATAGGCCATACCTTGCCGCTTCGCCTCCCGCAGCGCCACCTGCAGCTTGGGTGCACGCGCTGCCAGCAACTCAACGGTTTCGTTGACATAGCGCCAGCAGGTCGTGGTCGACACCCCGAACCCGGCGCCGACCTCGGCGAACGACTCTCCCTTGCGCAGGTACACCAACACCAGCAGGGCCTGCTGGCCCGGGTTGAGCGCCCGCCACGCCGAGCCGATCTGTCGGCGATGGG
The DNA here is from genome assembly GCA_963841395.1 of uncultured Actinomycetota bacterium. GTDB lineage: Bacteria > Actinomycetota > Actinomycetes > Mycobacteriales > Pseudonocardiaceae > Actinophytocola. Next base: position 42,651 of record CAWJCX010000017.1, read on the forward strand.
TCCGGACCAGGCCGGACACGAAGGTCAGGGTCTGATGTGACAACGGCAGCGCGGCACGGTAGAACAGCATATGAAGCCCTTGCGTAGGGACGTTGATCTTGGTCGATTGCTGTCCTACCAAGGGCTTCGCCATACTCGCGGCACCGACACGCCAGTGATCAGCCAGCGCGGGACCGATCACCCTTACCCACCAACACATCCAGACCAGGATGAAAACGGCTCAATCTAACAGGACCGCGCATATGACCTTAGTCAGCAACGCCACCAAATGCGTCACCCACAATGAGTTCGACAAACTCATGGAACAACTCGTCAACACGACTTGGACGCCTTGGAGCCAATCCGAGTTCAACGAGAATGAAGTCTCGAAAACTGGATAGCGCCAGATCCGCACGAGCCTTCTTGTCTAGCAGCTCAGCCAGGCTCGGCCCACCTTCTTCTTGAAGCCCCTCGACCATCTCCAATTCAACGACATCTATAACCTCGATCGGAGTGACGTCGCTTCCTGTCAAAAGATCCGCGGTCTTCACTCTATTGCGCAGCACAGTGAGCGTTACAGGGTTAACTGGAAAGCCCTCCGTAACTACAACGACCGGATGGAACTGGTGGACCTGCGAGCGCTCCGTGCGCCCAGTGAGACGCGATCGATCTCGCCGCAACGACCTTATAGTCGAATCGATCTGCCGCACCTCTTCGACCAACTTGTCGATGTCTCTAGCTAGGTACTCGTCTGACATGCCGGCCACCGATTCACGCCTAAGCTTCGTTGTTGTAATTTCGACAACCACCCAGGCGCCCCCATAGTCGATAGCAACATCAGCTATCTTGACACCTTGAGCGCCATAAGCGTGACGAAGCTCCTTATCAAAGTATGCGCGCCGCCCGAACGAAGTGGCGCCAACGATGCTCTCGACTACTTCTGTAACATAGATCTCTGACAAGTACCTCAGCGCTTGTTCGCATCGCCTGACAAGGCTGCCACCGATCGCGCCATTTGCAATATCGTAGAACGGAACCCAGCTGAATAGACGTCTAACCAGTAGATGTATATCCAACACGACAAGTGATCCATCATAGAATTGCGCGATAGGAAACCGTTCGAATGTACTAAACGACCAATCTGAGGGACGGGTGTTGAATTCTTCCCATACCGCTTGGCGCAGGTCCGCAATTGTGGCGGAGATGACGTCCAATGCATCCCCTACTCTTCCAGCAGGAAGATCTAGCGCGTCGAAATAGCTGGGCAACACTCTTGGATTCCCTTGAATGGTTGACGCCCACAAGCCGAGCCCTACTGAAAGCACATTTGACAGCGGAATACCAACTGAACGCTCGTAAGTCTCCGCGATGTTGACAACTCGCGGCTCGTCGGCGCGTTCACCCGGTAGAGTCAGCCAAGTTCGATGGAACCGTGCGATCAGATTTACATCTTCAGGGTCTGCGTTGAAGAGTTGGTTCGCCACCAACTCTCGTCCCAATGGACCAGGGACGCTGTCAACGACATCGCTTGAGTTCTCGATTTCCTGGTTTCGGTCGGCGCCAAGCTGATCACCGATTGCAATCGCCGCCGCAATGAGGTTTGCCGCCTCAGCACCAGGAAGCAGGCAATCCGCACTGACCCGAAGAGAGCGCTGCGCAAGGACAAGCAGACTTTGCGGCACAACGAGCGCCCGATTGTCTTGACGCAACATATTCAGCACGCGCTGACGTGCCGATCCTACAAACCATCGCTCGGCAAAATGACGATCGGCTTCCTGCCTACGACGACCTGGGCGTCTGAACTCTGCAAGAGTCTGTGCGGCGAAATAGATTACTTGCTCAGCGGTTGAATGACGAAGCTGCAGAAATACGAAATCTTCGGATATAGGAACGCCGAATACTTCCTCGGCTGTGAAGTACACCGACATTTGATCTATCGGGGCGGGTCGTCCACCCATGTTGCCAGGTACAATCAGTCCGGAGGTTCTTTGCAGCCATTGTGGGGCAATTGCACGCGCCGCCGTACCCCGAAAGTAGGGCACGCCAAACTTCACTTCCGCGAGGTATGCCGACGTTATGTCGTTCGGCTCTCTGCCGGTCAGTCTGTCAAGATTCATGTCCACTGGCTGGTACGGAAACATCAAGCCCACTCGTCGTCGCGGCGTTCGACCTGGGTATCGGCCGAGGACAGGGGGGCGCTACACGGACCGCCAAGCTGCAGCGCGTCACCGCAACCACCCATCGAGACCGAAGCAGCCCGCGCGACAGCCGTCCCAAACACATGGCTCGCGATCTCCCCTGCGAGTGAGCCTGGAGTGTCGCCGTTCGCTGGCCCCCGGACGCCACTACATTTGGTTGCTATGACAACCAAGGCCAACAAGGACCAGCAAGTCAAGCACGTGGTCGAAGGACTCGCACTTGGGGTACTGGCGCAGGGTGTCGAGGCAGTGACGAGTGCCAAGTTGGAGTTCACGTTCGCGTTCAACGACGCGTGGCGCGAGTGGCCGCAAGCGCGGAACTTTCCGAGTTTTTCCGCGTCCTTTCCCGGTGACCTGTTCTGGACTGGTGTCTCGCGGTCGGAACGTCGCCAGGGAGTAAAAGCCGCGTGGGACAGTGGCCGATGGACCGAGCCCTACCTCTGTGAGAGCTACATGGACTGGACTGTTGACGAATGCCTCGACCTCCATGCTGACGGCCGCGCGTCTGCTGCGGACTGGAAGCTGCTTGGCGGCTTGTACGTGTCGTACTTCAAGCCCGATGAGGTGCGACGTCCGGGGAGATAGGTCTCGTCTTTCGCTGGTCCGGCTGGGGCCGTCTTGCACTCACTTAGATTGTTCTGGCTCAGACCCGTCCCGACCAGTCTCCGACTCGGCGGATTTCGTCTGACTAGTGGCTCGTCTCAGTAGGTTGACCCGGTAATTGATCTTGGTGGTTGTGGGTCAGGCTGATCCCGCAGTTCGAGTGTGGGAGGTGGTTGTGGCTCGTCGACCCGAGGTGTTCGTCCGGACCCTGTCGATGGAGGAAGGTCGCCGGCTGGCGCGGGTGAGCAGGACCGCGAAGGATCCGGTCAGGTTGCGGCGCGCGATCGTGGTGATGATGTCTGGTCAGGGCCAGGCGGTGCGGGATATCACCTCGTTGCTGCAGGTCAGCGCCGACTATGTGCGGGATGTGATCCACGCGTTCAACGAGCGGGGGTTCGACGCGCTGGACCCAAAATGGAACGGGGGACGCCCGAAGACGATCGGTGAGCGGGTCCGGGAACGGATCTGTCTGATCGCCAGGACGTCCCCCGCTGATTGGGGTATCACCGCGTTCTCCACCTGGTCGCTGACCAAGTTGCGGGCGCATCTGATCGACCGCGGCACGGTCGCAGCGGTGTCGAGAGAGACGTTGCGTCGGATCCTGCGTGCCGGCGGAGTGTCGTGGCAGACCACCACGACCTGGAAGGCCTCCACGGACCCGGACTTCATCGCCAAGATGCACCGCATCCTCGACCTCTACGACCAGCCACCCGCCGACGGCCGGGTGGTCTGCGTCGACGAGTTCGGCCCGTTGAATCTCCAACCCCGCAAAGGAAAGGCCTGGCGCCCGAGAGGGAAGCCGCAGCGGCAGCGAGCGACCTACAACCGCCATCACGGGGTGATGCACATGCTCGCCGCGCTGGACCTCGCGTCCGGCAAGATCTACTACCGCATCCGTCCTCGCAAGCGTCACCGCGAGTTCCTCGACCTCCTCAAGACACTCCGCGCCCGCTGGCCCGGCGAGAAGCTCTACGTCGTGGCCGACAACTTCTCCCCACACCGCCACCCCACCGTCCGCGCCTGGTGCGCTGACCACCAGGTCGAGTTGGTGTTCCTCCCGACCTACGGGTCCTGGCTGAACTGGATCGAGGCCGAGTTCGCCGCCCTGCGCTACTTCGCGCTCAACGGCACCGACCACCACAGCCACGGCGAGCAGAACGCCGCGATCGACGCCTACATCCGCTGGCGCAACACACGCGCCCAACCCAAGACCGGATTCGCCACCGACTCACCCATCCGAACCTGGACCCAATACCCAACCAAAGTTGCGTGACGCACCACTAGTTGCAGCCTGAGCCTCGTCCAAGCCACTCGCCGACCCGTCGGAGCGCGACCGCCTGGCCGCCGTCGATGAACTTCGCGTACACCTTCATCAGTACGGCGACACTGTGCCCGGCCCAATAGGCGACTCGGGTTGGCTCGACGCCGGCCGCGAGCCAGCCGGACACGCAAGCGTGCCGAAGGTCGTACGGGCGCTTCCCCAATGGCGAGTCGCGCACCTCCTCGACGAACACCGCCTCGCGTGCGTCGGCCCAGGCCCTTCCGTACACGGAGCTGGCTAGTCGGCCACCCGACCTCACGCCCCAGAACAGACGGCCATCCGCCGCAGTTCCGAATCGATGAAGGTGATCAAGGAGCAGGATCGAGAGGTCAGGCCAGCACGGAACCGTCCGCGTGTCCTTCTCCCCCCGTCCCTTGAGCGGTGCCTCTTCGTGTCGCTCACCGGAGTCGGTCCACTGTCCGCTGATCTCCGGAACCGCCCTGGCGAGCCGTAGCTCTCCCCCACCGTCCGTATTGGTCGGGAACGTCCATCGCTGCCGGTCCTCATCCCACCCCGCGGTCGGTAGGGACAAGTTCGACTTGCGCACGTTCACCGCTTCTTCCGGTCGGAGGCCGGCGAAGTACATCAGTCCGAAGAACGCAACCAACCGCGGTGCATCATCGCCAACCGCATTCAGCAGGGTGCGAGCTTGCATCGGACTCACCACCGCTGCGGCATCGACCTCCCGAAGCGTGGTTCGGTTCTTCCGCACCTTGATTTTCTTCAGAGGATTCGTGTCAAGCAAGTCTTTCTCGATCGCGTAGCCGATGGCTCCCTGGAGTGCCGCTCGCCGCAACCGGACGGTGTCAGGCGCGGCACGTGTGCCATCTTCCTTCTTGTCGAGCGCCGCCATCAACCGACGGAACACATCTACGTCCTCAACGTCGCGAACCGTGCCGCCATGCCGCTTCACCCACGCGATTGCATCTCGGAATTCGTCGATCTGGCTCGCACTCGTCTTCGGGTGAAACGCGACGCGGAGCGCCTTACTGAGGATGGCCCGGGGGGGCCGGCTACGTTGCATCGGTAGAAGTGCGATTGTGACGTCCGACAGGTCACGGACGAGATTCCGCCGGGATCCTGGCGACAGTTCGTCCCAACGGACTGCACAGTGGGCGGATACGAGATCGAACCAAGACATGTCCGTTCGTTCGCTGCGAACCATCGAGAAGGGCAGGCCCGAAGCAACCTCGAACGGCTCACCCCTCCGCGCCGCAGTCATCAACTCGGACCGGAAGCTATCGGCTTGCGCCGACAGCTTGAACCCACGTTCCATCCTCTTGCGAGCCACGGACCATCGAACGACATACCTCGTCGGTTTCGCCGAGCCTTTGTCGTACCGCTTGTGGATCTCGTGAATGCGAGCGTCGTAGGTGGTCGACATCAGGCTGCGGTCACCTCGCAGGAGTCGAACCACTCGTCGATATCGTGTCGGTCGATCCGCAGTTGCCCGTTCGGGAGCTTCCGGCACCGCGGTGCTCGCCCCTTGGCGATCCAGTCGTAGAACGTCGATCGCGATATCTGCAGTTCGGCGCAGAATGCCGCGACCGTCAGCAACTCACGCTTGGTCGTCGTCACGCCGCGCCTCCGGTGATCTGTCGCAGTGGGGTGGTCGTCCCGGTCGTCCCAGCCGTCCCTGTGCTGATCAAGCTGGGACGGTCGGTTGTGGTGGGACGGGTTGGTCCGTCCCGTGGCGGCTGGCGGGGTGGTGGGTTGGGACGGCTGGTGCCGTCCCAGACGGTGAAGGCGTCCCGGGCTGGCCTGGGTGGGGACGCGTGGGACGGCTGGGACGTCTCCCCCGCGTCGAGGTCCGTCGTGATGGCGGGGCAGTAGCGCATCCAGGCGTCTTGGAAGTGGGTGCGTTGGTAGCCCTTGGCCTGGGTGCCGTCTAGGAAGCGGATGTTGGCGGAGCGGATGTCGTACTCGCGTAGCAGTGCGCCGAGCTTGGCAGCGGTGAGTCCGTTGACGCCGTATGTGAGCCATGGGGCTTCGAGGTCTCGTTTGAGGCGGGTGAGCAGCTCGCTGGTGGGCAGCGCGGTGTCGTCGTCAAAAGCGGTGTGGCAGTCGGCGAGCAGCCGCACGCGGATGGACTGCTCGCTGTTCTCGTCAGCGTCCGCGGTGAGGGCGAGGACGGCGGCTCGGGCTCGGTTGGGCCAGTGGTGGCCGGCGTGGTCGGCGACGATGACGAGTGGTTCCCAGGTGTCGGCTGCGCGGTCCTCGACGGGCATGGCCGGCTGTGCGGCCTCGAGTTCGGTGAGGTCGGTGCGGAGCCAGGTGGTGAGGTGGTGGGCGATGGCGCGCAGGGCGGGGCGGTCGCGGCGGTGGCGGAAGGGTGCGACGGTTTCGCCGGGGGCGCGGCGGCGCATGCGGATGATGACGGCGCGGTCTTCGATGGTGTCGGGCATGGTGCCGATGCCGGCGAGGGCGGCCATGGCGAAGGTGGGGATGGACTCGACGCGGTTGGCGGCGGCGTCGTAGCGCTTGGCTGGGCGGTTGCGTTGGTGGCCGGCGTTGAGTAGGCCGCGGAGGTCTTCGTTGCCGTCGGCTTTGGGGCCGAAGATGGTGTCGGCCTCGTCGACCAGCATCGTGGGCGGGTCTTCGCTAATCGAGCGGTAGACCGCGGCCGGGCTGCTGTTGACGGTGATGAATGGGTTGTGGCAGGTCGCTTCGATGACGTCGAGGAGGCGGGATTTGCCGCAGCGCTTCTCCGGGGCGCGGATCACCAGCCGTGGGGCGTGTGCCCAGGCGGGTTGGGCGTGGGTGGCGGCGATCCACAGCACCACCGCGTCGGCGGCCTCATCCGATGGGAGGGCCACGTAGCGGGTGAGCGCGGTGCGGGCGACGTCGAGCAGCTCGGCGCCGGTCAGGTGTTCGGCTGGTGTGTCGGTCCGTTGGATGGTCATGCAGCCCCCTGCTGGACGAATATGGCGGTGGATCGGTCGTGGTGCGCCCAGGACGCATGGGCTCGGGTTCTCAGCTCGGCTGGGGTCGGCTCGTGCCAGCCGCATTCGGTGCATGAGGTGATGCCGATGCGCAGTGGGCGGCGGCACTGTCCACATGGGAAGTTGCTGCGGCGTCGGACGAGTTCGGCGTGGGATGGGCCGATGCCGTAGGCGAGGTCGTGCCAGCCCCGGGAGACGTCGGCGTGTAGGTCGGTGAGCGAGCGTCGCCATGCCGTGGCGTAGTCGTCGAGTTCGGTGCGCAGCCGAGCGGCGACGGCCGCCGGCGTTTGCTCGGCGAGCTGTGTGAGCGCCGGTGGCAGCGCGGCGGCGAGCTTGCGCGCGTCGGTGTCGGCGAGCCCGGCCCATGCGGGCGAGCCGAGATCAGGAACCGGGCTGACGGTCTCGACTCGTGCGAGGACTCGCATCGCCCATGTCCGTACCGCGGTCACGTCTGGTGTGTGCTCGGCCAGCCAGCGGCGGATGGCCGCGAGGTCTGTGGGGTTGGGTAGCTCTGGGGTAGGCATCGTGCACCTTGTCTGTCACTTCTAGTGACGGTCGATGGGCGTGCGGGGTCGCGGCGGACACCGTTTGCGGTGCTCGTCGATGGACGCTGTTGTGTGAGTTCGCGAGTTAGCGGCGTTGCTCGGGGTTAGATTTCTAACCTCGTCGGCCATGTAGTCGATATGACTGCTGACCTGCGCTGAGTTAGCGGGTTAGTGGGTGAGTTCGATGCGCTCGCGCCACCGGTTCCGGCTGGTTTTGCGGTGTGGCCGGTGGTCTCGCCGAGCTAACTCACCCGCTGCCTGTCAGGTCGTTTCGTCGTCGGGATCGGCCGTCGCACGCTTCGCCAATGCTTGACGCACGGTGACCGGATCGACGGGGTACTTGTTCTTGGTCGCCGGGACCTTGATGCCGCACTCGGCCAGCGCGGCGACCAGCTTCGGCACCGTCAGGTCCTTGTACGGCCGCCAATTCGCAGCGAGCGTGCGCAGCGCGCCGATCACCTCGCCGGCCGGGACCGGCTCGACATCGAGCACCTCGTCGAGGTCGTCGAGCAGATCCCTCGTGGCTTCCAGTTGCGGCAGCGGCCGGTCCCCTACGACTGCCGTGCCGCGAGCTAGCTGGGTCATGGCGCGGTCGATGATGTCTGCGGCGGCGTCCCAGCCGGTGTCGTCGTTGACCTCGATGAAGAACGTGCGGACGATCTCGAACAGCTCATCCGAGACGCCGGTGGCGACCATGGTTCCGCGGTCCACGTTGAACCGCAGCTCGGTGGCGCGGATGCCGGCGGCGAATGAGCCGTCGCCGAGGAAGCCGTCGTTGCTGCGCCAGGTCTTGACCGCGAAGCAGCCGTTGATGCCGACGTTCTCGACGAGCTGGGACGGGATCGCGTCGGTGCGGGAGGACTGGGTGTCGTAGCCGGTGATCACGCCAGTTTTGCGGCCACGCTTCACTACGCGGATGGCCAGCTCGGCGGCCTCGTCGCCGCAGTCCTTGTCGCCGAACAGTTCGTGGCACTCGGAGAACATCGCCACGATCGGGCGCATGTCCGGGTGCTGCTCGGCCAGGGCACGGGTGAGCTTCTTCGCGCCGAGCTCGGCGAGCCGGTTCTCGCGACGCTCGACCTCGTCGAACAGCTCCCGCAGGTGCTCGGTAGCGGTCGCGGCGTGTTCCGGCGTTGCGCCCTTGTGGTAGCGGGACAGGCGCTTGGCGTAGGTGTCGAAGTCGCCGTTACCAGCGAAAACGTGCACTCGCAGCTCGCACAGCGGATCGAGCGCGGCGCCGGCCATGACTACGCGGGCGGCGTTGGACTTGCCTTGTCCGGGCTGTCCGCCGAATACGAAGTTGCCGCCGAACAGCACGAACTTCACCACGTCGCCGCGTTGGGTGATGCCGACCGGCACGCCGGCGAACACGTCGCCGATCCCGGTGTGCATCAGCGGGTACTCCGGCGTGGGCTTGTCCATCACCCCGGCGTCGGCCACATACAGGTTGACGTAGCCGGGGCGGCCGCCCTTCTCCTTGCCGTAGTCGCTGGGCCACACCTCGACCGCGTTGCGGTGCAGGTTCGTCGCCAGTACAGCGCCCTTGTCGGCCACCATGTCCGGCGTCACTCCGAGCGGCAGGTCGAAGATCGCGCGGTAGCCCTTGAACGCGCCCTGGCCTTCCCGGGTCGGTGTCAGGTCGAACCGGGGCAGCCACCCGTCCTTGAACGCCCGGGTCATCGCCGGGATGTTGAGGTGCTGCAACGCCCGCACGATCGCGTCCGCGGTCACTAGGATCCCGCCCTCGGCCTCGTCCTGCCGGGTCGATCGCAGCCAGGCGAGCGCGGCGACGTCCGCTCGGCGGCCGAGCTGCCACAGGTAGAGCAGCCCGATCCACGGCCCGACCAGCATCAGCGGGCCCCACACGATCGCGATCAGCCACACGATCCACTCGATCGCGGACAGCACGCCCTCGATCGGCGCGAGCAGCCGCGAGAAGTCCTCGGCCGCCACGGCGAGCAATCACGCCGAGGAAGAGCAGGAACAACATGAACCCGATCACGCTCGCGACGAGCGCTTTGACCAGCCGCCACGGCGCGGCGATCCAGTCCATCGTCCGGTCATGGCGGCGTTGCCTGGCCTGCTCGGATCGCTGTTCCCACTCGCCGAGCGCCTCGTAGTCGCCGGCCGTCTCGGCGCTGCGCATCATCCGCTCGTAGCGCGAGTTGGTCTTGGCCTCCCACACCCGGCGCAGCAGCACCCCGGCCCCGGCCGGGACGTAGAGCACGTTGCGCAGCACCGCTTTCGCGGCGGTCTTCGTCCGGTCGTGCGTGGCCACCTGCCGCGACCAGCGAGCCACGGTCACGACGTCCTGGCGGTAGCCGCGGTACCGCTCGATCGCCTTCGCCTTCTGGCTGGTCAACCGCGCGTACTCCTCGTCGGTGACCAGCTCGGCCTCGATCACCTCGTCCGCCTGGCGCACGGGTAGATAGCGCACGTTCGATGTCTCGTCCGACGGGTTCGGCTTCTCGGTCGTCACGGTCTAGGCCTCCTTCTCGCCGGACTGGTGGTCGTCGCGGAGCCGGCGGGCGCGAGCCGGGGAACACCGCAGCGCGCGACGGATCGACTCGGCGGACGTCGGGTCGATCGAGTCGGGATCGGCCTCGATCCGTGCCCGCAGCTCCGCCCGCAATGCCTCGATCGATCGGGGCTGGCGCGTGGCGCGGCGAGGGCGTCGGTTCGATTCCGGTCGATCGGTCGGCGGCCGCGCATCTGGTCCGGTGTCGCGGTCGAGGGTGCCGACCGATCCGGCTCCGGGAGCCGAGCCATGGTCGGGCCGCTGATCGGGGTCGGTGAGCAGGTCGGCCAGTTCCCGGTCGAGCGCGTCCCACGCCGAGTCGAGCGCCGGCGTGACGGGCAGGCCGGGCACGGCGGCCGCGGTGAGCCTGCCGCGACGGCCCATCCGGTACCGGCCTGGCGCGAACACGAGCCGAGCTGTCCCGTCCTGGTCGATCTCCGCGACGGCGGCACGTACCGCCGCCGCACGCACCGCGGCGATCTTGCGTGCCTCTCGCCGCGCCATGCGAGCGATGTCCCGATCGGCGCGGCTCCGCCGGGGCGCGGCGGTCACCAGCTGGTGCGCCATCACGCCGGCCACGCTCGCGACCGCCATCACCGCACCCGCGTCCACGCCGCGAGCCAGGCCGTGCAGGGCGTTGAGGACCGCGGCGACCGTGGCGAACGACCACACGCCGAGTTGCAGCGCCCACACCGGACGGTCCGGGTGTCGCCGGTGCGTGTACTGCACGGCAACCGCGAACGCCCACATGCCCAGCTCGGTGATGACCGGCAGGGCGTAGCCGGCCGCGGTGCCGTACACGTCGTGCCCGAACGCGGCCATGGCCGGAACAGCCATCAGTGCGGACACCGCGGCCAGCGGGTAGATCAGCAGGTCCACCACGTGCTCGACCATCCAGGCCCGCCCCGCGACCAGCAGGCGCACACGGCGTTGCCGTGCGGCGTCCTTATGAGCGATACGAGCCGCGCGGCTCTCCCGAATGGCCTCGCGCCGCAGCTGCGCCTGCTGCTCACGCGCCGCGCGGTCGGAGTCGGCACGGACACGTCCCGGATCGCCTCGACCTCCGCAGCGGTCACCGCGTTCGCACGCGCCTGCTCAGCCTCGGCCGCCCTGTCCCGACGACGTTCGTCGCGCCAGCTCATCAGGCATCACCCCAGCCCACGGCCGAACCGGGCGTGTCCTCTTCGGACCTACTGGCGTCCAGCGCAGGCCGGACACTGACCGCGCGTCCCCGACGTGCCGACCGCACCTCGTGCACTGCCCAGCTCGCCGCGACCACCGCGGATATCACGGCCGCCCACCGCGTGACCGTCACCGCGATGACGCCGGGCACGATCACGCCAGCCAGCTCGCCGATGTGCCAGCCGATCCAGGACATGCACGGACTTGCTCATCGGGCTCCCTCCCATGAGGACTGAGCCGTCCCGCTGACGGCGGCGGTGACCGCCTTGTCCACTCGCGACATACCGACTTCGAGCAGCCGGGCGACCAGAACGAACGGCAGGCGGGTCAGGTGCAGCGCCAGGAACATGACCAGCGCCAGCACGAACCGCAGGAACGCCCACGTGCCGAACCGCTGCAACACGTCCGATGCGGACATCAGGCGGCACCCCGCTCCGGGCTGTCGGCCGCGCGCGCCTCGTCCAGCTCGGCGAGCAGCTCCAGCACGGCATCGTTGGCCGCGTCCAGTTCGCCGCGGAGCCGCTCGTTGTCGTCGAGGCAGCGGGCGAGCGCGTCCACCACGTACCGGAGCTCGGTGTTCGCGATGTCCAGCTCGTCACCCGCGGCGTCGTTGCCTACCATCAAGTTCTCTCCACTTCCTTCGAGGTGGTTGGGCTCCCCGGCCCGGTGCCGGCTCTTGGTCGTGTTCAGCACCGGGTCGGGGTTGTTCTCGGACACGCGGAGCGCGTTCGGCGGACGTGTCATGCGGCCCCCTCGACCGCGAAGACCGGGCGAAGCCGGTCGGGCAGCATCCGGAGCACTGTCCGGTCGGCGCGGCGGTGAGCGCGGCGTGCCCGCGGCTGATCGGTGAACCGTCGCGAGACACGAGCCGTCTCGGACCGCTCGGCGGCGGCCCACTCGCGCTCGGCCTGCTCGATCAGGGCCTCGATGTCGGCGGACTCCCCCGCCGCGTGCTCGTCGGCCGCGACGTCGCGATGTCGTCGTCGAGCAGCGACCGCAGGGCGTGAACTGCCCGCTGGCTGGTGATTCGTGGGGAACTCATTGATCTCCTCAACGTTGTTCTGGACTAGGCCAGATGTTGATATTGGGACAGTAGGTGGGCCAGATGAGTTCTGTCAAGCTCTGGCCTAGGACAGCTAGACTTCGATGCGCCGAAAGGGGACTAATGCCTTCTCGCGAGGAGATCGCGGCGCAGCTGCGGGACCGGATCGTGTCCGGTGACTACAAGGTGGGCACGAAGATGCCGAGTAGTCGCGAGATCGTCGCCGATCTCGGCGGCTCGCGGACTACCGCCTCGGCAGCACTTCATCTGCTCGCGGACGAGGGGCTCGTGACGATCAAGGACAAGAGCGTCGCAACCGTCAGAGCAACCGAGTCGGCCGACAGGACGCCGGACGTCCGGCTCGCCGACGCGCGTCGGGAACTGCTCGCGCTCAAGGGCGACGTCGACGACGTGAGAAAGCAGCTGGACGTCGTGACGCAGCGGGTCACGGAAGCGCTGACGAAGCTGGGCTCCTAGCCGAGCTGCTGAACGAAGCTCCACAGCCCGTCGATCACGCTGCCCACGAACCCGGCCACGCCCGTTGCCGTCGCTGCGGCGCCGGCCGGATGCTTGACCACGATCACCAGTAGCGCGATCACGACGGCCAGGCCGACGATCTTGCGCAGCAGTCCCCCGCCGGTCGGCATCGGTAGTCTGCGTGCTGCCCCTCTTCGCCATGGCTTCCTCCCCGGAACTCGGTGGTCGCTGTGTGTGCCATGGCTCTATGGAAGCGTCCTTTGACCTGCGCAAACAGGGCACACAAGGGGGCACACTCGAACACTCGGGGCACACTCGGGTTCAGCCGGCCCGAAGACGCGACGGCCGTCACCCTGTCGCTTGAGCGCGCTTCTCGACTCCCGTACAGCGTTGCTGCAGGTGATTCGCCCAGGTGCCAGGTTGTCGAAGGAAAAGTTCTCGGTTGACGCTCTGTCGACTTGTCCGCGGTGACACGACGCTGAATCTTCACGACGGCGATTCACCAGGCATCGCAGGCAATGAGACGAGGACACCCCGAACCAATGAGCACCATCCCTGCTCCCGATCCGGTTGCCCATGACGACGGCCGCCTCATGCACGACGTGACCGTCCTGAACACGGAGCTGGGCCGCTACGTCCTGCGGTTCCTCGACGCCGACACCGGACGAGCCGAGCCACTGAGCGTCGCCGACGAGCTGGCGTTGGCCGATCGGGTGTCAGGCGTCGCAGCCGGCCTGCGGGCACGAGCCGTCCGCCGACAGCAGACGGGTAGCCCGCGGCCGCTGATCTGTCCCGCGGCATCGAGCAGCGAGTGACACCGATGCCCTTGCCACAGCAGAGCACCGAATACGCGGCTCTCGTGCCATACACGCCATACATCACCAGGTGGAGCGGGGAGCGCGGTGAGCCGGCGACCGTCATCGAGCGACGCGGTCAAGGCATCGGCTACGCCGACGAGATCCCTCACGACCGGGACGGACATGGTGTTCTCTGGCTCCGTAGCCCGGTGAAACGGGGCGTTGGCGAGCCGGAGTTCGCTCGCGTGCATCCCCTGCGCCAGCGCCGGGCCATGCACAGGCTTCTGTGCAGCGTCTGCGCCAAACCTGCCGACCGCACCGACGAGGGTGTCCTTTGGCTGCTACGTGACTACCGCGACGACTGGCCTGGCTGGCCGGAGCGCATGGCCGCCAACGAGCCGCCGGTCTGCATTCCGTGCGCGCGGCGAGCAAGCCGCATGTGCCCGGCGTTGCGGCTTGGCTCGGTAGCGGTTCGGTCCCGTCGTCACCCGATCGCGGGCGTACACGGCAAGCTTTACCAGACCACCGGCACGCCGTGGCCGAAGGTCGTGGACTTCCGCGACGTGCCCTACGGCGAACCGGCGGCCCGCTGGATACAGGCCAGCATGCTCGTTCGCGAACTCCTGGACTGCACCATCGTGCCGCTGGAATCGCTGTGCCCCACCTGAACCGAGAACTGATACGCGGCTGGCTCGACAGTCACAACTGGTCGATCGGCCGGCTCACCTCGGAGTGCAACGCCCTGGGCTTCGACGAGATCACCGAGGGCACGATGCGCAATGTCGTCAACGGCATCGACCCCATGCGGCGGGGCCGTATCAGGCTCATCTGCCGTGTCACCGCCAAATACGGCGACGGCATCGCCTACGAGCAGCTCGTCGCCGACGACACGGCGAGGTGACGCGACGTGGACCGGTGCAGGACAATAGAGCGACAGCGGGGACACGAAGGGACTGCGGCGATTGAGCGGCGGGACGACTCTGACCGAGGCAACAGCGCGACGCGTCCTGGCGGAGGTGTGCGGTCGTGTCGATCTCGACCCGGCCGGCGCCGAGCTGGTCCGGCTCGGCTCGAACGCGGTCTTCCGGCTCGCCGAGCCGGTGATCGTCCGGATCGCGGGCGACGGGGCCAGCGTCGAGGAGGTCCGTCGGCAGGTACTCGTCGCCCGGTGGCTCGAGGATGTCGGCTATCCCGCGACGCGCGCACTCGACGTAGAGCAACCCGTCCAGGTCGACGAGTACGTGGCAACGTTCCTGGTGTCCGTCTCGGACCGGGACGAGTACGCGCCGATACGCGAGGTCGCCGACCTCATCCGACGGCTGCACGAACTCGATCCGCCGGCTGGGTTTCACGCTTCCTCCGTCGCGGCCGTTCGACGGGCTCGACCTCCGGCTGGTGGGCATGAGCGAAGCCGACAAGGCGTTCATCGCGGACCGGCTGCGCGAGCTGCGTCAGCAGTACGAGGGCCTGACGTTCGCCCTTCCGGCCGGGGTGATCCACGGTGACGCGAACGTCGGCAATGTCATCCTGAGCCGCGACGGGAAGCCCGTCCTGATCGATCTCGACAGCTTCTGTGTCGGACCGCGGGAGTGGGATCTCGTCCAGACGGCGCTGTTCTACGAGCGGTTCGGCTGGCACACGGAAGACGAGTACCGGACCTTTGTGGACGTTTACGGGTTCGACATCATGGAATGGCCGGGATACCCGGTCCTCGCCGAGTACCGCGAGATCTCGATGACGCTCTGGCTGGCGGGCAAGGCCGCGAACGACGAGAAGTCCGCAGCCGAAGTCCGCAAGCGGGTCGAGGCCATCAGGACCGGTGGGAGCCGCCGGGACTGGGCACCGTTCTAGCGTCGTTCGGCGTCCACAGCCGACGCGCGGCCGCCTGCTCGATGAACGCCTTGGCGACCGGGCTGTTGCCGACCTTGGCGAGCCGGCCGCGGAACTCGTCGACGTACGCGCCGCATCGCGCGGACTTGAGCTGCTCGCCGATCGCCAGCGCCCGGCCCGCCACGTCGCATGCCTGCTCGACGTCGCCCTGGTCGAGGTAGGCGTCGGCGAGGACCATCGTGGCGAAGAAGTCGCTGCGTACGTAGCCGCTCGGCGTCGGGCCGAGCGACATCGTGGCGTAGGTGCTGGCGTCGACCGCGCGGCCGAGGTCGCGGTTGCAGTGGCCGAGCTCGGCGGCCAGCTCGGCGTCGTTGAAGTAGGCGAACCAGTCCGCCGGGTCGGTGTCGACGTTGCGCCGCTCGAACTCGCGCACAGCGGTGGCCATCGCCTCGTCGCAGCCGGCCGCGTCGCCGAGCCGGGCCAGCGCGCGGGCCTCCATCGCGGCGAAGTGCGCCGTGGCGCTCGCCGAGCCGGCCGTGGCGGTGCCCATGCGCGCGGCGCGTGCCAGGTTGGCGGCTTCCCGGAACCGGCCGAGGAACGTCGCCTGGTGGCTCATCGCGTCCAGCACGCTGGCACCCAGCAACCGGTCGTCGGCCGACTCGGCGAGCCGCAGCGCCTGGATGAAGTAGCGCTGCGCCAGGCCGTGCAGGCCGGCGTCGTAGGACATCCACGCGCCGAGCAGCGTCGCTTGGGCCGCGGCCCTGAACAGCTCGCGCCCGACGTCGCTGTCGTACGTTCCGCGCAGCAGGCCGGCGAGGTCGGTGCGCAGGAACTCGATGAGCGCTCGTCGTGCGTGCCCGCCGCCGTGCTGGCCGTCGAGGTGGTCGAACATCTCCACCGTGCCGCGAATACCCGCGATGTCGGCGGGACCGACCTTGCGGCTGCCCGTGCTACTGGCCGCGTCGTGGCGTGCGGCCACGAGCCAGGACAGCGATGCGTCGTTCCATGCGCCGACGTCGGCCGGCGCGGTGAGCAACGCGGAGGCGCCGGCGATGTCGGCCTGCCACAGGTCGGTGACCAGCGTGATCCCGTCGGCCGCCTTGTCGGGATAGGTCAGGCCCAGGTCGGCGGATACGTCCTTGCTCGTGCCGAAGCCGACCTCGTCCGGCCGGACCGGCCGGCCGAGCCGCTCGCCGAGCGCAAGCGTGATCGCTCGCCGCGTCTTCTCGTCGCGCGGGACCATGCCGTTCAGCCAGCGGCGCACGTACGTGTGGGTCAGCTCGCGGCCGGCGTGCCGCCCGACCGCCCGGGCGAACACCTTCAGCCCGACCGTGCCGTCCTCACGCAGGAAGCCCGCTTCGAGCATCAGAGCTTCGAGCTGTGGATTCCCCGACATCAGTGGCTAGCTCTCGGTGGCGCGTGGACGTTCAGCGAGCTGGCGTTTCAGGTCGTCGACGTCCCACCGGGCGTGGCCGCCAGCGGTGACGAGAACCGGCGTCACCAAGCCGTCCGACCACCAACGCGCGAGCGTGGCGCGGCCAACCCCGATCTCGCGGGCGGCCTCGCCGGTCGGCACGTACTTCGGTGGCACGGATTGAGACGTAACCACACATTCCGTGGCGTTTACGCTGGTGAGAGACGTATATACTGAACAAGACGTTTCTGTCGTTCGAGACGATTGACTGACTTTCCGGCTGCAGGAGGTATACGCATGGGGGCGAGGCGCCGCCGGACCGGCCTGGCGGCGGCACGCAAGGCGGCCGGCTACACCCAAGAAGGTCTGGCCGAGGCGCTGTTCGTCGACCGCTCCACCGTGAACCGGTGGGAGGCAGGCCTGCATGCGCCGGTGCCGTACCTGTGGCCGAAGCTCGCCAGGTTGCTCGGCATTTCCCGCGAACGGCTGGCGGAGCTGTTCTCGGCGAACGAGCCCGCGGCCGCGGTCCCGGCGACGAGCCAGGCGGTAGCGTTGGAGGACATGAGGCGCCGGACGCTGATGAAGTGGGGCGTGGCCGCAACGGCATCAGCCAGCCTGAGCAGTGGCGTAGGAACCACCGTTGGCCTGGCAGACGTGCGGCGCCTGCAACGAGCTGCTGCAAGGTTGCACGGCCTGGACCAGCGCCACGGCGGCGACACCCTGTGGCAAGCCGCCCTCGTCCAGGCCCACGACGGCACGCACCTCCTCGAGCACGGCAGCTACACCGAGACCGTGGGCCGGCTCCTGCTGACCGCCACCGGCCAACTCCAGATCTGCGCCGGCTGGCTGGCGCTGGATGCGGGACAACACCAGGTCGCCCGCGACTGCTTCGGCGAAGCCCTGGCCATGAGCCGCCAGGCCGACGACCCGAAGATCGAGACCCGCGCACTCGCCAACCTGGCCTACCAAGCCAACCTGCTCGACAAGCCGCGGGAAGCGCAGCGCTACGCCTACGGCGCCGAGCAGGCCGCCACCGGCAGCGGCGCACCGCCGTGGCTGGCCGCCATCCCGCAACTACGGCTGGCGGTGAGCACCTCTCGCACCGGCAACGCCCGAGACGCCGACCGCGCGGTGAGCCAGGCCCGCCGCGTACTCGACCGCGACAGCGACACCTCAGGCGAGGAATGGTCCGCGTTCCTCAGCTCGTCGGAGATCGACGGCATCGAAGCCACCTGCGCGATCGAGCTGGGCCGCCCCGCGCAGGCCGAACGGCTGCTGGAACAGACCATCGCCGGCTACGAGCACCAGTTCGCGCGGAACCTGGCCGGCTGGCGCGTCCGCCTGGCCCGCGCCCGCCTGGACATGGGTGCCGCGGACGGCGCCGCCGAAGCCGCCCACGGCGTCCTCGACGACCTGGCCGGCGAGGTCGCCAGCTGGCGCATCGGTGCCGAACTGGACGCCGTGGCCGTCCGACTGACCGCCACGCCGGAGATACCCGAGGTGGCCGGCTTCCTCGACCGCTACCAAGCCGCGGCCCGCGCGTGAACGCCAATCACGCGACCGACCTGGTCGTCACCCGCCACAACGGCGAGGGCCTCCGGAACCAGCAGGACGACATCCTCACCGTCTACCGCGAGGCCTACGCAGAACGCCTCGACAACCCGTTCTTCCACCCAGACCGCTTCTGGGACCGAATCGAACGAGGCAGCCACCGCGACGGCTTCCGCCTGGTAACCGGCCACGTTCAGGGTGAGCTGGTCGGCTTCACCCTGGGCTCAGTGCTGCCCACCGACACCACCTGGTGGCGTGGCTTCAAGGGCATCCCCGACCCGGACCTGGTACGCGAGACCGGCACCCGAACCTTCGGTATCAACGAACTACAGGTCCGCCCAGCCTGGCGCCGCCGCGGCTACGCCAAGGCCATGAGCGACGCACTTGCTGAAGGACCTGCCCGTCGAGCGAGTGACACTGCTTAGTGCGAGCCGACAACACACCCGCATACAGCGCATACCTGTCGTGGGGCTTCCAGGTTGTCGGCCAGATGCAGCCCTTTGATGATTCGCCTCTCTATGTATTGATGGTGAAACCGTTGCGCGGAACGGTCATGAGATCGAACCGCGGCCACGGAGCAAGCCTTCTCCAGGGGCGAGCCGGTCGCGGCCAAGGGCCAGAACAAGCCACCGACCGCGACTAAGCGACGGACCTGCCCAGACATGGGTAGCGAGCCATCCGACGGAGGAGGCTTGCGTTGGCATACGCTGCCCCGGTGGCTGTAGATGTTGGTGTGGCGGACCTGGTGCGCAACTATGTGCATCTGCGCGATGTGACCGATGGTTCGACTACCCCCTCCGCATGCCTTCTCTTATTCTATTCCGTCGAGTGCGGTCTCAAAGCAGCAGTCTTAGGAAAGCACGGGATTAATGCACGAGGGACCGAATTCCTTCCCGTTGAGCTCAGGAATCACGACCTGCGCAGACTGGCCAAGTGGCTCCGGATCGACCCCAGTGCCCTTGGAGAATTTCATGCGTGTCGCCGAAAGCATGATCCAACGAAAAAGATTGAATATCATGATTTGCACCAAGCGTGGAGATACGGCGCGTCGTTAGACAGGGACGACGAACAACGCGCGGCGATTGTTCTTCAGAACCTCGTCGACTGGTGCAAGAGGGAGCACGGACGATGACCTATGCATCCGACAGCGTCGGCCCTGGGCTTTTGTACACGTGGGTAGATATCGACAACTTCTTCAAAACCGTTGCCATTCAAGGTCGATGGCCGACGTGGCTGCTAGAAGTGGACGCCTACTGGGACTCCGCTGAGTTTTCGATACGCAAGGGTCTTAGCGGTGAGCAATTCTGGGATTGGCTTCGTCAAAATCTCGGACCCCTTAGCGTCGACCAAGAGAAGTCAACCATTCTACTGGAGTCCGCTGACGACGAGGGACGAGTTCTTCCAGTTTCGGTGACGGAAGTAGACGACGTTGCAAATTTCAACCCCATTACTCGCTGGACCCAGAAAAGGGTCGTTCCGGGCCTTGCAGCCGAACTTCCGAGTCCTACTGGGCGTGAATTTTCCGGTGGCGTTCAAGTGTGCGCGTTTCACTCCTTTAAGGGCGGCGTCGGCAGGACATTGCATTGTGTCGCCCTGGCACACGCTATAGCGAGTCAAACCCATGCTAATGGGAACCGCAAACACCGCGTTCTTTTGGTAGATGCGGATCTCGACGCTCCTGGGATTAGCTGGATGATTGCCGCACAAGGCGGTCGTATTGACTTCGCCGTCGAGGATTTCCTTGCACTAATTCATGGGACTAATGATGACGTGGGTCGAAGTTCGGTCATGGGCCTTGCGCGTCGTTTTCTCATAAACCAGGAGCATGACGGGGTGGTTGTTCTTCCTGCCAAAAGAGATCTGACGCGCGTCGAAGGTTCCGTTATTGAACCAACAGATCTTCTGTCGCCGACGAGGCCGCCCTACTTCTTGACAGAAGCTTTCGCGGAATTGGCGCATGCGGTCGGTGCCGACACAGTCATACTCGACCTTCGAGCGGGAAACAGTGAGCTTAATTCACCTATTCTCCTTGACTCGCGGGTGCATCGAGTATTCGTAACAACAGTTAGTGACCAATCGGTGAGAGGGACTATAAGCCTCCTAAACGAGCTTGGCCGACGCGCTCCATCGAAACATGAAGACGATCCAATATGCAAGGTCATTGTGACGCAGTTCCAAGAGAATGAACACGAGGCGGAGGTTACGGCAGCAGCTGCTGATTTGACAGATGCGATATCGAAATCCGTGCGAATAACCGCCGCCGAAGAGTCGGCGGTTGACGAAGGTTTCGACTCTATCGTCGATCGAGACACCATATCAAAGCTACTTACAAGCCCTTTTGATCCACAACTTCTTGCGCTCCCCGGGACGTGGGAAGAAGTACACAACGTCATTGAAACAGCGCAGATAGCGCGTAGTATCGAAAATCTAACGACTTCGATATTTCCCGACCCGCAGGCTGATGCGAGCCTTGCAGCAGACGGGGGGATCGACGCAGCAAGAGTTCGCCTTAATTCTGCGGCAAACTCGCTCGTTTTTGCCGAAACGTCTGCGGGCGATGACGACCTTCTTCCAACTGACGCTCTAACGACGCTCGTGTCAACTCATCGGACTGAACCTCCGGTGGAGATAGTTGTGGGCGCGAAGGGCTCTGGAAAAACCTATACCTATCTGAGGATGTGCCTAAAAGGCAACTGGCAGGAGTTCGCGTCACTTACCGCCGTTCGTGGCGTAGAGGTTGACGCACCTATCGTTCCCGTTCTTGGCTCACAGTATTTGTCTGAAAATTTGCTGCAACGAGTTGAGCGAGCCCAAGATCAGGCAGCCAGATTGCTTGGAGGCGGCGATCCCTCGCACTTCCTCGCTGTTCGCGACCTGATAGCAGAGTCTCTACAGCGGGATCTGAATGACGTTGAGTGGCGCCACATCTGGCTGACTTGCCTAATTCGAGCGGTCGGCATTGAAGAAAGCGATCCATCCGATGCTGAGAGGCGACTCACAGACCTTGCCCGTAACCACCGCGCCATCTTTGTCCTCGATGGCCTGGAAGACTTGTTTCAACAGTTTAGTACCGATGAGCGTCAGCAGAGGGCACTAAAAGTCCTGCTTACCAGCTGTCCAGAATGGCTACGATCGCTTCGCGGACGCCCGCTTGGACTAGTGGTCTTTGTTCGCCGCGACCTGGTCATCAATGCAATTCGCCAGAATGCTGATCAGTTTCTTGCCAAGTATCAATCGTCCGAACTGCGCTGGAATCGAACCGAGGCGCTTCGCCTGGCGGCCTGGGTTTGTGAACGCGCAGACGCGCTCGAAACCTTTGGTGTGGCGGCACGGTCCGCTAGCCCGAAGGAACTGTCGACCTTGCTTGTTCGACTTTGGGGACAAAAGCTCGGCTCAAGAAAATCTCGGGAAGCACGCTCGGAAGAATGGTTCCTTGCAGCGTTGTCCGATTTCAAGCAACAGATTCAGGCACGTGACATTGTATCGTTCCTAACAGAATCATCCATGATTGCTGTTGCAGAACAGCGAGTATCGGCGCGTTGGGATGATCGCCTACTCCCCCCCACCGCAATGCGTCGAGCTTTGCCTGCTTGCAGCAGAGGTAAGATCGCAGCCCTCACGCAGGAGAATGAGCCGGTAGGCAAGCTGCTTGTGCAACTATCTGCACTCAACTCGGCAGAGCGACGAGTCCCCTTTACGCTGGAATCGGTTGGTCTCAGTACGCACGATGCGAGACTGCTTGAAATCAACGGCGTGCTATTCCGAGAAGATGACCAGTATTGGATTCCAGAGATCTATCGTCATGGTCTCGATTTTGCAGTTTCAGGGGTAGGACGCCCGCGGGTCCTGGCAGTCGCCAACCTAGTGCGGCGGCGGAACGATGTGTAACGCAATTGCTGGCGTGGTCACTGCTGAACCGTGCATAGATCTTGACACAGAGATCACACGACCGCTCACAGGCCTCGAAGGCCGTCTGCCGCTGGAGGCGCCAGGGTCCTCACCGGGCACCCGCTACCGCATCAACGTGCCCTCGCCCAACGTCCGCGCTCTCTCAAGATCATCCAGCTGTGCAGGTCGACCGTGAGATTGGTGACGGAGATGTAAGGGACGCACCTCCGTCGTCTCGCGGCCGGGTTCCGTTGCCGAACCACGACAGATCACCGGCCGTCCCCCATGTGCCCCCAACAGGCCGTAGGTGGCCGGGCAGTGCCGAACATGGCCGGACACATGCAGACGGCCCGGTGACCTCTTTACGCTGGTCACCGGGCCGTTGCGGCTGGTGTGGCGGGTGAAGGGTTCGAACCTTCGTAGCTTTCGCGACAGATTTACAGTCTGCTCCCTTTGACCGCTCGGGCAACCCGCCGGGAGTGTCCAGCACTGCTGGACGGCGGAAACCATACCCAACGCCTCCGGGGGCGGGCCAACCGGATACGCCGACGGCGCGTCAGGGGGCCGGCGGTAGCATCCGGGCGCGGGGAGAAGTGGCTGGTGAGTGGAGGTGCGTGGCACGGTGGCGGATCCGTCCTTCGACGTGGTGAGCAAGGTTGATCGGCAGGAGGTCGACAACGCGCTGAACCAGGCGGGCAAGGAGCTGTCCACCCGGTTCGACTTCCGGGGGACCGGGGCCTCCGTGAAGTGGGCCGGCGAGGAGGCCATCACCATCGAGGCCGAGACCGAGGAGCGCTGCAAGGCCGCGGTCGAGGTCTTCAAGGACAAGCTCATCAAGCGGCAGATCTCGCTGAAGGCCTTCGACGTCGGCGACCCGACCGTGTCCGGCAAGATCTACAAGGTCACCGGCAGCCATCGTGCAGGGCATCGCCTCCGACAAGGCCAAGGAGATCGCCAAGAAGATCCGCGACGAGGCCCCCAAGGGCGTCCAGGCGCAGATCCAGGGCGACCAGCTCCGCGTCTCCGGCAAGAAGAAGGACCACCTGCAGGACGTCATCGCCCTGCTCAAGGGCTCCGACTTCGGGATCGCGCTGCAGTTCACCAACTACCGCTGACTCGACCGGGCAGAGGCCGTTGCGCGATCACCGCTGTGGCGGTCCTTGACCGTCGAGCAGCCTCGCTGGAAGGGCGATGAAAGGGATCATCCTCGCCGGGGGCAGCGGCACGCGGCTGCACCCGATCACCCAGGCGGTGTCCAAGCAGCTGCTGCCGGTCTACGACAAGCCGATGATCTACTACCCGCTGTCGGTGCTCATGCTGGCCGGCATCCGGGACGTCCTGATCATCTCCACGCCCGACGACCTGCCCAACTTCCAGAAGCTGCTGGGCACCGGCAACCAGTTCGGCATCGAGCTCTCCTACGCCGAGCAGGCCCAGCCCAACGGGCTCGCCGAGGCGTTCATCATCGGCGAGAGCTTCATCGGGGACGACGACGTGGCGCTCGTCCTCGGCGACAACATCTTCTTCGGCGCCGACTTCTCCGCCGTCATGGCACGAGTACGTCGACCGGCATCGACGGGGCGGTGCTGTTCGGCTACCCGGTCAAGGACCCGCACCGCTACGGCGTCGGCGAGGTCGACGCGGACGGCAAGCTGCTCTCGATCGAGGAGAAGCCCGCCAAGCCCAAGTCCAACCGGGCGATCACCGGGCTCTACTTCTACGACAACGACGTCGTCGAGATCGCCAAGGGGCTCAAGCCGTCCCCGCGCGGCGAGCTGGAGATCACCGACGTCAACCTCACCTACCTGCGGCAGGGCCGCGCCCGGCTGATCGACCTCGGCCGCGGGTTCGCCTGGCTGGACACCGGCACGCACGACTCGCTGCTCGCCGCCGGCCAGTTCGTCCAGGTGCTCGAGCACCGGACCGGCGTGCGGATGGCCTGCCTCGAGGAGATCGCGCTCGACCGCGGCTTCATCAGCGCCGACGACTGCTACGCGCTGGGCGCGAAGCTCGCGAAGTCGGGCTACGGCGACTACGTGATGTCCATCGCCAAGGCCGCCGGCGCGACCGGCTAGCGCAGGCCGCGGCGGGCCATCTCCTCCAGGCGGCGGATGCGGTCCGCGATCGGCGGGTGGGTCGAGAACAGGCGGGACACGCGCTCGCCCGGGCGGAACGGGTTCGCGATCATCAGGTGGGACTGCGAGACCAGCCGCGGCTCCGGCGCCAGCGGCGCCGCCTGCGTGCCGTACTCCAGCTTGCGCAGCGCGGACGCCAGCGCCAGCGGGTCACCGGTCAGCTCGGCGCCGGACTGGTCGGCCTGGTACTCCCGCGACCTCGACACCGCCATCTGCACGATGCCGGCCGCGATCGGGCCCAGCAGGGCCAGCAGCAGCAGCGCGATCGGGTTCGGGCGGTCGTCGTCGCGAGCCGCCGAACAGGCCCGCGAACATCGCGAGGTTGGCCAGCACGCTGACCACGCTCGCGAGCGCGCCCGCGACGCACGAGATGAGGATGTCGCGGTTGTACACATGCGACAGCTCGTGGCCCAGCACGGCCCGCAGCTCGCGCTCGTCGAGCAGCTCCAGGATCCCGGTGGTGCAGCACACCGCCGCGTTGCGCGGGTTGCGGCCGGTCGCGAACGCGTTCGGCGCCTGGGTCGGGCTCACGTACAGCCTCGGCATCGGCTGGCGCGCCGACGTCGCCAGCTCGCGCACGATCCGGTACATCGCCGGCTGCTCGGCCTGCGACACCGGCCGCGCGTGCATGGCCCGCAGCGCCAGCTTGTCGGAGTTGAAGTACGCGTAGCCGTTCATCAGCAGCGCGATGCCGAAGCCGATGAACAGGGCGGTACGGCCGAACAGCGAGCTGATCGCGATGATGAGCGCGCTCATGCCGCCGAGCAGCAGCGCGGTCTTCAGCCCGTTGTAGTGCTTGTGCACCTTCCGCACCCTTCCGTGAACCTCGTCAACTCCTTACCGTGCAACGATCCCGAGTGGCGTCGAGTTCCGAACGGCGCAGGTCAGCTGCCTGCCTCGCCCCGTCGCCAGTACGTCGTCGGGCGGACGCGCGCGGCGGTCGAAACCGCGCTCGTCCAGCAGGTGCGCCCGCAGCTCGACCATCGACGACCGCTCCCCCGCGAGCCACGCGTCGACGCGGCCCGCCGGCAGGTCCGCGGCCGCCACCGCGCCGGCGAGCGTGCCGCCCGCGCCCCGGTGTACCCACGTCACCGGCGCGGGCAGCGGCAGCTCCTCGTCGGCGTCCTCGACCTCGACGAACACCCTGGTCACGGCGCCGTCGGGCAGCGCTCGCAGGATCGCCGCGATGGCCGGCAGCGCGGTCTCGTCGCCGGCCAGCAGGTGCCAGTCCGCGGCCGGGTCCGGCTGGTAGGCCGGGGACGGGCCGACGAAGATCAGCCGGTCGCCCGGCCGCGCGGCGCGGGCCCAGTCCGACGCGGGGCCGGCGGCGTCGTGCAGCACGAAGTCGAAGTCGATCTCGTGCGCGGCCGGGTCGTGCCGGCGGATCGTGTACGTCCTGGTCAGCGGGCGGACCTGGGACCACATCCCGCGCGCGGCCTCGAGCGTCAGCGGCTCGGGCAGCTCGACGTCGTCGGGGTAGAAGTACAGCATCACGTTCTGGTCGGTGCCGGCGCTGACGAAGTCGGCGAGCTCGTCGCCGCCGACCGTCACGCGGGTCAGCCGCGGGGTCACCCGCTCGACCCGCCGCACCGGAACCCGCCACAACTTGGTCTCCGGCCGGCGCGTGCGCCGTCCCACCGTCTTCACAGCTCATCGGCCCCATCTTCGCACCTGGCCGGACGCCCGCGCGGCGCGGTACTGTTCGTTCGAACGAACAGGGAGGGTCGACATGACCACCACCGCACCGACGGACCGGTTCATCGGGCTCGAGGCGCAGGCCGCGCGGCTGGCGGCCGGCGAGGTGACGTCGGCCGAGCTGGTCGACGCGGCGCTGCGCCGGATCGAGCAGACCCAGCCGACCCTCAACGCGTTCCGCCGCGTCCGCGCCGAACGCGGCCCGCGCCGAGGCCCGCGCCGGCCGACGAGCGGCTCAGCGGCGGGCGAGCGCCGGGCGCTGCTCGGCGTGCCGGTGGCGATCAAGGACGACCTCGACCTGACCGGCGAGCCGACCGCGTTCGGCTGCGCGGGCGAGTTCCCGGTCGCCGAGCGGGACGCCGAGCTGGTCCGGCTGCTGCGCGCGGCCGGCGCGGTGATCGTCGGCAAGACCAACACCCCGGAGCTCGGGCTGTGGCCGATCACCGAGGGCGAGGCGTTCGGCGTCACCCGCAACCCGTGGCACCTCGACCACACGCCCGGCGGCTCGTCGGGCGGCTCGGCGGCCGCGGTCGCCGCGGGCCTGGTGCCGGCCGCGATCGGCTCGGACGGCGCCGGCTCGATCCGCATCCCGGCCGGCTGGACGCACCTCGTCGGCATCAAGCCGGGCCGCGGCACGCTGCCCTCCCCCGAGGCGTTCAACGGCATCACCGAGTGGGGCCCGCTCGCGCGCACGACCACCGACGCCGCGCTGCTGCTGGACGTCCTGGCCGGCGGCGACCGCGGCCGGTTCCGCGCCGCCGCCGACCGCGAGCCGGGCCGGCTGCGCGTCGCGCTGTCGCTGCGGCCGGCGTTCTCCGCTGGTCCGCGGGCTGCGGCTGGACCCGCGAGGTGCGCGCGGCCGTCATCGGCGTCGCGCGGCGGCTGCACGAGCTCGGCCACGAGATCGTCGTCGCCGACCCGCGCTACGGGATGATCGGGTTCAACTTCCTCCCCCGCTCGCTCGCCGGCGTGCACGACTGGTGCGGGCTGACGCCCGGACCAGGAGCTGCTGGACTTCCGCACCCGCGACGCCGGCCGGATGGGCGTCGCGGCTGGCCGGCCGCGCGCTGCGGATCTCCACGCCGGTCGCTGGGGTTCTTCCAGCGGCGGGTGGGCCGCCTCTTCGACGGCGTCGACGTGGTGCTCGCGCCCACGGCGGCCGCTCCCCCGCTGCCGGTCGGCGCCATCGACGGGCTGACCGGCTGGGGCACCGACCGGACGGTGATCACCGCGTGCCCGTACACGTGGCCGTGGAACGTGCTCGGCTGGCCGGGCATGAACGTCCCGGCCGGGCTGACCGACGCGGGGCTGCCGGTGGGCGCGCAGCTCCTCGGCCCGGCCGGCGGCGAGGAGCGGCTGATCTCGCTGGCCGCGCAGCTCGAGTCCGTCGCGCGGTGGGCCGACCACACGCCGCCGCTCTCGTGACCACGCGCGAGCGGATCCTGCACGCGGTGCTGCGGGTGATCGGCACGGACGGCGATCGCGGGCGTGACCAACCGGCGGGTGGCGCGCGAGGCGGAGGTGTCGCTCGGCTCGATCACCTACCACTTCGCCACGCAGCACGAGCTGCTGCGGGAGGCCATGCTGCTGTTCGTCGCGGCGGAGACCGCGCGGCTGTCGGGCGTCGCGGAGCAGCACCTCGCCGCGCCGGTGTCGCTGGAGACGGCGGCCGCGATGGTCGAGCAGGTGGCGCTGCACACCCGGTTCGGCCACGAGGAGATCGCGCCGCTGGAGCTGTACATCCAGGCCGGCCGCGACCCGTGCCTGCGCGACGCGGCGGCCGAGTGCTTCGCCGCCTACGACCGGATCGCCGATCACCGTGCTGCGGGCGCTGGGCGTGCCGGACGCCGAGCGGCTGGCCGGCCCGGTCGTGGCGCTGATCGCGGGCCTGCAGCTGCGCCGGCTGGCCACCGGCACGACGGGCGAGACGAGCATCGCCGACGCCGTTACGATGCTGGTGCGCAGATAAACGGAAAATCACCATCCAGATAGGGAGTCCGCCATGAGGCCACCACCGCCGACGGACGTTCCGAAGATCGACCTGACCAAGCCGAACGCGGCTCGCATGTACGACTACCACCTGGGCGGCGCGCACAACTTCGAGCCCGACCGGCTGCTCGCCACGCAGGTCGAGCAGGTGGCGCCGTGGGTCAAGGACGTCGCGCGCATCAACCGCGCGTGGCTGCACCGGGTGCTGGACTTCCTGATGTCGCAGGGCATCCGCCAGTTCCTCGACCTCGGCTCCGGCATCCCGACGGTCGGCAACGTGCACGAGATCGCGCAGCGCGCCGACCCGTCGGCGCGCGTGGTGTACGTCGACTACGAGCCGGTCGCGGTCCACCACAGCTACGAGCTGTTGAAGGACAACGAGAACGCGGCGATCGTGTGGGCCGACGTCAGCGACCCGCGCGCGGTGCTCGAGCACCCCGAGGTGTCCGCGGCTGATCGACTTCTCCGAGCCGGTCGGGCTGCTGATCGTCGGGCTGCTGCTGTTCATCGGCGACGACGCCGACCCCGCGGGGCTCGTGGCGCCGCTACCGGTCGGCGTGCCCGGCGGGCAGCTACCTGGCGATCTCGACGATGAGCCAGGACGAGGCCGACCCCGGGACGCGCGAGCAGCTCGCCGGGCTGCTGCGCCTCTACGAGGGCGCCGACGAGCAGATCACCCCGCGGACCCGCGACACGATCGAGAGCTGGTTCGCCGGCACCGAGCTGGTCGAGCCGGGGCTGACGCTGCTGGACGAGTGGCGGCCGGACCGCGACCCGTCGACGTCACCGGCTCGCCTGCTCGGCTACGGCGGCGTGGGGCGCGTGCTGGGCTGAGCGGCGACCGCCAGGACGAGCACGCCGGACACGAGGTACAGCGCGGCCTGCAGGTCGAGCATGACCGGCGACGCGGCCGCGCCGAGACGCCGCCGATCAGCATGCCCAGCGACGTTGCCGAGCGCCATCGCGGCGAGCGCGGTGCTCATCAGCCGGCCGGTCGCGGCGGGCGGCACCGCGGTCTGCAGGATCGCGAGATCAGCCCGGAGACGGCAACGCCCTGGGGACGCCGACGGCGACGAACAGTCCGATGTAGACAGCGAGGGTCGTCGGTGACGTACGGGCCGTTCCAGACGACCGCGGACAGCACGCCGAACGCGACCGCGCCCCAGCCGAAGAGCCTGCGCGGCGCGACCCGGCGGGCGAGCACGGCGACCCCGGCGCCCGCGACGAGGCCGCCGACCGCCTGCACGCCGCGCAGCAGACCGACGCCGCCCGGGCCGCCGCGCCGAGCACGTCGAGGACGAACGGCACGAACAGGACGAGGAACATGCCCCTGGGACGACCGCGCCCAGCAGCATCGGCCACGCCGATCGACCCAGAGCCCGCGGTCGCGGCGGATCATCGCGAGGCCGTCGAGCCACTCGCGGACGGCGGGCGCCCGCGTGGCGGCGGGCTCGTGCCGGACGCCGAACGGTCGCGACGAGCGCGCCGACCGCGACGAGCAGGACGACGGCGTAGCCGAGGTAGACGAGCGTGCATGCCGCCGCTCGCGAACAGCAGGCCGCCGAGCCAGGCGCCGGCGAGGCGGGAGACGTTGGTGCCGATGCCGAGCAGGCCGTTGGCCGCGGTCGACGCCGTCCGGGCCGACGAGGTCGCGGACGAGCGCGTTGCGGGCGGGTTCGAAGAGCGCGGCGAGGCTCGCCTGGCCGGCCATCACGAGGTAGCCGAGCCAGCACGGCGGAGCCGGACATGCCGAGCAGCGGCGCGGCGACGACGGCCTGCCCGGCGGCGACGGCGAGGAGCAGCGTGCGCCGGTCGAAGCGGTCGGCGAGCACGCCGGCGGCGGGGCTGAGCAGGACCGCGGGCAGCGAGCCCGACGATCATCATGGCGGCGGTCGAGGCGGCGGAGCCGGTGGCCTGGTAGACGAGGATCGGCAGGGCGATCTGGAGCATCCACTCGCCGGTCTCGGAGCAGACGGCGGCGAGCCAGAGGCGGGCGCGGTCACCGCTCGAGCCGCAGGAAGGCGCGGAACCCGGCGTAGACGGGTCTGGCGTCGGGCGGCGGGTCCTCGCGGATCGTGCTGGCGTACGGGCGGACCAGTGCGTCGATCTTGTCGGCGAGCTCGGTGAGCTCGGCCGCGTTGAGGGTGAGCGAGTAGCCGTCGATGGTGCCCGCGCGGCGCCAGTCCGGGTCGAGCTCGTCGACGCGCTCGAGGAAGCGCTGGGTGAGCTTCTGCTCTTCGGCGAGGCTGGTGCCGAACACGGCGAGCTGTGCGGCGCGGGTGGCCGGGTCGTCGGCGAACTCCCCGAGCTCGAGCCCGACGACGGTCGCCTGCCAGGGGCGCTGGCGGCCGTCCCCGCCGCCGGTCGCCTCGACGAGGCCGAACTTGGCGAGCTGGCGCAGGTGCCAGCTGCAGTTGGAGGCCGTCGACCCGACCGCGTCGGCGCACTCGCTGGCGGTTCGCGGCCCGACGGCCATGAGGTAGCGCAGCAGCGCGTCGCGCAGCGGGTGGGCGAGCGCGCTCATGAGCTCGACGTCGCGCACCTTGCGGCGGGGTGGCAGCTCGGCCATGTCGGCTCCAATCTGAAAGACTCCTTTCGAAAGTACTCTTTCAGATTTGCGCTGTCGATGAGTTTCGGGCGCGAGCGTGGTCCAACGACCGAGAGGGGTGATCCGAGTGGATCTGTACAGCGTCATGTGCGTGCGCGACCGGGCCAGGGCGGCGGAGTGGTTCGAGGTCTTCTTCGGCCGGCCGGCGGACGAGGTGATCGGCGAGGAGTACCTGTGGCAGGTCGGCGAGAACGCGTGGGTCGTCGTCGACGACCGATACATGCGGGCCGAGCGGGTGGGCGGGGCCATGATCACCCTGGGCGTGACCGACCTCGACGACATCCTCGCCCGCCTCGCGACGCACGGCATCGCCCACGAACCCGTGGAGACCTATCGCAACGGTGTGCGCCACGTCGTCGTGCTCGACCCGGACGGCAACAGCCTGTCGCTCGCCGAGCCACCCGCCCGGTAGGCCGTACGGTGTCGATGGCATCGACGACGACGGGAGACAGCGCATGGGCAAGGTCAGCACCGGCGGCACGATGTCGCTCGACGGCTACATCGCCGGACCGGCGGAGAGCGGCTTCGACCTGCTGTTCCAGTGGTACGGCAACGGCGACGTCGAGCTCCCGTCGGCCAGCCCCACCGTGCCGCCGGTCCGGCTGTCCGCGGCGAGCGCCGAGCTGGTCAGGAATGAGTGGGGCGGCACCGGCGCGCTGGTCGTCGGCCGGCACCTCTACGACATGACGAAGGCGTGGGGCGGGCGCCATCCGATGGACGTGACCACGGTCGTGCTGACCCACCGGCGCCCCGAGGACCGCCCGGAGGACGACGAGAACTTCGTCTTCGTGACCGAGGGCATCGAGGCGGCGGTGGCCCGGGCGAAGGAGCTGGCCGGGGACAAGAACGTCGTCGTCAACGGGGGCCAGATGGCCCGGCAGGCCCTGGAGGCCGGACTGCTGGACGAGATCGGCGTCGAGCTGGTGCCGGTCGTGCTCGGCGCCGGCACCCCGCTGTTCGCCGAGCTCGGCACGACACCGGTGCAGTTCGAGGGGCCGATCGCGGTGGTCGAGGGCACCGGCGTGACCCACCTGCGCTACCGCGTCAAGAAGTAGGTCTCCGCCGGCTAGGTCCGCTCGAAGCACCGGCCACGGTCGGCGGCCTCGCGGAGCTCGGTGACGCGGCTGACGGTGGACTGGGTCTCGGGCCACTCCCGCCAGGTGTCGTCGGCGATCAGCTGCTCGACCGTGTAGCCGTCCCGCAACAGGTCGCACAGCTTCTCGTCCGGCGACGACTGCGAGTTCGCGGCGATGACGACGCCACCGACGACCATCGCGACGGCCACCGCGCCGATGATCCACAGCCACGTACGGCGGGAGAGGTCGGGGATGTCCAACAGGTTCCACACGAGGGAGGAACGGTACCGGCTCAGCCGTGCACCGTGGGCCGGTAGCTGAGTTCCTGGGTGTGGCCGTCGAGCGTCCGGCTCTCGAGCAGGGCGAGGTCGAAGTCGGCCGCCCCCTGGAAGATCGGCTCCACCCCGGTCCGACCGGTGATCACCGGGAAGATCGTCACCTGGACGCGGTCGACCAGCCCCGCGGCCATCAGCGCCCGGTTCAGCGACAGGCTGCCGTACGAGCGCAACGGCACCGCGGACTCCTCCTTGAGCCGGGCGACAACCTCGACGGCGTCGCCGTTCGCGAGGGTCGCGTCCGGCCAGTCGAGGGGGCCGGCGAGCGTCGTCGACACCACCGTCGTCGGCAGGCTCCGCAGCCGGATGTTCGCCGGGTCGTCCACTTTGGACCCCTCGGTGCTCGTGCCCAGCAGCTGCGCGAACTGCCGGAAGGTGTTGGCGCCGAGGACCATCCGCTGCTCCTCGCCGTACAAGGCGAGGCGGCGGTCGAGGAACTCGGGGCCCTGCTTGCCCCAGTAGCCGCCCCAGTCGCCGTCGTCGTACGAGCCGAAGCCGTCGAGGCTGGCGAAGACGTCCCAGGTGTAGGTCGCGGTCATGATGCTCTCCTCCGTGCGGTTGTTCGAGCTGTCATCTTGGCTACGAACGGGCTCGCCGCCGTTCGACATCACCGTCGCCGCCGTTGCTGTGCTAGTCATGCGGCATGCAGATCGGCCGGCTGCCGGTGGACGAGCAACTGACGGCGTTCCGCGAAACGCTCACCCGCAACGACGTGTTGACGGAGGTGTTCGCCGGTGCCGCGAAGCTGAACCTCCCCGGCTGGTACCTGACGGCGGGGTGCCTGGTCCAGACCGTGTGGAACGTGGTCACCGGCCGGGCGCCGACCGCCGGGATAAACGACTACGACCTCTTCTACTTCGACCGGTCGGACCTCGGCTGGGACGCGGAGAACGCGGCGATCCAGGAGGGCCGCGAGGTCTTCCGAGACGTGCCCGCCGAGGTCGAGATCCGCAACGAGGCACGAGTGCACCTCTGGTACGAACAGCGTTACGGCGCGCCGTGCGCGCCCTACACGTCGACCGAACACGCCATCGACGCGTTCCCGGCCACGACCAGCTGCCTGGGCGCCCGCGTCGAGGAAGACGGCCGGTGGCGCATCTACGCACCACACGGCCTGGCCGACGTGTTCAACCTCGTGGTCCGCCCCAACCCGGTGCAAGCCCCGGGCCACATCTACGACGCGAAGACGCAACGCTGGCTCGAGCAGTGGCCCGAGCTCACCGTGCTGCCCTGGCGGCCAGAGACCGCCTAGCCAGGTTGCCCACATACGACTCGGCCAGCGCCGGTGTACCGATACCGCCTCGCCTGTGAGTCGCGGTGTCGGGCCTGACGCCGGCCGAGGAGTCTCAGTCCCGCAGTTCCATCGTGCAGGTCTTGCCAGGCCGTCTCTGTAGCGCGCTGACCTGCTGATATGCCGTGTTCCGCGGCTGATTCCGGGCGGGTGTTCCGTGATGGTTCCGCGCTGCCTACTTCTCCCCCGCTCCCTCGTACAGGCCGTCTCGTAGCGCCGGGTCGGTGGCGTCAAGGGTGGCGCAGCCATCGCGTAGCGACGCCCGGAGGGCGCCCTTGATGCCGGCGGGCCGGTGTTCGATGATCGCGGCCGAGGGAGCTGCCACCGGTAGTAGCGTCCTCGCCATGCAGGGAGCTCCGGTGCGGCCGATGCGTTGGTGGCTGCCGTTGGTGGTGTTGGCCGTTCTGTTGATCGCGGCAGCCGTGCTCGGAGACCAACAGCCGGGTGGCTTTGTCGTGCTGGGCTGGCTGGACCGGCCGTTCTTGTTCGGCGCTGTGGCGCTCGGGCTGCTGGCTCTGGCGTGTTGGCTGGCCGTGCAGCATCGGGTATGGCGACCGGTCTCCGCCGGCCTGCTGGCGATGGTCGCTCTGGCGTGGGCCGGGTTGGGTGTGGTTGCCCAGGGCCTGTCGCTGACCGGCGACCTGAGTGAGCATTCGCGGTACAGGTCTGCTGATGGCGGCCGGGAGCTGGTGGTCTACCGCGGATCCGTTGTCATCGACCCGACCTGGGAGCTACGGGTGCGCTCAGGTGATGGGCTGGCCACCCGTGAATGGGACGGGGGCTGCATCAACACCGAACAGAACTCGTTCACCCGGGCGGAATGGCCCGGGCCTGACCAGCTCCGCGTGCACCTGGAACGAGGCCACCCGATCGATATCCGTCTCGACAGGTCGACCGGGCGTCCAGACCACCCGGTATCGATGGGCTGCTGACACGCCGGCGTTGGCTGGATCGACGCGCCGCCGGTGGTGGCGCTGCCGTCGCCAGCTCGTGGCCGGCGCCGCGCAGGCCGGCCGGCGTGAGCGGAGCGGCAGCCGGCCGTGCCGCGATGGATGCGGACCACGTTGCCAGGGCGACGGGCCGAGCGCGCCGCCGTCGGCGGCGCGCCTTGATCCCATAGAGCCAAGTTCCGCAGGTCCGTCGGTAGTCTGGCGCGGTGTCAACCAGCCCCCGGACAGACTTCGACGCCTCGGCCAAGCGCCACATAGCCGACGCAGAATTCCTGCACGAACACTCCCGGCTAGAGAACGCAGACCATCTCGCAGGGTTTGCTGCGGAGTGCGCGCTCAAGGCCTTGATCGCGGGCTTCCTCGATGGGCATGTCAATCAAGATGACCTAGTCGTTCATCCCGACACAGGGAAGCCGATCAAGAAACACGTCAACACCTTGTGGCCGGAGATGGCTGTGATCGTCCAGAACAGGTCGGCAAACTCGCTAATGCCACTGCTTGCCACTGAGCCGTTCGCAGACTGGGAGGTCAACGAGCGCTACTGCGATGGATCACATCTGACTTCGGAGGCTGTGTCCGGCCATCTCACCGCAGCTCGGGACGTGGTCGCGGTACTCGAACAGGCTCATATTGATGGGGTGCTCCAGTGACAACTCGCTTCGATGAGGCATGGCGGGCCGCTCTAGAGATCGCCAACGCCGCAGCCAGAGAGTTCGACGTCGATGTAACCCTCGTTCGAGACCTCCTTGGCAGGTCATCGGTTGTCGTTGACGTCCCCGACACGGACCGGAGAGTTGTCGATCTGCGGGAACGCTTGCGAGCAGCATGTGGACCCTTTGCCGGTCCGGAACCAGTGTTGTTGGTGGAGACACTTTTCGCGCCTAGCAATATTCTCGGTTCACCGGATCGACACTTGGTCCCAAGTTTCCTCGCCGATTCCGGTCGCGTCAGCGTAATCGAACGCTGCGCGGTGGGCGCTGATTGGACCAGGCCAGCTAGGCATCCCGAAGGCACGCGTGTGGCCTTGTATGGCTTCAAAGGTGGCGTTGGTCGTTCAACGGCGACGTATATGCTAGCCCGCCATTTGGCCCGTCAGGAGAAGTCGGTACTCGTTGTTGATCTCGACTTGGAGTCTCCAGGAGTAACTTCGCTACTGCACTCAGACCTCGACTACGCCGACTACGGCATCGTCGACCATCTTGTCGAGTCGGCCGTTGGTAACCAATCCGACTTGGATTTGGTAGCCAGAAGCGACTCGATCGGTGAGCTATCCGGTAATGGCGAGGTGTGGTTGGCTTCAGCGGGAGGCCGACCACGCGATGGATATTCGTATCTAGACAAGCTCAACCGTGTCTACCTAGACCTCCCACCAACGGCCGAACGCGAACAGATGACCTTTGGTCGCAGACTTCTAGATGCGATCGCTACCTGCGAAGCTCAAGTGGCCGATCGGAGCAGACAACCGGACGTCGTCCTATTGGACAGCCGCGCCGGCATTCATGATGTGGCCGCAGTGGCCATTACCCAGTTGAGCACCCTAGCCCTGCTGTTTGCTACAGACAGCCCTCAGACTTGGCAGGGATACCGGGCATTGTTCGATCAATGGCGAACTCGATTGGACGCCGTAACAAGAGATCGAATTAGAAATCGGATAAAGATGGTCGCCGCGATGGTTCCGTCGAACAGATCCGTAGAATATCTGCGCGGCTTTGTGGACAACGCACAGGATTGCTTTGCTGACACACTTTATGATAATGAAGAGGGTGTCGTGGATCTAGACCTCTTTAATTTTGCCCCTGACGATCCGGGCGCCCCCCACTTCCCGCTGCGCATCGAGCACAGTATTGATCTAGTTGGCCTTGATCCGCGTCGTAACAACTCGTGGGCAAGTACGAGCATGGTCGAGACGGCCTACGGGCGATTTGTCGCTGCAGCTTCGGCGATGCTAGAAGAAGGTGCCTGAAATGCTAACAGCTGCTGACTACCGGGAACTGCTCGGCGCAGCCCTGCCTGCCGTCGTTGACGCGGACACTATCGATCCAAATCCGCAGACGCTGTTCACTCCGTCGGGCCATCGAAACGCGCTAGACCCGGACACAACGATCGTCCGTGGCGGCCGCGGCGTCGGAAAGACAGTCTGGTTCAAGGCCTTGCAGGACAATTCACTCCGCGCCATCGCAGCAAGGCATTACCGACTTGATCGGTTGAACCGTGTCGACACCCTGGCGGGTTTCGGAGCTAATCTAAGCACACAGTATCCCAATCCCCGGAGACTGGAAGTCCTGGCGGATAGGTTTCGACCGTTGGACGTATGGACAGCCGTGGCATTGTTCGGATTCGGCGTCGCCGAATTGGCTACCATTGACGATTGGCCTGACCGAGTGCAATGGGTGGTCGAAAATCCTGGCGGAGTCGAAGATGCGTTCATCGAGGCCGAAGAGAAGGCAGGGCGAAGCACGAGAACCAAAATGCTGCTGTTCGACGCGATGGAACGCCTGCACAGCGACCGTCGAATTGCAGACAAGCTCGCAAGGGGCATCTTCGAACTAGCGCTAAATTTGCGCACAAGCACCCGTCACCTCCGCGTCAAAGTATTCATACGCCCCGACATGTACGATACGGTTCAGCTGGACTTTCCTGACGCGTCAAAACTAGTTGCGAACATTACCGACTTGCGATGGACCGAAACCAGCCTATACGCTCTCTTGTTTCACTACATGAGCGGCGTCAGATCAGAATTGGGTCAACAG
This sequence comes from uncultured Actinomycetota bacterium, assembly GCA_963841395.1. Lineage (GTDB taxonomy): Bacteria > Actinomycetota > Actinomycetes > Mycobacteriales > Pseudonocardiaceae > Actinophytocola. Next base: position 79,767 of record CAWJCX010000017.1, read on the forward strand.
TTCATTTCGGAAACCGGCTGGTCCGATCGATTCAATGGCGACGAATCCAAACAGCGAGACGTTCTGGAACGCATCGCTAACAAGTACATGGGCACCGATCGCCGCAAGGGCTACACCTACACGTGGCTGCCCAACCACCTGGCGGACGGTCGACAGCAGGTGAGTCCGCGAAGCTTCCTGAGTGCACTATGGCGTGCAACCCAACGCACTGAGGAATCCTTTGCTGGCCATGCTTACGCTCTGCACTGGGACGCTATACGCCAAGGTGTGCAACACGCATCCCAGATCCGGGTCGGGGAGGTGAAAGAGGACACACCTTGGGTATCTGACGCCATTGAACCATTGCGTGGTGCCCAGGTTCCTATTGAACGAGATGAAGTAATGCGACGTTGGGAGGGCGTCGATCTACGGACTGAGTTGTTGACGCAGAGGTCCAAGACCAGTCAAATGCGCGAAGACTACTCAAACGGACAGCAACTGTACGCTGCCGGTCCGCTTGACACCGATTATGACGAACTAATCTCAGAACTAGTCAATCTCGGCGTCATGACGGTGCGTTCCAACAAGAAGATAGATCTACCTGACGTGTTTCGTATTGCGTTCGATATCGGACGCAAGGGCGGCGTTCCACGCGTTAAACAGCAGTAGGCGCGGATGAGTGATCTAGTCGCGTTGGGCTCGTCGGCCGACTGCTTGCTTGTTGCGTATCTAGCTGCCGTGTCGATGGACGCTTATGCAAGACATTGCTGATCGCTCAGGTGTCGGCGCGACTGTTTGGCCGATGCAGATGACCGGGTGAAACAGTATCAGGAGAGGAACTGCCATCTTGATCGAAAATTGGTTTGCATAGAAGCTCAACGATGTTCTGTTCAACTGATCCTGAAAACGACGCTGCGAGTGCAGTTTGGAGTAGTTGTTTCCTCGGGCCTGGCTCCATATCTCGCGCGAAACGAAGCGCCTCTTCTAACTTGCGATCTTCTCTCAGCTTGTCAAAAAAGGCCACGAGTAGCCCGCGAGCCTTGTTGGATTGAACGAAGAAGAGTCCAGAGACGGCCTCTATCACTGAACCTGAGACAATCTGAATTATCGGCGTACCGAGTCCCGTATCGCCGATCAAGCTGATGACTACACCTAATATGATCACCGCGAATCCAATGGCCGCAGCAATCAAGCTGAACCAAAAGCTCTGAACTGACTGCGCCAAACTGCGAGAATGATATTCCTTTATCAGCAGGTACTGGCGATCTTCTAATGAGGCGTCCGCACCACTGAGTCGCTGCCTTATCTCGGCCGACGTGTCCGCAGACTCTATACTGAGCCGTTTTCATCCTGGTTCAGATGTGTTGGTAGGCAAGGGTTCTCGTTGATCACGGGTTGATGATCATCGGCGTGTCGGCGCCTGAGTGTGGCGAAGCCCCTGGTAGCAGAGCTTTCGACCAAGATCGTTCTGCCGAACCCAGGGGCTTCAGGTGTTGTTCTACCGTGCTGCGCTGCCGTTGTCACATCAGACCCTGGGCTTCGTGTCCGGGCTGGTCCGTGTCCACCGGCGGGCGATCGGGTCGCCGTGGCGGGCGCTGAACGCGAGCGAGCAGGCCCTGTTGGTGTTGGTCTACCTGCGCAAAGGTGAGCCGTTCGCCGAGGTTGGGGCCGGGTTCGGGGTGTCGACCACGACGTGCTGGCGGTATGTGAACGAGACCGTCGAGCTGCTCGCCGCGCGGGCGCCCAAGCTACGCGCGGCGCTGCGGCAGGCGAAACGCCAGGGCCACGCCTACGTGATCATCGACGGCACACTGATCCCGATCGACCGGATCGCCGCCGACCGGCCCTTCTACTCGGGCAAGCACCGCAAGCATGGGGTGAATCTGCAGGTCATCGCCGCGCCGGACGGCGCCATCCTGTGGGTGTCCGGTGACCTGCCCGGCGCCACCCATGACACCGCCGCCGCGCGGATCTGGAACATTCTCGCTGCGCTGCGTGACGCCGGGCTGATTGCGTTGGGCGACAAGGGTTACCACGGCTACGACCAGACCGGAAAACAGGTGATCACGCCGTACAAGGGCAAGAACAAGCCCGAGTCCCAGACCGATGCCAACCGAGCGCACGCCCGGCTCCGCGGGCCCGGCGAGCGCGCCAACGCCCAGCTCAAGACATGGCGCATCCTGCGCAAACTCCGCGCCTGTCCACGCCGCACCGGCCGACTGGCAAAGGCCATCCACGTACTACAGAACTACGACGCCACCACCGGATGAAAAAGGCTCACTGAGTAGATTGCCAATCCTAAGTCTGAAAATTTTGCCGGAGAACAGGGCGGTAATCAGTCCCAATGCGACGAGTCCAACCAGAGAGGCTGCGACGATGTTTAGGACGTCGATAGTCATCGAACGCCTCCTCTGCCAGGCGAGCTGCTCTTCCTGTCTTCGGGCTTCTTCGCCCGCCGGCATGATTGTGTTACGGGACCCTTCGTCGCTATCAGCATCGCAGGCGTTCAGCCTCGGTCTAGCGAAGTTGATCCAGTCAATCATGCTGCAGCGAGTCCCGAGGCGCTACACAGTGAGGCTTGTCGTAAGTCCGCCGACTGCCGCAACGTCTGCGCCCTACCTCGGATGTACACCATCACGCAATTTCACCCGCTAGCGAGTGGTGGCAACGACGTCCTGCTGCAAGAATCGAAGCGTGGCTAAGCTGACCCTTACTCCGGAACGTCGTGCTGAGTTGGCCGAACTGCTGGATGATGAGCAGCGGCTTCGTGTCGAGTATCCGAAAGTTAGTGAATATCTGGACATGGCGCCGACCCTGGCAGGGACTGGCGACGTTCAGGCGGATGCCGCGTTTGACCTGCGGTTCGTTCACTACGTGACCGGCGGCAGGGCTGTTGCCCCGAACCCGTATTGGGATATCGTCGGTCCGTCGGTGTCCGAGGTTGAGGGCCGCCGGTTGGTGAACGGTGGCCGTGCGGATGGAAGTGCTCGGTTGGCGTTTGCGCAGATGCAGCTGCAGGCCATTTATGCGTATGCGATTCCCTCGCCAGAAACGTTGGATTGGGTGTCTGCGTTCTGCGACGGCCGGCGAACGGTAGACCTAGGCGCCGGACGGGGATATTGGGCGGCCCAGATGGCTTCTGTGGGCATCAACGTCAAGGCCTATGACTTCGAGCCGCCCGACAAGGTGGAGAATGTCTCGTTTCCCAGCGGGGGCGAGATGGCCGACGTGTGGCATCCCGTCGGGGACCTTCGCGATTATGAGCGCGAGGCGGCCGGTGGATCCGAGGACGTCCTGTTCCTATGCTGGCCGCCCGGATGGGGGAACACGATGGCGTCGAAGGCGCTCGCCGCGTTCGCCAATGCCGGTGGTCGGCGCTTGATCTTCATCGGGCAGCCGCAGGGCGGGATGACCGGGGACGATGCCTTCTTCGAAGCGCTTGACACTGGCTGGGAACTGGCGAGCGAGGATGCACAGTTCGTAGCGTGGTGGAACCTGGCGGACGTCGCTCAAGGCTGGGTACGCCGTTAGATAGCTCAGCTCTCGGGCGTCAGCTGCATCCTGAACACGAAAGCGTCGTAACGATCCTGCGGGTACGAGACGTCCGAGATCATGATCACGCTGTCGTCGGCGGCGTAAAACCGCTGGTGGACCGTCTTGACGAGGTCGCCGGGCGTGGTGCGCAGCCACTCCGCGTGGATCGGGGCCGGCAGGTTGTCGGTGAGTGTCTCCTCGAGGACCGCGGCGCCGGCCGTGCCTGTGACACCCAATGGCTGGTAGGTGTCCGATACCGAGATCGGCCGGCCGCCCTCGGCGGCGCGCGTGACGACGTGGCTCAGCTCGTCGCCCGGTGAGATGCCGAAGATCTCCGCAAGGTCGCTGGTCGCACGGGCCTTCCCGACCTGTCGGTCGATCTCGATCGGCTCCTCGGACTCCGTCTCGAAGGTGACCTCGGGATCCTGCATCTGACGTTCCGGTGAGATCCGCACGAGGTTGGGGCGATCCGCCACGAAAATGCCGCGTCGCCGGACGGGCCGGACCAGGCCCTGGCTCCGGAGCAGGTCGAGGACCTTCCGCACCACGATGTCGGACACGCCCTCTTGCTTGGCGATCTCCGCGTAGCTCGGCAGTTGGGTCCCGGGCGGGAGCTCGCCGCTGCGGATTCGCCGCGCGTACTCGCCTGCGATTGAGACGTAGGCCGGCTCCGTCATTGATCTTGATCCCTTCGGCCGTCGGCGTGGCCACTCAGCGTAGTGACACGCGGAGCCTAGCAGTCTTCGTATACGAAAGCCTTGTACGTATACGAAGCTACGTATACGATGGATATCGGTTCACCGCTGTCGATGCAGGCAACGTCTGTTGAACAGCGAGAACACACCGAGTGGAGATCAACCGCAGAGGACAGATGACATGGCTATTCCGAGGGGACACCGTTTCCCGATCGAGTTCGCCGACGCGTTCCCGCAGGGACTTGTGCTGATGGGTGAGGTCGCACCGGACACCGAGTACCAGTCCAGGGAGGACCGGGCGGCCGGTCGGCCGGTGCGTCAGCGGGTCGACGAGGCGACCGGCAAGCGGCAGTGGAAGGCGACGGTCACCGACCCGGACGAGCGCAACGCCAAGCGGGCCTCGTTCGAGGTCACCTTCCTCGCGGACGTGCAGCCGGTGCCTGCCACGTCGGAGGTGCTGCCGGGTGTGCGGCCGATCGAGCTGGACGGGATGACCGCTGAGCCGCGTGTGGCCGGGAACGGCGAGTTCAAGTACCAGTCCTACGTGTTCCGAGCGACCGGATTCAAGGCCGCCGGCTCTGCCGGTGGTGCACGCTCGACCGGCAAGTCCGACGCGGCGAGCAAGGCCGCGTGAGGCAGGTGATCGCTGTGAAGGGGCGTGCAGAACCTACGCGGCTGATGCAGGCGCACGAGCTACTCAGTCGTGAGCGGCCGGCCGCCGATGCGAAGCCTGACAAGTGGCTGGCGTACTACCGGCGTAGCGCTGCCGTGTACGCGGAGGTGGCCGAGATCGACCGTGGGCACCACCACGAGGCGCTGTACTGGGCCTCGCGCGAGGAACGCAAGGCACACGAGATCGAGACCGACCTTCGCCGGTCCCAGGGAGGTGCGCCCCGGTGAACCTCGCGATCCAGCTACCGCCGTTCCCCGGTGGCGACGTGGTGCTCGCGAAGTTCTGCCGGGAGCTGGCCCGGGAGGCGGCCAAGCTCGCCACCGCGATCGACCCCGCCGGTGAGCCCAACGAGGAACGCAGCGGGCCTCGGCACGCGCTGCACCAGCCGGGAGCGGAGGGGCGGTCATGACAGGTGAGGAGCAGGTGGAGCCGTTCGTCGAGATCGCGCCGGCCGATGAGTTGGAGTTGATGAATCGGATGCCGCCGACGGTCGACGAGCCGGCCTCGGTGTGGCTGGCATGGCACGAGCGGCACATGACCTGCTGGGAACGGATAGCGGAATCACATCCGTTCATGACCGACACGGCGACGTACATGATCGACGGTCATCGTATTGACGTCGCGAGGTTGCTGATCGACCCGGACAGTCAACGCGCGAGACACGGGTACTGGGATCTGTGGCCCGGGATGACCGAATAGCCGCCCCTCAACAGTCCTGAATAGACAGTCAAACGCACGCGGGGTCGTGTGGCGATGACGCACGTCCTGTTGTGCTGCAAGGAACCCGTAGACGCAGAAGCGGAACCCGGCTACCAACCATTTCCCGCTTCTGCGCTGTCCACCCGACGAGGAGTGAACAGTGACAAGGCTAGAACCAACGAAGGTCTCCGCGCCAGTCCGGGTCACCCGACCCCGCTGTGTGATCTGCAAGCGGTTCGCCCGGCTGCCGGTCGGTGAGTCCCGGTGCGCATCGTGCCGGGGAGAGTTGCCGCTGGAGTTCCCGGGCGGTGGTCGGTGATGGGGCGGCCGAAGGATTCGCGGTGGGTGGACCCGGCTCCGTTGGAGGTGTCGCGTCCGCGGTTGCCGTGGTGGACGCTGCTGCCGGGCTGGGTCAAGCTCGTCATCTCACCGGTCGTGCTCGTGTGGCTGGTGTGCTGGCTGACCTGGCAGGCCGGCCGGATCATCTACCGGTACCCGCTGTCGCTGGCGTTGCTGGTCGTGGGCTGGTGGTCCTACTCCGGGCTCGGGGCGTGGTGGTTCTGCGGCGGTCTGGTGCTGGTGCTCACTGCCGGGCTCGTGTGGTGGTGGCGCGGGCGGGCCTCGTTCGAGCGGATTGCGTTGCGCCGTATCCGGACGGAGGTCCGGCGGCTGTGCGTGTACGCCTGGAGCTGGCGCACGGTCATGCGCCTGGCGGAGCTGACCAAGGACAAGCGCGGCAAGGAACACCGACCTGTCCTCGGTCGGGTGCGTGCTGAGGGTTGGCGTGATGTGGTGCGGGTGCGGATGATCCGTGGGCAGGCTCCGGAGCAGTGGGAGCTGCACGCCTCCGGCCTGGCGCACTCCTTCAACGCCGAGTCGTGCCGGGTGCGGGTCGTGAAGCCGCGCCGGCTGGAGTTGGACTTCATCCACTCCGACCCGCTCGCCGTGTCCATCCCCGCGCCGGCTCTCGCCGAGGACACGGCCGGGGTGGATCTGCGGCGGGTGGTGATCGGGCGGACGGAGACCGGGAAGCCGTTGCGGCTGCCGCTGCTCGGTACCCACGTCCTCACCTGCGGGGTGTCCGGTGCGGGTAAGGGATCGCTGTTGTGGGCGGTGGTGTGTGCGCTGGCGCCGGCGGTCAAGGCCGGCCACGTGAAGCTGTACGGGATCGATCCCAAGGGCGGGATGGAGCTCGGTCAGGCACCGGAGGTGTTCGAGCAGGTCGTCTACGACAACGGGTCGCGTGCGGTGACGTTGTTGGAGTGGCTGGCGCAGGAAGTCAAGCGTCGCGCGGAGTCTTATCGCGGTCGTCGTCGCATGTGGACCGCCGAGTCAGGTGATCCGTTCATCCTGCTGGTGGTCGACGAGCTGGCCGACGTCATCGCCTACCAGACCGACAAGAACCTCCGCGAACGCGCGACCCGGGCGGTGCAGGCGATCACGTCGCAGGGCCGGGCGCCTGGGGTGTGTGTGCTGGGGCTGTTGCAGGACCCACGCAAGGAGATCATCGCCTTCCGGCACCTGTTCTCCACCCGCATCGCCATGCGCCTCGACGAACCGGCACAGGTCGACATGGTCCTCGGCGACGGCGTACGGCAACGCGGGGCCGCCGCTCACGAGATCTCCGAGAACACACCCGGCGTCGCCTGGGTCAAGGAGGACGGACGGCGGGAACCCGTGCGGGCTCGGGTCTTCCACGTCACCGACGAGCACCTGGCCCAGCTCGTCGCCTACCTGACCGGGCGGACGCCCGTCGCGGGTGAGGTTCTCGCCTTCCCGAACACCAGCCAGAACGAGCGCACCGGAGGTGCCGCATGACCACGTCCGACACGTTCCTGCCCCTGCTGGACTCCATCCGCGATCCTGCTCGGCGACTACCCCATCCAGGCCGACATGAGCCCACCGGGTCCGTCGTCGATCGACGGAGAACGAGTCGTCGTCCAACTCGCCGCCGGAGACCTCGGCACGGTCGCGGCCGGGATCGTCGAATGGGACCACACCCTCGCCGCCGGACGGCACACCATCGAACGGTCCTCGGACGGCGCCACCGTCACCCTGGGATTGGCCGGGCACGTTGACGAGGACGGCACCGACGTCGAGGTCTACGGCACCACCACCTACGACGCCCGCCGACTGGGCACCGACCTCCTGCCCGGCGAGACGACCGCGGTGCCGTTCGAAGTGCTCGCCGTGTGGGCCATCGGTGCGGGGCGGGTGATTCCGTGACCGCACAAACCCGGGCCGAGCGGATGGCCGTGCCGCTGGCGATCGATGTCGTGGTCGCGACCGCCGAGCAGCACGGCGTGTGCGTCCGGCCGTTCACCATGGAAGTGGGCGACCTCGACACCGGCGAACTCCGCCACATCGCGGTCCCGTGCGGGTCCACCGTGGAGTCGGTGTGTGGGCCGTGCGCTCGGAAGGCTCGGGCGCTGCGGATCGTGCAGTGCCGTGAGGGGTGGCACATGGCGGAGGAGCCGGACTTCACCGCCGATCCGCCGTCCGAGGATCACAAGGCGCTGCTCACGTTCCGGGCCGATCTCGTGGCCGCCTACCGGGACGCTGAGGGCGCGGAAGTGGACGAGCTGCGCGACGAGATCCGCTCGGTCGACGAGGAACTTCGGCAACTCGGCATGCGCGGCCGGCTCCCGTCCCCGGACGTACCGACCAAGGTCACGCCGAAGCGGTCGACCAAGCGGCGCCAGGACACGCCTGACCTGCCTCGTAGGCGGGTGGAGCGGCGGACCGTGGGCCGGGAGTTCGCGGGGCGGTTCCGGCCGTCCATGTTCGTCACACTGACCTGCGACAGCTATGGGCGGGTCCGGGATGACGGCACGCCCGTTGACCCGGCGTCGTATGACTACCGGCGGGCGGCTCGGGACGCGGTGCACTTCGCCGCACTGGTGGATCGGTGGTGGCAGAACCTGCGGCGCTGCGTCGGCTGGGACGTCCAGTACTTCGCCACCGTCGAACCCCAGAAACGCGTCGCGCCGCACCTGCACGCCGCGATCCGCGGTGTCCATCCCGCACGAGCTGCTGCGAGCCGTCACCGCGGCGACCTATCACCAGGTGTGGTGGCCCAAGCATGACGAGCTCGTCTACGGCGGGGACCGTCTGCCCACGTGGGACGGTGAGCGATTTGTCGACCCGGAGACACGGCGACCTGTCACCACGTGGACAGAGGCACTCGACGACATCGAGGAGCCCGGCGCACGTCGTCTCCTTCGGACGGCAGGTGCACTCCAAGGGCATCCTCGGCGGCTCCGATGAGGCTGGGCGGCACGTCGGCTACCTGACCAAGTACCTCACCAAAGCGATCGGTGAGGTCGTCGAGTCCAACTCCGAGCGGCAGCGGCGCCACCACGACCGGTTGCACGACGAGCTGTCGGTCACCCCGTGCTCGCCGCGCTGCGCGGTGTGGCTGCTGTACGGCGTCCAGCCGCTCGGCGCCAACGGCCGGATGACACCCGGGCACTGCAAGGGACGGGCGCACCGGCGGACCACGCTCGGACTCCCCGGCCGCCGGGTGCTGGTGTCGCGGAAGTGGTCCGGGAAGACCCTCGCCGACCACAAGGCCGACCGGCGGGCCTTCGTCCTGGAGGCCCTCGAAGAGGTCGGCATCGAGAAGCCGGCCGAGGAACCCCGGCGGCTGGTCTGGCAGAAGGTCCAGCCCGGTGACCCGAACGTCCCGCCGAGGGCGCACCTGCTCATGCACGCGATCGCCGAACGCATCCGGTGGAGAGCCGAGTACGACCGCGCGCTACTCGCCGCCGCAGATCTTTCGGCAACTCAACCGACCGCAGCCTGACCAGGGGGAATCACAGATGGACGAGAGGTTCGACAAGCTGTTCAGCACGCCGGAGCTGTGCGAGTACCTCGGCATCAGCCGGGACACGCTCTACGAGTGGCGCGAGATCAACGCCGCTCCCCCGGCCTTCAAGCTCCCCAACGGACACCTCCGGTTCCCGCGCTCCGAGCTGCTCGACTGGCTGGCAAAGCAGCGAGGGGCCGCCGCGTGAAGCCAACGCACCAGGTGCGGTTCTGGGCCATCAAGACGTTGAAGGCGGGCGCGGACGGGAAGCGGCGGAAGCGACCCCACGGCGTCCGGTGGGTGACGGCCGGCCACGAGCACTCGGAGTGGTTCACCACCAAGGCGCTTGCGACCAAGTACCTGTCCACGCTGCAGAGTGCGGCGAACGGCGGCGAAGCGTTCGATGTCGTGACCGGGCTGCCGGTGTCGCTCTATCGCGAGCGGAACAGCCGGACCCTGTTGCAGGTGGCTCAGCGGTTCATCGAGGCCGAGTGGCCGGATGCCTCACCGAACACCCGGTCCAAGCACGTCGACACGCTGGGCGTGAGCGTGGGGGCGTTTCTTCGGCAATCGCGGGACACCCCGGCCGCGAAGGACGTCCGGCGGGCGCTGACGGGCTACCTGCTCCAGCCGGACCGCGAGCGGCTCGACGTGGACGAGCGGACGGCCGAGGTCGCCCGGTGGGTCGTCGGGCACTCCCGGCCGGTGGGCGAGCTGGCCGATCAGGAGGTGTCCGTAGCTCTCGTGCGGGCGCTCGGGTCGAATCTCGACGGACGGCAGGCGGCGCCACTGACGGTGCGCACCCGGCGCGGTGTGCTGTTCCACCTCTTGCAGTACGCGGTGCGGCTCGGAGAGCTGGCCAGCAATCCCCTGCTGTTGGTGAAGGAGAAGGCGATGACCACGACCGAGGTGGATCCGCGCGTGGTGGTGAACCCACAGCAGGCGGAGCAGTTGCTCGCCGCGGTGACCTATGTCGGCTCGATGCGGCGTGGGCGGTACGAGTACCTGTTCGCCTTCTTCGCGTCGATGTACTTCGCGGCGCTGCGACCGGCGGAGGCGAACTGGCTTCGTGAGCCGGACTGCGCGCTGCCGGAGACCGGTTGGGGTGAGCTGGTGTTGTCGGGCACGGCGTCGCGGAGCAACGCGCGCTACATCGGGACCGGGCGGACGTGGGAGGAGCGCACGCTCAAGAAGCGGGCTGCCGGGACGGTTCGAGTCGTGCCGATTCCGCCGCGGCTCGTCGAGATTCTGCGCGGGCATATCGAACGGTTCGGGACGACGACGGACGGCCGGCTGTTCCGTGGACAGCAACTCGGCGAGCCGGTCGGGCCGAGCATCTACACGCAGGCTTGGAAGCAGGCGCGGGTCATTGGGCTGACTCCGGCGCAGGCAGCGAGCCCGCTTGCCCGGAGGCCGTACGACCTGCGGCATGCGGCGGTGTCCACCTGGCTCGCGGCCGGGGTGCCGGTCGCGGAGGTGGCGGAGCGGGCCGGGCACACCGTCGAGGTGCTGTTGAAGGTTTACGCTCGTTGCCTGGATGGCTCCCGTTCGACGTCGAACGAGCGGATTGACCGGCTGTTTGCCCAGGTCAGGTAGCCCAAATGATGAACATTCTGTTGAGAATTGTTTCGTGAACACCACCGTCCAACGTCAGCCTTTCCGAAAGCGCGTTGAGCTGCGGACCCGACGCCGATCAAGGAGTTCTTACGGAGAGTTGTCTACCTGGTCCATGGTCTCATACTTGCTTGCTCACCAAAGCGCGACAAGATCCACCATGCTCCTTGTTGGCCGTCATCACTCTGAAACCCGCTTGCGCAATCGAACGCTCGTGCCGTGCGTCAGCCGGTGCAAACGTCCATAGAGCCTCGGAAGTACAGCGCCAAGATACTTGTCACAGTCACAACTCTGTCTGCGATCACGAAGCCTGAAACAAATTCGTTGCGCGGACGATTCTCCAGGTGAGAACGACAGATCGTGAACCGGGAACTTTGTACACCCTGGAGCAGGCCATGACAAGCACCGGACCCCTGACCACCAGCCGGAGAGTCTTGCGCAGCGCAGGAACATTTCTTAGCGGCGTTGTGGTTGCAGTAGTTGGAACCGTGGCCGTCGCGTCTGATGGTGAAGTCATAGGTCGGCCGGTGGCACGAGAGTTCTTCAAACAATACTGGGTCGACGCAGTGAAACACCCCGAGCTGAGCTGGCCTCGACTCACAGAAGGATTTAAGGACAACCAGGACAACCTCGCCTATGGCGCGTACACGCAGTACTTCGGACAGTACGTCAAGGTGAACGTCGATTCAATCGTGGAATACAACGGTGTGCCAAATCGGTTCGAATTAACCCTGACTTATGACTTCAAAGATCGAAAGCCAAACGTTAGCGAACGAGTAGCATATTCACTCGAATGCGACTCTTGGAAGAACTATATATCTTTTTTCTCATGCAACTCAGACGATCTAAAGATCAACGACGGATTGCCTCTCTCGCCCGCATACAAAGAAGGATTACCGTCTACGAACCGCTGAGCCTGGAGCAGACGGCTGCCGTACCGACCTGCGGCACGCGGCCGTCTCGACGTGGCTCGCGGCTGGGGTGCCTGTGGCCGAAGTGGCGGAGCGGGCCGGGCACACGGTCGAGGTGCTGTTGAAGGTTTACGCTCGTTGCCTGGATGGCTCCCGTTCGACGTCGAACGAGCGGATTGACCGGCTGTTTGCCCAGGTCAGGTAGCCCAGAGTGATCGACATTCTGTTCCGCGATGGTTCCGTGGACACCGCCAAACGACGACAATTGTCGACAGAGCGTCACAGACGACTCGGCCAGCGCCGGTGTTCTGAAACCGTTGATGAGCTGCGGTTTCGGGCCTGACGCTGGCCGAGGAGCTTTACTGTGAGTTACCGATTTAGTCCCTGAGTTCCAGCGTGCAGCACTTGGGGCCGCCGCCGGACTTGCGGAGTTCGGAGATGTCCACGAACGACGGCTCGTAGCCGTGGTTGATGAGTTGGTCGGCGAGGTGGGTGGCCTCGATCGGGAGGACCACGTTGCGGCCGTCGGAGACCGCGTTCAGGCCCAGGCACTCCGCGTCCGCCGCGGTGGCGATGATCGCGTCCGGGAAGAGGCGGTAGAGCACCCGCTGCGAGCCCGGCGAGAACGCCTCCGGGTAGTACGCCACGTGCGCGCGCTCCCCGTACGCCGCCGGCGACAGGACGCACAGGGCCGTGTCCAGGTGGTAGAACCGCGGGTCCACCAGGCTCAGCGACACGACCGGCACCCCGAGGATCTCCTGCGCCTCCGCGTGCGCCCCCGGATCGGTACGGAAGCCCGTGCCGGCCAGCAGCACGTCGCCGGTCCAGGTGAGGTCGCCCTCGGCCTCGTTGGTCTTCGTGGGCATGACGACGTCGCGGTAGCCGTGGTCGAGGAACCAGCGGCGGTAGTGGTCCGCTTCGGCGGCGCGCTGCGGCGCGCGGAACCGCGCACCCAGCACATGGCCGTCCACGACGGTGCCGGAGTTCGCGGCGAACACCATGTCCGGCAGGCCCGGCTGGGGCTGGATGAACTCGACCCGGTGGCCCCAGCGGCGGTACGTGTCCGCCAGCTCGGTCCACTCCTTGACGGCCAGTTCCGTCGACACGGGTTGGCTCGGGTCCATCCACGGGTTGATCGAGTACTCGACGGTGAAGTACGTCGGCTCGCACATCAGGTAACGCCGCTCGGTCGACTCGCGCATGATTCCATTGTGAGGGCGTACGCAACCAGCGATCAATGTCGCAAACCCGCCGTCAAACCGGCAATATGTTGCGTATGGACAGCCTGGATCAGCGAATCGTTTCACAACTGGTCGCCGACGCCCGTTCGAGCTACTCCGAGATCGGCAAGACGGTCGGGCTGTCCGCCCCGGCGGTGAAGCGGCGGGTGGACAGACTTCTCGACGCCGGCGTGCTCCGCGGGTTCACCGCCGTCGTCAATCCGGAGGCGCTCGGCTGGGGCACGGAGGCCTTCGTCGAGGTGCACTGCATCGGCAACGTCTCCCCCGACCGCATCCGCGCCCGCCTGCTGCCGCTCCCGGAGGTCGTCGCCGCGTACACCGTCTCCGGCGCGGCGGACGCGATCGTGCACCTGCGCGCCGCGAACATCCACCACCTCGAGGACGCCCTGGAGCGCCTCCGCGCGGTCGACATGATCGACCGGACCGTCTCCACCGTGGTCCTCTCGACGCTGCTCGAGCGCCCGCCCGCGCCGGAGGTCGCCGGGTGAGGCGCCCGGCGTCCCGCCAGGTGTAACGGACGTCCCACGATCTGAGAGGTACCAGTGTGAGCTGGAACGCGAACACTGCACGACTAGGGGGCGCCGGGCCGAGCGCGGATAGGGTAAACCGGTGAGCACGCGGTAGTGCGACGGAGGGATCGACAGAAGATCATGGAAACCAGCGAGAACGGGGGAAACGGCGAGCTGGCGAGTCTTCGAGCCACGCAGATCACCAAGCTCGACCGTGTCGTCGTGCGGTTCGCGGGGGACTCCGGCGACGGCATGCAGCTGACCGGCGACCGGTTCACCTCGGAAGCCGCCGCCTTCGGTAACGACCTGGCAACGCTGCCCAACTTCCCGGCCGAGATCCGCGCACCAGCAGGCACCCTCCCGGGCGTCTCCAGCTTCCAGATCCACTTCGCCGACTACGACATCCTGACCCCGGGCGACCGGCCCGACGTCCTCGTCGCGATGAACCCGGCAGCGCTCAAGGCGAACATCGCCGACCTGCCCGTCGGCGGCTCGGTCATCGTCAACACCGACGAGTTCTCCAAGCGCAACCTCACGAAGGTCGGCTACGAGGCCAACCCGCTCGAGGACGACTCGCTGTCGAACTTCCAGGTCTTCGAGGTCCCGATGGCGACCCTCACGCAGGGCGCGCTCAAGGAGACCGGCCTGTCGAAGAAGGACGCCGAGCGCAGCAAGAACATGTTCGCGCTGGGCCTGCTGTCGTGGATGTACCACCGGCCGACCGAGCGCACGGAGCGGTTCCTGCGGGAGAAGTTCGCGCGCAAGCCCGAGATCGCCGAGGCGAACGTGCTGGCGTTCCGGGCGGGCTGGAACTACGGCGAGACGACCGAGTCGTTCACCGTCACCTACGACGTCCCGCCGGCGCAGTTCCCGCCCGGCACCTACCGGCAGATCACCGGCAACACGGCCCTGGCGTACGGGCTGGTGGCCGCCGGCCAGTGCTCCGGGCTGCCGGTGCTGCTCGGCAGCTACCCGATCACGCCGGCGTCGGACATCCTGCACGAGCTGTCGAGGCACAAGAACTTCGGCATCACCACGATGCAGGCCGAGGACGAGATCGCCGGCGTCGGCGCCGCCCTCGGCGCGGCCTACGGCGGCTCGCTGGGCGTGACCACCACCTCCGGCCCGGGCATCGCGCTCAAGTCGGAGACCATCGGGCTCGCGGTCATGTCGGAGCTGCCGCTCGTCGTGATCGACGTGCAGCGCGGCGGGCCGTCGACCGGGCTGCCGACGAAGACCGAGCAGGCGGACCTGCTGCAGGCGATGTTCGGCCGCAACGGCGAGTCGCCGGTGCCGATCGTGGCGCCGCAGTCCCCCGGCGACTGCTTCGACGCGGCGATCGAGGCGACCCGGATCGCGCTGAAGTACCGGACGCCGGTGCTGCTGCTGTCCGACGGCGCGATCGCGAACGGCTCGGAGCCCTGGCTGATCCCGAACGTCGAGGACCTGCCGGACCTGCACGTCACGTTCGCCGACGGAGACCAACGCGCTCGACGGCAGCGACGAGCACTGGCCCTACGTCCGCGACACCGAGACGCTGGCCCGCGAGTGGGCGATCCCGGGCACGCCCGGGCTGCAGCACCGGATCGGCGGGCTGGAGAAGGCCGACGGCAAGGGCGGCATCTCCTACGACCCGGACAACCACGACCGCATGGTCCGGCTCCGTCAGGCCAAAGTGGACGGTATCGACGTGCCGGACCTGACCGTGGACGACCCGACCGGCGACGCGCGGCTGCTCGTGCTGGGCTGGGGTTCGAGCTACGGCCCGATCGGCGCGGCGTGCCGGCGGGTGCGCGGGCAGGGCCTGCGGATCGCGCAGGCGCACCTGCGGCACCTGAACCCGTTCCCCGCGCAACCTCGCGCGACGTGCTGCGCTCCTACGACCGCGTGGTCATCCCGGAGATGAACCTGGGCCAGCTCGCGCTGCTGATCCGCGGCCGGTTCCTCGTGGACGCCGTGCCGTACAACAAGGTCGCCGGCCTGCCGTTCAAGGCCGAGGAGCTGCAACACGTGCTGACCGAGCATCTGAACCAGCTGGAAGGAGTTCCGGCATGACCGCCGTGGACCTCGGACTGCCCGAGCTCGGCGGGCTGGCCGGCGTGCCGACGTCTGATGAGCCGCAGAAGGCGAAGGACTTCAAGTCGGATCAGGAGGTGCGGTGGTGTCCGGGGTGTGGTGACTACGTCGTGCTGAACGCGATGCAGGCCTTCCTCCCCTCGTTGGGGTTGAAGCGGGAGAACATCGTGTTCGTCTCCGGGATCGGCTGTTCGTCGCGGTTCCCGTACTACATGAACACCTACGGCATGCACTCCATCCACGGCCGCGCCCCCGCGATCGCGACCGGGTCTGGCCGTGACCCGCCCGGACCTGTCGGTGTGGGTGGTGACCGGTGACGGGGACGCGCTGTCGATCGGCGGGAACCATCTGATCCACGCGTTGCGGCGGAACGTGAACCTGAAGATCTTGTTGTTCAACAACCGGATCTACGGGCTGACCAAGGGCCAGTACTCCCCCACCGTCGAGGAGGGGAAGCTGACCAAGTCGACGCCGATGGGGTCACTGGACCACCCCTTCAACCCCCTCTCGCTGGCCCTGGGCGCGGAGGCGTCAGTTCGTGGCGCGGACGTTGGACAACGACCGCGCCCAGCTCACCGAGATCCTGGCCGCCGCCGCCGCGACACCGCGGGTCGGCGTTGGTGGAGATCTACCAGAACTGCCCGATCTTCAACGACGGCGCCTTCGACGTCCTGAAGGAACCCGGCCAGAAGGAACAACGCCTGATCCCCCTCAAGCACGGGGAGCCGATCGTGTTCGGCGCCGACGGCGACCACGCCGTCGTCCGCACCGACTACGGCCTCGAGGTCACCAAAACCGCCGACGTCGACCAGACCGAGATCGTCGTCCACGACGCCACCCTCGACGACCCCTCCTACGCCTTCGCCCTGTCGCGGCTCTCCACCCAGGACCTCGGGCCACACCGTCACCGGGATCTACCGCAACATCTCCCGGCCCACCTACGACGACGCGGCGCGCGCGCAGGTCACCCACGCCGCCGAGACCAACCCGCCCAACCTCCAGGCGCTGCTCAACGGCAACGACACCTGGACGGTCGCTGAGGCGGCTACTTGGCGGGCGCCTTCTTCTTGTGGTTCCAGGCGGCGAAGCCGGCGCTCTCGGCGTCGGCCGGCGTCTTGAACCAGACGTCGGCCTTGGTGCGGCCGAAGTAGGGCGACTCCGCGGTGTGGAAGAGCTTCGAGGAACGCTTGCCCTTGACGGTGTACTCCTCGCCCGGGGCGCCGCCGTCGGCGAGCGGCTTGGCCGAGCCGGGGCCGAACGGGCCCTCGTCGCGGCCGGCTTTGCCGTGACCGCCGGGGTTTCCGCGGCAGCAGGCTTCGCCGTGGCGGCCGGGGTTCGCGGCAGCGGCGGGCTTCGCCGGAGCGCCGGAGTCGCGGCAGCCGGCTTTGCCGGGGCGACCGGGGTCTCCGCGGCGGCGGGCGTGGCCTCGGTGAACGTGGCGGGCGCGGGCTTCGCGGCCGGCTTCGCGCCGCGGGCTTCGCAGCCGCCGGCTTGGTCGCAGCGGCGGGCTTTGCGGCGGCAGGCTTTGCGGCAGCGGGCTTTGGCGTGGCGGCAGGCTTCGCGGCCGCAGGTGTCGCGGCAGCGGGCTTTGGCGCGGCTTCAGGCTTCGCGGGCAGGCTTCGGCGGCCGCGGGCCTTCGTGGCGGGCTTCGCGGGTGCGGACTTCGCCGTGGGCTTGGCGGCCGCGGGCTTCGCGACGGGCTTGGCCGCCGCGGCCGCGGCGGACGCGGACTCCCTGGCAGCCGGCGGCACCCGCGGCGAGCACGTCCTCCGCCGGCAGCTTGGCGGCCTCGCGCTCGCGGTCGAGCGTGTTGATCGCCGGGTCGGCCGGGCTGCCTGCGTCCGGTCGACCGGCGCGGGCGTCGGCCGTCGCCGGTCGCGGCCGGCTCGGCGGACTTCGCCGGCTCAGTGGTCTTCGGCTCGGTCGCCGGCGCTTCGGCCGGCTTGTCGGGCCGACCGGCTTCGTCACGTGTGGTCGGGTGTCCTCGCGTCGCGGACGACTGGAGCTTGGCGAACAGCCGGGTCAACCACTTCACGGCGCCTGCCTCCTCGCGAACGACGCATTCAGGTCACGATCACCGATGTGGCGAAAACAATAGGGCACCAGGTGATCGCGACTTTTTCCGGCGTCGCTACTCAGCCGACCGGGCGGAAACCAACACGCTCCGCGTCGGCCGACGACTTGAACCAGACCTCGGCGACCGTGCGGCCGAACTGCGGCGACTCCGGCGTGCAGTACCGCTGCGCGCTGACGCTGGCCTTGATCGTGAACTCCGGCGACGGCGACGCGCCGTCGGGCAGCGGCATCGCCGAGCCGGGGCCGAACGGGCCGCGGCCGTTGCCGTCGCCGCGCACGCGGTGCGGCGGCGGCACGACCGGGCGAGTCCTCGGCGGGCACGATCGGCTCGAACAGCGACCGGGGGCGTCGTTCTCGACTGTCGCGGTGCTGGCGGTCGCGGTGCCGGCGGCCGCGGGCTCCGGCGTCGGTGACGTCTCCACGCCGAACGGCGTGTGACCGCGCGGCTTGCTCGGCACGCGCTTCGGTAAGGGGTTGTGTCGCCGGCTCGGCGTCGGACGGTGACTCCAGGCATGATCTTCGACTCGTCGGTCCCTCGTCGGCTCGTCTTGTCGGCGCCGGAACGTCGTCCGCTGGCTGGCACCACCTCGGTGGGCGACTCGGTGGTGTGCCGCAGGCATGACCTCGGTCTGGCCGTGCGCGCCGCGCGCCGGAGCCGTCCCCGTCGGCTCGACGCTCCGGCGTCGGCTGCGAGGTTACCTCCGCGGCCGGGCGAATCTCGGTCTCGAACTCGCTCGGCGTGGCGGCCGGCTCGGGCTCCGACGGTCTGCTCCGGCCTGGCTGCCGGCGTCCTCGTCGGCAAGGTCGTCCACGAGCGCGTCGGCCGGCTCGTCGGCGCGCTGCTCGGCCTTGCCCGCCTCGTCGAGCTGGCGGATCAGCTCGCCCGGGATCGGGTGCGTGCGCTGGGTGAAGACCGTGCCGCCCTCGTCGGGCGGCGGACTCGCCCTCGTCGTCCACCAGGCGCCGGTCGAGCGCCGGCCGGCCTGGCCTGCAGCCGGGTGATCGCCTCCAGCGGCTCGCCCTCGCGGGCCTCGTCGTCGTCGAACCAGCCGCGGCCCTCGGGCTGCGGCGGGCACCTCGGGCGGCGCCTCCAGCGTGCCGGCGCCGAGCGAGCCCGACGCGACGTTGAGGTACTGGGTGGTCCCGGAACGCGGCCCGTCGGCGAGCTCGGTGTCGGTCACTCGGGCGAGGTGCGCCAGCCCGTCGAGCGGCACTGCGCATGGCGGCCGGCGTGCGGGAGTAGTCGGTCTCGCGGCCGGCAGGCGTAGCCGCGGGCGAGCGGCTCGGGCTCCTCGTGGCGGCCGGGCCTCGAGCGGCGGTCGCCGCGGCGATCGTCGTAGCCCGTACTCGTCGTACTCGTCGTCGAGCGCGCGGTGCCGGCGACCCTGGACCATCGTCCGCGGCTGCCGGTCGTACGAGGCGAGCTCGTCCTCCAGCTCGCCGACCCGCCTGCGGGCCGGCAGCGCGACCAGCGCCCAGCAGAGCAGCGCGCCGAGCAGGAAGGCCAGCGAACTCCACAACCAGACCTGCCCAAAGATCGGCATGGGCTTAACTCCCCTCCGCGCGCCGCCGCGACGCTGCAAGCGGTGCTCAGGCTACTGCGGTCGGTGTAGACGCCGGCACCAGCCGGTGGGTTCCGCGCGCCGCGACACGCTGCGTCGCCACGGCCGCGTGGCTCACCGGGTACGGGCTACCACGTAACGTGCCAGCATGTCCAGTGCTTCGCGCGCCGGGCACTCCGGGAGCTCCGCCAGCTCGGCGCGAGCGCGGTCGGCGTACTCGGTGAGGGTGCGCGACCGCCTGCTCGAGCCCGGGCGACTTCCTGAGCAGCGTCAACGCCTCGTCGACCAGGTCGTCGTCGGTGATCGGGGCGGCGAGCAGCTCGCGCAGCCGCGGGTCGGGCTCGCCGCCGGTGTACTCGGGTGACAGCGCGTAGAGCATCGGCAGGGTGAGGACGCCCTCGCGCAGGTCGGTGCCCGGCGTCTTGCCGGACTCGTCGGCCGGTGACGCGATGTCGATGATGTCGTCGGAGATCTGGAACGCGGTGCCGATCAGCTCGCCGAAGCGGTGCAGGGCCTCGATGTGCTCGGCCGGCGCGCCGGAGAACATGCCGCCGTAGCGCCCGGCGGTGGCGATGAGCGAGCCGGTCTTCTGCCCGATGACGGCGAGGTAGTGCACGACGGGGTCGTCGCCGTCGAGCGGGCCGACGGTCTCGCGCATCTGGCCGGTGACCAGCTCGCCCATCGTCTCGGCGATGATCCGCGCCGCGCTCGCTGCCGAGGTCGGCGACGAGGCCGGACGCGTGGGCGAAGAGGAAGTCGCCGGTGAGGATGGCGATCGTGTTGTCCCAGCGGGCGTTGACGCTCGCCTCGCCGCGCCGCATGGTGGCCTCGTCCATCACGTCGTCGTGGTAGAGCGTGGCGAGGTGCGACCAGCTCCACGGCGGCCGCGGCGGTGACGACGTCGTCGTTGACCTCGCCGGACACCGTCGGCGGACAGCAGCGTGAACAGCGGACGGAAACGCTTGCCACCCGCCTTGACCAGGTGCGTCGCCGCCTCGTTGACGAACTCGACGTCGCTGCGGACGACGGTGTGCAGCAGCTCCTCGACCTTGACCAGCCCGCCCCCGACGGAGTCGACGAGCGCCGGATCGGCCCGGTCCAGCCCGAGCGAAGCGGGTAGCCGCGGCACGGCTTGATCGAGCTGTCACGTCGGCATCGCTCCCCACTCGAATTTCCTGACCACAGCCTAATGTCCAGGGGATTCGGGCAGCGCTCACTGGCAGCGCCCGCACGGTGGCGGGTCTCACGGTCACGCGAGCGGAAACCCGCGAGCCCGGAGCTGCGGACCGCGGGTACGCAGCTACTGGAGGCGAAGTTGCCCGCGTTGGCCCAGTCCAGGGCGAACGCCGGGATCAGGCCGAGCAGCAGCGTGACGACCACGCCCAGCGTGATCGCCGCCGTCGTGAACGCGCCCGGCACGGTGACCGTCGGGCCGTCCGGCGCGGGCTCGCTGAAGTACATCAGCACGATCACCCGCAGGTAGAAGAACGCCGCCACCGCGGAGGCCACCAGGGCGATCACCACGAGCGGGGCCATGCCGTCGGACAGCGCGGCCGAGAACACCACGAACTTGCCGATGAAGCCCGACGTCAGCGGGATGCCGGCCAGCGCGAGCAGCAGGAACGTGAACACCGCGGCGACCAGCGGCGAGCGTTTCGCCAGGCCCGCCCACTGCGACAGGTGCGTCGCCTCGCCGTCGGCGTCGCGGACCAGCGAGATCACGCCGAACGCGGCCACCGTGGTGAAGCCGTAGGCCAGCAGGTAGAACAGCGTCGACGACACGCCGTGCGGGCGTCAGCACGATCGCGCCGATCAGCAGGAAGCCGGCGTGCGCCACCGACGAGTACGCGATCATCCGCTTGATGTCGGTCTGCGTCAGGCCGAGCACCGCGCCGATGACCATCGACACGATCGCCACGCCCCACAGCACGCCGCGCCACTCCCAGCTGGGTCGACTCCAGGCCGACCGACAGCACGCGCAGGATCCCGCCGAACGCCGCGACCTTCGTGCACGCCGCCATGAACGCCGTGATCGGCGTCGGCGCGCCCTGGTAGACGTCCGGGGTCCACGCGTGGAACGGGCCGACCGAGCCCTTGAACAGCAGGCCGACGATCAGCAGCGCCATGCCGCCGAACAGCAGCGTGTCCGACCGGTCCGTGCCGGCCGCCGCGTTCGCGATGTCGGCGAGCCGCACCGAGCCCGCGTAGCCGTACAGCAGCGCCAGGCCGTAGAGGAAGAACGCCGACGCGAACGCGCCGAGCAGGAAGTACTTGACCGCCGCCTCCTGCGACAGCAGCCGGCGGCGCCGGGCCAGGCCGCACATCAGGTACAGCGGCAGGCTCAGCACCTCGAGCGCGACGAACATCGTCAGCAGGTCGTTCGCCGAGCAGAAGACCATCATGCCGCCGAGCGCGAACAGCGTCAGCGGGAAGACCTCGGTCTGCATCTGGAACCGGGCCGCGTCGCGGCGGTTCGGGTGCGCGCCCAGCCGCTGCTCGCGGTCCTGCATGGTGCCCGGCCGGATCGCCGCCTGGGCCACGAACGCGCCGCCCGGCTCGACCGACCGGTCCGCGATCATCAGCACCGAGCCGAGCGCGAGCGCGAGCAGCGTGCCCCACAGGAACAGCGCCGGCCGGTCGACCGCGATCGTGTTGGACAGCGTCAGCTCGCCGTCCGACGGCGCGTCGGTGACGTAGACCGCCATCGCGAGGCCCGCGCCGACCAGCGCGAGCAGCGTCAGGAACACCTGGGCCTGCCAGCGCTGGTGGCGCGGCAGGAACGCCTCGAACAGCACCCCGACGCAGGCCGCGCCGAGGATGATCAACATCGGCAGGATCGCCGGGTAGTTGATCGGCGCGAGCGTCTCCTTGCCCTCCTGGGCAAGGGTGATGAGAGCGGACAACTCAGTTGCCTCCGTCCGAGTTACTGCCCGAGATGCCGACCGCGTCGAGCGTCGCGTTGACGGTCGGGGTGATCACGTCGAGCACCGGCGCCGGGTAGAACCCGATGCCCACGACCAGCACCAGCAGCGGGGCGAGCACGAGCTTCTCCCGGCCGCCCAGGTCGAACGACCGCCTTGCGCGCGCCGACCTCCGGCGCGATCGCGGTGCCCGGGCCGCCCGCGAGGCCGATGAGCGCGTTGCCGCGCACCGGGCCGTGGAACACCCGCTGGTAGAGCCAGAGCACGTACATCGCGGCGAGGATCATGCCGATCGTGGCGAGGATCGTGTAGACCGGCTCGTTGCCGTAGGACCCGACCAGCACCAGGAACTCGCTGATGAACGAGTTCGTGCCGGGCAGCGACAGCGTCGCGAGGCCGGCGACGAGGAACACGCCGGCCAGCATCGGGGCGAGCTTGGCCATGCCGCCGTAGTCCGCGATCAGCGTGGAGCCGCCGCGGGCGATGACCATGCCGATCACCAGGATCAGCATGCCGGTCGCGATCGAGTGGTTGACCATGTAGGTCACCGCGCCGACCTCGGACTGCGCGGAGAACGCGAAGATGCCGAGCGCGATGAACCCGAAGTGCGCGATGGACACGTAGGCGATGAACCGCTTCATGTCCCGCTGCATGGTCGCGAGCAGCGCGCCGTAGAGGATGCCCGCCACGCCCATGACCAGCACCAGCGGCGCCAGCGTCTTGCTGGCGTCCGGGGTCATCGGCAGCAGGTAGCGCAGGAAGCCGAACGTGCCGACCTTGTCCAGCACGCCGACCAGCAGCACGGCGACGCCGATCGGCGCCTCCGCGGCCGCGTCGGGCAGCCAGGTGTGCAGCGGCACCAGCGGCGCCTTCACCGCGAACGCGAGGAAGAAGCCGAGGAAGATCCAGATCTGGTTCTCCAGCGGCGCGTCGCTGACGACCCGCACCAGCGTCGCCCAGTCGAACGTGCCGTAGCCGAGCTCGTCGGCGGCCATCGAGTAGGCGCCGATGGTCGACGCCAGCATGATCAGGCCGCCGAGGAAGGAGTACAGGAAGAACTTGACCGCCGCGTACTGCCGCCGCGGGCCGCCGTAGGACCCGATCAGGAAGTACATCGGGATCAGCATGATCTCGAACAGCACGTAGAACAGGAACACGTCGGTCGCGGCGAACACGCCGACCGTGATGGCCTGCTGCAGCAGGATCAGCGACAGGTACCCGCCCGCGGTGCGGTCGCCCGGCAGCTTGTCCGCCCAGCCCGCGCCGATCACCAGCGGCACCAGCAGCGCCGATCACCGCGATCATCACCAGCGCGATGCCGTCGATGCCGAACGACAGGTGCACGCCGAACGCCGGGATCCAGTCGACCGAGAAGGACTGCTGCAGCCGCGCGCCGGCCGGGTCGTAGGCGAGCCACGACACGATCGCGAGGGCGAACTCGACGATCGAGAAGCCGAGCGCGGTCTGCTTGGCGAGCTTGTCGTTGTCCCGCAGGAAGGCGACGACGATCGCGCCGACGAGCGGCAGCGAGCAGCAGTGCGAGGAGCAGCGCCGAGGAACTCGTGGAGGTCTCAGGCGTACCTCACCGCCAGGAATGCGATCAGGACCAGGATCGAGCCGCCGAGCATGGTCGCCGCGTAGGAGCGGACGAAGCCGGTCTGCAGCCTGCGCAATCGGCCGGAGCTGCCGCCGAGCGCGGCGGCGATGCCGTTCACGAGCCCGTCAACTCCCTTGTTGTCCACGTAGACCAGCGCACGCGCGAGCCAGGTGCCCGGCCGGGCGACCAGCGCCTCGTTCAGCGCGTTGCCGTACAGGTCCTTGCGGGCCGCGCGGACCGGGAACGACACCCGCTCCGGCGCCTCGACCGGCACGTCGCGGCGGCCGACGGCCAGCCACGCGATCAGCACGCCGAGCAGCGACAGGCCGATCGTCAGCCACGGGATCAGGCCCGGGTCGAGGACGAATGTCCTCGGACTCCTCGAGCGTGCCGAGCGACGGCGAGAGCCAGTCGGCCAGCCGGTCGCCGCTCGAGAAGAACCAGCCGGCGCCGACCGAGCCGACGGCCAGCAGGATCATCGGCGACGGTCATCACGTGCGGCGACTCGTGCGGGTGGAAGTCGCGGCCGTCGGCGGACTTGAGCTCCTTCCACCGCTGCTTGCCGAAGAACGTCATCAGCATCAGCCGGGTCATGTAGAACGCGGTCAGCCCGGCCGCGAGCAGTGCCGCGCCGCCGAACACCCAGCCGCGCCAGCCCTCCTCGCCGAAGGCGGCCTCGATGATCGCGTCCTTGGAGAAGAAGCCGGAGAACGGCGGGATGCCGATCAGCGCGAGGTAGCCGAGGCCGAACGTGACGAACGTGACCGGCATGATCCGCGCCAGCCCGCCGTACTTGCGCATGTCGACCTCGTCGTTCATGGCGTGCATGACCGACCCGGCGCCGAGGAAGAGCCCCGCCTTGAAGAAGCCGTGCGTGAGCAGGTGCATGATGCCGAGCGCGAACCCGAACGGGCCGAGGCCGACGGCCAGCATCATGTAGCCGATCTGGCTGACCGTGGAGTACGCGAGGACCTTCTTGATGTCGTCGTACGCGCAGCCGATGATCGCCCCGATCAGCAGCGTGATCGCGCCGATGATGACGACCACGAGCCGGCCGTCGGCGCTCTGCAGGTAGATCGGGTTCGACCGGGCCACCAGGTACACGCCGGCGGTGACCATCGTCGCCGCGTGGATCAGGGCGGAGACCGGGGTCGGGCCCTCCATCGCGTCGGGCAACCACGCCTGCAGCGGGAACTGGCCGGACTTGCCGCAGGCGCCGAGCAGGAGCAGCAGCGTCAGCGCGGTGATCGTGCCCGGCGAGAGCTGGTCGAGGTTGGCGAACACCTCGGTGTACTGCGTGGTGCCGAGCTGGCGAACATGATGAAGATCGCCAGGGCCAGGCCGACGTCGCCGACCCGGTTCATCAGGAACGCCTTCTTGGCCGCGGTCGCCGCGGACGGGCGGTTCGGTGTACCAGCCGATCAGCAGGTACGACGCGAGGCCCACGCCCTCCCAGCCGAGGTAGAGCGTCACGAACCCGTTGCCCAGCACCAGGATCAGCATCGCGGCGACGAACAGGTTGAAGTACCCGAAGAAGCGCCGCCGGTCGGGGTCGTCGGCCATGTAGCCGATCGAGTAGATGTGGATCAGCGCGCCGACGCCGGTGATCAGCAGCACGAAGCTGATCGACAGCGGGTCGATGCGCAGGCCGAACTCGACCTGCAGGTCGGCGACCGGGATCCAGTCGAACAGCGAGACGTTCTGGACGCGCTCGGACGCCGGCCATCCCCGTGCTGGAGAAGAACAGCATCACGCCGTAGACGAACGACGCGACGACCGTCAGGCAGCCGAGCAGGTGGCCCCACGCGTCGGTGCGCTTGCCGCCGAGCAGCAGCACGACCGCGCCGATCACCGGGAACAGCACCAGCAGCCAGGCGGAGCCTGCGACGCCGGAGGCCTCGTGTACCTGCGCGTCGGCCAGTACCGAGACCGCCGACGCGCCAACGGATGTGGTCACGCGAAGTTCTCCTCAAGCTCGGGCGAGCGCGGCTCGTGCCTGGCCTGCGCACGCCGAATCTGCACCACCGACAGCACGACCGCCGCGGCGGCCAGCAGTTCGAGACCGATGACCGGCCACTCCATCAGCGGCGCGCTGTGGTCGCTGACGCCGAACCATTCCGCCGCGTGCCAGGCCACCGGGAACAGGGCGGCGACCGCGAGCGCGAAGCTCAGCGCCGGCACGCCGGGGTTCCGGCGCAGCGCGACCCCGGCGACGACCGCGGCGGCGAGGACCACCCCGGCGCCGAACAGCACCGGCAGTGCCGGTGTCGCGCCGGAGCTCACCCCGGCCAAGTTCACTGTCACGGCGATGTCCTCAGTACTTCAGCAGGTTGGAGTCGTCGACCGAGGCCGAGCGGCGGGTACGGAAGATCGACATGATGATCGCGAGGCCGACCACGACCTCCGCGGCGGCGACCACCATCACGAAGAACGCCATGACCTGGCCGTCGAGCGAGCCGTTGATCCGCGCGAACGTGACCAGCGACAGGTTCACCGCGTTCAGCATCAGCTCGATGCACATGAACACGACGATGGCGTTGCGCCGCACCAGGACGCCGACCGCGCCGATGGTGAACAGCAGCGCGGAGAGCAGCAGGTAGACGGTCGGGGTCATGGGGTGGTCTCCCCTTCCCGGGTGGACGGATTGAGCGCGCGGCCCTCGGCGGTCGGCG
Organism: uncultured Actinomycetota bacterium; assembly: GCA_963841395.1. Lineage (GTDB taxonomy): Bacteria > Actinomycetota > Actinomycetes > Mycobacteriales > Pseudonocardiaceae > Actinophytocola. Next base: position 106,334 of record CAWJCX010000017.1, read on the forward strand.
CGGTGCCGGCGACCGACTTGCGCTCCGCGTCGAACTCCTCGGCCGTGGCCGAGTCGAGGATCTGTCGACAGCGACTCCGGCGCGACCGAGCCGTCCGGCAGCAGCGCCGGCGTGGCCACCGAGCTGGACGTGGCGAACACACCGGGGCCGGGCAGCGGCGACGGGCGGTCGTGCTCGCCGCGGAAGCGGGCCTCGACCAGCTCCTTCTGCGTCTTGCGGCCGCGGGTCTGCCGGTCGACGTAGCCGAGCACCATCGCGCCGACCGCCGCGGTGATCAGCAGCGCGGAGGTGAGCTCGAACGGGAACAGCCAGTCGGTGAAGATCGACCGGCCGATGTTCTCGACGTTGCCGTTGCCGCCGTTGGCCTGGTCGCCCTGCAGGCCGACCGGGGTGACCTCGGTCAGCGACCGGGCGAGCGCGGTGACCACCAGCGCGGCCAGGCCGATGCCGAGCACGGTCGCGGCGAACCGCTGCCCGCGCAGGACCTCGACCACCGAGTCCGACGAGTCCCGGCCGACCAGCATCAGCACGAACAGGAACAGCATCATGATCGCGCCGGTGTAGACGATGATCTGCACGAAGCCGAGGAACGGCGCCTGCTGGACCATGTAGATGACGCCGAGCGAGAGCATCGTCAGCACCAGGAACAGCGCCGAGTGCACCGCGTTCTTCGCGAAGATCATGCCGAGCGCGCCGAGCAGGGCCAGCGGGCCGAGCACCCAGAACGAGACGGCCTCGCCGGTCGACATCGTGTTCTGCACGCCCTGCGCGAGAACCAGGCCCGTTGTCATCGCGGCGCTCACTTGACCTCCCCCTTCACGGGATCGGGGTAGCCCCACTTGCGGGCCAGCTGCGGCGCGTCGACGTAGTAGTCCTGCTCGGTGTCGCCGAGGCGCATCGGGTGCGGCGGCTGCTCCATGCCCTTCAGCAGCGGGGCGAGCAGGTCCTCCTTGGTGTAGATCAGGTCCTGCCGGTTGTCGTCGGCGAGCTCGTAGTCGTTGATCATCGTCAGCGACCGGGTCGGGCAGGCCTCGATGCACAGGCCGCAGCCGATGCACCGCAGGTAGTTGATCTGGTAGTCCGCGCCGTAGCGCTCACCGGGCGAGTAGCGCGCCTCCTCGGTGTTGTCCGCGCCCTCGACGAAGATCGCGTCGGCCGGGCACGCCCAGGCGCACAGCTCGCAGCCGACGCACTTCTCCAGCCCGTCCGGGTGCCGGTTGAGCTGGTGGCGTCCGTGGTAGCGGGGCGCGGCGGGCGCGCCGGCCTCCGGGTACTCCTCGGTGACGACCTTCTTGAACATCGTCGAGAAGGTGACGCCGAAGCCCTTGAGCGGATCAAAGATCCCCATCGTCTGACTCCTTCTCGGCATCCTGACCGCCGCCGACGGTCGCGGGGCGCCGCCGGGCCGACCGGCCGCGGACCGCCTTGCGCTTGGACGGCTTGGGTATCTCGAGGTCCAGCGGCGGGACCGGGTAGCCGCCACCGGTGATCGGCACCTGGTCGTCGTCCTCGGTGCCGCGGGTGCCGCGGTCGAACACGAAGCCCAGCGCCGACCACCACGAGCAGCACGATGCCGCCGTAGGTGAGGATCTGGCCGGTGGAGACCTCGCTCTCGCCGCGCAGCGTGCGCAGGCCGGCGATCAGCACGATCCACACCAGGTTGGCCGGGACCAGGACCTTCCAGCCGATCCGCATGAACTGGTCGTAGCGGAACCGGGGCAGCGTCGCGCGCACCCAGATGAACGCGAACAGCAGCAGGAACATCTTGGCGAAGAACCAGAGGATCGGCCACCAGCCGGTGTTGAAGTAGTTGTCGTTGATCAGCGAGATCGGCCACGGGGCCATGTACCCGCCGAGGAACAGCGTCGTGGCCATCGCGCAGACGACCACCATGTTCACGTACTCGGCGAGGAAGAACAGCGCGAACTTCATCGAGCTGTACTCGGTGTGGAACCCGCCGACCAGCTCCGACTCCGCCTCCGGCAGGTCGAACGGCGCGCGGTTGGTCTCGCCGACCATCGAGATCACGAAGATCAGGAAGCTCGGTATCAGCAGGTAGAAGTACCACCCGCTGCGCTGCGCGTCGACGATGTCGCCGGTGGACAGCGACTGCGCGTAGAGCACCACGGACACGATCGACAGGCCCATCGCGATCTCGTAGGAGATCATCTGCGCGGCCGAGCGCAGCCCGCCGAGCAGCGGGTAGGGCGAGCCGGACGACCAGCCGGCGAGCACGATGCCGTAGATGCCGATCGAGGAGCAGGCCAGCACCACCAGCACGCCGACCGGCAGGTCGACCAGCTGCAGCACGGTCTGCTCACCGAAGATCGACACCTCGGGCCCGAACGGGATCACCGAGAACGCCAGGATCGCCGGGATCACCACGATGACCGGCGCGAGGAAGTAGACCTTGCGGTCCGCGCCCGGCCGGGATGATCTGCTCCTTGAACGGCAGCTTGATCGCGTCCGCGAGGGACTGCAGGTAGCCGCCGGGGCCGACCCGGTTCGGGCCGGGCCGCTGCTGCATCCGGCCGATCGCCTTGCGCTCCCAGATGATCAGGAAGATCGTCATGACCGGCCCGATGAGGAGCAGGACGACGACCTTGATCAGGATCAGCCAGAGCGGGTCGTCGGCGAGAAGCTCAGCCCTGGTCATGAAGGCTCGCCTCCATCAGTGATCGAGCCGGTCAGGATGTTCTCGACGCTGACCGACACGACGTCGCCGTGTCCGGCGCCGAGCGTGCGCCGGACGGTCGACCGGGCCGGAGTTCGCGGGCAGCCAGACGACGCCGTCCGGCAGGTCCGCGCAGCTCGGCCGGCAGGGTGATCGAACCGCGCTCGGTCTTCACGGTCAGCGCGGGGTTGCCGTTCAGGCCGACCCGCTCCGCGGTGGCCGGCGAGAGCCGGGCCACGGTGGCGCGGGCGGTGCCGGCCAGGTGCGGCTCGTCGGACTGCAGCGAGCCGTTGTCCAGCAGCTGGCGCCAGGTGGCGAGCACGGCCTGGCCGTCCGCGAGCGTCGGCGCCGCGGCGGGCGACCTCGTCGGGCGGCGGCGCGGCGCGCCGGCACGACCGGCAGCCGGGCGAGGTCCGCGGCGGCGGCCTGCGGGGTCTGGGTGAACAGGTCGACGTCCATCTCGACGCCGAGCGTGTCGAGCACCCGGCAGTCCGACAGCGACCCCGGCGCCTCGATGGTGGCGCCGAACTCGCGGCGGCGGCCCTCCCAGTTGAGGTAGGTGCCGGCCTTCTCGACCGACGGGGCCACCGGGAGCACGACGTCCGCGCGCTCGGTGACCGCGCTCGCCCGCAGCTCCAGGCTGACCACGAAGCCGGCCGTGTCCAGCGCCTCCTCGGCGAGCGCCGGGTCGGGCAGGTCGTCGGTCTGCACGCCGCCGACCACCAGGCCGTCGAGCTTGCCGGCGGCGGCGGCGGCGATGATCCCGTCGGTGTCGCGGCCGCGGCGGCCGGGCAGCGTGCCGGCCGGCAGGCCCCACGCCTTCTCGACCTCGAGCGCGGGCGGCGGCGTCGCCGACCAGCCGGCCGCCGGGCAGCAGCGTGGGCACCGCGCCGGCCTCCAGCGCGCCGCGCTCGCCGGCGCGGCGCGGGATCCAGGCGACCCGGGCGCCGGTGGTCTCGGCCAGCTTCACCACGGCGGTGAACAGGCCCGGCACCTGGGCGGCCCGCTCGCCGACGAGGATGACCGAGCCGGCGCCGCCGAGCGCCTCGGCGACGTCCGGCGCGTGGTCGGCCAGGCCCTCGACCGCGGCGGCCTCGCCGCCGGGCGCGCAGGCGAGCAGCGAGCCGACGACGGCCTTGTCGATGCCGTGCGGCCGGATCGTCTTGTCCACGCCCGGGGTCGTCCACTGTCCGATGTGGAACACCTTGGTGCGGCCGGTGCGGGCGGCCTTGCGCAGCCGCAGGAAGACGATCGGCGCCTCCTCCTCGGCGTCCAGCGCGACGCACAGCACCGCGGGCGCCGCCTCGATCGCGCGGAAGGTCACGCCGTTCTCCGGCGTCGTGCCGACCACCGCGGAGGACAGGAAGTCCAGCTCCTCGGCCGAGTGCGCGCGGGCGCGGAAGTCGATGTCGTTGGTGCGCAACGCGACCCGGGCGAACTTCGCGTAGGCGTAGGCGTCCTCGACGGTCAGCCGGCCGCCGGCCAGCACGCCGACACCCTTGCCGTCGCGGGCCTTCGCCAGCCCCTCGGCGGCGATCCGCAGCGCGTCGGTCCACGACGCCTCGGCCAGCTCGCCGGTCTTCGGGTCGCGCACCATCGGCCGGGTGATCCGGTCGCCCGCGGTCAGGTACCGGAACGCGAACCGGCCCTTGTCGCAGATCCACTCCTCGTTGACCTCGGGGTCGTCGCCGGCGAGCTTGCGCATGACCTTGCCGCGCCGCCAGTCGGTGCGCTCCGCGCAGCCCGAGCAGCAGTGCTCGCAGACGCTCGGCGTGGACACCAGGTCGAACGGGCGGGAGCGGAACCGGTAGGCGGCGCTGGTGAGCGCGCCGACCGGGCAGATCTGGATGGTGTTGCCGGAGAAGTAGCGACTGGAACGGCTTGTTCTCCGCGATGCCGATCTGCTGGTGCGCGCCGCGCTCGAGCAGCTCGATGAACGGGTCGCCGGCGATCTGGTCGGAGAACCGGGTGCAGCGCTGGCACAGCACGCAGCGCTCGCGGTCCAGCAGCACCTGCGTGGACACCGGGATCGGCTTGGGGAACGTCCGCTTCTTCTCGACGAACCGGGAGTCCGCGCGGCCGTGCGCGAGCGCCTGGTTCTGCAGCGGGCACTCGCCGCCCTTGTCGCAGATCGGGCAGTCCAGCGGGTGGTTGATGAGCAGCAGCTCCATCACGCCCTGCTGGGCCTTGTCGGCGACCGGCGAGGTCCGCTGCGTCTTGACGACCATGCCGTCGGCGACCGTGATGGTGCAGGAGGCCTGCGGCTTGGGCATCGGCCGGCCGCCCATCTCCACCTCGACCAGGCACTGGCGGCAGGCGCCGGCCGGGTCGAGCAGCGGGTGGTCGCAGAACCGCGGGATGACGGTGCCGAGCCGCTCGGCGGTGCGGATCAGCAGCTCGCCCTTGGGCGCGATGACCTCGACCCCGTCGATGACCAGCTTCACGTGCCCCTCGGGCACGGCTACCGCGTCCGGCTTCTCTTCGATGGCAGTCATTTAGTGAGCTCCCGCAAGCGCCGGGGTGGCGGTCGTCTTGTTGTCCTCGCACAGGGCGAGGAACTCGTCCCGGAAGTACTTGATGCCGCTCTGGATCGGGCTGACCGCGCCGTCACCGAGCGCGCAGAACGACCGGCCGAGCACGTTGTCGCAGATGTCGAGCAGCGTCTCGATGTCGGACTCGGTGCCGTGCCCGGCGACCATCCGCTGCAGGATCCCGGCGAGCCAGTAGGTGCCCTCGCGGCACGGCGTGCACTTGCCGCAGGACTCGTGCTCGTAGAACTCGGTCCACTTCATCACGGCCCACGGCACGGACACCGTCTCGTTGAAGACCATGATCGCGGTGGTGCCGAGCATCGAGCCGGCCTCCACGGCGCCCTCGAAGTCCAGCGGGACGTCGAGGTGCTCGGCGGTGAACAGCGGGGTGGACGAGCCGCCCGGGGTCCAGAACTTCAGCGGGACGCCGTCCTTCATGCCGCCGGCGAGCTCGAGCAGCTGGCGCAGCGTGGTGCCCAGCGGCGCCTCGTACTGGCCGGGCTGCTCGACGTGGCCGGAGATCGAGAAGATCTTCGGGCCGGGCGAGCGCTCGGAGCCCATCGCGCGGAACCAGTCGGCGCCGCCGTTGACGATGAACGGCACGCTCGCGATGGTCTCGACGTTGTTGACCGTGGTCGGCGCGGCGTAGAGGCCCGCGGCGGCCGGGAACGGCGGCTTGAGCCGGGGCTGGCCGCGGCGGCCCTCGAGCGAGTCGAGCAGCGCGGTCTCCTCGCCGCAGATGTACGCGCCGGCGCCGGCGTGCACGGTGATGTCCAGGCCGAAGCCGGAGTCGAGGATGTCCGCGCCGAGGTAGCCGGCGTCGTAGGCCTCGCGCACCGCCGCGTTGAGCCGGCGGATGCAGTGCAGCGCCTCGCCGCGGACGTAGATGAAGCAGTGGTGGCAGCGCATCGCGTAGGCGGCGATGATGCAGCCCTCGATCAGCGAGTGCGGGTCCGCCATCATCAGCGGGATGTCCTTGCAGGTCCCCGGCTCGCCCTCGTCGGCGTTGATCACCAGGTAGTGCGGCTTGTCCTCGTTGGGCGGCATGAACGACCACTTCACGCCGGCCGGGAAGCCCGCGCCGCCGCGGCCGCGCAGGCCGGAGTCCTTGACCAGCTGCGACGAGCTGCTCGGGCGTGCCGGCGAGCGCGGTGCGCAGCGCCGTGTAGCCCTCGAGCCGCTCGTAGGTCGAGAGGCGCCAGGAGTCCGGCGAGAGCCAGCGCTTGGTCAGCACCGGGGTCACCGGGTCCGGCGTAGCCCGTTCGGCAGTGGTCATTTCTTCTCGACCTCCGGGAGCGCCGGCGCCTTCTCCGGCATCGTCGGGGCGGTCCAGCCGCGGTCGGCGGCGAGCTGGGCGCCGCGCAGGGTCTCCACCGCGGCCGACGGACCGTCCACTTCGGACCGGTACGTCGCCTCGTCCTCGGGGAAGAAGCCGGCCAGCTGCAGCTCGACGTCGCGCAGGCTGGTCAGCGGCGCGCCGCGGGTCGGCGCCGGCCGCTCGCCGCGCCGCAGGGCGTCGACGAGCTCGACCGCCGACTCCGGCGTCTGGTTGTCGTAGAACTCGTAGTTGACCTGCAGCACCGGGCCGAGGTCGCAGGCCGCGAGGCACTCGGCGTGCTCGAGGGTGATCGAGCCGGGCTCGCCGGGCGTGCCGGCGGTGTCCTCGTGCTTGAGCGGCTCGCCGTCCTCGCCGAGGTGCTCCTGGAGCCGCTGGTAGATCGCGTCGCCGCCGAGCACCGCGCACAGCGTGTTCGTGCACACGCTGACCAGGTGCTCGCCGCACGGCTTGCGCTTGTACATCGTGTAGAACGTGACGACCGCGCTGACCTCGGCGTTGGACAGGGCGAGCTGGTCGGCGCAGAACTGGATGCCGGCCTGGCTGACGTGGCCCTCGACCGACTGCACCAGGTGCAGCATCGGCAGCAGCGCCGAGCGGGACTCCGGGTAGCGCGCGATCAGGTCGGCGGCCTTGGCCACGATGTCCGGGCCGAACACCGACAGGTCCGGCGTGGCCTCGGTGACCAGCCGCGCGGTCTCCTCGGGGCTGATCGCCGACGCGGCGACCACGTCGACGTCCGGGCCGGCGGCGACGTGGGTCTCCCCCGCGCCGACGCTCGAGCCGCCGTACGTGGCCCCGGTGGACAATGGTTCGTTAGTCACCGGTCGACTCCTCCCATCACGGGGTCGATCGAGGCGATGGCCGCGATGACGTCGGCGACCAGGCCGCCCTCCGACATCGCCGGCATGGACTGCAGGTTCACGAAGCTGGGCTCCCGGACGTGCACGCGCATCGGCCGGGTGCCGCCGTCGGACACCAGGTGGTAGCCGAGCTCGCCGCGCGGCGACTCGACCGCGGTGTAGACCTGGCCGGCCGGCACCGGGAAGCCCTCGGTCACCAGCTTGAAGTGGTGGATCAGCGCCTCCATCGACTGGCCCATGATCTTGCGGACGTGGTCGAGCGAGTTGCCCATGCCGTCCGAGCCGATCGAGAGCTTCGCCGGCCACGCGACCTTGGCGTCGTCGACCATCACCGGGCCGGGCTCGAGCTTCTTGAGCGCCTGGCTGATGATCCGCAGCGACTGGTGCATCTCCTCGACGCGCAGCAGGTAGCGCGCGTAGGAGTCGGCCGCGGTCGAGGTCGGCACCTCGAAGTTGTAGTCCTCGTAGCCGAGGTACGGCTCGACCTTGCGCATGTCCCACGGCAGGCCCGCGGAGCGCAGGATCGGCCCGGTGACGCCGAGCGCGAGGCACGCGTCGACCGGCAGGTAGCCGATGCCGATCAGCCGGTTCTTCCAGATCGGCTGGCCGGTGAGCAGCTTGTCGTAGTCCGGCAGCCGCTTGTTCATCACCTTGATGAACTCGGTGATCGCCTGCTCGTAGCCCTCGGGCAGGTCCTGGGCGACGCCGCCCGGCCGGATGAACGCGTGGTTCATCCGCAGGCCGGTCAGGAACTCCAGCAGGTGCAGGCACTCCTCGCGCTCGCGGAAGCCCGCGGTCATCGCGGTCATCGCGCCGAGCTCCATGCCGCCGGTGGCCAGCGCCACCAGGTGCGAGGCGATCCGGTTGATCTCCATCAGCAGCACGCGGATGACCTGCGCGCGCGCGGGGCGGTGATGCCGAGCAGCTTCTCCACGCCGAGGCAGTAGGCGGTCTCGTTGAACAGCGGGGCGAGGTAGTCCATGCGCGTCACGAACGTGACGCCCTGGGTCCAGGTGCGGTACTCGCAGTTCTTCTCGATCCCGGTGTGCAGGTAGCCGATCACCGACCGGGCCTGCGTGACGGTCTCGCCCTCGAGCTCGAGCACCAGCCGCAGCACGCCGTGCGTGGACGGGTGCTGCGGCCCCATGTTGATGACGATGCGCTCGTCGTTGACCGCGTCCTCGAGCGCCTCGTCCCAGTCGCCACCGGTGACGTTGTAGATGCGGCCCTCGGTGGTCTCGCGCTCGCCGCGTAGCTCTCGGTGGTGTCAGTCACGAGTGCGACCTCCGCGTGCCGACTCCGGATCAAGTGTGGGTCCCGTGGGGTACGGAGACGCCCGTCGACCAAGTACCTGTGGCCGGTGTGCGTCCCGTTCCCCTTGGACGCGGTGGGACGAATTCGGCTCAGTCACAGTCATGAGTACGACCTCCGCTGGTCCGGCGGGGGGATCTCCGCGCCCTTGTACTCCACGGGGATGCCGCCGAGCGGGTAGTCCTTGCGCTGCGGGTGGCCGTCCCAGTCGTCCGGCATGAGGATGCGGGTGAGCGCGGGGTGGCCGTCGTAGACGATGCCGAACATGTCCCAGGTCTCGCGCTCCTGCCAGTCGGCGGTCGGGTAGACCGCGACGACCGACGGGCAGTGCGGGTGGCCGCCGTCCTCGCCCGTCCAGTCGATGGCCACCTCCAGGCGGATGCGGCGGCGGTAGGTCATCGAGGTGAGGTGGTAGACGGAGTGGATCCGCTGCGGGACGTCCGCGCCGTAGTCCACTCCGGACACCGAGCTGCAGAGCTCGAAGCGCAGCGCCGGATCGTCGCGCAGCAGCCAGCACAGCGCCACGAGGTGCGCGGGCTGGACGTAGTAGGTGATCTCGCCGCGGTCGACGGTCACCTGCTGGATCGCCTCGGCCGGGATCTTCTTGTCCCGCATGGAGGCGAGCAGCTGGTCGGTGAACTCGTCGAACCAGCCGCCGTAGGGGCGCTCGGCCGGCGCGGCCACGTGCGCGGGCAGGCGCAGGCCGCCGAAGCCGGAGGTGTCGCCGCTGCCGGAGACGTTGAACATGCCGCTGGCGGGCCTTGCCGGCGACCAGCGGCTCGCGCGGCGCGGCCGGCCGGGCCGGCTCGTCGGCCGGGCGCTGCTCGACCTCGGCCGGGCGCTCGGCGCTGGACTGCTCGCCGCCGGGCTCGGGCGTGCTCGTCGCGGCTTGTCGTCAGCCATGTGCGTTCACTTCTTCGCGTACTTGACGGAGGACGCGATCATCGGGGTGCGGTCCCCGCGCTCGGCCCGCAGCGCGGCGCGGCGGGCGTTGAGCGGCTCGTCCTGGATCTTCGCGTGCAGCTTGAGGATGGCGTCGAGCAGCATCTCCGGGCGGGGCGGGCAGCCGGGCAGGTACATGTCGACCGGCACGATGTGGTCGACGCCCTGCACCACCGCGTAGTTGTTGAACATGCCGCCGGACGACGCGCAGACGCCCATGGCCAGCACCCACTTGGGCTCGGCCATCTGGTCGTAGATCTGGCGCAGCACCGGGGCCATCTTGTTGGTGACCCGGCCGGCGACGATCATCAGGTCGGCCTGGCGCGGCGTGGCGCTGAACCGCTCCATGCCGAAGCGCGCGATGTCGTAGCGCGGGCCACCGGTGGTCATCATCTCGATGGCGCAGCAGGCGAGGCCGAACGTGGCCGGCCACAGCGAGTTCTTGCGACCCCAGTTGACCAGCTTCTCCAAGCTGGCCAGCAGGATTCCGTTGGGGAGCCTCTCCTCGAGACCCATGCCGTCCCCCTCCCGTCAGTTCCAGTCGAGGCCGCCGCGCCGCCACACGTAGGCGTACGCGAAGCCGAGCGTCGCGATGAACAGGACGATCTCCACCAGCCCGAAGAAGCCGAGCGCGTCGGCGGACACGGCGAACGGGTAGAGGAACACCATCTCGATGTCGAAGAGGATGAACAGCATCGCGGTGAGGTAGTACGCGACCGGCACGCGGCCGCCGCCGATCACCGGCTGCGGCGAGGGTTCGATGCCGCACTCGTACGCCTCGAACTTCGCCCGGTTGTAGCGCCGAGGTCCGACCAGCGGCCCGAGCAGCGCGGAGAACACCGCGAACGCCGCCGCGAGAACGAAGAGCAGGAACAGCGGCAGATAGCTCCCCAGTCCCGCTGACACGTTTTCGTTCTGTGCTACAGATGTGCTGACAGCTGCGAGTACCGACACTTCGCCGTCCTTTCCCGCTCCCTCAGCCGGGCACCCTATGGGTGGTCATCCCGCGGCCGAGGGTTAGGCACACCTAACCTGACCGGCCACAAAGCTTGTGAAAATATTCACAAGCTAGCTCGTGAAGCGCTTCACAAACTTCCGATGCGAGTGTAGGACCCGGCGAAGAGGCCCGTGCAGGGAGATCCCCCTTACTACGCCGGGAGTTCGCGCATGGTGCGCAGCGGCGAGCACGCGATCGGTACCCACACGAGCGCCAGCGCGACCGCGCCGGCCCACAGCGCCGCCCGCGGTCCGGCGACCTCGCCGAGCACGCCGGCCAGCGCCGCGCCCACCGCGAGCGCGCCGGTGAGCAGGAACCGGAACGTGGCGGTCATCCGGCCCAGCAACTCATCGGGCGTGACCCGCTGGCGGAAGCTGACCTTGAGCACGTTGTCGACGCCGATCTTGGTGACCACGAGGAGCCATCCGGCGGCCGCGAGCCACACCGTGTCGTGGCCGATCACCGGCACGCCGAACCCGAACGGCGCGATCGCGACGCCGGCGAGCCAGAGCACCCGCCCGGCACCGAACCGGTCGGCGAGGCGGCGGGCGGCGAGCGAACCCAGCAGCGCGCCGGCTCCCCCGGCGGCGAGCCACCCGCCGAGCACCGCCGCGGACAGGTGGAGTTCGCGGACGAACACGACCGGCAGCATCGTCGTGACGAGGACGATCGCGAGGTTCGCGAGCGTGCCGGACAGGACGATCGCGCGCAGGATCGGCTGGCGGAACACGAACCCGGCGCCCTCGGTGATGTCGCGCCACAGCCGGGTGTCCGGGCGCGGCGGCGGCTCCTCGACGTGCCGGATGCGGCCGACGAGCGCCGCGGAGACGAGGTAGCTCACCGCGTCCACGGCCACCGCGACCGGCGCGGCGAACACCGCGACGAGGTAGCCGGCGATGCCGCGGCCGGCGATGTCGTTGACGCCGTCCATACCGACCAGCCGGGCGTTGGCGGCCAGCAACGCCGGGCGGCCGACGACCTGGGGCAGGTAGGACTGGCTCGCGACGTCGAAGAACACCGTCGCGACGCCGGCCAGCGCGACGACCACGTAGAGCTGGGTCATCGTCAGCACACCCAGCGCGTGTGCGGCCGGCACGCTCCCGAAGAGCACGGCACGCACGAGGTCGGCGGCGACGAGGACGGGCCGCTTGCGCAGCAGGTCCGCCCAGGCGCCCGCGGGCAGCCCGACGACCAGGAACGCGACGGTGCCGAGCGCGGCCAGCAGGCCGACCTGACCGGGGCTCGCGTCGAGCGTCGTCACCGCGACCAGCGGCACGGCGAGGTAGCTGACCGACGTGCCGAGCCGGCTGGCCGCCGCGGCGGCGAACAGGAGGTGGAAGTCGCGGTTCCCGGCGAGCGGCCTGGTGATCGTCATGGGCAGACCGTGCCGCGCAGGCGGGGTGTTGCTCGACGGATTCAGCTGTGGCTGAATCCACGTCGTGCTGGAGCTGGAGTTCACCGCCCGCGACCTCGCCTACACGCGGTTCGCGTTCTCGCCGCTGTGGGAGGTCATCGCGGCGGTCCGGGTGCTGCGCGGCGACGGCCACCCGGTGCACGAGCCGTGGGCGGCACCGGTCCGGGAGCGGCTGGCGCGCTCGTCGCTGGACTGGCGGCTGCTGGCGGATCTGGTGCCGGTGCCGACGCGGGTCATCCCCGGTTTCGTGGCGCCACCGCCGACCACACCGGTGCCCGACCTCGCCACGGAGCTGGCGACGCTGCGGGCCACGCCGGACGAGGTGGTGCTGCGCGAGCTGGACACGATCCCGGAGATCCGCACCGCGCACACCCGGATCCTGCGCGACCCGCCCGCCGGGCTCGCGCGGCTCTGCGAGGTCATCGAGGAGTTCTGGTCGCTCGCGCTGGAGCCGTGGTGGCCGCGGATCCTGACCCTGCTGCAGGGCGACGTGATCTACCGGGCCCGGCGGCTCGCGACCGGCGGCGCGTCGGCGCTGTTCGCCGACCTCGAGCCGAAGGTCCGCTGGGCCGGCGCGGTGCCCGCGGGCGGGGTGGAACGGCTGCGGGTGGCGCACCTGCACGTGTCCGGCCGGCGCGGGCTGCGCGGCCAGGGGCTGCTGTTGGTGCCGTCGGTGTTCGTGTGGCCGCGGATCTTCTCGATCACCGTGCCCGGGTGGCAGCCGACCCTGCGCTACCCGCCGCGCGGGATCGCCACCCTCTGGGAGCGCCGGTCCGGCGCGCCCGCGGCGCTGGCCGGGGTCCTCGGCGCGTCCCGCGCGGCGCTGCTGGGTGAGCTGGACACCCCGGCGTCGACCACCGACCTGGCCCGGCGGACCGGCCTCGCGGCGGGCGGGGTGTCGGCGCATCTGGGCGCGCTGCGCGCGGCCGGGCTGGTGAGCGCCCATCGGACGGGGCGGTTCGTGCTCTACGCGCGGACCGCGACCGGCGAGGCGCTGCTGACCGCGCAGACATGACAGAAGGGGCGCCCGGCCTGTACGGCCGGACGCCCCCTCCCCCGGAAAAGGTCCTAGTCGCTCTGCAAGTAGTAGAGCAGTCGCAGGATCTCGAGGTAGAGCCAGACGAGCGTGGTCATCAGGCCGAACGCGGCGTACCAGGCCCACTTCGACGGCATGCCGCCGCGGATCATCTGGTCGGCCATGTCGAAGTCCAGCAGGAAGTTGAACGCCGCGATGCCGATCACGATGATGCTGAAGATGATCGCGGTGGGGCTGCCGTCGCGGATGCCCATGTTGACGCCGAAGAACGACAGCAGCAGGTTCACCAGCATCAGGCCGGCGGCGCCGACCGTCGCGCCGATGATCCACTTGGTCAGCTTCGGCGTGACCCGCACGGCGCCGGTCTTGTAGACGATCAGCATCGTCACGAACACCAGAACGGTGCCGATGATGGCCTGCAGCGCGATGCCCGGCACGAGGAAGTCGAAGACCGCCGTGATGGCGCCGAGGAACACGCCCTCGGCCGCGGCGTAGCTCAGCACGAGCGCCGGGTTCGGCGTCTTCTTGAAGATGATGATCAGCGAGAGCACGAGGCCGACGATCAGGCCGCCGATCATCGGCGGGTACACCGGCTGATCGCGCCGGACTGCACCGCGATCGCCGTGATGATGCCGGTGATCAGCGCCATGCCGATGGTCATCGCGGTCTTGGTGACCACGTCGTCGACCGTCATCGGCCGGTCGCCAGTGGTCGGCGGCGCCTGATAGCCGCCGTATCCCGGCATGTTCGGCTGGGGCTGGGTCTGGAAGCCCGCGTAGCCGCCGCCGAACCCGCCGCTCGGCAGGTTCCGGAACGCGGGATTACTGGTAGAACGCACCTGTTCCTCCTGGGCCTGATGGCTCCTGCACCGGGTTCAACGACCAACTGTGCCGCCCGGTTCCCGATGGGTAAAGGTCACTTTACCCGCCCGGGCGTGATCGTCGCCAAGGAACCCGTCAGCTGAGATCGCGGGCTCACAGTAGCCCGTGCCCCCGTCACCGGCGCGGGTGAGACCGACGCAACCCTCACCACTCAAACGCAGACCGGTAACCCGGCCCAGCGTCCCCCAACCTGGCTACTAGTCTCCCTAGCCTTTACAGAGAGCAGTCGGGAGGTGCGATGAGGCGTCGCTGGGGGCCGATCGTCACCGGTGCCGCGCTGGCGCTGACGTTCGCCGTCCTGGTGGGGCTCGGCACCCTCGGGCCGACCACGCCCGGTGGGGAGGACACCGGGCAGGACGCCGCCGCGCCGCCGGACTGGATGCGCCCGCTGCACCCCGGCGAGAAGCCGCCCCAGTTCGTGCTGTTCTCCTTCGACGGCGCCGGCTCGCACGACCACTGGCGGCGCATCCTGCCCCTCGCCGACCGGGTCCACGCGCAGGTCACCGGGTTCCTGTCCGGCGTCTACCTGCTGCCCGACTCCCGGCGCCGCGAGTACACCGGGCCGGGGCACGCGCCCGGGCACGCGGCGATCAGCTTCGGGGGCTCCGAGCAGGAGGTCGACACCCGCATCGGCGACCTCAACGACGTCGTCGAGCACGGGCACGAGATCGGCACCCATTACAACGGCCACTTCTGCGCCGGCAACGAGCCCAGCGGCAAGCACTGGTCCACCGCCCAGTGGAACGACGAGCTCGACCAGTTCTTCGACTTCGTCCGCGACGCGGTCACCCACGGCCTGCTGGTCGCGGAGAACATGATCAAGGGCGGCCGGACCCCGTGCCTGGAGGGCGACTTCGCCAAGCTGGCGCCCGCGCTCGCCGCGCACGGCATGACCTACGACTCCAGCCTGACCTCCGACGGCATCGCCTGGCCGCAGCGGCGCGGCGGCATCTGGGAGTTCCCCGTGCCCGTCGTCCAGGTGCCCGCGCTGGGCGGCAAGAAGGTCATGATGGCCGACTACAACCTCTGGTACGCGCTCAACGGCGCACGCGAGGAACCGTCCCGGGACAAGGAGTTCACCGAGGTGACCCTCGACACCTACCGGGCCGCGTACCAGGCCGCGCTGAACACCAACCGCGCGCCGCTGACCGTCGGCACGCACTTCAACGACTGGTCCGGCGGCGCCTTCAGCGACGCCACCGAGAAGTTCATGGGCGAGGTCTGCGTCCGCGAGCACACCGTGTGCACGACCTACTCCCAGGTCCTCGAGTGGATGAAGCTGCAGGACCCGGCCGTGCTGGCCACCTTCCGCACGATGCCGCACGCGCAGGTCACCTGACCGGCGTCTGCCGGGCCGGCAGTGGAATGCTGTGCACCGGCAGGGATCACGGCGAAAGGGACAACGGCATGGCGACCTATCTGGTCACCGGCGCGACCGGCCTGATCGGCAGGCACTTCGTCGCCGAGCTGCTGGCGCGGCCGGACACCGAGCGGGTGTGGCTGCTCGTCCGCGAGCGGTCCCAGGACAAGCTCGCCGACCGCGGCGCGCGAGTGGCCGAACGTGGAGAAGACCCGGCCGGTGCTCGGCGACGTGCGCGAGGCGGGGCTCGGCGTGCGCGACGACGCGCTCGCGGAGCTGACCGGCAACGTCGACCACCTCGTGCACCTGGCCGCCCTGTACGACATCGCGGCCGACGACGACGCGAGCATCGCGGCCAACGTCGACGGCACCAAGCACGTCATCGAGCTCGCCGCGTCCATCCGGGCCGGCTGCCTGCACCACGTGTCGTCGGTGGCGGTCGCCGGCGACTACCGCGGGCGGTTCACCGAGGAGATGTTCGACGCGGGCCAGCGGCTGGTCACCGCGTACCACCGGACGAAGTTCGAGTCCGAGCGGCTGGTCCGCTCGCAGGACCACGTGCCGTGGCGGGTGTACCGCCCGGCGATCGTGGTCGGCAGCTCGGCGACCGGCGAGATGGACAAGATCGACGGCCCGTACTACTTCTTCGCCGCGCTCGCCCGGCTCAGCTCGGTGCCGAGCGTGCCGCTGCTGTTCCCGGACATCGGCGACACCAACATCGTGCCGGTCGACTACGTGGCCGCCGCGATGGCGCAGCTGGTCACCAAGCCGGGCCTGGACGGCCGGTCGTTCCACCTGGTCAACCCGGAGCCGCAGTCGGCGCGCAGCGTCTACAACGCCTTCGCGCGGGCGGCCGGCGCGCCGGTCGCGACCACCGAGCTGGGCCACCGGCTGTCGAACCCGCTGCTCGGCCTGGTCAAGCTCGCCGAGCACGTGCCGGGCGTGACGATCGCCCGCGACGCGGTGCTCGACCGGCTCGGCATCCCGCCGGTCCTGCTGTCCACGCTGACCTTCGAGCCGCGTGTTCGACTCGACCGAGACCCGCAGTGGCGCTCGACGGTTCGGGCATCGAGGTGCCGCGCGCTCGAGGACTACGCCGACGTGCTGTGGCGCTACTGGCGCGAGCACCTCGACCCGTTCCGCGCCCGCCGGCCACGGCCAGCGCGGCGAGCTCGACGGCCGGCGCGTGGTGATCACCGGCGCGTCGTCGGGCATCGGCCGGGCGGCCGCGCTGAAGGTCGCCGCGGCGGGCGGGGTCCCGCTGCTGGTCGCGCGCCGGCAGGCCGAGCTCGAGGAGGTGCCAGGCCGAGATCGCCGCGGCGGGCGGGGAGGCCTACGTCTACCCGTGCGACCTGACCGACGACGAGTCGGTGGCCAAGACCGTCGAGGCGATGCTCAACGAGCAGCCGGGCATCGACATGCTGGTCAACAACGCCGGCCGGTCGATCCGGCGGTCGGTGCAGCTGTCCTACGACCGGATGCACGACTACGAGCGCGCGATGGCGATCAACTACTTCGGCGCGGTCCGGCTGATCCTCGCGCTGCTGCCGCACATGATCGAGCGACGCTTCGGGCACGTCGTGAACGTGTCGTCGATCGGCGTGCAGGGCATCGCGCCGCGGTTCTCCGCGTACGTGGCGTCCAAGGCGGCGCTGGACTACTTCTCCAAGATCGTCGCCACCGAGACCCACGGCGCCGGGATCACGTTCACCACCGTGCACATGCCGCTGGTGCGCACGCCGATGATCCGGCCGACCAAGATCTACGACGCGTTCCCGACCAAGTCGCCCGAGCAGGCGGCGGACATGGTGCTCGAGGCGCTGCTCAAGCGGCCCAAGCACATCGGCACGCCGACCGGCCGGGCGATCTCGGCCGCGTACACGGTCGCGCCGGGCCTGGTCGACGCGATCGCCTACCAGGGCTACCGGATCTTCCCGGACTCCACCGCGGCCGGCGGCTCCGGCCGAATGAAGATCGGCAAGGGCGACCGGCACCTCGGTGCCGCGGCGACCGCCCTGGCCCGGCTGACAAGGGGTTTCCACTGGTGATCACCGGAGCGCACACGATCATCTACGCGACCGACGCAGACGCAGGCGCGCACCTTCCTGCGCGACGTACTCGGATTGTCCAATGTGGACGCCCGGGACGGCTGGCTGATCTTCAAGTCGCCGCCGGCCGAGCTCGCCGTGCACCCGACCGGGGACGCGCCGCACCACGAGCTCTACCTGATGTGCGACGACATCGAGAAGACGGTCGCGGAGCTCGAGGCCAAGGGCGTGACGTTCACCAGCGAGGTGAGCGATCAGGGCTGGGGCCTGCTGACCTCGTTCGACCTGCCCGGGGCCGGTTCGCTCGGTCTCTACGAGCCGCGCCATCCCACCGCCTACGACCTCCCGTGACCTCTATCCACTGTGGACAGAGACCTTTGATCCTGTTGCGGTCGGCGCCGCGCCCGGTACGGTCAGGTCATGGCTGATGACCCCTCCGCGCCGGATGTCAGCTTCTCCGTGGCCCGCCACGGGTACGAACGCACTCAGGTCAGAGCCCATGTGCGCGAGCTGACCGAACGGGCGCAGCGAGCCGAGACCGGCCGCGCCGACGCGCGCCAGGAGGTCGCCGAACTGCAGGGCGAGCTCGAGATCGCCCGCCGCGAGGTCGCCGCGCTGTCCGACCGGCTCGACGCGATCGGCAAGCCGGACGCGGACTCGGCGGAGAGCTCGGCGCGGCTGCTGCAGGTGGCGAAGTCGCAGGCCAGCGAGATCACGACGCGTGCGCGAGCCGCCGCGGACGACTCGTGGGCGGCGGCGGAGAAGGCGTCGAGCGAGCTGCGGGAGAAGTACCGCAAGATGCTGGCGGAGCTGGACAGCCAGCACGCGGAGATCCACTCCACGCACAAGTCGATCATCGCGACCGCGCGCACGCAGGCCGAGGAGCTGACGACCGTCGCCGAGCGGCGGCGCCGTGAGCTGGACGCGGCCGCCGAGCGCGACCGGGTGCGCATCGACCGCGAGTTCTCCGAGTCCGTCACGGCGAAGCGGGCGGCGCTGGAGCGCGAGCTGACCCAGCGGCGTGACTCGGTCATGTCCGAGGTCGACGCGAAGCTGCGCGAGGCGGACGAGGAGGCGGATCGCCGGATCGCGACGGTGAAGGGCGAGGTCGAGCGGCTGACCGAGGTGCGCGCGGAGCTGTCGCAGCGGCTGCGCGGGACCCAGGAGCTGCTGGAGCGCAGCGCGGAGCTGCTCAAGCCGGTGGAGTCGGAGGAGGAGCTGGCCGAGCAGGACCCGTTCCCCATGCCCGAGCCGCCGCCGCGCGCGGAGCAGCCGGCCCGCCCACCCACGACCCCGCCGGCCGGCAACCCGGCACCGGTCGACCCGCCGACGCAGGTCCGCATGCGGGCCGTCAGCCCGCCGACGAAGCTGATGGCGAGCGTGGAGCCCCCGAGCGCGGCGGCCACCGAACCGGCGACGGTGCCCCGCACCGAGCCGGCCGAGAAGCCGGCCGACAAGGCCCAGCCCCCCGGCCGCGGCAAGCGCGTCCCACCCCAGCGCCGCCGCACCCAGCCCGCCAAGCGCTGACGCCGCACGGTTGTCCACAACCGCCACAGCTGTCCACAGCAAGCCGCTGACCTCTGGTTTTGTCCGCCACCACCGGTAGACTGGCATCGAGGGTGGCCCCCGGAGTGGGTGGGGCTCTACGTTTCTGGCGTTCTGCACGCGCGTGTGTGCGCGCGTACGGGCATGGTCGGGTGGTGGGCGCGCCTGTGGCTTGGCGGTCAGGCCATGCCGTAGACGCGGTCCACCGGGATGCGCAGGGCCAGGCGGGCGTCGTTGACCATGGCCTCGCGGAACTCGTCCCAGTCCGGGTGCTCGCCGGAGACGGCGCGGTACACCTCGATCAGCTCCTCGACCGTGGCGTCGTCCGGCGTCTTCGCCACCGGGGTCAGCTCCGCGCTGCCCTCGGCCACGACGTATCCGCCGAAGTTCGGCGCGGGCACGTAGAAGCTCGCCCGCGGGTCGCGGCGCAGGTTCGCGGTCTTGGCGCGCCCGTCGGTCACCGAGATGCGGATGACACCGTCGGTGAAGGCGTACGCGACGTTGGACAGCTGCGGTCGTCCGTCCCGCTTGATGGTCGTCAGCACCCCGCCGTGGGCGCCGCTCAGCAATGCCAGCAGTCGATCTTCCATGCCGTCGATTCTGCGCCCTCGACCGGACTGGAGGTCAAGCCGCCTCCGACTCCGCGCCCGCCGCGCACGTCGCAAGGATCAGCGCGGCCACCTGCTCCGGCTCGTCGATCATCGGGACGTGCCCGCACCGGTGCAGCCACACGTGCCGCGCCCGCGGCAGCAGCTCGGCCGCGCGCCGGGCCTGCCGCGGCCACAGGATCCGGTCGCGGGTCCCCCACGCCACGGTCACCGGGACCGCGGGCGGCGGCGCCGCGTACACGTAGTCCCGGCCGGCGGCGGCCACCAGGTCGAACGCCGGCGAGCCGACCATCGACACGAGGTCCGCGAGCATGATCTCCGCGGTCATCCGCGACGGGTGCCCGTAGAGCAGGCCGCCCGCGACCGTCCGGAAGTGCCGCCACCGCAGCAGCGCCGTACCGCCGGGCAGCCGGCCGGTCAGGCGGATCATCCGCAGCACCCCCAGCGCCCACGCCCGGTCCCGCGGCGTCCAGAACCCGGCCGGGGCGAGCGCGGTCGCGGACGAGACCAGGCCGCGCGAGGCGAGCTCCAGGCTGAGCACCGCGCCCAGCGAGTTCCCCGCCACGTGCGGCCGGTCCAGTCCCAGGTCCGCGAAGATGTCCGCGCACGCGGCCACCGCGTTCGGCACGTCGTAGCCGCGGCCGTCCGGCAGCAGCGGTGAACGGCCGAAGCCGGGCAGGTCGACGGCGATCACGTCGTGCTCGGCGGCCAGGGAGTCCAGCACCGGCTCCCATGCCTGCCAGCGGTGACCGATCCCGTGCAGCAGGACCAGCGGGTCGCCTTCACCTCGCCGCTCGAACGCGACCTCGATGGGCTGACGTGTCATGGTCAACCATGTTACCGCGATTTACACGTATTCGTCATGGAGTCGCCACCAGCTGCCGGGCCCGCTGTCGCCGCGACCCGACTCCTCCCACGCCTCCTGGCGGCCGAACGGCGTGAGGTCGAGCCAGCGCAGCGTGCTCACGACGAACTCGCCGCCGCGGTCGGTGGTGAAGTAGGTGCGGAACACCCGCTCGCCGTCGCGGAGGAACACGCTGATGCCGAACCCCTGGCCGGCGCCGCAGTCCTCGGCGAACTCGGTGGTCGCGGAGTACCAGGGCAGCGACCAGCCCATCCGCTCGCGGAACGGCTCGATCTCCGAGCGCGGCGCCGGCGCGGTCAGCACCAGCGTGGTGTCGCGCGCGTGGAGGTGGGCGGGGTCGGCGATGTTGTCGACCAGCAGCGAGCAGCCGGGACAGCGGTGGTCGTCACCGGCGAACAGCATGAAGTGGTAGACGATCAGCTGGCGCCGGCCGTCGAACAGGTCCGCCAGCGACACCGTGCCGTCCGGGCCCTCGAACCGGTAGTCACCGAACTCGACCATCGGCAGCCGGCGGCGCTCCGCGTTCACCGCGTCCTGCGCGCGCATCGCGGCCTTCTCCTTGGCCAGCAACGCATCTCGCGCGGCCTGCCACTCCCGCGGCGAGACGATCTCGGGCAACGTCATGAGGTCCTCCTCAGGTAGGCGTGCAGGTCGTCGAAGCTCTCGCGCCAGCCCTCGACGTGCCCGTCCCGGGACGCGTCGGTCACGAAGCCGGCCTGGTGGAAGGTCATCTCGGTCTTGCCGTCGCGGTCGGCGAAGACGATGGTGACCAGCGTGTCCTCGCGCTGCTCCCCCTGCTCGTCCCACGCGAAGCTGAACACCAGCCGCTCCGGCGGGACGACCTCGAGGTAGACCCCGCTCGCCCAGTGGCCGGTGCCGTCGGCGGCGTTGTGGATGCGGATCCGCCAGGCGCCACCCTCGGTCGCGTCCGCGGACACCGACGTCGCGGCGAACCCGGTCGGGCCCCACCACCCGACCAGCTCGGCCGGGTCGGTCCAGCACCGGAACACCAGCTCGCGCGGGGCGTCGAACACCCGGGTGATGACCAGCTCGCGGTCGGTGGCGGTGTCACTCATCGTCTGCTTCCCTCTTCTCCTGCGGCTCCCGCTGGAGCTCGCGCAGATGTTCCTCGAGGCGGTCGAAGCTGCCGTCCCAGAACTGCCGGTAGGTCTCCAGCCACTCGTTCGCGTCGCGCAGCGGCGCCGGCTCCAGCCGGCACGGCCGCCACTGCGCGGAGCGGCCACGGATGATCAGGCCGGCGCGCTCGAGGACCTTCAGGTGCTTGGAGACGGCCGGCAGGCTCATCTCGAACGGCCCGGCCAGCTCGGTGACCGTGGCCTCGCCCGACGCGAGCCGGGCGAGGATCGCCCGGCGGGTCGGGTCCGCCAGCGCCGCGAACGTGCTGCTCAGCTGATCAACACTCATGTGCTCAACCACCTAGTTAATTAACCAACAGGTTCAGCATGCGGTCAGGGGCGAGCGCTGTCAACCCCGGCAGCGAAACCGCAGGTCGAAACAACGCGCAAGAAAGCGCGTACGCTGAGTGTCAATTCAATTGCGAACAGTCGCGGTGTGATGGCGGGAGAATTCGCCGAGTCACGGTGCCCCCGACCGGATTCGAACCGGCACTCCACCCCTTTTAAGGGGGCTGCCTCTGCCAGTTGGGCTACGGGGGCAGGCGCAGCCTAGGACGTGATCACCAGGCTACGGACGGGTTTCACAGAACTTGGGTCCGCTGGCCCAACCTCGGATACGCCATTTAGCTGTACCCGGGAAGGGCTCGGTAAGGCTACCTGGGCAGACCCCGACAGGTGTCGGAAATCGTCGAGTCAGCCTCGGGAGACGCGGTCGAACTCGGCCCGCGGATTGTTGATCTGGCCCATCGAGATGACCTCACGCCGTAACAGTCCACTCAGTAACCAGTCGGCTACTACGCGGAATTTCCGGTTGAACGTGGGCACCCGCGCGACGTGGTAGCCGCGGTGCATGGCCCAGGCGATGAAGCCCTTGGCCTTGATGTTGTAGACGTCCGCGACTCCCTTGTGGAGTCCCAGGCTCGCGACCGAGCCGACGTTGCGGTGCTCGTAGTCCTTCGGCTCGCGGTCACGCAGCACGGCGATGACGTTCTTGGCCAGCCGGTGGGCCTGGCGCACCGCGTGCTGGGCGTTCGGCGCGCACAGGGCGCCGGGGTCCTCGGCGGTCCGCGAGAGGTCGGGCACCGCGGCATTGTCGCCCGCGGTCCACGCGTCGGCCACACCGTCCACAGCCAACGTGGTCGTCGCGCGCAGCCGGCCGCGGTCGTCGAGCGGCAGGTCCGACCCGGCGAGCACCGGGTTCGCCTTCACGCCCGCGGTCCACACGATCGTGTCGCTGTCGAACTCCGTGCCGTCGGAGAGAACCACGTGCCCGTTCTCGAACGACTTGGCCAGAGTGGACAGATAGACCTCGATGCCGCGCCGTTCCAGCTGCAGGACCGTGTAGACGCCCAGGCTCTCCCGCACCTCCGGCAGGATCCGCCCGGCCGCCTCGACGAGCACCCAGCGCAGGTCCGACTGCTCGATGTTCTCGTAGTACCGGATCGCGTAGCGGGCCATGTCCTCGAGCTCGGCGAGCGCCTCGATGCCGGCGAAACCGCCGCCCACGAACGTGAACGTGAGCAGCTTGCGGCGCAGCTCCGGGTCCACCGTGCTGCTCGCCGCGTCCAGCTTGGACATCACGTGGTTGCGCAGGTAGATGGCCTCACCGATGGTCTTGAACGAGATGCCCTGCTCGGCGAGCCCGGGGATCGGCATCAGGCGCGCCACCGAGCCGAGCGCGACGACGAGCACGTCGTAGTCCAGCTCCTCGTGGTGCCCGTCCGGCAGCTCGACGGTGACCTTCTTGTCCCCGTGGGAGATGTTCGTGACGCGAGCGGTCAGCACGTGGCAGCGCTTGAGCGCGCGGCGCAGCGGCACCACCACGTGCCGCGGCTCGATCGCGCCGGCCGCCGCCTCGGGCAGGAACGGCTGGTAGGTCATGTGCGGCTGGGGGTCGACAACGGTCACGGCGGCCTCGCCGCCCCGCAGCTTTCGCTGCAGCCCGAGTGCCGTGTACATCCCGACGTAGCCGCCGCCGAGAATCAGGATCCGTGGCGTTGCGGACGTTCCTCGCCCCATGAGCCCATGGTGGCACCTTTACCTTGTCAATGCCCGCCGCCGCGGGTGTGAGAGTCGTCGCGGCGCTGCCGGTGCCACGCCAGGATCGTCAGCGCGATCGCGACCAGCCCGACCAGGGAGACCACCTCGAGCCACGCGGGGATCCGCGTCACCGGCAGCAGCGCGGCGGCGCCCACGAGCGCGAACACGATGGCCTGCACGACGACGAACCGGACCGCCGGGCGCAGGAACGCCCGCGGGTGGACGCGGCCGCGGACCGGGACGACGCCCGCGAACGAGCAGGTCAGGTGGAACAGGTGCACCGCGGGGATCATCGCGAGCACGGCCGGGCGCAGCGGGTCGTCGCCGGTCAGCGCGCAGAGCACGGCCGCGCCGATCACCACGCCCGCGGGCACCGGCGAGGCCGGCGCGTAGACCGAGGCGAGGACCGCCGGGCCGAGCAGGAACAACGCGCCCGACATCGCGCCCCCGGTGGCCGGGATCGCGACCACGAGCGCTCCGGTCAGCGCGACCGCGAGGCGCAGCACCCAGCCCGGCGCGCCATGGCCCAGGACGACCCCGTCGGCCGCCGCCTCGCGGTCCAGCGCGCGGGTCATCGGCGCACCATCCTCGGCCGGCGGCGGCGGGCCGAGCGCATCAGCGCGCCGACCGCGGTGCCGTCCTCCCACCGCGCGACCTGCACGCCGTGCTCGGCGAGCACCGCGAGCCGGATCCGCTGCTCGGCGAGGACGATCGTCCGCACCGCCTCGCCCCACGGGGACTCCGGGTCCACCGCGAGGTCCGTCGGCAGCAGGTCGATCGCCAGCACCAGGTTCCCCCGCCGCGCGGCCCGCACGGTCAGATCCACGAGCTTGTCCTCCAGGAACGGCGAGAGCACCACGATGCGTCGCGCCCGCCGGGTACTGCGAGGCCCGCAGCACCGGCTCCCCCGCGCCGGACACCCGCTGCGCGGCGAGGACCAGCGAGTGCCGGATCCGCTGCAGCTGACGCTGGCCCGAGCCGACCTTCACCCCGCCGCGCGGGTGGCCGAGATCGACCACGCCGACCCGGTCGCCCTGCCGCAGGAACGCCGCGGCGAGCGAGCACACAGCGCGCACGCCGAGGTCCAGGCTGCCGGCCCGGCGGGCCTCCGCGCCGCGCGCGGTCTCCGACCAGGCGGCGATCTCGCGGCCCACGTCGATCGTCGTGTCCAGCGCCAGGACCAGGTCCGCGTCGGCCTCGGCGTGCCGCTCCCGGACGTGCAGCGTGCCCGGCACGAGCGCGCCGCCGGTGGCCGCCGCGGACCGCAGCGAGACCCGCCAGTCGACCCGGCGCAACCGGTCGCCGGTCTGGAACGGCCGGATGTCACGCAGCTCCATGCCGTCGCCCGGACGTGCCGAGCGGTGCGCGCCGACCAGCCCCGCGGCGCGGGGCGGCAGCGACGCCGTGGGCACCGGCTCGACCGGCGGCAGCACGGTGTGGCTGGCGGTGCGGCCGACCACCGGGCCCAGCACGTACAGCCCGTCGTGGCTCGCCATCAGGTAGTCCGGGCGCAGGTAGTCGGACTGGCCCCAGGTACTCCACTTGATCCGTGCACGGATGCTGCCGTCCACCGCGGGCACCAGGTGGACCGGGCCGACGCCGGACCGCGAGGGCACCGGCATCCGCAGCGCGGCGAGCACGGCACCGTCCCCCGGCGCCATCGACACGGTCACCTCGTTGGTGCCCCCGGCCTCCACGGTCTCGGCGAGCTTCACCGCGCGCACCTTCGGCCGGCCGGCCGGCGGCGTCACCAGCAGCACGCTGACCAGCAGCGGCGCGCCGACGAGCAGCAGCTCCAGCCGGTGCAGGACGACCCCCGTGACGGCCAGCCCGAGACCGCACGCGACGGCGCGGGTCAGCGCGTCGGTGCGCCGCCAGCCCATGTTGCGCACCGCGCGGCGGCCGAGGAACCAGCGGCGCGCCCGGTGGCCGAGCGCGCGGTCGGGCAGCTGGCCGGAACCGGCCTGCTCCGGACTGCTCACCGCCGGACCGAACGCGTACTGCTCGGCCCGGGCACCGACCCGAGCAGCTCGGTCACCACCTGCGCGCCCGTCACGCCCGAGCTCCACGTCTCCGCGCGCATCGTGAGCCGGTGCGCGAGCGCGGCCACCGCGCACTCCTTGACGTCCTCGGGCAGCACGTAGGCCCGCCCGGCCAGCACCGCGAGGGCCCGCGAGACCAGCAGCAACGCCTGCGAGCCGCGGGGCGAGGCACCGATCTCGACCGACGCGGTGACCGCGGGTGGCGTTGGCGAGGTCGACGCAGTAGCGCAGCACGTCCTCCTCCACGTCGACCCGCTCCAGACCGGCCTGCAGCTCCGCGAGGCGGCTGGGCGTCGATCACCGGGTCGAGCACGACCTCCTCCTTGCGCCGGGCCATCCGGCGGCGGAGCACCTCGGCCTCCTCGTCCGGCGGCGGGTAGCCGACGTCGAGGCGGAGCAGGAAGCGGTCGAGCTGGGCCTCGGGCAGCGGGTAGGTGCCCTCGTACTCGATGGGGTTCGCGGTGGCCAGCACGTGGAACGGCTGGGGCAGCGGGAAGGTGCGGCCCTCCACGGTGACCTGGCGCTCCTGCATGGCCTCGAGCAGGGCGGCCTGCGTCTTGGGCGGCGTGCGGTTGATCTCGTCGGCGAGCAGGATGCCGGCGAACACGGGGCCCTCGCGGAAGCTGAAGTCGCGCTCGGTGGGGTCGTAGATGAACGAGCCGGTGATGTCGGCCGGTTGCAGGTCCGGGGTGCACTGCACGCGGCGGAACTCCAGGCCGAGCGCCTGGGCGAGCGCGCGTGCCATCAGCGTCTTGCCGAGGCCCGGGACGTCCTCGAACATCACGTGCCCGCCGGCGAGCACCGCCGCCAGCGCCAGGCCGACGGTCCGTTGCCGGCCGACGACCACCGAGGCGACCGCGTCGAGCACGCCACCCGCCTCGTCCCGGATCGTTGCCGGGCTCGGCACGTTGTCCACTGTGGACGGTGAGCTCATAGTTCCTCCAGTCGCCGCATCAGGGCGGTGAACTCCTCGGGTTTCGGCAGGGCGGCGTGCTGCGCGGTGACCAGCTCGTAGAGGTCGTCGCCGAGCCGCTCGCGGGCGCGCGGGTCGTGCAGGTCCTCGACGTCGGCGGTGTCCGGGTGGCGGTTCAGCGCGGTGAGCGCCAGGCGGCGCAGCCGCGGCTGGACGCGCGAGGTGAAGCGGTACGGGTCCGTGGCGGCCTGGCCGAGCCGGTCGGTGAGCTGGCTCGCGTGCAGGCAGACGCTGGCCATGGGCAGGTCCGGCTCGGGGGTCCAGTCCTGGTCGAACGTGCCGGCGAGCAGGGCCGTGACGAGCACCAGGGCACCCGGCGGCAGCGCGACGAGCACGGCCCACCCGGGGGGCGTGTCCATGGTGTAGATCGCGATCACGTAGACCGCGATCGCGATGAGGACGGCCAGCAGTGTGGCGCGCAGCGGGCTCATGCGTCGGCGACCGCCGCGGTCGCGCCGCCGGCCAGGGCGTGCAGGATCCGGTCGAGCGCGGCGAGCGCCGCGGCCGCGTCGGCCTCGCCGACCTGGCCCGCCGGGCCGAAGCGGGCACGCTGGTAGAGCTCGCGCAGCTCGTCCAGCGCGGCCGGGTCGCCCGCGGTGTAGCGGGTGAGCAGCCCGGCGGTGAACTCGGTGGCGGTCTGGTGCGGCTCCCGGCCGGCGCCTTCGTGCGCGGCCGCCTCCTCGAGCCGCAGCCACGCGGCGACGACCGCGTCGCCCGGTGGCCCGCCGGCGCGGGCCGCGAGCTCGTGGCGCGCCTGCTCGGCCGCGCGGCGCAGGCGCATCGGCACGGTGACCTCGAGCGCGCCGATCTCCTCGTCGACCACGTCGACGCCGGCGCCGAGCCGCTTCTGGGCCCGGCGCGCCTGCTGGAGCCGCCGGATGAAGGCGGCGAACGCGATGAGCAGCAGGATCATCGCGACGATGACGAAGGAGTTCTGCACCAGCCGGAGCTCGTCGACCAGGTCGACCTTGAACGCGTTCTCGTTGGGCCGGATGCCGCCCAGCGAGACGGGGTCGCCGACCCCCCGTTCGAGCGGCAGGTCCCGCAGGCTGCCCGGCACCGCCGACTTCCCCCGCGCGGTGACGACTGCGAACAGGAGCAATGCGGCCACCACGCACAACGCCGCCACCCTGGAGCTCCTCCGCATGCCCGCAGCATGCCGCACCAGCAGTCGGAGAGGAGGAATTTTATCCAGTCGATACCTGTCGACATTCGAGGTTGTGCGCGATATGTGCGCTATTTCGGATCCGGTTCCGCCGAACGGGTCAGACCGGCGAGGTCCCGCGCCCGGGTCAGCACCGTCTCGACCATGGCCGGGGTCAGCCTGCCGGTGAAGGTGTTCTGCTGGCTCACGTGGTAGCAGCCCAGCAGGTGCAGCGGCCGCGGTCCCTCGAGCGTCGACCTCCACGCCGTGGCCGAAGCGGGGGCGCGGCACCGGCACCGCCCAGCCGGCGGCCGAGAGCACCGGCAGCAACGCCTGCCAGCCGAACGCGCCGAGCACGACGATCGCCCGCACCGGCAGCAGCGACAGCTCTTGCGCGAGCCAGGGGCGGCAGTTGTCGCGCTCGGCCGGGGTCGGCTTGTTCGCCGGCGGCGCGCAGCGGACCGGTGCGGTGATGCGGACGCCGTACAGCTCCAGGCCGTCGCCGAGGTGGGTGGACGTCGGCTGCGAGGCCAGACCCACCGCGTGCAGCGCGGCGTAGAGCACGTCGCCGGAGCGGTCGCCGGTGAACATGCGGCCGGTGCGGTTCGCGCCGTGGGCCGCGGGCGCGAGGCCGACGATCGCCAGCGGCGCGTCCGGCGGGCCGAAGCCGGGCACCGGGCGGCCCCAGTACTCCTGGTCGGCGAACGACGCGCGCTTGACCCGCGCGACCTCCTCCCGCCAGGCCACCAGCCGCGGGCAGGCGCGGCACTCGGTCACCCGCAGGTCCAGCGAGGCCAGGTCGGACACGCGGAGAGATTGTGCTTGGCACCCGGGCGAACCCACCACGTAGGGTGCGGATCATGACTGACGAGGAGCCCGAGAAGACCACCGAGGAGAAGCCGGCCGAGCCGACCGACGACCTCGTCACCAGCACACACTCGCTCACGGTCCGGCGCCGCAAGCTCAACTACACCGCCACGACCGGCCGGATCGTGCTGCGCAAGGAGATCGTCACCGACGGCAAGTTCGACGGGCACCTGCCCAAGGCCGAGGTCTTCCTCACCGCGTACACGCTCGACGGCGCGGACCCGGCCAAGCGCCCGGTGACCTTCGCGTTCAACGGCGGTCCCGGCTCGGCCAGCGTGTGGCTGCACCTCGGGCTGCTCGGCCCGCGCCGGGTCGTCTCCGGCGACGTCGGCGACATCGCGCCGCCGCCCTACGGGCTCGTCGACAACACCGAGACGCTGCTCGCGCACAGCGACCTCGTGTTCATCGACCCGGTGTCCACCGGCTACTCGCGGCCCGCCAACGGCGAGAAGGCCGGCCGACTACCACGGCTTCCAGGGCGACATCGAGTCCGTCGGCGAGGTGATCCGGCTCTGGACCTCGCGCAACGGCCGGTGGATGTCGCCGAAGTTCCTCGCCGGCGAGTCCTACGGGACCACCCGCGCCGGCGGGCTCGCGCACCACCTGCAGACCCGGTACGGCATGTACCTCAACGGGTTGATGCTGATCTCGGCCGTGCTCGACTTCGCGTCGCTGGACTTCACGGTCGGCAACGACCTGCCGTACGCGCTGTTCCTGCCGACCTACGCCGCGATCGCGCACTACCACGGGCTGCACGGCGACCGGCCGCTCGAGGAGGTGCTGTCCGAGGCCGAGGAGTTCGCCGCGCGCGACTACCCGTGGGCGCTCGCCCGCGGCAACCGTCTGTCCACAGAGGAGCGCGCGGCCACCGTGACCCGGCTCGCCGCGCTGACCGGGCTGTCCGAGGACTACGTGGACCGGGTGAACCTGCGGGTCGAGCACATCCGGTTCTTCACCGAGCTGTTGCGGCACAAGCGTTTGGTGGTCGGCCGGCTGGACTCGCGGTTCACCGGCTGGGCGCCGGACTACGGCCGCGAGCACATGGACGACGACCCGTCGGTCGTCGCACATCATGGGCGCGTACACGGCCGCGCAGAACCACTACCTGCGGTCCGAGCTGGACTATCCGAACGACCTGCCGTACGAGGTGCTCAGCCTCGGCGTGAACGAGTCCTGGTCGTACAAGGAGTTCCAGAACTCCCACGTCACGGTCACCGACAAGCTCGCCGCGGCGATGCGCGCCAACCAGCACCTGAAGGTGCACGTGGCGTTCGGCTACCTCGACGGCGCGACGCCCTACTACGCCGTCCGAGCACGTGCTGGCCCACCTGGACATCCCCGAGGAACTGCGCGCGAACATCTCGAGCGCGTACTACGAGGCGGGCCACATGATGTACGTCCACGAGCCGTCACGCGTGCAGCAGTCGAAGGATTTGGCGGAATTCATCGCCATTGCGTCGAACACGTGACCTGAGGAATTCGACTCCGGACCGTCCAATCGGGCGGTCCGGAGTCATTTGTGACTTCGTTGCCATGCGTCGAATCGGCGTCCTGCCGGAGATGTGACTCCGGACCGTCCGATCGGGCGACCGAAAGCACGCATCGACACACCCCACAAACGGTGCCGATAGGCGATCGCCGCGCGAGACCAGATCTGGCCGACCTCGTGTCAGCAGGCGCACGACCGAGGCCTGGCGGATTCCTTGCTATGGCGTCGGATCGCCAGGCGGGTTCAGCTTCTCGGCCAGTCGGCGGACTATGTCTGCCGCCAGGTCGGCCTGGTCGCTGCCCAGTGCCTCGTGCACGGCCTCCTCCACGAGGGGCAGCTGCGCGGCGGCGACCTGCGCGGCCGTCGGGGTGTGCTCGGCCACGGCGGTGTCGAGTATGCCCGCCACCGTCGCGCGGTCCAGCTCCGGGTCCGCGCTCAGCTCCTCGATCGCCCGCAGGATGGCCGCCTCGCGGGCCGTGCTCTGCTCGAACATCCGGTCCACGTTGGCGAGTACCGCACGCAGCGAGGTGGCGCCGCCGAGCGACGAGCCCTGGCGGCGGATCGGCCAGTCGAGAAGTTCCTGCGCACTCAAGTCGTCCTCCTGGTCCACGCCGGGCCAGTTGTCGGCCACGAGCGACAGGTCGTAGTGCCCGCCGCTGCCCGGCGGGTTGATGAACTGCTTGGCCACCGCGCCCGCCGGGATGTCCCGGACGTTGTCGAACCGGGCGATCCAGTACCGCGGCTGGCGCACGCCCTGCCGCTGGAACTCGGCGCGCACGCTCGGCCAGCTGGACGCCGAGCAGTAGACACTGGGCTCGTCGAGCCCCGCGCGTCTGCGCATCGCCACCCAGCCGGGCGCCTGCGCGGGGGTCGCGTCACCCGGCTCCACGTCGAGCACGTGACCGGCGTTGACGTTCGCGAAGATCGCGATACGGACCTTCACCGCGCTGGGGAACCGCGCCCAGTCCTGTGCGGACCAGGCATACCTGCTCGGTGCGAGGTAGCCGGCCACCATGCGCGCGCTGCGCGGGATGTCGGCCGCCGTCACCGAGTCGTACATGATCCTGGGCATCATCGTCACTTTCGGGTCGGGATCAAGGTGCCAACCTTCGAGCGGCCTCCACACCAGCACACCCGGGGCCACCCGCGCTACGTCCGAATGTGGGCAACCTGCCCGATTCGGCATGTACGCAGCGTGCCCGCCGGGCGTCGCCGGAACGTGTGTGCACCATCCACACCGTCCGTCCACAATGTGCACAGGTCGGGCAGGAGAATGTCCGGAGGAATTCCGTTGATCTTCACTCGGTGGAGTGAATTCCGGCGCCGGAGAATACGCCGGGCGCCGGCGGGGCGACTCTCCTCACGAGACCGCGAACGGCGCCGCACAGTGGACGTTCGCGGCCGCCGCCTCTCCCCACGGCTCCCCGAACCATTTTCTGGAGATCTCGAATGTCCATGCCCGAACAATTCTCCGTCCCCGCGCAGCACTATCCGCCGTACGCCCAGCAGTACCCACCCCAGCAGTTCCCGGTGGCCCGGCCCACGAGCGGGCTGGCCGTCGCCGCGCTGGTGCTCGGGATCCTCTGGCTGTGGGGTGTCGGCAGCCTGCTCGCCGTCGTCTTCGGGCACCTCGCGATGTCCGAGACCCGGGACGGCCGCAAGGGCGGGCAGGGGCTCGCGGTGGCCGGGCTGGTGCTCGGCTGGATCGGCGTGGCCGTCCTGCTCCTCGTGATCGTCGGTCTGGGCGCCGCCTGACCGGACCGGACATGCGAGAGCGCCCCGGGCCGGTGGCTCGGGGCGCTCCCTTTCCATCAGTGGGTTACTTCAGGAACTTCTTGCCGTGCGTGACGGCGGACCAGGCGTCCACGATGCCGTGGCCGTAGAAGCCGTTGAACGCGGTGTCGCCGTTGCAGGTCGCGGTGTAGGTGGCGTCGCGGCCCTCGTCGAGGTAGTCGACGGTCCGCGGGACCGGGCACGGCGTCGCGAACGCGGTGCCCTCGAGCACCCGCTGCACCTTGTCCGGATCCATGGTCACCTTGTTGCCGCTGTACTTGCCGTACTCGCTGACGATCAGCGCGGACACGCCGGTCGCGTGCGGTGCGGCCATCGAGGTGCCCTGCAGGAACTGGTAGTACCCGCAGACCCCGTTGGCCTTGCACGCCTTCTGCACCCCGAGCGCCACGCCGGCCGGGGTGACGTTGCCGGCGGCGTCGATGTTGCCCTCGTCGACGCCCACGTTCTTCGGGTACGTCGAGAGGATCTGGTTCTCGTTGGTGCGGAACTGCGGCGTGCCGAAGTAGTCACGGAACCAGCCGCCCGGCGCCGACACCGAGATCTGCTCGGTGCCGTAGCTCGAGTAGTCCGACTTGTTGCCCGACGGGCCGATGGCCGACACGCCGATGGTGTGCGGGCCCTCGATCGGCAGCGACAGACAGGTCGCTGTTGTCGATCGTGCGGGTCCGCTCCGAACCGGCCGGGAAGTCCGGGCTCGTCGCGTCCGGCTGCGGGTTGCCGTTGTCCTCGTGCTGGTTGCCCAGCGAGACGACGTTGGTGACCCCCTTGCGGTGCGCGTAGTTCAGCGCCCGGGTGACCGCGGTGACGATGGTCCGCTGCTGCGCCTGCTCGTCCGGCGTGTCGGCCGGGTTGTTCTGGCAGTTGTACAGCCACGGGTCCACGAAGAACGACATGTTGACCACGTCGATGCCCGCGTCACCGGCGTAGGTCATGGCGTCGACGACCGGCTGGAGGAAGAAGAAGCCGGAGTCCTGGCCACCGCGGATGTTCACGATGGACACGTCCGGCGCGACACCGGAGACGCCGAAGCCGTTGGCGGCCGCGGCGATGGTGCCGGCGACGTGCGTGCCGTGCCCGCCGTCGTCCCAGTTCGCCGGGTCCACGCAGCCGCGGAACTCGCACGGGCCGTCGACGACCGCGCCGTTCTCGTCGGTCGGGATGTCGTGGGTGAAGTTGCGCGAGTCCTTCAGGTCGAAGTTCGGCGCGATGTCGGGGTGGCTGCCGTCGACACCGGTGTCGAGGATGCCGACCTTGACCCGGTGGTCACCGGGCTGCACGGTGCGCGCCAGGTTCGACCGCACCATCGACAGACCCCACAGCTGCCCGTCCAGCGGGTCCATCCCGGTCTTCTTCGCCTTGCCCTTGCCGCTCGACTTGCCGTGCTCGCGAAGCTCCTTCGCGACCCGCGGACCGGCGACGCGGCCCGGCGTCTCACCGATCACCCGCACCCGGCTGCTCAGCAACACCGCGCTGGACCCGGCCAGCCGCTGGGTGAACCCGTTCGCCGGCGCGGTCGCCGTGACCAGGCCGACCGCCGCGTTGCTGCGCTCGACCTTCCCGCCCGCCGCCTTGACCGCGGCCTCCGCCTGTGCCACCGCGACCCCGTCGCGCGCCAGCACGCTGTACTCGACCGTCTTACCGGACATCTCCGGCTGCGCGGCGGCATTCGGCATCGCGATGACCGTGAGACCGGTGAACACCGGTACGGCCAGCAACGCCAGCATTGTCTTGCGTCTCACGCAAACTCCTCCTCGGTCCAACTACCGCCCCGACCGCCCTTGTTAGGGCACGACTGATCTTTCCTCAGCGAAGTGGCACGCGCTGGGATGGCCCCCACCGCGCGTCGCCAGTTCGGGTTCGGAATCGGCACAGATCTCCTGCGCCTTCCAGCATCTGGTGCGGAACCGGCACCCGGACGGCGGATCAACCGGGCTCGGCACGTCACCGTCCAGGCGGATCACCTGTCGCTGCCCGCGCACGGTGGGATCGGCCACCGGAACCGCGGAGAGCAACGCCTGGGTGTAGGGGTGCATGGGGTGGGAGTAGATCTGCTCCTCGGTGCCCACCTCGACGAGCTTGCCGAGGTACATGACGGCCACCCGGTCGGACAGGTGGCGCACCACGGACAGGTCGTGCGCGATGAACACATAGGACAGACCGAAGTCGGACTGCAGCTCTCCCAGCAGGTTCATCACCTGGGCCTGAATGGACACGTCCAGTGCGGACACCGGCTCGTCGCAGACGATGACGTCCGGGCGCAGGGCGAGCGCACGGGCGATGCCGATGCGCTGGCGCTGCCCGCCGGAGAACTGGTGCGGGTACCGGTTGAGATGTTCGGGATTGAGCCCGACCACGTCGAGAAGTTCCCGCACCTTCGCCGATCGCGACCCTTTCGGTGCCACTTCGGGGTGAATTTCGTACGGCTCGCCGATGATGTCGCCGACCGTCATCCTGGGGTTCAGCGACGTGTACGGGTCCTGCAGCACGATCTGGATGCTGCGCCGCAGCTTGCGCAGCTCGGCCCCGCGCATCGCGAAGATGTCGCGGCCCTCGAACCGCGCGCTGCCGCTGGTCGGCGGTTCGAGGCGCATCAGCACCTGGGCGAGGGTGGACTTGCCGCAGCCGGACTCGCCGACCACGCCCAGCGTCTCGCCGCGGTGCAGGTCGAACGACACCCCGTCGACCGCCCGGACCTGCCCGATCGTGTGCTTGAACACGACGCCGACCCGGACCGGGAAGTGTTTTACCAGGTCACGGACCTCGAGGATGGGTTCGCGCGCGGGTGGGGCGAGTGAGTCAGACACCACGCACCAGCTCCTCCGCGAAATGACACGCGCTCGTCCGGCCGAGTCCGAGGCGATGCCCGGCCGGCACGTCCGTGCGGCAGAGATCCTCCGCCATCAGACACCTCGGATGGAAGGGGCAACCTGGCGGAATGTTGAGCAAACTGGGCGGCAGGCCCTTGATCGTGTTCAGCTCGGCGCCCTTCAGGTCCAGCCGCGGCAGCGACTCCATCAGCGCCGCGGTGTAGGGATGGCCCGGCCGGCGGTAGAGCGACACCGCGTCGGCGTGCTCCACGATCCGGCCGGCGTACATGACCGCGATGCGGTCCGCCACCTCCGCGACGACGCCCAGGTCGTGGGTGATGAGGATCAGCCCCATCCGCCGCTCGGTCTGGATCTCGGCGAGCAGGTCCATGATCTGGGCCTGCACGGTGACGTCGAGCGCGGTCGTCGGCTCGTCGGCGATCAGCACCTCCGGGTCGAGCGCCAGCGACATCGCGATCATCGCGCGCTGGCGCATGCCGCCGGAGAACTCGTGCGGGTACTGGCGGACCCGGCGTCGCGCGTGGGGGATGCGCACCAGGTCGAGCAGCTCGATCGCCCGGACGCGCGCCTCCTTGCGGGTCATGCCCAGCCGCACCCGCAGCTGCTCCTCGATCTGGAAGCCCACGGTGAACACCGGGTTCAGCGCGGACAGCGCGTCCTGGAACATCATCGCGATGCCCTGGGCCCGCACCTCGGTGCGCCTGATCTCGTCCACCGCGAGCAGGTTCTCCCCGCGGTAGCGGATCTCGCCGCCGGTCACCACGGCCGGCGGCATGTCCAGGATCCCCATGATCGCCTGCGCGGTGACGCTCTTGCCGGACCCGGACTCGCCGAGCACGGCCAGCGTCTCCCCCGCCTCGACGGCGTAGCTGACCCCGTTGAGCACCTTGGCCACCCCGTCGCGGGTGCGGAACTCCACGAACAGGTCGTCCACCTCGAGCAGCGGCGGCTCCGGCACGACGCCGGTATCGGTCATCGCATCACTCACCTCAGCTTCGGGTCGAGCGCCTCGCGCACGGCGTCGCCGAGCATCACGAAGGCGAGCACGGTCACGGTCAGGAAGCCGGCCGGGAACAGCAGCATGTGCGGCGCCACCCGGACGAAGTTGCGCGAGTCGGCGATCATCACGCCCCACGACACGGCCGGGTCGCGCAGGCCGATGCCGAGGAACGACAGCGTCGCCTCGGCGCCGATGAACGCGCCGAGCGCGATCGTCGCGTACACCAGCACCGGGGCGAGGCAGTTGGGCAGCAGGTGCCGGAACACGATCCGGGCCGGCCGCGCGCCGAGCGCCCGGGCGGCCTTCACGTAGTCCTGCTGCTTGGCCGAGATCGCCGCGGACCGCATGATCCGCATGGCCACCGGCCAGGACAGCACGGCGAGCGAGAGCACCACGACGCCGACGATCGGCAGCGCGCCGCGCACCCCGGCGTTGCGGAACATCGTCAGGATGACGATCGCGCCGAGCACGAACGGCAGCCCGAAGAAGACCTCGCCGATGCGGGAGAGCAGCCCGTCGACCCAGCCGCCGGCGAACCCGGCGAGGATGCCGAGCACGCTGCCGATCAGCACGGTCAGCAGCGCCGCGCCGATGCCGACCAGCAGCGACCAGCGGGTGCCGTACACGACCCGGGCGTAGACGTCGCGGCCCTGCAGGTCGTAGCCGAACCACGCGGCCGACGACGGTGGCTCCCGGGTGTGGGACAGGTCCTTGAGGTTCGGGTCGGCCGAGGTGAACAGGCCCGGGAACAGCGCGACGACCACCAGCAGCACGATCACCGCGCCGGCGATGACGAACAGCGGGCGGCGGCGCAGGTCGCGCCACGCGTCCGAGGTCAGGCTGCGGGGCCGGCCTGGCTCGCCCCGGCGGTGTCGCCGGCGTGTTCCGCGGCGACCACATAGGACTCGGTGTCCTGGGTGGCCGTCGGCGCCGGTCGCCGCCGCCGCTGGGTCAGTCATAGCGGATCCTCGGGTCGAGTACGGCGTAGAGCAGGTCGATGATCAGGTTCACCAGCAGGAAGACGAGCACCAGCAGGACCACCACCCCGGTCACCACGACGCCCTCCTTGGACGAGGATCCCGTCGTAGACGAGGCGCGCCGATGCCGTTGATGCCGAAGATCCCCTCGGTGACGATGGCCCCGCCCATCAGCCCGCCGATGTCGGTGCCGAGGAACGTCAGCACCGGGATCACGGAGTTGCGCAGCAGGTGGACCCAGATGATCCGGCGCTGCGGCAGGCCCTTCGCGAGCGCGGTGCGGATGTAGTCGGACCGCTTGTTCTCCGAGATCGAGGTCCGGGTCAGCCGCGACACGTAGGCCATCGACAGGCTGCCGAGCACGAAGCCGGGGATGATCAGCTCCGACCAGCTCGCCTCCGAGGACACGGTCGGCGTCATGATCTCCCACTGGAAGCCGAGCAGGATCTGGATCACGAAGCCGGTCACGAACGTCGGGATCGCGATCAGGAACAGCGTCGAGACCAGCACCAGGTTGTCGAGGAACCCGCGGCCGCGCAGGCCGGTCACGATGCCGGCGACGAGCCCGATGACCGCCTCGATGGCGACGGCGACGAGCGCCAGGCGCACCGAGACCGGGTAGCGCAGCGAGATCAGCTCGCCGACGTCGAGCCCGGAGAACGTCTCCCCGAAGTCGCCGGTGAGCAGGCTGCCCATGTACTTGAAGTACTGGACGAAGACGCTGTCGTCGAGGTTGTACTTGTCGGTCATCATCGCGATGAACGAGTCCGGGCACGGCCGCTCGCCGCACATGCCGGCGAACGGGTTGCCCGGGATCGACCAGACGAGCACGTAGATCAGGAACGTGGTGCCGACGAACACCGGGACCAGCTGGAGCAGTCGGCGCAGGACGTACCGGCCCATGATTCACACCCCCCTGGGGTGACAGGTGGCGGCCGGCCCGCGGCGCGGACCGGCCTCCACGGATTGCCAGTTGGTGCCGGACCCGCTACTTGACCTCGACCGAGGACAGGTCGAGCTCGCGCTTCGGGGTCATCCGCACGTTGGTCAGCCGGTCGGACCACCCGTAGATCGACGGGTTGTTCCACAGCGGCACCGCGGGCATGTCCTCGGCGATCATCTCCTCGGCCTCGTGGTAGAGCGCGAACGCCTCCTCCTCGGTCGGCGCGCTGTCGGCGGCCTCGAGCTTGGCGTCCACCTCGGGGTTGGAGTAGCCGTTGTCGTTGGACGAGCCGCCCGTGCGGTAGATCGGGTTGAGGAAGTTCTCCACCAGCGCGTAGTCGGCGAGCCAGCCGGAGCGGTAGATCTGGTCCATGGTGTGCGCGTTGATCGCCTCGCGGACCTCGCCGAACTCCTGCACCGGAACGAAGGTGCAGTCGGCGCCGAGCGCGTTCTCGATCTGCCCGCAGACCGCCTCGACCCACTCCTTGTGGCCGCCGTCGGCGTTGCTGGTGATCTCGATGCCGCCCTGCCAGCCGGACTTCTCGAAGAGCTTCTTGGCCTCCTCCGGGTCGTACTCGCACCACTTCCCGCAGGCGCCCTCCTCCCAGCCGGGCAGCTTCGGCACGCCGTACCCGGTGGCGGGTTTGCGGTTGCCCTCGTAGATCGCGTCGATGACCTCCTGGCGGTTGATGGCCATGGAGATCGCGTGCCGGAAGTCGACGCTGTGAGTACTTCTTGTCGTACATCGGGAACGAGATCGTCTGGTTGGCCAGCACGTCCGCGACGTCGGAGCGGCCCGGCAGGTCCTGCTGCCAGACGTTGCCGGCGATCGCCTGCGGCGGCAGCGTGTCGAGGAAGTCGAGCTGGTTGCCCTTGAGGTCCACATAGGCCGCGTCGGAGTCCATGAAGCGGAACTTCACCTGGCGGATCTTGGGCTTGTCGTCACCCTGGTAGCCCTCGTACCGCTTGATGCGCAGCTCCTGGTCGGGCACGCGGTCGACGAACTCGAACCCGCCGTTGCCGATCGGGTGCTCGAGGAACTTGGCCTTGTCCTTGAAGAACAGCGTCCGGCAGCGGCATGTACGCGGTGTAGCCGGTCTTGGTCTTGAAGACCGCGTGCGGCTTGGTGAAGGTGACGGTGAACGTGTAGTCGTCGACGACCTTCAGGCCGGACAGCGTCTTCTTCGGCGGCGTCGGCGGCTTCTTCGGGCCGTCCTGGTCCGGGTCCTCGGAGTAGACCTGGTCGTAGCCCTGGATCTGGGCGAAGAAGCTGGACTGCTGCTGGCCGTTGGGGCTGTAGGCGGTGTAGTTCCAGGCGTCGACGTAGTTCTTCGCCAGCACCGGGGTGCCGTCGTGGAACTTCCAGTCCTTCTTCAGCTTGATCGTGTACTCGTTCGGCTTGGTGAGCTCGAAGGACTCGGCGTTGGCCAGCCGCGGCTCGCCGGAGACCGGGTCGTAGTCCATCAGGCCGGTGAACATCGCGTCGATGATCTTGCTGCCGCCGGACTCGTTGGTGTCGCCCGGCACGAGCGGGCGCTCGGGCTCGGTGCCGAACACGGTGATCTCCGTGTTCTCGTTCTTCTGCGGGTCGCCCCCGCCGCCGCTCTTGCTCCGTCGTCCCCGCCGCCACAGCCGGCGACGACGAGCGCGACCGACAGGGGGATCACCGCCGCCGTCCAGCGCGGTCTACGCATGCCGTCACTCCTCCCACATCAAGAATGTGAGGGGACATTAACGGCGTAATTGCAAAAAACCGCGATCCGGGCCGTTACGAAGGAACGACGATCGAGCACATTCCTCGCATTTTCTCCGGCGCATATCCGAGGCTACCCGAGAATATGCGCTTTGGCTTCACAGAAGGGAAAGCGCGATGCCGTCGAGAATGTCGTGCTCGCTCACGAGCAGTTCCGTGATGCCCGCGGTCGCGGCGAACTTCTCGGCCAGCACCTGCGTTATCAGCGCGCCGCCGCCGATCACGTCGACCCGGCCGGGATGGATCGAGCCGATCGCCGCGCGCTCGTCGTGCGTCGCGGCGAGCAACCGGCCCGCGGTGGCGTCGATCTCCGTACCGGACAGCCGGGAGAGGTGGGTGCGCTCCGAGTCGTACTCGTCGAGCCCCTGCGCGACGGCCGACAGCGTGGTGACCGTGCCGGCGACGCCGACCCAGCTACGCGCCTTGCCGACCGGCACGGCGGCGAACGCCTCGCCCAGCACGTCGCCGGCCAGCGCCCGCCCCGCCTCGGTCTCCGCGGGGGTGGGCGGGTCGGACCGCAGGCAGCGCTCGGTGATCCGCACGCAGCCGATGTCGACCGACCGCGCGCCGATGATGTCGGCCCGCACCCCGTCCCACGTGCCGACGACGACCTCGGTCGAGCCGCCGCCGATGTCGGTGACGACGAACGGCCCGTCGTCGGGCTCGAGGTCGCCGACCGCGCCGACGAAGCTCAGCCGCGCCTCCTCGTCGCCGGAGATCACCTCGGCCTCGACGCCCAGCACGGCGCGTGTCAGGTCGAAGAACTCGTCGCGGTTGCTCGCGTCGCGGGTGGCGGAGGTGGCGACCATGCGGACCCGCTCGGCCCCCTTGCGCCGGCAGATCGCCGTGTAGTCGGCGAGGGCGGCCCTGGTCCGCGCGAGCGCGTCCGGGTGCAGCCGGCCGGTGGCGTCGACGCCCTGGCCCAGGCGGACGATGCGCATCTCGCGGTGCACGTCGCGCAGGCTGGTGGTCCCGTCGCCGCCGACGGACACGTCGGCCACCAGGAGGCGGATGGAGTTCGTCCCGCAGTCGATCGCAGCAAGTCGCGCCATGCCGCCGAGCCTATTGCGACCGATCCTGTTGCGACCGGCCGGATCAGGACGTGGCCGCCACCGAGGAGCCCGCCTCGCCCGCCGGCGCGGACGACGAGGGTGCGTCCGAGGTCGGCGTCACCGAGGTCGAGCCCTCCGAGGCCGACGAGGACGGCGGCGGCGTGCTCGACGACGGCGGGCACCCCGGAGTGGTCGTGGTGCTCGGCGGTGAGGACGGCGGCGTCGTCGTGGTCGTGGAGGTGGTCGGCGTGGTCGACGGGCCACAGCTCGGCGGCGTCGTCGTCGGGCTGGAGGAGCCCGGCGGCGGCGTGACGATCGTGGTCCGCGTCGTCGTGTGGGTGCCGGGCTTCGGCTTCGCCGGCTTGGCGCCGCCCGGCAAGGCCACCGGCGGGTTCATCGCGGCCAGCTCGGCCGGGCTCGGGCCCAGCTCGGACGGCAGCGGGTGGGTGCCCTTCGCGTACGCGTCGGCCCAGATCAGCACCGTGCGGACGTAGCTGTCGGAGTGGTTGTAGCGGAACACGGCCGTCGCCTTGTCCTGCGGGTTCGACAGGTCCAGGCCGCCGGAGCACAGGTACTTCCCGGCCGCGACCGTCGCGTCGTAGATGTTGTGCGGGCTCGAGATCCCGTCGTTGTTCCCGTCCGCCGCGTAGCCGCGCCAGGTCGACGGGATGAACTGCATCGAGCCGACCGCGCGGTCCCACCGGGCGTCGTCGTCCAGACGGCCGCCGTCGGTGTCGCGGATGGCGGCGAACCCACCGCCGTTCAGCACCGGCCCGAGGATGTGCGGGACCGTGTTGCCGGCGGCGTCGACCTGACCGCCGCGCGCGTGGTTGGACTCGATGCGGCCGATGCTGGCCAGCAGCGACCAGTGGATCTTGCACGAGGGCAGCTCGGTGGCGAGCATGAGCGCGGCGTTCGTGTAGGCCTTGTACAGGTCGGCGGGGATCATCAGCGGGCCGTTCGGCAGGTCGCCCGCCGGGCCCAGCTGGCGCAGCCGGTCGATGTTGCCGGCGCTCTTGAGCACCTCGTCGCCGATGCGGTCCTCTTCGCCGACCTCACCGTTCGCGCTGACGGAGTCGGGGTCGGTCATGCCGTAGAGCCCGCCGCCGACGCCGCCGGCGAGCGGCATCGAACCACCGGTGACCGGCTCGCCCGCGACCGCGGCCGCGACCAACAGCATCGTCCCGGTCGCGGCGGCCATCTTCCGGCGACGCCGTCTCGCCCGGCGCTGCTCCTTGCCGGCCGTGTTGCCCTTCGCCGTGCTCACCAGTACCGAACCCCTTCGCCGACTCGAGCGACACCCAACCCTAGTACCGGATCGCTGTCCGTCGCTGTCCGTTCGCGCCCTGCCACCATTTCACGAACCATCATCACAAGAAAGAGGTCAATCACGAGTCAAGACGATCGTCTGTGTACAGCTGACGTAAGTCGCCGTCCTCGGGGTTGCCCCCATCGGGAAACTCGGGCGACTGTTATTCGCAGCCGCCACCAGGCCAGTCGTCGGCCAAACGGAGCAATGTTTCATCTCCGAACGGATTGACCCCGGATCCGGCGGCGAGCGAGTGGGCGACGTGGACGTGCAGGCACTTGACCCGGCCCGGCATCCCGCCGGCGCTGACGTCGGTGCCGAGGGACTCGATCGCGTCGCGTTCGGCCAGGTAGGAGCGGTGCGCGGCGAGGTAGGCGGCGCTGAGGTCCGGGTCGGTGGCGAGCCGCTCGGTCATCTCGCGCATCAGCCCGCCGGCCTCCAGCGTGCTGACCAACGACGTCAGCCGCGGGCAGGTCAGGTAGTAGAGCGTGGGGAACGGCGTGCCGTCGTCGAGCCGGGGACTGGTCTGCACGACGGCCGGGTGGCCGCTGGGACACCGGGCCGCGACCGCGCGGATCGCCCGCGGCGGCCGGCCGAGTTGCTCGGCGACGGTCGCCCGGTCGGTGTCGGAGACGGGGACGGGGGTCATGCGGGCCATCATTCCCCGGACACCGCGTTCCACAGTTCGAGGTACCAGGAGTCGTCGAGCACGTTCTTCTGCTTCTTGTCGCCGCCGCCCTGCGCCTGCGCCTCGTCGGGCAGCTCCACCATGTACGGGGTCTCGCCGGGCATCACGTACCGCAGCCTGCGGCGGGCCTCGGCCTCCACCTGTGCGGGGTCCTGCAGCTGGGCCTTGCGTTCCTCCAGGGCCTGGACCTGCGCCCGTAAGTCAGCCTGCCGCTGCTCCTGGATCGCCACCTCGTCGCGCTGGGACAGGTAGGTGCGCAGCGGCACGGCCACCGACAGCGCGAGCGCGCAGACGACGATCGCGAGCACCGCCGCGCGCCGGGTGGTGGACAGGCCGAACGCCGCCGCCGCGCGGACCGTCCGGCTGCGCACGGGGTCGCGCTCGCGGTCCGGGGTGACCGGCCGGCCGGGCCGCCCGTCGCCCGGCCGGGTCCGCCGCGGGCTCTGCGGCCGGCGCGCGGGACGGCCGGCGCGGGTCGGAGGGACCCGGCGCCGTACGCGGTCGGACTCGCGGCCGGTGGGCACTATTGCTCCGGGTTGAACCGGGGGAAGGCCAGGTCGCCCGCGTAGCGGGCGGCGTCGCCGAGGATCTCCTCGATGCGCAGCAGCTGGTTGTACTTGGCGGTGCGCTCGCCGCGGGCCGGTGCGCCGGACTTGATCTGCCCGACGCCGGTGGCGACCGCGAGGTCGGCGATCGTCGTGTCCTCGGTCTCGCCGGAGCGGTGGCTCATCATGCTGCGGTAGCCGTAGGACGTGGCGAGCGATACCGCGTCCAGCGTCTCGGACAGCGTGCCGATCTGGTTGACCTTGACCAGCAGCGCGTTCGCGGCGCGGCGGGCGATGCCCTCCTCGAGCCGGTCCGGGTTGGTGACGAACAGGTCGTCGCCGACCACCTGGACGCGCTCGCCGATCTCGTCGGTCAGCCGCACCCAGCCGTCCCAGTCGTCCTCGGCCAGCGGGTCCTCGATGGACACCATCGGGTAGGCGTCGAGGAGCCCGGCGTAGTAGGCGAGCATCTGCTCGGCACTGCGCTTGCTGCCCTCGAAGGCGTAGGCGCCGTCGATGTAGAACTCCGTCGCGGCGACGTCCAGCGCGAGCGCGATCTGCGAGCCGAGCGCGAAGCCCGCCTTCTCCACCGCGGTCGCGATCAGGTCGAGCGCCTCGCGGTTGCTCGACAGGCTCGGCGCGAAGCCGCCCTCGTCACCGAGGCCGGTCGCCAGGCCGCGGCCCTTGAGCACCGACTTGAGCGAGTGGTAGACCTCCACGCCCCAGCGCAGCGCCTCGCGGTAGGAGTCCGCGCCGATCGGCGCGATCATGAACTCCTGGATGTCGACGTCGGAGTCGGCGTGCGCGCCGCCGTTGAGGATGTTGAGCATCGGCACCGGCAGCACGTGCGCGTTCGGCCCGCCGATGTAGCGGAACAGCTCCAGCCCGCTCGACTCGGCCGCGGCCTTCGCGACGGCGAGCGAGACGCCGAGGATGGCGTTCGCGCCGAGCCGCGACTTGTCCGGCGTGCCGTCGAGGTCGACGAGCTTCTGGTCCACGATGCGCTGGTCGACGGCGTCGGTGCCGGTGAGCTCCGGGCCGATCTCGTCGAGGACGGCGGTGACGGCCTTCTCCACGCCCTTGCCGTTGTACCGGCCCGCGTCCTTGTCCCGCAGCTCGACCGCCTCGTGCTCGCCCGTCGACGCGCCGGAGGGCACCGCCGCGCGGGCGAGCGTGCCGTCGTCCAGGGCGACCTCCACCTCGACGGTGGGGTTGCCACGCGAGTCCAGAATCTCGCGGGCGCCAACCTGTTCGATAACCGCCACGTGCATGCTCCTCAACCGGCGACGGGAACTACGAGCGACATCGAGAGTAGCCGGGTGGTTTTGTCACCCGGTGGAGGCACGCGCGAACAGGTTTATGGAACAGGGTGTCTTTGGGTAGCGTTGAGGGCGACCATGAGTGAGGACGGGCAGGGCACATTCGAGGCGTTCCGCCGCGCTGAGTCGTTGGTGGCGCAACGCCGGCCCCTCGACGCCCTCGCCGCCCTCGGGCCGGTCCTCGAGGCCGAGCCGGACGCGCCGAGCGTGCACCTGCTGGCCGGCCGCGCCTACCTCGGCTCGGCCCAGCTGCGCCGCGCCGAGCAGTCGTTCCTGCGGGTG
Source organism: uncultured Actinomycetota bacterium (assembly GCA_963841395.1). Taxonomy (GTDB): domain Bacteria; phylum Actinomycetota; class Actinomycetes; order Mycobacteriales; family Pseudonocardiaceae; genus Actinophytocola. The sequence goes on from CAWJCX010000017.1 coordinate 150,925, forward strand.
CTCGAGCTGGACCCCACCGACCACTACGCGCGGTTCGCGCTCGGCAAGGCGCTGCAGCGGCAGAGCAGGCTGACCGAGGCGCAGACCCAGCTGCGACTGGCCGTCGCGATGCACCCGGTACCGGAGTACCAGGAGGCCCTGGGTGAGATCAGCGCCCGCCTGGCAGTGGAGAACGACAGAAACGACCGCTAGAGAGTGGTCGCGGCTTTCGCGTAGGCGTCGGCGCCGCTGAAGACGTTCTGGCCGTAGGTGACCGAGCTGTTGTACGCCATGACCGCGCGCCACCAGCCCGCCGCGGTGGCCAGGTTGCCGCCCCGCGCGCACAGGTAGCGGGCCGCGGACAGTGCGGCGTCGTCGATGTTCTGCGGGTCCGGGGCCTGGCCGTCGCGGCTGGCCCGCGCGCCCCACCGCGACCACGTCGCCGGCAGGAACTGCATGGCGCCGACCGCCCGGTCCCACTTCGCGTCGCCGTCCAGCTTGCCGCGGTCGGTGTCCGGGATCGCGCGCACGCCCGGCGAGCCGTCCAGCGGGATGCCGACGATCGGCGGGGACAGCCGGCCGTCGTCGCCCACGTCCGAGCCGTTGTACTCGCCGTGGTGTGACTCGACCCGCCCGACGCCGGCGAGCGTCGCCCAGCTCAGCCCGCACCGCGGCGTGCTGGTCCGGACAGCGAGCTCCGCCTCGGCGTAGGCGACCAGGCTCCGCGACGGGATCTGCGTCTTCTCCGCGAGCGTGGTGGCCCAGTCGCGGACCGCCGCGGTGGTCGGCCGGGTCTGCGCGCGGGAGTTCCCCGGCGCGATGTCCGCGGCGTGCGGCACGGCACTGCCCGGCCGGACGTTCAGCTCCGCCACCTCGAACGGCGGCGGCCCGGCGTCGTACGCCGGGTCGTCGCGGTCCGGCGTATTCAGCCCGATGGCGACCGCGACGAACACCGCGATCAGCCCGATGGCCAGGAGGATCAGCCCGGCCGGCCGGCGTCGGCGGCCACCGCCGGGTGGGCCCGGCGGGAACTGGGGCGGCGTGGTCGAGGACGAAGTCGGAGGTACGGCCACGCGATCCAGGCTACGTACCGGTCTCCGGGTACGCGGATCGAACGGGTGGGGACTCCCCCGGGCGGCCTATCGACTTCTCGATCGCTCACGGTGCGTACAGTCGGACATTCGGTACAAATCGGGCCGGTTTCTTGCGAATTGGTGGAGGAGGTCACCCCGGACTGGACTTTGCAGGTGAGCCTTACCTATGTTCTGCAAGGTTAGCCATACCAACCTGCGGAGGCATCTCGTGCTGTTCAGCAGCGCGCTGATCGGACTCAGGGAAGGCCTCGAAGCCGCCCTGGTCGTCAGCATCCTTGTCGCGTTCCTGGTCAAGAGCGACAAGCGGTCCTACCTGAAATGGGTGTGGACCGGCGTGGGCGCGGCCCTGCTGCTCTGTGTCGTGATCGGCACGGTCGTCGCGTACACCATCGGTGAGCTGCAGTTCGAGCACCAGGAGATCGCCGGCGGCACCCTGTCGATCATCGCCGTCGCGTTCGTCACCTGGATGATCTTCTGGATGCGGGCCACCGCCCGGACGATCTCCACGGAGCTGCGCGGCAAGCTCTCCGCCGCGATGGACCTCGGCCCGGTCGCCGTCGTGGTGATGGCGCTGCTGGCCGTCGGCCGCGAGGGCCTGGAGACGATGGCGTTCTTCTACGCCAACGTCCGGACCGCCGAGTCCGGCACGACCCAGCCGCTGATCGGCTTCATCGTCGGTATCACCGTGGCCATCGTGCTCGGCTGGCTGATCTACCGCGGCGCGCTGCGGTTCAACCTCGGCCGGTTCTTCACGATCACCGGCGCGCTGCTGGTGTTCGTCGCCGCCGGGATCCTCGCCTACGGGCTGCACGACCTGCAGGAGGCGGGAGTCCTGCCCGGTCTGAACACGCTGGCCTTCGACCTGTCCGGGCCCATGCCCGAGGACTCCTGGTACGGCGCGCTGGCGAAGGGCCTCCTCAACTACTCGGCGCAGACCACCGTGCTGCAGGCGGTCGTCTGGGTCGCCTACGTGGCCATCGTGCTGACCCTCTTCTTCCGCCCCGGCACGAAGCCCGCGGCGACCACCCGCCCGGCGCCCGTGCCGGCCGGTTCCGTTTCCCCCAAGGAGAACTCGTGATCTCGACACCCGTCCGCGTCGCCGTCACCGGCCTCGGCCTGGTGACACTGGCCGCGCTCGCCGCGTGCGGCACCCAGACGCCGGAGGAGGAGAAGGGCGGCGGCGCGATCGCCGTCCAGGCCAGCGACGACGCGTGCAAGATCGCGCGCACCGACGCCGACGCCGGCACGATCACCTTCGAGGTGACCAACAAGGGCACCCGCGTCACCGAGTTCTACCTCTACGGCGAGGGCGACCGGATCATGGGCGAGGTCGAGAACGTCACGCCGGGGCTGACCCGCCGGCTGATCGTCGAGGTCAACGAGGGCGGCGAGTACCAGACCGCGTGCAAGCCGGGCATGCAGGGCAAGGGCATCCGCGACGCGTTCACGGTCTCCGGGCAGGCCGACAAGCAGGTCGACACGGACACCAAGCTCGCCGAGCGCGACCAAGAGCTACCAGCGCTACGTCGGCTCGCAGACCGACGCGCTGCTGACCAAGACCGAGGAGTTCGTGAACGCGGTCAAGGACAAGAAGGTCGACGACGCCAAGAAGCTCTTCCCGGTCACCCGGATCTACTGGGAGCGGATCGAGCCGGTGGCCGAGAGCTTCGGCGACATCGACCCGAAGATCGACAACCGCGAGGACGGCGTCGAGCCGGGCGGGAAGTTCACCGGCTTCCACCGCCTGGAGAAGGACCTGTGGGTCACCGGCCTGCAGGCCGACTCCGCCGCGATCGCCGACCAGCTGCTGGTCGACGTCAAGGACCTGGTCACCCGCACCAAGTCCGTCGAGCTGACGCCGCTGCAGCTGGCCAACGGCGCGAAGGAGCTGCTCGACGAGGTCGCCACCGGCAAGATCACCGGCGAGGAGGACCGCTACTCCCACACCGACCTCTGGGACTTCCGCTCCAATGTGGACGGTTCGCAGGCGGCCGTCGCGTCGCTGCGCCCGGTGATCGACGAGCGCAACCCGGAGCTGGGCAAGACGCTGGACGAGAAGTTCGGTGCGGTGGACGACATCCTGGCCAAGCACCAGGTCGGTGACGGCTACAAGCTCTACACCCAGCTGACCCCGGCGGACATCAAGGAGATGTCCGAGGCCGTCGACGCGCTCGGCGAACCGATCAGCCAGGTGGCCGAGGTGGTGGCCGGGCAGTGACGGCGACGACGCTGCGTCGCGAACTACCCTCGGACTGGACTGAAGCGGGCGCACGTAACGATCACCGCGCACGCAGCGAGGATTCAGCGACCGAGCGGAGTGAGGAAACACAGTGAGTGAGCGACTGTCGCGACGCCGGCTGTTCGGAGTGGCCGGCGCCGGCGCCGCGGCCGTCGGAGTGGGCGCGGCGGCCGGCGTGCTGGCCGACCGCGCGTTCGAGCCCGACCCGGTGGCCAACGCGGAGCCGGGCGCCTCGGTGCCGTTCCGCGGCCGCCACCAGGCCGGGATCATCACCCCGGCACAGGACCGGATGCACTTCGTCGCGCTGGACGTCACGACGTCCTCGCGCGACGAGCTGGCCGAGCTGCTGCGCGACTGGACCGGCGCGGCCGAGCGGATGACCCGTGGCCTGGAGGCGGTCTACCACGGCGCGGTCGGCGGCCTGCGCGAGGCGGCGCCCAAGGACACCGGCGAGGCGCTGGACCTGCAGGCGTCCGCGCTCACCGTGACGATCGGGTTCGGCCCGTCGCTGTTCGACGACCGCTTCGGGCTCGCGGACAAGCGCCCGGCGGCGCTGAAGGACCTGCCCCCCTTCCCCGGCGACGACCTCGACCCGGCCAAGTCCGGCGGCGACATCTGCCTGCAGGCGTGCGCGAACGACCCGCAGGTGGCCGTGCACGCGATCCGCAACCTGGTGCGGATCGGGTTCGGCAAGGTCGCCGTGCGGTGGTCGCAGCTCGGGTTCGGCCGGACGTCGTCGACCACGCGCTCGCAGGCGACGGCGCGCAATCTGTTCGGGTTCAAGGACGGCACGCGCAACGTGAAGGCCGAGCAGACCGCCGACCTGGACAAGCACGTGTGGGCGACCGCCGACGACGGGGCGTCCTGGATGGCCGGCGGGACCTACCTGGTGGCGCGGCGGATCCGGATGCACATCGAGATCTGGGACCGCACGACGCTCGTCGAGCAGGAGGAGATCATCGGCCGGGACAAGGGCGAGGGCGCGCCGCTCGGCCAGGTCAAGGAGTTCGACGAGCCGGACTTCCACGTGCGCGGCGAGGGCGGCCTGCCGGCCATCCCGGACATCGCGCACATCAAGCTCGCGGCCAAGGAGTCGCTGGGCGGGGTGCGGATCATGCGCCGCGGCTACAACTTCATCGACGGCTCGGACAACCTCGGGCACCTCGACGCCGGGCTGTTCTTCATCGGCTTCATGCGCGACCCGCACAAGCAGTTCGTGCCCATGCAGCAGGCTCTGTCCACACAGGACAAGATGATGGAGTACGTGGAGCACACCGGATCCGGCCTGTTCGCGGTACCGCCGGGTGTCGGCCCCGATGACCACTGGGGCAAGGGCCTCGTTCACCTGATCGCCTTCACCGCGTAGAACAGCGGGATCCGCGGCCGGTCGGCGGCGAGGGCGAACCAGCCGGCCGCGTCGCGGTGCATGGCCGACCAGCGCGGCCAGGGCAGCCGCGGGTCCTCACGGAGCACGTCGACGCGCAGGCCGGCGCCGGTGAGGGCGGTGACGACCTCGCCGATGCCGTGGCGCCACTCGAAGGAGACGGTGGCCTCGGTCAACGCGGGCCCGTCGGTGTAGGTGCGGGTGGCGTCGCGTTTCTGCGGGCCGCGGCCGCCGAGGTAGTCGCCGTGCAGCGTGAGCTCGTCGCTCTCCACGGTGGGGACCACGCCGAGCGCGTAGAGCAGCGGGTGGAACTCGACGACGTACAGCGCGCCGCCGGGGGCGAGCAGGTCGCGGACGACGGCGGCCCAGCGGTCGAGGTCGGGCAGGTAGCAGAGCGAGCCCTTGCCGGTGTAGACGACGTCGAAGGTGCCGTCGAGCGCGTCGCGGGCGTCGTGCACGTCGGCCTGCACGTAGTCGATGGCGACCCCGCGCCCGGCCGCGAGCAGGCGGGCCCGCTCGAGCGAGGCGCCGGAGAAGTCGAGCCCGGTGACCGTCGCCCCCCGGTCGGCGAAGGCGACGGTCTCCGTGCCGAGGTGGCACTGCAGGTGGAGGACGTGGGCACCGCGCAGGTCGCCGAGGTCGGCCCACTCGTAGTCGGCGAACCAGCTCTCCGCGGGCCGGCTGCCGTCCAGCCCGTAGAAGTCGCTGGCCACGTGGATGGGCACACGAGCGTCCCAGTTGGCCCGGTTGGCGGCGATCATCCGCCGCGTCTCGACATCAAAGCTCGCCACGGCTCCCAATGGAGCCAGAGCGCAAGGATCTTGTCCACCCGTGACCCGACGACCACGGTGGCGGCGGTCCGCGCACCGAAGGCTTGCCCACCCCGCAAGCCCCGTCACGGCGACGCCGAGCGTGCGGCGGTCCGGCGAAGGTGTTCAACCTCCGGGCCACCGAGCTGAAGGTCTGCGCAGCACCCACGGGAGCCAAAGGCGGTTGCCACCGAACCCCGCGGCGGGAGCGGGACGATCAGCTCGGCGGCGACCGATGCGGCCGGGTGGCGGCGACCGTCCGCCCCGGTGACGGTCAGCCCGACTGGTTTGGGTCGGCCGGTGGGAGGTGGCCGGCCGGGGCGTGGCGGGCCAGGTGGCGCAGGCCGCGTCTGAGGGCCGATCTCGGGTTGCCGTCGACGTGGGAGGCCCAGGCCGGGGCGCGTCTCCTCGCGCAGCCACGCGTGGCAGGCCAGGGCGTAGCCGAACATCGGCTCGGTGAGGTAGCCGAGGCGGTGGGTGGACCGGCGCCGCTGGTCCGCCCGGTACTCGAAGGCGGCGTTCGCCGTGAAGATGCCCAGTCCCAGGTGGACGGTCAGCAGGTCGGCCAGCGGCTCGTGGTCGGCGCGGTCCCGGTCGAGGCCTCGCTCGTCGAGCCGGTGGTGGGCCAGCTCGTGCGCGATGGTCGCGATCAGGCGCGCCGGGTGCGCGGCCGACGCGACGTCGATGCCGATCACCGGCCGGCCGCCGTCGCGCCGGTAGTCCCCCGCCGCGGTGCTCGACCGCAGCTCGAGGCCGGCCGCCCGCGCGAGCTCGGCCTCCCCGCCACCGCCGTGGAGCTCGACCGTGATCGGCGCCGGGTCCACCTCGGCATACCGGCAGACCCGGCGGAAGACGTCGTCGACGAGGACGGGCCGGGAAGTCGGCCGGCAGCACCACCGGACGCCCGGGGCCGAACTCGCGGCGGAACAGGCTGGTCGACTCCTCGATCCAGCGCTGCTCCCGCGGTGCCACCGGGCATCCGGCGCCGAACAGGCCCATCTACAAGGCGGGCAGCTCGGGCGGGGTCGCGGCGGGACTGTCGGCCAGCGCCTCCAGGGCCAGCCGGACCGCGGTGTCCAGCTGCGGGTCCCGGCCCGCGGCGTGGTCCTGCGGGGTCATCACCACCTCGACGTCCGGGTCGACGCCGTAGTTCTCCATGCCCCAGCCCGACCCGCGCATCCACGTGGCGTACCGCGGCTGGGTCACCAGCGTGCCGTCGACCAGGTGGTAGCGCATGTCGATGCCGATCACGCCGCCCCACGTGCGGACGCCGACCACCGGGCCGATGCCGAGGGTCTTGATCGCGGCGTTGACGATGTCGCCGTCCGAGCCGGAGAACTCGTTGGCCACCGCGACCACCGGGCCGCGCGGCGCGTCGCCGGGGTAGCTCTCCGCGCGGTGGCCGTTGCGGCTGACCTGCCAGCCGATGACCGTGCGGCCCAGCTTCTCCACCACCAGCTGGGACAGGTGCCCGCCGCGGTTCTCCCGGACGTCGACGACCAGCGCCTCGCGCTGCACCTCCAGCCGCAGGTCGCGGTGCAGCTGCGCCCAGCCGTTGGCGACCATGTCCGGCACGTGCAGGTACCCGATCCGCCCGCCGCTCGCCTCGTGCACGTACGCCCGCCGCCCGGCCACCCAGTCGTGGTAGCGCAGCAGCATGTCGTCCAGCAGCGGCACCACGACCACGCTGCGCGCCGCGCCGCCGCCCGCCGGGCCGATGCGCAGCTCCACCGGCTTGTCCGCGGTGCCGGCCAGCAGCGGGCCGGGGCCACCCTCGGCCGTCACCGGCCGGCCGTCGACCGCGAGGATCGCGTCGCCGCACGCGGACCGCGACGCCCGGCGCGCGCAGCGGCGAGCGGGCCCGCGGGTCCGACGACTCGCCCGGCAGGATCCGGCGTCACCCGCCAGACGCCGTCGTCGTCGCGCGCGAGGTCGGCGCCCAGCAGGCCGGTCCGCCGCGCCGACTCGACGCCGCCGCCCGGCGGGGTCACGTAGGCGTGCGAGGTGCCCAGCTCGCCCTGCAGCTCCCACAGCAGGTCGACCAGCTCGTCGTGCGAGCCGACCGCGTCGACCAGCGGCCGGTACCGCTCGCGCACCGCCGCCCAGTCGACGCCGCCCATGTCCGCGCGCCAGAAGTGGTCGCGCATCAGCCGCCACGCCTCGTCGAACGACTGGCGCCACTCGGCGCCCGGGTCGACCTGCACCCGCACCCGGGACAGGTCGACCTGCACGTCGTCGGCGCTGTCGGAGTCGCCGTCGGACTTGCGGTCGGCCGCCTGCACCCGCAGGCTGCGCCCGTCGCGCACGATCAGCCGCTCGCCGTCGCCGGTGGCCCACACGTCGTCGACGCCCTCGACCAGCACCTCGAGCTTGCGCTTGGTGAAGTCGTACCGCTCGAGCGCCGGCCGCTGCGTCGTCGTCGTCGACGAGGTCGCCGTCCTCGCCGAGCACGCCGGACAGCGGGTCGCGCAGCCACACCAGGCCGCCCTTCACCGCGCGCAGCGCCGAGTACCGCGCGGCCGGCACCGGGCACCGGCACCACCCGGTCGGCCAGGCCCTCGAGGTCGACCGCGGTGCGCGGCGGGCCCTCGTCGCTCGTCGTCGCTGTCGTGGCCGTCGTGCTTGTCCTTGTCCGTCGAGTCCTCGTCCTCGACCGGCCGCCCGCGCAGCTGCGGGGAGAACGGCGACGGCGTGGTCGCGGCCAGCGGCACCAGGTGCGGCCGGGAGCCGTTGGTGAAGGACATGTCGAACACGTGCACGTCGTAGACCGGGTCGAAGCTGCGCTGGGACAGGAACGCCAGGTGCTTGCCGTCCACGGTGAACACCGGGTCGTAGTCGACGAACCGGATCGGCGTGACGTCCACGACGGACAGGTCGGTGGTGCTGGCCATCCTGATGTGCCGCAACGGGATCGGGCCCGGGTGCGACCACGCGAGCCAGCCCGAGTCGGGCGAGAACGCGAGGTCGGCCGGGTCGCCGTCGTCGCTGCGGGCGACCTCGCGCAGCTCGCCGGTGTCGGCGTCGACCAGCAGCACGCGGCCGTCGTGGGTGACCACCGCGATCCGCCGGCCGTCCGGCGCGGCGGCCAGCTCGAGCACCCGGCCGAGCCGGCCCGGACCCGATCCGGCGCGGCGTCGAGCCCGCGGCGAGCCCGTCGACCGGCGCGATCTCCAGCGCGTCCTCGCCGTCGGCGTCGGTGACCCAGACGACCTGGTCGCCGAGCGTGCGCGGCAGCCGAGCCCGCACGCCGGGCTCGGCGGCCAGCGCGCGGACCGGGCCGTCGCGGTGGGTGAGCCAGTGCACGGTGCCGCGGACCTCGATCGCGCTGCCCCGCCCGGTACTGGTCGGGCCCGACGTCGCCCAGCTCGTCGCCGGCGCGCACCGGGTAGGGCGCCCGCGCGCCGCGCGGGCCGCCGAGCCGGATGTCGAGCTCGCGCGGCTCCGCGCGTCGAGGCCGTCGACCAGCCAGAGCCGCGCCGGCGCGGTGGAAGACGACGCGCTCGCCGTCGGTGGCGGCGTTGCGGGCGTAGAACTCGCCGGGCGCGTCGACCCGGTGGCGGCGCAGGTCGCCGCCGTCGGGCGCGCAGGAGTACAGGTCGGCGACGCCCTCGTGGTCGGACAGGAACGCGAGCCGGTCGCCGACCCACATCGGCGAGGACAGGTTGCCGTCGAGGTCGGCCTGGAAGCGGGCGAACTCCCCGCTGCCGTCCGCGTCGAGCCACAGCTTGCCGGCGGTGCCGCCGCGGTAGCGCTTCCACCACGCGGGTTCGCGGGAGAACGCGCCGAGCAGCAGGACCGCGCCGTCCGGGCCCGTGCGCGAGGCCGCCGACCGGCCCGTACGGCAGCCGGCGCGAGCCGCTGCCGTCGGCGGCGACCTCGTAGGCCCAGCTGCTGCCGGATCGAGTGCTGGCCGACGGTGCTGGCCGGCGAGGACGGCGGCGCCGTCCGCGGACCAGCCGAGCACCTCGGTGTTGACGTCGCCCCAGTGGGTGAGCCGGCGGCTCGGGCCGCCGTCGGCCGGCGCCAGGTGCACCTCCGGCTCGACGTCGCGCCAGCTGGTCCAGGCGAGCTGGGAGCCGTCCGGGGAGAAGCGCGGCGAGCTCGGCGCGCGGCCTGGTCGGCGGAGACCCGCCAGGCGCGGCCGCCGTCGAGCGGCGCCAGCCACACGTCGTCCTCGGCGACGAAGGTCACCAGGTCGCCGTGCAGGTGGGGGTAGCGGAGGTAGGAGTCGGTCACGCCGCCACGTTAGCCGCGCGCACCGACATCCCGGACCCGAGTTTCGCGTGTCCTTCCCGCCGAACGCCGTGATCTCCTGGCGGGCCAGAAGCGGCGCCAGGCGTCCGCGTCCATCGCGGCCGGGTCGATGCCCGCCGCGCGGGCGGCCTTCTCCGCGGTGCGCACGTCGTCGGCGAAGCGGCGGGCCACCGCGCGCAGCTCGCCCTCCGGGTCGTTGCCCGCCGAGCTTCGGCCGGCGCGGCCAGGTCGAACAGCCGGGGGCCGGTGTCGGCGTCCCGCGGGCAGCAGGTCGCTCGGGCAGGCCGGCGCGGGTGGTGCGCTGGACCAGCTTCGCCGCCAGCGCCAGCGCGGGCTGGCCCGTGGCCACACCGTCCACACTGGACTCGCGGCGCTTCTCCTGCTGCTTGAGCTCCTCCCAGCGGACCTGCTGGGTGCCGGCGTCACGCACGGCCGGGTCGCCGCCGGCGAACACGTGCGGGTGGCGGCCGACCAGCTTGGTCACCAGCGCGGCGGCCACGTCGTCGACGGAGAACGGGTCCTCGGCGTCCTCCTCGGCGACCCGCGCGTGGAACAGCACCTGCAGCAGCACGTCGCCGAGCTCCTCGCGCAGCGCCGCGCGGTCGCCGTCCTCGATGGCCTCGAGCAGCTCGAAGCACTCCTCCACCAGGTACTGGCGCAGCGAGTCGTGGGTCTGCTCGGCGTCCCACGGGCAGCCGCCCGGCGAGCGCAGCCGGTCCATCACCGCGACCGCGTCGAGCAGCCCGGCACCGGCCGGCGCGGCGCGGCGACGACCGTCGGCGCCGGCCGCCACCAGCGCGGCGGCCAGCGGGTCGTCGAGGTCGTCGGTGACCAGCACGACGCGGGCCGGTCAGGCCGGCGGGCGCCGGCGGCAGGCCGAGCTCCAGGCCCGGCGTCGCGTAGACGTCGACGGTCGGAGCGCAGCAGCGGCACGGCGGCCGCCGGCAGCCGGCCCTGCGTCGACCAGGACGACGGTCGGGCCGGAGGTCACTGCTCCGCGGGGTCCGCCGGCCGGCGGCAGCACCAGCCCGACGGTCTCGGCCTCGCTCGGCGCGACGCCCATCGCGGCCATGTCCCACACGCCGTAGCGCGGGCTGACCCGGATCTCGCTCTGCTCCGCGTAGGGCTGCAGCATCCGCTTGCCGACCGCGACCAGCTCGGTCGGCGTGACCTGCTGGGCCTGCGAGGTGTCGACCGTCGCGTTCAGTGTCGCGGTCGCGGATCAGGCCGACGACCCACAGCGCCTGCTCGGCCGACGGCTCGAACGCCACGACCGAGCCCTTGTCGGCGCCGAACATCGCGGTCGCCGCGAGCGCGGCGCTCTGCACGGCCGGGAACTGCGCGCCCTCCTGGGCGTCCATGCCGGCCTGCTTGTCCTTGGCGATCAGGCTCGGCCACCTTGTCCGGGTCGGCGGCGAACTCGCGCGCCTTCGCCTCCGCCTGGTCCCGCATGGACTCCGGCGTCGCCGCCCGGGTCGTCGGACACGACGGTCGTGTAGTCCATCGTGACCTGCAGCTTGTCGAAGTACTTGTCCGCGAGCTGGGCCAGCAGGACCTGGTCGGTGACGGTGTCGCGCAGGTCGCGCGCCCGGTAGACCAGCTGCGAGGCGAGCGCGTCGGGCGGCACGCTGCCGTCGGTGGGCAGCTTGTCCTTGAACGGGTCCTGCGCCATCGCCTGGTCGACGTCCTCGCGCTCGACGCGTGATGCTTCTCCTCGCGCGGCCGCCTTGGTGAGCAGCTGGTGGAGGACCAGCTGGCTCACCGCCTCGCGCGCGACCAGGTCCAGCTTGTGCTGCTGGGCCAGCGGTTTCGCGGCGGGCTGCTCGCGCACGACCTTGTCGAGCAGGCCCTGCACCTCGTCCACCGAGATCGACTTGCCGTCGACGATCACGGCGGAGTTGACCTGGCTCGGTCCCGATCCGCACGCGGTGAGGCCGGCGACCAGCGCGGTCAGCACGGCGATCAGCACGGTGGTCCGCACGCGGGACGCAGCTTGGCAGTCGTCACGGCTGCCAAGCCTCTCACAGCGGTTCACCCGACCGGTGCTGGGGCGATCTCCAACGAGTCGAGCAGGTTCGCGCACCAGTCGAGCAGCTCGGTGTCGCGCAGCTGCGGGGCGCCCATCCGGCCGCCGGCGGCGCCCTCGGTCGGCCGCGGCACGGACACCAGGTTGGTGACCGCCTTGTAGTTCGCCTTGGGGTACAGGCGCTTGAGCCGCACCAGCTGCGAGTCGCGCAGCGGCAGCGGCGCGAACCGGATCAGGTTGCCCTGCGTGGACGACCTCGGTGACGCCGTGGCGGCGGCAGGTCTGGCGGAACGCCGGCGACCGCGAACAGCCGCTGCACCGGCAGCGGCGGGTTGCCGTAGCGGTCCTTCAGCTCCTCCTCCACCGCGGCGAGCGCCTCGGCGTCGCCCGCCGCGGCGATCTTGCGGTAGGCCTCCAGCCGCAGCCGCTCCCCCGGCACGTAGTCGTGCGGGATGTGCGCGTCGACCGGCAGGTCGACCCGCACCTCGGCGAGCTCTTCCTCCTCCTCGCCCGGCTCGGCGCCCGCGTGCTTGCGGAACGCCTCGACGGCCTCGCCGACCAGCCGGACGTAGAGGTCGAAGCCGACGCCCGCGATGTGCCCGGACTGCTCGGCGCCGAGGATGTTGCCGGCGCCGCGGATCTCCAGGTCCTTCATCGCGACCGCCATGCCCGCGCCCAGCTCGGTGTTCTGCGCGATCGTGGCGAGCCGGTCGTGCGCGGTCTCGGTGAGCGGCGCCTCCGGCGGGTACAGGAAGTAGGCGTAGCCGCGCTCGCGGCCGCGGCCGACCCGGCCGCGCAGCTGGTGGAGCTGGGCGAGGCCGAGCAGGTCGCCGCGCTCGACGATCAGCGTGTTGGCGTTGGCGATGTCCAGGCCGGTCTCGACGATCGTGGTGCACACCAGCACGTCGAACTCGCGGTGTCCAGAAGCCCTCGATGAGCTTCTCGAGGCGGTCCTCGTTCATCTGGCCGTGCCCGGTGACGATCCGGGCCTCCGGCACCAGCTCGCGCAGCCGCCGCGCGGCCTTCTCGATCGAGGAGACCCGGTTGTGCACGTAGAAGACCTGGCCGTCGCGCAGCAGCTCGCGGCGGATCGCGGCGCCGACCTGCTTGTCGTCGTAGCCGCCGACGTAGGTCAGGATCGGGTGCCGGTCCTCGGGCGGGGTGAGGATCGTGGACATCTCGCGGATGCCGGCGAGCGACATCTCCAGCGTGCGCGGGATCGGCGTCGCGGACATGGTGAGCACGTCGACGTGCGTGCGCAGCGCCTTGATGTGCTCCTTGTGCTCGACGCCGAACCGCTGCTCCTCGTCGACGATCACCAGGCCGAGGTCCTTGTAGCGCAGGCCGGTCTGCAGCAGCCGGTGCGTGCCGACGACGATGTCGACCTCGCCGGCGGCCAGGCCCTCGATGACCGCCTCGGCGTCCAGGCCGTGGGTGAACCGGGACAGGCCCTTCACGGTCACCGGGAAGGAGTGCATGCGCTCGGTGAACGTGTTGAGGTGCTGCTGGGCGAGCAGCGTGGTCGGCACCAGCACGGCGACCTGCTTGCCGTCCTGCACGGCCTTGAACGCGGCGCGCACGGCGATCTCGGTCTTGCCGTAGCCGACGTCGCCGCAGATGACCCGGTCCATCGGGACGCCGCGCATCATGTCGGCCTTGACCTCGTCGATGGCCGCCATCTGGTCGGGCGTCTCGGTGAACGGGAACGCGTCCTCGAGCTCGCGCTGCCACGGGGTGTCCGCGCCGAACGCGTGGCCGGGCGCGGACTGGCGGGCGGCGTAGAGCTGGACGAGCTCGGCGGCGATCTGCTTGACCGCCTTCTTGGCCCGGGACTTGGTGTTCTTCCAGTCGGAGCCGCCGAGCTTGTTGAGCGTGGGCAGCTCGCCGCCGACGTAGCGGGAGACCTGGTCGAGCTGGTCGGTGGGGACGAACAGCCGGTCGCCGGGCTGGCCGCGCTTGGAGCGACGCGTACTCCAGCACGAGGTACTCGCGGGTGGCGCCGGCGACCGTGCGCTGGACCATCTCGATGTAGCGGCCGATGCCGTGCTGCTCGTGCACCACGTAGTCGCCGTTGCGCAGCGCGAGCGGGTCGACCGCGTTGCGCCGCCGGGACGGCATCTTCGTCGACATGTCGCGGGTGGACGTGCCGTGCCGGCCGCCGGTCAGGTCGGTCTCGGTGAGCACGACGAGCGCGCGGGCGGGGACGCCGAAGCCCTCCTCGATCGCGCCGCGCACGACGGTGACGACGCCCGGCTGCGGCGGTTCGGGCAGCCCGTCCTCGGCGAAGGTGGCGGCGACCTCGGCGTCGGCGAGCTGCTCGACCGCGCGCCGGGCGGTGCCGGCGCCGGGCACGACGAGCACGGCGGCGCCGCCGGTGGCGGTGTGCGCGCGCAGGTCGGCGAAGGCGCGGGCGACGTCGCCGCGGTAGCCCTCGACCGGGCGGATGTCGAGCTGGACGACGTCGTCGCCGGGCGTGGTGAGCTGGCTCAGCGTCCACCACGGGTGGCCGGTGTCGCGGGCGTGGCTCGCGATCTCGGCGAGGTCGCGGTAGGCGGAGCGGCCGAGGTCGAGCGGGCTGTTGCCGCCGCCCGCGGCCGCCATCCACGCGGCCTCGAGGAACTCCTGGCCGGTGCGGACGAGGTCGTGGGCGCGGGTGCGGACCTTCTCCGGGTCGATCACCAGCACGTGGGCGCCGTCGGGCAGGACGTCGGTGAGCAGGTCGAGCTCGCCCGCGCAGAGGACGGGGATCAGCGCCTCCATGCCCTCGGTCGGGATGCCGTCGGCGAGCTTGGCGAGCATCTCGGTGAGGTGCGCGTCGGCGGCGTGCGCCTCGGCCAGCGCCCGGGCGCGGTCCTTGACCTCGTCGGTGAGCAGCAGCTCGCGGCACGGCGGCGCGGTCAGCTCGGCGATCTCCGCCTTGTCGCCCTCGAGCGAACGCTGGTCGGCGACGGCGAACTGGCGGATCTCGGTGACCTCGTCGCCCCAGAACTCGACGCGGACGGGGTGCTCGGCGGTGGGCACGAAGACGTCGAGGATGCCGCCGCGGACGGCGAACTCGCCGCGCTTCTCGACCATGTCGACGCGGGTGTAGGCGAGGCCGACGAGGCGCTCGACGAGCTCGTCGAAGTCGTGCTCGGCGCCGACGGCGAGGTGGATCGGGGCGAGTCGGCCCAGGCCGGGCGCCATGGGCTGGATGAGGCTGCGCACGGTGGCGACGACGACCTGCGGCGCGGTGCCGCGCGCGAGCCGGTGCAGGACCTCGAGCCGCTTCGCGACGGTGTCCGCGCGGGGCGAGAGTCGCTCGTGCGGCAGCGTCTCCCAGGACGGGAAGTCGGCGACCGCGTCGCGGCCGAGGAGGTCGCGCGAGGGCGGCGGTGAGGTCGTCGGCCTCGTGGCCGGTGGCGGTGACGGCGAGGACTGGACTCCTGGCGGCCAGCGTGGCGGCGACGAGCGGGCGCGCGGCGGTGGGCCCCTCGAGCTCGAGGGCCGGCGAGCCGACGGCGTCGCGGACGGTGGTGAGGGCGGGATCGGGCAGGACGGCTTCGAGCAGACCGGCGAGCGGGCTGGACTTGGACACGGCGAAAGCACCCCTGGTTCGAGCACGCGCGGACACACCCCTGCCCGGGACGAGCCCGTGGGAGGGGTTCTCGGTCACCAGCCTACGTCGCGCCACCGACAGATTTTCGGCCCCCACATCCGACCAGGTCACAGCCTCGCCTCGGTGTTGCCGACCCCAGGCCACCCGGCTCGCGCCGCCGGGCCTCTCGACGCGGCCCGGCACGGTCTCAGCACTCCGGCCCAAGCCACGCCGCCTGCAACCTCGATGGCCGCACCATCCGGCCCTCGGCAGCGCTGTCCCAGCCCACGCGCAATTTCACGATCGCCGCCCGATCGCCGCGCCGCCCAATCCCACGTCACCCGGCCCCACGGCAGCGCCGTCCTGATCGCCGCGCCGCCCGATCCCACGTCACCCGGCCACGGCCATCCGGCCTGAACCGCACGGTCGGTCCAGCACCGCACCACTCCGCCCGGTGCGCCGAAACCTTGTAGGTGGCCGCGCTGCGCGATCTCGCGCCCCTGGCCCACCGCCACCCGATCCCGGCTCGCCATCGGTCCCGCGATGCACACACCGCCCGGCGCGCCACAGGCCGCCAGCCGATCCCGGGCCCATCCCACCCAATTGGGGCGTGCGCCACCGGCTCCAGCACCGCGCAGTTCATCCGCGAGCGCCGCCCCGTGATCCGCGGCCCCCACCCTCTCCGGGGGCACCCCTCGAGGTCCACTCTATCGGCGACGGCCGACGGGGACGGTTCAAAGCTGTCTGCTGTGGACAGTTCGCTCGACTGTGGACAACTTCAGAAGCGTGGCGGGCGCTTCTCCAGGAACGCCGCGCACGCCCTCCGCGTAGTCGGCGCTCGTCACCGAGGCCTCGTACAGGGCGTGGACCGACTCGTCCTCGTCGTGGTGGCCGTCGGTGATGCGGGTGATGATCGTCTTCGCGCCGTGGACCGAGACCTGGGAGCGGCTCGCCATCGTGTGGCCAGCTCGGTCGCGCGGGCCACCGGGTCCTCGCACAGCTCGTTGACCAGGCCGATCCGCAGCGCGGTCGCGGCGTCGATGATCTCGCCGGTGAACAGGATCTGCCGCGCCCACGCCGGGCCGACCGCATCGACCAGGCGCTTGGTCGACGTCGCGTTGTAGACGATGCCGAGCTTGGCCGGCGTGATGCCGAAGCGGGCGTCGGCCGCCGCGACCCGCAGGTCGCAGGCCAGCGCGATCTCGCAGCCGCCGCCCACGCACACCCCGGTCACCGCGGCGATCACCGGCTTGGTCAGCGTCGCGATGCGACCGCTCGCCCGCGTGCACGGCCGCGCCGTAGCGGCGCGCCCCGTCGGGGTCGGCGCGCAGCGTGGTGAACTCGCTGATGTCGGCGCCCGCGGAGAAGTGGTCGGTGCCGCGGATCGACCAGCGCCCGCACCGACTCGTCCGCCTCGACCTTGCCGAGCAGGCCCGGCAGCGCGGACCACATCTCGAAGCTCATCGCGTTGCGCTTGGCCGGCCGGTCGATGGTCAGCGTGGCCACGGCGCCGTCGATCTTCAGCCTGAGACTCATGCGGCGACGTTAGCCAGCTCGGCGAGCGTCGCGCGCGATCGCGGGGTGGTCGCGGGCGCCGGCGCGGGTGCAGGTCAGGAGCTTGCGGCTGGGCGCGGCCGCCGGCGAGCGGCACGCCGCGTGATCGGCAGGTGCGGCGGCAGGTACGCCAGCCGCGGCACGAGCGCGACGCCGAGGCCGTGCGCGATGAGGTGCGCGATCGCGTTCCACTCCAGCGCGTTGTGCACGACGTTCGGGGTGAAGCCGGCCGCGCCGCACGCGGCGAGCGTGTGCTGGCGGCAGGTGCAGGCGACCGCGGGCAGGATCCAGTCCTCGCCCGCCGCCTCGGCCAGCCGGACGCGCCGCCCGGCCGGCGAGCGGGTGGTCGGTCGGGCACGACGAGGTCGAAGACGTCGTCGACGAGCGGGCGCTGGTCGAACCGCGGGTCGCCGGCCGGCGGGTTGTCCGGCGTGGACTCGAGGACCGCGAGGTCGACCGCGCCGTCGAAGAGCAGGTCGTAGCCCGCCTGCTGCTCGACCTCCTGGATGTGCACGGTCAGCCGCGGGTACCTGGCCCGCAGCGGCGCGACCGCCGGCGCGAGCAGCATGGCGACGGCGGTCGGGATGCCGCACACGCGCAGCAGCCCGGCCGGCTCGTCGTGGGCGGTGCGCAGGTCGATCTCGGCCTGCTCCCAGCGCGCCTCGATGGCGTCGGCGTGCTCGAGCAGCCGCTGCGCGGCGGGCGTGAGGCGGACCTTGCGGCCGTGCGGCTCGAGCAGCGTGATGTCGAGCTCGCGGCCGAGCTGGCGGATCTGCTGGGACGCGGCCGAGGTGGTGAAGTGCATGGCCTTCGCGGCCGCGGTGATCGTGCCGTAGTGCGACGACCGCGCGCAGCACCCGGAGCCGGCGCAGGTCAATCATGAAGGCGATGCTTCACGGTGCCGTTCGGAAAGTCAACGTGGACGTACACGGTCCGCCGCCACCACGCTGGAGCCATGACGCACTGCCCCCACTGCGGCTGGCCGGACGCCGAGCCGTTCCGGATCGTCTCCCGCCACCGCACGCACGAAGGCCAGACCATGTGGAGCCGCTGCAGCTGCGGCTCCCTGCAGGTGCGCGTCGTCGACGGCGAGTGCTCGCGGATCGTGGCGCGCGGCCGCCCCGCCGCCTAGGCCAGCGCCTCGCGGATCGCCTTCAGGTCCTCGTCGATCTTCGGCTGGTGCTCCTTCAGCTCGGCCCGGGCGTCGGCCAACGCCGCGACCCGCTTGTCGACCTCGGCGGTCAGGTTCTCGTGCATGGTCGCGGCGGTCGTGGCGGCGTCGCGCGCGCTCGCGGGCGTCGGTGCGCCACTGGTAGGCCGCCACGATCGGCGCCGGCGAGCGCGAGCATCAGCCAGCCCCAGCCGGCCACGATCGCCAGCACCACGAACGCCACCGACACGGCGAGCGCCACGACCGCGATCGTCCGGCGCTGGCCGGACACGTGCGGCGCCGGCGTCGATCCGGGACCGCAGCCGCGCGAGCGACGCCCTGGTCCGGCCCGTCCGGCGTGATCGTCACCACGCCCTGCCGGGTCCGCGCCTCCACCCGGTACGGCGCGTCCGTGCGGGCCGTCGCGGCGAGCCGCTCGGCCGCGGCCACCACGAGCTCGCCGCTGATCCGCACGGCCGCCGCACGCCGGCCCGGGTGCTCGGCGTCGGCCGCGTCGGTGCGCAGCAGCGTCGAGCGTCTCGCCGGCCGGACCGTCCCAGGTGGCCGGTTCGGTGCCCGCTGCCCTCGATCACCACGCGCAGCTCGCGCTCCCGCGCCAGCAGCGGCAGCTCGACCGCGCTGCCCTCGTCGACCAGCAGGTCGCAGCACCCGCCGCACCTCCGGGTCGACCTCGGCGGCCGGCTCGTTCGTGTAGCCGGCGAGCGCCTCGTCGACCCACGTCCGCAGCGCCGACAGCCCGGCCGCCGGCCGCCAGCGCGGTGGCCAGGTCGGCGACGCCCGTCGAGCTCGCGCGGCAGCGGCGCCGCCGATCGCGCCCGCCGTGACCGATGCGCGCGCAGCGCGTCGGCCGCGGCGGCCCGCTCCGTCGTCGGGCAGCGCGCGGACGAACTCGATGCCCGCGGCGGCGCACCAGCTCCCAGCCCGCCGCGCCGAAGAAGCCGTCGGCCGCGAGTGTCCACACGGCACGCTGGTGGCGCGGCATCGTCGCGCCCGGCACCGGCAGCACGTCGGCGAGCATCGCGGCGGACACCGTGTCCCGGCCGCCGAGCAGGCCGGTGCCGAGCACGTGGAACACCGTGGCGCGGCTGGGCGTCGCGGGCCCTGGGCCAGGCTCCACGAGTCCGCGGTGTCGGCGACCCCGTCGACCGCCACCCGCAGCGCGGACAGCGCCGGCGCGAGCCAGTAGGCGTCCACATCGGACACCTCACCGTCCGGCCCGACGCCGGCGAGCAGCTGGCGGGCCTGGTGGCGCACCCGGCCCTGCGCGTCGAACAGGCCGAGCGTCACCCGCAGGTCGCTGATCTCGACGAACGCGTCGAACGCCGCGGAGAGCCGGTCCAGCCGCTGCTCGAGCGAACCGCGCACCTTGGACAGCTCGGCGTGCAGCCGCCGCTGCGAGGACCGGGCCGACGCGAGCGAGGCGCTGACCGAGGACAGGTCCTCCTCGAGGCCCCGCAGCCGCTTGTTCTGCTGGTAGTCGGTGTACCAGTTGTCGCTCATCCGTACTAGCTCCCCTCAGTGCCGCGGGCCCTCACACGAGTGCGACGCGCGACCGGCATTCTGGACCCATGCCAAACCGGGCAAGTTTCCTGGTCGTCGCACTGGCTCTCGCCGCGCTCACCGCGTGTACCGACGCGCCCGCCGAACCGTGAGGTCGGCGAGGTGCCGCAGAGCGAGCCGTCGTCGACGCCGACCCCGCCGAGCAGCACCGAGACCCCGGGCCTGCTGATCGAGCAGGTCGCCGGCGGGCTCGAGCACGGCTGGGACATCGGCTTCCTGCCCGACGGCAAGGTGCTGGTCACCGAGCGGCCCGCGCGCATCGCGCTGCTGTCCAGCGGCCGAGCCCGGCGCGAAGGTGTCGCAGGTGAAGGCGGACCTGTCCGACGTGTACGTGACCGGCGAGGGCGGGCTGCTGGGCATGGTCGTGCACCCGGACTTCGACAAGACGCGCCGGTTCACCACCTGCCAGACGCACACGGAGAACGGCGACCCGGCCGACATCCGGCTCGTCACGTGGCGGCTGGCCGAGGACGGCAGGATCGCGACCGCGGGAGAAGGAGCTGCTCACCGGCCTGCCGCTGTCAGCACCGGCCGCCACTCCGGCTGCCGCCCGACGATCGGCCCGGACGGCATGCTGCTCGTCGGCACGGGCGACACCGCGCAGGCGCGGATCTCGCAGGACAAGACGAGCCTGGGCGGCAAGGTGCTGCGGCTGGACCTGAACACCGGGCGAGCCGGCGCCGGACAACCCGTTCATCGACGCGAAGAACCCGCGCCAGCGGTACGTCTACACCTACGGCCACCGCAACATCCAGGGCGTGGCGGTGCGGCCGGGCACGGACCAGATCTTCACCGCCGAGCACGGCCCGTCGTTCAACGACGAGGTCAACCTGATCCAGGCGGGCCGCAACTACGGCTGGGACCCGTCGCAGGGCGGCACGGTCGGCGCGCTACGACGAGAGCGTGCCGATGACCGACCTGGAGCGCTTCCCGGACGCGGTGCCGGCGAAGTGGCAGTCGGGCGAGACGACGGAGGCGGTCTGCGCGGCGACGTTCCTGACGGGCGACCAGTGGGGCAAGCTGAACGGCGCGCTCGTGGTGACGGCGCTCAAGGGCGCGAAGGTGATCCTGCTGACGCTGACGACGGCGGGCGACGTCGCGTCGGTGGCGATCCCGAAGGAGTTCGACAACCGCTTCGGCCGGCTGCGCGCGGCCCGCACCGGCCCCGACGGCGCCCTGTACATCACGACGACCAACGGCACGGACGACAAGCTGCTGCGGGTCACGCCCGCGCTGAGCTCGCGCTTGAGCACCCAGGCGACTATGCCTGGCCATGACAAAGCGATGCACTGGACTGCAGGCGTTGAAGCGGCGTGACTCGGCTGGCGTCGCGGGCTCATCGGTCCGATCGGCTGGACCGGGGCTTGGCTGTCAATGGGCCGCGGCTGGAACTGGGTGCGCGTGCAGCTTAAGGCCGCCGACTCGCTGTCAAGTCCGGCGCCTACTCCCAGTCGTGGTGGGCAGTTAGCCGTGGCTGGCCGTCGACAGCGCGCGACGTTCGCGGTTCCTTGCGGCACACCGGCTTGGGCCGTCTTGTGCGGGGCCCTGCGGTTGCATGCCCGCACGGCCCAGCCCAAGCCGCGCAGCGACCGGTAGCTGCAACGAGTGCCGACCGTGAAGTGGGAGCAAGCATGCCGAAGTCGGCAGCACTGGATCTGCGGCATGAGCCGCCACGCCGGTCAGGGAGTGGGCTTCGCGGAGCTCGGGCTTGCTTTCCAGGTGGTGCAGGCCGTTCCAGCGAGAGGTTCACCAGGTGGGCCGCCACCTCCTCCTTCTTCGGGCGCCTCGAGTCCAGCCACCACTGGCCCGTCAGCGCCACCATGCCCACCAGCGCCTGGCTGTACAGCGCCGCCAGCTTCGGGTCGTAGCCCCGCGCGCTGAACTGCCGCCCCAGGATGTACTCCACCTGGCGCGCGATGTCGTTCAGCAGCGACGAGAACGTCCCCGTCGCCGAGGCGACCGGGGACGCGCGCACCAGGATCCGGAAGCCGTCGGCCGAGCCCTCCACGTAGTCCAGCAGCGACACCGCCGCCCGTTCCAGCAGCAGCCGCGGGTGGGCCTCCTCGGCGAGCGCCGATGGTCATCGACGTCAGGAGGTAGTGCATCTCGCGGTCGACGACGACCGCGTACACGCCCTCCTTGCCACCGAAGTGCTCGTACACCACCGGCTTCGACACGTTCGCCCGGTGCGCGATCTCCTCGACCGACGCACCGTCGAAGCCCTTCTCCGCGAACAGCGACCGCGCGACGTCGAGCAGCTGCTGGCGCCGCTCCTCACCGCTCATCCGCACGCGTGGAACCGGGGCACCGGCCCGACCGGCCGGCGCCCGGACACGATCTCGCCGCCGGGCCGCCATCTCGGGTCACCCTACGGGCACCCACCGACGGTCCGTGACCGGATTACTCCACTCCGGCGGTGATCTTCGCCAGCCGCTGCTGCGTCGGCCACCGGACGTTGTACGACCCAGCCGAACTTCTCGAAGATCCAGATGAGCCTGGCGGACGTGTCGATCTGGCCCCGCTGGACGCCGTGCCGCGCGCAGGTCGGGTCCGCGTGGTGCAGGTTGTGCCACGACTCGCCGAACGACAGGATCGCCAGCGGCCAGAAGTTCGCCGCCTTGTCCCGGCTGACGAACGGGCGCTCGCCGATCATGTGGCAGATCGAGTTCGTCGACCACGTGACGTGGTGCAGGATCGCCACCCGCACGAAGCCCGCCCAGAAGAACGCGGTGAGCGCGCCCCACCAGGACAAGGTGGCCAGGCCGCCGATCAGCGCCGGCAGCGACGAACGTGAGCACCGTCCACAGGGCGAACAGGTTGTTCACCCGCACGATGTCCTTGTCCGCCATCAGGTCCGGCGCGAAGCGCTGCTTGTTGGTCAGGCTGCGGTCGAACATCCAGCCCATGTGCGCGTGCCAGAAGCCCTTGGCCAGCGCGACCGGCGAGGTCCCGTACAGCCACGGCGAGTGCGGGTCGCCCTCGCGGTCGGAGAACGCGTGGTGGCGCCGGTGGTCGGCGACCCAGATGATCGGCGGGCCCTGCACGGCCATCGAGCCGGCGATCGCGAGGAAGACCCGCAGCCCGCGCTTGGCCTTGAACGAGCCGTGGGTGAAGTGCCGGTGGAAGCCGATGGTCACGCCCAGGCCGGAGAAGTAGAAGAAGAACACCGCGAGCCCGACGTCGAGCCAGCTCAGCCCCCACCCCCAGACCAGCGGGACGGCCGCGATCAGCGCCGCGAACGGCACCAGGATGAACAGGTACACCGCGAACTGCGTCCAGCCCGTTGCGCCTGCCCACGGTGATCGGCTTCGGGCCCTCCGGCGGCCCCGTCCCCGCTCGAAGTCTCCTCGAGGGTCGTCGTCATCTGTACCTCATCATACCTTGTCGTGTCTGGATCATGTGCGGTAAGGTCGAGCCTCGCCTACGCATCCGTAACCTACGACAGCGTAAGTACATGCGGTCCCGTGCGCGCCAGAGCCCGATACTGCAAAGCATCGGCTGGTGATCCAGCTCACACCCATTTGGCCGCACTCCGCACGTCCTATCGCGGGTACCACTGCCCCCGGGCGAGCATGCATGCCACGATGTCCAACCGTGGGCGTTCACCGCGCCCACGGTCCGCCGTGGTGTAAAGGCAGCACCTCAGATTTTGGTTCTGATGGTCCAGGTTCGATCCCTGGCGGCGGAGCTGCCGGGCGGACGCGGGACGGCGACAGCACGAAGGTGGACGGCCAGGCGTGGATGGCGGCGGCGAGCGGAGATGACGTCGACCTGCCGGCGTTGGACGAACGGTCTGACGCGTGGCTGGTGGGCCGCGCCCGCGAGCTGCTCGCGATCGCCCAGGTGAGTGAGCGCGGCACCCGCACCCGCTACACCGACGAGGTCGACCGGCTGCTCGCCGAGGTCCGCCACCGCGGCGAGCCGCGCATGGTCGCCCAGCTGCTGCGGGCGGCGGCCGTCATCCGGGTGAACGACGCCGAGCAGGCCGTCACCGGCGCGACCGAGACCATCGTCGACGAGTTCCTCGACACACTCCACCCGCCACGAGTTCCTGGTGCTGCAGGCCGACGCGCACGCGTTGCGCGCCAAGCGGCTGCTGCTCGCCGGCACCGAGGACGTCGCGCTCACCGAGGCCGCGGTCGGCCTCGCGATGCTCGACGAGAAGGTGCCGCCGGACGCGTCGTTCGGCCCGCGGGTGTGGGACGTGCTGATGGCGTCCACGCTGATGGACCTCGGCCTGGTGCTGATGGAGCTCGGCGTGTACGAGGTCGGCGACCAGGTCATGCGCCGCGCGCACCGGCACATCCGCAACGGCGCCGGCCCGCACGACATCTCCGTGCACCTGATCACCCGCTGCCGCATGCAGCTGGGCTGGGGCCTGCGGCTGGAGCGGATCGGCGAGGACGACCAGGCCGCCGAGCGGTTCGCCCGGGCCGCGGCGATGGCGGGCGACGTCGAGGCGCCGTTCCGCGAGTCGCTGTTCCCGCGCCGCGCCGACCTGCCGGCCGCCGACCAGATCGCGGTCGTCGGCGCCGCACACGCGCTGGCCGCGCCGGGCACGCGCGCACGTCGAGCGGCTGTTCGGGCTGCTGGAGACCGCCGCGCCCCGCGAGGTGATCTTCGTGGCCGTCGCGCTCGCCCGCTGCCTCGAGCGCGACGAGCGCGACGGACAAGGCCGTCGAGGTGCTCGCCAGCGTGCAGAAGCGGCTGGGCGACACCGAGCCCGAGCCGGCGCTGCTGCTGTGCCTGATCCGCGAGTACGCCCGGCTGTGCGGCGGCGACGAGGCCGGCGACCGCACGATCGGCGCGCTGCAGTTCTACGTCGCCGAGCTCGAGGACCAGCTCTGGGACATGCGCGAGTCGCGCGCGGCCACGCTCGCCACCCGCCGCGAGCACGAGCGGCTGGCCCGCCGGCACGGCACGGTGGCCAAGCAGGCGCTGCAGGACCCGCTCACCGGACTGCCGAACCGGCGCGCGCTGGACGAGCGGCTCGCGGAGCTGTCCGTCGACCGGCGAGCCGCTCGCGATCGCGCTGGTCGACCTCGACGGGTTCAAGGGCGTCAACGACCGGCTCTCCCACGCCGAGGGCGACGACGTGCTGCGGGTGGTCGCGAGCACCGTGCGGGACACGTTGCGCGGCAGCGACATGGTGGCCCGCTACGGCGGCGACGAGTTCATCGTGCTGCTGCCCGGCGCCCCGCTGCACGCCGCCGCGGCCGCGCTGCGCCGCGCCGCGGCGGCCGTCGCACGAGCTGCCGCACGACCTCTCGCACGGCGTGACGCTGTCGGTCGGCGTGGTCGCGCTGCGTCCCGAGGAGGGCGCGGCACGTGCGCTCGCCCGCGCGGACGCCGCCATGTACCAGGCGAAACGCAAGGGCGGCAACGACGTCGTCGCGATCGCGACCACGGAAGGCGACGGCCCCGACGTGCCGCTCCAGGACGATTCGGGCAGCCACGACCACGCCAGGGCGGTCCCGGACGCGACGTGAGCCGCGCCCGCACGAGGCGAACGGACAGCCACGTAGGATCGATTTCCCCGGCCGGTCACGGCCGGGCAGCACCCGATCTCATGCCAGAGGGAGACAGCTGATGCTCGAGGGCTCCACCGGGCTCGGCGAAGTCAGCACGATCATCCTCGCCGCCGGCGAGGGCACCAGGATGCGCTCGGCCACGCCGAAGGTGCTGCACCGGCTGGCCGGCCGCTCGCTGGTCGAGCACGCCGTGCGCGCCGCCGCCGGGCTCGCGCCGCAGCGCATGGCGGT
Source organism: uncultured Actinomycetota bacterium (assembly GCA_963841395.1). GTDB lineage: Bacteria > Actinomycetota > Actinomycetes > Mycobacteriales > Pseudonocardiaceae > Actinophytocola. The sequence continues at coordinate 176,334 of CAWJCX010000017.1, forward strand.
CGTCGTCGGGCACGGCCGCGAGGCGGTCACCGAGCACCTGCACGAGGTCGCGAAGGCCATCGACGCCACGGTCACCGTCGCCGTGCAGGCCGAGCAGCACGGCACCGGGCACGCGGTCGCGCTGCGGGCTCGACGAGCTGCCCGAGCGGCCTGACCGGCACGGTCCTGGTGACCTACGGCGACGTGCCGCTGCTCGACACGCTGACGCTGTCCGCGCTGCTCGCCGAGCACGGGTCCGCCGGCAACGCGGTCACCGTGCTGACCGCCGAGGTCGCCGACCCGACCGGCTACGGCCGGATCGTGCGCGCCGGCCGACGGCTCGGTCGAGGCGATCGTCGAGCAGAAGGACACCACGCCCGAGCAGGCCGCGATCCGCGAGATCAACTCCGGCGTCTACGCCTTCGACGCCGCGGTGCTCGCCGACGCGCTCGGCCGGCTGTCCACCGACAACGCGCAGGGCGAGCAGTACCTGACCGACGTGCTGGCGATCGCCCGCGGCGACGGGCACCGGGTCGGCACCTGGACCTGCGACGACCCGTGGCTGGTCGAGGGCGTCAACGACCGCGTGCAGCTGGCCGCGCTCGGCGCCGAGCTCAACCGCCGGCTCGACCGAGCGGTGGATGCGCGCGGGCGTCACGATGGTCGACCCGGCGACCGTGTGGCTCGACGCCGGCGTGGAGCTGGCCCGCGACGTGGTGCTCGAGCCGGGCGTGCAGCTGCGCGGCGCGACGACGGTCGGCGAGGGCGCGACGATCGGCCCGGACACGACGCTCACCGACGTCAGCCGTCGGCGCGGGCGCGAGCGTGGTGCGCACGCACGGCCGCGAGTCGGAGATCGGCCCCGGCGCGAGCGTCGGGCCCGTTCGCCTACCTGCGGCCGGGCGCGCGGCTGGGCGTGAGCTCGAAGGTCGGCACGTTCGTCGAGGTCAAGAACTCCGAGATCGGCACCGGCTCGAAGGTGCCGCACCTGTCCTACGTCGGCGACGCGACGATCGGCGAGCACAGCAACATCGGCGCGGCCAGCGTGTTCGTCAACTACGACGGGGTGGCCAAACACCGCACGGTCGTCGGGTCGCACGTGCGGACCGGGTCGGACAACATGTTCGTGGCGCCGGTGACCGTCGGCGACGGCGCGTACAGCGGGGCCGGCACCGTGCTGCGCGCGGACGTGCCGCCGGGCGCGCTGGCGGTGTCGGCGGGCGCGCAGCGCAACATCGAGGAGTGGGTGCTGCGCCGGCGGCCCGGCACCCGGGGACGCCCGGCGCGCCGGAGGCCGGCGGCGCCGAGGCCGCTGGACGGGAGACCCAGCCGCGTCTGCCGAGGAGCGACCGAGTCGACATGAACGCCAAGTCCGGGACGCCGAAGAAGAACCTGATGTTCTTCTCCGGGCGGGCGCACCCGGAGCTGGCCGAGGAGGTCGCGAAACACCTCAACGTCAGCATCACCCCGCAGTCGGCCTACGACTTCGCGAACGGCGAGATCTTCGTGCGGTTCGAGGAGTCGGTGCGCGGCTGCGACGCGTTCGTGATCCAGAGCCACTGCGAGCCGATCAACCAGTGGGTGATGGAGCAGCTGATCATGGTCGACGCGCTGAAGCGGGCGTCGGCCAAGCGGATCACCGTGATCATGCCGTTCTACCCGTACGCGCGGCAGGACAAGAAGCACAAGGGCCGCGAGCCGATCTCCGCGCGCCTGATCGCGGACATGTTCAAGACCGCGGGCGCCGACCGGATCATGACGGTCGACCTGCACACCGCGCAGATCCAGGGCTTCTTCGACGGCCCGGTGGACCACCTGTTCGCCCAGACCCTGCTGGCGCGCTACATCAAGGAGACGTACGGCAGCGACAACGTGACGGTCGTGTCGCCGGACGCCGGCCGCACGAAGCTCGCGGAGAAGTGGGCGGACGACCTCGGCGGCGTGCCGATCGCGTTCATCCACAAGACGCGCGACCCGTTGAAGCCCAACGACGTCGTGGCCAAGCGCGTGGTCGGTGAGGTGCGCGGCCGGCTGTGCGTGGTGATCGACGACATGGTCGACACCGGCGGCACGATCGCGAAGGCGGTGGAGCAGCTGGTCGAGGAGGGCGCGGCGGACGTCGTCGTCGCGGCGTCGCACGGCGTGCTGTCCGGCGCCGGCGCCCCAGCGGCTCTCCGAGTGCGGGGCGCGGGAGGTCGTGTTCACCAACACGCTGCCGATCCCCGACTCGAAGCGCTTCTCCAAGCTGACCGTCCTCTCGATCGCCCCGCTGCTGGCGCGCGCGATCCAGGAGGTCTTCGAGGACGGCTCGGTGACCAGCCTCTTCGACGGCAACGCCTGACCCGTCCCGCGGCTACCCGCGTTCGGACCGGCTCGCCTCCACGCAGAACTCGTTGCCCTCCGGGTCCGCGAGGACGACCCACCCGCGGCCGTTCTCGCCCCGCCGGTCGGCCACGAGGGTCGCACCTGCCGCGCGGAGCCGGGTGACCTCCTCGTCGCGGGTGCGGGTCAGCGGTACGAGGTCGAGGTGCAGCCGGTTCTTCCCGGCCTTCGACTCGGGGACGTGGACGAACAGCAGCTCGGGCAACGCCGGATCGGCAGGCTCGACGGCGACCTCGGGCGAGCCGGGCTCGTCCTCGTCGCTGACGGGCCAGCCGGTGACGTCGCTCCAGAACAGCGCGAGCGCGTACGGGTCGCGGCAGTCGACGGTGATGTGCTGGACACGGAACACGGGATCACTCCACGGGCAGGCGGCAGACGGACGGGTCGTGACCAGGAATGCCCGCGGAACCTCCCGTCGACTGGGGACTCCGCACCTTAAGCCCCGCGAGATGTCACACGGAACGGGGCGCGTAAACTACCCAGGTTGCCTCGGCGAGGGCAGGCGTCACGCCTGGCGTGATCGACGCGGCGGCTTGATGCCGCGCGCACGTCCGTCGCCGCTGGCCGCCGCCGCCCGAGACCCAGCTTTAGTTGTAGCAAGGAGTGCACCACCGTGTCCGAGGTCCGTCTCGCCGCCGAGCCACGTACCGAGTTCGGTAAGGGCGCCGCACGCCGCACCCGCCGCGCCGGCAAGATTCCCGCGGTGCTGTACGGCCACGGTTCCGACCCCAAGCACCTGGCCCTGCCGGCCATCGAGTTCGCCCGCGTCGTCCGCGAGCACGGCAACAACGCCGTCCTCACGCTGGACATCGACGCCAAGATCGAGCTCGCGCTGACCAAGACGGTCACCACGCACCCGATCAAGAACTACATCGAGCACGTCGACCTGCTGCTCGTCCAGCGCGGCGAGAAGGTCACCGTCGAGATCCCGGTCGTGATGACCGGTGAGGCCCAGCCCGGCACCCTGGTCACCCAGGACGCGTCGACGCTGCAGGTGGCGGTCGAGGCGCTGCACATCCCCGAGCAGTTCGAGGTCTCCATCGACGGCGCCACCGCCGGCACCCAGATCCTGGCGTCGGACGTCCAGCTGCTCGAGGGCGCGGAGCTCGTCACCGACCCCGACACGCTGGTCATCGCGATCAACGTGGCGCCGACGGCCGAGGACATGGAGGCCGGCATCGACGCGCCCGAGGGCGCGGAGGCCGCCGACGAGGCGGCGCCGGCCGCCGAGGCAGCCGAGGAGCCGGCCGCCGACGAGGCGAACGAGGGCTGAGTCCCCGTCCGGGCGGTCCCGCACGGGGCCGCCCGGTCTGCGTTTCCGAGGACGCCGAGATGCCTGCCGACCTGCCCGCCGACGACGCGCCGATGCTCGTCGTCGGTCTCGGCAACCCGGGTCCGCGGTACGTGGCGAACCGGCACAACATCGGGTTCCTGGTCGCCGACGAGCTGGCGGACCGGGTCGGCGGGAGGTTCAAGTCCCACAAGGCGGGCGCCGACGTGCTCGAAGGGCGGCTCGGCGGGCGGCGGGTGGCGCTGGCGAAGCCGCGGGCGTACATGAACCTGTCGGGCGGACCGGTCGTCGGGCACCGCGCGGTTCTTCAAGGTGGCGCCGGAGCACGTGATCGTCCTGCACGACGAGCTGGATCTGCCGTTCGGCGAGCGTTCGGCTCAAACTGGGCGGCGGCGAGAACGGGCACAACGGGCTGAGATCGATCACGAAGTCACTCGGGACCAGGGACTATCTGCGGGTACGGTTCGGAATAGGTCGGCCGCCGGGGCGAATGGATCCGGCGGACTACGTGCTCCGGGACTTCTCCGCGACCGAGCGCAAGGACCTCGCGCTCGACATCGACCGGTGCGCCGACGCGACGGAGGCGTTGGTGGCCAAGGGTCTGGAAGCGGCGCAGAACCTCTTCCATGCCCGCTGACCGGGAGGCGGAAGATGCAGCAGCAGGACGACGTGCCGCTGACACCGATGGTGGTCGACTGCGTCACGTTCGACCGTGCGCCGCTCGGCCGGCGTGGTTACCACGAGGACCAGGTGGACGACTTCCTGGACCGCGTGCAGGCGACCCTGGCCGGGCAAGGACACGCTGTCGGCGCAGGACGTGCGCGAGGTGATCTTCGACAGCGCACCCCTCATCCGCCGCGGCTACCACGAGGAGCAGGTCGACGACTTCCTGGACCTGGTGGTCGAGGAGTTCGACCGCCGCGAGCAGAGCCGCGAGCAGAGCCGCCGGCCGGCGCCGCCGCCCAACCCCCCGCGCCCGCCGGTCCCGTACCCGCTGCCGTTCGTCCCGCCGACTCCTCCGTCACCGCCAACCTCGGCCACGGAGCCGGTGAAGCCGTCCGCGGCCGAGGAAGCGGCACGGTCGGCGGCCGCACTCCGCGCGCAGGAGGACTCGCCGGCCGAGTCGGCCAACGGCACCACGTCTTCCGGCCCGGCGGCACCGGGGTGGTCCGGCCAGCCGGGCTCGCCCGGGCAGTCCGGGCCGCCGGCCGGCTCGCCGCCATGGGCCGGTCCGGCTCCGTCCGGGCAGCCGCCCGGGCAGCCATCCGGGCGGTCCGCCGAATCCGGGCCGTCGCAGCCGCCCGAGGCGGCCGGGCCCAGACTGCCGAAGCGCGAGCCCGGCGTCGCGAGGAACGGCGCCCCGGCGGCCCCGAAGCCGGCCCCGCTGAGCTCGCGGCCCGCCGGTAAGCCGGCGGCGCCGAACACCGGCGGCCCGTTCCCCACCGCGCGGCGCCCCGGCCCGACGCCCACGGACCGCTTTCCGTCCGCCCCGAGGCCCACGAAGTCGACCGGTGCCGAGCCGGCTGCGCTGGCGGAGCCCCAGTCCACGACGAGGCTCCCCGCACCGGGTGCCCGCAAGGCGGCGGACAAGCCCGCCGAAGCCACCGCGACCAGCCCGGCCACTACCGACGCGGAAACCACCGACCGCCCCGCCGAGACCGACTCCCAGCCACCCGGCGAGGACACGCTCGCGCCTGCCGCACCACCGAGCGGCGATACGGACACCGCACCCGGTGACGGCCCCGAGGCCGACGCGCCCGGCGAAGCGGACGCACCCGCACCGAAGACGGCCACACCCGCGAACACGCCGGCGGCAGCGAGCGAGTCGGCCCTGAGCGAGGACGCGGACAGCACCTCGCTGGGCAGCCGGCTTGAGGTGGAGCGGCGTTCGAGTGGCACGTCCGTCGGCAGCCGCCTCGACGCGGACACCACGTCACCGTCCGGTGAGGACGCGGAGAGCCCGGCACCGAGCGAGGAGCCGGAAGCAGGCGCCGCTGCCGCGTCGGCGCCCCGCCCGGACTCGCCGCCGCCCGGCCGGCACGGCGCCCAGCCCGATACCCCGACGCCACCACGCGGCCAGGCCCCACCCCCATGGCAGGGCGACCCGCGGTCCCCGGCAGCCGCTCAAGGTCCGGGCGGCCCCGGTGGACAGCCCCCCGCCGGGTACCAAGGCCCGCACCCAGGTGCACCCTTCGGCGGACGGCCGGCCATGCCGTACGGCGGGCAACCGGCGCCACAACAGCCTCCCTGGTCCCGGGGCGAGCGACAGGACTCCCCGCGCGGCGGCGCGCACCCTGGTTCGGGCGAGCTGCCCAACCTGCCCCGCCTGGCCGTTCCGCCGGGCGGGCACCTGGCGCCCCCCGCGGAGCCCGCACGACCGGGCGGCCACCTAGCGCCGCCCCCCGAACACGGCACGCCGGGCGCGCGGCCCGACACCGCGCGACCCGGCGGCCATCTCCCCCCGCCGAGCGACCCCGCGAGGCCGGGCAGCCACCTAGCGCCAGGCGACCAGGGCGGACACCTCACGCCCCCCAGCGGCCAACCCGCACCGGGCGGACGCCCCGACCATGGCACGCCAGGCAGCCACTTCGCACCAGGCGACCATGGCGCGCCGGGAGGACACTTCCCCGGCAGCCAAGCCGCGCCCGAGGCGGGCCTCGCACCGCCAACAGATCACCGCGCGCCGAGCGGACGCCCCGGCGACCAAGGCACGCCAGGCAGCCACTTCGCCCCGCCAGCCGACCAAGGCACACCCGGCAGTCACCTCGCGCCAAGCAATCAGGGTGCGCCGGGCAGCCAGTTCGCGCCAAGCGACCAGGGCACGCCAGGCGGACACACGCCACCCGGCGGCCAACCCGCACCCGGCGCACACCTCGCACCGCCAACAGACCACCGCACGCCGAGCGGACACCCCGCCGACCAAGGCACACCGGGCAGCCAGTTCGCGCCGAGCGACCAGGGCACGCCGGGTGGACACACGCCACCCGGCGGCCAATCCGCACCCGGCGCACACCTGGCACCGCCAGCAGATCACCGCGCACCGGGCGGCCGCTTCGCCCCTCCGGCCGACCAAAGCACGCCAGGCAGCCACTTCGCACAAGGCGACCAGGGCGGCCACTCCCCGGCCCACGGCAGCCAAGCCGCGCCCGAGGCGCACCTCGCACCGCCAACAGACCACCGCGCGCCGGGCGGCCACTTCGCGCCGAGCGAGCACGGCGGACACCCCACGCCCCCCAGCGGCCAAACCGCACCCGGCGCGCACCTGGCGCCGCCGAGTGGACACCTCGCCCCTCCAGCCGAAGGCGCGCCAGGCAGCCATTTCGCGCCTCCCGCCGACCAGAGGGCGCCAGCCCGCATCCCGGGTGGCCAAGGGCGGTTCGCGCCGAGCGGGCGGCCCGCCGATGACCTGGCGGGCGCGCCCGAACGCGAGCAGGAGCCAACGCCGCCCAAGCCGGTCACCGAGCAGGAGCAGGCCGACGCGGCGGCACAGAACGAAAGTGCGCGCGCCGCGGTGGATGCGTGGCGGGACTCCGACGTGCTCGCCCTGCCGTTGCCGCCCGCGCCGCCCGGCGAGCGGGGCTACCGGCCCGGCGACGTCGAGCGACTGGTCAACCTCCTGGCCGACGCCATCGCCGACGACGAGGACGGGCCGCGGCCCGACGACCTCGCCGGGCTCAAGCTCTCCCGCACCTTCTTCATCGGGCAGGGCTACCACATCGGCGCGGTCGAGGCGCTGCGTCTGGCCTGGGTGAACGAGCTCGGCGCCGCGAGCTGTGATCACCCGCCGGTGAGCCGCTCCGCGAGCTGCTCACCGGCGGCGGCGCGGCGGAGCTTGCCCGACGGGGTCTTCGGCAGCGTGCCCGGCGCCAGCACCTCCACCGCCGACGGCCGTGCGTTCACCGCCTCGAACACCCGCGCGCCGATCTCCTTGCGCAGCCGCTTGACCGCGTCCGCGTCCGCGCGAGCCGCGACTCCACCACCACCGCGAAGCGCTCGCGGCGCGTGCCGGCGTCGAGGCGGACGGCCACCGCGTTGCCCGCCCGTACACCCTCCACTGTGGACGCCGCGCGCTCGATGTCCGTCGGGTAGATGTTGCGGCCCGCCAGGATGATCACGTCCTTCGCGCGGCCGCAGATGACGATCTCACCGTCCACCATGTACCCGAGGTCGCCGGTCGCGAGCCAGCCGTCGAGCGTCCTGCGTGGCCAGCGGGCCGTCGACCGTCAGGTAGCCGGGGGTCACCGCCGCGCCGCGGATGTGGATCTCGCCCACCTCGCGCTCGCCGCGGACGTCGCCGGACGGCGTCGACGATCCGCGCCTCGAACGTCGGCAACGGCTTGCCCAGCAACGCGAACGACCGCACCGACGGCGCGTCCGACGGCGGGAACCGGCACGGCGCGCTGGTCGGACTCCAGCGCGTCGGCGTCGATGTAGTCCAGCCGCAGACCGGTGAACACCGGCGGGAACGAGATCGCGAGCGTGCCCTCGGCCATGCCGTACGCCGGGAACACGCACTCGGCGTGCAGGCCGAACCGGGCACCGTTGTCGGTGAACGAGCGGACGGCCTTCTCGTCGATCGGCTCGGCGCCGTTCAGCGCCAGCCGCATCGTCGACAGGTCGTAGGCGTCGTCATCGTCCACACCGGACATACGGCGGCCGAGCAGCGCGTACGCGAAGTTCGGCGCGGCCGTGATCGTGGCGCGGTACTTGGAGATCAGCTCCGCCCACAGCAGCGGGCCGGTGAGGAAGTCCACCGGGGTGACCTTCACCAGCTCGATGCCCAGCGTCATCGGCACCGTGTAGAAGCCGACCATGCCCATGTCGTGGAACATCGGCAGCCACGACACCATGATGTCCGACTCGGGGTCGAGCTCGGCGCACGCGGCCATGTCCGTGATGTTCGACAGCAGGTTCCCGTGGGTGATCCGCACGGCCTTCGGGTCCGCGGTCGACCCTGAGGTCAGCTGCAGCAGCGCCGGCGCGGACTCGTCCACCGAGACAGGCGGCATCGAGCGGCGCGCCCGTCCGCGAGGTCGGTCACCAGCCGGTAGCCGATGCCGTGCTCGTCGAGCACCGGCGCCAGCTGGTCGAACGGCGCGCCCAGCAGCACGAGCTTCGAGCCGATCATGTTCAGCACGCGCAGCGTGTCCTCGGCCCACATCGCGAGGTCGGACCGCGGCGTCGGCTGGTGCAGCATCGTCACGCTGCCGCCGGCCAGCCACACGGCCTGCACCGCCGGGCCGATCGCCGCCGGCTCCGCGGCCAGCACGGCGACCGCGTCGTGCCGCGCCATGCCCTGCGACACCAGCGCACCGGCGATCGCGCGCGCCTGCTCGTGCACCTGCGCCCACGTGGTGCGCGCGGCCTCACCGGGTTCGCCGGTGGTGACCCCCCGAAGCTGACCGCCCGCCGTCGGCGGTGGCGACCAGCGTGTCGACAAACGGCTCATGGCTAGAGCCTAGAGGGGCCTCACTCCGCGAGGTCCGCTATGTCCAGCCAACGCTCCTCGACCGTCGACTTCTCCGCCACCACCTCGCGCAGCTCCGCGTCCAGCCGAGCAACCGCTCCGCGTCCGTGGCCGCCTCGGCCAGCGCGGCGTGCAGCTCCGACTCCCGCTTGGACAGCGCGTCCAGCCGGCGCTCCAGCCGGGCCAGCTCCTTGCGCGCGGCGCGCTGCTCGGCGGCCGACGAGACGGCCGGCTTCGGCGCGGACGGAACGGGCGGCGGCGGCCGCAGCGCCGAGTCGCGGCGGGACAGGTACTCGTCGATCCCGCCCGGCAGGTGGGTCACCGCGCCGTCGCCGAGCAGCGCGTACACCGCGTCGCACACCCGCTCGACCAGGTACCGGTCGTGCGAGACGACGACGAGCGTGCCCGGCCAGCCGTCGAGCAGGTCCTCCAGCTGCTGCAGCGTGTCGATGTCCAGGTCGTTCGTCGGCTCGTCGAGCAGCAGCACGTTCGGCTCGGCCATCAGCAGCCGCGCGAGCTGCAGCCGCCGCCGCTCGCCGCCGGACAGGTCCGACACCGGCGTCCACTGCCGCGCGGCCGGGAACCCGAACCGCTCCGCCAGCTGCGACGCGGACATCTCCTGCTTGCCCAGCGTCACCCGCCGCGCGATCTCCTCGACGGCCTCCAGCACGCGCTGCGAGCCCGGCAGGTCGTGCAGCTCCTGGCTCAGGTACGCCAGCCGCACGGTCTGGCCCTGGATCCGCTTGCCCGCGTCGGGTTCGAGCACGCCGGCGAGCAGCCGCAGCACCGTCGTCTTGCCCGAGCCGTTGACGCCGACGAGCCCGATCCGGTCGCCCGGCCCGATCCGCCACGTGAGCCCGTCGACGAGCGTCCGCGGACCCAGCGTCACGGACACGTCCTCCAGCTCCAGGACGGTCCGGCCCAGCCGCCGCTTGGCGAACGCCAGCAGCTCGACGGAGTCGCGCGGCGGCGGCACGTCGGAGATCAGCGCCTCGGCCGCCTCGATGCGGTAGCGCGGCTTCGACGTGCGCGCGGGCGGGCCGCGGCGCAGCCAGGCCAGCTCCTTGCGCGCGAGGTTGCGCCGCTTCTCCTCCAGGGTCGCCGCGAGCCGGGCCCGCTCGGCGCGGGCGAAGACCCAGTCCGCGTAGCCGCCCTCGTACTGCTCGACCCCGCCGCCGACGACCTCCCACGTGTTCGTGGCGACCGTGTCGAGGAACCACCGGTCGTGGGTGACGACGACGAGCGCGGTGCCCCGGGCGAGCAGGTGCTCGGCGAGCCAGCGGACGCCCTCGACGTCGAGGTGGTTGGTCGGCTCGTCGAGGATCAGCAGGTCCAGCTCCTGCACGAGCGCGGCGGCCAGCGCGACGCGGCGCCGCTCGCCGCCGGACATCGTGGCCACGGGCGAGTCGACGCCCAGCGCCGTGATGCCGAGGCCGCCGAGGATCGCGCGGGCCCGCGGGTCGGCGGCCCACTCGTGCTCGGCGGTGATGCCGAGCGGGTCGAGAACGGCATGCCGCACGGTCGAGCCCTCGGCAAGCTCGGTGCGCTGCGTGACGACGGCCTGGCGCAGGCCGCGGACGCGGCTCACCCGGCCGGTGTTCGGCGGCTCGATGCCGGCCAGGATCTCCAGCAGCGTGGTCTTGCCGCCGCCGTTGAGCCCGACGACGCCGATCCGGTCCCCCGCGCCCACGCCGAGGGAGACGGCGTCGAGGAGCGGCTGCATGCCGTAGCTCTTGGAGACCGCTTCGAGGTTGACCAGGTTGACCATGAGGTGTCCAACGGTACCGACGGGGTGGAAATCCCAGCAGCGGGCATCCCGGCTGGAAGGATCGTGTTCACGCGAGCACGAAAGGTAACCGGTGGTGGGTGACAACCAAAGCCCGACACTGCGGCGGGTGCGCCTGGCGCGCCGCCTGCGGCGCATGCGGGAAGCCAGAGGGTTGAACCTGGACGAGGCCGCGCGCCTGCTCGACAAGAAGCGCAGCGCCCTGCACCGCATCGAGACCGGGATGACCAGGGCGGACGTGCACTTCGTCCGCTCCGCGATGGACATCTACGACGCCTACGACGCGGGCCTGGTCGACCTGGCACGCGATGCTGCCAAAACCGGCTGGTGGCGCAGGTACGGCCTCGACGACCGCGGCTTTGTCCCCATGGAAACCGAGGCAACCACGGAGCTCGAGCTGAGCCTGGTGCACATACCGGGCCTGCTCCAGACGGAGGACTACATCAACGCCCTGCTCGCGGGCGGCATGAACGCGATCACCGGGAACCGGCAGGGAAACGCCAAACCCCGGCTGTATCGCCAGAGGCGGCTCACCGATCCGGAGTTCCCCATCGAGCTGGCCACGATCATCGACGAATCGGCTCTGCGCAAGAACATCGGCGGTGCCGACGTGATGCGCGCGCAGCTTCGCCACCTGATCCGGCAGGCCGAGCTGCCGACGGTGACCCTCCAGGTCCTGCCGAACAGTTGTGGTGCGCACCCCGGCCTGGACGGCGAGTTCATCGTGCTCGGCTTCCCCGAGGACGAAGACCCCGACCTGCTCTACTACGCCTACCTCACCGGTTCCGTGCACATTGAGAAACCCGAAGAGCTTGCCAAAGCTAAACTGGCCTTCGAGCATCTTCGGTCTGTTGCGCTGAGTCCGGGCGACTCGGTCGACTTCCTCGAAGAGGTGGCACGCGAACTCTAGGCGGGGATGGCAATCGTGAGGTGGCGGAAGAGTTCGTTCAGTGGCGACGATGCCGATACGGGTGCCTGTGTCGAGGTCGCCTTGGCCGACGACATCGTGGGTGTCCGGGATTCCAAGGACTCCGGAGGCACGCCGCTTTTCTTCTCCCCCAACGCCTGGCGGACGTTCAGGCGTGCACCTGAGGCGGGGTCGGGCGCGGCTCGTCGTCGCTGATCACCTTCGCGCCGGGGACCGGGCCGTGCACGACGCGCACCGTGCGGCACACGCCCGCGCCGGACAGCTCGGCGGCGACGCGCACCGCGTCTTCGGCGCTCGCGCACAGGAACGCGCACGTCGGGCCCGAGCCGGACACCGTGCCGGCCAGCGCGCCGGCGTCGACCCCCGCACGTAACGTGCGGCGCAGGCCGGGCCGTAACGACACGGCCGCCGCCTGCAGGTCGTTGCCCAGCAGCAGCGCGAGCTGGTTGCGGGTCGCCGGCGGCCAGCGCCTCCAGGACCGGCTCGGCCTCGCCCACCCGGGGCGGCTCGCCGGTGTCGCGCAGGCGGTCCAGCTCGCCGTAGACCTTGGGCGTGGCCAGGCCGCCGCGCGCGAACGCGAGCACCCAGTGGAACGTGTGCCTCGTCAGCACCGGCACGATCTGCTCGCCGCGGCCGGCGCCGAGCGCGGTGCCGCCGTAGAGCATGAAGGGCACGTCGCTGCCCAGCGTCGCGGCGACGTGCGCGAGCTCGTCGCGCGCCATCTCCAGCTTCCACAGGCTCGCGAGCCCGACGAGCGTGGCCGCGGCGTCCGCGCTGCCGCCGGCCATGCCGCCCGACACCGGGATGTTCTTGCGGATGTGGACCCGGACCTTGGGCTCCTCGGCGCCCTTGCCCGCGTGCCGGGCGAGCGCCTCGACCGCGCGCCAGGCGAGGTTCGCGCCGTCGGTCGGCACCGTGGACGCGCCCTCGCCGCGTACCTCGACGCCGGGCTCGTCGGCGATCGCGACGGTCACCTCGTCGGTCAGCGACAGCGACTGGAACACGGTGGACAGCTCGTGGAAGCCGTCCTTGCGCAATGCGCCGACCGCGAGGTGCAGGTTCACCTTGGAGGGCACCCGGACGGTCACCGGGCGGGGCACGACTGCGAGCACGTCCTCAGCCTACGGGCACCCCGGTCCCGGCCAGCCGGTGGTCACGATGACCGGCCGGGACGCGAGTGTGCAGGTCAGGCCGCCATCACGTGCGGCCGGGCGAGCTCGCGAACCGCGCCACCGCGCTCGGTGAGCCAGCCGAGCGCCGCGCCGACGCGATCACCGGACAGGCCGAGGCGGAACCGCGCGACCGGGGTCTCGCCGATGCGGGTGACGCCGCCGCCGATCACCGAGATGTCGCTGCCGAAGCGGCTGGCGGCCTCGGGCAGCAGCGAGCCGATGGCCGCGAAGCCGACGAGCACGATGTCCGCGACGCCCGGGTAGTCGGTGCGCGCGACCGGGTCGATGGCCGGCAGCACGGCCTGCGCGACGAGGCTGTCCGGGTCCTGCACGAGGTCGAGCAGCCGGCCGCTCTCCAGGAGCCGGCCGTGCTCGAGCACGGCGACGTCGTCGGCGACGCGGCGGACGACGCTGGTGTCCTGGGTGGCGACGAGCACGGTGGCGCCGAGCTCCGCGCGGGCCCGGTCGAGCACGGCGAGCACGCCCGCGACGCCGTCCTCGTCGAGGCCGGCGGTCGGGTCGTCGGCGAGCACCACGGCCGGCTCGCCGACCAGCGCGCGGGCGATGGCGACGCGCTGGCGCTGGCCGGCGTTGAGGTCGTCGGGGTAGGTGGCGGCCTGCCCGGTGAGGCCGATGAGGTCGAGCACCTTGCCGACGCGCTCGCGGCGGTGCGGGCCGTCCATGCCGGCGTGCTCCAGCGGCAGCGCGATGTTGCCGGCGGCGGTGCGCTGGTTGAGCAGCGCGGCGCCGGAGGGCACGACGCCGATCCGCGAGCGGGCGATGCGCATGGTGCGCTCGTCGAGGGAGCCGGTGTTGAGCCCGTCGAGGCGGAAGACGCCGCTGTCGGGGCGCTCGCGCAGCGACAGCACGCGGGCGAGGGTGGACTTGCCGGCTCCCGCCGGGCCCACGACGCCGGCGATGACACCGGCGGGGACGTCGAGGGTGACGTCGTCGAGGGCCACGACCGAGCCCGACGTACTTCGGAACGACTTGCTGAGGTTCTCCAGGGTGATCACGATGTGCTCCAGTCCAGGCGCATGGGCCACCGCCGTGTTGATCACGGAACGGTGTGGTGTGAGAGGGGTTTCAGGTCGTCAGCTGGCAGAACTTCAGCGACGACAACCCGTGACCGTGCGCCGGCACTGGTCGATTACCCGCCTGGTGGTGAGCATGACCATTGCTCTTACTCCTCCATCGATCCTGGCGGTAGCACCTGCCCGCGACGGGTGGTTGCTGCGGCGTCTTCGAGCCAGGTCTCTCGGCCGCTCGGGATGGAATTCCCATCTAGTGAACCTGAAGAGGCCCGCCCGGTGCAACCTTCACGGCCGCCATCGACGGTCGGATATCTGCCAAATCACACGGCGGCGGCGACTTTCGTGAAGTCGTGGACCGAGAGCTGCTCGCCGCGCGCCTTGGGGTCGATGCCGGCGGCGGTGAGGAGCTCCTCGGCGTGTTCGGCCGAGCCGGCCCAGCCCGCGAGCGCGGCGCGCAGCGTCTTGCGGCGCTGCGCGAAGGCGGCGTCGACCAGTCGGAAGACCTCTTTTTTGTCGGCCGTGGGTGACTCGTGGCGCTTGAGGAGGACGAGCGCGGAGTCGACGTTGGGCACGGGCCAGAAGACACTCCGCGGCACCGTTGCCACTCGTTTTGCTTCGGCGTACCAGGCGACCTTGACGCTCGGGACGCCGTAGACCTTGGAGCCCGGGCCCGCGGCCATGCGGTCGGCGACCTCGGCCTGGACCATGACGAGGGCTCGCTTCAGGGACGGCAGCTCGGCGAGCAGGTGCAGGACGACGGGGACGGAGACGTTGTAGGGCAGGTTCGCGACGAGTGCCGTGGGCTGCGTCGTGAACCTGGCGCTTTGGATGCGGACGGCGTCGTCCTCGATGACGTGGAGCCTGTCCTTGAGCGTGGGCGCTTTCTCGGCGACCGTGTCCGGGAGCTTGGCGGCGAGCACGGGGTCGATCTCGACGGCGTGGACCTCGCGCGCGGCGGGCAGGAGGCCGAGCGTGAGGGAGCCGAGCCCGGGCCCGACCTCGACCACGATGTCGTCCTCGGCGAGCCCGGCGGCCGCCACGATGCGGCGGACGGTGTTGGGATCGTGGACGAAGTTCTGGCCGAGCTTCTTGGTCGGCCGGATGCCCAGCTCGGCGGCCAGCCGGCGGATGTCGGCGGGGCCGAGCAGTGCACTCACTAGTCGAGCCTAGCCAGTAGGCACGCCTGCCGGTCTTCGAGGAGCAGGCGCGCGGGTCACCGTCATCCCGAGGTCCTCGATCTCCCCGGCCACGCGGTCAACCGGGAAGCGGTAGACGTCGAGGGTGACCTCACGGCCGTAGGCGTGCTCGGCGCGGCGGTGCCCGTCGCCGGTGTGGAATCCGACGATCACGCGGCCACCTGGCTTGAGGACGCGCCGGAACTCGGCGAAGACCGCTTTCAGCGCCTCGGGCGGCGTGTGGACGATCGACCACCAGGCGACGATCCCGCCGAGCGCCCCGTCGTCGATCGCCAACTCGGCCATCGCCCCGACCACGAAGCGCAACCCCGGATACCGCTCCCGCGCGACGCTGACCATCCCCGGCGAGAGGTCGACCCCGAACACGTCAGCTCCTCGCGCGGCGAGGTAAGCGGTGACCTGCCCCGGCCCACACCCGAGATCGGCGACCGGGCCGTCGACCAGCTCGGCAAAGGCCCCGAGCATCGCCCGCCCGACGACATCGGCGTCGAACCGCGGCGGCACAACCGCCGCATACTCCCGGGCGACGAGGTCATAGGACTCCCGAGTGGCAGCCAGCTGCTCGATCACCCGCGAACCGTAGCCGCCTTCTCCCAGACCGAGATGCGCGACCGGCTCTGGCTCGTGAACGGGGCGAAGTCACCGATCGTCATGCCAACCTCATCCACATCCGGCTTCGTGCGCAGCTGCACCACCATCGCGGGGCGACAGCCCGATCCCGTGCACGCGAACGGCCCGCCCGCTCTGCAACAGCGCCCCCGCCCGCTCAAAACCTCGCGCGCACGCGCGTACGGCCGGAGCCCCCACCCTCCTTGAGTTCTAGGGATCGTTGCAACACCTGAGTTGTTCAGGAGTTGTGATGGTCGGTCAGGATCGATCGTCCGAGAGGACGGTTCGGGGTTCGCGTCGGTGTGGCAGCCGTCTCGTGGAAGAGCGTGCGGCCTACTTTGACCTGGTGAATGCGGGTGCGGGGTTCCGGGAAGCGGCCCGGCGGGTGGGTGTGGATTATCGGCTGACCAAGCGGTGGCGGGCTGTCCGAGGACCGGCCATATCACCGCGTGGGCCCAGGTCGCGGGAGGTCCGGCCTGCGGAGGTCTCGTCGTGGGAGGTCTCGTCGCGGTTTCTCGGCGAGGCCGAGCGGATCCTGATCGCGGATCGGTTGCGGGAGAACGTGTCGGTGCGGGCAATCGCGCGCGCGTTGGGTCGCCCTGCGTCCACGGTCAGCCGGGAAAAGCAGCGTAACCAGCAGCCCGACGGTGCCTATCGGCCGCACGCGGCCCACCAGATGGCGGTGGCGCGCCGAGCGCGGCCCGAAGACGGGCAAGCTGGCGGCCGATCCGGTGTCTGCGGGCCATCGTCCAGGATGGCCTGGAGCAGCGGCACAGCCCGCAGCAGATCACGCGGCGGCTGCGCCGGGACCATCCCGACCGTCCGGAGTGGCACGTGACCCACGAGACCATCTACCAGGCGTTGTATGTGCAAGCCAAGGGCGGGTTACGACGTGAGGTCGCGTCCTGGCTCCGCACTGGCCGGGCTATGCGCCGCCCGCACAAACAGCCCGATCAACGCCAGCAACGGATGGCCACACCCGATGATCATGATCAGCGAGCGGCCAGCCGAGGTGGCCGATCGTGCAGTGCCCGGGCACTGGGAAGGGGATCTGATCATGGGCGCGCACAACAAGACGGCGATCGGCACCCTGGTCGAACGCTCCACCCGGTTCGTGCTGCTACTGCACCTACCGAACGGCTACGCACCTGCCGCGGTCCGGGACGCCCTGACCGCCACGATCAAGACCCTGCCCGGGCAGTTGCGGCGGTCGTTGACCTGGGACCAGGGCAGCGAAATGCACTATCACCACCAGTTCACCATGGCCACTGACATGCCGGTCTACTTCTGCGACCCACACTCACCCTGGCAACGCGGCAGCAACGAAAACACCAACGGTCTGCTGCGCCAGTACTTCCCCAAAAGCACCGACCTGGCCATCCACGCCCGCGAGCACCTCGACGCGGTCGCCACCGAACTCAACGGGCGCCCCCGCAAAACACTCGGCTGGGACACCCCAGCCGAGCGACTCGCTAAACTCCTGACCGACGCCA
Organism: uncultured Actinomycetota bacterium; assembly: GCA_963841395.1. Lineage (GTDB taxonomy): Bacteria > Actinomycetota > Actinomycetes > Mycobacteriales > Pseudonocardiaceae > Actinophytocola. The sequence goes on from CAWJCX010000017.1 coordinate 193,671, forward strand.
GCTAACCACCTGTGTTGCCACGACCCCTGGAATCCGCCCTCTCCGGGGGCACCCCATGGCTCCATCGTATCGGGGAGGGCTGACGAAAGGGCTGCTCACAAGGGTTCTGTGGACAACCGGGCGGACTGTGGACAACGGCGCGCCGGACACGAAACCGGGCCCGGACTCGCGTGGCGAGTCCGGGCCCGGTTTACGAAGGCGTTCTTACTGGGGCAGGCCGAGCTTCGAGGAGCAGGCCGGCCAGGCGCTGTAGCCGCCGCGGTCGTCGCGGACCTTGGTGGCGATCGCGATCTGCTGCTCGCGGCTGGCCTCGTTCGGGTAGGCCGCGTACTGGCTGCCGCCGTTGGCGTCCCACGTCTGCTTGTCGAACTGGACGCCGCCGTAGTAGCCGTTGCCGGTGTTGATGGCCCAGTTGCCGCCGGACTCGCACTGCGCGAGCTGGTCCCAGACCTCGCCGTCGGAGATGACCGGCTGCGGGGGCTCCTTGGTGCCGATCTTGACGACCTTCGGCTTCGGCTGCTTGGTGACCTTCGAGCCGATCTCGACCCGGGCCATCTCCTGGCCGTTCTTCACCGTGATCCGGTACGTCGCGATCCGCTCGCCGGGGGCGCCCGGGTCGAGCACGACCTCGGTGCCCTCCATGGCGTTCGGGTCCTCGACCTCCTGCACCGGCGGCTTGACCTTCTCGGTCCGGTTGACGACGGTCACGCCGTTGCGGGTGATCCGGACCTCGGCGCCGTCGGCGATCTTGAGGTTGCCGCCGGGGGTGACCTTGTCGTCGGGCCCGAGGTTGAGCTTGAGCTCCTTGAGCAGCTCCTCGACGGTCACGGACGTGGTCTGCATCGCCTTGGGCTTGTTGCCGCCGTCGAACAGCGTGATGTTCTTGACGGTCTTGATCTCGAGCGCCATGCCGTTCAGCGGCACGGCCTTGCCCATGTCCGTCGGACATCCACGCGCCGTCGGCGGCCACGTTGATCTGCTTGAGCGCGTCCGCGACGGTCGTCGCGCGGACCCAGAAGTCGCGCTTCTCGCCGTCGAGCGTCAGGTGCAGCTGGCGGCCGCGCTCCAGGACGATCTTGCCGCCGTCGTTGATGCTCGCGGCGGGCGAGGGGGACAGCGCGTCGTGCGAGCCGACGTCGAGGCCCTCGTCGTCGAGCACCTCGCCGACCGTGTCGGCGTACGTGCTGACCTCGTGGGCCTGGCCGTCGATGTCGACGGTGACCGACTTGTTCATCGCGATCGCCGCGGCACCGCCGCCGATCAGCGAGACCAGGATCGACGCGATCGTCGCCTTGAGGACGGACTTCTTCCACCGCTTGACACCGGTCGCGAGAGCGGGCGGCTCCTCCGCCTCGGTCATCGGCAGCGCGCGGACCCGCCCGCCGGACAGCTCGTCCGGGATGATCGGCAGGACGGTCGTCTCGGCGTTGATCAGCCGGATGAGCTCGTCGACGTCGACGTTCGCCTGCGCCATCAGGTCGTCGGCCTGCGGGCCGAGCGCCGTGCGCACGTCGTTCGGCGTGATGGCCAGCGAGGCCGAGTACCCGTCGAGGTTGCCGGAGCCGCTGCCGAACTCGTCGTAGAAGTCGGGGAACTCCGACCGCCACGCGCGGAAGTCGTCGTCGAGGACCGCGGTCGCGGTCGCAGCCGGCGCGGCGACCGGCGTGAACCAGTCGGTGTCCGCGAAGCCGCTACCCGTAGAACCGCCGAAATCGCCGGATCTGTTTCCGCTCACAGAGTCGATACCTCCAGAACGCCGTGGCCGTACTCAACTACGCTACGGCTAACGCGCTTCGTTCACGACAATCTCGTAGCTCAGGGCCATCCCTGATCGGCTCCAGCCGACTTCCCCTGCTTGTCAGGCACCGACACGACATGGGTCGGCTCCGGTCACGGGACAGTAACGGTGCCGGGCAGGTTGCGCAAACACCGCGTCGAGTGTCGTGACCTGTGTCACTCCACGAATGGAGCAGCGCGGGTCGCCCGATCATCCCAACGTTCACGACTCGTGACCACCGAAATCACCACGGGTAGCATCCGAAAGGGCGAAGATCCGGTCGGCGTTCGCGTTCACGGCCGCACACAGCTCCTCTTGATCGCCCCTGTGAGCTGCGCAATGTCCTCGATCGTGTACGCAGCGCCATGGGGCTCGTTGGGCCGGCCGCGGTACGGGTGCGGGGTGAGGAAGGGCGCGTCGGTCTCCACGAGCAATTGGTAAACGGGAACAAGTCCGACAGCGTCACGAAGTGCCCTCGCGTTGCGAAAAGTCACCGTTCCGGCGAACGACAGCACGTACCCCCGCGCGACGCACCGGCGGGCGAACTCGGCGTCGCCGGAGAAGCAGTGGAACACCACCGTCTCCGGCGGGCCCTCCTCCGCGAGGATCCGGTAGATGTCCTCGTGCGCGTCCCGGTCGTGGATCATCAGCGGCTTGCCGAGCCGCTTGGCGAGGTCGATGTGCCAGCGGAACGCCTCCTGCTGGGCGGCCGGCGGCGAGTAGTCCCAGTAGTAGTCCAGCCCCGTCTCGCCGACGGCCACCACGCGCGGCTGCCGGGCGAGCTCCTCGACCACGGCGCGGTCGGCGTCCGAGAACGCCGCCGTGCGCGTCGGATGGACCGCGACGGCCGCGAACACCCGCGGGTCCCACGTCGCCGCCGCGCGGCCCACTGAGCGGCCGCCAGGTCGTCGGCGACCGTGACGACCCGGGTGACCCCGGCCCGGCCGCCTTGTCGACCAGAGCGGTCACGTCGGCCGCGTCCTTCGCCCCGCACGCGTCCAGATGCGTGTGGGCGTCGACGATCGGCGAAGGGAGCCGCTCCGGTACGGGAAGCGGCTCCCCCTGCGCGTTTGCTCACGAGGAGATGGGCGCCCACTCGGGGCCGGTCTCGCCGAGCTTCGGGTCGAGCTTGGGGAACAGCGGGGTCGGCTTCTCCAGCGGCCGGCCGACCTCGATCGGCGTCGACTCCCAGCGCGCCTGCTCGGCGGCGTAGTCGCCGGTGAGGATCGGGTTGATCCGGCCGGGCACGTCCAGGTCCTCGACCTCGCGCAGCTCCGGCTGGGCCGCCCACACGCCGGTGCCGCCCAGCGCCTCGTGCACCTTCTGCGCGGCGTGCGGCAGGAACGGCGTCAGCATCGTGTTGGCGTCCTGCACGACCTGCAGCGCGGTGTGCAGGATCGTGTCCCGCCGCTCCGGGTCGTCCTTGCGCTTCCACGGCTCCTGGTCGGAGATGTACTTGTTCGCCGCGCCGACCACGCGCATCGCCTCGCCGATGGCCTGCTTGAACCGCGACCGGCGCAGGTGCGCGCCCACGACGTCGAACGCGGCGCGCGACAGCGCCTTGAGCTCCTCGTCGGCCGCCTCGGGCGCGCCGGCCGCGGGATCGCGCCGACGTTCTTGTGCGCCATCGAGATCGACCGGTTGACCAGGTTGCCCCACTCGTTGGCCAGCTCGAAGTTGATCCGGCGGACGAACTCCTCCCACGTGAAGTCGACGTCCTGGGTCTCCGGCCCGGCCACCGAGATGAAGTAGCGCAGGCTGTCCGGGCCGAACTCGCGCAGGAAGTCGTTCACGTAGATGACCGTGCCGCGCGAGGTGGAGAACTTCGCGCCGCTCATCTTGAGGAACTCGCTGGAGACGACCTCGGTCGGCAGGTTCAGCGTGCCGAACGCGCCCGGCTCGCCGCCCTTGTCGCCCGCGCCGTTCTGGCCGAGCAGCAGCGACGGCCAGATCAGCGAGTGGAAGACGATGTTGTCCTTGCCCATGAAGTAGTAGCCCTGGGCGTCCGGGTTGGTCCAGAACTCCTGCCACGCGTCGTCGTCGCCGGAGCGGCGCGCCCACTCGACGCTGGCCGACAGGTAGCCGATCACCGCGTCGAACCACACGTAGAACCGCTTCATCGGCCTGTCCCGCCAGCCGTCGAGCGGGACCGGCACGCCCCAGTCGAGGTCGCGGGTGATCGCGCGCGGCTTGAGGTCGTCGAGCAGGTTCTGGCTGAACTTGAGCACGTTCGGCCGCCAGTCGGTGCGGCTCTTGAGGTAGTCGCCGAGCGCGCCGGCGAACGAGGGCAGGTCGAGGAACAGGTGCTCGGTCTCGACGAACTCCGGCGTCTCGCCGTTGATCTTCGAGCGCGGGTTCTTCAGGTCGGCCGGGTCGAGCTGGTTGCCGCAGTTGTCGCACTGGTCGCCGCGGGCGCCGTCGTAGCCGCAGATCGGGCAGGTGCCCTCGATGTAGCGGTCGGGCAGGGTGCGGCCGGTCGACGGGCTGATCGCGCCCAGCTGCGTCTTCGGGACGACGTAGCCGTTCTTCCACATGCCGAGGAACAGGTCCTGGGTGACCTTGTAGTGGTTGCCGGTCGTGGTGCGGGTGAACAGGTCGTAGGACAGGCCGAGGCCCTCGAGGTCGCCGTCGATCTGGCGGGTGTACTTGTCCGCGGTCTCGCGCGCGGTCATGCCCTCGTTGTCGGCCTGCACCAGGATCGGCGTGCCGTGCTCGTCGGTGCCGGACACCATGAGCACCTTGTGCCCGGCCATTCGCATGTACCGGGAGAAGACGTCCGACGGGACACCGAATCCGGACACGTGGCCGATGTGGCGGGGGCCGTTGGCATAGGGCCAGGCCACCGCGGTCAACACGGGGATGCTCATGTCCTCCTAGCCTACGGAGCACCGCTGGAGTGGAGCCAAGGGAGGCACGGTGTCGGCCACGCGGCTGCTGGTGCTGGGGGTCGTGCGCATGTACGGCCGCGCGCACGGCTACCAGGTCCGGCGCGAGCTGCTGACGTGGTCGGCGGACAAGTGGGCCAACGCCGCGCCCGGCTCGATCTACCACGCGCTCAAGAAGATGGCGAAGGAGAAGCTGCTCGAGGAGGTCGACACCGGCGAGGACGGGCCGGGGCCGGACCGCACGGCCTACCAGCTCACCCCGGACGGCGAGACCGAGTTCCAGGTGCTGCTCGCCAAGAGCCTGTCCGAGTACGACGACAGCGCCCAGGCCGGCTACAACCTGGCCGCGGCCGTCACGTTCCTCACCGCGCTGCCCCGGGCCCGGGCGATCGGGCTGCTCCGGCACCGGATCAACCAGATGGCCGCGGGCCGCGCCACGGTCAGCGGCGTGCTGGAGCACGGCGTCGACTGGGGCCAGCCCCCGCACGTCACCGAGCTGTACCGGCTGGGGCGCCAGCCTCGACGCCGTGCTGGGCTGGGCGCGCGACCTGGTCTCCCGGCTCGAGGCCGGCGAGTACGTGATGGCCGACGACTCGGCCGCGGCGTTCGGCCAGCCCGGGAGCGCGAGCAGCTAATCAAGTTTGACTAGGCCGTGTCAGGGGGCCATGCTACCCACTGCTCAAACCGAGTCAGAGGGGAAAATCATGATCGAAGCACGCGGCCTCGCCCGGACCTTCCGGTCCCGGGGCCGTTCCGTCGAGGCGGTCCGGGGGATCGACCTCGACGTCAAGGCCGGCGAGCTGGTCGGCTTCCTCGGCCCGAACGGCGCCGGCAAGACCACCACCCTGCGCATGCTCACCACGCTGCTGCGCCCGACCGCGGGCCGGGCCACGGTCGCCGGCTGCGACCTGGGCGACGACCCGGTCGGCGTGCGCCGGCGGATCGGCTACGTCGCGCAGGGCGGCGGGACCACGCCGGAGCTCAAGGTCATCGAGGAGATGGTGCTGCAGGGCCGGTTCTACGGCCTGTCGAAACCGGACGCGACGCGGCGCGCGGGCGAGCTGATGAAGCGCATGGACATCGCGGACCTGGACGACCGCGTCATCAAGACGCTCTCCGGCGGGCAGCGGCGCCGGCTGGACGTCGCGCTGGGCCTGCTGCACGACCCGCGCCTGGTGTTCCTGGACGAGCCGAGCACCGGGCTGGACCCGCAGAGCCGGGCCAACCTGTGGGGCCACATCCGCTCGCTGCGCGACGACCACGACACCACGGTGTTCCTGACCACGCACTACCTCGACGAGGCCGACGCGTTGTGCGACCGGATCCTGGTCATCGACCACGGCGACATCGTCGCCGAGGGCAGCCCGAGCGAGCTCAAGGCGCAGGTCTCGGGTGACCGCGTCGAGGTCGGCGTGCCGGACCAGCACGTCGCCGCGACCGCGGAGATCGCCGCCAAGGTGCCCGACGCGCACGAGATATCGACCGTGGACGGCATGGTGCGCTTCCGGGTGCCGCGCGGGGACACCGCCCTGCCGGAGCTGCTGCGCGCGCTGGACGCCGCCGGCATCCCGATGACCTCGGTGCAGGTGCACCGCCCGACGCTGGACGACGTGTTCCTGACGCTCACCGGCCGCTCGCTGCGCGACGCCGAGGCGGAACCCGCACCGGAAGCCACGCCGGAGAAGGACAAGGAGCCCAGCGATGTTGCGTGAGATCTGGCTGGTGTTCCGCCGGGACTCGACGATCGCGCTGCGCAACCCGGCGTGGATCTTCATCGGCATCCTGCAGCCCATCCTCTACCTGGTGCTGTTCGGGCCGCTGATGGAGCGGATCGTGACGAGCACGCCGGGCTTCCCGCCGGGCAACGCGTGGGTGATCCTCACCCCGGCGCTGATCCTGCAGATCGCGCTGTTCAGCATGTTCTCCGGGATCGGCATCCTCATCGAGCTGCGCAACGGTTCCCTGGAACGCATGCGGGTGACACCGGTGCGCCGGATCTCGCTGCTGCTGGGCAAGGTCCTCAACAACGCGGTGCAGCTGTTCTTCCAGGCCCTGCTGGTGCTGATCCTCGCCCTGGTCGCGTTCGACCTCAGCGCGCCCTTCGCCGGGGTGGTGCTGAGCCTGGTGATCGTCGTGCTCATGGGCATCACGCTGGCCTCGACGGGGTACGCGGCCGCGCTGCTGCTCAAGAGCGAGGAGGCGTTCATCCCGGCGCTGAACACGATCCTGCTGCCGGTGCTGCTGCTGTCCGGGATCCTGATCCCGATCACCACCGGGCTGGCGCCCAGCTGGCTGTACACGGTCTCGCGGATCAACCCGTTCACGCACATCGTGGACGCCGACCGGGCGGCGTTCCGCGGCGACTACGCGCTGGACTCCCTGTTCACCGGCGTCGTCGTGCTGGCCGTGATGGCCGTGCTCGCCGTCTGGTGGGGCGCGCGCACGTTCCAGCGCGAGAACGCCTGAGCGAACCCGGCGCCCCGTTTCGCGCGGGGCGCCGGGGCTTCGCTCAGCGGTTGGTCCCGGCCAGGCCGGCCGGGGTGTACCGGTCGCCCGCCACGGCTTCGCGCGGGATGGCCGAGTCGATCTCGGCCAGCTGGTCGGCGGTCAGCTCGACGCTCGCGGCGGCCGCGTTCTCCTCCAGGTAGCGCACGCGCTTGGTGCCCGGGATCGGCACGATGTGCTCGTCCTGGGCGAGCAGCCACGCGAGCGCGACCTGGACCGGCGTGACGTCGAGGGTCGTCGCGAGGCCCTGGATCCGCTCGGCCAGCGCGATGTTGCGGGCCAGGTTCTCGCCCTGGAACTGCGGCAGCCCGCGGCGGAAGTCGCCCTCGGCGAGCTCGCCGAGCGAGCCGGGCTTGCCCGTCAGGAAGCCGCGCCCGACCGGCGAGTACGGCACCACGCCGATGCCGAGCTCGCGGCAGGTGCGCAGCTGGTCGTCCGCGAGGTCCCGGGTGAACAGCGAGAACTCCGACTGCAGCGCGGTGATCGGGTGCACGGCGTGCGCCGTGCGCAGCGTCTCGGAGCTGACCTCCGAGAGCCCGATGTGGCGGATCTTGCCGGCCCCGACCAGCTCCGCCATCGCGCCGACCGTGTCCTCGATCGGCGTGTCCGGGTCGCGGCGGTGCAGGTAGTACAGGTCGATCACGTCGACCCCGAGCCGGCCCAGGGACGCGTCGACCGCCTGCCGGACGTAGTCCGGGCTGCCGTCGACGCGGACCTCGCCGCCGCCCACGACCCGCTGATGCCGAACTTCGTGGCGAGCACGACCTCGTCGCGGCGGTCCTTGATCGCGCGGCCGACCAGCTCCTCGTTGTGGCCGGCGCCGTAGATGTCGGCGGTGTCGAGGAACGTGACCCCGATGTCGAGCGCGCGGTGGATCACGCGGATCGACTCGTCGTCGTCGATCGGCCCGTAGACCTCGGACATCCCCATGCAGCCGAGCCCGAGCGCGGAGACTTCCAGCTCGCCCAGCGTGCGCTTGTGCATCATTCCTCCTGGATTGCCTGTGCCACCCAGGCAACACCCTGGTGTGCGCTCCAGGTCAACCCCGGCGGGCCTCGAGCACGGCGTCGTAGAGCTGCTTGCGGCTCACCCCGGCCGCGGCGGCGACCTCGCCGGCCGCGTCCTTGAGCCGGGCGCCGCCGCGACCAGCTCGCCGACCCGCTCGACCAGCTTGTCCAGGTCCGGCGGTCCGCGCGCGGCTCGGCGCCGGCCAGCACGACGGTGACCTCGCCGCGCACGCCGTCGGCGGCCCACTCGGCCAGCTCGGCGAGCCCGCCGCGGCGGATCTGCTCGTACGTCTTGGTCAGCTCGCGGCAGACCGCGGCCCGCCGGTCCGCGCCGAGCACCTCGGCGGCGAGCGCGAGCGTGGCGGCGATCCGGTGCGGCGACTCGAAGAACACGGCGGTGCGCGGCTCGTCGGCCAGGTCCGCGAAGAAGCGGCGCCGCTCGCCGTCCTTGCGCGGCGCGAACCCCTCGAAGCAGAACCGCTCGCAGGGCAGGCCGGACAGCGCGAGCGCGGTGGTCACCGCGGACGGGCCGGGCAGGCAGGTGACCGGCAGGTCCTTGGCCACGCACGCGGCGACGAGCCGGAAGCCGGGGTCGGACACGCTGGGCATGCCGGCGTCGGTGACGAGCAGGACCGTCTGCCCCTGCTCGATCGCGCCGGCCAGCCCGTCGAGGCGGGCGGTCTCGACGGCGTCGTAGAAGCTGACGACCCGGCCGGCCGGGGTCACGCCGAGCGCGGCGGCGAGCGAGCGGAGCCTGCGGGTGTCCTCGGCGGCGATCACGTCCGCGGTGCCGAGCGCCTCGACCAGGCGCGGGGATGCGTCGCGGGAGTCGCCGAGCGGCGTGGCGGCGAGAACCAGCAGGCCGTGAGTGTCCAGCGGAGCCATCCGCCCCAGTGAACACTCACGGCCCTCCGCGCCGGCAACAGGGCCCCTGCCGTGCGAGTACCGAACCCAACGCACCAACATAGTCGGAACCGACCGTCCGCGCGACGACTGCGAACCCGACGCGGAGCGCACCCGCGGCCGCCTACGATCTGTCGCCGTGAGTCTTGTCGCCACCAGGCCGGCCGAGTCGCCGACCATGTCGGGCGGCCGGCGATGTCGGAGGCGGAGCTCGCCGAGGTCCACCTGATCGGCAAGCCGATGCCGACCGACCGGCTGCGCGGCTGGCTCGTCGCCGGCTTCCTGGCGCTGCTCGGCGGCTTCGTGCGGCTGCAGAACCTGGGCTTCCCGACCGACAAGGGCGCCCCGGTCTTCGACGAGAAGCACTACGTGCCGCAGGCGTGGGAGTTCCTGCGCAACGGCGGCTACGAGGACAACCCGGCCTACGAGCTGACCGTGCACCCGCCGCTGGGCAAGGAGCTCATCGCGGTCAGCGAGTGGCTGTTCGGCTACAACGGCTGGGGCTGGCGGTTCACCGCGGCGCTCGCCGGGTCGCTGATGATCCTCATGATCGTGCGGATCGCGCGCCGGCTGACCCGCTCGACGCTGCTCGGCGGCATCGCGGGCGTGCTGCTGATCTGCGACGGCCTGTCGCACGTGCAGAGCCGGATGGGGATGCTGGACATCTTCCTGGCGTTCTTCGTGCTGGTGGCGTTCGGCTGCCTGCTGCTGGACCGCGACCAGGTGCGTTCGCGGCTGGCGCTGACCGTGCGCGAGGGCTGGGCGACCGAGTCGCGGTTCGGCCCGCGGCTGGGCGTGCGCTGGTGGCGGTTCGCGGCCGGGGTGTCGCTGGGGCTCGCGTGCGGGTCGAAGTGGTCCGGGATCTTCTTCATCATGGCGTTCGGCCTGCTGACGGTGATCTGGGACGCGACGGCGCGGCGGTCGGCCGGGGTGGCGTCGCCGTGGAAGGGCGCGCTGGTGCGCGACGTGGCGCCGGCGCTGTGGGGGCTGGTGGCGGTGCCGCTGCTGGTGTACCTGGCGACGTGGTGGGGCTGGTTCGCGTCGGAGACGGCCGTCGACCGGCATCTGGCGGACGCGGGCGGCACCACGGCTGGTACGACTTCGTGCCGCAGGCGCTGCGGTCGCTGTGGCAGTACTCGGGGAACGTGCTGGACTTCCACGAGCACCTGGTGACGCCCGCGAAGGACCAGCACCCGTGGGAGTCGAAGCCGTGGACGTGGCCGATGGGCCTGCGCCCGATGCTCTACTACTACGACGGCGGCACCGTCACCTGCGGCGAGGACCACTGCGTCTCGGCGACCATGCTCGTCGGCACGCCGGCGATGTGGTGGCTGTCGCTGCCGGTGCTGGGCTGGGGCCTGTGGCGGATGATCGGCCGGCTGGACTGGCGCTACGCCGCGGTGGTCGTCGCGTACCTGGCGGGCCTGCTGCCGTGGTTCACCAACCTCGACCGCCAGATGTACTTCTTCTACGCGACGCCGCTGGCCGCGTTCCTGGTGCTGGGCCTGGTGCTGGTGCTGGGCCAGATCCTGGGCCCGGCCTCCGACGGCTACGAGCGGCGGGGCACCGGTCTGTTCGTGGTGGCGCTGTACGTGGGCGTGGTGGTGGCCAACTTCGTGTGGCTGTGGCCCATCCTGAACGGCGACTCGATCACCGAGGGCCACTGGGACGCCGAGCTCTGGCTCCCCTCCTGGCGCTGACCTGTCCACAACCCGCCCACCTGTCCACAAGTCGATCTTCCGCCCCGGCTCGTCAGTGCCCACCGGTAGACTGGCGTCATGAGGGGTGCCCCCGGAGAGGGTGGGGGCCGCCATCCACGGGGTCGCGCTTCTCGGACAGCTTGTGTCCGGGGATCGGGCACAAGTGGCCAGGTGCGGCGGCCATGCCGCGCCGCTTCCGGCGCCCGGTGCAGCGGCCCGGCGCTAGCTCAGCGGGCGCGTGCCGTGGACGATCTTGGTGACCGGGCCCTCCTCCGCCTGGCCCGCCCGGGCCAGCCACGCGCTCATCTCCCGCGTCACCGCGGCCAGCGTCGGGCGGCGGCCCGGGTCCGCGTCCAGCGACGCGGTCAGCAGGCGCAGGTGCGCGCTCCGCCGCGGCAGCTGGGTCAGCGGCTCCGACCGCGCCGCCGCCATCAGCGCGGCCATCGCGTTGTCGCGCACGCCCCGCGGCGGGGCGGCCGGCCAGCGCGAAGCTCACCGTCGCCGCCAGCTGCCACGCGTCCGACGCCGGGGTGGCCGGCGCGCCGCTCGCGGTCTCCGGGGCCAGGAAGTCCGGCGTGCCGACCATCATGCCCGCGGCGGTCAGCGTCGAGTCGCCCTTCGAGCGGGCGATGCCGAAGTCGATCAGGTGCGCCAGGCCGTTCGGGTCGATGATCACGTTCGCCGGCTTCACGTCGCGGTGCAGCACGCCCTTCGCGTGCGCCGCGGACAGCGCGCCGGCCATCGTGACCCACAGGCGCGCGGCCTGGACGTCGGTCAGCGCCCCGGTCGGCGTGCACGGTGTCGGCCAGCTGCTGGCCCTCGATGTACTCCATCACGAGGCCGAGCCCGTCGGAGTCGGACACGATGTCGTACACGCGCACGCAGTTCGGGTGGTGCACGGCCGCCAGCGCCCGCGCCTCGCGCAGCATCCGCGCCTCGGTCTCCGCGTCCGGCGCGTGCGCGAGCTTCACCGCGACCGTGCGGTCGAGCTGGGTGTCCTTCGCGAGCCACACCGTGCCGAAGCCGCCCTGGCCGAGCGGCTTGATCTTCTGGAACCGGCCGCCGTTGTTCTGCCACAGCCCGGTCGGCGCCTTCGGCGGACCCGCGGCGAACGGCAGCGGCCCGGGATCGGCGGCCAGCTTCGCGAGCGCGGCGCGGTCGGTCTCGGGCTCCCGCTGCTGGGTCGCCACCCGCGTCGGCGGCGGCATCCGCGCCGGCTGCTGCTGGGGCGGCGGCTGGTAGGGCGGCGGCTGCGTGCGGCCGCTGCTGCTGGCGGCGGCGGGGGCTCGTACGGCGGCGGCTTCTGGTGCGACCGCTCGATCACCGACCAGCTCGGCGGCCCGACGACCAGCACCGGGATCATCCCGAGCACGCTCATCGGCACGAACCCGAGCCACATCGCGCCGGCCGCGTTCGCCGTCATCGGCGCGGTGAGCAGCACCATCGCACGAACGGCAGCCACAGCAGCCGGCCCGGCCACTTCGGCCCGCGGCGCATCGCGGCCCGCGCCTGCAGCCAGACGAACAGCAGCGCCGATGCCCGGCAGGATGACGAGCAGCGTGACCCGCAGGAACAGCATCACCGTCCCCTCGCGGGTGGAACAGCACCTCGTACACGCGGGCGCCGGCGCCGAGGAACTCGTCCTGGTGGCCGACCCACCCGCAGTACGCCTGCTGGACCGACTGGGCCTCGACCGCGGTCAGCCCGCTCGGCGTGCTGCGGCATGACGTTGTGGAAGACCTCGGACATGCCGACCGAGAACAGCAGCGGCATCAGGAACGAGAAGAACCCGCCGGTGACCGCGAAAACCGTGATCGTGGCCGCGTTGTAGGTGTTGCCCGTGCCCTTGCGCACCAGCGCGACCAGCAGCGCGCCGAGCACCGGGCAGCAACCCGATGAGCAGCCCCCGCCGCGATCGTCGCCCACACCCAGTCACCAGGGCAGAAGCCGGGGCTGAAGATGCTGTGCGCGAACGACAGCAGCGAGCTGCCCAGGTTGATCAGGAAATCCACGGCCCTCCCTCCCGCTGCCCATGAGACCAGAAGAACGCCGCCACGGATCCACCCTATGTCGAGCCGTGACCGTTCCGCTGGCAGATGGCACGCGGATTCCCGTACCGCGACGAATTCGGCCACGTCAGGTGGGCGAACCCGATTCGTGGGCTAGGTTCCGACCATGGGCTCCTACCACGACGCGTACCGGCAGAGCCTCGACGACCCCGAGGGGTTCTGGCTCGCGGCGGCCGCCGCCATGGACTGGACGAAGGCGCCGACCAAGGCCCTCGACGACAGGGACGCGCCGCTGTACCGGTGGTTCCCCGACGGCGAGCTGAACACCTGCCACAACGCGCTGGACCGGCACGTCGACGGCGGCCGCGGCGACCAGACCGCGCTGATCTACGACTCGCCGGTCACCGGCGAGCAAGGCCACCTACACCTACCGCGAGCTGCGCGACGAGGTCGCCCGCTTCGCCGGCGTGCTCGCCGGGCTCGGCGTCGGCAAGGGCGACCGGGTGATCATCTACATGCCGATGGTGCCGCGCGCGGTCGTCGCGATGCTCGCCTGCGCGCGGCTCGGCGCGGTGCACTCGGTGGTGTTCGGCGGGTTCGCGCCGCGCGAGCTGGCGACCCGGGTCGACGACGCGCAGCCGAAGGTGATCGTGGCCGCGTCGTGCGGGATCGAGCCGACCCGGGTCGTCGAGTACAAGCCGATCATCGACGAGGCGCTCGCGGTGACCGACCCACCAGCCGGACGCGGTGGTGGTGCTGCAGCGCGAGCAGGCGCCCGCGACGCTGGGCGACCGCGACGTCGACTGGGACGAGGCGATGGCGACCGCGGAGCCGGCCGACTGCGTGCCGGTCGCGGCGACCGATCCGCTCTACATCCTCTACACGTCCGGCACGACCGGGAAGCCGAAGGGCGTGGTGCGCGACAACGGCGGCCACGCGGTGGCGCTGGCGTGGTCGCTGCCCAACATCTACGACATCCACCCCGGCGACGTGTTCTGGACCGCGTCCGACGTCGGCTGGGTCGTCGGGCACTCCTACATCGTGTACGCGCCGCTGCTCGTCGGCGCGACGACCGTGCTGTACGAGGGCAAGCCGGTCGGCACGCCCGGACGCCGGCGCGTTCTGGCGGGTGATCGCCGAGCACGGGGCGAAGGCGCTGTTCACCGCGCCGACCGCGTTCCGCGCGATCAAGCGGGTCGACCCGGACGGCGCCGAGATCGCGAAGTACGACCTGTCGGGGTTCGAGACGCTGTTCCTCGCCGGCGAGCGGCTGGACCCGGAGACCTACCACTGGGCGAGCGAGAAGCTCGGCGTGCCGGTCGTCGACCACTGGTGGCAGACCGAGACCGGCTGGCCGATCTGCGCGAACCTGCGCGGGCTCGAGCCGATGCCGATCAAGGCCGGCTCGCCGAGCGTGCCGGTGCCGGGCTACGACGTGCGGATCCTCGACATGTCCGGCGAGGAGCTGCCCCGCGGCCAGGAGGGCGCGATCGCGATCAAGCTGCCGCTGCCGCCGGGCACGCTGCCGACGCTGTGGGGCGACGACGACCGGTACGTCGAGTCGTACCTGTCGCGCTACGACGGCTACTACCTGACCGGCGACGGCGGCTACGTCGACGAGGACGGCTACGTCTACGTCATGGGCCGCACCGACGACGTGATCAACGTGGCCGGCCACCGCCTGTCGACCGGCTCGATGGAGGCCGTGCTGGCCGCGCACCCCGCGGTGGCCGAGTGCGCGGTGATCGGCGTGCGGGACTCGCTGAAGGGCCAGCTGCCGCGCGGGTTCGTGGTGCTCAAGGCGGGCGTGGACATCGCCGAGGAGACGCTGCGGGCCGAGCTGGTCGCGGCCGTGCGCAAGGAGATCGGCCCGGTGGCCGCGTTCCGCGACGTGTCCGTTGTGGACGGTCTGCCGAAGACCCGCTCGGGCAAGATCCTGCGCAAGACGATGCGCGGCATCGCCGACGGCCGCGACGAACCGGTCCCCTCGACCATCGAGGACCCGCGCGCGTGCTGGACGCCCTGCGCCCGGTCCTCCGCGACGGCGCCCTAGCTGCCTGCGGCTCTAGAGGTTGATCATGTGGCCGGCCAGGCCGTGGACCGCCTCCTTGACGGCCTCGCCCAGGGTCGGGTGGGCGTGGATGTTGCGGGCGACCTCGTGGACGGTGAGGTCCCACTGCTGGGCCAGGGTCAGCTCGGGCAGCAGCTCGGTGACGTCCGGGCCGATGAGGTGCCCGCCCAGCAGCTCGCCGTGCTTGGCGTCCGACAGCAGCTTCACGAAGCCGCGCGCGTCGCCGAGGCCGTGGGACTTGCCGTTGGCCGTGAACGGGAACTTGGCGACCTGCACGTCGAAGCCGGCCTCGCGGGCCTGCTCCTCGGTGTAGCCGAAGCTCGCGATCTGCGGCTGGCAGTACGTGGCGCGCGGGATCATCCGGTAGTCGAGCTCCATGGTCTCCGCGCCGCCGATCGTCTCCGCGGCGACGATGCCCATGGCCTCGGCGGCGTGCGCCAGCATGAGCTTCGCGGTGACGTCGCCGATGGCGAAGATGTGCTCGACGTTGGTGCGGCAGAACCCGTCGACCTCGATCGCGCCGCGGTCGGTGGTGCGCACGCCGGCCGCGTCGAGGCCGTAGCCCTCGATGTTCGGCTGGAAGCCGATGGCCTGCAGGACCTTGTCGGCCTTGAGCGTCTTGCGCTCGCCCTTCGCGGACACCTCGACCGTGACCTGGTCGCCGGAGTCGTCGATCGACTCGACCTTCGTCGAGGTCAGCGCGGTGACGCCGAGCTTGCGGTAGTGGCGGGCCAGCTCCTTGGACACCTCGACGTCCTCGAGCGGGACGAGCCGGTCGAGGAACTCGACGATCGTGACGTCGACGCCGTAGTTGGCGAGCACGTAGGCGAACTCGACGCCGATCGCGCCCGCGCCGGCGATGATCATGCTGCCCGGCAGCTCGGGGGTGAGGATCTGCTCCTCGTAGGTGACCACGCGCTCGGACAGCGGGTGCCCGGCAGCAGCTTGGTCCGCGCGCCGGTGGCGATGATGCAGTTGTCGAAGGTGACTCTCGGTGCCGCTGCCGGTCTGCACCTCGAGTGCTGTTCGGGCCGGTGAACGTGCCGCGCCCGGTGAACTCGGTGATCGAGTTCTTCTTCATCAGGTAGTGCACGCCCTTGACGCGCCCGTCGGCGACCGTGCGGCTGCGCGCGTGCGCGACGCCGTAGTCGAACGTGACCTGCGCCCTCGATGCCGAACGTCTTCTGCTCGTTGTTGAAGATGTAGGCGAGCTCCGCGTTGCGCAGCAGCGCCTTGGACGGGATGCAGCCGACGTTGAGGCAGACCCCGCCCCAGTACTTCTCCTCGACGACGGCGACCGACAGCCCCAGCTGCGCCGCGCGCACGGCGGCCACGTACCCACCGGGCCCGGCACCGAGGACGACGACATTGAAATGTGTGCTCACGCCGTCCACCCTAATCCGACTCCGGCGGACGGCTCGGAAGCTGTCCACAACCCCCGAGTTGTCCACAGGCAAGATCCGACATCGCCCTGCCCCGTCGGCCCCCGCCGGTAGACTGGCGCTGAGGGGTGCCCCCGGAGAGGGTGGGGGCGCCATCCACGGGGCCGCCGGCGCGGACGATCATGCGCGGCGTGGTGATTGGTTCAACCATTCTGCTCCATTGGTTCAACCACTCGCCGTTCGGCCGCTCAAGTCGGCCGCGACCGCTTCGCGGACGCTCGGTGAGAAGTTCTCGAACCAGCCTGAGCCCAGTGGGAAGTTGGCCGGAAACCCTTGCGACACCTGGATTTCCGGTTCGATTTACAACGTCTTCCGCAAGTGTCTTGACAGCGGCGCCGGGCAGGCCCAGAGTTCACCCATTGGTCTATACCACTAGGTCTGAACCACTTGGTCTAAACCACTGGTGCGGGCTCGGCACGGACGCCGGGCGCGGAAGGGACGGCAGAGAAGTGAAGCGCTGGACGAAGGTGATGGTCGGCGTCGCCGCCATCGCACTGGCTACCGCCGGCTGCGCCGGTTCGGGCGGCACCGACAACAGCGGCGACGAGGCAGAAGGCGGGCGAGCCCGCGCACGCTGACCGTGTGGCTGATGAACGGCTCCGCGCCGGAGACCCTCACCGACTCGCTCAACAAGGAGTTCGAGCAGTCCCACGACGGCGTCACCGTCAAGTACGAGGTCCAGGAGTGGAACGGCATCCAGGACAAGCTGACCACCGCCCTGGCCAGCCAGGACCCGCCGGACGTCATCGAGCTCGGCAACACCCAGGCGCCGTCGTTCGCGTCCGAGGGCGTGCTCACCGACCTGTCCGGCGACGTCGACAAGCTGTCCGGCGACCAGTGGCTCGACAGCCTCAAGGCCTCCGGCGAGTGGGACGGCAAGCAGTACTCGACGCCGTTCTACGCCGCGAACCGCGAGGTCATCTACCGCACGGACATGTTCACCCAGGCCGGCATCACCGCCCCGCCGACCTCGCGCGAGGAGTGGCTCGACGCGATCGCCAAGCTGAAGGCCAAGTTCGGCAAGGACAAGCAGTTCCAGCCGCTCTACCTGCCCGGCCAGAACTGGTACGCGCTGCTGTCGTTCATCTACGACGAGGGCGGCGACATCGCCGAGAAGGACGGCACCGACTTCAAGGCGACCGTGAACAGCGCCGAGGCCAAGGCGGGCCTGGAGTTCTACAAGCAGCTCGTCGACGCGTCCGGCACCACCGCGCCCAAGGACAACGACGAGCAGAACCCCGAGCAGGCCGGCATCTACGGCCAGGGCAAGGTCGCGATGATGATCGCGCTGCCGTGGGAGGTCGACACCGCGGCCAAGGACCACCCGGACATCAAGACGAAGACCTCGGCGTTCCCGATCCCGTCGAAGAACGCGGGCGAGACCGCGCCGGTGTTCCAGGGCGGCTCGAACCTGGCCATCCCGGTCAACAGCAAGAACGCCGACCTGGCCAAGGAGTACCTGGCGCTGATGCTCAGCGAGAAGTACCAGGGCCAGTTCGCCGAGGCCGGCATGGTGCCCGGCGCCTCGACCGACCTGTCCGCGCTGGACGCGAACCCGGTGAGCAAGGCGATGGCCGAGGCGTCGAAGAACGGCAAGGCGGTCCCCGCCACGCCGAAGTGGGCGACCATCGAGGCCGGCCAGAACCCGCTCAAGGACATGCTGACCGCCTACCTGACCGGCGCGAAGGACCATCGACACCGCGACCGGATGACGCCAACAAGGCGCTGGACGCGGCCTTCAGCGGCTGATGACCGCGACCGCACAGATCACGGTGCCGGCGGGCTCATCCCCGCCGGCACCGCCGCGCGCCGGCCGGCCCCGCCGTGCCGGCCTCGGGGAGCGCACCGTCCCGTACCTGCTGCTCGCGCCCGCCGTCATCACCATGCTGGTGCTGCTCGGCTGGCCCGCGATCCAGGTGGTCGGCATCAGCTTCCGCAAGCTCGACCTCGGTGAGCTCGTCCGCGGCGAGGTCGTCTGGGTCGGGCTGGACAACTACGTGGACGTGCTGTCCGACCCCGAGGTCTGGACGATCACGCTGCGGACGGTCGCTGTTCACGGCGGCCTGCGTGGCCGGCACGGTCCTCGCCGGCCTGCTGATCGCGGTGCTCATGCGGCACCTGTCGGGCAAGGTCCGCATCGCCGTGCAGGTCTGCCTCGTGCTGGCCTGGGCCACGCCGATCCTGGCCACCACCACGGTGTTCCAGTGGATCTTCGACCAGCAGTACGGGATCCTCAACAAGACCCTGGTCAAGCTCGGCTTCGACTCGTTCGCCGGGTTCTCG
Source organism: uncultured Actinomycetota bacterium (assembly GCA_963841395.1). Classification (GTDB taxonomy): domain Bacteria; phylum Actinomycetota; class Actinomycetes; order Mycobacteriales; family Pseudonocardiaceae; genus Actinophytocola. The sequence continues at coordinate 212,253 of CAWJCX010000017.1, forward strand.
TGGTTCTCCTCCGGCGCCAGCACGCTGACCGTCATCGGGCTGCTGATCGTGTGGCAGGCCGTGCCGTTCGTGTGCTTCACGATCTACGCCGGGCTGCTGGCCGCGCCGCAAGCGAGCTGTACGAGGCGGCGAGCATCGACGGCGCGAGCGCGTGGCAAACGTTTGCGACCGTGTCGTGGCCGGCGATCCGGTCGCTGGTCACGCTGGCCACGTTCCTGTCGGTGATCTGGGACTTCAAGGTGTTCGCGCAGGTCTGGGCGATCCGCCAGGGCGGCCCGGACGGCGAGAGCACGACGCTGCCGGTGCTGCTGTACCTGAAGGGCATCGCGGGGCGGCACTTCGGCGTCGCGTCGGCGATCGCGGTGCTGATGATCCTGGTGCTGCTCGTGCTCACCGCCCGCTACCTGCAGCTGCTGCTGCGCTCCCGGGAGGCTGATGTGTCGTGAACAAGACCAGAGGCCAGCGGATCGCGCTGAACACGGTCGGCGTGGTCGTCGCCGTGCTGTTCGCGTTCCCGACGTACTGGATGATCACCAGCGCGTTCAAGCCGTCGGGCGACCTGCTCACCCCGGACTACGACCTGGTGCCGCTCGCGGTCACGTTCGACAACTTCGCGAGCGCGATCGCCAAGCCCGGCTTCACCGTGCACCTGACGAACAGCCTGATCGTCACGCTCGGCGCGGTCGCGTGCTCGCTCGTCGCGGGCGTGCTGGCGGCGTTCCCGCTGGCGCGGCTGCGTTTCCGCGGGCGCAAGGGGTTCCTGCTGCTGGTGCTGATCGCGCAGATGGCGCCGATGGAGGCGCTGTTCATCCCGATGTTCCTGCTGATGCAGGACGCCGGGCTGCTCAACACAGCTGCCGTCGCTGCTGCTCGTGTACTTCGCGATCACGCTGCCGTTCACGGTGTGGACGCTGCGCGGGTTCGTCGCGGGCATCCCGTTCGAGCTCGAGGAGGCGGCGATGGTCGACGGCTGCGGCCGGTTCGGCGCGTTCCGCCGGGTGGTGCTGCCGCTGCTCGGGCCGGGGCTGGTGGCGACGTCGGTGTTCGCGTTCATCACGGCGTGGAACGAGTTCCTGTACGCGCTGGTGTTCATGCGGGACGCGGACAAGCAGACGCTGCCGGTGTGGCTGTCGACGTTCAAGACGGTGTTCGGCACCGACTGGGGCGGGATCATGGCGGCGTCGGTGCTGTACGCGCTGCCGGCGCTGGTGTTCTTCCTGATCGTGCAGCGCAAGCTGGTGTCCGGCGCGACGGCGGGGGCGCTCAAGGGCTGACGGGTTGTGGTCTGGACCACGGGTGGTCTATACCTGGTTGACCTGTCCCGGCAGTCCTTGGAGGACCCGTGTCCAGGCTCCCTGCTTCCCGGCGCGCGCACCACCGTGCTGGCCGTCGCCGCCCTCGCGTTGCTCGGCGCCGCCGTCGCCGTCCTCGGCGGCGCCCGACCACTCATCACGTCAAGGAGTCACGCATGACCCAGGTGATACCGGCGCCGGTGTCGGTCACACCTGACCGCGGCGGTGGCGAGTTCCGGCTGACGCCGGGACACCGCCATCCACGCCGACCGCGGCGCCAAGCGAGGTCGGCGAGTACCTCGCGGGCGTGCTGCGGCCGTCGACCGGGTACCGGCTGCCGGTGTCCGACCGGCGGCACGACGCGGCGATCTCGCTGGAGCTCGGCAAGGTCGCCGGCGCGGCTCGGCGACGAGGGCTACGAGCTCGACGTCGTCGCGGCGCGGCGTCGAGATCAAGGCGCGCACGCCGCGCGGGCTGTTCGCCGGCGTGCAGACGCTGCGCCAGCTGCTGCCGGCGCAGGTGGAGAGCCGCACGGCGGCAGCGCGGGCCGTGGACGGTGCCGGCCGGCCGGATCGTCGACTACCCGCGCTTCGCCTACCGCGGCGCGATGCTCGACGTGGCGCGGCACTTCTTCGCGCCGGACGAGGTGAAGCGCTACATCGACCAGATCGCGCTGTACAAGATCAATACGCTGCACCTGCACCTGGCCGACGACCAGGGCTGGCGGATCGAGATCAAGAGCTGGCCGCGCCTGACCACCTACGGCGGCTCGACCGAGGTCGGCGGCGGCCCGGGCGGCTACTACACCCAGGACCAGTACCGCGACCTGGTCGCGCTACGCGGCGTCGCGCGGCATCACGGTCGTGCCCGGAGATCGACATGCCGGGGCACACGAACGCCGCGCTGGCGTCGTACGCGGAGCTGAACTGCGACGGCGTGGCGCCGCCGCTGTACACCGGCATCGAGGTCGGCTTCAGCTCGCTGTGCATCGACAAGGAGATCACCTACCAGTTCGTGAACGACGTGCTGACCGAGCTGGCCGCGCTCACGCCGGGCGAGTACCTGCACATCGGCGGCGACGAGGCACACGCGACGACCGAGCCGGACTACATCAAGTTCTTCCAGCGGGTGCTGCCGATGGTCGAGGCGCTGGGCAAGAAGGTGACCGGCTGGCACGAGCTGATCAAGGCGACGCCGCCGGCGTCCGCGCTGCCGCAGTACTGGGGCACCGAGCCGACCGAACGACCTGGTGTCGGACGCGGTCGCGCGGGGCAACAAGATCCTGCTGTCGCCGGCGAACAAGTCGTACCTGGACATGAAGTACGACGAGAACACCCCGCTCGGCCTGTCGTGGGCGGGCTTCATCGAGGTCGGCGGACGCCTACGGCTGGGACCCGGGCACGTACATGACAGGGCGTCCCGGAGTCGGCGATCGCGGGCGTGCAGGCGCCACTGTGGTCGGAGACGCTGGAGAACAGCGACCACATCGAGTTCATGGCCTTCCCGCGCCTGCCGGCGATCGCCGAGCTGGGCTGGTCACCGTGGTCGACGCACGACTGGGAGTCGTTCCGCACCCGGCTGGCCGGCGAGGCGCCGCGGTGGGTGGAGAT
>CAWJCX010000018.1:0-60165 GCA_963841395.1 uncultured Actinomycetota bacterium
TCCGCTTGACCGTGCCGCCGTACTTCGCCGCCGTGGAGTCGGCGCGCGCGGCGATGCCGTCCTTGAACTTGACGATGTAGCTGCCCTCGATCGCGGTCGGCGAGCCGGCGCCGAGCACCTGGCCCTCGGCCGCGCCCGCCGGCGCGGTCGCGATCACCGCCAGGCCGACTGCCGCGGCCCCGGCCAGCCCGAGTGCCGCGATGCGCGCGACCACTCTGCCCCGTGACTTGTCCATGCTTCTCCTCCGTGCAGGGGACGCCGCCGGTGGAAGCCCTCGGTCCACCGGATGCGTTGGGGGGGAATTTCGTCCGCAGTGCGGACGCGGACAACGATTGTCCACACCGGACCCCTCGGCATCCGACGAAAGTCGGTAACCGGGAACATATTCGCTGCTGGGAAGAAGATGGTCGAACAGGGAAAATCGGCCGTTTGCCGCGTCCCGAAACGGGGTTTCCGCCGTCAGGGCCGCTCTCGGTGGCGCCGTCAGTCGCCCCGGCGCACCGGGCCCAGGATCGCCTGCTCCTTCTGCGTGGTCACCAGGCGCAGCGGCTTCCAGAGGTTACGCCCGAGCGCCACGACCTGGTCGTCGGCGAGGTTCGTCAGCTGGTGCACCATCGGCGGCGGCAGCCGCCAGATGCGCGCGGCGAGCTGTGCCTGGCCGACCGGCAGCCGCTGCAGCAGCACCAGGTCGGCCGCGTTCGCGGTCGCCCCGGCCTGCGGGTGCATGTACGGCAGCACGTAGACCGTGGTCTGCCACGGCGAGCGCGGCGGGAACAGCTCCTGCGGCGTCGGCCCGCCGTCGTGCACGACCAGCAGCGGCCCGTCCTCGGACGGCCGGGGAGCTCCACCGGGCTCAGCCGGCGGATCTGCACGAGTGGTGCCGGGCGTCCGTCGGGCCCGTTGCCCGCGGCCTTCTGCACGACCTGCCACGCGGCCGGCCGGCCGGTGGCGATGACCACCCACGCGCCGACGGCCATCGCCCGCAGCGCGACCTGGCGCGCCATGTACAGGCCGCCGACGAGCACGATGCGGGTCGGCGCCGGGCGCAGCGCGGAGATCGTCAGCGGCTCGCCCTCCATGCCGGAGCCGAGCATCATGCCGCCGCGGTCGCCGCTCGGGCTGACCGCGTCGAGCATCGCCGGGGGCACCAGGAACTCCTGGCTCAGACCGGTCCCGGTCTGCGTGTCCATCAACCGGCTGGAACCACTCATGCCCGGCCTCCCAACGGCAGCGTGGCGGCCAGTCCCGCGACCTGCAGGCCGCGCAGCGGGGTCAGCGTGATGCCGAGCCGGTCGGAGATCGTGGACAGCCGCCCGTCGGCGTACTCGAGCTCGCCCGGCGTGCGGGCGCTGACCCGGACCAGCCCGCGCATGCCGACCTGGTTGTCGTCGCTGCCCGGGGAGATCGACACGGCGACCGTGGAGGACAGCGCGCGGACGCCGGTGAGCGCGTTCAGGCTCTGCGCCGCCTTGCCCCGCGACCACCCGGTGATCGCGTAGCTCGCGTGCCCGACGCCGGCCGCGGTCACGCCGGTCCACCGCTCGCGCAGCCCAACGCGCTGGCTCGAGCCGGCGACCGCGGTCAGCTCCGCCGCGGAGATGCCGGCCTTGAGCAGCTCGTCCGGGTCGAGCGGGCGGGTGGTCACGCCGCGCGACTCGAGCGCGTTGCGCACCCGGGACAGCGCGCCGATCAGCGCCCGGTGCGCGCCGAGCACGCCGCCGCCGCGCTCGCGCACGGCGGCCGGGCAGCGGCGCGGGTCGAGCCGGACGGCGACCCAGGTGGTGCGCCGCGCGGCGGCCGGCAGCGGGCCGAGCACCTCCATGTAGGAGGCGAGCGCGGGGGAGTTCGAGGGCAGCGCGGCGCTGCCGGGGTAGCAGTGCCAGATGACCTGGATCGCGTCGAGCACCACGCCGCGGTCCTCGAGGCAGGGGGCGAGCGCGCCGAGCGGCAGGTTGGGCGACGTGCCGACCTGGGATGACGAGCGCGGGTGCCGGGTCGACCAGCAGCACCGCGGTCCAGGTGCCCTCGTGCCAGGCGAGGCCGAGCGGGCGCCGTTCGTGGTCGGAGCCGTGCGCGATGACGAGGTCCGGCACGGCCAGGCGCAACAGGCTCACCCGGGGGTCGTCCGGGCCCGTGACCTGGGTGCCCTCCTCGTCGGCGATGCTGTCGATGCTGACGGGCGTGGCCTGCCGGGTGACCCGGGCGTGCGAGCGGAACGCGTACTTGACCGTGAGCTTGATCCACTGGGTGAACCAGCGTCCGCGCCACCGGATCGCGGCGACCAGCAGCCCGACGAACGCGATACCGACGGCCACGTAGACCGTGATCCGGGTGTTCTGGATCGAGAGCAGCACCAGCCCGATCGCGACGGCGACCTCGAGCACCACCAGGTTCGACACCGGCAGCGAACCGAGGCTCGCGCCGCTCGTGCGGCGGCGTGCGGACACCGGCTGGCGTGGTGGCTGGGCAGGCCGTGGCCCGCTCCCGGTGCCACTCGGCGGGCCGCCGGGACCTCCCGGTCCACCTGGGCCGCCCGGCCCCGGTGGGCCCTGGCGAGGCCCGCTACCGCCCGGGCCGCCACGGCCCGGCGGTCTCGGCGGCTGCCCCGGCGGTGGCGTCCTGCCCTGCCGTGGTGGGTTGCTCACCGACATCCGCTCGATCTTCCCCTCGTGGTGTGCTCCCGGCCGATCGATTGTGCCGGTTGTGGAGAACCAACATGCAACCGAGGTCCGTGGGTCTATCCTGCGGAACGGTACCGCGAGCGGGGAGCTGTAGAGGCGAGAATGCCATCGACACCGACAACCAAGTCCCAGGTTCAGGCGTATCGCTTCGTGCTGCGCCGAATGCAGTCAGCGCTGGTCCGCAAGGACGCGGTGATGCTGCACGACCCAATGCGCACGCACAGCCGGGCGACCATCGTCGGCGTGTGCCTGGCCGCGCTGGGCCTGCTGGGGTTCCTCATCTGGGGAATCCTGTCGCCCAAGCCGACCGTGCCGTCCAAGGACGGCATCGTCGTCGGCAAGCCGTCCGGCCAGATCTACGTGCTGCTGACCAAACCGACGAAGCGCCTGATCCCGGTGTTCAACCTGGCGTCGGCGCGGCTGCTGATCTACTCGCAGTCGCTCAACGACGACCCGAACAAGAACGTCGGCAACGCCGGCGGGCCGGGCACGGGCGGCGCCACGAGCGTGGTCGCGCCGACGTTCGTCGACGACAACGAGCTGCGTGACCAGATCCCGCGCAGCCGCAAGGTCGGCATCCCGGACGGCCCCGACCTGCTGCCGAGCAACGACCAGCGGATCGACTCGCGCTGGACGGTGTGCGACCAGTTCAAGCCCAAGGAGGGCAACCCGGAGGCCGCGGCCGGCGACAAGGTCGAGACGACGGTCATCGCGGGCGTGAAGGACCTCGGCAGAGAGCTCGACGACAACGAGTCGCTGCTCGTGCGGGAGGAGAGCGGGGACGTCTACCTCGTCTACCGGACGCCCACGACCGCGAACCTGCCGAACGTGAACACGGTCAAGGCCAAGGTCGACATGACGAGCCCGATCGTCACCGGTGCGCTGAAGATCGACGAGTCCCAGATCCGCGACATCTCCACCGGGTTGCTCAACGCGATCCCGGAGAAGGCGGCCATCGTCCCGCCGGTGGTCGCGGCGGTCGGTGAGCAGCCGGACAAGCCGATCGGCGACCTGCTCGTCGGCTCGGTGTTCGACGTGCAGCCCACGGGCTCGGCTCCGACGCACTACGTGGTGGAGAAGCAGGGCATCGAGCAGATCAGCCAGACCACCAGCGACCTGCTCCGCTTCGCCGCCAGCCTCGGGGAGACCGTGCCGCCCAAGCTCTCCCTCGAGCAGATCCGCGATGTCGACAAGAACCGCAACGACATCGACGACAGCACCTATCCGGCCAGGCCGACCGAGGTGCTGACGCGGACCTCGAACCCGGTCGCGTGCCTCGGCTGGTCCGTCGACGGCAAGGGCGACAACCAGGTCGAGCACACGTCGGTGCACGTCGGCGACGTCGTGCCGGGCGTGCCCGACGACGAGCGGGGCAGCCCGTCCTGGGTGGACATCTCCACGCCGGGCCCGAGCCACACCCGGATCGACCACTTCTACATGCCGCCGGGCCGCGGCGCGGTCGTCCGCCAGGCGACGTCGAAGGCGGACTTCGGCAGCGGGCCGATCCAGCTGATCTCCGACCGCGGCGTGAAGTACGGCGTGCCGGACGCGGCCACCGCGTCGATCCTCGGCCTCGACGGCCAGAGACCGGCGCCGATCGCGATCCTGAACCTGCTGCCGAACGGGGCGAACATGGACGCCCGGGAGGTCAAGCAGAGCTACGACTCGGTGCCGTACGAGGGTGGCCAGTTCCCGACCACGACAGCGGAGGACGGTCAGGCGGGCGGCAACTAGCGGACCGTTATTCACGGTCCGGCCCGACTTATGGCGGTACGGGAACCTGATCGACTCGCCTATCGTCGGAGCACCGACGTCCCTGCCGTCAGCGGAGAGGTGCTGCCCGTGAGCGGGATCAAGTTCGACGCCGAATGGGTCGGTGGCTACGGCCAGCTCGCCGCGAAGAGCGCCGACGCGCTCGGCGAGGGTGTGCAGACGATGGCCGCCGACCCGCTGACCGACGAGTCGTTCGGCCAGCTCGGCCGCACGCTGCACGTCACCGAGTCCTACTCCGCGGTCGCCGGGACCCTGCACGACCAGCTGACCAGGGCGGTCGAGGCGCTCGAGTCCGCGTCGGCCGGCCTCGAGCAGGTCACCACGAAGTACGTCGACTCCGACGAGTCGACCGCGTCCACCATCAACCGGCACAGCTGAGGAGGCGCGTCGTGTACATCGCGCAGGAGCAGCCGGCCGCGACGGTCGACGACCAGGCGCCGCAGACCCTGCCGGCGCCCGTCGAGGTGCCGGCGCAAGGGAACCAGGGCGGCAGCCCGGGCGGCCCGGACGGCCAGGACGTGGCGAACCAGGTCTCGAGCCCGCTGGACTACCTGTCGAGGCTGGCGCGCGACCTCGGCGTGCCGGACCCGGTCGAGGAGTACTTCGCCCCGGTCGTCGGCCGGTGGAGCGACCTGGAGGCCGAGGCGGACCGCTGGCGCCAGGTCGGCGACGCGGCGGCCACGGTCACCGACGCGCTGAACCAGCCGCTGGGCAAGCTGGACGCGGCGTGGGACGGCGACGCGGCGACGTCGTTCATCGACTACATGCAGAAGGTCGGCCTGGCGGGCCAGGACCTGTCGGACGCGATGCTCGCCCTGGCCGACGTGCTGGACGTGACCGCGGAGGGCATTCGCGAGATCGTCCAGCAGATGGGCGGGGTGCTGGCGGAGACCGCGCAGTCGGCCTCCCAGGCGATGGTCATGCCGGTGCAGGGCGACGAGCGGACCCGCCAGTTCCTGGACGTGATGCGCCGGCCGACGAAGGAGCTGTTCGAGGCCGTGCGGCAGGTGCTCGAGGCGTTCGTGCAGCTGTGCGAGGGCATCGACGGGTCGGACGCGTTCAAGCAGATCAAGATGGCGCACACGTTCCCGGAGGAGAACTGGTCCTTCGAGTCGCCGAAGACCCCGGACACGAAGACCCCGGTGGACCCGAAGACGGACGCGGCGAAGGCCGAGCTGTCCGGTTTCGGTGGCGGCGGGGCGGGCGGTTTCGGCGGTGGTGGCGGCGGCGGTCTGAGCTCGGGCCTGAGCGGCTCGGGCATGAGCCCGGGCGGCTACACCGTGGCGACCGAGCAGGCCCCGATCCCGAAGCCGGAGACCACGGCCGCCGCGGCGGCCACGTCGGGCAGCGGCACGGGCGGCGCGGCCCGCGGCATGGGGCGGCATGATGCCGATGGGCGGCATGATGGGCGGCATGGGCCACGGCAGCGGCGGCGGCGACCACAAGTCGCGCACCCGCATCGTCGGCGACCCGACGGACATCTTCGGCAAGCCGGAGAAGGCCTCGTCCCCGGTCATCGGCGACGACGACTGATCTTCCGCAGACAAACAGACCACAGACCACAGGCTTGCCTGTGGTCTGTGGTCTGTTTGCGGGCTAGTGAGCCGCGCCGGCCGCGCCGTCCGGAACCGTCGGTCCCAGTGCGATGAGCACGGTGATCAGGGTGAGCCAGGTGAGTACGAACGCCAACATCCAGAAGCGTGGGTTGGTGAAGAGCCGGGTCACGACGGAACCTCCCTCGACAGGGCATGGGGTGGGTTACCTGTGATGGGCGCTGGACAACCTCGTGGGCTGTCCAGCTACAGCCATCGGTTCCGGCGGAATATTCGGTACAGGATCAGGCACGCGCCGAGGATCACGAGGATCACCACCGGGTAGCCGAACCGCCAGTGCAGCTCGGGCATGTAGTCGAAGTTCATCCCCTCGATGCCGACCCCCATCGTGGGCACCGCGATGATCGCGGCCCACGCGGTGATCTTGCGCATGTCGGTGTTCTGCTGCAGCGAGATCTTCGCGAGCGTCGCGTCGACCAGCGTGGTCAGCAGCTCGTCGAAGCTCGCCACCCGCTCCGACACGGTCGTGAGGTGGTCGTCGACGTCGCGGAAGTAGGAACGGACCTGCTCGGGCACGAGCGGCGTGTAGCCCTCGGCGAGGCGGCGCAGCGGGACGGCCAGCGGCATCACGGCCCGGCGCAGCTCGAGGATCTCCCGCTTCATCAGGTACATCTGCTCGGCGCCGATCGGGCTGCGCGGCGCGAACACGCGCGGCCTCGATCACGTCGATGTCGTTCTCGAAGGACTCGCTGACGACGAGGTAGGAGTCGACCACCCGGTCGGCGATCGCGTGCAGCACGGCGGCCGGCCCGATCCGCAGCCGGTCGGGCTCGGACTCCAGCTCCTCGCGCAGCTGCGCCGAGCCCGGAATGCTTGCCGTGCCGGACGGTGACGATGAAGTTCTTGCCGAGGAACGCCATGATCTCGCCGGTCTCGACGATCTCGTTGGCCGTGGTGGGCGACTCGTGCTCGATGTAGCGGACCGTCTTGAGGACCATGAACAAGGTCTCCTCGTACCGGTCCAGCTTCGGCCGCTGGTGCGCGGTCACCGCGTCCTCGACGGCCAGCTCGTGCAGCCCGAACGTGTCCGCGACGCCCTGGATCTGCTCCTCGTCCGGCTCGAACAGGCCGATCCACACGAACCCGTCGCGGCGCTTGCGCACCTCGGCCACCGCGTCGGCGTGCGACCACACGCCGGGCAGGCGCTCGCCGTCGACGTACACCGCGCAGTCGATGACGTGCGCGGCCTGCGCGGCGGCCACGCCGGTCGACCGGTCGACGGTTCGACCGGCCCCTCAGGCCGCCCAGCGAGGGGATTGCAGGCATGTGTGTACCTCCAGCGGGGGACGTCGGTCACGACGCGCCAGAGAGTGCTCCGGCGCCGGAGCGTCCGGCCGGAAACGCGGGCCTGCCTGTCTAGTGGCGAACCCTCGCGGCGGGGACGCGGGTCGTACTGCTGCCAGTCGCGCCGTCATGGTTATGCGGGTCGCTCAACGCGTCCTCACCTCCTCGGGTCAAGGGTGCGGGGTCACTCACACACCAGTTGTCCACAGTACTCCACCTGGCAGACTGCGCTGAGTTCGGACGGTCGCGGGCCAGCACGGGAGGGCAACGGTGCAGTTCGGTCGCTACTACGAGGAGTTCGAGGTCGGCGCGGTCTACAAGCACTGGCCGGGCAAGACGGTCACCGAGTACGACGACCACCTGTTCTGCCTGCTCACGATGAACCACCACCCGCTGCACCTGGACGCCAACTACGCCGAGAACACCACCGACTTCGGCAAGAACGTGGTCGTCGGCAACTACGTCTACTCGCTGCTGCTCGGCATGTCCGTGCCCGACGTCTCCGGCAAGGCGATAGCGAACCTGGAGGTCGAGTCGCTGCGGCACGTGAAGCCGACCTTCCACGGCGACACGATCTACGGCGAGACCGAGGTGCTGGACAAGACCCCGTCGAGGTCCAAGGACGACCGGGGCGTGGTGTACGTGGAGACCCGCGGCTACAAGCAGGACGGCACCGTCGTGTGCGTCTTCCGTCGCAAGGTGATGGTGCCCAAGCAGTCCTACGGCGACGCACGCGGAGGCGAACAGCCCGGCCGCCCGGTGCCTGCGGCAGACTAGACGCCATGGCCGCCGCGACGCTGGAGGAGATCCGACGACGTCTGCGGTGGTTCGCCGACCAGCACGCGGCGGCGATCTCCCCGCTGTACAGCCATCTCGCCGGCCACGCGGCCGACGACGACGAGATCGCCGGCCTGCTCACCGCGGCCGACGCCACCGCGGCGCGACCCCACGCTGCTGTTCGCCGCGGCGCACCGGGTGCTGCAGTCCGAGCCGTTCCACGAGCTGACGAACTACTACCCGTCGCTCGGCGGCACCTACGGCCCGGACGGCGGCACCTGGCCGCTGTTCCGGACGTTCGTCCTGGACCGCGCCGACCGGGTCCGCGACCTGGTCGCCACCCGGGTCACCCAGACCAACGAGGTGCGCCGCGCGGCGCTGCTCTACCCCGCGGTGGCGCTCGCCGCGAAGCAGGCGGGCAAGCCGATCGGCCTGCTGGAGGTCGGCACGAGCGCGGGCCTGCTGCTCGGGCATGGACACGTACTCCTACCGCTACCAGACCCAGCAGGCCGGCCAGCTCGTCGCCGGCCCGGCGCGCGCCACGGTGGGGCTGCACTGCGCGCTGGCGCTGGCGCCGGGCGCGACGCTGCCGGCGATCCCGAAGAGGCTGTCCACGGTGGCCAAGCTCGGCCTGGACGACCGCCCCGGTCGACCTGGCCGACGAGGAGCAGTACGCGTGGCTGGAGGCGTGCATCTGGCCCGACCAGCCCGAGCGGCTGCGCCTGTTCGGCGCCGCCGCGGCCGCCCAGCGCAAGTCCCCGCCGGAGCTGGTCGCGGGCGACGCGGTGACCGACCTGGCCGCGGTGGCCGCCCGCATCCCCGCCGACGTGCCGCTGGTGGTGCTGACGAGCAACGTGCTGTGGCTGCTCGACCGAGGAGCGCCGCCGGGCGTTCCTGGCCGCGCTCGGCGACCTCGCCGCGACCCGGCCGCTGTGGTGGGTGAGCCAGGAGGGCTACACGGCGGCCCTGGAGCCGTTGCTCCCGGGCCGCGACGACCTGCGCACGGGCGAGGGCGAGCAGACGTTCGGCGTGCTGGGTCTGGTCCGCTGGTCCGGCGGCAAGCCCGTGGCGAGCGCGCTGGCGAGGACCGCCTGGCACGGCGAGCGCATGGAGTGGCTCACCTAGCCCCTCGGCAGCACGTCCCAGTCCCGCAGTGTCTGCGCCAGCAGTTCGACCAGCTCGCCGCGCCCGGCCAGCCCGTCGAACTCCGCCCGGTTCACCCAGCCGCACCGGCCGCGTCGTCGCCGGCCCGCAGCGTGCCGCCCGTCGACGGTCGCCGCGTAGTCGAAGATCTCGTACACCCCCGCCGGCGCCGGCCGCTCGACCCGGCCGACGAGTGAACCCGGCCGGATCGACAGCCCGGTCTCCTCGAGAAGCTCTCGAATCACGGCCTGTGTGTCCGTTTCGCCCGGTTCGACGCGCCCGCCGGGGAGCGACCACAGGCCCGCGCCGGGTGCGTGGCCGCGTTTGATCAGCAGCAATCGTCCCGCAGCGTCATGCACGATCGCCCCGACACACCTGATCATCGGAATGTGCGCACCTGTCACGGGCACACAGCGTAGCCAAATCGCCGTACCACACCGCTGCTCTGCCCCAAGAGCGGGACTCCCCTCCCGTTCTCGAGCGCCGTGCGGTACAAGTGTTTCAGGGTTTTCGTTCAACAACCGACGATCACGGAACGCGTGGGACACGGAGTAGCTCGCGGTGAATGTCAAGAAGGTTCTGATAATTTCCGGCGCGGCGTTGATTGTGTTCTTCCTGGTGACCCAACCAGTCCAGTCCGCGGCGCTCGTGACGTCCATCCTCAACACACTCAAGGACGCCGCCGAAGCGGTGATCACGTTCGTTCGCTCGGTTTTCCAGACCTGATCCGAGTAACGTCGAACCATGTTCGCGCCACGCGATCCCGACGAGTACCTGCTGGACTCCGAGCGCCGGGTCATCCGGGTGCGCCTGCACTGGGCGTGCCTGGCCTGGGACGTGTTCGAGGCGGTCGCGCTGCTCGCGGTCGCTGTGATGGTCTCCTACCTGCTGCCGCCGTCCATGTGGCTGCTGCAGAACATCCTCTGGTACGCCGCGCTGTTCGTCGTCCTGCGGTTCGCCTACCTGGTGCTGATCTGGTGGGTCGAACGGATCGTCGTCACGGACCAGCGGATGATGATGACCACCGGCATCATCACCACGAAGGTGCTGATGATGCCGATCAGCAAGGTCACCGACCTCACCTACGAGCGGCCGTTCATGGGCCGGATCCTCGGCTACGGCACGATGATCGTCGAGTCGGCCGGTCAGATCCAGGCGCTGAACCGGCTGGCGTACCTGCCCAAGGCCGAGCAGGTCTACGACGCCATCTCCGAGCTGGTCTTCGGTGACAAGGAAGCGCAGAAGGCCCGCTTCTCGATGATCAAGGCGCAGCGGCTGGCCAAGCGCAAGCCGGTGGTGCGGCTGATCCGGACCCCTCACGTTCAATGGGGACCGTGAGGATCGATCTGCACACCCACTCGACCGCGTCGGACGGCACCGACACCCCGGCCGAGCTCGTCGCCAACGCGGCGGCCGCCGGGCTCGACGCCGTCGCGATCACCGACCACGACACCACCTCCGGCTGGGCCGAGGCGGTCGCCGCGCTGCCGGCCGGGCTGCGGCTGGTCCGCGGCGCCGAGCTGTCCTGCCTGAGCCCGGACGGCCGCGGCGGGCACTGCACCGTGCACCTGCTGGCCTACCTGTTCGACCCGGAGGCCGAGGCGGTCGTCGCCGAGCACGCGCGGACCCGGGCCGAGCGGCGCACCGCGCCTCGCCACGATCGCCGGGCGGATGGCCGCCGACGGCCTCCCGGTCGACGCCGACGACGCTGCTGGCCGACCTGCCGGAGGACGCGACCGCCGGGCCGCCCGCACATCGCGATGGCGCTCGTCCGCGCCGGCGTCGTGTCCACTGTGGACGAGGCGTTCGCGAGCTACCTCAACGACCGCGGGCGGTACTACGTGCCCAGCTCGCGGACGCCGGTCGAGTCGTCGATCGAGATGATCGCCGGCGCCGGCGGCGTGACCGTGCTCGCGCACGCGTTCGCCCACCACCGCGGCCCGACGATCACCGCCGAGGTGATCAAGGAGCTGGCCGGCATCGGGCTGGGCGGCCTCGAGGTGGACCACCCCGACCACGACGAGGACGGCGCGCGCCCGGCTGCGCGCCCTGGCCGACGACCTCGGGCTGATCATGACCGGCTCGAGCGACTACCACGGCACGAACAAGGTCATCCGCGCTCGGCGAGGAGACCACCGCGCCGGAGATGCTGGACGCGATCGCCGAGCGGGCCACCGGCGTCGAGATCGTCGCGGCTCGTGAGTCTCTTCGACGTCCGGCTGTTCGCCGAGGTCACGATCACGCTCGTGGTGATCATGGACCCGCCGGGCACGGTGCCGGTGTTCCTGAGCCTCGTCGGCCGCCGCTCGCGGCCCGGCCCGGATGCGGGCCGCGCGCCAGGCGGTGCTGGTCTCGCTGGGCGTGATCAGCCTGTTCGCGGTCGGCGGCGAGGCGATCCTGAGCTACCTGCACATCGGCATCCCGGCGCTGCAGGGCGCGGGCGGGCTGCTCCTGCTGCTGATCGCGCTGGACCTGCTGACCGGCCGCGACGCCAACCAGCCGCAGGCGGTCGACGACGTCAACGTGGCGCTGGTGCCGCTCGGCACGCCGCTGCTGGCCGGCCCGGGCGCGATCGCGGCGACGATCGTGTTCGTCCGCCAGGCCGACGGCCGGGCCGGGCTCGTACGTGGCGCTCGCGGCTCGCGATCCTGGCCGTGCACCTGGTGCTGTGGCTGTGCCTGCGGTACTCGGGCGCGCTGATCCGGGTGATCAAGGACAGCGGCATCACGCTGCTGGCCAAGATCGCCGGCCTGCTGCTCGCCGCCATCGCCGTGCAGCTGATCGCGGACTCGGTGCGCGGGTTTCGTGGGCGGCGCCTGAGTGTCGGTGGGCTGCTCTACGGTTGACGGCGTGCAACTCGGGTTCGACGCGATGCCGCGCAAGCTGATCAAGGTCACGCCGTCGCGGCTGTCGACCTGGATGGACTGCCCGCGCCGGTTCCGGATGGCCTACCTCGACCGGCCGACGCCGCCGCGCGGGGGCGCGTACGCGCACAGCACGCTCGGCGCGGTGGTGCACAACGCGCTTGCGGGCGTTCTTCGAGCTGCCGGTGCGCCAGCGCACGCCCGCGGCCGCGGCCGCGCTGGTCGGCCAGCACTGGAACGACGAGGGCTTCGCCGGCCCGGTCCAGGCGGCGACCTACCGCGACCTGGCGGCCGACGTGGGTGGCGGACTACGTCGCGGAGCATCGACGTCACCGACGACCCGATCGGCCTCGAGCGCTGGGTGTCCGCCCCGATCGGCACGATCGTCGCCGAGGGCCGGGTCGACCGCATCGACGAGCGCGACGGCGAGCTGGTGATCGTCGACTACAAGACCGGCCGCGCGGCCCTGACCACCGACGACGCCCGCTCCTCGCAGGCGCTCGCGCTGTACGCGCTGGCCGCGCGGCGCACGCTGCGCCGGCCGTGCCGCCGGGTGGAGCTGCACCACCTGCCGAGCGGGGACGGTGGCGGCGTGGGAGCACACCGAGGAGTCGCTGACCAGGCAGCGGGAGCGCGCCGAGGAGGCGGCCGACGAGTTCAACCTGGCGACGGATACCCTCAACGCGGGTGGCGACCCGGATGTGTTGTTCCCGCCGCAGGTCGGCCGGCAGTGTGCCTGGTGCGACTTTCGGCGCAGCTGCCCCGAGGGGCAGGCCGCCGGCCCGCAGGCCGAGCCGTGGGCGTTGCTCGCTCGCGCCGACGAGGTGAAGGGATGACCCGTGTCAGAACCGATGAACTCGCCCACGGTGCCCATGGCGACTTCCGACGCCACGACGGTGGCCCTGGCTCGTCGGCGCGATCGGCTCCGCACCGCGCGCCCGCGGCGGCTTCGCCCGCGAGCTGGCCGGCGCGCTGGCGGTGGGCCTGTCGGTGCTCGCGATCGTCGTGCTCGTCTTCCAGGTGCTCGCCTGGATCCGTGACATGCCCGGCCCCGGCGCGACGATGGTCGGCGGCCACCTGGGCGCGGCAGTGCTGGCGGTGCTGGTCCAGCGGGTCGCGGACCGCAACCGGGGCTGGCTGGCCGGCCTGGCGGCGGTCGCGGTGGTGGCGATCACCGGAGTGACGATGTGGCTCCTGTGGTGGTCCTGACCGCCGTCGAGTCGTCGACGCGAGCCAGCGACCGCCAGGGTGGGGATCAGCGTGGCCAGCAGCTCCGGCGGGTTCTCCGTGTTGGGGGAATGCGCCGCGCCAGGGGATCACGGCGAAGTCGGCGTCCAGGCGGTCGGCCATGTCGCGCTGCGAGGACACCGACCACGCGTCGTCGCCCTCGCCGCAGACCACCAGGCACGGGATGCCGCCCGTGTGCAGGGTCCGCGCCAGGGACGACACCAGGTCCGGCTCCGAGCGCAGCGCGCGCGCCTTGCCCAGCAGCGCCGCCGGCTGCGACCGCACGAACCGCTCCCGCAGCAGCGCCGACAGCTCCGGCGGCGTACCACCGGCCGCTCGGCGGGTGCATCGCGTCCAGCTGCTCGCGCATCCGCTGCGCCGCCTCGATGCCGTGCTCGCGCATCGCCGGCTCGCCGAGGTCCAGCGTCTGGCGGCGCAGGCCGTCCGGCAGCTCGCCCGGGCCCGTGCCCATCAGCGTCAGGCCCGGCCACCGGCGCGCCGGCCAGCACCGCACCGCGCGCCACCAGGCCGCCGTAGGAGTGCCCGAGCAGCACCACCTGGTTGCCCTCGGCCGCGAGCTTGCCGACCAGCTCCGCGATGACCATGCCGAGCGCCGCCGGCAGGTACGCTTCCTCGTCGTCCGGCCCGGCCGACTCGTACTGGCCCGGCATGTCGATCGCGATCGCGTCGAAGCCCGCGTCGGTGATCGGGTCGAGCAGCGGCGCGAAGTCCTCTTTGGACCCCGTGTAGCCCGGCACCAGAAGCGCCGTGGGCGGCGGGTGACCCGTGGTCGGCGTGCGGGCGTGCAACGCGGCGATCGGGCCGTACCGGCCGGGCAGATCGACCCGGCCACCTCGATGCGGGCTGATCTGCGACGGCGGGAGGCTCACACTATCGAGTGTGCCTCACGACGCGCTCGAGTCGCTGTACAGAGCGAGTGAACTGTGACAGTGCGTGAGGATTTCAGCGCATGGCCACCAACGTGTCACCACGCTGTTCGTACACCATGGGACCGAGCGTCGACATCGTCACCGGGCCGGTGTAGCCGTCGCGGTTCACCGGCAGCGTGCCGACCGGCTCGCCGTTCGCCGGCTCGCAGCACGCGCAGCCCGTCGTGCACCGGGACCAGCATCTGGCCGGCGAACATGGTGCCCGGGCCGAGCGTGCCGTCCACCGTCCACAGCGGACTCAGGTCGGCCGCGGACAGCGCGATCGTGCGCGAGCCGGTGTACCAGTAGACCGCGACCGGCGTGCGGGTCGTCGGCACGACGTGGTCGGCGGGCTGGTCGGTCGAGGTCACCCGGGCCCAGTGACAGCGGGTAGCTCGGCGACCTGCTCGCCCTTCTCGTTCAGCACGAGCAGCCGCGCCGGGTCGGGCGCGACGACCGCCGTGCACTGCTGCACGTCCTCCTCGTCGTCCGGGTTGAGCCGGCACTGGTCGGTCATCGCGACCACCCGCGCGCCGTTCGGCGACCCCGACGCTGGCCACGACCTCGGGCTTCTCCGAGTCGTTGTTGCCGGTCGCGCGGTACACGGTGAGCCGGTCGTCGTCGTCGTCCGGGCAGTCCTCGACGACCGCGATCCGGCCCTGCACGACCGCGATCGTGTGGTACTCGCATCCGGTGCGCGGCTGCTTGTCCGGGGTTCACCAGCGCCGGCACCTGGCCGTACTCCATGGTCTGCACCAGGTCCGAGCGCCACGTCGTCAGCAGCCGGTCGCCGGTGGTCGTCGACGTAGCTGCCGTCGAACAGCAGCCGGGTGCCGAGCTCGGCGTCGGAGTTGCGCTGGCCGCCGTCGGGCTTGTCCCGCTCCTCGCCCGGCTGCGGCTGCTTGCCGCGCTTGCCGGTGGCCGGGTCGAGCGCGGTCACCTCGCTGCAGCCGCCGGCCGCGCGCGGGTCGCCCGCCGGCAGCAGGTTGTCCGTCTTCTCGTACACCGCGACCGCCATCGACCACGCCGCGGCCAGCGTGCACAGCGGCAGGTCGCGGGTGTAGCGCCAGCGGACCTTGCCGCTGACCGGGTCGCGGCCGGCGACCTCGCCGCCGTTGCCGGTGACCACCGCCGGGCCCACCGTCGACCGGCTCGCGGCGTGGCCGGGCTCGTCGCCCGCCACGACTCGCCGAGCGAGGGCGGGAACGCCGTCGGCGCGGCCGGTGAGGGCGCCGGGCCGGCGTAGGTCCGCGACGACGTCGCGCGGATGTCGCTGGACTGCCACACGAGGAGCCCGACGACCAGCGCGGCGACCGCGATGAGCGCCGCGACGAGCACGTCCCGCTTGCGGGTGAAGCGGGAGCGCTCGCCGGCTCCCGCTCGTCCGGTTCGCGTGCCCCCGTCGAGCACGTCCTCGTCCCCGATGTGGTGCGTCACGAGGTGTCAGTCTGCCGAAGGCGCTGTTTCGCTCGCGTTCGGTGTCTCGCCCGGCGCGTCGACGCCGCCGCGGCTGCGCCGCCGCTGGCGCGCCGGCCGGTCGGACCGGCTGGCCGGCGAGGTGCCCGGCGAGGTGCTCGTGGTCTCGGCGGCCTGCTCGGCCTGCTGGCTCTCGCCGCCCCGGCTGCGCCGCCGGCGGCGCCGCTGCCTGGGCTCGCCGCTGTCGCCGTCGGTCGTGCGCGGCCGGTCGCCGTCGCCCTGTCACGACGCCGGTCTTGACGCCACCGCGGTGCGGCCGCCGGCCGCGGCCCTTGCTGCCGCCGAGGTCCTCCTCCGGCTCCGCGGAGAGCCCGGCGCGGGTCCGCTTGGCCAGCGGCAGCCGGCCGGTCGAGCCCGCCGGGATGCCGAGGTCGGCGAACAGGTGCTCGGAGGTGGAGTAGGTCTCCACCGGCTCCGGGATGTCCAGGCCGAGCGTGTCGCTGATCAGCTTCCAGCGCGGCTCCTCGTCCCAGTCGACGAGCGTGATCGCGACGCCCTCGCGGCCGGCCCGGCCGGTGCGGCCGATGCGGTGCACGTAGGTGCCGTCGTCCTCGGGGCACTGGAAGTTGATGACGTGCGTGACGCCCTCGATGTCGATGCCGCGACCGGCCACGTCGGTGGCGATCAGCACGTCGACCTTGCCGGCGCGGAAGGCGCGCAGCGCCTGCTCGCGGGCGCCCTGGCCGAGGTCACCGTGCACGGCGGCGACCGCGAAGCCGCGCTCGCTCGAGGTCGTCGGCGACCTTCTGGGCGGTTCGCTTGGTGCGGCTGAAGATCATCGTCAGGCCGCGGCCCTCGGCCTGCAGCGCGCGGGCGACGATCTCGATCTTGTCCAGCGCGTGCGCCCGGTAGACGAACTGGTGGGTGCGCTCGTGGATCGCGCCGGCGTCGTTCTCCTCGGCGCGGATGTGCGTCGGCTGGCGCAGGAACGTGCGGGCCAGCGTGATGATCGGGCCGGGCATGGTGGCCGAGAACAGCATCGTGTGCCGCTTCGTCGGGGACCATCCGCAGGATCCGCTCGATGTCGGGCAGGAAGCCCAGGTCGAGCATGCGGTCGGCCTCGTCGAGCACCAGCGCGCCGACCTTGCCGAGCACCAGGTGGCGCTGCTCGGCCAGGTCGAGCAGCCGGCCCGGGGTGCCGACGACGACGTCGACGCCCTTGCGCAGCGCCTCGATCTGCGGCTCGTACGGGCGGCCGCCGTAGATGGACAGCACCCGCGCGCCGAGGTACTTGCCCGCGTCGGCCATGTCGCGGGTGACCTGCAGGCACAGCTCGCGGGTCGGCACGACGACCAGCACCTGCGGGGTGCCGTCGCCCGGGGTGGTGATGCGCTGCAGCAGCGGCACGCCGAAGCCCAGCGTCTTGCCGGTGCCGGTGCGGGCCTGCCCGATGACGTCCTCGCCGGCCAGTGCCAGCGGCAGCGTCAGCTCCTGGATCGCGAAGGTTCGCTCGATGCCGGCCTCGGACAGGGCCTTGACGATCTCCGGCCGGATGCCGAACTCGGCGAACGTGGGGGAGTCGTCGCGGACGGGGGCGCCGGCCTGGAGCGGATGAGACGTGTCTGTTTCAGGGACGCCGGCCTCGCTGTGTTCCAGCTCGACCGGGTCCACTTCGGATGTGTTGTTGATGAGCTTCTCTCCCTTGGTCCAGCGCGCTCCGCCCTGGACGGGCCGCTCGACCGCACCTCGTGGTGCGGGAGGGCCGGCGAGGCGCGCACACCCTCTGTACGCGGCTTTCGAAAGCTCGCGTCCTGGCCAGTCTACCTGCGTCGGGCTCGCGGATAGTCTCTGGGCTCATGAGCGAGCGGTGCGTCGGTACAGGCGATCGACCCGGGGATCGTCGACCTGCTCGGGGTGCTGGCCTACGGCGAGCTCTCCGCTTTCGACCGGCTCTCCGAGGACGCGCGCACGGCCCCCACGCTGCCCGGACGTGCCGCACTGTCCGCGATGGCGGCCGCGGAGATCGGCCACTACACGCGGATCGAGCGGTTCCTCGCCGAGCACGACGTGGACGTGCAGGACGCCATGCGGCCGTTCATCGGGCACTTCGACACCTGGCACGCGTCGACCGCGCCGCGGTCGTGGCTGGAGTCGCTGGTGAAGGCGTACGTCGGCGACGGGCTCGCGGCCGACCTGTACCGCGAGATCGCCAACTGGGTCGACGAGGAGACCGGCACGCTCGTGGTCGAGGTGCTCGCCGACACCGGGCACTCGGCGTTCGCCGAGCGCGAGGTCCGGTCGGCGATCGAGCGGGACCGGACCGTGCGCGACCGGCTCACCCTGTGGGGCAGGCGGCTGCTCGGCGAGGCGCTGACCCAGGCGCAGTACGTGGTGGCCGAGCGGGACGGGCTCGCCGAGCTGATCGTCAGCGGCACCGGCGACCTCGCGGGAATCGCGGCGCTGTTCCGGCGGTTGCAGCAGGCACATGGCAGGCGGATGACCGCGCTGGGACTCGGATGACCCTGTTTCGAAGATGCGGGGTGGTTCGGCCAGCCACGGGTTGAGCTTCGGAACAGGGTCAGTAGCCTTGTGGTCCAACGTACGTTTTCGATGCGGAGGTCTTCGTGGAGGTCAAGGTCGGAGTCGCGGACACCGCGCGGGAGATCGTGCTCAACAGCACGCAGTCACCCGACGAGATCGAGTCGCTCGTCGCGGCCGCGCTGAAGGACTCCGCCGGCACGCTGAGCCTGGTCGACGACAAGGGCCGCCGGTTCGTGGTGCCGTCCGCGCGGGTCGCGTACGTGGAGATCGGGACGGCCGACAGCCGCCGGGTGGGCTTCGCGACGTGAGTCGCAGGCCGTCAGCCGGCTGACGACTCGGGGCCCTCGGCGCGCAGCTTGACGACCTTGTTGACCTCGAGCGGCTTGTTCGGGTCGAGGACGATGCCCTGCGCGCGGGTGAAGCCGTCGATCGCGGACCAGATGATCTGCGTCAGGTACTCGACGACGGCGTCCCGGTTCATCGAGCGGCGCTCGAGCCACCACTCGGAGACGTTCTGCACCATGCCGACGATCCCGTGTGCCCACGGCTCGGCGCCGCCGGAGTCCATGTCCAGCGAGCGCAGGTAGTCGCCGAGCAGGGCGGACAGCGCGTTGGCGATGAGCTCCTTGTCCTCGGCGACGATGTCCTGCTCGACGGTGGCCTTGGCGAACGAGCGGCGGACGAGGACGCGGTAGAGGTTCGGGTGCTCCTCGACGGTCGAGAAGAAGGCGTCGAGGCTCTTGCGGATGCGGGGGACCGGCGCCTCCTCGTTGTTCATCGCGGGGATCAGCCGGTCGAAGAGGATCTCGGTACCGCGCTGCCCGAGCGCGACGAACAGGTCGGCCTTGTCGGTGAAGTGGCGGTACAGCACGGGCTTGGTGACCCCGGCCTCCGCGGCGATGTGGTCCATCCCGACGTCGGGCCCGTGCTCGGCGAGCGCCCGCATGGCCGCGTCGACGAACTCCGCCCGCCGCGCCGCCCGATGCGACCGCCACCGGTCGCGTCTGGCGTCCCCGGTGCTGTCGCTGTCAGTAGGGCCGGACATCCTGGGAACGTTACTCCTGTTGGCGGAACGCCCCCCGAACGGCAACGTGTTCGGCGATGACGAGCCACTCCCACCCGGTCCGCGACGTTTCCTGCGGATTCGACCGTCGTTCCTGCTCGATCGTGATGAGGTCGACAAACCTGGCGTCGTCGGTGAAAGCGGTACCGGTGCCGGTGATCTCGCTCAACACGGCCGCCCGGTCCCGCGGCTCGGCCGGCGGTGGCTTCCGGTTGGAGCCGGTCAGGATGTTCGCGACCATCGCGACGAGGGCCTTGAAGGCCCGGTACTCGCGGTTCCCCAGGTCCGCCGGGTTGCCGTCGCGCCACCACGCCAGCACGGTTCCGGCCCGCATCGACCGCCGGAGCTGCTTGAACGCGAATCGCAGGCTCCACAGCGCGGCGGCCTCGTCGGCGTGAAGGTCGTGTTCCAGCGCGATGCGCACGATCAAAGACTCATAGGCCCCTTCGACGATGGCGGCCTTCTCGATGAGCTCCGCACGTCGCTGCTGGGTCGGTGGCACCGGGCCGCTTCCGTCCCGCTCCGGGAGTGAGTGGAACTCCCACGCCTTCCACACCGCGAAGAAAGCCCCGTGTGTGCGGTAGAACTCCGCTGCCGCGGCCATATCGCGTTCCCGGTGCGCCTGCGCCTCCGCGCGCCTGGCGGCATACCTGTTGGTCACGAGCACGGCCAGGGTGGCCACCACGAGCGCGATGATCGAGCCCGCGATGACCTGGGCGGCGATGCCAGGCCAGAACCCCATGCCCGGGGCGGTGTCAGGTGTTCTGCAGCGGGTAGCCGCCGCCGATGCCCTTCCACGCCAGCGTCGAGATCAGCGCGACGGCCTCGTGCTTGGCCATCGACCGGTTGTTCGCCAGCCACGACCGCGCCGCCACCTGGCTGATGCCCACCAGGCCCACCGCCAGCAGCGACGCGCGCTCCTCGTCCAGGCCCGCGTCCGCGGTGATCGTCGCGGTGATCGCGCGGACGCACGCGTCCGTGCCGCGGTCGATGGCGGCCTGGACGGCCGGCTCGCCGCGCAGGTCCGACTCGAACACCAGCCGGTAGGCCTGGCTCTCGCCGTCGACGAAGTCGAAGTACGCGGCCACCGCGTTCTGCACGCGCAGCTTGTTGTCCGTCGTCGACTCCATCGCGTCCGTGACGCGCTCGATCAGCTCGTCGACGTGCATCTCCAGCAACGCCATGTAGAGCTCGAGCTTGCCCGGGAAGTGCTGGTACAGCACCGGCTTCGACACCCCGGCCCGCTCGGCGATCTCGTCCATCGCCGCCGCGTGGTACCCGTTGGCCGCGAACACGTCCTGCGCGGCATCGAGCAGTTGCGCCCGCCGCGCCGTGCGGGGCAGCCGTGCCGCCCTGTTCGCCTGGGCCTGCCCGGCGAGGCCCCCGTGTTGCATCGTCTCCGACATGCCGCCTCCCACGCGCGTCCACTCCTTCCGGGCCGGGGTCACCAGCCCGTGCGGGTGAACCTGACCTTACTCGTCGGTAACGCCGATCCGCGACGGTCCGCGCGCTCACGGATACTGGATGGATGAGCCCCAGCGCCGCGACCAGGCCTCCGCTGACCCACGTTCCGCTGTCCGACGCGGCGCTGCCGCCGGTCGACATGTCGATCCCGCCCTGGCCCGGCGCCGACGAGACCTCCGGCGGCGTGACCCTGCACGTGCGGCGCACGCCCGGCCCCTCCGACGCCGGCGCCACCGCGGTCTACGTGCACGGACTCGGCGGCTCCGCGACCAACTGGACCGACCTGTCCGCGCCAGCTCGCCGGCCGCGTGCCGGGCATCTCGCTGGACCTGCCGGGGTTCGGCCGCACCGAGCCGCCGCGGCACTTCGACTACTCGATGCCCGCGCACGCCGACACCGTCGCCCGCTTCGTCCGCGGTCTGGACGCCGGCCCGGTGCACCTGTTCGGCAACTCGATGGGCGGCGCGATCTCGATGCTGGTCGCCTCCCGCCACCCCGAGCTGGTCCGCACGCTGACGCTGATCTCGCCGGCGATGCCCGACCTGCGCCCGTACTTCTCCCGGATGTCCGACCCGCGGCTCGCGGTCGCGTACCTGCCGGTCGTCGGCCCGCCGGTGCGCCGCAGCATGGCCCGCGAGGACGTCGACCGCCGCGTCATGCGCCTGCTGACCCTCTGCTTCGCCGAGCCCGACCGGATTCCGGAGTCGCGCCGGCGCGAGGCGGCCGACGAGTTCGTGGAGCGCGAGCGGCTGGTGTGGTCCAACCCGGCGCTCGCCCGCAGCACGGTCGGCCTGTTCCGCACCTGGCTCGCGCCGCGGTCGCGCTCGCTGTGGAGCATCGCGCCGACGATCTCCGCGCCGACGCTGGTCGTCTGGGGCGCCAAGGACAAGCTGGTCACGGTGCGCAAGGCGCCGCGGACCGCCCAGCTGCTGCCCCGCGGCCGGCTGCTCGTGCTGCCCAACACCGGGCACGTCTCGCAGATGGAACGACCTGGCACGGTGGCCCGCGCGGTGCTCGGGATGTGGGAGCGGGTGGAGGCCGGCGAATGGTGACCAGATCACCTGGACACCAGGTAAGCGGCAGAACTATGGCACCCTGGTTCCCGTGACCAAGCGGGCGACCCAGGAACGGTACCGGTCCGGGGCGCGCCGGACCCCGGCGCAGCCTCTCGCCGCGTCGTGGCGTCCCACCGACCAGCCGACCCGGGGTGAGCAGCGCAGACGCCGTCCCCGCAAGCGTGGTCTGGGAGGCGTCCTGGCGACGTACGGCTGGCGGATCTACGCGATCCCCGTGCTGATCGCGATCACCGTGCTGGCGTTCGTGCAGACCAACAAGGCGACGGTGACAAGGGCACCGCCACCGGGCAGGCCGCGGTCGGCGGCGCGGCGCCCCAGCCCGGCGACGACGACGTGAACGTCAACGTCAGCGAGCAGCCCGCGGTCCCCCCGAACCTGAACATCCCCACCGCCGAGCTGCCCAAGGGCGCGCCGTACTCGCAGAAGGGCAAGGGCAAGTGGGACGTCCTGTCCGGCGGCGGCAAGCGGGTCGGCAAGGGCGGCCAGCTGTTCACCTACACGATCGAGGTCGAGCAGGGCATCGACCTGAAGCCCTACGGCGGCAACGACTCCTTCGCCTCGCTGGTCGACACCACGCTGGCCGACCCGCGCAGCTGGGCCGGGACCGGCCAGGTGAGCGTGCAGCGGGTCGACGGCAACGCCAACCCCGACATCCGGATCAGCCTGTCCACCCCGGACACCGTGCACCGGGACGAGTACTGCGGCTACTCGATCAAGTACGAGTCGTCCTGCTGGCGGCGCGACCAGACCCGGCTGATGATCAACCTCGCGCGCTGGGTGCGCGGTGCGGTCGCGTTCGGCGGCGACATCGGCAACTACCGGATCTACGCGATCAACCACGAGATCGGCCACGCGTTCGGCAAGGACCACGTCGGGCTGCGCCAAGAACGGCGGCCTCGCGCCGGTGATGATGCAGCAGTCGTTCGGCGTGTCCAACAACTACGTCGCCCAGCTCAACGACAAGGCCGGCTACACCGACCCGGTCCGGGCGGACGGCAAGACGTGCGTGTACAACCCGTGGCCCAACCCGCAGGCCCGCTGAGTCCCCGTCCCGCGATGTGAGAGCGGAAGACGCGGCGGTCCGATTGCGTTGAACTGGGGTGCACGGGTATCGCGCGTCGAGGAGGGAACCATGGCAGGCAGCTTGCCGCCGCTGGTCGAGCCGGCTCTGGAGCTGACCAAGGAGGAGGTCGCCCGCTACAGCCGGCACCTGATCATCCCGGACGTCGGGGTGGACGGTCAGAAACGGCTGAAGAACGCCAAGGTGCTGGTGGTCGGCGCCGGCGGGCTCGGCAGCCCCGCGCTGCTGTACCTGGCCGCGGCCGGTGTCGGCACGCTCGGCGTCGTCGACTTCGACATCGTGGACGAGTCCAACCTGCAGCGCCAGGTGATCCACGGGCAGTCCGACATCGGCAAGCCCAAGGCGCTGTCGGCCAAGGAGTCGGTGGCCGAGATCAACCCGTTCGTCACGGTGAACCTCCACCAGGAGCAGCTCACCTCGGACAACGCGCTGGACATCTTCCGCGACTACGACCTGATCCTGGACGGCACGGACAACTTCGCCACCCGCTACCTGGTCAACGACGCCGCGGTGCTGCTCGGCAAGCCGTACGTCTGGGGCTCGATCTTCCGGTTCGAGGGCCAGGTGAGCGTGTTCTGGGAGGACGCGCCGGACGGCCAGGGCCTGAACTACCGCGACCTCTACCCCGAGCCGCCGCCGCCGGGCATGGTCCCGTCGTGCGCCGAGGGTGGCGTGCTGGGCGTGCTGTGCGCGTCGATCGGCTCGATCATGGTGACCGAGGCGATCAAGCTGCTGACCGGCATCGGCGAGCCGCTGCTGGGCCGGCTGATGGTGTACGACGCGCTGGAGATGTCGTACCGGACCATCAGGATCCGCAAGGACCCGGAGACCAAGCCGATCGAGGGCCTGATCGACTACGACGCGTTCTGCGGCGTGGTGTCCGACGACGCCCAGCAGGCGGCGGCCGGTCACACGATCACCCCGCGCGAGCTGAAGGAGAAGTTCGACCGGGGCGAGTACTTCGCGCTGATCGACGTCCGCGAGCCGCACGAGTGCGAGATCGTGAAGATCCCCGGCGCGGTGCTGATCCCGAAGGACCGCATCCTGTCCGGCGAGGCGCTGTCCGAGCTGCCGCAGGACAAGCCGATCGTGCTGCACTGCAAGTCCGGCGGCCGGTCCGCGGAGGCGCTGGCCGCACTGCACAAGGCCGGCTTCGCGGACGCGGTGCACGTGGGCGGCGGCGTGCTGGGCTGGGCCAGCGACGTCGACCCGAGCCTGCCGACCTACTGAGCGTGCCGCCCGGGTGAGCCACGCTCACCCGGGCGCCCCTCACCACTTGTCCACAGGCACCCGCGCACGCCCCGGATTCGTCGGTCCCTGCGACTACGCTGGAATTCAGGGGACCCCCGTCGGGCTATCCACAACTCGCGAGTACATCCACAAGGCGGCCGCGCGCGTCAGGAATCGTCGGCCCCCGCGACTACGCTGGAAATCAGGGGACCCCCGTCCGGCTATCCACAACTCATGGGTACATCCACAAGGCGGCTGCGCGCGCCCCAGAACTGTCCGTCCCCGCGACTAGAGTGGAATTCAGGGGACCCCCCGTGCGGCTATCCACAACTCGCGGGTACGTCCACAGATTTGCTTGCGGCAGCCGGGATTGGCGGACCCCGCCGATAGGCTGGTTTTCGGGGGCCGGAGGCCGCCTGTCCGTCGATCGGCCGTCGAGCCGGTAGCGTGCGGTGTCGTGAGTGCGTCCCCACCGCCCCTGCACGTGCGCGCGGCCTTCGGTGTCAAGGAGATCGAGCCGGAGCTCGTCGAGGCCGGACCCCAGTGGCGGTGCGGTGAGATCGCGCTGCGGCCGATCACCAATCCGGCCGAGGCGTCCTGGGTCGCGCAGACCCTCGGCGACCTGCAGGTTCCCGAGCTGCGCATCGGCCGTCCCGTGCGCGCCAGCGACGGCCGCTGGGTCGTCGGCGGCTGGGCGGCGTTCCGCCACGTCGAGGGCCGGCCCGAACCACGCTACGACGAGGTCGTCGCCGCGTCGCTGCGGCTGCACAAGGCCACCGCCGACCTGAAGGTGCCGCGGTTCCTCAGCGCCCGCGTCGACGTGTTCGCCATGGCCGACCGCGCCGCCGCCGGCACCGAGGAGGCGCCCCTCGACGCAGTCGCTCGGCGGCCGGCTGTTCGACGTCCTCGCCGGCTCGCGCAAGCCGCTCGGCCTGCGGCCCCAGGTCGTGCACGGCGACCTGTTCGGCAACGTCCTCTTCGACGGCGACGCGGCTCCCGGCCTGATCGACTTCACCGCCTACCACCGGCCCGCCGAGTGGGCCGCCGCCGTGGTCGTCGTCGACGCGCTCGCCTGGGGCGGCGCGGACGACGGCATCCTGCGCCGCTGGTCGCACCTGCCGGAGTGGCCGCAGGTCCTGCTGCACGCGCTGCTGTTCCGCCTCGCCGTGCACGCCCTGCACCCGCACTCCACCGAGCAGTCGCTGCGCGGCCTCGAGCGCGCCGCGCACCAGATCACCGAACTGTGAGGCTCGGCCCGAGCAGCCGGCACAGCAGCTCGGCGCACACCCGCAGCGGCTCGCCGTGCATGATCGACCGCGCCGGCCACCAGCAGCACCACCGTGACCCCGAGCGCGGCGGCGTTGACCCGCGCCGGCGCCAGCAACATCGCCGCGACGAGCGCGAACGGCAACCCGCCCGCGCGTAGCCGAGCACCAGCTGCGCCTGAGCGGAGAACTCCCCGGCGAACGTCGCCGCGGCCGCGTAGCCCCAGCCGGCCAGCCCGCCGGCGCCGACGGCCAGCACCCACAGCGTCCCGCCGCGGCCCGTCGCGCGGCAGCCAGGTGACCTCGAGCCGTGCCCCACGCGAGCAGCCCGAGCGCGGCGAACAGCGCGGCGAGCATGCCGAGCACGCCGAGCACGCGAGATGGGCGGCATGCGTCGTCCAGCGGCTGGACCGGCAGCGAGGCCGCGGTCGAGCGTGAACAGCACCGCGAGCGTGCCGGTCGTCGCCGAGCCCGCCACCCAGGTGCCCACGAGCTGCCGCGCCGGCCAGGCTCATCGAGGTCCTCCCGGGAATAATTGAGGGTGCAACTACCTTGGTGCGGGCATAGGCTCATCACCTGACCTGAGGAGGGTGTCATGCCGGCCATCACCGCGGACACGCTGACCCTGCCCCGCCTGCCGGAGCTGTCCGTGCCCGGACACCGCCTGGCGTGGCGTCGGCCGGGTCGTCACCGCGCAGCGGTTCCTCGAGGGCGAGGGCTTCCAGGTGCGGCCGCCCGTTCCCCGGCGTCGACCTGGCGCTGGCCGACCCGTTCCTGCTGCTGGACCACATGGGCGCCGTCGAGTACGGCCCCGGCGAGGCGAAGGGCGCGCCGTGGCACCCGCACCGCGGCTTCGAGACCGTGACCTACATGATCGACGGCGCGTTCGAGCACACCGACTCGATCGGTGGCGGCGGCCTGATCACCGACGGCGCGACGCAGTGGATGACCGCCGGCGCCGGCATCCTGCACAACGAGGTGCCGCCGCAGGACATGGTCGCGAAGGGCGGCCTGTTCCACGGCGTGCAGCTGTGGGTCAACCTGCCGCGCGCGAAGAAGATGACCACCCCGCGCTACCAGGACATCGGCGCCGCCGACGCGACGCTCCTGTCCAGCGACGACGGCGGCGCGCTGGTGCGCGTGATCGCCGGCTCGCTGGCCGGCCACGACGGCCCGGGCGTGACCCACACCCCGATCACGTACCTGCACGCGACGGTGAGCCCGGGCGCCCGGCTGGCGATGCCGTGGCCGGCGGACTACAACGCGCTGGTGTACGTGCTGTCCGGCCGCGGCACGGTCGGGCCCGGAACGCCGCCCGGTCGAGGAGGGCCAGCTGGCGGTCTTCAGCCACGGCGACGCGCTGACGATGCAGGCCGCGGACACCCAGCCGGCGAACAGCCCGACGGGCTGGGAGATCCTGGTGCTGGGCGGCGCTGCCGATCAACGAGCCGGTGGCGCGGTACGGCCCGTTCGTGATGAACACGCGGCAGGAGATCATCGAGGCGTTCGAGGACTTCCAGGCGGGCCGCCTGGGCCAGATCCCCGCGGAACACCTGGCCCACCGCACCCAGGCGGACGAGAACCTGTAACCGGGAAACCGATGGCCCGGACGGGCCGGGCGCCGCACACTCACAGCCTGTGACCTCTCGCACTGAGCACCCGGTGGACGAGCCGAACCGTGCCAGCTGGCCGCGTTCTGGAGTCAGGTGCTCGACCTGCCGGTCGGCGCGGAGGACCAACCCGGCGACTGACGACGGTCGGCATCGGCGTCGGTGAGGGCAGGAGCTCCTGTCTCTCAAGATCTCCACCCAAGTCCGTCAGAACCGCATGCACCTGGCTTGCGCCACTTGTCGCGCCGTGGCCGAGGAGGTCGAGAGGCTGCGCGGTCTGGGTGCAGCGATCGCCGACGATCGCCGGCAGCCGGACGGTCCGGGTGGGTCATCATGACGGCCCGGAGGGTCACCCCGAGTTCTGCATCCTGCGCAGCGCCGAGGAACGCGCCGCCACCTCGAGGAACCGCCGGGTCACGGCCGCCAGCGGTACTTGCGCATGCTGACCCGCTGGCCGTCCGCGAGCACGCCTTCCGCGCGCAGCAGCTCCAGCTGCTCGTGCACGAGATGCGGCGCGGGCGTGCCGTTCGCGCGCAGGACCCGGTGCCAGGGCAGGTCGTGGCCGTCCTCGCCGAGGATGCGGCCCACCAGGCGGGGCGTGGAGGCCCCGGCCATGGCGGCGATGTCGCCGTAGGTGGACACCGTGCCCGGCGGGATCGACGCGATCAACTCGCGGACCCGTTCGTGCAGCGCTTCGTCCACGCCGCCAGTATGACGGCGTGCCGATGTGAGGAACGTCGGTGCGCCGTGTTTTCATCGTCGGCGTGGTCACCACGGCAGACAGCCGGCTCCCCGGCTCGTTCGCCGGCCGGTGGCACCCCGACGGCCCTCCCGGTGGGATGCCGCGGCCCGGCGCGTGCTCGACGGCGCCGAGGGGTTCGTCCGCGTGCTCGGCGGGCCCGGCACCGGCAAGACCACCCTGCTCGCCGAGGTCGCGGCGGACCGGATCCGGCGCGGCGGCGTCGATCCCGACCAGCTGCTCGTCATCACCGCCAACCGCCGGGCCGCCACCGACGTCCGCGAGATCATCAGCGGCCTGCTGAGCACCGAGGACCTGCGCGCGGTCCGCGAACCGCTCGTCCGCACCGTCCACTCCTACGCCTTCTCCGTGCTGCGCCTGCACGCCGCCATGCGCGACGTCCCCGGCCCGCGCCTGCTGTCCGGGCCCGAGCAGGACGCCGTCGTCCGCGAGCTGCTCGCCGGCGACCTCGAGGACGAGGCGCACTACTGGCCCGACCGGCTCTGGCCCGCGCTCGCCGTGCCGGGCTTCGCCGAGGAGCTGCGCGACCTCATGCTCCGCGCCGCCGAGCGCGGGCTCGGGCCCGAGGACCTGATCAAGGTCGGCCGCGACGCCAAGCGCGACGAGTGGGTGGCCGCCGGGAAGTTCGCCCGGCAGTACGAGCAGGTCACGCTGCTCGCCGGCGCGGACAGCGCGGCCGCGCAGGAGAGCGCCCCGGCGCTCGACGCCGCCGAGCTGGTCGCGAGCGCGCTGCTCGCCTTCGAGACCGACGCCGAGCTGCTCGCCGGCGAGCGCGACCGGGTCCGCTACCTGCTCGTCGACGACGCCCAGCACCTCGACCCGCTGCAGTACCGGCTGCTCGCCCGGCTCGGCTTCGCCGCCAAGGAGTTCGTCCTCGCCGGCGACCCCGACCAGGCCGTCTTCTCCTTCCGCGGCGCCGATCCCCGCCTGCTCGCCGACACCCAGCCCGACGGCGGCACGGTCGTGCTGCGCGAGACCCACCGCATGGCGCCCGCGGTCCGCCAGGCCGTCGCCCGCCTCGCCGCCCGGCTGCCCGGCGCCGCGCCGCAGCGGCCGACGGCTCGACGTCGACGAACCGCCGAGCGAGGACGGCCGGGTCGCCGTCCGCCTGCACGCCACCGACGCCGCCGAGGCCGCGTGGGCCGCCGACCAGCTGCGCCGCGCCCACCTCATCGACGGCGTGCCCTGGTCGGAGATGGCCGATCCTGGTCCGCTCCGCCGAACGCTCCGCGCCGATCCTGCAGCGCGCGCTCGCCGCCGCCGGCGTCCCGGTCACCACCGACGCCGACGAGCTGCCGCTGGCCCGCCAGCCCGCCGTCCGCCCGTTCCTCGAGCTGCTGCGCGTCGCGGCCAACCCGTACCTGCTCGACCCCGCCCGCGCGGAGATGCTGCTGTCCTGCCAGTTCGGCGGCGCCGACCCGCTGGCGCTGCGCCGGCTGCGCCGCGGCGCTGCGCCGCCTCGAGCTGGCGAGCGGCCGCGACCGGCCCAGCGACGAGCTGCTCGTCGAGGTGCTGCGCGACGAACGACGTGCTCGCCGCGCTCGACGAGGACGAGGCCGCGAGCGTGCACCGGGTCGGCGGGCTGCTGGCGCACCGCGCGCCGGGCCATCGCCGAGAACGCCGGCATCGAGCAGGTGCTGTGGCTGGTCTGGCAGGAGAGCGGGCTCGAGGACCGCTGGGTCGCCCAGTCCCACCGCGGCGGGCCCGCTCGGCGCGCAGGCCGACCGCGACCTCGACGCGATCGTCGGGCTGTTCCACGCCGCCGGCCGCTACGCCGACCGGCTGCCCGGCGCCGGCGTCACCGGGTTCGCCGAGTTCCTTGCCGCGCAACGGATCGTGGGTGACACGCTCGCGCCGTCCGCGCAGCGCGGCGCAGGCCGTCTCGGTCATCACCGCGCACGCCGCCGTCGGTCGCGAGTGGACGGTCGTGGCCGTGCTCGGCGTGCAGGAGGGCACCTGGCCGGACCTGCGGCTGCGCGGCTCGCTGCTCGGCGTCGAGCGGCTGACCGACCTGCTGTCCGGAGTGGACGGTGTGGAGCTGTCCGCCGATCGCGCCGCTGCTCGCCGAGGAGCGCAGGCTGCTGCTGGTCGCGGCCAGCCGGGCGCGGCACACGCTGCTGCTGTCCGCGATCCGCGGCGAGGACGAGCAGCCGTCCCGGTTCCTGTCCGAGATCGCCGGCGGCGACGTCGAGGAGGTCGACCCGCCCGGCCCGGCTCGGCGGCCCGAACCGCGCGCTCGTGCTCGCCGACCTGGTGGGGGAGCTGCGCCGCGCGGTCTGCGACGGCACCGCGCCCGCCGAGCGCCGCCGGCGCGCGGCCCGCCAGCTCGCCCGGCTCGCCGAGGCCGGCGTGCCCGGCGCGGACCCGGACGTCTGGTACGGCCTGCCGGAGCTGTCCAGCGACGCAGCCGCTGCGCGTGGCGGACGAGCGGATCGTCGTCTCACCGTCCACAGTGGAGGTTCTGGCGCGCTGCCCGCTGCGCTGGATGGTCGAGCGGCACGGCGGCCAGGACCCGGCCGAGCTGGCGTCGATCACCGGCGTGCTCGTGCACGCGCTCGCCCAGGCCGCCGCGGACG
Organism: uncultured Actinomycetota bacterium; assembly: GCA_963841395.1. GTDB lineage: Bacteria > Actinomycetota > Actinomycetes > Mycobacteriales > Pseudonocardiaceae > Actinophytocola. The sequence continues at coordinate 30,374 of CAWJCX010000018.1, forward strand.
GCGCCGACGAGGTGGCGCTGCGGGCCGAGCTGGACCGCGCGTGGGACGCCGTGGACGCCGGCGCGCCGTGGTTCTCCCGCCGCGAGCGCGCCCGGCTGCACGCGATGATGGACACGTTCCTCGGCTGGCTGCGCGCCACCCGCGGCGAGCTGACCCAGGTGGCCGTGGAGGAGGCGTTCTCCGTCGACGTGCCGGAGACGCCCGTGCGCGTGCGGGGCCGGGTCGACCGGCTCGAGGCCGACGCCGACGGCCACCCGGTGGTCGTCGACGTGAAGACCGGCCGGGCCCCGGTCACCGAGAACGACGCGAAGGAGCACCCGCAGCTCGCCGTCTACCAGCTCGCCGCCGCGTACGGCGCGTTCCGCAGGCTGGGCCTGGACGGCGAGCCCGGCGGCGCGCGGCTGCTGTACGTGTCGAAGGCCAACCGCAAGAAGGCCGCGACCGAGCGCAACCAGGACGCCGCTCGACGAGGAGGGCCTCAAGCACTGGACCGGCGTGGTCGCCGACGCGGCCGCGGCCAGCACCGGCCCGGACTACGTCGCCCGGCAGAACCCGGACTGCGCCCGCTGCCCGGTCCGCTTCAGCTGCCCGGTCAACCCCAGCGGCCGCCAGGTGACGGAGTGACCGGCGACCTGATCAGCCCCCGCCTGCTGGCCGCCGAGCTGGGGCTGCCCGCGCCGACCGACGAGCAGGTGGCCGTGATCGCCGCGCCCGCCGAGCCCGCGCTGGTCGTCGCCGGTGCCGGGGCGGGCAAGACCGAGACGATGGCCGCCCGCGTGGTCTGGCTCGTGGCCAACGGGCTGGTCACGCCGGACCGGGTGCTGGGCCTGACGTTCACCCGCAAGGCCGCCCGCCAGCTCGCCGACCGGGTGCGCGCCCGGCTGCGCCGCCTCGCCGGCTCCGGGCTGCTCGCCCGGATCGACCCGGGCGGCGAGCGGCTCGCCGCCGTCTACGCGGGCGAGCCGACCGTGCTGACCTACCACGCCTACGCCGGCCGGCTGGTCGCCGAGCACGGCCTGCGGCTGCCCGGTCGAGCCCGGCGCGCGGCTGCTCACCGAGACCGCGTGCTGGCAGCTCGCGCACCGCGTCGTCTCGACCTGGACCCAGGACCTGGACACCGACCGGGTGCCGGTGACCGTCACCCGCTACCTGCTCGAGCTGGCCGGCGAGCTCGGCCGAGCACCTGGTCGACGAGGAGCAGCTCGCCGCGGTACTCCGAGGAGGTCTGCCGCGGCCATCGAGGACGCGCCGCGGGGCCCCCGCCAGCGCGCCGAGCTGTCGCAGGACCTGCAAGGAAGTCGTTGCCACGCAACGGTTCCGGCTCGCGATGCTGCCGCTCGTGCAGGCCTACGCGCGAGCGCAAGCGGCGCGAGGGCGCGCTGGACTTCGCCGACCAGATGGCGCTCGCCGCGCAGCTCGCGGCCACCCATCCGGAGGTCGTGCGCGGCGAGCGGGAGCGCTACGGCGTGGCGCTGCTCGACGAGTACCAGGACACCGGGCACGCGCAGCGGATCCTGCTGCGCTCGCTGTTCGGCGGCCCCGACGGCGAGCCGATGCCGGTCACCGCGGTCGGCGACCCGGTGCAGGCGATCTACGGCTGGCGCGGCGCGAGCGCGGCGAACCTGCCGCGCTTCGCGACGGACTTCCCCCGGCAGGGCCGCCGGCCCGCCACCCGCTACGGGCTGCTGACGAGCTTCCGCAACCCGCCTGAGGTGCTCGCGCTCGCGAACGCGGTCTCCGGTCCGCTGCGCGCGGCCGGCCTGGACGTCGACGAGCTGCGCGCCCCGGACGGCGCCGGCCCGGCCGACGTCCGATGTGGACTGTTCGCGGACGCCGACGCGGAGGTGGTCTGGCTGGCCGACGCGCTCGCCGGCCCGCTGGCGGTCCACAGTGGACGAGACGGGCAAGCCGCCGACCGCGGCGGTGCTGGTGCGCCGGCGCGCGGACATGACCGACCTCGCGGCTGCGCTGCGCGAGCGCGGGCTGCCGGTCGAGGTCGTCGGCATCGGCGGGCTGCTCGACGAGCCGGAGGTGCGCGACCTGGTGTCCGCGCTGCGGGTGCTGATCGACCCGCTCGCCGGGACCGCGGCCGCGCGCGTGCTGACCGGCGCCCGCTGGCGGCTCGGCGCGGCGGACCTGGCGGCGCTGTGGCGGCGGGCGGCCGAGCTCGGCAAGGCCTACCAGCGGGAGGGCGAGGGCACGCTCGTCGACACGGTGCCGGGGGAGGGCGCCGAGCAGGCGGGCCTGGTCGACGCGATCGACGACCCCGGCGACGCGGACGCGTACTCGAACGAGGGCTACCGGCGGATCCGCACGCTCGGCGGCGAGCTGCGCGCGCTGCGCCGCCGGCTCGACCAGCCGCTGCCCGAGCTGGTCGCCGAGGTGGAGCGGGCGATGCTGCTCGACGTCGAGGCGAAGGCCCGGCCGGGCGGCGCGGGGCGGGCGCACCTGAACAAGTTCGCCGACGTGGTGTCCGACTACGCGCGGACCAGCCCGTCGGCGAGCCTGCCCGCGCTGCTGGACTACCTGGCCGCGGCGGAGGCGGCCGAGGACGGGCTCGAGCCGGGCGAGGTCGAGGTCGCCGAGGACCGGGTGCAGATCCTGACGGTGCACGCGGCGAAGGGCCTGGAGTGGCAGATCGTCGCGGTGCCGCACCTGGTGAACGACGTGTTCCCGAGCCGCAAGCGGACCTCGTGCTGGCTGCGCGCGGTGACCGAGCTGCCGGCCGCGCTGCGCGGCGACTCGGCCGACCTGCCCACGCTGAACCTGGACGGCGCGGCGAACCGCAAGGAGGTCGAGCAGGAGCTGACCCGGCACGCGGAGGAGTTCGCCGAGCGGGACCTCACCGAGGAGCGGCGGCTCTGCTACGTGGCGCTGACCCGCTGCGAGCGGACGCTGCTGGTGTCCGCGCACTGGTGGGGCCGCACCGGGTCGAAGCCGAAGGGCCCGTCGGACTTCTTCACCGAGATCGGCGGCGCTGGTCACGCCCGAGCACGCGGCCCCGCCGCCGGACGAGGACGAGGAGAACCCGCTCGCGAACGCCGACCGGACCGCGTCGTGGCCGGCCGACCCGCTGGCGCTGGGCCGGGCCGACGTGCACGCGGGCGCGTCGATGGTGCGCGAGGCGCTGGCGGAGCTGCGGTCCGGGTCGGGCCAGCTGCTGCTGGGAGAGGAGGACCCGGAGGGCTGGGAGGCCGACACCGACGTGCTGCTCGCCGAGCGCGCGGCGGCCGCCGCCCGGCGCGAGCAGGTCACGCTGCCGCCGTCGATGTCGGTGAGCCAGCTGGTGGAGCTGGCCGCGGACCCGGAGGCGCTGGCGCGGCGGCTGCGCCGCCCGCTGCCGTTCCCGCCGAACCCGACCGCGCGGCGGGGCACGGCGTTCCACGCGTGGCTGGAGAAGCGTTTCGGCTCGCGGGCGCTGCTGGACCTCGACGAGCTGCCCGGCTCGGCGGACGACGGCGCCGCGCCGGACGCGGACCTCGACGCGCTGAAGGACGCGTTCCTGGCGTCGTCGTGGGCCGAGCGGGTGCCGCACGAGGTGGAGGTCCCGTTCACCTGCGACGTCGCGGGGATCTCGCTGCGCGGCCGGATGGACGCGGTGTTCGCCGACACCGGACGGCGGCTGGACGGTGATCGACTGGAAGACCGGCGCGCTGCCCGCACGAGGAGGACCTGCCGGCGCTGACCGTGCAGCTCGCCGCGTACCGGCTGGCGTGGGCGAGCCTGTCCGGCGTCCCGGTGGACGAGGTCCGCGCCGCGTTCCACTACGTCCGCCAGAACCGCACGATCCGCGCCGCGGACCTCCTGGACGCCGACGGCCTGCGCGACCTCCTGCGCGCCGTCCCCACCGCGTGACCCCTGTGCGAATGCGAACGTCCCTGCTCAGACGTCTGCGTGCGCGCAAGGGGGACCCCTGGCGTCACGATAGTCGCGAACCCCGACGGTTCCGGGCGAGCGCGGCGCGAACTGTGGACAACTGCGCGGGTTGTGGACAGGCCGGCCCCGCCGATCGTCTTGTCGCAGCGTGCAGTCGCGGTTGCTCGCCGTGCACAAAGCCTCGGCGCCCGCGGCGCCGGATGACACGTTCCTCCCTGAGGGCAACCTGAGGAGGAGGACACATGGGCATGCGCAAGGTGCTGATCGGGCTCGCGGCCGCCGTCGCGGTGGCGATCGGCCTGGTGACGTTCCTGCCCGGCGGCGACGCGGACGCCAGCGGCAAGGAGCTGAGCCAGAGCGCCGCGGCCGCCAAGCTGCGCGCCGCGAAGATCGGCTGGACGTCCAGCGGCGGCTGCAGCAACCGCAACAACCCGCACTGCACCTCGTTCAGCGGCATCAAGTCCGGGACGGTCAGCGGGATCATCACGTTCAAGAAGTCCAGCAAGTGCAAGATCACGATCACCGGCGGCACCGAGACCGGCCACGCGTCGGGCACCTACAGCCACTGGAACGGCTACAAGGTCGACATCGCGAAGACGTCCTGCGCCACCGGCTACATCAAGCGCAACTTCAGCTCCATCGGCGGCGGCAAGTGGCGTTCCTCGTCCGGCAACGTCTACTTCGACGAGGGCAACCACTGGGACATCACGTACTACTGAACAAACCGCGACAACCGTGGGGGTCACCGGCGCATCGGTGACCCCCACGGCTACTCTCGCCGCCGTGACCAGCCCCGACGAGCCCGAGGACGGCCTGTCGCGCAAGCTGCGCCGCCGCCTGGGCAGCCGACAGGCTGACCGACCGCCCCGACCACTCGCTGGTCGGCGTCATCCGGATGCCGGAGAGCTCGGTCAGCCCGATCACCTCGATCGTGCGCCGGGTCATCTGGGCGGTCGTCGCGCTGTTCGCGGCCGTGCTGCTCGTCTACCTCGACCGCGGCGGCTACCGCGACAGCAACGGCGACGGCCTGTCGTTCCTCGACTGCGTCTACTACGCGACCGTCTCGCTGTCGACCACCGGCTACGGCGACATCACGCCGGTGAGCGAGTCCGCCCGGCTGGTCAACATCCTGGTCATCACCCCGCTGCGGGTCCTGTTCCTCATCGTCCTGGTCGGTACCACGCTCGCGGTGCTCACCGAGCGCTCCCGGCAGGCGTTCAAGCTGCAACGATGGAGGTCGAAGGTGCGCGATCACGTGGTGGTCGTCGGCTACGGCACCAAGGGCCGGTCGGCGGTCAGCTCGGTGCTCTCCGACGGCGTCGAGCCGGAGCGCATCGTCGTGGTGGACACCGACCAGTCCATGCTCGACGCCGCGTCCGCGCTGGGGCTGGTCACCGTGCACGGCTCCGGCACCCGATCGGACGTGCTGCGGGTCGCCGGCGTGCCGCGCGCCCGGGCGGTCGTCGTGGCCGCGAGCCGGGACGACTCGGCGGTGCTGGTCACGCTGACCGCGCGCGAGCTCGCGCCGAAGGCGCAGATCGTGGCGGCCGTGCGGGAGGCGGAGAACGTCCACCTGCTGCGCCAGTCCGGCGCGAACCAGGTGGTGGTGTCGAGCGAGACGGCCGGGCCGGCTGCTCGGCATGGCCACCCACACGCCGACCGTCGTGGACATGGTCGAGGACCTGATCACCCCGGAGTCCGGCCTGGCCATCGCCGAGCGCGACGTCGAGCAGGGCGAGGTCGGCGGCTCGCCGCGGCACCTGTCGGACATCGTGCTGGGCGTCGTCCGCGGCGGCACCCTCTACCGGGTGGACCACCCCGAGGCGGACGCCATCGAGCCCGGCGACCGGTTGCTCTACGTCAAGAAGGTCACCCCCGCAGGCGATACCGACTGAGGTACTGCGGCGCGGCCGGATCTGCGACCATCGTCGCGTGCGGATCTCGGGTTGGCAGGTACCACCCGGCTACCTACGTTGGGCGGCCGCGGGCGCGGCGCTCCTGCTGCTCAGCATCGCGATCGCGACGGTCGTGAGCGTGCTGGGCCTGTTCGGCTTCACCTCGGCCGACGAGGACGCGGGTGCCCGCGTGTCGGCGAAGGTCGCCACCAGCTCGCCGTGCGACCGCCCGAACGCCTTCGAGATCGTCACCTTCCGGAACGACGGCGAGGACAAGCAGGCCCGCTTCGACGGCTGCGGCCACGCGAAGGGCGAGCCGGTCGAGATCCTGGTGCCGCCCGGCCCGGTGGTGGAGTCGATGATCGTGCACTCCGCGGGGGCCGCGGTCGGGGACCGCGCACCGGGGGAGGGGCTCGGCCTGGTACTGCTCGTGATCAGCGGGCTGGCGGGCGCGGCCTTCGCATTCCTGGTGCGGCGGGGAAAGCGGGGCCGGCCACTGCCACCCGCGCTCCGGTTATCGGTCAGCCCCTCGGAGGGCGGTCCGCGCCCCGGCCTCGTCGGTGGCCACCGGTAGCGGGCCTTCTCATCCGATTCGCGGTCAGCCGACGTCCGCGGGCGGGCTCTTCCAGGTGTTGCACTGGAACGTCCGGTTCTTCTGTGCGCCCTGCTCCCACCACGACGACGCGTGGGCGTCCGTGCCGTGGTCGCGCGGCAGGCCGGCCGTGTGGTCGCCGCGGTCCTGCGTCGTGCGGGCCTCGCCCAGGATGTTGTCGTCCACCGAGCCCCGGGAGTACGTCGCCGCCAGGAACATGCCGGAGAAGCACTGCGCCTGCAGCTCCAGGCGCCGCGACAGCTCCAGGCCCGGCTCCGGTGTCGACGCCCGGCGTCGTACCTGGCCTGCGCGTACGCGTCCAGCACGCCGCTCATCGCCTGCACGTGGTGGCCGTACTCGTGCGCGAGCACCGCCAGGTAGACCCCGGGGTGCGCGCCGTACATCTCCGTCTGCAGCCCCGCGAACGGCATGTACAGCGTGTTGTTCTCGCCGCAGTAGAACGCCGCGACCGCCCCGTCCGCCGCCGGCCACCGAGCCGCACGGGCTCGACCAGTTCGTGCCCTCCGGGAACTCCATCGACGGTGTGAAGAACGGCAGCCCGGCCTGCTCCATCACCGGCTGCCACGCCGCGTCCAGGCACGGCAGCGCGCTGCTGGAAGAACGCCGCCGCGCCCTGCGGGTGCGGTCTGCCACCGCTACAGGTTGCAGGTCACCGCCGGCGTGCCGAGGTCGCCGGCGAACAGGGGGTTGTCGCCCAGCTCGTACACCGGCTGCGGGCCGGCCGGCGTGGTCTCGGTCGGGGTGTCCTCGGTGGTCGGTGACCGGCGCGTCGGTGGTCGTCGTGACGGGGCGTCGGTCGGTCGGTCGTGGTCGTGTCGGTGGTCGTGCTGGTCTCGCTGCTCGTGGCGTCGCCGGGCTCGTCGTAGCCGGTGTCGGCGACGTGGTTGCCGCGGTCGTTCAGCGCGAGGAAGCCGATCATCCCGGCGCTCACCACCAGCACCGCCACGACGATCGTCGCCACCAGCGGGCCGGTGTTGGACTTCGGCCGCGGGCGCAGCATGCCCGGGATGACCCGGGTAGCCCTGCAGCCACGGCGGCGCGGTCGGCCGGGCGGCGGGTACCGCGGGCGGCCCGGTCGCGGCGGCCCGTACTGGCGGCGGCCGTACGGCGGCCGCGGCACCGGGCGGCCGGCCCGAGGCGGTCCGTACTGGCGGCGGACCGTACGGCGCCGGGGCCGCGGTCCGGCGGCGGACCGGGCGGCGGCATCGGGTAGGGCGCCGTCGGCCGGTAACCGCGGCGGGCGGGAGCGGGCGCGCCTGCGGCGGCGGCAGCGGTCCCGTCGGCCGCCACGGGCCAGGTGGTGGCTGCAGTCATTCCCGTGTTCCCCCCACACCGGTCCAACCCGGCCCGATCTTGCCGGACAGGCGGTGAGCATATGGGCACTGGACTATCCTCCGCAGGCGTGTTCGCGAAGTGGGGGGCCGCGGTCGCCGCGGCAATGGTGTCCGGCGCCGCGCTGTTCGGGCTGGCCCAGCCGTCCGTGCCGTCGCCGCCGCCCGGGCGCGCCGACGCTGGAGATCCCGCTGCCGACCGGCGGCGGCGTCCCGACGATCAAGCCCACCAGGCCGAGCACGCAGCCGCCCGGCCCGCGGCCCGGCGCCGCTGCTCCCGCAGAGCGTCAACATCGCGCTGAAGGTCGAGCGCGACGGCCGGCTGTCGGTCAGCGAGCAGGTGTTCGTCCAGGCCCGCAAGACGATGACCCGCCACCAGCCGCTGCGCATCCAGGCCGGGCGACGACACCGACCGGGTGTTCACCGTCGACGACGTGCGGGTCGACGGCAACGGCACCACCGAGGTCACCGGCGACGAGTTCGTCATGAAGCTCGGCGAGGGCGCCACCACGGTCACCTACACCGTCGACGGCGCGGTCACCGACGCCGGCGACCACCAGGAGGTGCGCTGGCAGGTGGCCGGCGGCTGGGACGTCAGACCGTCCGGCTGCTGCGCGCGTCGTTCGTCGCGCCGGACCTGCCCAGCGACGATCGTCTGCCTGGCCGGCCGGCGCGGGTCCCAGCAGCCGTGCTCGTCCGCGATCACCGACCACGGCCAGGTGCTGCGCGTCGTGCAGAAGGACCTGCCGGCCGGCGAGCGCGTCGACCTCGCGGTGACGCTGCCCGCCGGCACCGTCGGCGGGGACGGCGACGCCGAGTTCGCCGAGACCACGACCAGCGCGTTCGCCCTCACCCCGGTCAGCGGGATCGGCCTGGGCGTGCTCGCGGTCGTCCTGGTCGGCGGGTTCGTGCTGCTGTGGCTGGCCCGCGGCCGCGACGCCCGCGCGCTCGCCGCCGACGTCGGCCCGGTGGAGCTGCTGGTCACCGAGGGCGGCCGGGTCGCGTTCGCGTCGCCGGACGGCGTGCTGCCCGGCGAGGTCGGCACGGTCGTCGACGAGCACGTGGACGTCGCGGACGTGACCGCCACCGTCGTCGACCTCGCGGTCCGCAACTACCTGTCGGTCCGCCGCGCCGGCGACGACTGGCTGCTGCTGGCCCGCAACCCGCCGGACGACGCGCTCACCGGCTACGAGCGCGCGGTGTGGCGGGCGCTGCTCGGCGACGCGGACCGAGGTGTCGCTGTCCACGCTGCGCGGGCGGCCGCTGGACCTGTCCGGGGTGCGCGAGGAGCTCTACGCCGGCGTCGTGCGGCGCCAGTGGTTCGCCCGGCGGCCCGACCACGAGCGCACCCGGTGGATGCTCGCCGGCGTGGTGCTCGCGGCCGCTCGGCGTCGCCGCGACCGTGGTGCTCGCGCTGACGATCGGGCACGCGCTGCTCGGCCTCGCCGTGGTGATCGGCGGGCTCGGCCTCGCGCTCGGCGCCCGGTTCATGCCGGCCCGGACCCGGCGCGGCAGCGTGCTGGTGCAGCAGGTCCGCGGGCTGCTCGGCTACCTGCGCGGCGACCGACGCGGCGAGCGTGCCGGCCGCGGACCGCGAGATGGTGCTGTCCCGGTCGCTGCCCTACGCGGTGGTGCTCGGCGAGACCGCGGGCTGGCTCGCCCGCTTCGCCGACCTGGACACCGCGGCCGACGGCACGGCCGGCATCTACTGGTACGACGGCGAGAACGTGGTCCGCGACTTCCCGGGCTTCCTGCGCGAGCTGGACACCCTGCTCACCGCGTCGGGCCAGCTTCGCTGACCGATCGGCGGGCCGTTCGCCAGGGCGATGATCGACTCGGCGGGCTGGCGGCCGGGTGTCGGCGCCGCCACGTAGGCTGCGGACATGCCAGCAACCGAGCTGAACAGGTTCACGCTGCCCAACGGGCTGCGTGTGGTCCTCGCACCGGATCCGACCTCACCGGTCGTCGGCGTGAGCGTGCACTACGACGTGGGCTTCCGGTCCGAGCCGGAGGGGCGCACCGGCTTCGCGCACCTCTTCGAGCACCTGATGTTCCAGGGCAGCGAGAGCCTGGAGAAGCTCGCGCACTTCCGGCACGTGCAGTCCTCCGGCGGCACCTTCAACGGGTCCACCCACCCGGACTACACCGACTACTTCATGGTGCTGCCCTCCGCCGGCCTCGAGCGCGCGCTGTTCCTCGAGGCCGACCGCATGCGGGCGCCCAAGATCACCGAGGAGAACCTGCGCAACCAGGTCGACGTGGTCAAGGAGGAGATCCGCCTCAACGTGCTCAACCGGCCCTACGGCGGCTTCCCCTGGATCCTGCTGCCGCCGGTGCTGTACCACACGTTCCCCAACGCGCACAACGGGTACGGCGACTTCACCGAGCTCGAGCAGGCCGACCTCGACGACTGCGCGCAGTTCTTCGACACCTACTACGCGCCGGCCAACGCCGTGCTCACGGTCGCGGGCGACATCGAGGTCGACCGGGCCAAGGACCTGATCGACAAGCACTTCGGCGACGTCCCGGCCCGCCCCGCGCCCGGCCGGCCCTCGTTCGCCGAGCCGCCGCCCGCCGGTGAGCTGCGCGGCGAGCACGCCGACCCGCACGCGCCGCTGCCCGCGCTCGCGATCGGCTACCGGATGCCCGACCCGATCAACGAGCTCGACGGCTACCTCGCCAACCTCGTGCTCGCCGCGGTCCTCGCCGAGGGCGACGGCTCCCGGCTGCAGCAGCGCCTGGTCCACCGCGAGCCGCTGGTCACCGACATCAACGCCGCCTGCGGGCTGTTCGGCCCGTTCGAGGCGCGCGACCCCGACACGTTCATCGTCACCGCCGTGCACTCGGCCGACGTCGGCCAGGACCGCGTGCTCGCCGCCGTCGACGAGGAGCTCGACAAGCTCGCCGGCGCGCCGCCGAGCGACCAGGAGCTCGCCAAGGTCAAGGCCCGCTGGGTCGCCGGCCTGCACCGCGAGCACGACCGGCATCGTCTCGCGCACCCTCGCGTTCGGCTCGCTCGAGCTGCTCTACGGCGACCCGGGCCTCGTCCACACGCTGCCCGACCGCCTCGCCGCGGTGACGCCCGACGCCGTCGCCGCCGCGGCCAAGGCGTTGCGCCCCGACTCGCGCGCGGTGCTCACCGTGACGCCCGCAGGAGGAGACCAGTGACCGGATCCGACGCCGCCGCGGGGTACCGCACCGCCGCCGAGATCGGCCACACCGAGCTCGGTCCCGCGGCCGCTGCCCGCGCTCGCCGACGCAGCGCGCGGCCACCGGTCTGTCCTCAGTGGACACCGTGCTGGACAACGGGTTGCGGGTCGTCGCCGTGCACGCGCCGACCGTGCCGATGGTCGAGCTGCGGCTGCGCATCCCGTTCGCCGGCGCCGACCCGCGCCACGCCGCCCGCGCCGAGGTGCTCGCGGCCACCATCCTCACCGGCACCGAGCGCCGCGACCGGGTGGCCATCGACACCGACCTGGCGCTGGTCGGCGGCGAGCTCGACGCGGGCGTCGACCCCGAGCGGCTCTCGATCAGCGGCAACGCGCTCGCCAGCGGCTTCGACACGCTGCTCGACGTGCTCGCCGACGCGCTCACCGGCGCGACCTACGCCGACGACGAGATCGGCCTGGAGCGCTCGCGGCTCGTCGAGCGGATCGCGGTGGCCCGCTCCCAGCCGAGCGTGATCGCCCGCGAGGCGCTGCAGAAGCACCGCTACGGCGACCACCCGTACACCCGCGAGATGCCCGACGCGGCCGACGTCGCGACCGTCGAGGCCGGCGAGGTCCGCGACCTGCACGCCGCGGCGGTGCTGCCGCGCGGCTCGGTGCTGGTGCTGGTCGGCGACATCGAGCCGGCCGAGGCGGTGTCCCGCCTGGGTGCCGCGCTGTCGGTGTGGTCCGACGAGCGCCAGGCCGCGGAGCTGCCCGACCTGCCCGACGTCGCCGGCGGCGACCTGCTGTTCGTGCCGCGGCCGGGGGCCGTGCAGTCGCAGCTGCGGCTCACCGCGCAGGCGATCACCCGCACCGACCCGCGCTACCCGGCGCTGCAGCTCGCCAACCTCGTGTTCGGCGGGTACTTCTCCTCGCGGCTGGTCGAGAACATCCGCGAGGACAAGGGGTACACCTACCACGCGCGGTCGGCCGTGGAGTTCACGCCGAGCGGCGCCACGCTGCTGGTGGAGTCCGACACGGCCAGCGAGGTCACGGCGCCGGCGCTGCTGGAGATGCGCTACGAGCTGGCCCGCCTGGGCGTCGTGCCGCCCACCGAGTCCGAAGTGGACTCCGTGCGGCAGTACGCGATCGGCTCGCTGCTCATCTCCACCGCCTCGCAGAGCGGGCTCGCCTCGCAGCTGGCCGCGCTGGTCTCGCTCGGGCTGGGCGTCGACTGGCTGGTCGACCACCCGGCGCGGCTCGCGGCGGTCACCGCGGACCAGATCGCCGAGGTGGCGCTGGAGTTCTTCTCGCCGACCCGGTACACGGGCATCGTCGTGGGTGACGCCGCGCAGTTGCCGCTGCTCCGCTCGCTGGGCGGCATCGCGTCGGCATGAGCGAACCGTTCCGGCTCGCCGGGTTGCCGACCCTCTCGCGGTCCACAGTGGACCGCAACGAGATGATGCGCACCGACCCGGCCCGGCTCGCGAAGCTGTGGGCCACCGGCAAGGTCATCCTGCTCGACGACAAGGGCCGCACACCGGTCGGCGCGGGCGCGACGTCGCTCGCCACCCGGCCGGCCGTGCGGATCGCCGACGAGCGCCCGCCGGACGCGCTGCTGCTCGGCGAGCACGGCGGCGTCGGGTACTGGGCCGTGCAGCGGGCGGCCGAGCTGCGCGAGGGGGTGGCGTCGCCGGACAGCGCGTGGGGGCTGTGGACGGGCGCGGCGTCGGAGGACGGCGAGGAGTGGCACGACCTGCGCACGGTCGGCGCGCTGCTGGACGACACGTCGGCCGGGCTCTACACGACGGCGGTCGGGCTCACGAGCTGGCACGCGCGGGCCGGTTTCTGCGCGAAGTGCGGTTCGCCGACCGACCGCGTCCACGCCGGCTGGGCGACGCACTGCACGGGCTGCGGGCGGGAGGAGTACCCGCGCACGGACCCGGCGGTGATCTGCCTGGTCCACGACGACGTCGGCGTGAACGGCGAGAACGTGGTGCTGGCGCGGCAGCCGATCTGGCCGCCGGAGCGCTACTCGGTGCTAGCGGGCTTCGTGGAGTCCGGCGAGTCGCTGGAGGCGTGCGTCGAACGGGAGATCGCCGAGGAGGTCGGCGTGACGGTGAGCGGAATCCGCTACCTGGGCAGCCAGCCGTGGCCCTTCCCCCGCTCGATCATGGTCGGCTTCACCGCCGTTACCGCCGCCGGCGCACCACTGCACCCCGCGGACGGCGAGATAGAGGAGGCCCGCTGGGTGTCGAGGGCGGACCTGCGCGCGGCCTTGGCGGCCGGCGGCGAGATCGAGGGCCTCAAACTCCCCGGCCCCACATCGATCGCCCGCCTGATGCTGGCGGGCTGGGCCGCCGCCGACTAACCCGCCCGGCTGTCCACAACTCGCTGGCATGTCCACAGGTTCGCTTGCGCCAGCTGGGTTTGTCGGACCCTGCCGGTAGCGTGGAAATCAGGGGGACCCCCTGCCGATTGAATGGACCGTTCAATCGGGTTGGTTGTCCACAGTGCCGTTCGGGACCCTGTTTCGTCGGTGCCCGCCTGTAGCGTGGATTTCAGGGGACCCCCGGCCCGGTATCCACAACTCGCTGGTACATCCACAGGTTCGCTCGCAGCCGTCGGAACGGTCAGGGTCTGTCCGTAGGCTGGAAATCGGGGGCCGGAGGCCACGGCTCCCGTGGGCGGCGCATCCGGAGAGCGGCGCCTGTGTGCGGGCGAGGTAGGCGGCCGCGCTACCGTTCGGCTCCGTGGTCCGGCATCCGGCCGGGCGGTCGGGGGTGGATGGCGTGGTGGGCGTGGCGCGGGCGGTCGGGCTGCTGCTCGGCGTCGCCGCGGATGGGGCTTTGGGGGATCCTCGGCGGGGACATCCGGTGGCCGGCTTCGGCACTCTCGCGGCGCGGGTCGAGCGCGCGATCTATCGCGACCACAAGCTGTCCGGCGCGGCCTACACGGCCGTGCTTGCCGGTGGCGTCGTCGCGCTCGGCACGCTCGCCGAGCGCGCGGGGCGGGGGCGGCCCGTGGTGCAGACGCTGACCACCGCCGCGGCCACGTGGGTCGTGCTCGGCGGCCGGTCGCTCGCCGCGCAGGGTGCCGCGATCGGCCGGGAGTTGGACGCCGGGGAGCTCGCCGCCGCGCGCGAGCGGCTGCCCCACCTCTGCGGCCGCGACCCCGAGCAACTCGGCGCCGACGGCCTCGCGCGCGCCGCCGTCGAGTCGGTCGCCGAGAACACGTCCGACGCCGTCGTGGCGCCGCTGCTGTGGGGCGCGGTCGCGGGCGTGCCGGGCCTCCTCGGCTACCGCGCGGTCAACACCCTCGACGCGATGGTCGGCTACCGGTCGCCGCGCTACCGCCGCTTCGGCTGGGCCTCGGCCCGGCTCGACGACCTCGTGAACCTGCTTCCGGCGCGGTTGGCCGCCCTGCTGACCGTCGCCGGCGCGCCGGTGGTCGGCGGCTCGTGGCGCGGCGCGTGGCAGACCTGGCACCGCGACGCGGCCGCGCACCCCAGCCCCAACGCCGGCCGCGTGGAGGCCGCGTTCGCCGGCGCCCTCGAGATCCGCCTCGGCGGCCGCACGGTCTACCCGCACGGCGTCGAGGAACGCCCGGTCATGGGCGAGGGCCGGATGCCCGACGCCGGCCACGTCACCCGCGCGGTCGAGCTCTCCCGGGTCGTCGGCGGCCTCACCGCCGCGCTCACCGCGCTGATCGCCCTCTTCCGCTCCCGCCGCGGCTGACACCGCGCGGCGGCTGGCTCACGCGCGGCGGCTGAGTCACGCGCGGCGGGCGGTGTCAGGAGCCCTTGCCGCGGTGGGTTTGTACCTTGTGGCGGTTGCCGCAGCGTTGCATCGAGCACCAGCGGCGGTTGCCCGGGCGCGAGTTGTCCACGAACAGCAGCAGGCAGTCGTCCGCGGCGCACATTCTCAGGCGGCCCCGTGCCGCCGACGCCACCACCTCGACGGCGTCCGCCGCCGCCGCGGCCAGGACCTGCGTGCCCGTCACCGGGGTGTGCCAGCGGCGGGTCAGCGTCTTCGGGTCCAGGTGGGTGATCGGTCGCGGACCGGTGCTGTAGTTGACCACTTCCAGGTCGGCCGGGTCGGGGTGGTCGCCGCGGGTCAGGGACAGGGCCACCGACAAGAACGTGTCGCGGAAGAGTCTGATCCGGCGTAGCTCCGCCGGGCGGACGCGGATGTCCGACGCGTGCAACGGGATCGTGGCCAGCCTCGAGTCCACCAGCCACGCCGCCAGGTCCGCCGGCTCGTGCAGGATCTCCCACTTCGCGTACTCGCCCGGGCCGCCCGTCAGCAGCAGCTCCACGCAGAAGCTGCCCGGGTCGAACCTGTACCGCTCGCCCGTTGTCGGGGTCAGCACTCTGGTGCCGGGGGGCATGTAACCAGTATATTCGGTTACAGAGCTACCGGTTCAAGTGGTTACAGGAGGCGGGCATGGCTGGGCAGACCAAGGACGTCGGGTTCGTGATCGGGGTGTCCAAGACGCTGCCGTTTCCCGTCGAGCGGGTGTGGGGGCTGCTGACCGGTCCGGACGGGGTCCGGTTGTGGCTGGGCGAGGGCGCGCGGCTGGGCACCGCCAAGGGCGACCGCTACGAGACCGTCGACGGCACGACCGGCGAGATCCGCAGCTTCCACGAACACGACCGCATCCGCCTCACCTGGCGCCCCGCGAGCTGGGACCACGACACCACCGTGCAGGTCGCGGTGCGCGCCGATGGTGACCGGACCATGCTGCGCTTCCACCAGGAATGGCTCGCCGGCCCGCAGGAGCGCGAGCGGCAGCGCGACCACTGGCGCGCGGTCATGGACAAGGTCGTCGCGGCCCTCAGTTGACCTGGTCGGCCCGCTCGCGCGCCTCTTCCTCGGCGATCTGCTGGGCGACGGACTGCCGCCGCGGGACGGCGCGCGGCTCGGCCAGCACCCCGCCCGGCCGGATCTCCCGCCACGAGAAGTACAGCAGCGCCAGCAACGCCATCACGCCGAACGTGATCCACTGCAGCGCGTACGACAGGAACGGCCCGGCCTCCAGCTCGGGCAGCGGCAGCGGCGCCAGCACCCCGGGAGCGCCGTCGACCAGCTGCAGGTAGCCGGAGCGGACCGGCAACCCGGTCACGTCGGCCACCGCGCGCGAGTCGACCGCGTACACCTGCGGGTGCGTCCCCGGCAGCGCGGCCCGCTGCCGCGGGTCGTGCTCGTCGACGCGGATGCGGGCGGTCAGCTGCTGGGTCCCGGACGGCGCCGCCGCGTAGGACGGGGCCTTGCCCTGCACCGGCCGAACGTAGCCACGGTCGACCAGCGCCACCGATGCCGTCGGCCAGCCGGAACGGCGTGAGCACCTCGAAGGCCGCCTCGCCCTGCACGGTCCGCAGCCGGGCGACGACCTCGTCGGAGCCGAGGTAGGTGCCGGTCAAAGACACAGTGCGCCACTCGGTGTCCGGTCCCGGACGGGAACCGGCCGGCAGCAGATCGTCGAGCGGCGCCGGGCGCGCGGCGAACGACCGGGTGATCGCGTCGTTGGTCGCCTTGCGCTCCGCGTGCCTGCTGAACTGCCACGGTGCGAGCACGACGAAGCAGGCGCCCGCGAAGACCACGACCACCAGCGTCAACGCCAGCCACCCGGGCCGGAGCAGGAAGCGCAACCGCACACCCCAACGGTAG
The DNA here is from genome assembly GCA_963841395.1 of uncultured Actinomycetota bacterium. GTDB lineage: Bacteria > Actinomycetota > Actinomycetes > Mycobacteriales > Pseudonocardiaceae > Actinophytocola. The sequence goes on from CAWJCX010000018.1 coordinate 46,907, forward strand.
GCCAGGCCTATCCCCGCAACGCCGCCCGGGCGGCCGCGCCGGCCTGGGCGCCGTACCCGCCGCCGAACAGCACCGCGTGCACCAGCAGCGGGAACAGCTGGTGCAGCCCGATCCGCTCGCGCCAGCCGTCGGCGAGCGGGGTGGCCTCGTCGTAGGCGGCGACGATCGTCTCGAGCTGCGCGCAGCCGAACAGGTGCAGCATCGCGAGGTCGGTCTCCCGGTGGCCGCCGTGCGCGGCCGGGTCGATCAGCCACGCGCGGCCGTCCGCGGCCCACTGGACGTTGCCGTTCCACAGGTCGCCGTGCAGCCGCGCGGGCGGCTCGGCCGGACCGGCCAGCGACGAGATCTGCTCGCACACCGACTCGACCGCTCGCGCGTCGCCGCCGGCGAGCGTGCCCTGGTCGACGGCCTTGCGCAGGTACGGCTCGATCCGGTGCGCCGCATACCACTCCGGCCACGAGGCGCCGGTCTCGTTGCGCATCGGCGCCAGCCCGATCCACGCGTCGGCCGGACCGTCGGGCGGCGCGGCGCCGAACGTCTCCGCGCCGAACGCGTGCAGCAGCGCCAGCCCGCGCCCGAAACCCTCCGCCGCGGCGGCGGACGGCGGGCCCGGCTCGACCAGCTCCATGACGATCCACTCGTCGTCGTAGCCCAGGACCTCGGGCAGCGGCATCGCCGACGCCTCGGCCAGCCACCGCAGCCCCGCGACCTCGGCGCGCAGCGCGCCGGCCTGGTCGTGCCGCTTGGCGACCACCACCCGCCCGTCGGCGAGCTCGACCCGCCGCGCGGTGCCGCCGAGCGGCGCGGTGTCCGCCGCCGGCGAGCCGGTCAGCGCCTCGATGTTCACAGCCGCTCGCGGACCCAGCCGAGCAGGCCCGGGGTCGCCGCCTCGATCATGGCGAGCACCTCGGCGAAGCCGTCGTGGTGTCCGTAGTACGGGTCGGGCACGTCGACGTCGCCGTCCGCCGCGGGGTCGAACGAGCGGAACATCCGCACCCGCCCGTCGTCGACGAGGTCGGTCAGCGCCGCCTCGTGGCCGGAGTCCATGGCCACCAGCAGGTCCGCGTCCAGGTGCTCGGGGCCGACCTGCGCGGCGACGTGCTCGGTCGGGTACCCGGCGCCGGCGAGCGTGCGCGCGGCGCGCGAGTCGGCCGGCTCGCCGACGTGCCACCCGCCGATGCCGGCGCTGGTCACCGTCACGCGGTCGGCCAGCCCGGCGCGGCGCAGGTGCTCGGTGAAGACCACGGCGGCCATGGGGGAGCGGCAGATGTTGCCGGAGCAGACGAAGCAGACGTGCACCCCGCCGATTCTAGGGGTGCATGCGGGCGCCCTTGACGATCTTGTCCACCGCGTTGCGCGGGCCGTGCACGGCGAGGCCGACCAGGTCCAGCGCGTCGGCGGCCACGGCGCGGACGGCGGCCCGGTTGTCCTCGTCGTTGCCCGTGGTGAACAGGTCGGCCGTGAAGATCGACATGGGCAGGCCGCGGCTGAGCCCCCGGGTGTGGGCCGCGGTCAGCACGGCGGCCGGCGCCTCGAAGACGAGCACCGGCTGGCCGAACATGGACAGGTATTTGGTGCCGTCGGCGTCCGCGTACGGCTCGCCGATCAGCTCGGGCATGGCCGCCGCGATCCCGCTCACCAGGAAGGCGCACACGTTCAGGCGCTGCCAGGTGGCCAGGTCGTCCCGGATCACGACGGCGATCTTGGTGTCGAATCGCACCCGGCCACGATCGCCGCTTCGCGCCGCCGGGTCTTGTACGTTCCTTGCATGACCGGCTCCCGTCCGGACATCACGGCGTGGCACCCCGAGGTCGCGGGCATCCAGGAGGTGTTCCACGCGCGCTTCGCCACGCACGCCTACCCCTCCCACACCCACGACGCGTGGACGCTGCTGATCGTCGACGACGGGCTGGTCCGCTACGACCTCGACCGCCACGACCACGGGGCGACGAGCGACGCCGTGACGCTGCTGCCACCCGGCGTCCCGCACGACGGGCGCTCCGGCCGGCCGTTCCGCAAACGTGTGCTCTACCTCGGCCGCGCGGTCCTCGGCGAGCACCTGGTCGGCGCCGCCGTCGACCAGCCGACGCTGGCCGACCCCGTGCTGCGCGCCCGAATCCACCAGCTCCACCAGGTCCTCGCCGCGCGCACCGAGGACTTCGAGGCCGCCGGGCGGCTCGCGTTCGTGACCGAGCGCCTCGCCGGCCACCTGCGCCCCGCGCGCCCGGAGCCGCCCCGGCCGGGCGTGGCGCACCGGCTGCGTGAGCTGCTCGACGCGCACGTGCCCGACGGCGTCCGGCTCGACGAGGCCGCCGCCGCGCTCGACGTGCACCCGGCGTCGCTGGTCCGCGCGTTCAGCCGGGAGTTCGGCATCCCGCCGCACCGCTACCTCACCGGCCGGCGCCTGGACCTCGCCCGCGGCCACCTGCTCGACGGGTACCCGCCGGCGCAGGCCGCGACGCTCGCCGGGTTCTACGACCAGGCACACCTCACGCGACACTTCACCCGGCTTCTCGGGGTCGGCCCCGCCCGGTACGTAGGATCCGGCGGATGACCGACCTGCGCCACCACGGGGACGTCGACGCGCGGCCGGGCCTCGAGGACTTCGCCGTCAACGTCCGCGGCAGCGCGCCCCCGGCGTGGCTGCGCGAGCACCTGGCGAGCGCGCTCGACCGGATCGGCACGCTATCCGTCCACAGCGGACGACCGGGCGGCCCGCCAGGCGGTCGCCGCGCGGCACGGCCGCGACGCCGGCGAGGTTCTGGTGCTGGCCGGCGCCGCCGAGGGCTTCGCGCTGCTGCCCGCGCTCGCCCCCGCCAAGGCCGCGCTCGTGCACCCGTCGTTCACCGAGCCCGAGGTGGCGCTGCGGCAGGCCGGCGTGCCGGTGCACCGCGTCGGGCTCGACGCCGCGGACGGCTACGCGCTGCGACCCCGCGCTGGTGCCGGACGACGCCGACCTCGTCGTGCTCGGCAACCCGACCAACCCGACCTCGGTCCTGCATCCGGCCGAGGCGATCCGCGCGCTGGCACGCGCGGGCCGGACGCTGGTCGTGGACGAGGCGTTCATGGACGCGGTGCCCGGCGAGCCAGCCTCGCTCGCCGGCGAGGCGCTGCCGGGCCTGCTCGTGCTGCGCAGCCTCACCAAGACCTGGGCGCTGCCGGGCCTGCGCGCCGGCTACGCGCTCGGCGACCCGGCGCTGCTCGCGCCGGCTCGCCGCGCACCGTCCACATTGGCCGGTCGGCACGCTGGTGCTGGCCGCGGTCGAGGCGTGCGCGTCGCCGCTCGCCGTCGCCGAGGCCGCCGCCGCCGCGCGGGAGACCGCCGTGCACCGCGCGCACCTGGCCGCGGCGCTCGCCGCGCTGCCCGGCGTCGATGTCCACCTGCCCGCCGCCGGGCCGTTCCTGCTGCTGCGCGTGCGCGACGGCGAGCGGGTCCGCGACGGGCTGCGCCGCCGCGGCATCGCCGTCCGCCGCGGCGACACGTTCCCCGGGCTGACCGGCGACCACCTGCGGGTGGCCGTCCGCGACCCCGACGCGCTCGGCGCTGCTCGTCGACGCGCTGCGGGCCGAGCTGACCACGGAGGTGGTGTCGTGACGACGGTTGGTGACGTCGTCGAGGTGCTGGAGTCCGCCTACCCGCCGGAGCTCGCCGAGTCGTGGGACGCGGTCGGGCTCGTCTGCGGCGACCCGGCCGAGCGGGTGAGCCGGATCCTGGTCTGCGTCGACCCCGTCGAGTCCACTGTGGACGAAGCGCTCGAGCTGGACGCGGAGATGATCGTCGCGCACCACCCGCTGCTGCTGCGCGGCGTGCACGGCGTGCCGGCCAGCACCCCGAAGGGCGGCCTCGTGCACCGGCTCGTGCGCGGCGGCGCGGCGCTGTTCTGCGCGCACACCAACGCCGACGCCGCCGACCCCGGCGTGTCCGACGCGCTCGCCGAGACGCTCGGGCTCACCGTCGTCGGCCCGCTCGCGCCCAACCCGGACGGCCGGACCGGCATCGGGCGGATCGCCGAGCTGCCCGCGGCCGAGCCGTTCGAGAAGTTCGTCGCGCGGGTCGCCGCCGCGCTGCCGGCCACCGCGGGCGGCGTGCGGGCCGCCGGCGACCTGGCGCGTCCGATCAGGACGGTCGCGGTCTCGGGCGGCGCCGGCGACGGCTACCTCGAGGCCGCGACCCGCGCCGGCGTGGACGCGTTCGTCACCGCGGACCTGCGCCACCACCCGGCGAGCGAGCACCTGGCCGCCCCCGGCGTGCCCGCGCTCGTCGACGTCGCGCACTGGGCGAGCGAGTGGCCGTGGTGCGAGCAGGCGGCGGCGATCCTGCGTGACGTGCTCGGCGGTAACGTCAAGGTCACCGTGTCCACCCGGTGCACCGACCCGTGGAGGTTCTCAGGGTGAAAGCCGATCCCGCCGTGCAGCGCCGCCTGCTCGAACTGGCCGACGTGGACGCCGAGCTGGCGCGGGTCGAGCACCGCCGCCGCACGCTGCCCGAGCTCGCGGAGGTCGCCGAGGCCGAGCAGACGGTGCAGGCCAAACGGGACGCCCAGGTCGCCGGCGAGACCGCGCTCGGCGGACCTGGACCGCGAGGTGAAGCGGCAGGAGAAGGAGGTCGACGCGGTGCGCGCCCGCGAGGACCGCGACCGCGGCCTGCTCGCCGGCGGCACGGTCTCGGCGAAGCAGATGACCGACCTCGAGCACGAGCTGGCCACGCTGCAGCGCCGGCAGGGCACGCTCGAGGACGAGCTGCTCGAGCTGATGGAGCGCCGCGAGGCGGTCGAGCTGGACGGCCAGCACGCCGGCGTCGAGCTGGCCAAGGCCGAGGAGGCGCTGGCCGACGCGAACCGGCGGCGCGACGAGGTCGCTCGCCGACCTCGACACCACCCAGGCCCGCCGCGACGCCGAGCGCGACGACGCTGGTGCCGCGGGTTCCCCGAGCCGCTGCTCGCCCTCTACGAGCGGGTGCGCAAGAACAAGGGCATCGGCGCGGCGCTGCTGCGGGCCCGGCGGTGCGGCGCGTGCCGCATCGAGCTGGACCGCAGCGCGATCTCGCGGATCGCCGGCGCGGCCGCCGACGAGGTCGTCACCTGCGACGAGTGCGGCGCGATCATGGTGCGGACGCCGGAGTCGGGCCTGTGAAGGTGATCGTCGAGGCCGACGGCGGGTCGCGCGGCAACCCCGGGCCCGCCGGGTACGGCGCGCTGGTGCGGGACGCGGCGACCGGCGAGGTGCTGGCCGAGCGGGCCGAGGGCATCGGCGTCGCGACCAACAACGTCGCCGAGTACCAGGGCCTGCTCGCCGGCCTGCGGGCCGCGGCCGAGCTCGGCGCGGACGAGGTCGACCGTGCGGATGGACTCGAAGCTCGTGGTCGAGCAGATGTCCGGCCGCTGGAAGATCAAGCACGCCGCGCTGCAGCCGATCGCGCGCGAGGCGCGGGAAATCGCCGCCGGCTTTGCAACGATTCGGTACGAGTGGATCCCGCGGGCCCGCAACTCGCACGCCGACCGGCTGGCCAACGAGGCGATGGACGCCCAGGCGGGAAAAGCCCAGCGGGCTGAGCGGCCCGCACCCGCGTCGCCGACCCGCTGGACCGGCGCGACCGGGACGCCGACGCGGCTGCTGCTGGTCCGGCACGGGCAGACCGAGCTGTCGATCGAGCGCCGCTACTCCGGCCGCGGCGACGTGCCGCTGACCGAGCTCGGGCGAGCGGCAGGCGAAGGCCGTGGCCGGCCGGGTCGCCGGCCATGGTCGAGCCCGGCACCCCGGTGGTCTCCTCGCCGCTGGGCCGCGCCCGGCAGACCGCCGGCGGCGGTCGCCGAGGCGACCGGCAGCGCGGTCGAGGTGGCCGACGGCCTGATCGAGACCGACTTCGGCGCGTGGGAGCGGCTGACGTTCGCCGCAGGCGCGGCGCGCGACCCGGAGCTGCACGGCCGCTGGCTCGCCGACCCGGCGCGTGCCCGCCCCGGACGGCGAGAGCTTCGACGAGGTCCACCGCCGGGTGCGCCGGGTGCGCGACGACCTGATCGCCCGGCTCGGCGCCGGGACGGCGGTCGTGGTCAGCCACGTCACGCCGATCAAGTCGCTGCTGCGGATGGGCCTGGACGCCGGCCCGTCGCTGCTGTTCCGGCTGCACCTGGACCTGGCGTCGCTGTCGATCGTGGAGTTCTACCCGGACGGCAACGCGTCGGTCCGCCTGGTGAACGACACCGTCGCACCTGCACGTGAGATCCTGTTCGCGGCGGACGAGTCGGCAGGGCGGTCGCGGCGCGGGAGACCCGTCGAGGAAAGTCCGGACTCCGCAGGGCAGGGTGGTTGCTAACGGCAACCCGGGGCGACCCGCGGGACAGTGCCACAGAGAACAGACCGCCTGGCGTCACCACGCCAGGTAAGGGTGAAACGGTGGTGTAAGAGACCACCAGCACCCCGGGTGACCGGGGTGGCTCGGTAAACCCCACCCGGAGCAAGGCCAAGAGGGAGGCCTTCGGGCCTCCTGCGCAGGCGTTCGAGGGCGGCCCGCCCGAGCCTGCGGGTAGGCCGCTAGAGCCTGCCGGCGACGGCAGGCCCAGATGGATGGCCGCCACCCGGTGCCGCCCGGGCGCCGGGGACAGGATCCGGCTTACACGCCGGCTCGTCCGCCCCGCCTGTGAACGGAGAAGCGCCCGCGTGATGGATTGCGGCGGGGTCACGACTGCCCGCGGCGTTGCGCCCTTCGGGTGGTTACGCTGCGGTCACGGCGTCCCGGAGGTACGTCGGTTGACCGCCTCGGCTCAGCCGTTCGGCCTAGTCGCTACTACGTCCGGTCGCCGGGCGATGGCGTACGGAGGAAGCATCTTCACGGGGGAGTCACGAACCGGACACGTTCCGTGCACGTCGGCCGATCGAGTGCCGGATGGTGGCCTAGGACACGTCTTGACTTGTAGCGTCCCACACCTACGGTGAGGAACGGCCCGCATCCGAGTGAAAGTACCAGGCTCATCGAGCAATCCGGCTCGTGATCGCCCCTGTTCGTCTTCATCATGGTGTGTGGTCAGATGGCATCCGGTCAGCCGTCGAGGAGGCGCCTGAACACGATGCGGGCTACGCAGAGGTTCCCACCACTACACATCGTGTAGCACTGATCGTGTTGAACTGACCGTACGAACGACACAGCAGAAGACCGCCCGCGGGGTGGCCCCGACCGAACCCGCTCCGCGCACTTGGGAGTAAGACATGATCGCCATGACCACTCTTCAGCTCGCCCAGGACGGCAGCTTGGGCACCGGAGGGGTCCGCGACTGGATCCTCAACAACATCATCCCGCTGCTGCTGCTCGTCGTCGCCCTCCTGCTGCTCTGGCTCGGCGGCGGCAAGGGCGACAACGCCGGCGTGATGCGCCGCCTCGGTGGCGTGATCGTCGCGCTCGCGATCATCGGGCTGGCGGTGACGACGGACGCCGGGCAGAACATCGGCACCTGGATCGCCGGCCTGTTCACCGGCTGAGCCACGAGTAGGGACATCGCGTGCGCATTCGTACTGACGACGAGGTGTACCGCGTCGATGCGGTCTGGCTGGGTCCGCCCAGGGCCACGATGCCGTGGCGGGCCCGCTACGTGGCGTGGGGCGTCGGTGTCGTCGTCTTCCTGCGTGGTGCTCACCGTCGAGCGGCGGCTGGGCATCTCGCTGTTCTGGTCGGTCGCCTGGGGCATCGTCATCACGATCGTGCTGACCCGGCTGATCTGCTCGCGGATCAGCCACGAGCGGCCGCTGACCTCGGTGACCGACGATGTGGGTCCGCGAGCTCACCGCCCCCCGCGAGGCGACCGCCGGCGAGGGCGGCGCGGTCAGCGCGACCCGGGTCCGGGTCCGCACCGAGCGGCCCCGCCCCCAGCCCCGCGTCAAGCGCGCGCAGCAGGCCCCGCACGGCCGAGAAGGGCCGGCACCAGACGCAAGGCGAACCGGCAGCCGACGACAGTCGCAGAAGCGCCCGGCACGGCACAAGCGCAGGCACGACAGCGAAACCGGCCCGGAGGAAGGAGGTCGCGGTGTTCGGACGTCGAAACAAGCGCGGGCCTGAGCGGGCCGCGCAGCAGCCCGCCCCGCACCCGGCCAACCGCAGCCGGGCGCGTTACCGCAGGGCCGGCCGGGCTACCGGCCCCGGCACGCGGCCCCGGACAGCGACCCGCGCCGTGCCGCCGCAGCCGCCACCCGGCCAAGATCATCACGCGGGACGGCGGCCTACCCGGCCCAGTACCGGCCCGCGGTCGCACCCGGCCGCAACGGAAAGCGCAACCGACGTCTGCCAGGGGAGCAGTCCATTCCCACGTACACGCCGACCATCGCCGCCCGGAGCATCGACGGTCACCTGCTGCGCAACGGACACGACGTGTTCGCGTGGTACCGGCTCGCGCCGCAGCGCTGGTCGTTCCGGTCCGACTCGCAGCGCCAGGACCTGATCGCCGCGATCGCGGGCCAGTACGCCGAGCTGGCCGGCCGCTGGCTGCACCTGCGCGTCACGACCCGGCCGTACCCGATCCGCATGTGGGCCGAGGCCCACGTGCACAACGCGGTCAACCGGCTGCCCGACGCGCAGGGCGCGCTGTCCTTCGACGACTACCTGATCGGTGAGCAGCAGCAGCTGCTGGGCCGGTCGATGGCGGAGAAGGAGGTCTACCTCGGGCGTGCAGGTGCAGACCCGCAACATGGTCGACCGGGCCGTGGAGCGCGCCGCGCCGTTGCTGCGCCGGATCTTCCCGACCGCGGTGGACGCCGAGCTGCTCGCGCTGGACTCCGAGGTCGAGCACCTCGACCAGGTGATCGGCTCCGCGGGGCTGGAGGGCCGGCCGGTGACGGCCGAGGAGATGTCCTGGCTGATGCACCGGTCGTGCTCGCTGGGCCTGCCCGCGCCGCGCAACCTGCCGGCCGTGCCGGGCGCGGCGTGGGAGCCGGAGGACCTGGCGTCGTTCACCGACGCCGCCGACTTCCACCAGGAGCCCTACTCGCCGACGGTCACCGTGCGCGGCCGCACCGGCTCGAACGCCGGCATGACCCGTCACGTCGCGGTGCTGACCGTCGGCCAGATGCACGGCCTGCAGATCCCCGAGATCGACGACCCGTGGGTGCAGCACTCCGACCGGCTCGCCGCGTCCGTGGAGTGGTCCGCGCGGATCTACGTGCGCCGCCCGGAGGAGGTCTCCGGCGAGCTGGGCCGGCAGATGAACAAGGTCCGCTCGCAGGTCCGCCACTACACCGACGAGCACGAGCTGGAGCCGCCGCAGTCGCTGGCCCGGCAGGCCTCGCGGGTGCTGGAGATCGACGACGAGATGACCTCGGGCTTCACCGCGCTGGCCACCCGGGTGCGGTCGTGGTGGCGGCTGGCGGTGTCCGGGCCGACCGAGCGGGACGCGCTGCGCCTGGCCCAGCAGCTGCTGGAGCTGTACAAGCCGAAGGTCGCGATCGAGCACCCGGAGGCGCAGTACGCGCTGGCGCGGGAGTTCATCCCGGGCGAGCCGCTGGCCGTCTCGGCGTACCTGCGCCGCGGGTCGGTCGTGTGGGCGGCGGCCGTCGGTGCCGACCGCGACCGCGGAGGTCGGCGACCGGCGCGGCATCCTGCTCGGCGAGACGTGCACGGCGACGCGGCGGCCGGTGGCCTGGGACCCGTGGATGGCCCAGGAGATCCGCGACGGCTCCGGCCTGACCGCGATGGTCGCCGGGCTCGGTGGCGGCAAGTCGTTCCTCGGTGGCGGCATCGTCTACAAGACGCTGCGCTCCGGCGCGCACTGGACGCTGCTGGACCCGTCCGGCCCGCTGTCCAAGCTGTGCGACCTGCCGGAGCTGCGCCCGTACGCGCGGCCGATCAACCTGCTCAACGCCCAGCCGGGCATCCTCAACCCGTACCGCGTGGTGGCCGAGCCGCGGTTCGAGCACTTCGTCGACGAGGAGGACCCGGAGCGGGCGTGGCGCCGGGAGAAGGCGCTCGCCGCGGCGACCCGCCGCCGGCTGGTGCTGGACGTGCTGACCGGCCTGCTGCCCGTACGACGTGGCGCGCATGCCGCAGACCCGGATCGTGCTGCTGCGTGCGGTGCGGATGGTCGGCGGGCGCCAGGACGCGGACCCGAGCGTGGTGTTCGAGGCGCTGCGCCGCGACGCCTCCGAGCACCACGAGCACGCGGTCGTGGTCGCCGACTTCCTCGACGAGATGCGCGAGCGGATGCAGCTGCTCATCCCGGAGGAGGACGCGGACCCGTACCACGACGACCGCGACGACCGGCTGACCGTGCTGACGATGGCCGGCCTGACGCTGCCCAAGGACGGCGTGGGCCGCGAGCACTGGACCGACGCCGAGGCGCTGGGCGTGGAGATGCTCAACCTCGCCGCGTGGCTGACCCAGCGCTCGATCTACGAGCGGCCGAAGGACCTGCGCAAGGGCGTCTGGATCGACGAGGCGTTCTTCCTGTCCGAGGTGCCGACCGGCCGGGTGCTGATGAACCGGTTCGCGCGTGACTCCCGTAAGTGGAACGTCCGCGTCATGCTCTCCTCGCAGATCCCGGCGGACTTCCTGCGCATCCAGGGCTTCGTGACGCTGCTCGACTCGGTGTTCGTCGGGCGCCTGGACGACGAGTCCGCGCAGGCGGACGCGCTGCGGCTGCTGAAGGTGCCGATCGGCGCGGGCTACGAGCAGGTGATCGCGAGCCTCGGCCGCCGGCCGGGCGCGCACCGCGACACCGAGCGCGACACCTCGCCGCGGCAGTTCATCTTCGGCGACGGCGCGGGCGGCGTGGAGCGGATCCGGATCGACCTGTCCGGCCCGCACCTCGACCACGTGCGGGCCGCGATGGACACCACGCCGGACGCGCTGCGCGAGACCGCGCCACGGCGCGGTGCCGCCCGCGGACCAGCACACCCCGTCGCTGCCCGACGACGACGATCCCGAGCCGCCGCGCGACGGCAGCGTCGACGACGAGAGCGAGTACGGCGAGCGAGCGAGCGACGAGTTCGACATCGCCGCCGACTTCGAGCTCGGCCTCACCGACGACGACGTGCCGGCCGACCACGTGGAGCCGGCCAACGGCCAGGCGCCGAACAGCCGGGCACGCAGTCGAACGGCGAGCCCAGCATCCCGTCGACCAGCGCGGCAACGGCTCGGGCGGCGGCGACCAGCCCGGACGGCGGAAAGGCGCAGGCAGGCAAACAGGGACGAGTGGACGCGGCATGATCACGATCCTGGTGGTGGTGGCCGCCGTGCTGATCTTCACGGCGCGGCGGCGGCGCAGACGTTCCGCCACCTCGGTCCGTCCACCAGAACGCGGGGCCGCGGTGCCGCGCTGCTCGTGGTGTCCGGGCTGCTCGGGCTGAGCACGCTGATCGGCACGCCCGCGATGGCCCAGCCGGCCGACGACACCAGCTGCGCGCCGTTCCCGGAGCGCCCCGGCGCCGGCATGGCGGGCGCGATCGACCCGCCGCAGGGCAACGGCCTGCGCGGCGGCAAGGGCAGCGACGTGCCCTACACCGACGACGAAGTTCCCGAACAGCCCGTACCGCGACCACGGCTACGCCGGGCATGATCTGGCACGTCTACGACCCGAACTGCAACGAGCCGCTGTCGATCTCCAACCCCAGCACCACGATCGACACCTGGGCCGGCAACGAGCTGTTCAACATCGGCAAGAACATCGTCGCCGCGACGAACTCGCTGCACTACACGCTCTACCAGGGCGGCGTGCTCGGCGGGCTGAACGACCAGATCGCGCAAGGCCGCGAACGCGGTGTTCGACAACGTGTTCGTCCAGCTGTTCAGCATCTTCATGCTGATCCTCGCCGTCGCGATGTTCCGCCAGATCTGGCGCGGCGACCTCGCCTCGGTCAGCAAGCGCACGCTGTGGGCCTTCGGCGGCATGTGGCTCGCCGCGTCGACCCTGGTGCTGGTCAACAACTACGACGCGATCGACCGGCTGATCGTGGAGACGACCACCGGCATCCAGAACGGCTTCGAGGACCCCGGCCGCGACGACGTGCAGCAGCACGTGCTGCCCAACGAGCTGCACACCCGGGTCGTCTACGAGAACTGGCTGCGCGGCGAGTTCGGCAAGCCCGACGACCCCAAGGCGCTCGAGTTCGGCCGCCGGCTGCTCGCCGACGCAGGCGTGGACCCGCGACGACCTGGTGTCCGGGCGCGACGGCAACGACCAGGCCGAGGCGGACAAGCGCGCGGACTACCAGAAGATCTACAACGAGCTCGGCTCCGCGCAGGGCTACTTCACCGGCACCGAGGGCAGCCGCACCGGCGCCGGGTTCCTGGGCTTCTTCCAGGCGATCGTGTACTCGTTCTTCCAGTTCCTCGCGAAGCTCGCGGTGCTGCTGGCCCAGCTCCTGCTGCGGATCTTCACGCTGGCCGCGCCGGTCATCGGGCTGGTCGCGCTGATCCACCACGACATCCTGCGCAAGGTCGGCCGCGCGGTCGGCGCGGTCGTGCTGAACGTGCTGATCCTGGCCGTGCTGGCCGGCATCCACTTCCGCTTCCTGCAGATGATCTTCGGCCCGGACGTGCACCTCTCGATGCTCACGCAGATGCTGCTGGCCGGCATCGTCACGCTGGTGTTCATGATGGTCGGCCGGCCGATCAAGCGGATGTGGCAGATGGTCGAGCTGTCCGTCGGCGCGGTGGGCGCGAGCGTGCCGACCGCGGGCGGGCTGTTCTCCCGGTTCCGCCGCGGCAAGGGCACGGCCGCCGCAGCGCGGCCCGCAGGACGAGTTCTGGGACAACCTGCGCGACGAGGAGCTGGCCGGCGACACCGTGGCCCACGGGCGGCCGCATGCGCCGCCCGCGCCCGGAGGCCACCGGCCCGGTCACCGCGACCGCCGAGCGGCTCGACAACCGGCGCACCGCTGCCGGGCGGGCGGCCCGTGATCACCGGGGCCGGCGCGTCGCCGGTGCTGATGCCGGCCGGCACGCCCGAGCGGCGCGGCCCGGCCGAGGCGCTGCCGCGCGCTCGGCGAGCCGGCTCGTGGACACCGCGCCGGTCACCGACCGCGGCTGGGACCGCGGCCAGGACTGGGGCGAGGACGCCGTCGTCGTGCCGTCCCGGGTCGCCGGCCGCCGCGGCGAGGCCGCCGGCCGGTTCGAGAGCGCTGCCGGCGCCACGCCAGACCGGACCGCGCCCGGCCGACGTCGAGATGGTCGCCGGCCGCCCCGTGCACGTGGTGTACCGGCCCTCCCGCGGGCTGGAGGTGCGCGAACCGGCGCCGCGCCGGACGCCGCGCCAGATGCCGCTGCGGGACGGGCCGCGCGA
>CAWJCX010000019.1:0-32159 GCA_963841395.1 uncultured Actinomycetota bacterium
GTCGTCCCCCGAGGTGAACGCGGAGGTGTCGGCCGAGGCCGAGCGCGAGCGGGTGTTCTGCGTGCGGGCCGACGCCGGGTCCGCCGGATCCGCGGTCACGCCGGCGACGGGCAACTACGACGGCCTGCTCGTCGGCGTGCTCGCCGGCGGGGCGCACCGCCGGTCGGCCGCCGTGCGGGACGGCGTGCTGGCCGCACTGCAAGCGGGCGTCGTGCGGGACGTGGTCTCGCGGCCGGTCGGCGTGGCGCTGGTGGGCGGCGGCCCCGGCGACCCGGACCTGATCACCGTGCGCGGCCGGCACCTGCTGGCCCAGGCGGACGTCGTCGTCGCCGACCGGCTGGCGCCGGGCTCGCTGCTGGAGGAGCTGGCGCCCTCGGTCGAGGTGATCGACGCGGCGAAGATCCCCTACGGGCGGGCGGCGAGCCAGGACGCGATCAACGCGACGCTCATCGAGCACGCCCGGGACGGCCGGTTCGTCGTGCGGCTCAAGGGCGGTGACCCGTTCGTCTTCGGCCGCGGGTTCGAGGAGGTGCTGGCCTGCGCCGAGGCCGGGGTGCCGGTCACCGTGGTGCCGGGCGTGACCTCGGCGTTCGCCGCGCCGGCGGCGGCCGACGTGCCGGTGACGCATCGCGGCGTGGCGCACGAGGTCGTCGTCGTGTCCGGGCACGTGCCGCCGGGCGACCCGTCCTCGCTGGTGGACTGGCCCGCGCTGGCCGCGCTGCGCGGCACGCTCGTGCTGCTGATGGCGGTGGACCGGGCCGGCCTGTTCGCCAAGGCGCTGATGGCCGGCGGGCGGCCGTCCGCGACGCCGGTCGCGGTGGTGCAGGAGGGGACCACGCGGGGTCAGCGCGTCGTACGGTCCACTTTGGACAAGGTGGCCGACGACATTGCCACCGAAGGCATCCGGCCTCCCGCGGTGATCGTCATCGGGCCCGTAGCAGGGCTGGCCCGCTCGGAGTCCGAGCGGGCCAGCACGTCTGACTGACTAGCGGGTGGTGTGCCGGCGGGGGCGGCCGCCGGGACGGTTGAAGCGGTTACCGGGTCGCGGCGGGCGGCGGGTCGGCTCGGGGTCGACCACGGGCTCGCCGGACGGGATGCGGGCACCGGTGATGCGAACGAGGTCGTCGTCGCCCGGGCGGACCTTGGTGCGCTCCGGGGAGACACCCGCCTGCTCGGTCATGCGGAACACCGTGCGCCGCTCCTGGTGGGTGACCACCGTGACGACGGTGCCCGCCTCACCGGCGCGGGCCGTGCGGCCGGCGCGGTGCAGGTAGCCCTTGGCGTCGGCCGGCGGGTCCACGTGCACGACCAGGCTGACCCCGTCGACGTGGATGCCGCGGGCAGCGACGTCGGTGGCCACCAGGACCGGCAGCCGGCCGTCCTTGAACTCGCTGAGGACACGGTTGCGCGCGCCCTGCGGCTTGCCGCCGTGCAGCGCACCGGCGTTCACGCCCATCGCGCGGAGCTGCTTGGTGAGGCGGTCGACGTGGTGCTTGGTGCGCAGGAACAGGATCGTGCGCCCGTCGCGCGCGGCCATCTCCGCGACCACGGCCGCCTTGTCCTCGCGGGTCACCAGCAGCAAGTGGTGGTCCATTGTGGACACCGTGGCGGTCGGCGGGGAGACCGAGTGGGTGACCGGGTCGGTGAGGTAGCGGTCCACCAGCGCGGCGACGTCCCGGTCGAGCGTGGCGGAGAAGAGCATCCGCTGCCCGTCCGGCACGAGGTCGAGGATGGCGCGGACCTGGGGCAGGAACCCCATGTCGGCCATCTGGTCGGCCTCGTCGAGCGCGACGAAGCGGACGTCCTCGAGCACGCAGGTGCCCTGCCGGACGTGGTCGGACAGCCGGCCGGGGGTGGCGATCAGCAGGTCGATGCCGCGCTGGAGCTGCTCGGCCTGCTTGCCGAACGACATGCCGCCGACGACCGTGCGGCACCACAGGCCCAGCGACTTCGCGAGCGGCTGCAGTGCGTCCGCGACCTGCATGGCGAGCTCGCGGGTCGGGACCAGGACGATGCCGCGCGGGCGCCCGGGGCGGGTCTTGCCCTTGTTGAGCCGGGTGAGCAGCGCCAGCCCGAAGGCCAGCGTCTTGCCGGACCCGGTCTGCGCGCGGCCGAGCACGTCCCGGCCGCCGAGCGCGTCGGGCAGGGTGGCCGACTGGATGGGGAACGGCTCGTTGATGCCGGCCGCCTCGAGGGCGTTCAGCAGCGGGGTGGGCAGGCCGAGCTCCGCGAAGGAGACGGAGGCCTGCTTGCGGCCGCCGGCGTCCTCGGCGATCTCGCCGTCCCACCCGGCGCCGGCCGCGAGCTGCGGCCGGTCGGGGCGGGTGTCGCGCCGGTCGGCGGCGTCACGGGTACGCCCGGCACCGTTGCGGTCGCGCCGGGGCTCCCACCGCTCGGCCGGGCGGTCGCCGGTGCGGCTGCCACCGCGGTTGTCCCAGCGGTCGTTGCGGACCGGGCGGTCGTCGGTGCGCCGGTCGTCGGTGCGGCGGTCACGCCGGCCGGACCACGAGTCCTGGCGGGTGCCGCGCTGCTCGCCGTTGGCGCCGTTGGCGCCGCGACCGCGGTTCTCGGTCCACGGGGCGGAGCGGTCGGTACGGCGGCCGCGGTCCTGCCACGTGTCGTTGTCGCGACCGCGGTCGGCGGGCGCGTCGTGACGAGTGTCGTGGCGGGGGTTGAAACGGGGTTCGGCAGTGCGGTGGTCGGTAGTGCGGTGGTCGGTAGTGCGCGCCTGGTTGTGACGCGGCTTCGGGGCGCGCGCGTTGCGGCGCACAGTGCTGTTCGGCACGGAATCCTCTCCGATGTGGCACGTCTCGGGAGGCCTCTGCCTGGCAGCAGGCGAACATTCTCGCGCGGACGAGCCCAGGCGCCTCGGTGGCGCCTTCGTGGTAACTGATGCATCGCTGGTTGCCTCGGTGGGCGGGGAGCGGCACGGACCGCTCGCGATACTCGGCCCAGGCTACCCGATGGGTTCACCTGGCCTCGCGGCGCGGCACGGTCCGTGCCCTTTCCCCCAGCCGATGCCCAGGCGGGGCCCAGCCAGACCCGAGTCGTCGACTAGTCCAACCCGGCCACCATGAGCAGCTCCTTCGTCAGATCGTCCGCGTGGGCCTCGGACTCGGGCAGGCCCCGCGCACGGAACCAGCCCATGACATTGGCCACATCCCGCGCCAGGAACTCCGGCCCGCGCGGGTTCGCGACCACGTCGACGATCTGCGGCAGGTCGATGAGCATCACCTGTCCGTTGTGGACGAGCAGGTTGTACGCCGACAGGTCGCCGTGTGTCATGCCCTGGCCGGCCAGCAGCTCGAGCGCGGCCACCAGCTGGCGCCACAGCTCGACCAGCTCGTCGCCGGCCGGGCGCAGCTCGGCCAGCCTCGGTGCGGCCGTGCCGAGATCGTCGCCCAGGAACTCCATCAGCAGCTCGGTTCCGCTGCGCTGCACGGGATAGGGCACCGGCGCCCCGACCGACCACAGCCGCGACAGCGCCGCGAACTCGGCCACCGCCCACCGCTCGGCGATCAGGTTGCGCCCGAACGCCGTGCGGTTGGCCATCGCCCGCATCTCGCGGCTGCGGCGCATCCGCCGCCCCTCGAGGTAGCCGGCGTCGCGGTGGAACATCCGGTGCTCGTTGCTCCGGTACCGCTTCGCGGCCAGCACGCAGCCGCGCCCGGTATCCGGCACCTCCCGCCGGATCAGGTGTACGTCGGCCTCCTTGCCCGTCTTCAGCACGCCCAGCTCGGTGTCCGCCGCGGCGAGCTCGGTGACGACCCAGCCGGGCCGCGGGTGCGGACCCTGCTCGCCGTCGCCCCAGGTGGTCCACCGGTCGGTGCCCGGCGGCAGCTCGGGGCCGGCGAGCGCGGTCTCCCGGACCGCGGCGAGGCGGGCGCGTTCGTGTTCGGTGAGCCGGCCCGCGCGGGTCGACTCCTGGTCGAAGTCGCCCTCGAACGAGCGGGCGGCCTCGGACTTCTTGGGTTTGCGTGGACGTACCCGGCGGGTGTCGAACGAGTCTTGTTCGTCCAGGTAGTCGTCGAAATCGTGCAGACGCACTGGTGGGTTCTCCTCAACGGGTGAATGAGCGCCCCACCGGCGCGTGGCAACGAGAACGACCAGGCGACCTCAGCGGGGCGGGCGGACGCGGGCATACGGCGTCCAGGCGACCTTCGTAGTCACAAGGCACCTCCCTCACGTCCGCCGGCGATCCACCGGCGCGTCGATCCGAGTTGATCGGACAGCAGCAGGGTCTCCCACCCCGCCGCCGTCATGCAACCGAATTAATGCGACGAGCCCACGCAGAACTCGTTGCCCTCCGGGTCCTGTAAGACCGTCCAGGTCAGACCGGGCACGGTGTGCTCCTCGCCCCGGGTGGCGCCGAGCGCGACCAGCCGCTCGATCTCGGCCTCCCGGTCGTCGGTGGTGAAGTCGACGTGCACGCGGTTCTTGCCGGCGCGGAGTTCCGGCACCCGCTGCAGGCCGATGGCCGGCTGTGCCGGATCGTCCGGCGAGCGCAGCTGCGTGAACCAGCCCTCCGCCTCGAAGACGACCTCGAGGCCGAGCGCCTTGGTCCAGAACTCGGCGAGCGAACGCGGGTCGGTGCAGTCGATGGTGACCATGCTGAGCTTCATGTCCCGCACGATAGGCCCGGGCACCGACAAAATAGGAGACGTGCGCACCATCGACTGGCAGGACGGCCACATCGTCGCGATCGACCAGACCCGGTTGCCCGACGAGCTCGCCGTGCTCGAGATCTCCTCCGTCACCGACCTCGTCGACGCGATCCAGCGGCTGGCGATCCGCGGCGCGCCCGCACTGGGCGCGGCCGGGGCGCTCGGCGCGGCCATGGCACTGCGCGACGAGCCCGCCCGCCGCGAGCGGGACCTTGCCGCGCTGCGTGCCGCCCGGCCGACGGCGGTGAACCTCGCCTGGGGCGTCGACCAGGTCCTCGCGCGCCGCGACGAGGGCGCGGACGCCGCGCTGGCCACCGCCCTCGAGGTCCTCGAGGCGGACGCGGTGCGCAACCGCGCGCTCGGCGAGCGCGGCGCCGACTGGCTGGCGGCCCAGATCCAGGGGCCGGTGGTCGTCCAGACCCACTGCAACGCCGGCGCGCTGGCCTGCGTGGAGTGGGGCACCGCGCTGGGCGTGGTGCGCTCGCTGCACGATCGGGACCGGCTCGGGCACGTCTACGTCGACGAGACCCGGCCACTGCTGCAGGGTTCCCGGCTGACGTCGTGGGAGCTCACCGAGATGGGCATCGACCACACGGTCATCGTCGACTCGGCGGCGGCGACAGTGCTGGCCAGGGGCCTCGCGGACGTGGTGGTCGTCGGCGCGGACCGGATCACGGCCAACGGCGACGTGGTGAACAAGATCGGCACCTACCCGCTCGCGCTGGCCGCGGCACGGGCGCGGCGACCGTTCGTGGTGGCCGCGCCCGAGTCGACCATCGACCCGGCGATCGCCAGCGGGCTCGAGGTGGAGATCGAGGTCCGCGACGGCGAGGAGGTGCTGGCCATCGGCGGGCTGCCCGGCACGGCCACGCTCAACTACGCGTTCGATGTCACGCCGGCCGATCTCGTGACCGCGATCGTGACCGAGGACCGGGTGATCCGGCCGGCGCTGGGGGAGCGCCCGGCATAACCCGTTGGAGCAGGCCACCGGTGGTTCACTACGCTTTGCTGTGCTTTGCGCACAACTCCGCATTGCCTCAACAAGGAGTAAGCCGTGATCACCAGGATGTCGTCGCTGTTCCTGCGCACGCTGCGTGAGGATCCGGCGGACGCCGAGGTGCCGAGCCACAAGCTGCTGGTTCGCGCCGGGTACGTCCGTCGCGTGGCCCCGGGCGGCTACTCCTGGCTGCCGCTCGGCCTGCGGGTACTGCGCAACATCGAGCGCGTGGTCCGCGAGGAGATGGACGCCATCGGCGCGCAGGAGATCCAGTTCCCCGCGCTGCTGCCCCGCGAGCCCTACGAGGCGACCGGCCGGTGGACCGAGTACGGCGACAATCTCTTCCGCCTCAAGGACCGCAAGAACGCCGACTACCTGCTCGGCCCCACGCACGAGGAGCTCTTCACGCTCACCGTGAAGGGGGAGTACAGCTCGTACAAGGACTACCCGGTCGTGCTGTACCAGGTGCAGACCAAGTACCGGGACGAGGCGCGGCCCCGCGCCGGCATCCTGCGCGGTCGCGAGTTCCTCATGAAGGACTCCTACTCGTTCGACCTCGACGACGAGGGGCTGGAGAACAGCTACCAGAAGCACCGCGACGCGTACATCAAGATCTTCGACCGGCTGGGCCTGAAGTACGTGATCGTGTCGGCGATGGCCGGTGCGATGGGTGGCTCGAAGTCCGAGGAGTTCCTGGCCGAGGCGCAGACCGGCGAGGACACGTTCGTGCGCAGCACGGAGTCCGGCTACGCGGCCAACGTCGAGGCCGTGGTCACTCCCGCGCCGCCCGCACAGTCCATTGAGGACCAGCCGGCCGCGCAGGTGCACCACACGCCCGACACGCCGACCATCGACACGCTCGTCGCCTTCCTGAACAACGCGAGCCTCAACAAGGCCGGCCTGGACCGGACCTTCACCGCCGCGGACACGCTCAAGAACGTGCTGCTCAAGACGCGCGCGCCCGGCGAGGACAAGTGGGAGCTGCTCGCCGTCGCCGTGCCGGGGGACCGCGAGGTCGACATGAAGCGTCTCGAGGCCGCGCTGGAGCCGCGTGCGGCCGCGATCCTCGAAGAGGCCGACTTCGCCGCGAACCCCTTCCTGGTGAAGGGCTACATCGGGCCGAAGGCGTTGCAGGACAACGGGGTCCGCTACCTCGTCGACCCCCGCGTCGTGCCCGGCACGGCCTGGGTGACGGGTGCGGACAAGCCCGACCACCACGTCGTCGACCTGGTGTGCGGCCGGGACTTCACGCCCGACGGCACGATCGAGGCGGCCGAGGTCCGCGCGGGCGACCCCTCGCCCGACGGGCACGGCACGCTGGTCGCCGCGCGCGGCATCGAGATCGGCCACATCTTCCAGCTGGGCCGCAAGTACGCGGACGCCTTCTCGCTCGACGCGCTCGGCGCGGACAGCAAGCCGATCCGGATCACGATGGGTTCCTACGGTGTCGGTGTCTCCCGGCTGGTCGCCGTGATCGCCGAGCAGTTCCACGACGAGCAGGGACTGGTCTGGCCGCGCGGCATCGGCCCGGCCGACGTGCACCTGGTGATCGCGGGCAAGGACGACACGGTGCGCGAGGGCGGCGAGCGGATCGCCGGTCAGCTGTCGGACGCGGGCGTGTCGGTGCTGCTGGACGACCGCACGGCCACCCCGGGCGTCAAGTTCGCCGACGCGGAACTGATCGGCGTGCCGACGATCGTCGTGGTGGGCCGCGGGCTCGCGAAGGGCGTGGTCGAGGTCAAGGACCGGGTCAGCGGTGAGCGGGTGGAGGTGGCCGTCGACGACGTCGTCGCCCACCTGACCTCACTCGTCCGCGGCTGACGGTCGTTCGGCCGAACGTAGGGCCCGGGGAGCCGGGGAGCCGCCCGCGAGGAGAGCCCCGCATCGCATGCCGCGGCTCGCGCTCGCCGGGTCGAGCGGATGGTCGTCGTCGGCGTGATCAGCGACGGCGCGACGCTCGTGGTGCGCGCCTGACCGCGTTCGCGCGCGGCCACCCGTCGCGGCCGTCGACGAGCCGCATCCCGGGCGGCTCGACAAGTTCGATCCGCACGCCGCGAAGGCGTACCCGCGGTGCGCGCGTGTACCGCGCTGTCGGTCAGCCGGGGAACTGAGCCGGACCGCGTGGAGGGCCGGGACGGGCGGATGGCCGTCGGTGTGATCGTCGGTGGGCTGGGCTCGGTCAGCGGAGCAGGGCGGCCAGTACGGCCGGGGTGTCGGCCAGGTCGGGGAGAACCACGTCCGCGCCCGACTCGGTCAGTTGGTCGACGCTGTGCCGGCCGGTGGCCACGCCCACGGTGACCGTGCCGTGGTGGCGGCCGGCGGCGACGTCCATCGGGGTGTCGCCGATGACCACCACCGACGACGGGGCGAACTCGACGCCGTGCTTGGCCGATGCCTGGGCCATCGCGGCCTCGACGAGGTCGTGGCGGTGCTCGGACAGCGAGCCGTAGCCGCCGATCTCGAAGTCGACGTGGCGGTCCAGGTCGAACGCGGCCAGCTTGATGTCCGCGAGCGACGGCAGGTTCCCCGTCACCAGTGACTGGACGACGTCGTCGCGGCCGGCCAGTGCGTCGAGGATCTCCGCGGCCCCGGCCAGCGCACGCCCCAGCGACGGGAGCGACGGCCGCTCGGCCAGCGCGACGGCCTCCAGCGCGGCGAAGACCCGTTCCACGTCCTCGTCGTCGTGCCGCTCGCCGTGTGCCTTCAGCAGCTCCTTGGCCAGCGAGCGCTCGGTACGCCCGGGGAAGGTCGGGAGGTGGGCCAGCTCCTTGCCGACCACGGTGGCCAGCACCTCGCCGTACCACTTCCGCCCGAGGCCGGTGTAGTCGACGAGCGTGAGGTCGATGTCCCAGAGAACCAGCGTGTCCACCCAGCCATCGTGACACGACCCACCGACGGGCCCGGTCGCCGGTATTTCAACACCGGTTGACTTGTCGGCTCGGCCGGGCGTACGTTGGACCAGAATTCAACACTCGATGAACTCTCGGAGGACTCGATGGCCACCTCAGCCACCAGCCGGCCCGTGCTCGTCGCCGTGCTGCTTGGCGTCGCCGGCGCCGTTGTCGCCACGGTGCTCGGCTTTCTCACCTTCGGCGCGCAGGCCACCGTCGCGCCCCACGGCGTGCCGCTCGCGGTCGCCGCGCCGCCCGGACAGCTCCACGAGGCCGCCACGCGCATCGCCCGGCAGGGCGGCGACGCCGTCGACTGGCAGGTCACCGACCCGGACCGGGCCCGCGAGCTGCTGTCGGACAAGCAGGTCTACGGCGTCCTCGAGCTCGGCGGCGGCCCGCAGGGCGTCGAGCTCACGATCGTCACCTCCGGCGCGGTCAACCCGCAGGGCACCCAGGCCGCGCAGCAGGTGCTCACCGGCGCCGCCCAGGGCCTCGCGGGCGCGCTCGCCCAGCAGGGCGTCACGGTCTCCCCGCCACACCTCGAGGTCGTCCATCCGGCGAGCATCGCCGCGCGCACCGCGCCGCTCGCGGCGAGCGCGCTGCTGTGGATCGGCGGTCTGGTCGCCGCGCTCGGCTTCGGCCTGCTCGTCGTCCGCCGCGGCATGCGGCCCGGTCCGGCGTCACGGGCCGCGCTGCTGCTGACCGTGAGCGTCGCGGCGACCGCGGTCGTCGCGGGGTTCTTCCGGCTGTGGGACTCGTCGCTGCCGCTCGGCTGGGACGTGCTCGGCTTCGTCTTCCTGACGGCCGTGGCGTTCGCCGCCGTGCAGGGCGCACTGCTGCGGATCGTCCGGCTGCGCGCCGCGGCCATCCTCGGCCCGCTGTACCTGATCGCACCCGCGGTGGCCGGCCAGGTGCCGGAGCTGCTCAACCCCGCCTACCGGACCCTGCTGTGGTCGTGGACGCCGTTCCGCTTCTCCACCGAGGGCCTGCGCAGCCTGCTGCTGGGCACGCCCGAAGCGGCGGACGTGCGAACCGGGATCATCGTGCTCGCGAGCATGGCCGTGGCCGGCCTGGTCGTGATGCTGTGGCCCGGCCGGATGCGCATCGAGCCGCCGATCCCGGCCGACCTCCGTGAGCCCGCGCTAGCCGGCTAGGAAGCTGAACCGGACCTTCCGCACCGGATTGTCCACATTGGTGTCGACGAGGCAGATCGACTGCCAGGTGCCCAGCGTCAGATCGCCGGACACCACCGGGACGCTCGCGAAGGGTGGGACCAGTGCCGGCAGCACGTGGTCCCGCCCGTGGCCGGGCGAGCCGTGCGAGTGCCGCCAGCGGCCGTCGCGCGGCAGCAGCTCGCGCAGGGCGGTGAGCAGGTCGTCGTCGCTGCCGGCGCCGGTCTCGAGGATCGCCAGGCCCGCCGTCGCGTGCGGCACCCACACGTGCAGCAGGCCGTCGCCGGCGCCCGCGTCCGCGAGGAACCAGCGGCACGCGTCGGTGAGGTCGTGCACGACCTCACGATGTCCGGTCTCGACCTCGATCTCCGTGGTGTGCATGCGGGACACGGTATTAGTTGAGTCGTGCGCAACGCCTGCGGAGAACAGTTCGACGTGCCGGCCGGGTACCTCAACACCGCGAGCATCGGCATCCCGCCGGTCTCCGCGGCCGACGCGGTCGCCGGCGCGGTGGACCGGTGGCGGCGCGGTGCGTCCCGGCCACCGGAGTTCGACGAGCACGTCGCGACCGCGCGGGCCGGCTGGGCGCGGCTGACCGGAGTGGACACGGCGAACGTGGCGATCGGCGCGAGCGTCTCGCAGCTCGCCGCCCTCGTCGCGGCGAGCCTGCCGCGCACGACCCGGGTGCTGACCGTCGCAGCCGAGTTCACCAGCGTCACCTTTCCGTTCGCCGCACGGGGAATGCCGGTGACGGAGGTGCCGGCCGACACGCTGATGTCCCATGTGGATGATCACGATCTGGTTGCGATCAGCGTGGTCCAGTCGGCCGACGGCACGGTCGCCGACCTCGACGGGCTGCGTGCGAGCGGGAAGCCGGTGCTGCTCGACGTCACGCAGGCCGCCGGCTGGCTGCCGCTGCGCCTGGGCTGGGCGGACTGGGTCGTCGGGGCCGGGTACAAGTGGCTGTTGACCCCGCGCGGCGCGGCCTGGCTCGCGGTCCGCCCGGACACGCTGGAGCGGACGGTGCCGCAGGCCGCGAACTGGTACGCCGCCGAGGATCCCTGGCAGGGCATCTACGGGCTGCCGCTGCGGCTGGCCGGCGACGCGCGGCGGCTGGACCTCTCACCGGTCTGGTTCGCCCAGGTCGGCGCCGCCGCGACGGTGCCCTGGCTAGCCGGCCTCGACCTCGCCGCGGTGCGCGACCACTGCGTCGGGCTGGCCGACGCGGCCCTCGCCGGGCTCGGCCGGCCACCGGCCGGATCCGCCGTGATCTCTGTCGACGTGACCGCCGAGCAGGCGTGCGCGCTCACCGACGCGGGCGTGGTCGGCGCCGTCCGCGCGGGTCGTACGCGGCTCTCGTTCCACCTGTACAACACCATGAACGACGTCGATCTCGTCGTCAGTAGCACGCGATGAACGCGCGGTAACGGCCACCTCACCCTGGTTAACCCAGGTTTGTGCGGTTACCGTGTCGGCCGTGTCGGCTCCCTATCACCCGGGTCAGTCGCCCTGGCCCGACAACCAGTCGCAGCGTCCGGACCGGCCGCCGCCGATCCAGTTCCGTCCGGAGGAGGAGCAGCGGGGCAACCCGGCGCTCGCCTGGACGTTGCGGATCGTGGGGCTCGTCGCGGTCGCGGTGATCTCGGGCCTCGTCTGGTGGTACATCCAGCAGGAGCAGGGCGGGACGCCGACCGGCTACGGCGGTACGGACACCCAGCAGCAGAGCAGCGGCGCGTACGACTTCAAGGCCGCGCTCGACTCGCCGCAGGTGGACGAGGCGTGCGACGAGCACGCGTACGGCGACACCAAGGGTTTCTTCCAGGACCGGCAATGTGACCGGCTGACCCGATCGGTGTTCACGACGACCGTCGAGGGCCGCACGATCTACACGTCGGTGTCCGTGGTCGAGATGCCCGACGAGGAGTCCGCGAAAGCGTTACGGGAGCTGACCGACACGGACGGCTCCGGCAACGTCAGCGATCTCGTCCGCGAGGACGTGGTGCCGGTCGAGGGGCTGAAGTCGCTCAGCAACGGCGGTGGCTACGACTCGGCCCAGCAGGGCACGAAGGTCGTGATCGTCGAGTCGGACTACGACCCGAACGCGGCCCAGGACGGCACCGAGGACGAGCTGGACGACGTCAGCACCGACGCGATCCGCCTCGGCGACGACCTGCTCGCCAACAGCGGCTGACCATCCGGCCGGCTACTTGCCGGGCAGTCCCGGGAACGCCGGCGCGGCCGGGGTCTGGCCCGCCGCGCGGCGCCAGCGGGTCGCGCGCACCGCGGCGATCGTCAGCGCGTCCAGCGCCGACCTGCGCACGCCGTCGTCGTCGGTGCGCTCCAATACGGCCCGCCAGGCCACCGTCGTGTCCGACTCCGCCACCACCAGCACGGCGAGCGCCGACTTCTGGTCGGTGACCGGCTGCGGCGGGACGTAGGCCGGCTCGGCCGGGCGTGGGGTCTTGCCGGCGTCGGCCAGCAGGCGCTCGGTGGCGTCGCGGCGGGCGCGGTGCGCGGTGGTGCCCTCGGCCACCGGCGCGTTGAACGAGTCCGGCAGGAACGCGCTCACCAGGCCGTAGACCCACAGCGCGGCGTGTTCGGCACCCAGCGCGGCCTGCACGGCGTTCACCGCGTCGTCGGGCAGTCCGGCGGTCGACGAGCTCGGCTGGATCCTCACGCGAACACCTCCCGCAGGCTCGCGCACGAGGCGGCGACCGAGCCGACCAGACCCGCGCGGTAGCGCTCCACCGACGGCACGACCTTGGCCGCCTCCTGCTCGGCGGCCGTCAGCGCGTCGAGCAGCGCCTTCCGCGCCCCCGCGGCACCGGCCGGCGGTTTTCCCGCGGACGGCGGCGCGGCCTTGGTCGACGACACCGGCGGGCGGGCCCGGTCGACCTCCTTCTGCAGCGCGGTCGCGTGCTCGCCGCGCGCGTCGGCCACCTGCTGGGCCGGTCCAGCGAGCGCCGGCACCGCCTTGACCACCGCGGCCGCCGTGGCGGCGTCGGACCGCGCCCGTGCCGCCAGGTCCACCAGCGGGTCCGGGGGCGGGGGCTGCTCCGGCTCGGTGCACGAGACCGCCGCCGCGAGGGGTAACAGCAGCACGCCGGCCCGGAGCACGTCCCGGCGCCCGTGCCGCTGCCCGTGCCGCTGTCCGAAGTTCATCACGGGCCGTCATACTGCCAGGCGAGTGCGCCACCCGGTCGGACGCACCGTGCCTGCTCGGGGCCGACTCGCCGACCGTGACGAGATACGCTTGGCAACCACGGTCGGTGAGTGCACACCGGACATCAACTCGAGGCAGGGAGTGGCCACGTGCCAGGTCAGCGACAACGCACCAACGGCGCCGGCGAGATGCTGGAGCCGGTAGTCGCGGACGCTGTCGCGCGCGCCGGTTTCGATCTCGAGGTGCTGCACGTCCAGCAGGCGGGCCGGCGCCAGCTGGTCAAGGTCGTGGTCGACTCGGACACCGCGGACGGCGGCATCGGCCTGGACCAGGTCGCGGAGGTCAGCCGTGTCGTGTCCGCCGCCCTCGACGCGCTCGAGGACAGCCGGACCGCCGGCAACGCGCTCGGCGGGTCCTACACCCTCGAGGTCACGAGCCCCGGGCTGGACCGGCCGCTGACCAAGCCGCGGCACTGGCGCCGTGCGCGGTTGCGCAAGGTTTCCGTGCGCCGCGGCGAGGACAGCTTCACCGCACGCGTCGGCGACGCGCGCGAGGACGGTGTCGACCTGCTGGTCGGCAAGACCGTCGAACACGTCAAGTACGAGCACATCGAGCACGCCGTCATCGAGGTCGAGTTCCGCGAAGCCCCGGCCGCCGAGATCGCCATGCTGGAACAAGAGGAGGGGTCGAGGTGAATGTCGACATCGCGGCGCTGCGCGCCATCGAGCGGGACAAGGACATCCCCTTCGACACGGTGATCGAGGCGATCGAGACGGCGCTGCTCACCGCGTACAAGCACACCGACGGCCACCAGCCGCACGCCAAGATCGACATCGATCGGCGCACCGGCATGGTCCGGGTACTCGCTTACGAGCTCGGCACGGACGGCGAGCCGGGGCAGGAGTGGGACGACACGCCCGAGGGCTTCGGCCGGATCGCGGCCACCACCGCGCGGCAGGTCATCCTCCAGCGCCTGCGGGACGCGGAGAACGAGAAGACCTTCGGCGAGTTCTCCGCCAAGGAGGGCGAGCTCGTCGCGGGCGTCGTGCAGCGCGACGCGCGGGCCAACTCCCGCGGCATGGTCGTGGTCCAGGTCGGCGACACCGAGGGCGTGCTGCCCGCGGTCGAGCAGGTGCCCGGCGAGCGGTACGAGCACGGCACCCGGATCAAGTGCTACGTGCTGGGCGTGAGCCGGGGAACACGGGGACCCCAGATCACGTTGTCGCGAACGCACCCGAACCTCGTGCGCCGGTTGTTCGCGCTCGAGGTCCCGGAGATCGCCGACGGCACCGTGGAGATCCCGGCGGTCGCCCGCGAGGCCGGCCACCGGTCCAAGATCGCGGTCCGGTCGACGATCCCCGGCGTCAACGCCAAGGGCGCGTGCATCGGACCGATGGGCGCGCGGGTACGCAACGTCATGAGCGAGCTGCTCGGGGAGAAGATCGACATCATCGACCACTCGGAGGACCCGGCGACGTTCGTGGGCAACGCGCTGTCGCCCGCGAAGGTCATCTCGGTCCGCGTGGTCGACGAACGGGCGAAGACCGCTCGAGTCGTGGTGCCGGACTTCCAGCTGTCGCTGGCGATCGGCAAGGAAGGCCAGAACGCCAGGCTGGCAGCCAGATTGACCGGTTGGCGCATCGACATCCGCAGCGATGCCGCCACGCCGACCCCGGCGCACGGCATCCCCGCGGCCGGCGCGCCGAGCGTCACACCGACATCGGGTTCGGCCGAGTAACAGCGACGAGATAGACTCATCAGTGGTTCACCGTTCTGGACCGGCGTCCGCGCGTTCCCGGGGCACAAGCCCGGTACGTACCTGTGTCGGCTGCCGGGTCAGAACGGAGGCCGGTGAGTTGTTCCGGGTCGTGCTCGTGGACGGGGACCTGGCTTTCGATCTGCGGCGCCGAGCCGCGGGTCGGGGGGCATGGCTTCATCCCGAGCCGGGTTGCCTGGACAAGGCCGAGCGACGGCGTGCGTTTGCGAGAGCGCTGCGTGTGCCGGGCCCGCTCGACACCGCGCCGCTCCGGAGGGATCTGGAGCAGCTGGTTCACCGCGTGACCGGACCGGGATCTTCCCGGACCGGGCTGGACGAACGAAGGCAGGTCGACCCGTCATGAGTCAGCCGTGAAGCTGAAGCCATGAACGCCAGACAATAGGACGAGGTCGAGCGGGTCCATGCCGCCGGCCTCACTCGGACGAGGAGAGCAGTGGCAGGCAAGGCCCGAGTGCACGAGCTCGCGAAGGAGCTCGGCGTAACCAGCAAGGAAGTTCTCGCGAAGCTCAAGGAGCAGGGCGAGTTCGTGAAGTCCGCGTCCTCCACTGTGGAGGCCCCTGTGGCCCGCAGGTTGCGAGACGCGTACCCCAGCAGCGGCGCCAAGAGTGGCGCCAAGAACGGCCCGCGCCCGAAGCCGGCCGCTCGCCCGCAGCCGGAGGCGGCCCCCGCACCGGCGCAGGCAACCCCCCAGGCCGGCCCCAAGCCGGCCCCGAAGCCCGCGGTCGTCCAGCCGGCCCCGGAGCAGCCGAGCGCACCCGCGCCCGCGCCTGCCCCGAAACCGGCCGCGGCCAAGGTCGAGACCGAGGCGGCGCCGCAGCCGGCTGCCGCGCAGCCGGCGGCGGCTGCCGCGGCGCCCGCGCCGCAGCAACAGCAGGAGCCGCAGGCCGGCCCGCAGGCCGGTGGCCAGTCCGGCGGTGCTGTCGTGCCGCCGCGACCCCAGTCACCCAAGCCCGGTCCGCGCGCCCCGCGGGTCGGCAACAACCCGTTCGGTGTCGGCGCCGGCTCCGCGCCGCAGCGTTCGTCCGGTCCGCGGCCCGGGGGTGCCCCGGGCGGCGAGCGTCCGGCGCGTCCCGGTGAGGGACGTCCGGCGGCCGGTCCGCGAGGTGGCGGCAACGCGCCCGCCGGTCCGCGGCCCTCGCCCGGCGGCATGCCGCCGCGCCCGAACCCCGGCATGATGCCGCCGCGACCGGCGCGTCCGGCCGGTGGCGGTCGTGGTGGTCCCGGTGGCGGCGCACGCGGTGGTCCCGGTGGCGGCCCCGGTGGCGGCGCACGTGGTGGTCCCGGTGGCGGCGCACGCGGTGGTCCCGGTGGCGGCGGCGGTGGCTTCCGCGGTGGTCCCGGTGGCGGCGGTGGCGGCGGCGGTGGCGGTTACCGCCCCGGCGGCGGCGGTGGCGCCCCGGCCGGTGGTGGTGGCTTCCGCGGTGGCGGTGGCCGTCCGGGTTCCGGTGGCGGCCGCGGTGGTGCCGCGGGTGCCTTCGGCCGGCCCGGTGGGCCGTCCCGGCGTGGCCGCAAGTCGAAGCGGCAGAAGCGCCAGGAGTACATGGAGAACATGCAGGCGCCCAGCGTCGGCGGTGTTCGCCTGCCCAAGGGCAACGGCGAGTCCATCCGGCTGCCGCGCGGTGCCTCGCTGACCGACTTCGCCGACAAGATCAACGCCAACCCGGCCTCGCTGGTGCAGGTGCTGTTCCACCTCGGTGAGATGGTCACGGCCACCCAGTCGGTCTCCGACGACGTGCTCGAGCTGCTCGGCACCGAGATGAACTACAAGGTGCAGGTCGTCTCCCCGGAGGAGGAGGACCGCGAGCTGCTCGACTCCTTCGACATCTCCTTCGGCGAGGACGCCGGTGGCGAGGAGGAGCTGCAGGCGCGGCCGCCGGTCGTGACCGTCATGGGTCACGTCGACCACGGTAAGACCCGCCTGCTGGACACCATCCGCAAGACGACGGTGCACGAGGGCGAGGCCGGTGGCATCACCCAGCACATCGGTGCCTACCAGGTCGCGGTCGACGTGGACGGCAACGAGCGGCTGATCACCTTCATCGACACCCCGGGCCACGAGGCGTTCACCGCCATGCGTGCCCGTGGTGCGAACTCCACGGACATCGCGGTGATCGTGGTCGCCGCCGACGACGGCGTGATGCCGCAGACGGTGGAGGCCATCAACCACGCGCAGGCTGCCGAGCTGCCGATCGTGGTCGCGGTCAACAAGATCGACAAGGAGGGCGCGAACCCGCAGAAGGTGCGCCAGCAGCTCACCGAGTACGGGCTCGTGGCCGAGGAGTACGGCGGCGACACCATGTTCGTCGACATCTCCGCGCGCCAGAACATCAACATCGGCGGGCTGCTCGAGGCGGTCGTGCTCACCGCGGACGCGGCGCTCGACCTGCGGGCCAACCCGGAGATGGAGGCGCAGGGCGTCGCCATCGAGGCGCACCTGGACCGCGGTCGCGGCCCGGTCGCCACGGTGCTGGTGCAGCGCGGCACGCTGCGGGTCGGCGACTCGATCGTCGCCGGTGACGCCTACGGTCGCGTGCGGCGCATGGTCGACGAGTTCAACGAGGACATCACCGAGGCGACTCCGTCGCGTCCGGTGCAGGTCATCGGGTTCACGTCGGTGCCAGGCGCCGGTGACACCTTCCTCGTGGTCGAGGAGGACCGCACGGCCCGGCAGATCGCCGAGCGGCGCGCGGCCCGCATGCGCAACGCGGCGAACGCCTCGCGGCGCAAGCGGATCAGCCTCGAGGACCTGGACTCCGCGCTCAAGGAGACCAGCCAGCTCAACCTGATCATCAAGGGCGACAACTCGGGTACCGTCGAGGCACTCGAGGACGCGCTCACGAAGATCGACGTGGGCGAAGAGGTCGAGCTGCGCGTCATCGACCGCGGTGTCGGTGGCATCACCAAGGCCAACGTGGACCTGGCGATCGCGTCCGACGCGATCATCCTCGGGTTCAACGTCCGCGCCGAGGGCAAGGTCACCGAGCAGGCCAACCGCGAGGGCATCGACGTCCGGTACTACTCGGTCATCTACCAGGCGATCGACGAGATCGAGAAGGCCCTCAAGGGCATGCTCAAGCCGATCTACGAAGAGGTCGAGCTCGGGCGCGCCGAGGTGCGCGACGTGTTCAAGTCCTCCAAGGTCGGCACGATCGCCGGTTGCATGGTGCTGTCCGGCGAGATCCGGCGCAACGCCAAGGCCCGGCTCATGCGAGACGGTGTCGTCGTCCAGGAGAACCTGCCGGTCAGCTCGCTGCGGCGGTTCAAGGACGACGCGGTCGAGGTCCGCGAGGGCTTCGAGTGCGGTCTCACGCTCGGTTCGTACGGCGATCTCAAGATCGACGACATCATCGAGACGTACGAGCTGCGCGAGAAGCCGCGCGACTAGGTCACCACGGCTGCCGCGCCCGGATTCCGGGCGCGGCAGCCTTCTCATCGGAGTGGTTTCGTTGTATGTGGGTGCCCTCGAGCTGGATGTCGTGCTCGGTGACATCCGCTCGTTGAAGGAGAAGCGCTCGGCCGTGCGGCCGGTGATCGCCGAGCTGCGCCGGCGCTTCGAGGTGTCCGTGGCCGAGGCCGGGCACCTGGACAAGCACCGCCGTTCGCTGCTCGGCGTGGCCGTCGTGGCGGCCGATGCCGACCACGTGGGCGAGGTGCTCGACGCGTGCGAGCGCCTGGTGGCGGGCCGTCCGGAGCTGGAGCTGGTTTCGGCCCGGCGCCGGTGGCTGGGTCCGCACGACTAGCCCTCATGACCAGCTTTTCGAAAGGACTGGAACGCCGTGGCTGACGCACCGCGCGCCCGCAAGCTGTCCAAGCGCATCGGGCAGATCGTCGCCTCCGCGCTGGAGCACGAGGTGAAGGACCCGCGCCTGGCCAGGGTGACCATCACCGACGTCAAGGTCACCGGAGACCTGCACGACGCGACCGTGTTCTACACGGCGCTGGGCGACAAGCTCGACGCGGCGCCGGACCTGCAGGGGGTGGCCGCCGCGCTGGAGTCCGCGAAGGGCGTGCTGCGCTCGCTGGTCGGGCAGGGGACCGGGGTCCGCTTCACCCCGACGCTGACGTTCGTCGCGGACACCGTGCCGGAGGACGCCAAGCACATCGACGACCTCCTGGCCCGCGCCCAGGCCGCCGACGCGGAGGTGGCCCGCCTGGCCAACGGCGCCAAGCCGGCCGGCGACCCGGACCCGTACCGCGCCCCTCGCGAGGACGAGGACGGCGAGGACGCCTAGCTCGCGGGTCCCAGCATGTCGCCGAGGTCGCGCAGGATGCCGGTCGCGGCGCGCAGGTCGCTCGGGGAGGCGCGGGAGGCCACCTGGTTCGTCCACGCCGCCTGGCGGCGTTCCACCGACCGCAGGGCCGTGCGGCCGCGTGGGGTGAGCACGAGCAGCCGTGCCCGGCGGTCGCGCGGGTTGTCCGCGTAGCCGACCATGCCCAGCGACACCAGCGACGCGACCGTCTCGCGCACGCTCTGCCGGGTCAGTCCCAGGAACCGGGCGGCCTGTGCGACCGTGACCGGGGCGTGATCCACGACGTGCAGTACCTGCCAACGGGTGCCGGTCAGTCCCGCCGGACGGCTCAGCGAATCTCCGGCCGTCAGGACCAGTCGGTTCACCCGGGAAATCTCGGCCAGCAACTCGGAAAAGGCCAGGCCACGATCGGTCAGGGAAGCCATGGCGACCACGCTCGCAGACTGACAGGGCCCTGTCAAAATTGGGAAAGTTGCGGGCTCAGTCCCATGGGGCGCAAGGGTTCGGTAGTCTCGGTGGTCCCGACCCACTACCCGCCATGCTTGGGGTGAGACGTGGCTGCAGGCGATATTCGCCGTACGCGGCGAGACGTTCTGCTTGGTGCTATCGGCCTAGGTCTTTCGGCCGCCGGCTGTGCAGCGAAGCCAACGGACGCTCCCGTCAGAACAGCTGGAACCAGCAACCAGAGCCAGGGCCTGTCACCGGCGACCGCGCCACCGCCCGCCGCCTCCGGAAAGCCGGTCACCCGGGAGCGGATCCGGTCGCTGTCCCGCCGCACCGAGGTCGAGCTGGTCATCATCCGGCCCGAGGACGCCGGCCCCGACCTGCCCGTATGCCTCGCCCTGCACGGCCGCGGCGAGGGGGCCGGCATGTTCATCGACCTCGGCGTGCCCGAGATGCTCTCGTCGGTGGTCAACTACCAGGGCACGCACCCCTTCGCGGTCGTCGCCGTCGACGGAGGCGACTCCTACTGGGTCGCCCGCGACGAGGAGGACGACCCGCAGCAGATGCTCACCGACGAGCTCCCCACCTGGCTCGAGGAGCGCGGCCTGGCCACCAACCCGTTCGCCGTGCTCGGCATCTCCATGGGCGGCTACGGCGCGTTCAACTACGCGGCCAACTACAACGACCCGGCCGTCGCCGCCATCAGCCCGGCGCTGTTCCTCGACTGGGCCGACGCGAGCGAGCGCGACGCATTCGCCGACAAGCGGCACTGGACCGACACCGACCCGCTGCAGAACCTCAACACCTTCGCCGGCGTCCCGATCGGCGTGTGGTGCGGCGAGTCCGACCCGTTCATCGACGCGACCCGCGAGCTGGTCGACCGCACCAAGCCGGCCATCACCGACATCGGCCCCGGCGACCACGACGCGGCCTTCTGGCGCAAGGTGCTGCCGGACGCGCTGAAGTTCGTCGGCGACCGCAGCGGCCGCATCGGCTGAGCGCCGACATCTCAACTCGGCAACCATCTGCCGGGTGCGTACTGGACGCCGCCGCCCGGTTACGTGAGGCTGTCCGGGTGCCCGACACGGATCTTGGTGCCGCCGCCACGCTGTTACGCACCGCGACCGACGTGACACTGCTCGCTCACGTGAACCCCGACGCGGACGCGCTGGGCAGCGCGCTCGCACTCGGCCTCGCCCTGCACAGACGCGGCACGGCCGCGCGCGTGTCCTTCGGCATGCCCGGCGAGGTGCCGGACTCGCTGCGCGGCCTGGACGTCGACGGCCTGGTCGTGCCGGCCGCCGCGGTGCCCGCCTCGGCCGGCCTGCTCGTCGCCGTGGACACCGCCAGCAAGTCGCGCCTGGGCCAGCTCGCCGACCGGGTCAACGCCACCGTCGAGGCGGGCGGCTCGGTGCTCGTGATCGACCACCACGCGTCCAACACCTTCTACGGCACCCACCACCTCGTCGACGAGACCGCCGAGGCCACCGCCGTCCTGGTCGTGGGCCTGCTCGACGAGCTGGGCTGGCCGCTGGACGCGGACATCGCCCGCTGCGTCTACGCGGGCCTGGTCACCGACACCAGCTCGTTCCGCCGCGCGAGCCCGGACACCCACCGGCTCGCCGCCCGGCTCATCGAGGCAGGCGCCGACCCCACGGCCGCCGCCCGTGACCTGATGGACACCCACCCGTTCGCGTTCCTCCAGATGCTCGCGAGCGTCCTCGACCGCGCGGTCCTCGAGACCGACGCGGCCGGCGGGCACGGCCTCGTGCACACCGCCGTGCGCCTCGACGACCTCATCGGCGTCCGCATCGAGGAGGTGGAGTCCGTGGTCGACATCGTGCGCACCACGGCCGAGGCCGAGGTCGCGGCCGTGCTCAAGGAGACCTCGCCGGGACACTGGTCCGGTTCGCTGCGCGCCGTCGGCGCGGTGGACGTGCGGGCGGTCGCGGAGCGGTTCGGCGGCGGCGGGCACCGGCTGGCGGCGGGCTTCAGTGCCGACGGCGAGCTCGAGGAGATCATCACCAGGCTGCGCGACGCGCTGCGAGATCCGGTGCTGCTTGCATCGGGTTGAGCACGGTTGAGCGGCGGCGAGCTGAACAAGTGGTATAAACCAATCGCCGCATCGGGCCATGGGCCTGGCGGCGATCAGCCAGGCGGACCGGCCCGGCGGAAACGGAGGACAAGTTGAGGCGCGTCATCAATGCAGTCGCGGTCGCGACCGTGGCGGCGCTCGGGCTCGCTGGCTGCGGAAGCGACTCGGGCGACAGCGGCGGCAGCACCGACCTGGAGCTGCTGGTCCCGATCTACGGCGACAAGACCAAGCCGTACTGGGAGGACCTGGTCAAGGCGTTCGAGGCCAAGAACTCCGACGTCAAGGTCAAGCTCGAGACCCAGAGCTGGGACGACATCTACACCGTGCTCGACACGAAGATCCAGAACGACAAGGCCCCGGACATCCTCGAGCTCGACGCCGCCGGCCCGGCCTACGGTGCCGACGACCTGCTGTACAAGGCCGACGAGATCGTGTCGCCGGAGACCATGAAGGACATCGAGCCGTCCTTCATCGACAGTGCCAAGATCAAGGGCCAGGCCTACGGCGTGCCGACCGTCGCGTCCACCCGTGCGCTGTTCTACAACAAGGACCTCTTCACCAAGGCCGGCATCAGCGCCCCGCCGAAGACGTGGGACGAGCTGCTCGCGGACGCGAAGAAGATCTCCGCGCAGGGCGGCGGCGTGTACGGCTACGGCATGCCGCTGGGCAGCGAGGAGGCACAGGCCGAGACGTCCATCTTCGCCTACGGCGCCGGCGCGAGCTGGGAGTCCGACGGCAAGATGACGATCAACACGCCGGAGGCCAAGGAAGCCCTGACCTTCATGAAGAAGATGATCGACGAGAAGGTCACCCAGCCGGACCCGGGCGCGACCGACCGCACCC
Source organism: uncultured Actinomycetota bacterium (assembly GCA_963841395.1). Taxonomy (GTDB): domain Bacteria; phylum Actinomycetota; class Actinomycetes; order Mycobacteriales; family Pseudonocardiaceae; genus Actinophytocola. Next base: position 22,297 of record CAWJCX010000019.1, read on the forward strand.
CGCTGCTGGACGTCTTCATCCAGGGCAAGATCGGCATGATGCAGGGCCTGCCGCCGGTGGTCGGCCAGATCAACGAGAAGAACCCGAACCTGAAGTGGGACATCGCGCCGTCGCCGACCCCGGACGGCTCGCCCTCCACGCTGGGTGTCGCGGACTACTTCGTCGGCTTCAACAAGGACGAGGACAAGCAGGACGCGATCAAGAAGTTCCTCGACTTCTTCTACGAGAAGGACAACTACGTCAAGTTCAACGACAACGAGGGCTTCATCCCGGCCACCAAGTCGGGCGCCGAGGCGGCCGCGGCCAAGCCGGAGCTGAAGACGTTCCTCGAGTCGCTGCCGGACGCGAAGTTCTACCCGGCCACCAACCCGGCCTGGGGTCCGACGTCCGGTGCGTTCAAGTCGCTCGTCGGCCAGATCCAGACCAAGTCGGTGGACGACGTGCTCAAGCAGATCCAGGCGAAGGCCGACGAGACGGGCTGACGCCGGCCTCTCCCGGCCCGCCGCGTCCGGCGGGCCGGGAGAGTCGCACAACCAGGAGGAAACCGACGCGTGGCAACACCGATCGCTGACCCCTCGCCGCGGCACAAGGCGCTGCGGCGGACGGCCCGGCGCCAGACGACGCTGCAGGCGCTGCCCTGGCTCGCGCCCGCGCTGATCCTCATCGGCGGCGTGGTCGTGTTCCCCGTCGGCTACATGATCTACACGTCGTTCCGCGACCTGTCCCGGTTCGGCAAGGACCGCGGCTGGGCGGGCCTGGAGAACTACGAGCGCCTGTTCGGGCTCGACCACCTGCCGCACGTGCTCCGCAACACCGTCATCTGGGTGGTCGGCGTGGTGGCGCTGTCGGTGGGCCTCGGCCTGCTGCTCGCCCAGTTCCTCAACAAGCGGTTCCCCGGCCGCAAGGCCCTGCGGATGGTCATCATCGTGCCGTGGGCGGCGTCGGTGGTGATGACCTCGACGGTGTTCGTCTACGGCCTGGACCCGTTCTACGGGATCCTCAACCGGTTCTTCGTCGACGTCGGGATCATCGACGCGCCGTTCGGGTTCCTGAAGAACCCGCTGCCCGGCTTCCTGTCCGCGATGGCCGTCGCGGTGTTCGTGTCCGTCCCGTTCACGACGTTCGTGTTCCTCGCGGGCCTGCAGACCGTGCCGCTCGACGTGCTCGAGGCCGCCCAGATCGACGGCGCCGGACGGGTGCAGACGTACTGGCGGGTGGTGTTCCCGATGCTGCGCGGCGCGCTCGCCGTGGCCACCATCATCAACGTCATCAACGTGTTCAACTCACTGCCGATCCTCAAGACCATGACCGGCGCGATCCCCGGCTACGACGCGGACACGACGACGACGCTCATGTTCAAGATCATCCAGAACGACCGGCAGATCGACACCGCCAGCGCGCTGTCGGTCGTCAACTTCATCGTCGTGGTCGTGGTGATCGGCATCTACCTGCGGGTCGTGCGCCCGATGCGGGAGGACTAGCCCATGTCGACCGTCATCGACCGGCCGGCCGCGGTGTCCACGGTGCACGCGCCGCGCCCGAAGGTGCGCGAGAAGAAGCGCTGGGGACTCACGGTCGTCGGCGTCGTCGTCGCGCTCGTGTTCCTGTTCCCGTACATCATCATGCTGATCGGCGCGTTCAAGACGCGGCCGGAGATCCTCAAGGTCCCGCCGTCCTACCTGCCGCACGACTGGGCGCCGGAGAACTTCATCAACATGTGGGGCGCGCCGGAGACGCCGGTGCCCTGGAACCTGTTCTCCACTGTGGTCATCTCGCTCGGCGGCACCGCGCTCGCGCTGGTCGCGGCGCTGCCGGCGGCGTACTACACCGCGCGGCACAACTTCCGGCTCAAGCTGCCGTTCATGCTGCTGGTGCTGATCACCCAGATGCTGCAGCCGACCGTGCTCGCGTCGGGCCTGTTCCGCGAGTTCGTGACCCTGGAGATCAACGACACCCGGCTCGCGATGATCCTGGTGAACGCCGCGTTCAACCTGTCGTTCGCGGTGTGGATCATGCACAGCTTCTTCGCGACCGTGCCGAAGGAGATCGAGGAGGCGGCCTGGCTGGACGGCTGCAGCCGCGGCCAGTCGCTGCGCCGGGTCATGCTGCCGCTGGTCTGGCCCGGCATCGTCACCGCGGTGATCTTCACGTTCATCGCGTGCTGGAACGAGTTCGCGGCGAGCCTCATCCTGCTGCCGACCGACACCAACCAGCCACTGACGGTGGCCCTGACCCGCTTCATCGGCCAGTACGAGTCCGCCTGGCAGTACGTCTTCGCGGTCTCGATCATCGGCATTCTGCCGGTTGTGGCACTGTTCGCGTTGATCGAGAAGCACCTCGTCTCCGGGCTCACGGCCGGCGGAGTGAAGTGATTTCGTGATTCTGAATCGTGGTGTTCACGTGTTAGTTGCTCTAGATTGTGCTCGCGCGCCGGGTTTGCACCGGGCCGACAACGGGGTGCGGTCTCTGACCGGCGGAGATGAAAGGTAAGCCATGGCCACTGTGACTTTCGACGGAGCGAGCCGCTATTACGCGGGCACCGAGCGACCGGCCGTCGACCAGCTGGACCTCGAGGTAGCCGACGGCGAGTTCCTCGTACTCGTCGGCCCGTCGGGCTGCGGCAAGTCGACGACCCTGCGCATGCTGGCCGGGCTGGAGGGCGTGGACGAGGGCGCCGTGCGTATCGGCGAGCGCGACGTCACCAACCTGCCGCCCAAGGACCGGGACATCGCCATGGTGTTCCAGAACTACGCGCTGTACCCGCACATGACGGTGGCCGACAACATCGGCTTCCACCTCAAGATCAAGAAGATGCCGAAGGCGGAGCGCGCCGAGCGGATCCTCGAGGCGGCCAAGCTGCTCGACCTCGAGCCGTACCTGGAGCGCAAGCCGGCCAAGCTCTCCGGTGGACAGCGCCAGCGCGTCGCCATGGGCCGCGCGATCGTGCGCCGCCCGCAGGTGTTCTGCATGGACGAGCCGCTGTCCAACCTGGACGCGAAGCTGCGCGTGCAGACCCGCACGCAGATCGCCTCGCTGCAGCGCCGGCTCGGCGTCACCACGATCTACGTGACGCACGACCAGGTCGAGGCCATGACGATGGGCGACCGGGTGGCCGTGCTCAAGGACGGGTTGCTGCAGCAGTGCGACACCCCGATCGGGCTGTTCGGCAAGCCGAAGAACCTGTTCGTGGCGGGCTTCATCGGCTCGCCCGCGATGAACCTGATTCCGGCGACGGTCAGCGGCGAGTCCGCGGTCATCGGTGGCCAGCCGATCGAGCTGACCGCCGCGCAGCGGACCGCGCTGACCGGCTCGAAGGTCGTCGTCGGCGTGCGGCCGGAGGGCTGGACCATGAAGCCGGCCGGCGAGGGCATCACGGCGATGGTCGAGGTCGTGGAGGAGCTCGGGTCCGACCAGTTCCTGTACTGCTCGACGAGCACCGAGCTGGCCACCGCGGACGACGTCTCCGAGTCCGTCGACGCCGCCGAGGCGCCGAGCATGATCACCGTGCGCGCGCCGGGCATGTCCGCGTTCACGCGCGGGGAGAAGGTCGGCCTCGTGCCGCAGCCGGGTGCGGTGCACCTGTTCGACGCGGACACCGGCGACCGCCTGCCCGACTGATCGCTCTTCCGTTCGCCGCCGCCGGGTGCCCTGGGCACCCGGCGGCGGTGTTTTATGCTCGCTGGGTGAGCGCTTCGCTCATCTTCGAGCAGCTGGAGTTGCCGTGACGTTCCTGTCCGAGGAGATCGCCAGCCAGCCGTCGACGTGGCTGCGGGCGGGCGAGGTCGACGTGTCCGGCCTGCCCGGCGCCGGCGAGCGGGTGGCGGTGCTGGGCTGCGGCACGTCCTACTACATGGCGCAGGCGTACGCAGCCCTGCGCGAGTCGGCCGGCGCGGGCGAGACCGACGCGTGGCCGGCGTCGGAGTTCCCGGCGTCGCGCCGGTACGACCGGGTGGTGGCGCTGACCCGCTCGGGGACGACGACGGAGGTGCTGGCCGCACTGGCGCGGGTCCCGGCCGGCGTGCCGACGGTGGCGATCACGGCCGACCCGTCGACCCCGATCGCGACGGCCGCCGCCACGGTGATCACGCTGGACTTCGCCGACGAGCGCTCGGTGGTGCAGACCCGCTTCGCGACGACGGCGCTGGTGTTGCTGCGGGCGCACCTGGGGGAGGACCCGGCCGCGCTGTCCGCGACGGCCGCCCGGGCGCTGGCCTCGTCGCTGCCCCCGTCGCTGGTCGAGGCGTCGCAGTTCACGTTCGTGGGCACCGGGTGGACGATCGGCCTGGCGAACGAGGCGGCGCTGAAGCTGCGGGAAGCGGCCCAGGCGTGGACGGAGTCGTACTACGCGATGGAGTACCGCCACGGGCCCATCTCGATCGCCGCGCCGGGCCGGGTGGTGTGGATCTTCGGTCCGGCTCCGGCCGGGTTGGCCGCCGAGCTCGCCGGGACCGGCGTGCACGTCGAGGACTCGTCGCTGGACCCGCTGGCGGACCTGGTCCGGGTGCACCGGCTGGCCGAGCTCGTCGCCGCCGCGCGCGGGCTCGACCCCGACCACCCCCGCAACCTGGACCGTTCGGTCATTCTCACCTGACGTCGCGCGCATTACCGTGGAAGGAAAGTCCGTCAGAGGGGGAACCCGTGGCCGAGCCCGTCCTGGTGTCCATCGCCGCCGCGCTTGCCGCGAAGGCCGTGACGTCCGTCTACGACCTGGTTCGCGCGAAGTTCGCCGGTAAGCCCGCCGCGACCGAGGTACTCGAGGCCGCGGCCGGCGCCGAGCCGGGCTCGCCGCAGGTGCTCGCGCTCAGTGCGGAGCTCGGCGAGGCCGAGCGCACCGACCCGGAGTTCGCCGAGCGGCTGCGTACGTTGTGGCACACCGAGTCCGTCGAGCTGCGTGCCGAGCGAGGCGGGGTGAACAACCAGATCTCCGGGAACGTCAGCGGAAAGGTCGTGCAGGCCCGCGACATCGAGGGCGGCATCAAGTTCTAGGCGCGCCTGCGCGAACGGAAAGCCGCCACGTGCACTCGGTTCGCGCAACGCGGGGAGCAGAAGCGCTTCGCGCGGTTGGTCGACGTGTCGACGAAGTAGTTTCCGCAGTCGTCCGCGTCGCAGCGGCCCCAGCGGGACAGTCCATAGTGGACGACGCCGTGCGCGATGCCCCAGGCCGCCGCCGCGGCCACCTCCGTGGCCGGGGGAGCGTCGACGTTGGCGACGTGGATGTGCCAGTTCGCCTCCGTGTCGTGGCCGGCGGACAACCGGGGGCGCAGCGGATGGGCGGCCAGCAGCGCGTTGACCTCCCGCAGCACCCCGGCCTCCTCGGCGCCCACGGCATGGGACAGGACGCGGCGCAGGCCCGCCGCCACCGGGGTCAGGGCCGCCAGGTCGGCCGCGGTCGCGCGGTCGGACCACCAGGGCTCGTCGTGCAGGGCCGCGCGCAACGACTCGACGTCGTCCAGGGGAGCGTTCGCCAGGCGGAGCGCGACGTCCAGGTAATCGGCGTTGTCCATCCGCGGTCCTTACCGTAGTGTCAGGGGCGCAATCCTACACCGCACCTTACCTGGAGGACTCGTGGCCGAGCGCACGCCGCTACGACAGATCCTCGGGCTCGCCGTCCCGGCGCTCGGCGTGCTCGCCGCCGAGCCGCTCTACCTGCTGGTCGACACGGCCGTCGTCGGTCATCTCGGCGCGGTGCAGCTCGGCGGGCTGTCCGTGGCCGCCATCGTGCTCGCCCAGGTCTCCACCCAGCTCACGTTCCTGTCCTACGGCACCACCGCGCGCGCCGCCCGGCTGCACGGCGCCGGCCGCCGAGCGGACGCGGTCGCGGAGGGCGTGCAGGCGACGTGGCTCGCGCTGGCCGTCGGCGTCGTGCTGATCGCCGCGGGGCAGGCGCTCGCCGCGCCGATCGCGCGGCTGCTCGCCGGGCCGGGACCGGTCGCCGACGCGGCGGTCGGCTGGCTGCGCATCGCCCTGTTCGGCATCCCCTTCGTCCTCGTCACGATGGCCGGCAACGGCTGGATGCGCGGCGTGCAGGACACCCGCCGCCCGCTGGTCTACGTCCTCGCGGGCAACGGCATCTCCGCCGTCCTCTGCCCGGTCCTCGTGTACGGCGCGGGCTGGGGCCTGGAAGGCTCCGCGGTCGCCAACGTGGCCGCGCAGCTGATCGCCGCCTCGCTCTTCGTGCGCGCGCTGGTGGTCGAGCACGTCGACCTCGCGCCGCACCCGGCGAAGATGCGCGCGCAGCTCGCACTGGGCCGCGACCTCGTGCTGCGCAGCTTCGCGTTCCAGGCCTGCTTCGTCTCCGCGACCGCGGTCGCCGCGCACACGTCCACCGCCGCGGTCGGCGCGCACCAGGTCGTGCTGCAGCTGTGGACCTTCCTCGCCCTCGTGCTCGACTCGCTGGCGATCGCCGCGCAGTCGCTCGTCGGCGCGGCGCTCGGCGGCGCCGAGGAACAGCGGGCGCGCGGCCTGGCGTGGCAGATCACGGGCTACGGGCTGATCTTCGGCTGCGTGCTGGGCATCGTGTTCGCCGCGGTCGCCGGTGTCCTGCCGGGAGTGTTCACTTCGGACGGTTCGGTGCTCGCGGAGATCCCGCACGCGTGGTGGTTCTTCGTGGCCATGCAGCCCGTCGCGGGCGTGGTGTTCGCGCTCGACGGGGTGCTGCTCGGCGCCGGCGACGCGGCGTTCCTGCGCACCGCCACCCTCACCGCCGCCGTGCTCGGGTTCCTGCCGATGGTGTGGGCGTCGTTCGCGTTCGACTGGGGCCTCGTCGGCATCTGGACGGGACTGTCGGCGTTCATGCTGGTCCGGCTCGGCACGGTGCTCGGCAGGCTCCACTCGGGACGGTGGGCCGTGCTGGGCGCCGTCCGCGGGTGACCGATCACACGCTTAGCTTTGCTAACGATGAGACGCCCCTGCGCGCTGTCCCTAACGGAGGCCACCGACAGCGAACGGAGAGTTGTGCAGGACACCCGCCAGACCAGGACGGGCACTGACGATCTGGGCCGTAGCGGTCCTCGTCTACCTGGCGGCGGTGTTCCACCGAACCTCGCTCGGCGTCGCGAGCCTGGAGGCCGGCGCGCGGTTCGGGCTCGGGCCGGCCGCGCTCGGCACGTTCACCGTGCTGCAGATCGGCCTCTACGCGCTCATGCAGATCCCGACCGGCTTGCTCGTCGACCGCTACGGCGCGCGCCGCGTGCTCACGGTGGCCGCCCTGCTCATGGGCCTGGGACAGGTGCTCTTCGCGTTCGCCACGTCCTACTCGCTGGGCCTACTCGCCCGCGCCGTGCTCGGGGTGGGCGACGCGATGACGTTCGTCAGCGTGCTGCGTCTGGTCGCCGCGCACTTCCCGGCCCGCCGCTACGCCGCGCTCGCCTCGACCACCGCCGCGCTCGGCGCGCTGGGCAACCTGATCTCCACGCTGCCGCTCGCGGTGCTGCTCGACAGCGCGGGCTGGACCGCCACGTTCGCGGTGACCGGCGCCGCCACCGCGCTCTACGCGGTCGTGCTGGCGCTGCGGGTCCGGGACAACCCGCCGGGCGCCGCCGTGGCGATGTCCGAACCCGAGTCGCTGCGCGTCGTGCTCGGCCAGGTCCGGCACGCCTGGCGCACGCCCGGCACCCGGCTGGGCTTCTGGGTGCACTTCTCGACGATGTTCGCGCCGGCCATGCTCGGCCTGCTGTGGGGCTTCCCGTACCTGGTCCAGGCGCAGGGCCTCGGCGCGCCGGCCGCGGGCCTGCTGCTCGGCGTCCTCGTCGTCGGCGCGATCGTCGGCGGCCCGGCGATCGGCGCGACCATCGGCCACCGGCCGGAGTGCCGCACGCCGCTGGTCGTCGGCTACCTGCTCGCCGCGGTCGCCGTGTGGGCGGTGCTGCTCGGCTGGCCCGGCGGGCACGTGCCGGTGGCGGTCCTGGTGGCGGGGTTCGCCGTCCTGTCGCTCGGCGGGCCCGCCTCGTCCATCGCGTTCGCCCTGGCCCGCGACTACAACCCGCTGCGCCGCGTCGGCACGGCGACCGGCGTGGTGAACGTCGGCGGGTTCGTCGCGATCACGGTGTCCGCGCTGGCGGTCGGCGTGCTGCTGTCGCTGTTCGAGCCGCTCGGGCCGGCGACCGCGTTCCGGCTCGCGCTGCTCGCCGTCGTCGTGGTCCTGCTGCTCGGCCTGTGGCGCACCTCGGTGTGGTGGCGGCGGGCCCGCCTGGCGGTGTTCGACGCCGTCGAGCGGGGCGAGGACGTGCCGGTACGGATCCGTCGGCGGGCCTGGGATCTGGCGCCCGCGTGAGCTCTGCGAAGATGTGACCCCGTGCCCCCAGCAGCGACCAAGCAGCGTGTCACCGTGCCGCCCGGCCTCGTCGTCGTCGACAAGCCCGACGGGCTGACCTCCCACGACGTCGTCGCCCGCGTGCGGCGGATCCTCGGCACCCGCAAGGTCGGGCACGCCGGCACGCTCGACCCGATGGCCACCGGCGTGCTCGTGCTCGGCATCGAGCGGGCCACCAAGCTCCTCGGCCACCTCGCGCTGGACACCAAGGCCTACCTCGCCACGATCCGCCTGGGCAGCGCCACCACGACCGACGACGCCCAGGGCGATGTCCTGTCCACAGAGGACGCCTCGGGGGTGGCCGACGACGCGGTCGCGGCCGGGATCCGCGTGCTGACCGGGCACATCCAGCAGGTGCCGAGCGCGGTCAGCGCGGTCAAGGTCGACGGCAAGCGCGCCTACGCGCGGGTGCGTGCGGGCGAGGAGGTCGCGCTCGCTGCCCGCCCGGTGGAGGTGTCGCGGTTCGACCTGCTGGCCACCCGCCGCGAGGGTGCCGTGGTCGAGCTGGACGTCATGGTCGAGTGCTCCTCGGGCACCTACGTCCGCGCGCTCGCCCGCGACCTCGGCGCCGACCTGGGCGTCGGCGGGCACCTGGGGGCCCTGCGGCGCACCCGGGTCGGGCCGTTCGACCTGCGCGTGGTGACCACCCTGGACCGGCTCGCCGAGGAGCCCGGCCTGTCGCTGTCGATGGACGACGCCGTCGACAAGGCCTTCCCGCGCCACGACGTCGACGAGCCCGCCGCCGCCGCGCTGCTGCGGGGCCAGAAGCTGCCGGCCGCGGGCATCGCCGGCACCTACGGCGTGTTCGACCCGGCCGGCCGGGCCATCGCGCTGGCCGTGGACGAGGGCCAGACGGCCCGCTCGCTCGTGGTCCTCACGATCACCTGAGGGTAGGGCTGGCCCTACCCCGACTCGGGGGCGCACCGCATGGATCCTGTCCGCCGCGGCGGACAGGATCGGTGGCATGACAACGAAAATCTCCCGCCGCAGCGCGCTCGTCGCCGGGCTGGCCGCCGGTGCGGCCGGCGTGCTCGCGAAGCCGGCCGTGGCCGTCGCCGAGCGGCTGGGCGCGCCGACGACCCCGGACACCGCGCTCACCCACGTCACGGTCGTCGACCCGCACAGCGGCCGGGTCCTGCCGGACGTGACCGTCGTGATCCGCGGCGACCGGATCACCGACGTGCGCCACGGTCCCGCTCCGCACGGCACGACCGAGGTCGACCTGCGCGGCCGGTTCGTCATCCCCGGCCTCGCCGACATGCACACGCACGGCCAGGCCGAGGGCATCGACCCCGCGCTGAACATCGCCAACGGCGTCACCACCGTGCGCGACATGGCCGGCTCGCCGCTCGCCCGCGACTGGCGCGACCGCATCGAGGCCGGCACGCTGCTCGGCCCGCGCTACGTGCTCGGCAGCAAGATCATCGACGGCGCACCGTCCGTCTGGGATCCCACCTGGCTCGACGTCATCCAGGTCGCCGACGCGGAGCAGGCCCGCCGCGCGGTGCGCGAGCAGCAGGCCGCCGGCGCGGACTTCATCAAGGTCTACGCG
>CAWJCX010000020.1:0-95848 GCA_963841395.1 uncultured Actinomycetota bacterium
AGTATGACCGCTCACCCGCCTGTGGCGTTCCGTGCCGTAAGGATCCCGCTGGCTGTCGATCAGTACCTCGGCCCACACCACCTTGCCGACCGGTAGCCGCTCGACACCCCAGCCCCTGGCCAGGTCACGGACGATCAGCAGGCCCCAGCCGTCTACCAGCCAACCTCAGGCGTCCGGGTGCCGTCGTGCACCTCCACGCGGACCGCGTCGCCCGGCCGGCCCGCGCAGGTCCATCAGGAAGGCCACGTGCGGCACTCATTTCTCGAGCGAGGCCCAGATCCGGTCGGGCAGCACGCGGGCGGCCCTGCCGAGGTCGAGGTCGGTCGCGCCGGCGAGCCAGCGCCGGGACAGCTCCGCGACCGGGCCGATCAACAGCATCTCGATCAGTGGATCCGGAATGTCCACAATGGTCCCGCTGTGCACGTGCGGCGCCACCCACCGCGCCATGCGGGCCATCCGAGGCGCCTTCACCTCGGCGATCACGTCCGCGTGTGCAGGCAGGTAGCTGGCGTAAGCGGACGCATGGATGAACCGGGCCTGCCGCGGCTGCGCCTCGACGAACCGCAGGTACGAGGTCACCACCGCACGCACGCCGCCGCGCGCGGTCCGCGCCCGCTCGAGCGACACCACGATCCCATCGAGCAGCTCGGCCATGCAACGCGCGTACAGCGCGGCGGCCAGCCCGTCGAAGCTGCCGAAGTGGTGGTAAAGGCTGCCGAGGCTCACGCCGCTCGCCGCCACGACGGCCTGCACCGTGAAGCCGTCCGGACCCGCCTCGTCGTGCACGGCGAGTGCCGCGTCCAACAGCCGGCTCGAGGTCTCCGCGCCTCGGCGCTGCTTAACCGGCAACGCTCGTCAGCTCCAGCGCCTGCGCCCACAGCCGCTCGGCGAGCTCCGGATCGTGCGGGACCGGCTGCTCGGTGTCGAGGTGGAAGTACCGTCCGGTGCCGTCCGCGCGCTCGGCGAGCCCGACCACCGGGAGGGCGCCGGCGCTCGGCTTCGCCCAGGTCAGCTTCACGGCCTTGAGCACGAGGCCGAACGGCCCGCCCGGGTCGCCGAGCCCGGTGCGGATCACGCCCGGGTGCACCGCGTCGATGGTCACGCCGGCATCCTGCCAGCGGCGCGCGAACAGCGGCAGCACCAGCAGGTTGGCGAGCTTCGTGTCGCAGTAGGTGCGCATCCGGTGGAAGTCCGCGCCGGCCGGGGTGCGCGCCGGGTCGACCTGGCCCTTCACGTGCAGGCCCGCGCTGAGCTGAACGACCCGGGTCAACCGGTCCTCGAGGGCGAGGTTGAGCTGGAACGGCGCCAGGTGGTTGACCGCGAACGCCTGCTCGATGCCGTCCTCATTACACGCCAGCCGGGTCGGCCACAGGCCGGCGTTGTGCACGAAGACGTCGATCGCCGGGCAGGCTTGGGCGAGCGCGTCCGCCGCTGCGGCAACCGTGCGTGTGCACGACAGGTCACCGATCACCACCTCGGCGCCGGGTATCGCCACGGTCCGGCGGGACAGTGCCACCACACGGTAACCCTTGCTCACCAACGACTCCACCACGACGCGACCGATTCCCCGATTGCCGCCCGTCACCACCGCTGTCCGCATGCGAACAGCGTAACTAGAAACGTTTTCTAGAACAACATTCTAGAAGCGAGCTCGGGCGCGTTGGTGCGCAGCCAGCCGAGGTCGACATCCTCGCTCGCGAAATGACGCCAGCAAGCGTCGTGCGCGGGCCGAGGCGGGGCGTCCGCTCGTCGACTAGTTCGTCGCCCCCTGGCGCTTGGGTCTGAGCTCCGGGCGGCTCCGACCGCGGAGCTCGGACGGCGGTGCTGACCGAAGTGAGCGGTTCGCCGGCGTGGGGGAGTTGATCCGGTAGCCGGCGGGAGGGGATCGACGGAGACCAGTTATCCCGCCGCTCGCTATCCACCCGCTCCGATAATTGCCGACCGCGCGAGACTGCTTGAGTACTCGCGGAGCGCGCCGCCCTGGGCCTGGCCTGCGTCAACGGAGATCCCGGACGTCGAGGCATCTGCCCACGGCAACAAATGCGGTGCCGCTGACATGATAAGAGGGCCTGCTGTCAAGGGAGTCAAGGTTCCCCTCCGCGCCGCTGCCGCGCAGAAACGCACCGTTGACTGGATCGTTGACCGGGTCGTCTTCGGTCGTCCACGAGGTGGCGGTGACGGCGGCCGCGACCTGGCCGGAGAGCATGACGACCACCCGGACCAGCGGTCGAGCAGGGAATGGTCGGCGAACGCGTCGGCCGCGCCGGGTTCGGGCATCCCGTCCCGTACAGCCGCCTGGTCGCCGCCGGTCAGCAGCCGCAGCTGGGCCCTGACCATGTCGAGCACGTCGTCGAGGTCGGCGACCACGTCGGCGTGGGCCCGCTTCGCGGCGCGGCGGTCAGCCTGCCGCAGTGCTGCCGAGCGCGCCTCCTCGTGCTCGAGCAGCCGCCGCAGAGGCGATGGCGGCGGGCCGGCGGGGACGTCGTCCGCGACCTCCTCGGCGACCTGCCACATCACGGGTCCCCGGCCTGCGCCCGAAGCCCACGCCTGCCTCGGTCAGCAGTGGTGCGGTGGGGTCGTGGGGCCGCCGACGACCGTCTGGACCAGGCTCAGGCGTGGGAGAGCCTCGCGTACATCCGAGCGCGCGATCGATCTCCTCTTCGAACTCGGCGCACCAGCCCTCGCCGCAACGGTCCTTCCACCGGACTTGGTCCGGTGTCGGCACCCCCCTTTGTCACGCGGACATGAGAAGCATCCACGCACGCCCGGGACCAGTCGATCCGGCCGGCAGCGTTCAGCTCTGCCAGCAGCGCCTGGTGCAGCCGGTCGAAGATCCCGGCCTCGGTCCAGTCCCGTAACCGCCGCCAGCACGTCATCCCGGGTCAGAAGCTCGGATCTACGATCTCGATGGGTGGCGGGTTGCCAAGGAGCGGGGTCACGACGCCGTTCTCGAGCATCAGCTCGCCGCCCAGGAACTCCTGTCGGGTGATGCCGTCGCCGCCGGTGATGGCGTCGGTGAACGGAAAGCCGAGTAGGCCGTTCTCGGCGTCGAAGTCGACGGCGTAGGTCCTCAGGAAAGGTGCGGCCACCTGGAACGCGCCGAGCTCGACCTTGAACCACAGGCCGCTGGTGAGCGGCGACGCCGCGGTTTGTAGCCGGTTGGCGCCGTTGCGTCCCCGCGACGGCAGCGTCGGCCCGTCATGGCGGATTCCCTGCGCGGCGAACACCTCGTCGGCCTTCTGCTGCAGTGCTGCGTCGCACAGGTCGAACAGCACGCATTGCTTGTCCAGCAACCGAAGTGTCCGCGGGCCGGCGAAGCCGTCGATGAAGCCCGTCGGCTCGTCCGGTGGGAAATGAATGTCGTACTGCGTCTTGAACTTGGTCACTGCCTTTGTCGTCATCGGCCCATAGGTGCCGATGACGAACTGCGACTCGTCCTCGATCGGTGTGTCGACCTCTTGCGGCCAGTGCAGGTCGAACAGCGCCTTCTGCAACCGTTTGACGCTCTCGGGTGGGCTGCCGGGGCCGAGCTTCAGCGTGCCCGTGTCGGGGTCGTTGAGAATCTCGAACAGGAGCGGGTCGTCGGCGAAACGGGGGGATTCGAATTCGAGGCCCATTTGTCTGACTCTCTTCCTAGGCGCGTGTTGGTTTCTGAGTCGTGTGGTTGATCATGGGTGTTACGGTCATAGCTGGACGTGGCCCAGGACGACGAACACGATCGCCGCGCCCGCGTCCTGGTGGTTGCCGCCGTGCCGCTGGTCGAGCGCGACCGCGACGCGTGTGCAGTCCCGGCTCACGTCCAGCCCGGCGATCTGCTGGCCGATCTCGATGAGGGGCCCGGCGGTCCCGTCGGTGGCGTGGAAGGTCGCGAGGAACTCCTCGGTCGCCGCGACGAGCGTGGCACCGTCCGGTGTGAACGCGAGCTGGTCCACCGAGTTCTGTGTGGCTCGATCGGGCCCTGCCATACCACCGCGCCGGACGTGGCGTCGCGCACGCAGATCTGGTCGAGGTCGGCGATCGCGAGCAAATGTCGAGAGAATCGGGCCGTGCCGACCGTGCACACCCGGACCATGGTGTCGTCGCCACCACCAGCCAGCCGGGTTCCGTCCGGACTGAACGCGATCGCTCGCACGTTCCCCTCGAACGGAACCATCAGGGCGACGCTGCCAGGAGTACCCGCGGCCATGCCGTCACCTCCGAGCACCGACGATCATCGCCCAGTCATCGCCCGCCCCATCAGAAATGTGACGCGATATCACCCGCAGCGGGTAGGTGGTGAACGAGCAACCCGCTCGGCGTTGGCCACGGTGACAATATTCCGCAATCGGCCATCCTCGACCCGTTCGCCCTGCTGACCGTCGCGGCGACCGTCACCTCACGGGTCACGCTCGGCACGAACGTCCTCAACGCTCCCTGCTACCCGCCCGCGCTCCTCGCTCGCTCCTTTACCACCATCGATCTCCTCAGTGCTGGCCGGCTGTTGTTGGGTTCGGCGTCCGGCTGGTCCCCGGAGGAGTACGACGCCGCCGGCATCCCGATGTCCGAAGGCGGTGCCCGTCTCGACGAGTGCCTCGACGCTCTCGAAGCACTGTGGACGACCAACCCGGCCGAGTACCACGGCGAGCACTGGTCGGTGCCCGCCAACCGCACGGAGCTGACACCGGTTCAGAAGGCCGGCCCGCCGATCTACCTGGCCGGGTTCGCGCCGGCCGCCCAACGTCGGATCGCCCGCCGCGCGGACGGCTGGCTGCCGGTCCACCGCCCAGGCACTCGCCCGTTCGATCCCGAGAAGACGGTCATCGCACCACTGGCCCGCCTCCGTCAGCTCCCGGCGCAAGAAGGTCGGGATCAGAACAGCCTGGGCACGGTGCTGCGCGTGTACCCGGTTGCGGGAGCCTCCATTGAGGAGTGCGCCGAGGTGTTGCGCCGCGCCGAACAGGACACCGAAACCGAGCACGCCTTCGTCGACCCTGCAGAGCATCGCCGAGAATGTCGACAACGCACTCGACCTGGCACACCGCATCCTCGACGGAACCCGGCGGAACTGATCTTCCAGCCGCGCATCGAGGCCGCACGAGCTCTCGTGTTAGTGGTCTGTTAGCGACGTCGGGTTGCCTTTCCGTGCCCGCTGGGGGCGTGAGGAAAGGCACGGAGGAGATTTTTGTGGTGAAATCTCGATTCAGGTTTTCTTTCGCGGTGGTCGCCGCGGTGGCGGTCGCGACGCTTGCGGTGGTCGGAGCGCAGGGCACGTCGTCCGCGGCCTCGCACCAGGACATGACGACGAGCTTGGTGGCCGGTGCGCAGGCCGAACCGGATGCCACTGCGACGCCGAAGGCCGAGTCGCTGTTCTGGATCAGGTTCGCGGCGGTGGGGGCCCAACGCTGCCTGGACTCCAACTCCGCAGGCGACGTGTACACCCACGTCTGCCAGGACGGAAACAACAACCAGAAGTGGAACAACTACACGCCCGGAAAGTTCAAGAACAAGGCGACCGGGCTGTGCCTGACCGCCGGGCCGTCGTCGGTGTCCACCGGGTCCTGCACGGTCAATGCCAGCGACTGGACGACGTCGTCCACAACGAACAAGTACATCAAGAACACGGTGACCGGTCTCTGCCTGGACAACGACGGCGGCGAGGCGGAGGCCGTCGGACTGCGGATCTGCCGGGCGGGAACCGCACTGTGGAAGGTGTCGAAGCTCAGGAGCTGACCGGGCGGTGGGCCGTTCGCGAGGACGGCCCACCCTCCGCGGCAATCGAACATCTGCTCGGGCAGCCGCCCCTGAGATCCACGGTGGATTCGGGCCCGCCGGGTCAGGCGATCTCGTTCAGTGCGCGGTCGATCGGCACGCTACCGCCGACCAGGTCCAGGACCTTGCCGGCGGTCGACGGCCGGTCGAGCAGGCCGAGGAGCACGGCGGCCACGTCGTCTCGGGTGACCGCACCCAGCGGGACGTGTTCGCCGAGGGTCACTGTGCCGGTGCCGGGATCGTTGGTGAGCCCGCCGGGTTTCAGGATCGTCCACTCGAGATCGCGGGACCTCAGGTCGGCGTCCGCGGCGGCCTTGGCGCGCAGGTAGGCGGCGAAGACCTCGTCCATGCGTGGGTCCGCCGGGCGGTCCAGACCCATGGCGCTGACCTGAACGTAGCGCCGGACCCCGGTTGCCTCGGCGGCGTCGGCGAGGAGCACGGCGGCGGCGCGGTCCACGCTGTCCTTGCGTGCCGCACCACTGCCCGGCCCGGCACCGGCGGCGAACACCACGGCGTCGGCGCCCGCGACCGCCTTGGCCACGTCGTCAACACCTGCTCGCTCGAGGTCGAGGACGCTCGCCTCGCCGCCGGCCGCGTGGACGTCCGCGACGTGGTCGGGGTTGCGCACGAGGCCGACGACGGTGTCACCCCGTTCCGCGAGCAGCGTGGTCAGCCGCAGCGCGATCTGCCCGTGCCCACCGGCGATCGCCACTCGCGTCGGACGGTGACCGGGAACGGTTTCAGGCATGGGTCCTCCGTGTTGGGTCCTGAAAGGACGGACAGTCAGGAAGCGCTCGGTTGGAGCCGGAGTGGGAGATCGGATCTGCGGTGGACTTTCAGCTTGCGGTAGACGCGGGTGAGGTGTTGTTCGACAGTGCTGACGGTGACGTAGAGCTTGCGCGCGATCTCCCGGTTGGTGTGCCCCATCGCGGCGAGGGTGGCGACTCGGCGTTCGGCGTCACTGAGGACGGTGAGCTCGCCTTCGGGTTCCGGCGCGGGATCGTCGGGCTGGTCCATCCGGTGCGGGAACAGCCTGGTGTGCAAGGACTCCGAATCGCACTCCTTGGCGATGTGCCGTGCCCGGCGCACCGTCATGCGGGCCCGCTCGGAGTCGCCGAGCAGGTGGTAGGTGTCGCCGAGGTCGGCGAGTGCCCGGGCGAACTCGAGCTTGTCGCCGCTGGCGAGCAGCTCCTCGCTCGCCTTCTGCAGCAGGTGCGGCCGGTGCCGCAGGTCGGTGCACGCGGCGAGGGCGCGCAGCGAGATCCCGTGCGTCCTGGACCGCTGGGCACCCGGCCGGTCGAGCTGCGCCTTCGCCAGCTTCCGCGCCTTCGTGTCCTGGCCGAGCCGCAGGTACACGTGTGCGGCCTCGCTGCGCCACGGGATCAGCGCGGGCAGGTCGATGTTCCACTCCATCATGAGCTCGCCACAGGTCAGGAAGTCGCTCAGCGCGGCCTGCAGCTGGTCGACGGCCAGGTGGTATGCGCCGCGGGCATGCAGGTACCTCAGCCCCCAGCGGGTCTGCAGCATCGCCTGCGGCACCGGCACCGCGAGCGCCTTGGCCGCCTGGTCGTACCTGCCGATCGCGGTGGCGGCGTGCACCAACGTCCCGAGCGGGGCGCCGATCGTCACCCCCCACCCATGCTCGGAGATCAACGAGAGGGCGGACCGCGCGTGCGACTCGGCCGCCAGTAGCTCGCCCTGGCGCAGGGCGATCTCGGCACGCACCGCGGAGAACATGCCGTGCCACGACGGGGCGTCCCGGGCCGACACTTCCTCCAGCAGCAGGTCGCACCAATGGGCCGCCTTTTCCTGGTTGTCGGCATACATCAGCGCGAGCAACGCGAGCTGTAGGGCCTGGAGACTGGTGTGGTCGAGCCGGCGCCCCTGCAGCACCCGCTCGGCTTCGGTCACGACCTGCCCGCGTGGCCCGAACCGCAGGATCGTGGCCAACGTCGCCGGCGCGCGGAACCGGCCATCCATGGTCACCGTGTCCTGTACCGCCGCGGGGTCGGTGAGCCGAACAGGGTCCTGCGGTAGGTGCGCCAGCATGGTGGGAAACGACGACGCGAGCCACAGGTGGAAGGCCTGTACGTGTGGCTTGGTTCGCTCGTCCGAGCCGGCTGGCGAGCCGCTCGATCGCCGGGGCGGCCTCGTCGAACCGGCCGTGCCAGAGCAGGTAGTTGATCGGGAAGATGACCTCGGCAGCGCTGAGGTGGCCGTCGTTGAACGCCGAGAGCAGCCGCGGCAGGCGAACCATCGCCGCGGCGGGATTCAGCCGCCACTCCACCTGGGCGAGCGCGGTGTCGATCGATGCTCGTGGCGCGGGATCGGAGCAGGACTGCTTGGCGAGGCTGAGTTGCTCCAGCGCGACGCCCGTCCGGTCCTCCGCGAGTGCCTGGTCGGCCGCGGTGCGCAGCACGCGGACGCCCCAGGGCGGGCTGCTCCGGCCAGCGGCGACGAGGTGCTGGGCGATGGCCGCCGGTGGGGCGCCTTCTGCGCGCAGGAGCTCGGCCGCTCGGAGGAACAGCACCGCCCGTTCGTCGCCGGGGATGTCGTCGAGCACCGCCAGCCGCGCGGTGGCGCTGACGAACCGGCCCTGACTGATCAGGCCGGCCGTCTCGAGCACATGGGTGATGGTGTCGGCCAACGAGCTCTCCACGCCGATCAGGCGGTGCAGCAGCCCTGTGTCGGCCGCGCTGTCCAGTACCGCGAGACCGCGAGCTCCGCGCAGCACGGTGGGCCCACACCGGTGCACGCAGACCTGAACCGCCTCACGGAAGGCGTCGCTGACGATGGTCGCGTCGCCGCGTTGCCGCGGTATCAGGTTTCCCGCGCCGAGGTTGTCCTCGATCAGCGCGCGGAGCAGCAGCGGGTTGCCACCGGTGATGTCGTGGCATTCGGTGGTGAGCTCGTCGGCACGCTCGGCACCGAAGTGTTCGGCGAGCACCGCGTTGACGCCGGATGCCGACAGTGGGCTCAGCCGGATGCGGCTGGCATGGGTCTGGGCGACGAGCTCGGCGTTGAACGAGGGGAGCTCCGCCTCCGCCCCCGGGCTTGTTCCCTTGGCCAGCACCATCAACAGCGGGACGGATTGCAACCGGCGCACGAGGTACAGCAACCCCTGCAGGGACTCCAGGTCCGCGTACTGCACGTCGTCCACGGTGATCACGACCGGCGCGCGCTCGGCGAGATCCAGCACGGGCAGGCACAGCTCGTCGATGAGCGTCGCCGCGGCCGGCGCGATGCTGTCAGTGGCCGCGGCTGCGGGCTCGTCGGCGACCGTCCAGCTGCCGGTCAGCCGGCGCAGCAGCTGGATCCGGTCGCAGGGCAGTGACGCGGACTGGAGGAGCTGACCGACCACGCCGAGAGGGAAGTGGTGCTCCGCACGAGAACCGGTCGCCTTCAGCAACGACGCACCCGACTCCGCCGCCTGGTCCGCGAACCGGCTGAGCAGCTCGGTCTTCCCGCTCGCCACCGAGCCGCAGATGAGCACGACGGAGCCCGCGCCACGACGACAGTCGGCCAACGACTTGATGAGTGCGGCGAGCTCGTCACTTCGTTCGACCAAGGTCACAGACGTCTCCACGAGTAGGGGTACAGGCGTTGATCTACGGACAGTCACCGCGAGATGCGTCTCTGTAACGGTTACCGGCTGACCAGATCGTGGTCAAGGGGGTCAGTCATTTTTGGTGTCGTAGAGGCGGTGATGCCCGGTTTGCGTACGAGGCGCGGCCGCCGCCCACCGATCGCGAACCCCCATTGATCAACCATTGCCGCAGTTGTCGCTCTGGGGTCGTGAGGGGATGTCTAGGGGTTCTCCGGTCTTTCCGGGCGTCCTTAGCCTGAATCCGTCCGAACGGACGTGAATGGCGTTCGAGGAATAGCGCGGGGACGGACGAAAGAAATGGTTACGGACACTGATGTGATCGTGGTCGGCGCGGGGCCGGCCGGGCTGGTGCTGGCGACCGAGCTGGCTCTCTCCGGTGTCCGCCCGGTCTTGCTGGAGGCCGCCGCCGCCCGGGACACCGCGTCCAAGGCCTTGAACCTGCATCCCAGAACCGCGGAGGTGCTCGACTCCCGGGGTCTGCTGGAACCGCTGCTCGACCACCAGATAGTGCTGGGCAACCCGCCGCACAGCTTCTTCGGCATGATTCCGGTGCCACTGGACTGCGGCCCCTTTCACACCCGGTACCCGTACCAGATCGGGGTGCTGCAGTGGCGGGTGGAAACGGCGTTGGAGGACCGGCTCGACGAGCTCGGCGGCGCGGTGAGCTGGGGGCACCGGCTCCTGGCCGTGGCGCAGGACGACGATGGCGTGACCGCGACGGTGGCGACCCCGGCCGGTGAGCGCACCATCCGCGCTCGGTACCTGGTCGGCTGCGACGGTGGACGCAGTGCGGTGCGCAAGTCGGTGGGCATGCCGTTTCCCGGCGTCGAGGGGAAGCAGGTCTTCGTCGCCGCCGACGTGGTGTTGAGCAGGTCCCCCGGCGAGTGGTACGCGGAGATCCCGGACGAGCGCAAGAGGTCGCTGCGGCTCATGCCGGGCAACAGCCTCGCCGGCGTGATCATCATGGCCGGCGAGCGGTTGATGTTCTCGCTGCGCGGGCTCGAGGACGGAGTGCACCGCCTGAGCTTCTCCTGCGCGGCGACCACCGATCGGGCAAGCGAGGTCACCGACACCGAGGTCCGGGCCGCGATCGAGGCGGCCTGCGGAGTCGACCTCGAGGTCAAGGATGTCCGCTGGGCGTCGCGGTTCACCGACACCTGCCGCCAGGTGGACGACTACCGCAACGGCCGGGTGTTCCTGGCCGGCGACGCCGCGCACATCGTGGTGCCGCTGGGCGGACAGGGCATGACGCTCGCCATCCAGGACGCGTTCAACCTCGGCTGGAAGCTGGCCGCGTGGGTCAACGGCATCGCGCCGGACGGGCTGCTGGACACCTACCAGACCGAACGGCACCCGGTGGCCGCATACCTGATCCGCGAGGCGCGAGCCCAGTTCGCCCTGTTGAACGAGGACCCGGAACTGGCTCCGCTACGGGAGATCCTGGTCGACCTGTTGCACCTGCCCGAGACGAACACGCACCTCGCCGGCGCGGTGTCCGGCCTGGGCGTGCGCTACCCGACGCCCGACGAGGACCATCCGCTGGCCGGCACCCGGCTACCGGACCTCGAGCTGCATACCGCCGACGGTCCGGTCCGCGCCCATCACCTGTTGCGCTCCGGCCGCGGGTTGTTCCTCGACTTCGGCGGGGGCGGCGAGGTGGCCGATGCCTTGCTCGACGCCTGGTCGGACCGGGTGCGCCTGGTACCCGCGCGCACCGACGAAGAGCTCGGCTCCGACGCCGTGCTGGTGCGGCCCGACGGCTACGTGTGCTGGGCGGGCGGCGTGGCCGACCTGGACCGACTCGCCGCGAGCCTGTCCAGGTGGTTCGGCTCCTGACATCTGTTTGCTGGCAATGAAACCCATCCGGAGGAGAAACACAGATGACCGCAACGGTCACCCCCGCCCCGAAGTACCGCGTGTACAAGGGCTACCGAGTCAACGACGACGTGATGGCGGACTTCATCGGGGTGCCCTCGGTGATCACGCCGGGCGAGACCATCGAGATCACCGCCTGCTACATCAACCGCGGCCGATACGGCTACGCGGACTCGGCATTGAACTTCGTGGTGTGGTTCTCCGACCGAAAAGACGTCACCCGCGACGACTTCCGCTTGTTCTACAAGGTCAGCCGGGCGGACTGGCAGGAGCAGGACCCGAAGGACTGCTGGGACCCGCAGTATCCGGCCGAGGGCGGCGTGCACATCGCGTCGACCCTGCGCGGCCCGGACGGCGACATCCTGAGCAAGCCCGACGGCACGGTGCCGCTGCCGGACACGGAGTCGGTCACCATGCACATCCGCCTCGCGTTCCGCAAAGGCCTGACCTCCGACCACGCCGGCCTGTTCGCGCTGCCGGGCATGTTGGAGGAGGTCGGCGAGAAGTCGGTGATCCCCGGCGTGTTCGGCACGTGCTTCGGCCGGCTGCAGCAGGCCAGCTTCCGCCTCGGCGACGGGCCGCCCAGCTTGTACTGACCGACCTCGATCCGCCCTGGAGGCACGATGACGACGACTGCGGCGTGGACACCGTTGAACGACATCGGGGACAGCGCCGCGGCCGTCGTCCTCGCCGTCGACTATCCCTTCACCGGACGGCCCGAGGCCGGGTTCACCGACCTGGTGGGAAAGTTGCCCCGCGACCATTCCGTGTGGGAGACCGCCCCGCCGGTCAAGGGCGCCGAGACCGGCATGACCGGCGCCGACTACGTGGACCGGTGGTACGCCGACGTCGGTGATCGTCCGGTGCGCGCGGTGCTCGGTTTCTGCGCCGGCAGCGTGTACGCCTCGGCACTGGCCGACCGGATTGCCGCGGAGAACTCGGGACAGCGGCCGACGCTGCTGCTGTTCGACCCCGAGGCACCGAACGCCATCACCGTCTACTGGCAGTTCCACAAGGTCATCGACGGCCTCGGCGTGGTGCTGACCCCCGACGAGGTGACCGAGGCGCAGCGGGAGGGGCAGCGGATCAGCGAGCAGACCACCGACCTCCCGGAGCTGGGGGAGCGGCTGCTCGAGGTGTTCCGGCGGGTGGCGGCGGTGGCGTTCGACCGGGCCCGGCTGGACGCCGTGCGCCGGGCCGACTTCGTCGACACCGTCAACGCGTTCATGGCCTACCTGGTGGCCGCCGCGACCATCGACGTCAGCGCCGGGTGGGCCGGGGCCACCGCGATCAGCTCACGCACCGAGACCAACGGGCTGAACCTGGTCCCGCCCGAGGACCGGCCCGGCCTGGTGGACCGGGAGATCCGTTTCGACATCGAGCACGCCGACCTGCTGCGTGACCCCGACGTGGTCAGGGCGGTCGCCGAACAGCTTTAGGGGACACGACAAATGGCGGCACCCGAGACGGCTACGCGCAAGGAAGAAGCGGTGTGGCTGCTGGAGCAGCTGCTGCCCGACACCGGCGTGAACAACCTGTCCTTCACGTTCCGGGTGGCCGGCCGGCTGCGGCCCGCGGCGTTGCGCGACGCGATGCGGTTCCTGCTGCGCCGGCACGGGGTGCTGCGCACCACCTTTCGCGGCGCGGCGGCGGGTCTGACCCGGCAGGTGCTGGCGGAAGTGGAACTGGAGCCCGGCACCGGGCCGCTGCCGGCGGACCCGGAGGAGATGCGCGCCGGGCTGGCCGCGTTCGCCGCCGAGCCGTTCGGCTTCGACGGCGGCCCGATGCTGCGCCTCGGCCATTTCTCGGCTCCCGACGGGGACGTGGTGTGCCTGACCGTGCACCACCTGATCTTCGACACGATCTCCGGCGGCATCCTGCTCGGCGAGCTGGTTTCCGCCTACGACGCGTTCGCCGCCGGGAGCGAACCACCCGCCGAGCTGAGCGGGACGGTCCCCGCGCTGCGAGAGGCGGAGCCGAGCACCGCCGGTGTCGAGTACTGGCGGCAGCGGCTGCGCGGCTTCCAGCCGGAACGGCTCGACCTGTGGTGCGGCCGGCAGGAGGCCTCCGGCGCGACCCTGGCGGGCGACCAGGTCACCGCCGGACTGTCGGCCCAGGCGCGGGAGGCGGTGCGGCGGCTGCGTGTCGAGCTGAACACCTCGGAGGCCGTGATCCTGCTCGCCGCATACAACGTGCTGCTCGCCGCGCACGGCGCCGGGCCGGACCTCGCCGTGGGCACGATGGTCAACATCCGCGGGCGGGACCACGAACGCGCGATCGGCTACCACGTCAACGTCGTCCCGCTGCGCAGCGAGGTGGACCTCGACCAGGACTTCCGCACGCTCGTCGGGCGGGCGGGCTCGGCGTTCCTGGAGGCCATCGCGCACGCCGACGTGCCGGTGGACAACCTGTACGCCGAGGTGGCCAGGGGCGGGAGCTCCTGGCGGAACACGCTGTTCCGGCACGTCTTCAACTACGTGCCCGGCGTGGACCTCGGCGGGTTCACCATCGGCGGGCTGGCCGCGACCCCGCTGGTGATCGAGATCCCGTACAGCAAGTTCGACCTGGAGTTCTTCGTGATGTCCACCGCGGAGGACGTCCGGCTGCGCGCGGTGTTCAGCACCGACGTGTTCACCGGCGACCAGGTCCGCGCGCTGCTGTGCCGCTACGACCAGCTGCTCGTCTCGCTCGGCGCCGACACCCGCCGGCCCGCCCGGGACGTCGCGCTGTGGAGCGAAGACGACCACGCCGTGATCGACGCGGCCAACCGGACCGACGCCGCCGGCCAGGGCACCGTGCTGGACGCGGTGCGCCGCCGGGTGGCCGAGTCGCCCGACGCGGTGGCCGTCGAGAGCGGCGCGGAGACCATGACCTACCGGCGGCTGTGGGAGTCGGCGTGCGCGGTGCGCCGCATGCTCGCCGGCGCGGGCGTGGCCGGCGGGGACGTCGTCGCGCTGGGTGCGCGACGGGGTCCGGAGCTGGCCGGGGCGGCGCTCGGCGTGTGGCTGGCGGGAGCGGTGTACCTGCCGCTCGACCCGGACCACCCGCCGCACCGCATCGCCCACCAGCTCGCCGACTCCGGCGCCACCGCGGTCCTCGTGGACGCCGGGTCGCCGATGCGGACGCGCGAAGGCCTTCCGCGGCTGGAGCTGCCACCGCCCGCCTCGTCCACCGTGGACGACTCCGTGGCAGTGCCGGAGGCCGGCGATCCCGCATACCTCATCTACACGTCGGGATCCACCGGCCGGCCGAAGGGCACCGCGATCACGCACGGCAGCGTGGCCAACCTGGTCGAGCACTTCCGCACCGAGCTCGGCGCCACGGCCGACGACGCGATGGCCTGGATGACGACGTTCGGCTTCGACATCTCCGCGCTGGAGCTGTTCCTGCCGCTGGTGTGTGGCGGGCGGGTGGTGGTCGCGCCGGACGAGGCCCGTGTGGACGGGCGGGTGCTCGCCGACCTGGTCGGCCGCCATCGGGTGGACATCGTGCAGGCCACCCCGACGACGTGGCGGCAGGTGGTGGCGGACTGCGCCGAAGTGCTCTCCGGACTGCGGGTGCTGTGCGGGGGTGAGCCGTTGTCCACCGCACTGGCGCACCGGCTCGCGTCGACCGGCTGCGAGCTGCGCAACGTGTACGGCCCGACGGAGACCACGATCTGGTCCACCTCCGGGGTGATCAGCAAGGACGACGACGCGGTCCGAGTCGGCAAGCCGATCCGCAACACCGTCGTCTTCGTCGCCGCGCCCGACGGGCGGGAGCTTCCGGTCGGCGTGCGCGGCGAACTGTGCATCGCGGGCGCCGGGGTGGCGATCGGCTATCACAACCGGGCCGAGCTCACCGCGCAACGGTTCGGCGTGCATCCCCGCCACGGCCGGTTCTACCGGACCGGGGATGTGGCGCAGTGGTGTCCGGACGGGACACTCGAGGTACTCGGCCGGGCCGATCGGCAGGTCAAGCTGCGCGGCAACCGGATCGAGCTGGGCGAGGTGGAACGCGTACTGCTGGGTCACCACGCGGTTCACGACGCCGCCGTGGTGATGGTCGGCGAGGAAGCCGGCGCGGCGCTGGTCGCGTTCGTGGTCACCGCGGACGAACCAGCGGGCGGCCCGGAGATCGTCAACCACCTGTGGGAGCACGCGAGGGCCGGCCTGCCCGCTGCCGCGGTGCCGAGTGAGTTCGTCCGCCTGGCGGAGCTGCCCACCACGGGCAACCACAAGGTCGACCACCTGGCGCTGGTGCGGGTCCTGGACGAGCGGGCGATGAGCCGACCGGCCACGGACCGCCCGGGGCCCGCCGAACCGGACGAGCTGACCGCCGGCCTGGTCGGGCTGTGGCGGGAGGTGCTGCGCAGGGATGACCTGACCGCGCAGTCGAACTTCTTCACCAGCGGAGGTCAGTCCCTGACCGCCGCCATGTTGATGCAACGCATCGAGGAGGATCTCGGGCCACGCCTCGAACTGGCCGAGCTGTTCACCCGGCCGACCCCGGCCGAGCTCGCCGACTTCCTCCGTCTCGGAACACCTGCCAGCACGCCACTCGAGGAGGTCCGATAGTGCTGACCTATACCGGACGGTCGGGTTCGTTCACCGGAAACGGGAGGAAGGACCTGCTGACCCGCAACGTGCGAACCGGTGAGCTGTTCGTCCATCCCCACTCCGGACGGCTCGACGGGGTGAACACCTACGCCGACCCGGTTCTCGTGGGCACCGGGTTCGCCGCCGACTTCCATCTGTGGGTAGGGGCCGCCGACTTCACCGGCAACGGACTCGCCGACATGTTCACGCTGACCATCGAGGAGCAGGGCTACATCTACCTGAACAAGGACGGCATGAACGGGTTGGAGACGTTCGCCGAACCGGTGCACGTCGGTGGGAAGCGGCCGGACATCGTGTACGACACGATCGCCATCGCGGACCTGGCCGGCGCCGGGAAGACCGACATCATCGGCCGCCAGGTGGGCGGCAGGCTGATCGACGTCGTGCCGTTCAACGGGTCGGTCGACGGCACCAACAGCTTCGGCGACCCCTACCGGTTCGCGGTGATCGGCGAGGACGACATCCCGGTCGGCGCCGCGGACGTCACCGGCGACGGCAAGGTCGACCTCCTGGTGCTGCACCCGGACGGTGACCTGTCCGTGCTGGAGCCGACCGGCGACGAGACCGACGACGGCGGCACCTGGCACCGGATCGGCACCGGCTGGGACCGGGCGACGATCATCAGCGTCAGCGACGTCACCGGTGACGGCCGTCCCGACCTGCTCGCGCTGCACGACGACGGCACGCTGCACGCGCATGTCCACAGTGGAAAGTTCGACCCCGCGGACCCGGCGGCCGTGTTCGCCGAACCGGTCGTGGTGGCGACGGGGTGGACCGAGTACAACGCGATCAGCTGAGCTCGGGTGCTTCCCCGGTGTGACGTCGTTGTGGCACCGGGGAAGCACCGACCAGGCCGACGGCTACTCGCCGGCGAGCGCCTCGATCACCGGGCCGAAGGTGGCCATCCAGGGTTCGTGCACGGCGAGGTAGGTGAAGCCGAAGCGGTCACGCCAACCGCGTACCTGCTCCGCGATCTCGTCGACCGAGCCCACCAGCACCGCCGGTGCAGCCAGGAACTGGTCGAGGTCGAGGTCCGGTACCTGTGCCAGCCACTCGCGCGCCGCCGCCTCCCGGTCCGGTGTGACGACGACGTCGCGGACGAGCATGTTCAGCTCCACATGCCGCTCGCCGGCCGCCGCGCGGAAGTACGCGACGCGCTCGTCGATCGTCTCGGCGTCGAGAATCCGGAACCCGTGCGGGTTGGCCGCCTTCACCAGCGAGCTGAGCCCGAGGACATCGGCATGCCGCGCGGCCAGCGTGAGCACCCGGTCGCTGTTGCCGCCGATGAACAACGGTGGCCGGGGACGCGTCACCGGTTGCGGGTTGTGCGCCTCGTCGGCGAACAGTCTGGCCATCTCGTCGATGGTCTTTTCCAGATGGTCGATCCGCTCGGCCAGTGGCCGCCAGGTGATTCCGGTGGCGGCGAACTCCTCTTTCCGGTGCCCCGCGCCGAGACCGACCTCGAGCCGGCCGCCGGTGAGCTGGTCGGTGGTCGCGACGTCCCTGGCGAGCAGGGTCGGGTTGTGGAACAGGTGTTGATGACGAACGAGCCGACCCGTGGCCGGTCGGTCACCTGGGCGGCTGCCGTCATCGCGGGAAACGACGACGGCATGCCGAGATGGTCGGGCACGAGGATGACGTCGTAGCCGAGTCGTTCCGCCTCGCGACATTTGTCCGCCCATTCCTTTTGCCCGCCGATCGCGTGCATGACAATGCCGAATCGGAACGGTTCCATTTGTGCCCTCCCATGGGTCGTCCTGTTCAGCCTGAAGGCATTCCGGTTCGGTCGAAACCGTTGCGGAACCGACTTAGGGGGACTACGGGGCATGCTAGGGGTTGGCCGTCCTGAACACGTGCAGAAACATCGTGAGCGAGTTGACCGTCGAAAAGGGCGGGAGTCGGCGTGGTGCGTGAACGCGAAACCGCCGTGGCAGTCGTCGGCCTCGCCTGCCGGCTGCCGGGAGCCGCCGAACCGGCCGCGTTCTGGCGACTGCTGCGCGAGGGGACGAGCGCGATCACCGAGGTTCCGGCGGGGCGCTGGCAGCCCATGGACGAGCGGGCTCGACACGGCGGGTTCCTGGACGACGTCGACCTGTTCGACGCGGCGTTCTTCGGGATCTCGCCCCGCGAAGCGGCGAGCATGGACCCCCAGCAGCGGCTGGTGCTCGAGCTGGGCTGGGAGGCGCTGGAGGACGCGGGCATCGCGGCGGACCGGCTCGCCGGCCGGCCGGTCGGCGTCTTCGTCGGCGCCACCTGGGACGACTACGCGACGCTGCACCACCGAGGACGCGAGATCGGCGAGCACACGCTCACCGGGCTGAACCGGTCGATCATCGCCAACCGGCTGTCGTACTTCCTGGACCTGACCGGGCCGAGCCTGACCGTCGACACGGGACAGTCGTCGTCGCTCGTCGCGGTGCACCTCGGCTGCGAGAGCCTGCGCCGGGCGGAGTCCGAGGTGGCGATCGTCGGCGGGGTGAACCTGAACCTGGCGCCGGAGAGCGCGGCCGGCGCCGCCGGCTTCGGCGCGCTGTCACCGGACGGCCGCTGCTACACGTTCGACGCGCGGGCGAACGGCTACGTGCGGGGCGAGGGCGGCGGGCTGGTCGTGCTCAAGCCGCTGTCCCGGGCGCTGGCCGACGGCGACCGGGTGTACTGCGTGATCCCGGGCAGCGCGGTGACCGCCGACGGCGCCGGCCGCGGCGAGCGGGCCGGGCTGACCGTGCCGGACCGCGACGGTCAGGAGCGGGTGCTGCGGCAGGCGCACGCCGCCGCCGGGGTGTCGGCGCTCGACGTGGACTACGTCGAGCTGCACGGCACCGGAACCCGCGTCGGCGACCCGGTCGAGGCGGCGGCGCTCGGTGCCGTGTTCGGCACCGGCCGCGCCGAGCCGCTTCTGGTGGGGTCGGCCAAGACGAACGTCGGACACCTCGAGGCCGGCGCCGGCATCGTCGGCCTGATCAAGACGGCGCTGGCCGTCGCGCACCGGGAGATACCGCCGAGCCTGAACTTCGCCGACCCGAACCCGGAGATCCCGCTGGCGGACCTGGGGTTGCGGGTGCAGACGCAGACGACGCCATGGCCCCGGCAGGCGGCGCTGGCCGGGGTGTCGTCGTTCGGTATGGGCGGCACCAACTGTCACGTCGTGGTCGCCGCCGCTCCCGTCCCGGACGACGGCCGCCGCGCCGGCAGGCGGCGTCGGAGTCGTGCCCTGGTGCCTCTCGGCGCGGACGCGGGACGCCCTGCGGGCGCAGGCCGCCCGCCTTCTGTCTGTTGTGGACTCGGGAGCGGGCCCGGTCGACGTCGGGTACTCGCTGCTGACGACGCGCGCGGCGTTGCGGGACCGGGCGGTCGTGTTCGGTCGCGAGTCACTCGCGGCGCTGGCGGAGAACCGGCCACACCGCGACGCGATCACCGGTTCTGCCGGTGCCGGCTCGGTGGCATTCGTGTTCTCCGGTCAGGGTTCGCAGCGGGTGGGCATGGGCCGGGAGCTGCACCGCGCGTTCCCGGCCTTCGCCGAGGCGTTCGACGCGGTGTGCGCGGAGTTCGGCGAGCAGCTCGGTCGACGACGAGCGGATCGACCGGACGGAGTTCACCCAGCCCGGGTTGTTCGCGTTCGAGGTGGCGCTGTTCCGCCTCGTCGAGTGGTTCGGGGTGCGGCCGGAGTTCCTGCTGGGGCACTCGATCGGCGAGCTGGCCGCGGCACACGTGGCCGGCGTCCTCTCGCTGCCCGACGCGTGCCGGCTGGTCGCCGCGCGGGGCAGGCTGATGCAGGGCCTGCCCGCCGGCGGGGCGATGGTGTCGGTGCGGGCCCCGGCAGTCCGAGGTCGCCGGGCAGCTGGCCGGCGGCGTGGACCTCGCCGCGGTCAACGGCCCGGGCTCGGTGGTGCTGTCCGGGGACGAGGACGCCGTGCTCGACGTGGCACGGCGGTGGAAGCACCGGCGGCTGCGGGTCTCGCACGCCTTCCACTCCCATCGCATGGACCCGATGCTCGACGAGTTCGCCGCCGTCGCCGGCGACCTGACCTACCGGCGACCCGAGATTCCGGTCGTCGCCGCGGTCACCGGCACGGTCTCCGACATCGCGAACCCCGGAGTACTGGGTTCGGCAGGTCCGCCACACCGTACGGTTCGCCGACGGGGTGCGGTTCCTCGCGGACGAGAAGGTCGGCGCGATACTGGAGATCGGCCCCGACGCCGTGCTGACCGCGATGGCCGGCGACCTGCCGGCCGTCCCGGCGACGCGCGCGGACCGGGGCGAGGTCGACGCGCTCGGCCACGCGCTCGCCTGGTTGCACGTACGGGGAGCTCCCGTCGACCTGCGTCCGTTCGTCGCCGGCGGCAGGCGCGTCGACCTGCCGACCTACGCCTTCCAACGGACCCGGCACTGGCTCGACACGGCCACCACCGAGACGGCCACGGCCACCGCGACCGTGCCGGACGGCACCGCGACGTTCGATCGGGAGCGGACCGCCACCGACCTCGTCCGCGCCCACGTGGCCGCCGTGCTGGCCTACCCGGACGCCGACGCCGTCGACCCGGACCTCACGTTCAAGGACCTCGGCGTCTCCTCGCTGACCTCGGTCGAGCTGCGCGACGCGTTGAGCGAGGCGACCGGTCTCGGCTGCCCGCCGGTCTGCTGTTCGACCACCCGACACCGTCCGTGCTCGGCCGCTACCTGTGGGAGGCGTCGACCGGGAACGCCACGCCGGTCGACACCCGCGAGCCAACCGCCCACGACACCCGCGACACCCACCAGGCCCACGACGCCATCGCCGTGGTCGGGATGGCCTGCCGCCTGCCCGGCGGCGTGCGCTCGCCCGAGGACCTGTGGCGGCTGGTCGACGAGGGGCGGGACGCGATCACCGAACCCCCGGCGGACCGGGGCTGGACCCTGCCGGTGCGCGGCGGGTTCCTCGCCGACGCGGGAGACTTCGACGCCGCGTTCTTCGGGATCTCACCTCGCGAGGCGCTGGCCATGGATCCGCAGCAGCGGGTGCTGCTGGAGACCTCGTGGGAGGCGTTCGAACGCGCGGGCATCGACCCGCTTTCCCTGCGGGGCAGCCAACACCGGCGTGTTCGTCGGTGCGACCGCCCAGGAGTACGGCCCGCGGATGGCCGAAGGCGGGGCCGGCGAGGCGGGTTACCTGCTCACCGGCACCACCCCCAGCGTCGCGTCCGGGCGGATCGCCTACACCTTCGGTCTGGAGGGACCCGCGCTGACCGTCGACACCGCCTGCTCGTCCTCGCTGGTCGCGGTGCACCTCGCGATGCGGTCGCTCGGCGCCGGGGAGTGTTCGATGGCGCTGGCCGGCGGGGTCACGGTGATGCCGTCCCCGGGGTTGTTCGTGGAGCTGCTGCGGCAGGACGTGCTCGCGACGGACTGGCGGTGCAAGGCGTTCGGGGCCGGCGCGGACGGCACGGTGTGGTCCGAGGGCGTCGGAGTCGTGGTGCTGGAGCGGCTCGCCGACGCGCGCCGGGCCGGGCACCCGGTGCTGGCGGTGCTGCGCGGCTCGGCGATCAACCAGGACGGTGCGTCGAACGGACTGAAGTCGCCGAGCGGCCCGGCACAGCAGCGGGTGATCCGCGCCGCGCTGGCGTCCGCCGGCCTGGAACCGTCCGATGTGGACGTCGTGGAGGCGCACGGGACCGGGACGGCGCTGGGTGACCCGATCGAGGCGGAGGCCATCATGGCGGCCTACGGGCCGCGGCGGGACCGGCCGCTGCTGCTGGGGTCGTTGAAGTCGAACATCGGGCACACGCAGGCCGCCGCCGGTGTGGCGGGCCTGATCAAGACGGTGCTGGCGCTGCGGGCCGGGCACGGCGCCGCGGACGTTGCACACGTCCGAGCTCTCGCCGCACGTGGACTGGTCGAGCGGCGCGGTGTCGGTGCTGACCGAGCCGGCGACGCTGCCCGAGACCGGGCGACCGCGCCGCGCCGGCGTGTCCTCCTTCGGCATCAGCGGCACGAACGCGCACGTGATCGTGGAGGAGCCGGACGAGCCGGACGCCCCCGAGTCGGCAGGCGCTGGCAGGACACGCCGTGGGTCGTGTCGGCCCGGTCGGCGCCCGCGTTGGCGGCGCAGTCTCGACCAACTGAGCACTGTGGACGGCAACCCGGTGGACGTCGGGTTCTCGCTGGCCCGCCGGGCGGCGCTGCCGCACCGGGCGGTGCGGATCGGCTCCGAGCTCGTCACCGGTGTCGCCGATGCCGACCCGCGCGTGGTGTTCGTGTTCCCGGGTCAGGGTGGCCAGTGGCAGGGCATGGGTGTCGAGTTGCTGGGTTCGTCGGCGGTGTTCGCGGCGAAGATGGCCGAGTGCGACCGGGCGCTGCGGCGCGTTCGCCGACTGGTCACTGCTGGACGTGGTGCGCGGCGAGCCGGGCGTGCCCGGATACGACCGGATCGACGTCGTCCAGCCCGTGTTGTTCTCGGTGATGGTGTCGCTGGCGCAGGTGTGGCGCAGCCACGGCGTGCTCGCCCGCCGCGGTGGTCGGGCACAGCCAGGGCGAGATCGCCGCGGCACACGTCGCCGGGGCGTTGTCGCTGGACGACGCGATGCGCGTCGTCGCGCTGCGCAGCCGACTGATGGGAGAGAAGGGCCAGGACGGCGCGATGGCATCGGTCTCACTGACCGAAGCCGACGCCGAGGACCTGGTGTCCGGTTGGGCCGGCCGGCTCGCGGTCGGGGCGGTGAACAGCCCGACCTCGGTGGTGGTGTCCGGATACCAGGACGCGCTGGAGGAACTCATCACCGAATGCGACCGCCGTGGCATCCGGACGCGGCGGGTGGCCTCCTCTCGCGCGGGGCACTCGCCGCTGATGGACCCGTTGCACGACGAGCTGCTGGAGCTGCTGGACAGGATCACGCCCCGGCGTGCCGGAGGTGCCGTTCCTGTCCACGGTCACCGGTGAGTGGGTGGACACCGCACTGTTCGACCCGGACTACTGGTACCGCAACGTCCGCGAACCCGTCCGATTCGCGCAGGCGACCGAAGAACTGCTCCGGTCCGGGCACACGGTCTTCATCGAGACCAGCCCGCATCCGGTCCTGACCCCGGCCACCGAGCAGACCATCCACGCGATCGACGGTCACGCCGCCACGGTCGGCACGCTGCGCCGCGATCACGGCGGCCCACCACGACTCCGGACCGCGCTCGGCGAGGCCTGGGTCCACGGCGTCCCCGTCGACTGGTCACCGCTGGTCGGCGGCGGCCGGCTCGTCGACCTGCCCACCTACCCCTTCGACCGCAGACGCTTCTGGCTGGACGCCGGTCCACGCCGCGGTGACGTGTCCACCGCCGGCCTCGACGACCCGGACCACCCGCTGCTCGGGGCGGCCGTCCCGCTGGCGGACGGCAAGGGTGTCCTGTTCACCGGCCGGCTGTCGACGCGTGCGCAGCCGTGGCTCGCCGACCACGCGGCGTGGGACACGGTCCTGCTGCCGGGCACGGCCTTCGTCGAGCTCGCCCTGCGCGCGGGCGAGGAGGTCGGTTGCGAACACCTCGCCGAGCTCACCCTGGAGGCGCCGCTGGTCGTGCCGAGCGGGGCAGCCGTGGCCATCCAGCTCGAACTGGCCGCCCTCGAGCCGGGGCAGTGGCGGATCTCCCTGCACTCCCGCGTGTCCGGCGACTGGACCAGGCACGCCACCGGCGTGCTGATGAGCGATGCTCCGGCGGCCGCTGCCGGCGCGGACGACTGGCCGACCGGGCCGGGCGAGGCCGAACCGGCGGAGCTGTACGACCGGCTGGCCGGAGTCGGATACCGCTACGGGCCGGTGTTCCAGGGCGTCCGCGGCGTGTGGCGGCGCGGCGACGCCGTGCTCGCCGAGGTGCGGTTGCCGGACGGCGTCGAGCCCGGCGGGTTCGTCCTGCATCCGGCGCTGCTGGACGCCGCCCTGCACGCCGTGTTGCCCGACGGGGATGCCGACGGCGTGCGGCTGCCGTTCGCGTTCGCGGGCGTCACCGTGCACGCGCCGGGTGCCGCCACCCTGCGGGTGCGGCTCACGCCCGCCGGCGCGGACACCGTGTCGCTGGCGGCGACCGACGAGGCCGGCCGGCCGGTACTGACCGTCGAATCGCTGTCATTGCGTCCCGTGTCCACCGACCAGCTCCGGTCCGGCGGGGCGATGTTCGGCGTGGAGTGGACCCGTGCGGACCTCGCCGAACCGTCGGGCCGTCACGACGTTCTCCGCCTGGAGTCCGCGTCCGGTGCGCCGGACGCGGTTCGGGAGCTGACTCACCGGGCGCTGTCCGAGCTGCGTTCCCGGCTGGCCGATCCGGACGCGCCGCCTCTGGTCGTCCGGACGCGGCGCGCCGTCACGCCGGACGCCCAGGACCTCGCCGGGGCCGCGGTATGGGGCCTCGTGCGGTCGGTCCAGGCGGAGCATCCCGGGCGGATCGTGCTGGTCGACGTCGACGGCACCGACGCGTCCGAGGCGGCTGTCGGGCGGGCCGCCGGCTCGGGTGAGCCACAGCTCGCCCTGCGCGAAGGAGCGGCCACGGTGCCACGGCTGGTCACGCTGCCCGAGAAGACCGGCACGCCCGCGGGTCTGGCCGGTAGCCCGGTGTTGATCACCGGCGCGAGCGGCACGCTGGCCGGGTTGGTCAGCCGCCACCTCGTCACCGAACACGGGGTCCGCCACCTCGTGCTCGTGAGCAGGCGCGGTGCGCCGGCCGACCTGTGCGCGCAGCTCACCGAACTCGGCGCCGAGGTGACGTCCGCCGCCTGCGACGCGGCCGACCGCCCGGCGCTCGCCGAGGTGATCTCCGGCGTCCCGCGGCTCGCCGCGGTCGTCCACGCGGCCGGCGTGCTGGACGACGCGGTACTCCAGTCGCTGACCCCGCAGCGGCTGGACGCGGTGCTGCGCCCGAAGGTCGACGCCGCCTGGCACCTGCACGAGCTGACTCGTGAGCACGACCTGTCCGCATTCGTGCTGTTCTCCTCGATCGTCGGCATCATCGGCGGGCCCGGGCAGGCGAACTACGCGGCGGCCAACGGCTACCTGGACGCGCTGGCCCACCATCGGGCCGCGTCGGGGTTGCCGGCCCGGTCCGTCGCATGGGGACTGTGGGCGCAGCCGAGCAGCATGACCGAGCACCTGGATGCCGGCGACGTGCGACGAGTTCGCCGGCTCGCCATGCGCCCGCTGTCCCCACCGGACGGGCTGCGGCTGTTCGACGCCGCACTCGCCGCGGACACGCCGCTCGTCGCACCGGCCAACCTGGACCTGTCGCGGCCCGCCGACGGCGCGGCACCGGTGCTGCGCGGCCTGCTGCGCCCGCCCAGCCGTCGCGCGTCGCATGTGGACTCGGTATCCGACCAGCTGGCCGGCCGGTCGGAGGAGGAGCGAGGGCGTATCCTGCTCCGGCTCGTCCAGACCACCGTGGCCGACGTGCTCGGTCACGACGAGCCGTCCTCGGTCAGCGACGAGAACCCCTTCCGCGACCTCGGGTTCGACTCGCTGACCGCGCTGGAGCTGCGCAACCGCCTCGGTGCGGCCGTGGGCCTGCGGTTGCCGGCGACGGTGGTCTTCGACCGTCCGACGCCCAGGGCGCTGGCGGGCTACCTCGACGCCGAACTGGTGCCGGCGCAGGGCGTGTCGCCACTGTTCAGCGCGCTGGACGAGGTCGCCGCGGGTCTCGACACCGCGGGGGAGGACCGGGAGACCGTCGCGGCCCGGCTGCGCGTATTGCTGCGCCGGTGCGAGGTCGACCCGGACGGCGACGTGCTGGACTCGGCCACCGACGACGAGATGTTCGAGCTGATCGACAACGAGCTGGGCCTGTCGTGACCGGCAGCGAGGCGAAGCTCCGGGACTACCTGAAACGGGTCACCACGGACCTGAAGCGGACGCGGCAACGGCTGCGCGAGGTGGAAGCCCGGGCAACCGAGCCGGTGGCGATCGTCGGGGTGGGGTGCCGGCTTCCCGGCGGGGTCGGTTCGCCGGACGACCTGTGGCGGCTGGTCGAGGCCGGCGGCGACGCGATCCGGGAGTTCCCCAGCGATCGTGGTTGGGACCTGGAGGCGTTGTACGACCCCGATCCCGACCGGCCCGGCACCTACTACGCGCGCGGCGGCGGGTTCCTGTCCGATGTGGCGGACTTCGACGCGGGGTTCTTCGGGATCTCGCCGCGTGAGGCGTTGGCGATGGATCCGCAGCAGCGGTTGCTGCTGGAGGCGTCGTGGGAGGCGTTCGAGCACGCCGGCATCGACCCGGTTCCCTTGCAGGGCAGCCGGACCGGCGTGTTCCTGGGGG
Source organism: uncultured Actinomycetota bacterium (assembly GCA_963841395.1). Lineage (GTDB taxonomy): Bacteria > Actinomycetota > Actinomycetes > Mycobacteriales > Pseudonocardiaceae > Actinophytocola. Next base: position 26,086 of record CAWJCX010000020.1, read on the forward strand.
TGATGTACAACGACTACGCGTCCCGGCTCGCGGCGATCCCCGAGGGGCTCGAGGCGTACCTCGGCAACGGAAGCGCCGCGAGCGTCGCCTCTGGCCGGCTGGCGTACGCGTTCGGTCTCGAGGGGCCGGTCGTGTCGGTGGACACGGCGTGTTCGTCGTCGTTGGTGGCGTTGCATCTGGCGGTGCAGGCGTTGCGGCGCGGCGAGTGCACGATGGCAGTGGCCGGCGGAGTGACGGTGATGTCGACCCCGTCGGGTTTCGTGGAGTTCTCCCGGCAGCGTGGGTTGGCTCCGGACGGCCGGTGCAAGTCGTTCGCGGCGGCGGCGGATGGCACCGGCTGGGCCGAAGGCGTCGGGGTGCTGGTCGTGGAACGGCTGTCGGACGCTCGCCGCCATGGTCACCAGGTGCTCGCGGTGGTGCGGGGTTCGGCGGTGAACTCCGACGGCGCGTCGAACGGCCTGACCGCGCCGAGTGGTCCGGCGCAGGAACGGGTGATCCGTGCGGCGTTGGCGGATGCTGACCTCGAACCGTCCGATGTGGACGTGGTCGAAGCGCACGGCACGGGCACCACCTTGGGTGATCCGATCGAGGCGCAAGCGATTCTGGCGACGTATGGACAGGGTCGGGATCGTCCGTTGTGGTTGGGGTCGCTGAAGTCGAACATCGGACACGCCCAGGCCGCTGCCGGCGTGGCCGGCGTCATCAAGATGGTGGAGGCGATGCGCCACGCGGTGTTGCCGCGCACCCTGCATGTCGACGAACCCACACCGCACGTCGACTGGTCAACCGGACACGTGTCACTGCTGACGGAGGCGGTCGAGTGGACGGGTCCACGCCGGGCGGCCGTGTCCTCCTTCGGCATCGGTGGGACCAACGCGCACGTCATCCTGGAGGCGGCACCCGAGCCGCCGGAGACGGCGACCGGCCGTGGTTCGACGTGGGGAGCGCCGTGGGTGGTGTCGGCACGCACGCCGGATGCCCTGCGCGGCCGGGCCACTCAGCTACTGTCCGTTGTGGACGACGCCGACCCGCGCGACGTCGGGTTCTCGCTGGCGACGACCCGGGCGGGGTTGACACACCGTGCAGTGGTGCTCGGCCGCGACAGCCTCGCGGCACTGGCGGAGGGCGAGCCACACGCCGACGTCGTCACCGGGTCGCTGGTGGACGGACGGACCGGGTTCGTGTTCGCCGGGCAGGGCGCGCAGCGGGTCGGCATGGGCAAGGAGCTGCACGACACGTTTCCGGTGTTCGCCGATGCGTTCGACGAGGTGTGTGCTCAGTTCGAGCAGCCGGTTGCCGAGGTGGTCTTCGGCGACGGGGAGCGGTTGGCGCAGACCGGTTTTGCTCAGCTCGGGCTGTTCACGTTCGAGGTGGCGTTGTTCAGGCTGCTGGAGCACTGGGGCCTGCGCCCGGACTGTGTGCTCGGGCATTCGGTGGGGGAGTTGGCCGCGGCTCACGTCGCCGGAGTGTTGTCCCTGACGGACGCGTGCCGGTTGGTAGGGGCACGTGCCAGGCTGATGCAGGCTTTGCCGCCGGGTGGGGCGATGGTGTCGGTGCGCGCGTCCGAATCCGAGGTCGCCGAGCACCTGACCGCCGGGGTGGACGTCGCCGCGGTGAACGGGCCGGAGTCGGTGGTGCTCTCCGGTGACGAGGACGCGGCGCTGGCCGTGGCGCGGCGGTGGAAGCATCAGCGGTTGCGGGTCTCGCACGCGTTCCACTCGCACCGGATGGACCCGATGCTCGACGAGCTCCGCGTCACCGCTCGCGAGCTGACCTTCCACCCGCCCGAGATTCCCGTCATCTCCACAGTCACCGGCACCACGTCGGACATCGCGGAACCGGAGCACTGGGTGCGGCAGATCCGCCACCCGGTGCGGTTCGCGGACAGCATGCGGTATGCCCGCGATCAGGAGGTCGTGACCTTCTTCGAGATCGGACCCGACGCCACCTTTCCCGACCTCATCCCCACCCAACACCGCAAGCGCCCCCCACTGCGCACCCTGGCCACCGCCCTCGGCCACGCGTTCGTTCGCGGCGTGCCACTCGACTGGCAGGCGATCTACCCGAACGGGCACACCATTGCGCTGCCGACCTATCCCTTCCAACGCACCCGGTACTGGCTCGACGCCACGGTCGCCCCGCGTGCCTCCGTGGCGGCACCGGCGACGGCAGCCATCGAGCAACGGGATCCCGACGAGGAGCGGATGCTGCTGAGGCAGGTGCGCGCGCACACGGCGGCCGTGCTGGGTCACGAGTCCGCGGAGTCGGTACCCGCCGAGCATGCCTTCGCCGACCTCGGGTTCGACTCGCTGACCGCGGTCGAACTACGCAACCGGTTGAGCGCCGCGACCGGCCTCGAGCTCCCGACCACAGTGGCCTTCGACCACCCGACCCCGGCGGCACTCGCCACCCACCTCCATGCCCGGCTGCACGGCACACCAGGAGCGGAACAGTCGGCCGATCGCACGACCGCATCGCACGAACCGGTGGCGATCGTCGGCGTGGGTTGCCGGTATCCCGGTGGGGTTCGGTCCGCGAGCGGTCTGTGGGAGCTGGTGGCCGCCGGCATCGACGCGGTGAGCGCCTTTCCGACCGATCGTGGCTGGGACCTGGACCGGCTGTACGACCCCGACCCGGACGTGCCGGGCACGAGCTACACCCGCCACGGCGGCTTCCTGTCCGGTGTCGCGGACTTCGACGCGGGGTTCTTCGGGATCTCGCCGCGTGAGGCGTTGGCGATGGATCCGCAGCAGCGGTTGCTGCTGGAGGCGTCGTGGGAGGCGTTCGAGAACGCCGGACTTGATCCGTTGTCGTTGCGGGGCAGCCGGACGGGCGTGTTCACCGGCACCAGCGGCCAGGACTACGCGCAACTGCTGACCGCCGAGCCCGGCCTGGAAGGGCATGTGCTCTCCGGGAACGCGGGCAGCATGCTGTCCGGCCGGGTGGCGTACGCGTTCGGTTTTGGTGGGCCGGTCGTGTCGGTGGACACGGCGTGTTCGTCGTCGTTGGTGGCGTTGCATGTGGCGGTGCAGGCGTTGCGGGGTGGTGAGTGTTCGTTGGCGTTGGCCGGTGGGGTGGCGGTGATGTCGACGCCGTCGGGTTTTGTGGAGTTCTCCCGGCAGCGTGGGTTGGCTCCGGATGGTCGGTGCAAGTCGTTCGCGGCGGCGGCGGATGGCACCGGCTGGTCGGAGGGTGTCGGCCTGTTGTTGGTGGAGCGGTTGTCGGACGCTCGCCGCCATGGTCACCAGGTGCTCGCGGTGGTGCGGGGTTCGGCGGTGAACTCGGATGGTGCGTCGAACGGGTTGACCGCGCCGAATGGTCCGGCGCAGGAACGGGTGATCCGCGCGGCGTTGGCGGATGCCGACCTCGAACCGTCTGATGTGGACGTGGTGGAGGCGCACGGTACGGGCACCACCTTGGGTGATCCGATCGAGGCGCAGGCGATTCTGGCGACCTACGGGCAGGGTCGGGATCGTCCACTGTGGTTGGGATCGCTGAAGTCGAACATCGGACACGCCCAGGCCGCGGCCGGCGTGGCCGGCGTCATCAAGATGATCGAGGCGATGCGGCACGGCACACTGCCGCGCACCCTGCATGTCGACGAACCCACACCGCACGTCGACTGGTCGACCGGAGCGGTATCGCTGCTGACGAAGGCGGTCGAGTGGACGGGGCCGCGTCGGGCGGGCGTGTCCTCCTTCGGTATCAGCGGAACCAACGCGCACGTCATCCTTGAGGCGGCACCCGAAGCGCCATCGGTGGCGCGTTCCGGTGACTCGGATGCCGTCGTGCCGTTGATGGTGTCCGCGCGATCGGACGCGGCGCTGGATCGGCAGGTCGACCTGGTGCGTTCGTTGGCCGCCGAGCACGACGCGGTCGACCTGGCACTCTCATTGGCCACCACGCGAGCGGCGTTGGAACGGCGGGCGGCGGTGGTGGGCTCGGACGTGATCACCGGGTCGGTGGTGGAGGGCAAGGTCGCGTTCGTCTTCTCCGGCCAGGGCTCGCAGCGGGCGGGCATGGGCAGGGAGCTGTGCGCCGCGTTCCCCGTGTTCGCCGAGGCGTTCGACGCGGTGCGTACGGAGTTCGGCGAGCAGCTAGCCGATGACGAGCGGATCGACCGTACGGAGTTCGCCCAGCCCGGCTTGTTCGCGTTCGAAGTAGCGCTGTACCGGTTGCTGGAGCACTGGGGACTGCACGCCGACTTCCTGGTGGGGCATTCGATCGGCGAGCTGGCCGCGGCCCATGTCGCCGGGGTGTTGTCCCTGCCCGACGCCTGCCGCCTGGTGTCGGCACGAGCCCGGTTGATGCAAGCCCTTCCCGCGGGAGGGGCGATGGTGTCGGTACGTGCGTCCGAGGCCGAGGTCGCCGAACATCTGACCGCCGGGGTGGACGTCGCGGCGGTGAACGGGCCGGAGTCGGTCGTACTCTCCGGCGACGAGGACGCCGTGCTGGCCGTGGCCCAGCGGTGGAAGCATCGGCGGCTGCGGGTCTCGCACGCGTTCCACTCGCACCGGATGGACCCGATGCTCGACGAGTTCGCGGCCGTGGCGCGGGACCTCACCTTCCACCCGCCCGAGATTCCCATCATCTCCACGGTCACCGCCACAGCCGACCTTGCGGAACCGGACTACTGGGTGCGGCAGGTCCGCCACCCGGTGCTGCTCGCCGACAGTCTGCGGCATGCGGAGGAGCAGGGCGTCGCCACCTTCTTCGAGATCGGACCGGACGCCACCTTCCCCGACCTCATCCCCACCCAACACCGCAAGCGTCCCGCACTCGAGGCACTGGCCGCCGCGCTCGGCCACGCCTACACCCGCGGCGTCCCACTCGACTGGCAGGCCGTCTACCCGAGCGCGCACACCATTCCGCTGCCGACCTACCCCTTCCAACGCACCCGGTACTGGCCACGACAGTCCATTGCGGACGTCCCGACCTACCGCGTGCGCTGGAGGTCACCGGACGACATCCGGCGCACGCCGTTGACCGGTACCTGGCTGCTCGTCGTCCCGGCAGACCAGCCCGCGCCGGACGTGGAGCGTGCCCTCACGGAGACGGACATCGCCACGGAGACAGTCGTCGTCCAGCCCGGCACCAGCCCGGAAACGCTGGCCGACGAACTGACGGCACGACCGGCCGTGAGCGGCGTGCTGTCCCTGCTGGGTACGGAAACCCCGGTACTGCTGGACGCCGTCGAACGGGCCCGGCTCGACGCTCCACTGTGGATCGCGACCCGGGGGGCGGTGGGCACCGCGCCCGACGACCCGCCGGCGAACCCCGAGCAGGCCCAGCTGTGGGGGCTCGGCCGGGCCATGGCACTGGAGCACCCGCGGTCGTGGGGCGGTCTGATCGACCTGCCGACGACTCTGGACGAGCCGGCCCGCGCGATGCTCCGCGACGCGCTGGGCCACACCGAGGACCAGCTGGCGGTGCGGCCCGCGGGTCTGCTCGTCCGCAGGCTGGTGCGGGCGGACGACACCGCGGGGACCGCGTGGCGCCCCAGGGGAACCGTGCTGATCACCGGCGGAACCGGCGCGCTCGGCGCCCACGTGGCGAAGGCGCTGGTCCGGGACGGCGCCGACCACGTGGTGCTGACCAGCCGCAGCGGACCGGCCGCGGCCGGCGCCGCCGAGCTCCGGGCCGAGCTCGGCGCGAAGGTCACCGTCGAGGCCTGCGACGTCACCGATCGGGCGGCGATGTCCGCCCTGATCGACCGGGTTCGCCGGGCCGGCCCGCCGATCCGGGCGGTGGTGCACGCCGCGGGCGCGGCGCAGGACCTCGCCGAACGCAGCGACCTCGGCGACTACGCGGCGATCGTGTCCGCCAAGATCGACGGCGCCCTGCTGCTGGACGACCTGTTCGACGACGACTCGCTGGACGCGTTCGTGCTGTTCTCCTCGATCGCCGCCGTGTGGGGCAGCGCCGGGCAGGGTGCCTACGCGGCCGCCAACGCCGTGCTGGACGCCGTCGCCGAACGCCGCCGTGCCCGGGGCCGCGCGGCCACCTCGATCGCGTGGGGGCCGTGGGCGGACGGCGGCATGGCCGGCGGCGTCAACGCCGACGGGCTTCGCCGCCGCGGCCTGGTCGCGATGAGCCCGCGGCGCGCGATCTCCGCGCTGTACCGGCTCGCCGGGTCCGCTGATCCGGCACCCGTGGCCGTCGACGTCGACTGGGAGCGCTTCGCCCCCGGGTTCACCGTCCTGCGGCCGAGCCCGTTGTTGACCGACCTGCCCGAGGTGCGCGCCGCCCTCGCGGCTCCGGTCGCCCAGGAGGCGAACTCGCTGGCCACCCGGCTGGCCGGAGCCGGCGCGGGGGAGCGGGACCGCATCGTGCTCGAGGTGGTCTGCCAGCAGGTCGCCGGCACGCTCGGACATCCGAACCCGAACGGCATCGACCCCGAGCGCGCCTTCCAGGAGCTGGGCTTCGACTCGCTCACCGCCGTCGAGCTGCGCAACCGGCTGAGCGCGGCCACCGGGATGACGCTGCCGACCACGCTCGCGTTCGACCACCCGACTCCGGCCGAGCTGGCCGGCTACCTGCGCGATGCGGTCGGCGGCTACGGCACGGCGGGCGACCGTGCGCTGGCCACCATCGACGAGCTCGAGTCGGTCATGTCCGGGCTGAACGGCGACAACGCGATCCGGAAACAGGTCGGCCACCGGCTCCGCGCGCTGCTCGCGACGTGCGGCCCGGCCGGCGGCGACCTGGCCGACGCCGGCGCCGACGAGCTGTTCGACCTGATCCGCGACGAGTTCGGCAAGTCCTAGGGAGCGGGGCGATGGCGAACGAGGAAAGGCTCATCGATCATCTCAAGTGGATGACCGCCGAGCTGCGACACACCCGGGACCGGCTCGCCGAGGTGGAGTCCGCGCGTGACGAGCCCGTGGCGATCGTCTCGATGGCGTGCCGGTATCCCGGCGGGGCCGGCACGCCCGAACAGCTGTGGCAACTCGCGATGGACGAGGTGGACGCGATCGGGCCGTGCCCACCGGGCCGCGGCTGGGACCTGGAGACCCTCTACGACACACACCCCGATCGCCCGGGAACCTGCTACGTCACGCAGGCCGGCTTCATGCCCGAGGCGGGTGAGTTCGACGCGGAGTTCTTCGGGATCAGCCCGCGCGAGGCCACCGCGATGGACCCGCAGCACCGGCTGCTGCTGGAGACCTCCTGGGAGGCGTTCGAACGCGCCGGCCTCGACCCGACGTCCGTCCGCGGCGAGGCGGTCGGCGTCTTCACCGGAACCAACGGGCAGGACTACAGCCCGCGTGCCGATCGCGCCCCCGCGGAGCTGGAGGGCCACCTGCTCACCGGCACCTCGGCCAGCGTCGCCTCCGGCCGGGTGGCCTACACGTTCGGTCTGCAGGGCCCCGCGGTGACCGTGGACACGGCGTGTTCGTCGTCGTTGGTGGCGTTGCACCTCGCCGTGCAGGCGGTGCGGCGCGGCGAGTGCACGATGGCGCTGGCCGGCGGCGCCACCGTGCTGTCCGGCCCCGGCCCGTTCCTGGAGTTCTCCCGGCAGCGCGGGTTGGCGCCGGACGGCCGGTGCAAGTCGTTCGCGGCGACGGCGGACGGGACGGCATGGGGCGAGGGCGTCGGCGTCCTGCTGGTGGAGAGGCGGTCCGACGCCCGGCGGCACGGGCATCCGGTGCTCGCGGTGGTCCGGGGCTCGGCGGTCAACCAGGACGGCGCGTCGAACGGCCTGACCGCACCGAACGGTCCGGCGCAGGAACGGGTGATCCGTGCCGCTCTGGCGGATGCCGGGCTGACGCCGGGCGAGATCGACGCGGTCGAGGCGCACGGCACCGGGACGGCGTTGGGCGATCCCATCGAGGCGCGGGCGCTCCTGGCGACGTACGGGCGGGACCGGGACCGTCCACTGTGGCTGGGTTCGGTCAAGTCGAACATCGGGCACACCGCTGCCGCCGCCGGGGTCGCGGGCGTGATCAAGATGGTGCAGGCCATGCGGCACGGCACCCTGCCGCGGACGTTGCACGTGGACGAACCGACCCCGCGCGTGGACTGGTCGGCCGGCGCGGTGACGCTGCTGACGAACGCCGTGCGGTGGCCGGACCTCGACCGCCGACGCCGGACCGCGGTGTCCGCCTTCGGCATGAGCGGCACCAACGCCCACGTCATCCTGGAACAACCTGACTCCGACGCACGCGTGCCCGACGCCGGCGCGCCCGAGGCCGCGCCCTGGCTGCTCTCCGCGGGAACGCCCGGGGCATTGCGCGCGCAGGCGGCCGACCTGCTGTCCGTTGTGGACGAACACGGCCCGGCCGACGTCGGTTTCTCGCTGCTGACCACGAGGGCGAGGCTGCGCCACCGCGCGGTGGTGTTCGACCGCGCCGGGCTGACCGCGGTGGCCGCCGGCAAGACCGGCGACGACATCGCCCTCGGCGCGGTGGCCGGTCCGGCCAACCCGGTGTTCGTGTTTCCCGGCCAGGGCTCGCAGTGGCCCGGGATGGCGGTCGATCTCCTGTCCGATGCCGGCGTCTTCCGGGACCGGATACGGGACTGCGACGACGTGTTGCGGCCCCACCTGGGCTGGTCGGTGATCGACCTGCTGCGGGCCGGCGCCCCGGTCGAGAGAGTCGACGTGGTGCAGCCGGTGCTGTTCGCGGTGATGGTGTCGCTGGCCGCGTTGTGGCGGTCCTACGGCGTCGAGCCGACCGCGGTGATCGGCCACTCGCAGGGCGAGATCGCGGCCGCGTGCGTCGCCGGCGCGTTGTCGCTGGACGACGCGGCCCGGGTGGCGGCCCTGCGCAGCCGCGAACTGTCGGCGCTGTCCGGTGCGGGTGGGATGGTCTCGGTGGCCGCGGCACCGGACGAGGTCGACCTGACGCCCTGGGAGGGGCGGATCGGTGTGGCCGCGGTGAACGGGCCCGGCTCGATGGTGGTCTCCGGGGAGCCGGCCGCGTTGCGCGAGCTCATGGCCCGGTGCGAGGCGGACGGGGTGCGCAGCAGGCAGATCCCGGTCGACTACGCCTCCCACTCCACGCAGGTGGAGCGGATCCGCGGGCGCCTGCTGGACGTGCTGGCCGGCATCCGGCCCCGGAAGGCCGACGTTCCGCTCCTGTCCACGGTGACCGGTGACTGGCTGGACACCACCACGATGGATGCCGGCTACTGGTACCGGAACCTGCGCGAGCAGGTCCGGTTCGGGCCGGGCACCGCCACGCTGATCGACCGCGGCCACCGGGTCTTCCTCGAGATCAGCCCGCACCCGGTGCTGACCATGGGCATCGCCGCGACCGTCGACGACAAGGCGGCCGACGCGGTGGCGGTGGGCACCCTGCGCCGGGAGCACGGGGACCTTCGCCAGTTCCTCGCGTCCGCAGCCGAGGCGTACGTGCACGGCACCGGTGTGGACTGGTCGTCGACGGTCGCCGGCGGGCGGCGGGTCGACCTGCCCACCTATCCCTTCCAGCGCAACTGGTACTGGCTGCGGCCGACCCCGGCCACCGCACCGTCCACCGTGGACTCCTGGCGTTACCGGGTCACCTGGCGTCCGGTGACGCCACCGGACGGCCGGCCAGGTGGAACCTGGCTCGTGGTCGGGAGGGCCGGGCAGGACGACGTCGTCGCCGCGCTGGAGACGTGCGGTGCCACCGCGGTACCGGCCCGGGCGGGTGACCTGCGTGCCGCCACGGGCGAGCTGCCGGCGGTGGCCGGAGTGGTCTCCCTGCTGGACACGCTGACCGACACCGTCGCGCTGGTGCGCGAGCTCGGCGACGCCGCCGTCACCGCCCCGCTGTGGCTGGCGACCCGCGGCGCGGTGGCGGTCGGTCCGGACGACTCGCCGCCGGACCCCGTGGCGGCGCAGCTGTGGGGGCTGGGCCGGGTCGTCGGCCTCGAGCATCCCGACCGGTGGGGTGGCCTGCTCGACCTGCCGGCGGAGCTCGACGAGCCGGCGCGTGCCCGGATGTGTGCGGCGCTGGCCGGGTCGGAGGACCAGGTGGCCGTCCGCGCCGCGGGCACCTTCGCCCGCCGCCTGGTGCGAGCCCCCCGGCGCGCGGCGGCCGATCCTCAGTGGACACCTGGCGGCACGGTGCTGATCACCGGAGGGACCGGGGCGATCGGCGGGCACGTGGCCCGGTGGCTTGCTCGCCACGGCGCCGGCCACCTGGTGCTGGCCAGCCGGCACGGGCCGGACGCCCCCGGGGCCCGCGAGCTGCGTGCCGAGCTGGCAGACCTCGGCGCCGAGGTCACCATCGTCGCCTGCGACGCGGCCGACCGGGACGCGCTCGCCGCCGTGCTTGCCGACTATCCGCCGGACTCGGTGTTCCACGCGGCCGGCGTCGGTCAGCTCACCCCCCTCGCCGACCTGAGTGACGCCGAGCTCGCCGCCGTACTGCACGCCAAGGTGCGCGGCGCGGCCAACCTCGACGAGCTGCTGGAGCCCGGCTCGGTCGACGCGTTCGTGCTGTTCTCCTCCAACGCCGGGGTGTGGGGCAGCGGCGGCCAGGCCGGCTACGCCGCCGCGAACGCCTACCTGGACGCGCTGGCCGAGCGGCGCCGCGCCGAGGGCGAGCCGGCGACGTCGGTGGCGTGGGGCGCCTGGCGCGGCGACGGCATCGGTGCGCGGGACGGCGCCGCCGAGCACCTCGCCCGGCGCGGCGTACGCCCGATGGACCCGGACCTCGCGATCAGCGCGCTGGCCGACGCGCTCGCCACGGGCGAGACGACGCTGACCGTCGCCGACGTCGACTGGGAGCGGTTCGTCCCGGCGTTCACCTCCGCCAGGACCAGCCCGCTGATCGGCGAGATCCCGGAAGTTGCCGGCATCCTCGGCGACCGGGAGTCGGCCGGCGACACCGTGCTGCTGCGCCGGCTGGCCGAACTGCCCCCGGCGGGCCGCGACGAGCTGCTGCTGACGCTGGTACGGGAGCAGGCCGCCGGCGTGCTCGGCCACGACACCGTTCAGGCGATCGAGCCGGCGAGGGCGTTCCGGGAGCTGGGCTTCGAGTCGCTGACCGCGGTGCGGCTACGCAACCAGCTCGGCGTCGCGACCGGTCTGCGGCTGCCGACCACCCTGGTGTTCGACCATCCGAACCCCGTCGCCGTCGCGGGGTTCCTGCGCGACCGGCTGCTCGGCGAGCCCGCTGGGAAACCGGCGGCCACGGCGGCGGTGCCTGCCCCGGCCGAGGAGCCGATCGCGATCGTCGCGATGAGCTGCCGGTACCCGGGCGGCGCCGACTCACCGGAGCGGTTGTGGCGGCTGCTGGCCGACGGTGTGGACACGGTGTCCGCCGCCCCGACCGATCGGGGCTGGGACATCGACGACATCTACCACCCGGATCCCGACCAGCCCGGCACCACGTATGTCCGCGACGGTTCGTTCGTGCCGGACATCGGCCACTTCGACGCCGGCCTGTTCGGGATCTCACCGCGGGAGGCCACCGCGATGGACCCGCAGCAGCGGGTGCTGCTCGAGGCGGCCTGGGAGGCGTTCGAGCGAGCCGGCATCGATCCGCTTTCCCTGCGGGGCAGCGACACCGGCGTGTTCGTCGGCGCGTCGGCGCAGGGGTACGGGGCCGGCGTGCGGCAGGCCACCGCCGACGCGGAGGGCTACTTCCTGACCGGCGGCGCCACGTCGGTGGTCTCGGGCCGGGTGGCGTACACGTTCGGTCTGCAAGGGCCGGCGGTGACGGTGGACACGGCGTGTTCGTCGTCGTTGGTCGCGTTGCACTGGGCGGTGCAGGCGTTGCGGCGCGGCGAGTGTTCCCTGGCGCTCGCCGGTGGCGTGGCCGCGATGATCAAGCCCACTGCGTTCGTGGAGTTCTCCCGGCAGCGTGGTCTGGCGCCGGACGGTCGATGCAAGTCGTTCGCCGCGGCGGCGGACGGGACGGCATGGGGTGAGGGCGTTGGTGTCCTGTTGGTGGAGAAAATGTCCGATGCTCGCCGTCGTGGACATCGGGTGCTGGCGGTGGTTCGAGGGTCGGCGGTCAACCAGGACGGGGCGTCGAACGGCCTCACGGCGCCGAACGGCCCGGCCCAGGAGCGGGTGATCCGCGCCGCGCTGGACGCCGCCGGCCTGGCGCCCGACGAGGTCGACGCCGTCGAGGCACACGGGACCGGCACGCCGCTGGGCGATCCGATCGAGGCACAGGCCGTCCTCGCGACCTATGGGCAGGGCCGGAACCGTCCACTGTGGCTGGGTTCGATCAAGTCGAACATCGGTCACACCGCGGCGGCGGCCGGCGTCGCCGGTGTGATCAAGATGGTGGAGGCGATGCGGCACGGCACGCTGCCGCGCACCCTGCATGTCGACGAGCCCACACCGCACGTCGACTGGTCGACCGGAGCGGTGTCGCTGCTGACGGAGGCGGTCGAGTGGTCGGGGCCGCACCGGGCGGGTGTGTCTTCCTTCGGTATCAGCGGAACCAACGCCCACGTCATCCTGGAGGCGGCATCCGAAGCGCCATCGGTGGCGCGGTCGGCGGAGATCGGGTGCGGTGGTGCCCTTGGTGGTGTCCGCGCGATCGGACGCGGCGCTGGATCGGCAGATCGAGATGGTGCGGTCGCGCACCGGTGATCCGGTGGATCTCGCCTTCTCGCTGGCGACCACGCGCGCGCCACTGGAGCATCGGGCGGCGGTGGTGGGCTCGGACGTGATCACCGGGTCGGTGGTGGAGGGCAAGGTCGCGTTCGTCTTCTCCGGCCAGGGCTCGCAGCGGGCGGGCATGGGCAGGGAGCTGTGCGCCGCGTTCCCCGTGTTCGCCGAGGCATTCGACGCGGTGCGTGCGGAGTTCGGCGAGCAGATAGTCGATGACGAGCGGATCGATCGTACGGAGTTCGCCCAGCCCGGGTTGTTCGCGTTCGAGGTGGCGCTGTACCGGCTGCTGGAGCACTGGGGACTGCACGCCGACTTCCTGGTGGGGCATTCGATCGGCGAGCTGGCCGCGGCCCATGTCGCCGGGGTGTTGTCCCTGCCCGACGCCTGCCGCCTGGTGTCGGCTCGGGCCCGGCTGATGCAAGCCCTCCCGCCTGGCGGGGCGATGGTGTCCGTGCGCGCCACCGAATCCGAGGTCGCCGAACATCTGACCGACGGGGTGGACGTCGCGGCGGTGAACGGGCCGGAGTCGGTCGTACTCTCCGGCGACGAGGACGCCGTGCTGGCCGTGGCCCAGCAGTGGAAGCATCAGCGGCTGCGGGTCTCGCACGCCTTCCACTCGACGCGGATGGAACCGATGCTCGACGAGTTCGCGGCTGTGGCGCGCGACGCTCACCTTCCACGCGCCCGAGATCCCGATCGTCTCCACCGTCACCGGCACCGTTTCCGAGGTCGCGGAACCCGAGTACTGGGTGCGGCAGGTCCGCGAAACCGTCCGGTTCGCGGACAGCCTGCGGTACGCGGCGGAGCAGGGCGTGGCCACCTTCTTCGAGATCGGGCCCGATTCGACCTTCCCCGACCTCATCCCGACCCAGCACCGCGAGCCGTTCCCGCGCTCGGAGACGCTGGCCGCCGCACTCGGCCACGCCTTCGTTCGCGGCATCCCGCTCGACTGGCGGGCGATCTACCCGGACGCCGACACCGTCCCGCTACCGACCTACCCCTTCCAACGCACCCGGTACTGGCTCGACACCGCAACCGCCGGCGATCCCACCGACTGGGGGCTGCACGCCACCAACCACCCCCTACTGGGTGCCTCGGTGGCGCTGGCCGAGGACGGCGGTCTGCTCCTCACCGGCCGGCTGTCCCTGCGCACCCAGCCCTGGCTCGCCGACCACGCCGTCAACGGCCAGGTCCTGTTCCCCGCCACCGCCTTCGTCGAGCTGGTCGACCACGCCGGCGGCGACGACCGGATCGAAGAGCTCACCCTGCACGCGCCCCTGCGGATCGACCAGCGGGACACGGTGTTCCTTCAGGTCACCGTCTCCGCGGCGGACGAGAACGGCCGACGGGCGGTGCGCGTGCACTCCCGGCTGGACGGCGAGACGTCCTGGGCCGAGCATGCGACCGGGATGCTTGCGCCACTCACGGGGCAGCCGACCGCCGACCTGACCGACTGGCCACCGGCCGGCGCCGCGCTCGTCGAGGCGGAGGACCTGTACGCCGCGCTCGCGGAGCTCGGTTACCGGTACGGGCCGGCGTTCCGCGGTCTCCGTACGGCCTGGGCAACCGGCGCCACCGTGCACGCCGAGGTCGAGCTACCCGACGACGTCGCGTCCAGCGGGTTCGGGCTGCACCCCGCCCTCCTGGACGCGGCACTGCACGCCATGGGGCTGACCTCGATGGCGGACGACCGGCGCACGCGCGTGCCATTCCTCTGGCGCGGCGTTTCGCTGCACGCCACCGGCGCCCGCGCACTCCGGGCGCGGCTGACCCCCATCGGCGACGACGAGGTCAGCGTCGAGCTCGCCGATCCGGCCGGGCGGCCGGTGGCCACCATCGACTCCCTCGTGCTGCGGCCGGTAGCGGTTGCCGGCCCGAGGACCGATGGGCTGCACCGGCTGGAGTGGCTGCCGGTCACGGCCGAGCCGGCCGAGGTCGACCTCGCCGAGGTGGACGAGCTCGCGGAGCTCGGCGACCGGGTTCCGGACGTGGTCCTCGCCCGGGTGACCGAGACCGACGTCCACGAGGCCAGCGAGCGCACGCTCGCGCTGCTCCAGACGTGGCTGCGGGACGAGCGCTTCGCCCGGTCCCGGTTGGCAGTCATGACTCGCGACACGATCGCGGGGGCCGCCGTGCAGGGCATGGTGCGGTCCGCTCAGACCGAGCACCCCGACCGGTTCACGCTGATCGAGACGGCCGGGACCGCCGAACGGCGGGACGTGCTGTCCGCGTTGGCGTCCGGCGAGCAGCAGGTGCGGATCGGCGCGGGCGAACCGGCCGCGCCGCGCATCGCACCCGTCGGCCCGGACGCCGCGCTCGCCGTGCCGGACACCGGGTCCTGGCGGCTCGAAGCCGCCGAGACCACCACGCTCGACGACCTGACGCTGGTGGCCGCGCCGCAGGCCGGCGGCCTGACCGAAGGCCAGGTCCGCATCCGCGTCCGGGCGGCCGGACTGAACTTCCGGGACGTGCTGATCGCCCTCGGCATGTACCCCGGCGCCGCGACGATCGGCAGCGAGGCCGCCGGCGTCGTGGTCGAGGTCGCCGACGGGGTCAGCGGACTCCGTCCGGGCGACCGGGTCTTCGGCATGTTCGCCGACGCCATCGGCTCGGTGGCCACCGCCGACCAGCGGATGGTCGCGCCGATCCCGGCCGGGTGGTCGTTCGCACGAGCCGCGTCGGTGCCGGTGGCGTTCCTCACCGCCTACTACGGGTTGGTCGACGTCGCCGGAGTACGGCCCGGAGAGTCGGTGCTGGTGCACGCGGCCGCCGGCGGGGTGGGCATGGCGGCGGTGCAGCTCGCCCAGCACCTCGGTGCGGAGGTGTTCGGCACCGCCGGCCAGGCCAAGTGGGACGCGCTGCACGCCCTCGGCCTGGACGACCGGCACGTCGCGTCCTCGCGCGAGCTCGGCTTCGGGGAGCGGTTTCCGCGGGTCGACGTCGTGGTGAACTCGCTGACCGGGGAGTTCACCGACACGTCGCTGCGGTTGCTCGCCGACGGCGGGCGCTGCGTCGAGCTGGGTAAGACGGACCTCCGCGATCCCGCGGAGGTCGCGCGGGTCCATCCGGGAGTGAGCTACCAGCCGTTCGACCTCGTCGACGTCGGACCGGAGCGAATAGGTGAGATCCTGCGCGAGCTCGTCGCGCTGTTCGCCACCGGCGCGCTGCGGCCGCTGCCGCTCACCGCGTGGGACGTGCGCCGGGCGCCCGAGGCGTTCCGGTTCGTCAGCCAGGCCAGGCAGGTCGGCAAGGTCGTGCTGACATTGCCGCGAACAATGGACCCCGAGGGCACCGTGCTGATCACCGGCGGCACCGGCGCGCTCGGCGGCGAGGTGGCCCGCCACCTCCTGACACACCACGAGATCCGCCACGTCGTGCTGGCCGGCCGCACCGTCGGCGACGCCCCCGACGCGCGGATCACCGTCGCCGAGTGCGACGTCACCGACCGGGACGCGCTCGCCACGCTGATCGCCGGGCTACCGCGGCTGACCGGGGTGGTGCACCTGGCGGGCGTCGTCGACGACGGCACCGTCGAAACCCTGACCCCGCAACAACTCGACGCGGTACTGCGCGCCCAAGATCGACGCCGCGCAACACCCTGCACGAGCTGGTCGGCGACATCGACGCGTTCCTGCTGTTCTCCTCCGCCGCCGGCATCCTCGGCAACCCGGGGCAGGCCAACTACGCCGCGGCCAACGCCGCACTCGACGCGCTCGCCACCCGCCGCCGGGCAGCCGGCCTCACGGCGTGCTCGCTGGCGTGGGGTCCCTGGCAGCAGACCACCGGCATGACCGCCGGCCTGCGGGCCGCCGACCACCAGCGGATGGCCCGCTCCGGTCTGCGCCCACTGACCACAGCAGAGGGACTGGCACTGTTCGACGCGGGGATGCGCAGCGCCGAACCCGTTGTCCTGGCGATGAAGCGGGACGCCCCGGCACGTGTCCGGATACCCGCGCAGCGGTCCACGGCACGGTCGTCGTCCCTGGTCGACCGGCTGACCCGGCAGCCGGCGGGCGAGCGGGAGGAGACCGTGCTCGCGGTGCTGCGCGCCGAGATCGCGGCCGTCCTCGGTCTCCCGGTGGCGGACGCCATCGATGTACGCCGCCCGTTCTCCGACCTCGGGTTCGACTCGCTGACCGCGGTGGAGCTGCGGAACCGGCTGAACACGGTCACCGGGCTGCGGCTGCCGGGGACGGTGGTCTTCGACCAGCCGAGCACCGAGGTCCTCGCCCGCCACCTCCTCGGTGAGCTCGTTCCGGCGCCGGAACAGTCGGTGCTCGCCGAGCTGGACGGGCTCGCCGAACGGCTGTCCACGCTGGCACCGGGAAGCACGACCCACGCGAAGATCGCGTTGCGGCTCAGGACGATCGCGGCCGACTGGTCCGGCCGGTCGCTTCCCGCCGCCGAGTCGGACGACCTGTCCACGGCGTCCGACGACGAGCTGATCACGTTGATCGACAAGGAGTTCGGGCACTGATGTGGCGGGGTGGTAGGGGGTCGGCAGGGGTGTTCCGCGGGTGCCGAGTTCGGAAGGCTTTCCCTTGAGGGCAAACCCGGAACTCGAGCCGTGCCAGCGAACAGGTGTGCCGTGGCTGACGAACAGACTCTTCGCGACTACCTCAAGCGGGTAACCGCCGACCTGCGCCAGGCTCGCCGGCGGATCAGCGAGTTCGAAGAGGTCGAGCCGATCGCGGTCGTCGCGATGAGCTGCCGGCTGCCCGGCGGAGTGCGCTCGCCGGAGGAGCTGTGGCGCCTGGTTTCCACCGGCGGCGACGGGATCTCGGACTTTCCCGCGGACCGGGGCTGGGACGTCGACCGGCTCTACCACCCGGATCCGGACCACCGCGGCACGTGTTACACCCGGCAGGGCGGGTTCCTGCCGGACGTGGCGGGGTTCGACGCCGATCTCTTCGGGATCTCGCCGCGCGAGGCGCTGGCGATGGACCCGCAGCAGCGGCTGCTGCTGGAGACGTCGTGGGAGGCGCTCGAACGGGCCGAGATCGACCCGCTTTCCCTGCGGGGCAGCCGAACCGGCGTGTTCGTGGGGCTGACCGGCCAGGACTACGCGCCACGCCCGGAGGATGCCGGCGACGCCATCGCGGGCTACGTGATGACGGGCAACACGGCCAGCGTCGCGTCCGGCCGGGTGGCGTACACGCTCGGCATCGAGGGTCCCGCGGTCACGGTGGACACGGCGTGCTCGTCGTCCCTGGTCGCGTTGCACCTGGCGGTACAGGCGCTGCGGGCGGGGGAGTGCTCGCTGGCGCTGGCCGGCGGCGCGACGGTCATGTGCAGCCCCGGCGCGTTCATCGAGTTCTCGCGGCAACGCGGGTTGTCACCCGACGGCCGGTGCAAGTCGTTCGCCTCGGCGGCGGACGGCACCGGGTGGTCGGAAGGCGTCGGCCTGCTGGTGGTGGAGAAACTGTCCGACGCGCGCCGCCTCGGGCATCCGGTGCTGGCGGTGGTGCGCGGCTCGGCGGTCAACTCCGACGGTGCGTCGAACGGGCTGACCGCACCGAACGGTCCGGCGCAGGAGCGGGTGATCCTGCAGGCGCTGGAGAACGCGGGGCTGGCCCCGGCCGATGTGGACGCCGTCGAGGCACACGGCACGGGTACCCGGCTGGGCGATCCCATCGAGGCGCAGGCGGTGCTGGCGACCTACGGGCAAGGGCGGGATCGTCCACTGTGGCTGGGGTCGTTGAAGTCGAACATCGGGCACACGCAGGCCTCCGCCGGAGTCGCCGGCGTGATAAAGATGGTCGAGGCCATGCGGCACGGGATGCTGCCCCGGACGTTGCACGTGGACGAACCGACGCCGCAGGTGGACTGGTCAGCGGGGGCGGTGTCGTTGTTGACCGAGCCGGTCGACTGGCCCGACGCCGGCCGGCCGCGCCGGGCCGGGGTGTCCTCGTTCGGTATCAGCGGGACGAACGCGCACGTGATCCTCGAGCAGGCGCCCGCGGCCGCCGCGGCACCCACCGCGCCCGGCTCGGGATGGTCGGGTCCGGTGGTACCACTCGTCGTCTCGGCGAGCTCGGAAGGCGCGCTGGCTCGCCAGATCGACATTGTCCGCGCGCTGGAGGGTGACCCGGCGGACGTCGGGTTGTCGCTGGCGACGACCCGCGCCGGACTGGATCGTCGCGCGGTACTCCTCGACGAGGAGGTGGTCACCGGGTCGGTGGTCGAAGGCAAGGTCGCGTTCGTCTTCTCCGGTCAGGGCTCGCAGCGGGCCGGCATGGGTAAGGAGCTGTACGAGGCGTTCCCCGTGTTCGCCGAGACCTTCGACGCGGTGTGCGCGGAGTTCGACCTACCGGTCGCCGAGGTGGTGTTCGGCGACGAGGAACGGTTGACGCAGACGGGGTTTGCCCAGCTCGGCCTGTTCGCGTTCGAGGTGGCGTTGTTCAGGCTGCTGGAGCACTGGGGTTTGCGCCCGGACGTCGTGCTGGGGCATTCGATCGGTGAGCTGGCCGCCGCGTATGTGGCGGGCGTGTGGTCGCTGACGGACGCGTGCCGCTTGGTGTCGGCTCGGGCCCGGTTGATGCAAGCCCTTCCCGCGGGAGGGGCGATGATGTCGGTTCGCGCCGCCGAATCCGAGGTCGCCGAACATCTGACCGCCGGGGTGGAGATCGCCGCGGTGAACGGGCCGGAGTCGGTGGTGCTCTCCGGTGACGAGGACGCGGTACTGGCCGTGGCGCGGCGGTGGAAGCACCAGCGGTTGCGGGTCTCGCACGCGTTCCACTCGCACCGGATGGACCCGATGCTCGACGAGTTCGCAACCGTGGCGCGAGAGCTCACCTTCCATCCACCGGAGATTCCCCTCGTCCTCACCGGCGAGGCCCCCACCCCTGAGTACTGGGTGCGGCAGGTCCGCCACACCGTCCGGTTCGCCGACGGACTCCGCCAGGCCGAGGATGCCGGGGCTCGCACCTTCCTGGAGATCGGACCCGACGCGGCGCTCACCGCTGCCGCACCCGTCGCGCTCATCCCGACCCAGAACCGTAAGCAATCGCCACTGCGGACGCTGGCGACCGCGCTCGCACACGCCCACGTTCGCGGCGTCCCGCTGAACTGGCACGCCCTCTACCCCGGCGCTCGCCGGATTCCCCTCCCCACCTACCCCTTCGAGCACGCCCGCTACTGGCTCGACAGCACCTCCGCCGGCGACCTCGCCGCCCTCGGGCTCCACCCCACCCGCCACCCGCTGCTCGGCGCCGCCGTGACGCTCGCCGACCACGGCGGCCTCGTCCTCACCGGCCGACTCTCCCTCCGCACCCATCCCTGGCTGGCCGACCACACCATCCACGACCACACCCTCCTGCCCGCCACCGCATTCGTCGACCTCGCCGTCCACGCCGCCGACCACGCCGCCTGCGGCCACATCGACGAGCTCACCCTCGAAGCACCGCTGACGCTCAGCGAGTCCGGCGGCGTTCGGATCCAGGTCACCGTTGCCGGTCAGGACACCGACTGCCACCGGGCGCTCACCGTCCACACCCAACCCGACGACGCCGACGACGACACCTGGACCAGGCTGGCCACCGGGGTGCTGTCCGCGGACGCCGGGACACCCGACTTCGACCTCGCCGAATGGCCGCCGGACGGCGCCACGGCGGTGCCCGTCGACGGCCACTACGCCGGCCTCGCCGGCCTCGGCATCGACTACGGGCCGGCATTCCAGGGCATGCGGGCGGCCTGGCGGTCCGGCGACGACGTGTACGCCGAGGTGCGGCTGCCGGAGCAGGTCGAGGCTGGTGGGTTCGGGCTGCACCCCGCGCTGCTCGACGCCGCGCTGCACGCCATCGGGCTGGCCGCGCGGCCGGGGGAGCAGGTCCGGCTGCCGTTCTCGTGGTCCGATGTGGACCTGTTCGCCACGGGCGCCACCGCGTTGCGGGTCCGCGTGTCGCCCGCGGCCGGGGACGCCGTGTCGGTGCGGATCGCCGACGACGAGGGCCGTCCAGTGGCCGCCGTCGGCTCCCTCGCGTTGCGGCCCGTCTCGGCCGGTCAGCTGGCGCGGTCGCCGGGGCGGCTGGACGACCTCTACACCATCGAGTGGGTACCCGTCGCCGCCACGACACCCGGCGAGCACGTCGAGGTGCTGCGCATCGACGAGGCCGACGTCAGGGCGGCCACGTCGACGGCACTGTACGCATTGCGGTCCTGGGTCGCCGAGGACCGGGACGCCGCGTCACGGCTGGCTGTCGTCACGACGGACACGGTGGCCGGTGCGGCCGTGTCGGGCCTCGTGCGGTCCGCACAGTCCGAGCACCCCGGCCGGTTCCTGCTCGTCGAGTCCGATGTGGACGATGTGACCCCGGCGCTGGGCAGTGACGAACCGGAGGTCCGGCTGCGGGCAGCCGACCTGTCCGCCCCGAGGCTGGTGCGCACTGCCGGCCGGGCGCTCGAACCACCAACCGGGCAGCCGTGGCGGCTCGACGTCACCGAGAAGGGCACCATCGACAACCTCGCACTCGTGCCGTGCCCTGCCGCGCGAGAACCGTTGGGACAGGGCCAGGTCCGGGTCGGCGTGCGCGCCGCCGGCGTGAACTTCCGGGACGTGTTGATCACGCTCGGCATGTACCCGGGCGACGCGGAGCTGGGCCTCGAAGGCGCCGGCATCGTGCTGGAGACCGGCCCCGGCGTCACCGGCCTCGCCGCGGGCGACCGGGTGCTGGGCCTGCTCCCCGGGGCGTTCGGCCCGGAGGTGGTCGCGGACCACCGGCTGGTGGCGACGATGCCCGCCGCGTGGTCATTCGCCGAGGCCGCGTCCGTGCCGGTGGCGTTCCTCACCGCCTACCGCGGCCTGGTCGACCTGGCGAACCTGCGGGCTGGGGAAGCAGTGCTGGTGCACGCCGCCGCCGGCGGTGTCGGCATGGCGGCGGTCCAGCTGGCCCGGCATCTCGGCGCCGAGGTGTACGCCACGGCGAGCCCCGCCAAGTGGGACACGCTGCGCGGCCTCGGTCTCGACGACGACCACATCGCCTCCTCCCGCGACCTCGGGTTCGAGGAGAGGTTCGGCGCGGTCGACGTGGTGCTCAACTCGCTGGCCGGCGAGTTCGTGGACGCCTCGGCACGCATGCTGGCGCCGGGCGGCCGGTTCGTGGAGATGGGCAAGGCCGACATCCGGGACGGCCTGCCGGGCGTCGACTACCGGGCGTTCGACCTCATCGAGGCCGGCGAGCAGCGCCTCGGCGACATGCTCGCCGAGCTCCTGGCACTGTTCGACCAGCGGGCGCTGCGACTCCTGCCGCGTACCTGCCGGGACGTGCGGCACGCGCCGGACGCGTTCCGCTTCCTGAGCCAGGCCAGGCACATCGGCAAGATCGTGCTCACCGTCCCCGCCCCGCTCGACGGGACGGTGCTGATCACCGGCGGCACCGGGACGCTGGGCCGGCTCGTCGCCGAACACCTCGTCACCCGGCACGGCGTGCGGCGGCTGGTGCTGACCGGCCGCGACCCGGCGCAGGTGCCCGAGCTCGATGCCGGTCTCGATGCCGAGGTCACGGTCGCCGCCTGCGACGTGGCCGACCGCGCGGCGCTGGCCCACCTGCTCGCCGGCATCCCCGACCTCACCGCGGTGATCCACGCCGCCGGGGTGCTGGACGACGGCGTGCTCTCCTCGCTCACGGCGGAACGGCTGGACACCGTGCTGCGACCCAAGGTCGACGGGGCGGTGAACCTGCACGAACTGGTCGGCGACTCGGTCGAGCTCGTGTCGTTCTCCTCCGCGGCAGCCACCTTCGGCGGACCCGGCCAGGGCAACTACGCCGCGGCCAACGCAGCGCTGGACGGGATCGCCCGGCACCGCGCGGCACGCGGCCTACCCGGCCGGTCCATCGCGTGGGGGCCGTGGGCGGCGGGCGGCGGCATGGCCGCCCGCCTCGCCGACGCGGACGCGCGGCGCATCCGGCGCGCGGGGCTCGCCCCGTTGTCCACTGAGGACGCGCTGGCACTGTTCGACGCGGCGCGGGAGCTCCCGGACCCGGTCGTGCTGCCGGTCAGGCTCGATCTGCCGGACGGCACCGACGTGCCGGCGCTGCTGCGCGGCCTGGTGCGGGCGCCGGCCCGGCGGACCGCCGCCCCGCGCGACGCCACCGGCGACGGGCTGGCCGGGCGCCTGGCCGGCCGGAGCGTCGACCAGCAGGAGGCGATCCTCGGCGAGCTGGTCCGCACCCACGTCGCCGCGGTCCTCGGACACGCCGCCCAGGACGCGGTCGCCGACGACCGGTCCCTCAAGGATGCCGGGTTCGACTCGCTCACCGCCGTCGAGCTGCGAAACCGGCTGAACACCGCAACCGGGCTGCGACTGCCGACCACCCTGGCGTTCGACCACCCCACGGTGACCGCGCTGGTGACCCACCTGCGCGCGCGGCTGGCCGGGCAGGACGTGACCGCACCCACTGTGACGGCGAGTGCCACCGCGTCCGACGAACCCATCGCGATTGTCGCGATGAGCTGCCGGTTCCCCGGCGGCGTCGGCTCGCCCGAGGACCTGTGGGAGCTGCTCGCCGCGGAACGGGACGCCGTCACCGATTTCCCCACGGACCGCGGCTGGGACCTGGACGCGCTGTTCGCCGACGACCCGGACCAGCCGGGCACGTCGTACGTGCGCACCGCGGCGTTCCTCGACGGTGCGGCGGACTTCGACGCCGAGTTCTTCGGGATCTCACCGAAGGAAGCGGCGGCCATGGACCCGCAGCAGCGGCTCCTGCTCGAGGCGTCGTGGGAGGCGTTCGAACACGCCGGGATCGACCCGGTCTCCCTGCGGGGCAGCCAGACCGGGGTTTTCGCCGGCGTCGACAGCAACGACTACTCGATCCTGGTGCACCGCGCCGCGACCGCCGCGGAGGGCTACCTGGTCACCGGCACCTCGGCGAGTGTCCTGTCCGGACGCGTGGCGTACACCTTCGGCCTCGAGGGGCCGGCGATGACTGTGGACACGGCGTGCTCCTCGTCGCTGGTGGCATTGCACCTGGCCGGCCAGGCGCTGCGGCGTGGTGAGTGTTCCCTGGCGCTGGCCGGCGGTGTTGCGGTGATGGCCACGCCGTACGGGTTCATCGAGCTGAGCCGGCAGCGGGGGCTCGCGCCGGACGGCCGGTGCAAGCCGTTCTCGGCGTCCGCCGACGGCACGGCGTGGGGCGAGGGCGTCGGTGTGCTGCTGCTGGAACGAGTCTCCGACGCGCACCGCAACGGCCACCGCGTCCTGGCGGTGCTGCGCGGCTCGGCGGTGAACTCCGACGGAGCATCGAATGGGCTGACCGCGCCGAACGGGCCCTCCCAGCAACGGGTGATCCGCGCCGCCCTCGCGTCGGCCGGGCTCGCGCCGTCCGACGTGGACGCCGTGGAGGCGCACGGCACCGGGACCCGGCTCGGCGATCCCATCGAGGCGCAGGCCGTGCTGGCCACGTACGGCCAGAACCGGGACCGGCCGCTGTGGCTCGGGTCGATCAAGTCCAACATCGGCCACACCACCGGGGCGGCCGGCGTGGCCGGCGTGATCAAGATGGTGCAGGCGATGCGGCACGGCGTGCTGCCCCGCACCCTGCACATCGACCGGCCCACCGAGCACGTCGACTGGACGGCCGGCGCGGTGTCGCTGCTCACCAGGGCGGTGGACTGGCCACACAACGGGCATCCCCGCCGGGCCGGCGTGTCGTCGTTCGGGATCAGCGGCACCAACGCGCACGTGATCATCGAGGAGCCGGACTCGCCGGCGAGCGAAGCGAGCCAGCTGGCCACAGGCCCCTTGCCGTTGATGGTGTCGGGCCGCACCGAGTCGGCGATGCGCGCGCAGGCGGCCCGGCTGGGTGACCACGTCATGACCGGCCACGCGCTCGCCCCGATCGACGTGGCCGCCACGCTGGCCGCCCGGTCCGTGTTCGACCACCGCGGCGTCGTCGCCGGCGAGGACCGCGACGAGGTGCTGTCCGGCCTGGACGCGCTGGCCACCAGCACGGCCGCGGACCACGTGGTGTCCGGCGCGGTCGCGCACGCCGGAGCCAAAGTGGTGTTCGTGTTCCCGGGCCAAGGCGGCCAGTGGCAGGGCATGGGTGTCGAGTTGTTGGATTCGTCGGCGGTGTTCGCGGCGAAGATGGCCGAGTGCGACCGGGCCCTGGGCGCGTTCGCGGACTGGTCGCTGCTGGACGTGGTGCGCGGCGAGCCGGGCGTTCCCGGATACGACCGGATCGACGTCGTCCAGCCCGTGTTGTTCTCGGTGATGGTGTCGCTGGCGCAGGTGTGGCGCAGCCACGGCGTCACCCCGGCCGCGGTGGTCGGGCACAGCCAGGGCGAGATCGCCGCGGCACACGTCGCCGGGGCGTTGTCGCTGGACGACGCGATGCGCGTCGTCGCGCTGCGCAGCCGGCTGATGGGAGAGAAGGGCCAGGACGGCGGCATGGCATCGGTCTCACTGACCGAAGCCGACGCCGGGGACCTGGTGTCCGGTTGGGACGGCCGGCTCTCGGTCGGTGCGGTGAACAGCCCGACCTCGGTGGTGGTGTCCGGATACCAGGACGCGCTGGAGGAACTCATCACCGAATGCGACCGCCGTGGCATCCGGACGCGGCGGGTGGCCTCCTCTCGCGCGGGGCACTCGCCGCTGATGGAACCGTTGCACGACGAGCTGCTGGAGCTGCTGGACGGGATCACGCCCCGGGTGCCGGAGGTGCCGTTCCTGTCCACGGTCACCGGCGAATGGGTAGACACCGCACTGTTCACCCCGGACTACTGGTACCGCAACGTCCGCGAACCCGTCCGATTCGCGCAGGCAACCGAAGAACTGCTCCGGTCCGGGTTCGGGCTGTTCGTCGAGGCCGGGGTGCACCCCGTACTGACGATGGGCGTCGAGGAGAGCATCCACGCGACCGAACGCGATGCCGTCACACTCGGCACGCTGCGCCGCGACCACGGCGGTCCCCGGCAGCTGCTGCGCGCGCTGGGCGAAGCCTGGGTACACGGCGCCCCCGTCGACTGGTCGCCACTCGTCGCCGGTGGCGACCGCGTCGACCTGCCCACCTACGCGTTCCAGCACACCCGGTTCTGGCTGGACGCTCCGGCAACGTCGGGCGACGTGTCCGCCGCGGGCCTGCACACTGCGGACCACCCGCTGCTCGGCGCCACCGTCGGCATCGTGGACGGCGACCTGCTGTTCACCGGCCGGCTGTCCCGCAACTCCCACCCGTGGCTGGCCGACCACGCCGTACGCGGGTCGGTGCTGCTGCCGGGAACGGCGTTCGTCGAGCTCGCGGTGCGGGCCGGCGACGAGGTCGGCTGCGGCCGGATCGACGAGCTGACCCTGGGCGTCCCACTGCTGCTTCCCGTACACGCCGCGGTGCTGCTGCAGGTCAAGGTGAGCGAGCCGGATGCCGACAGCCGGCGCCCGTTCGGCGTCCACTCCCGTGTGGACAGTCCGGACGCCACCTGGACGTGCCACGCCACCGGACTTCTCGGTCACGCCGGCGAACCGTCGTTCGATCTCACCGCCTGGCCACCGCCCGGCGCTGAGCCCGTCGACCTCGGCGGCTTCTACCCGGAGCTCGCCGCGGACGGCATCGAGTACGGCCCGGTCTTCCAGGGCCTGCGCGTGGCGTGGGTGCGCGGCCAGGAGGTCTTCGCGGAGGTGCGGCTGCCCGACGATGTCACGCCCGACGGGTACGGCCTGCACCCCGCGCTGCTCGACGCCGCGCTGCACGCCGCCGGACTGTCCGGCGACGCCAGGGCGGTGCCGTTCACCTGGAGCGGCGTGGAGCTGCACGCCTCGGGTGCCTCCGCGCTGCGCGTGCAGCTCACCACCGCCGGCGACGCCGTCCGCCTCCACGCCGCCGACCAGCACGGTGAGCCCGTGATCTCGGTGGACTCCCTGGAGTTGCGGCCCGTCGAGGCCGCCGACCTCGGCGCGGCCGACCGGCACGAGTCGCTGTACGAGCTGGCCTGGACCGCGATCGCGCCACCGGTCGCGCCCGCGGAGGACGTCGCCACCTGGCGGGTCGAGGAGACCGAACCGTACGCCGCCGCGCACCGCGCCCTGGCCCGGCTGCGCGAGTGCCTGGCCGGCGACCGCCGCCTTGCGGTGCTGGTCGGATCGGACGATCTCGCGGCCGCCCCGGTACGCGGCCTGGTCCGGTCCGCGCAGTCCGAGCACCCGGACCGGTTCGTGCTCGTCGACGTCGACCGCGACGACGTGTCGCTGGAGCTGGTGCGGGCCGCGGTCGCCACCGGAGAGCCACAGCTCGCCATCAGGGGCGGCGAGGTGTTCGTGCCCCGGGTACGCCGCGCGGAGCTCGCGCCCGGCGCTCCGCTCCGGGAAGACGGCACAGTGCTGATCACCGGCGGCACCGGCACGCTCGGCGGCCTCGTCGCGCGCCACCTCGTGACCCGCCACGGGATCCGCCGGCTCGTGCTGGTCAGCCGGACCGGACTGGGTGGCGAACTCGAGGCGGAGCTGACCGGGCTCGGCGCACAGGTGACGGTCGTCGCCTGCGACGTTGCCGACCGGGACGCGCTGGCCGGGCTGCTGGCCGGCATCGACGACCTCGCGGTGGTGATCCACGCGGCCGGGGTGCTCGACGACGCGGTGATCGAGAACCTCACCCCGGACCAGCTCGACACCGTCCTGCGGTCCAAAGTAGACGGCGCACGCAACCTGCACGACCTGGCCGGTGACCTCGACGCGTTCGTGCTGTTCTCCTCCGCCGCCGGCACGCTCGGCAGCCCCGGGCAGGGCAACTACGCCGCCGCCAACACCTACCTGGACGCCCTTGCCGCGCACCGCGTCGCGGCCGATCTGCCCGCGACCTCACTGGCCTGGGGCCTCTGGGCGGCGACCAGCGGCATGACCGGCGAACCGGCCGACCTCAGCGGGATGGGCGTCGCGCCGCTGCCCGTGGCCGAGGGGTTGGCGCTGTTCGACACCGCCGTCACCGCGGGCCGCGCCCACCTGCTGCCGATGCGGCTGAACACCGCGGCGTTGCGGGCGGCCGACGACGTGCCCCCGGTGTTGCGGCAGCTGGTGCCCGCCGCGGTGCGCCGCCGGGTGCGGACCGGCGACACCGCGTCCGGCCTGCGTGACCGGCTGGCGGCCCAGCCGGCGGCGGAGCGGGACCGCGTGCTGCTGGAGCTCGTGCGGACCGAGGTCGGCGGCCTGCTCGGGTACACGTCGACCGACGCGGTGGCGCCGCGGAACACGTTCAAACAGCTCGGCTTCGACTCGCTCGCCGCGATCCGGCTGCGCAACCGGCTGGCCGCCGCGGTCGGCATGCGGCTGCCGGCCACTCTGGTCTTCGACCACCCGACGCCCGTCGAGCTGGCCGGCTTCCTGCGTGACGAGCTCCTCGGCGGTGCCGCGGTCACCGTCACCGCGCGCGAGCCGGCCCACACCGGCGAGCCGCTGGCCATCGTCGGCATGAGCTGCCGGTTCCCCGGTGGCGTCGGCTCGCCGGACGACCTGTGGCGGCTGCTGGTGGCCGGCGAGGACGCGATCCGGGAGTTCCCCACCGATCGTGGTTGGGACCTGGAGGCGTTGTACGACCCCGATCCCGACCGGCCCGGCACCTACTACGCGCGCGGCGGCGGGTTCCTCGCCGACGCGGCCGAGTTCGACGCGGGGTTCTTCGGGATCTCGCCGCGTGAGGCGTTGGCGATGGATCCGCAGCAGCGGTTGCTGCTGGAGGTGTCGTGGGAGGCGTTCGAGAACGCCGGTATCGACCCGCTTTCCTTGCGGGGCAGCGACACCGGCGTGTTCGTCGGCGCGATGTCCCAGGACTACGGCCCCGCGATGTACGAGGCACCGGCCAAGGTCGGCGGCTACCAGCTGACCGGCATCGCGGCGAGTGTCGCGTCCGGGCGGCTCGCCTACACCTTCGGTCTGGAGGGGCCGGCCGTGACGGTGGACACGGCGTGTTCGTCGTCGTTGGTGGCGTTGCATCTGGCGGGGCAGGCGTTGCGTGCGGGGGAGTGCTCGATGGCGCTCGTCGGCGGGGTGACCGTGATGTCCAGCCCGGCGGCGTTCGTGGAGTTCTCCCGGCAGCGGGGGCTGTCCCCGGACGGCCGGTGCAAGGCGTTCGCGGCGGCGGCGGACGGCACCGGGTGGGGTGAGGGTGTCGGGGTGCTGCTGGTGGAGCGGTTGTCCGACGCGCGTCGGTCGGGGCACGAGGTGCTGGCGGTGGTGCGGGGTTCGGCGGTGAACCAGGACGGCGCGTCCAACGGCCTGAGCGCGCCGAACGGTCCGTCGCAGCAGCGGGTGATCCGGTCCGCGCTGGCCGTGGCGGGGCTGCGGGCGTCCGATGTGGACGCGGTGGAGGCGCACGGCACCGGTACGGCGCTGGGCGATCCGATCGAGGCGCAGGCATTGCTGGCCACCTACGGCCGGGACCGGGACCGTCCACTGTGGCTGGGGTCGGTCAAGTCGAACCTCGGCCACACACAGGCCGCCGCCGGAATGGCCGGCGTGATCAAGATGGTGCTGGCGATGCGGCACGGGGTGTTGCCGCGGACGTTGCACGTCGACGAGCCGACACCGCACGTGGACTGGTCGGCGGGCGCGGTGTCGCTGCTGACCGAGCCGGTGGAGTGGCCCGGCCCGCGACGGGCGGGCGTGTCGTCGTTCGGAATCAGCGGCACCAACGCGCACGTGGTCCTCGAGGCGGGCGAACCGGTCGAGGCGACGGTGCGGGTGGGGGAGCCGCCGGTGCTGCCGATGGTGGTGTCCGCGCGGTCACCGGAAGCACTGCGGGCACAGGGTGCCCGGCTCGATTCCCTGGCTGCCGACCCGGTCGACGTCGCGTGGTCGCTGGCGACCACGCGGGCCGCGCTGGAACACCGGATGGTCCGCCTCGGGTCCGAGGTGATCACCGGCTCGGCGGTGGATGGCGGGCTGGGCGTGGTGTTCTCCGGTCAGGGCTCGCAGCGGATCGGGATGGGGCGGGAGCTGTGTGCCGCCTTCCCGGTGTTCGCCGAGGCGTTCGAGCAAGCCGGTGGGCAGGTCATCGACGACGACCGGATCCACGAGACCGAGTACGCACAGCCGACGTTGTTCGCCTTCGAGGTCGCGTTGTACCGGCTCGTCGAGAGCTGGGGGGTGCGGCCGGACTTCCTGCTCGGGCACTCGATCGGCGAGTTGGCCGCGGCCCAGGTGGCCGGGGTCCTGTCACCGGCCGACGCGCGCCGGCTGGTGGCGGCGCGGGCCCGGTT
Source organism: uncultured Actinomycetota bacterium (assembly GCA_963841395.1). GTDB lineage: Bacteria > Actinomycetota > Actinomycetes > Mycobacteriales > Pseudonocardiaceae > Actinophytocola. Next base: position 55,832 of record CAWJCX010000020.1, read on the forward strand.
GATGCAGGCCCTCCCGCGCGGGGGTGCGATGGTCGCCGTCCAAGCCTCCGAGACCGAGGTTCTCGAGCAGCTCGACGGGATCAGCATCGCGGCGGTCAACGGGCCGGAGTCGGTGGTGCTCTCCGGCGACGAGGACACGGTGCTGCGGGTCGCGGCGCGGTGGAAGCACAAGCGGCTGCGGGTGTCGCACGCTTTCCACTCGGCGCTCATGGAGCCGATGATGGACGAGTTCGCGGCCGTCGCGGCGGGCATCGAGTACGGCGAGGCGCGGATTCCGGTTGTCTCGACGGTGACCGGCACCGTGTCCGACATCGCGAACCCGGAGCACTGGGTTCGGCAGGTCCGGGACACGGTGCGGTTCCGCGACGGCATGCGCTGTCTCGAGGACAGCGGGGTGCGGACCCTCCTCGACCTCGGCCCCAAGGACCGGCCCGAGGTCGAGGCCGTCGTCACCGACGTTGCCCGCGCCCACGTCCGCGGCGTTCCCGTCGAGTGGGGCGAGGTGATCGGCGGCGGGCGGCGGATCGCCCTGCCCACCTACCCGTTCCAGCGGCAGCGTTACTGGCTGCGGTCCTCCTCGCTCAGCGGCAGGCCGGACCTCGGGCAGGGCGACGTCGACCACCCGCTGCTCGGCGCCGCCGTACCGCTGGCGGACGGCGAGGGCACGTTGTTCACCGGCCGGCTGTCGCTGTCCACCCAGCCCTGGCTGGCCGACCACGTCGTGCTCGGCGCGACCCTGCTGCCCGGTACCGGGTTCGTCGAGCTGGCCCTGTGCGCCGCGCGGGAGGTCGGCTGCGCCGGCGTCGCCGAGCTGACCCTGCAGGCGCCGCTGATGGTTCCGGAGCGGGGCGGCGTGCAGCTGCAGGTCGCGGTCCGGCCCACGGACGACGGCAGGCACACCATCTCGGTGTACTCACGGCCCGAGGGCACGGACGAGCCATGGGTCACCCACGCCGGCGGCGTCCTGGCCGAAACCGAGCCGCCCACGCCGGGCGGGCTCGCCGAGTGGCCCCCGGCCGGCGCCGTGGAGATCCCGGTGGACCGCGTCTACGCCGACCTCGACGACGCCGGGTTGCGGTACGGCCCGGTCTTCCAGGGGCTCACCGCCGCGTGGCGGCGCGGCGCCGACGTGTTCGCGGAGGTCCGGCTCGACGACGCGGACGAGGCGTCGTTCGGCCTGCACCCCGCACTGTTCGACGCCGTCCTGCACGTGCTGGGCGAGGCCGCCACCGAGGTGCGGCTCCCGTTCTCCTGGTCCGGGGTCCACCTGTTCGCCCACGGCGCCACGGTCCTGCGGGCCCGGCTGTCCCCGGTCGCCGACGGCGAGCTCTCGCTGCTGCTGGCCGACACCGACGGAGCCGTGGTGGCGGCGGTGGACCGGCTGGCGCTGCGCCCCGTGCCCGCCGGCAGGCTCCGCGGGGCCGGCGGGGCCACGCCGGCGAACTCCCTGTTCCGCGTCCACTGGGTGCCGCTCGATCCGCCGGATGGCCCCGGCACGGCGCCGGCGGTGTGGGAGGCGCCCGGCGGCTCGGTGCACGCGGTGGCCGGCGAGACGCTGGCCACGGTCCAGCGGCGGCTCGCCGACGACGCCGCCGAACCTCTCGTGATCGTCACCAGGGCAGGTCTCGACGACCCCGCGACCGCGGCCGTATGGGGCCTGGTCCGATCCGCCCAGCTCGAGCACCCCGGGCGGTTCGTGCTGGCCGACACGGACGACTCGGTCGACCTGGCCGCTGCGGTGGCCGGTGGGGAACCCCAGCTGATGGTGCGGGCAGGCCGCGTGACGGTGCCCCGGCTGACCCGCGACGTGTCCACCATGGACGATGGGATCACGTTGCCGGAGCGGGGAACCGTACTGGTCACCGGCGGGAGCGGCTTGCTCGCCGGGCTGTTCGCCGGGCATCTGACCGGGCAGCACGGTGTCCACCGGGTGGTACTGGCCAGCCGCAGCGGCCGCGGACCCGAGCTGCCCGGCGTCACCCTCACCACCTGCGACGTCGCGGACCGGGACGCGCTGGCCGAGCTCCTCGCCGAGATCCCGGACCTCGCGGCGGTCGTCCACGCCGCCGGCGTGGTCGCCGACGGGACGGTCGACTCCCTGACCGGGAACCAGCTCGACGCGGTGCTGCGTCCCAAGGTCGACGGCGCGGCCAACCTCTGCGAGCTGGTCCCCGACGGCGTCCCGGTGGTCTTGTTCTCCTCGGCCGCCGGCACGCTGGGCGCCGCCGGGCAGGCGAACTACGCGGCGGCCAACGCCGCCCTGGACGCCCTGGCCAGGCGGCGCCACGCCGCCGGCGGCCCGACCGTGTCGGTCGCGTGGGGCTCGTGGGCCCAACCCGGCGGCATGGCGGGAGAGCTGAACGAGACGGACCGCCGGCGGCTGCGCCGGGCCGGCCTGGTCCCGCTGTCCACAGCGGACGGTCTGGCGTTGTTCGACGCCGCCCTGCGGTGCGGGCAGCCGGCCGTCGTGGCGATGCGACCGGACCTGGCGGCGCTGCGGAACCAGGCGGTGCCGCCGATGCTGCGCGGCGTGGTGCGGACGCCGCCGCGGCGGGCGGCGTCGTCCCGTGGCTCGGGATCGCTGACCGACCGGCTGGCCGCGATGTCCACCGACGACCGGCACCGCGCCCTGCTCGACCTGGTGCGCGGGAAGGTCGCCGTCGTGCTCGACCAGCCGACGGAGCGAGTGGCGCCGGACCGGGCGTTCTCCGACGCCGGGTTCGACTCGCTCACCGCGGTCGACCTGCGCAACCGCCTCGGCGAGGAGACCGGCCTGGCGCTGCCGGCCACCCTCGTCTTCGACCACCCGACGCCGACCGCCCTCGCCGAGCACCTCGGCGCCCGGCTGTTCGGCGGCCGGACCGACCGGCCCGCCACCGCGGCGTCCGTCACCGACGAACCCATCGCGATCATCGGGATGAGCTGCCGGTTCCCCGGCGGGGTGCGGTTCGCCCGACGACCTGTGGCGTCTGGTGGACACCGGCACGGACGCGATCGGGGAGTTCCCCGCGGATCGCGGCTGGGACCTCGACTCGCTGTTCGACCCCGACCCGGACCGGGCGGGCACCTGCTACGTGCGCGACGGCGGCTTCCTGTACGACGCCGCCGAGTTCGACCCGGAGTTCTTCGGGATCTCCCCGCGCGAGGCCACGGCGATGGACCCGCAGCAGCGGTTGCTGCTGGAGACCTCGTGGGAGGCGTTCGAGCACGCCGGCATCGACCCGGTCTCGTTGCGGGGCAGCAGGACCGGCGTGTTCGCCGGCGTCATGTACAACGACTACGCGACCCGGCTGCGGGCGGTCCCCGAGGGCTTCGAGGGCTACGTGGGCAACGGCAGCGCCGGCAGCGTCGCCTCCGGCCGCGTGGCGTACACGTTCGGCCTGGAGGGGCCGGCGGTGACGGTGGACACGGCGTGCTCGTCGTCGTTGGTGGCGTTGCACCTGGCGGTGCAGGCGCTGCGTGCGGGGGAGTGCTCGCTGGCGTTGGCCGGCGGGGTGACGGTGATGTCGAGCCCGGCGACGTTCGTGGAGTTCTCCCGGCAGCGTGGGCTGGCGCCGGACGGGCGGTGCAAGGCGTTCGGGGCGGGTGCCGACGGCACGGGCTGGTCCGAGGGCGCCGGCATCCTGCTGGTGGAGCGGTTGTCGGAGGCTCGGCGACTCGGACATCCGGTGTTGGCGGTGGTGCGGGGTTCCGCGGTGAACCAGGACGGTGCGTCCAACGGGCTGACCGCGCCGAACGGCCCGTCGCAGCAACGGGTGATCCGCGCCGCGTTGTCCGGTGCCGGGGTTGTCACCGTCCGATGTGGACGCCGTGGAGGGCCACGGTACCGGGACCGCGCTGGGTGATCCGATCGAGGCGCAGGCGTTGCTGGCGACCTACGGCCAGGACCGGGATCGTCCGCTGTGGCTGGGTTCGGTGAAGTCGAACCTCGGCCACACCCAAGCGGCGGCGGGTGTGGCGGGTGTGATCAAGATGGTGCAGGCCATGCGACACGGATCGTTGCCACGCACCCTGCACGCGGACGAGCCCAGCCCGCACGTGGACTGGTCGGCGGGCGCCGTGTCGCTGCTGGCCGAGCCCGCCGACTGGCCGGACGCCGGCCGGCCCCGCCGCGCCGCCGTGTCCTCCTTCGGGATCAGCGGCACCAACGCACACGTCATCGTGGAGCAGGCCCCCGCCGTCCCCGAACCGGCCCCGGCGACCGCCCTTCCGGTGCTGCCGGTGGTGGTGTCCGCGCGGTCACCGGAGGCGATGCGGGCGCGGGCCGCGCAGGTGGCGTCGCTCGTGGCCGATCCGGTGGACGTGGCGTGGTCGTTGGCCACGACTCGTGCGGCGATGGAGCATCGGATGGTCCAGCGTCGGATCCGAGGTGGTCACCGGTTCGGTCGGTCGATGGCGGGTTGGCGGTGGTGTTCTCGGGTCAGGGGTCGCAGCGCGCCGGGATGGGCCGAGAGCTGCGTGCCTTCCCGGTCTTCGCCGAAGCGTTCGACGGGGTGCGCGCGGAGTTCGGTGAGCAGTTCGTCGACGACGAGCGGATCGATCGGACGGAGTTCGCGCAGCCGGCCTTGTTCGCGTTCGAGGTCGCGCTCTACCGGTTGCTGGAGAGCTGGGGTGATGCGGCCGGACTTCCTGCTGGGCCACTCGATCGGCGAGTTGGTCGCCGCGCACGTGGCCGGGGTGTTGTCGCTGACCGATGCGTGCCGACTGGTGTCCGCGCGGGGCCGGTTGATGCAGGCCCTGCCCGACGGCGGAGCGATGGTCGCGGTGCAGGCACCGGAGGCGGAGGTGGCCGAGCAGCTCGCGGACGGCGTGAGCATCGCGGCGATCAACGGACCCGACTCCGTGGTGCTCTCCGGTGACGAGGACGAGGTCCTGGCGATCGCGCGGCGTTGGCGGCACAAGCGGCTGCGGGTGTCGCACGCGTTCCACTCCGCGCGGATGGAGCCGATGCTGGACGGACTTCCGCGCGGTCGCCGAGAACGTCGAGTTCGGCGTGGCGCGGATACCGGTGGTGTCCAACGTGACCGGGAACGTGACCGACGAGATCGGCACCCCGGACTACTGGGTCCGGCACGTGCGCGACACGGTGCGCTTCCACGACGGCATGCGCTACCTCGACGAGCACGGGATTCGCACCTACCTGGAGGTCGGCCCGGACGCCACGCTCGGCGCCATCCCCACCCAGCGCAGGAACCGGCCCGAGGTCGAGACGCTCCTGACCGGGGTGGCCGGTGCATACGTCCGCGGCGTCGACGTCGACTGGGCCGAGGTCCTCGGCGGTGGGACGCGAATCGCCCTGCCCACCTACCCGTTCCAGCGACAGCGCTACTGGCTCGACGAACCGGTGTCCGCCGCGGACGTCACGTCGGCGGGACTCACCTCCGCCGGCCACCCGCTGCTCGGCGCCGCGGTTCCGCTCGCCGAGGGCGACGGCTTCCTGCTCACCGGCCGGCTCTCGCTCGCGACCCACCCGTGGCTGGCCGACCACGTCGTCGGCGGCGCGATCGTGCTGCCCGGCACCGTGTTCGTCGAGCTGGCCCTGCGCGCCGGCGAGCAGGCCGGCTGCCGGGTGCTCGACGAGCTGACGCTGGAGGCACCGGTGCTCGTCCCCGAGCGCGGCGGGGTGTCCGTGCAGGTCGCCGTCGGCGACGCGGACGAGGCGGGCCGGCGCGCCGGTGCGGCTGCACTTCCGCCACCCCGACACCGACGTGTGGACCAGGCACGCCACCGGCTTCCTCACGGCTGGGCGAGCACGGCCGCGCGCGACCTCGCGGACTGGCCACCGGCCGGCGCGACCCCGATCGACACCGCCGACCTCTACCCGAACCTGGCCGGCGCGGGACTCGGCTACGGGCCGGCGTTCCAGGGCCTGCGGACCGCCTGGCGGGCCGATGACGACCTCTACGCCGAGGTTGCGCTGCCCGAGACGCTGGCCACCGACGGTTTCGGGATGCATCCCGCACTGCTCGACGCCGCCCTGCACACCATCGGGCTCGCCGCGAGCCGGGACCCGGCCGCCGCGGTGCCGGCTTGCCGTTCGAATGGGCCGGCGTCACCCTGCACCGGGCCGGCGCGACCGCCGTGCGCTGCCGCGTCGCACCGACCGGGGACGACACCGTCTCGGTGCTGCTGGCCGACAGCCACCGGCGCGCCCGTGCTGTCGGTGGCATCCCTCACGCTGCGCCCGATCCCCGCCGAGCAGCTCCGCGCCGAGCCCGGCGCGACGCACTGTACGAAGTGGACTGGCAGCAGGTCACGCCGCAACCGGCCGCGCCCGCCGGCTCGTGGGCCGTCATCGGCGACGACGACCTCGGCCTTGCCGACCACGGGCGTCCCGGCCCGCGTCTGTGCCGAGCTCGCCGAGGCCGCCGAGGCCGCACCGGACGTCGTCGTGGTCCCGCTCCCCGAGCAGGCGGACGCCGGCGTCGCCACGCGGCACGTACTCGACCTGGCTGCGCACCTGGCTGGCCGAGCCGCGCTTCGACGACCGCCCGGCTGGTCCTGGTGACCAGCGGCGCCGGGCCGGACGGCGGGGACGTCGCGGCGGCCGCCGTCGGCGGGCTCGTCCGATCCGCGCAGGCCGAGCACCCGGGCCGGTTCGTCCTCGATCGACCTGGACGACACGCCACGGCCCGCCGCGGCGATCGTCGAGGTCGACGCGGTCGGCGCGGGGGAGCCACAGCTCGCCGTGCGGGCCGGCACCCTGCTCGCGCCCCGGCTGGCCCGGTTCACCGGTTAGCCCGCCACCGGGCCGTCCCCGTGGCACCGGGACGCCACCGTGCTGATCACCGGCGGCACCGGCAGCCTCGGCGCGCTCACCGCCCGCCACCTCGTCGCCGACCACGGCGTCCGCCGGCTGGTGCTGGTCAGCCGCGGCGGGCACGCGCCGGAGCTGCACGACGAGCTGACCGCGCTGGGCGCCGAGGTGACCGTCGCCGCCTGCGACGCCGCCGACCCCGACGCCCTCGCCGCGCTGCTCGCCGGCCTTCCCCGGGTCACCGCCGTGATCCACGCCGCGGGCGTGCTGGACGACGGCGTGGTCGACGGCATGACCGCCGACCGGCTCGACGCCGTGCTGGCGCCCAAGGTCGACGCCGCGCACAACCTGCACGACCTCACCGAGGACCTCGACGCGTTCGTGCTGTTCTCCTCGGCGGCGGCCACCCTCGGCGCCGCCGGCCAGGCGAACTACGCGGCCGCCAACGCCGCGCTCGACGCGCTGGCCCACCGGCGCCGGGCCGCCGGGCCAGCCGGCCGTCTCGCTGGCCTGGGGTCCGTGGGATCCGGCGGCATGGCCGGCGACCTCGGCGCGGCCGAGCGCCACCGGCTCCGCCGGTCCGGCATCACGCCGCTGTCCAATGAGGACGGGCTGGCCCTGTTCGACGCGGCGATGCGCGGCCGGCCGGGCCGTGCTGGTGCCCATCGCGCTGGACCTCGCCGCGCTGCGGGCCCGCGCCGAACAGGTTCCCGCGCCGCTGCGGGCGCTGGTGCCGCCCACGCCGCCGGGCGTCGAACGGCGCCGCTCCTCGGTGTCGCTCCCGGACCGGATCGCCGGGCTGTCCGAGGCGGAGCGGGACCGGGTGCTGCTGGAGTTCGTGCGCGGCCAGGTCGCCTCGGTGCTCGGCCACCCGTCACCCGCGACGATCGACGTCGACCGCACGTTCACCGAGCTCGGCTTCGACTCGCTGGCCGCCGTCGAGCTGCGCAACCGGCTCAGCGCGGCGAGCGGGCTGCGGGTGCCGGCGACGCTGATCTTCGACCGGCCGACGACCACCGCGATGGTCGGCTACCTGGTCGAGGAGCTGCGCCCCGGCGACACCGCGACGGTGCGCCCGCTGTTCGCCGAGCTGGACCGGGTGGAGGACGACCTCGCGTCGATCGTGGCCGACGACGTCGCCCGGACCCGGCTCGCGGTGCGGCTGCGGGACGTTCTGTCCAAGTTGGACACCGCGCCGGCCGTCGCCGCCGGACGCATCGAGTCCGCGTCCGACGAGGAGATCTTCGAGTTCATCGACAACGAATTCGGTACTGCCAATGGCTGACGAACAGAAGCTTCGCGACTACCTCAAGCGCGTGACCATGGACCTGCACGAGGTCCGGCAACGGCTGCGCGAGGCGCAGGCGCGCGACACCGAGCCCATCGCCGTCGTCGCGATGAGCTGCCGGTACCCGTCCGGGGTGCAGCTCGCCGGACGACCTGTGGCGGCTCGTCTCCGACGGCCGGGACGCGATCGCCGGCTTCCCGGCCAACCGTGGCTGGGACCTCGACCGGCTGTTCGACCCGGACCCGGCGACACCGGGCACCAGCTACGCCCGCGAGGGCGGGTTCCTGCACGACGCCGACCTGTTCGACCCCGGCCTGTTCGGGATCTCGCCCCGCGAGGCGCAGGCCATGGACCCGCAGCAGCGCCTGCTGCTCGAGACGGGCTGGGAGCTGTTCGAACGCGCCGGGATCGACGTGACCTCGTTGCGAGGCAGCGAGACCGGCGTGTTCACCGGGCTGATGTACCACGACTACGCCGCCCGCCTGCGGTCCATTCCGGACGGTATGGAGGGCTACCTGGGCAACGGCAGCGCCGGCAGCATCGCCTCCGGCCGCGTCTCCTACACCTTCGGCCTCGAAGGCCCGGCGGTCACCATCGACACCGCCTGCTCGTCGTCGCTCGTGGCCGTGCACCTGGCCGCCCAGTCGCTGCGCCGCGGCGAGTCCACGCTCGCCGTCGCCGGCGGCGCGACCGTGATGTCGACGCCGGCCGCGTTCGTCGAGTTCTCCCGGCTGCGCGGGCTGGCCGCCGACGGCCGGTGCAAGTCCTTCTCGGCCGCCGCCGACGGCACCGGCTGGTCCGAGGGCGTCGGCCTGGTGCTGCTGGAAAGGCTGTCCGACGCCACGCGCCACGGGCATCCGGTGCTCGCCGTGCTGCGCGGCAGCGCGGTCAACTCCGACGGCGCGTCGAACGGGCTGACCGCGCCGAACGGACCGTCCCAGGAGCGGGTGATCCTGCGCGCGCTGGCGAACGCCGGCCTCGCCACCGACGACGTGGACGCGATCGAGGCGCACGGCACCGGCACCCCGCTCGGCGACCCGATCGAGGCGCGGGCGCTGCTGGCCACCTACGGCAAGGACCGGGACCGGCCGTTGTGGCTCGGCTCCCTGAAGTCGAACCTCGGCCACACCCAGGCCGCGGCCGGCGTCGGCGGCATCATCAAGATGATCATGGCGATGCGGCACGGTACCCTGCCCCGGAGCCTGCACCTGGCCGAGCCGACCCCGCACGTCGACTGGGCGTCCGGCGCGCTGTCCCTGCTCACCGAGGCGACGCCGTGGCCGGCAGGGCGCCGCGGCCGCGGCGGGCGGGCGTCTCCGCGTTCGGCATCAGCGGCACCAACGCCCACGCGATCATCGAGGAGGCCCCCGCCACGGACGAGGCCGTCCGGCCGGAGCACGCCGGCCGGCCGGCTGCCGTTGGTGGTCACCGGCGCGACGGCGGACGCGCTGCGCGACCAGGCGGCCCGCCTGCTGTCCGTCGACCCGGATCGGGCGGACCTCGGCTTCTCGCTGGCCACCTCGCGAGCCGCCCTGGACCACCGGGCGGTCGCGTTCGACGCCGGCCTGGCCGCGCTGGCCGCCGGCACCTCCGACCCGGACGTGATCCGGGGCGTCGTCACCGGCGGCAGGACCGCGTTCGTGTTCCCCGGCCAGGGCGCGCAGTGGGCCGGCATGGGGGTCGAGCTGCTCGGGACGGCGCCGGTCTTCGCCGCCCGCCTGCGCGAGTGCGCCGACGCCATCGAGTCCCATGTGGACTGGAAGCTCGCCGACGTGCTCGCCGACCCGGCCGCGCTGGCGCGGGTGGACGTCGTCCAGCCCGCCTCGTTCGCGGTCGCGGTGTCGCTGGCCGAGCTGTGGCGGTCGTTCGGCGTCAGCCCGGCCGCGGTGGTCGGGCACTCCCAGGGCGAGATCGCCGCCGCGTGCGTCGCCGGCGCACTGTCCCTCCCGGACGCCGCGAGGGTGGCCACCCTGCGCAGCCGGGAGCTCGCCGCCGTCGCCGGCCGGGGCGGGATGGTGTCGGTCGCGCTGCCCGCGGACGAGCTGCCGGACCGGTGGGCCGGCCGGCTCGCGGTCGCGGCGGTCAACGGGCCGGCGTCCACGGTGGTGTCCGGGGACGCCGACGCCGTGGACGAGTTCCTCGCCTACGCCGAGGAGCACGACATCCGGGCCCGGCGCATCCCGGTGGACTACGCGTCGCACTCGCACCACATGGAGGCCATCCACGCCGCGCTGCTCGACGTGCTGGCCGGGATCGAGCCGCGCGCCCCCGAGATTCCGTTCTTCTCCACCGTGACCGGCGAGTGGATCGACGCCGGCACGCTGGACGCCGAGTACTGGTACCGGAACCTGCGCCAGCAGGTCCGCTTCGCGGACGCCACCCGCGCCCTGCTCGACCAGGGCTGCGGCGTGCTCGTCGAGGTCGGCCCGCACCCCGTGCTCGCCGTCGGCATGCAGGAGACCATCGACGCGGCGGAGGCGCCGGCCGTCGTGGTGGGCTCGCTGCGCCGCGACGACGGCGGCATGGACCGGTTCCTGCGGTCGGCCGGCGAGGCCTACGTGCACGGCGCGCCCGTCGACTGGACCCCGCTGTTCCCCGGCGCGCGCCGGATCGACCTGCCGACCTACGCGTTCCAGCGCCGCCGCTACTGGCTGGACGCGCCCGAGACGCCGGGCGACGCGACCGGCCTCGGCCTCCGGGCGGCCGAGCATCCGCTGCTCGCCGCGCACACGCCGCTGACCGACGACGGCCACCTGTTCACCGGCCGGCTGTCGGTGGCCACGCAGCCCTGGCTCGCCGACCACCGGGTGCACGACACGGTGCTGCTGCCCGGCGCGGCCTTCGTCGAGCTGGCCCTGCGCGCCGCCGACGAGGTCGGCTGCGACCGGATCGACGAGCTGACGCTGGAAGCACCGCTCGTCCTGCCCGGCAGCGGCGGCGTGCACCTGCACGTGACCACCGGGCCCGCCGAGGACGGCCGCCGCGAGCTGACCGTCCACTCCCGACCGGAAGGAGGGCGAGCAGCCGTGGACGCGGCACGCGACCGGCGTGCTCGTCGAGAACGGCGCCGGCGCCGCCACCGACTCACGCAGTGGCCGCCGCCCGGCGCGGAGCCGCTGCCCGTCGAGGACACCTACGACCAGCTGGCCACGGCCGGGCCTGGACTACGGGCCGTCGTTCCGGGGCCTGCGCGCGGCGTGGCGGCACGGCGACCAGGTGCTCGCCGAGGTCGCGCTGCCCGACGAGGTCGACGCCGCCGGGTTCGGCCTGCACCCGGCGCTGCTGGACGCCGCCCTGCACGCGGCGGCGTTCCTGCCCGGCCAGGACCGGGTCCGGCTGCCGTTCGCGTGGCGCGGTGTCTCGGTGTCCGCGGTGGGCGCGTCCGTGCTGCGGGTGGCGCTGTCCCCGTCCGGCGAGGACGCGATCTCGCTGCACGTCGCGGACGGCACCGGGCAGCCGGTGGCCGCGGTCGAGTCCCTCGCGCTGCGGCCGGTGTCCGCCGACCAGCTCGGCGCGGCCCGGCCGGTCCACCATGGACTCGCTGTTCCGGCTGGACTGGGTGCCCGCCGAGCCCGCCGTGCAGGCTCGCCGGTGCCGGACGCCGTGGTGGTGCGGGTCGACGAGTCCGACGACGTGCGCGGCACCGTGCGGGACGTGTTGTCCCGCCTGCGATCCTGGCTGGCCGACGACGAGACGGCCGCGTCCCGGCTGGTGTTCGTCACGCCACCCGGGAGCGCGGCCGGCGGTCTGATCCGCTCGGCCCAGGCCGAACATCCCGGCCGGTTCGTGCTGGTGGAAGCGGACTCCGACGAGGATCCGACGGACGTCGCCGCGGCCGTGGCGCTCGGCGAACCGCGGGTCGCGGTGCGCGACGGCCGGCTGCTGGTGCCCCGGCTCGCCCGCGCCGACAGCGGTGGCGCGCTCGTCCCGCCCGGACGCCGGACCGTGGCGGCTGGAGGTCACCAGCAAGGGATCGCTGGACAACCTCGCGCTCGTGTCCCGCCCGGAGGTGGACCGCCCGCTGGAACCGGGCGAGGTGCGGATCGCGGTGCGCGCCGCCGGGCTGAACTTCCGCGACGTGCTGCTCACCCTCGGCATGGTCGACCAGGACGGCCTGGGCGGCGAGGCCGCCGGCATCGTGCTCGAGGTCGGCCCCGGGGTCGACCGGGTTCTCGCCCGGCGACCGGGTGTTCGGCATGTTCCCCGACTCGATCGGGCCGGTCGCCGTCGCCGACCACCGGATGGTCGCGCCGATGCCGGACGGAGTGGTCGTTCGCCGAGGCCGCGTCGGTGCCGGTGGTGTTCCTGACCGCCTACTACGGCCTCGTCGACCTCGGCGGGCTGCGCGCCGGCGAGTCCGTGCTCGTGCACGCCGCGGCCGGCGGTGTCGGCATGGCCGCCGTGCAGCTGGCCCGGCACCTCGGCGCCGAGGTCTTCGGCACCGCCAGCGCCGGCAAGTGGGACACGCTGCGCTCGCTCGGCCTCGACGACCGGCACATCGCCTCGTCGCGCGAACTCGGCTTCGCGCGAACGGTTCCCCGGCGTCGACGTGGTGCTGAACTCGCTGGCCGGGAGTTCGTCGACGCGTCGCTCGGGCTGCTCGCGCCGGGCGGCCGGTTCCTCGAGATGGGCAAGACCGACCTGCGCGACCCCGCCGAGGTCGCGCTGGCGCATCCCGGCGTCGACTACCGGATCTACGACATCATGGAGGCCGGTCCCGACCGGATCGGCGAGATGCTCGCCGAGCTGATGGCGCTGTTCCGGACGGGTGCGCTGCGACCGCTGCCGGTGACCACCTGGGACGTCCGCCGCGCCGCCGCCGCGCTGCGCTTCCTCAGCCAGGCCAGGCACGTCGGCAAGGTCGTGCTCACGATGCCGCGCGCGATCGACCCGGCCGGCACGGTGCTGATCACCGGCGCCACCGGCGTGCTGGGCGGCGCGGTCGCCCGGCACCTGGTCGCCGAGCACGGGGTCCGCAAGCTGGTGCTGGCCGGCCGGCGCGGCGCGGCACCCGAGCTGGCGGCGGAGCTGACCGAGCTGGGCGCGACGGTCGACGTGGTGCGCTGCGACGTCGCCGACCGGACGGCGCTGGCGGCCGTGCTCGACGCCATCCCGCGGCTCACCGCGGTGATCCACGCCGCCGGCGTGCTCGACGACGCCACGATCGACGCGCTGACCCCGGAGCAGCTGGACACCGTGCTGCGCCCCAAGGTCGACGCCGCCCGCAACCTGCACGAGCTGGCCGGCGACGTCGACGCGTTCGTGCTGTTCTCCTCCGCGTCGGCCACGCTGGGCGCGCCCGGCCAGGGCAACTACGCCGCCGCCAACGCGTTCCTGGACGGTCTCGCCGAACGGCGCCGGGCCGCCGGCCTCGCCGGGCAGTCGCTGGGCTGGGGGCTGTGGGCCGAGCGCAGCGCGATGACCGCGCACCTCGGCGAGGCGGACGTGCGGCGCATGGCCCGCGCCGGGCCTGACCCCGCTGTCCACGACGGACGGTCTGGCGCTGTTCGACGCGGCGCTGCGCGTGGACGAGCCGCTCGTGCTGCCGATGCACCTGGACACCGGCGATGTTGCGCAGGTCCGGCGCGGTGCCCGAGGTGTTCCGCGGCGTGGTCCGCGCCCCGCTGCGGCGCGCGACGCGCGGCCGGAGCGAGGCGTCCGGCGCTGGTGGGCCGGCTCGCCCGGATGTCCGCCGCGGAGCGTGAGCGGGCGCTGCTGGACCTCGTCCGCGCGGAGGTCGCCACCGTGCTCGGGCACTCCTCGCCGGAGACGATCGAGGCCACCCGGCCGTTCAAGGACGTCGGCTTCGACTCGCTGACCGCGGTCGAGCTGCGCAACCGGCTGGCCGCCGCGACGGGCACGCACGCTGCCGGCGACGCTGGTGTTCGACTACCCGACCCCGGCCGCGGTGGCCGCCCACCTGCGTGACCAGCTCGTCGGCGGCACCCGGCCGGCCGAGCAGCGCGCCGGCCGTCGCGTCCGACGAGCCGGTCGCGATCGTCGCGATGAGCTGCCGGTTCCCCGGCGGCGTCGGCTCGCCGGAGGACCTCTGGCAGCTGGTCGCGGACGGCGTCGACGCGATGTCCGAGTTCCCGGCCGACCGCGGCTGGGACCTCGACGCGCTGTTCGACGCCGACCCCGACCGGCCCGGCACGTCCTACGTGCGCGCCGGCGGGTTCCTGCACGGCGCGGGGGAGTTCGACGCCGAGTTCTTCGGGATCTCGCCGCGCGAGGCGCTGGCCATGGATCCCCAGCAGCGGCTGCTGCTGGAGACCTCCTGGGAGGCGCTGGAGCGCGCCGGCATCGACCCGCTGTCGTTGCGGGGCAGCCGGACCGGCGTGTTCGTCGGCGTCAGCGGGCAGGAGTACGCCGAGCTGGTGCGCGCGGCCGCCGAGACCACCGAGGGCTACCTGCTGACCGGCACGTCGGCCAGCGTCGTCTCCGGCCGCGTGGCGTACACGTTCGGGCTGGAGGGCCCGGCGGTGACCGTGGACACCGCGTGCTCGTCGTCGCTGGTCGCGCTGCACCTGGCCGCGCAGTCGCTGCGCCGGGGCGAGTGCACGCTGGCGCTCGTCGGCGGGCGTGTCGCTGATGGCGACGCCCGGCGCGTTCGTCGAGTTCTCCCGGCAGCGCGGGCTCGCCGCCGACGGCCGGTGCAAGGCGTTCGCCGCCGCCGCGGACGGCACGGGCTGGGGCGAGGGCGCCGGCGTGCTGCTGGTGGAGCGGCTGTCCGACGCGCGGCGCCACGGGCACCGGGTGCTGGCGGTCGTGCGGGGCTCGGCGGTCAACCAGGACGGCGCGTCCAACGGCCTGACCGCGCCGAACGGTCCGTCGCAGCAGCGGGTGATCCGCGCCGCGCTGGCCTCCGCCGGGCTGTCGCCGTCCGATGTGGACGCTGGTCGAGGGGCACGGCACCGGGACCACGCTGGGCGACCCGATCGAGGCGCAGGCGGTGCTGGCGACCTACGGCCAGGACCGGGACCGTCCACTGTGGCTCGGCTCGTTGAAGTCGAACATCGGGCACGCCCAGGCCGCGGCCGGCGTGGCCGGGTGATCAAGATGGTGAAGGCGCTGCGGCACGGCCTGCTGCCGAAGACCCTGCACGTCGACGAGCCGACGCCGAGCGTGGACTGGTCGGCCGGGGCGGTCGAGCTGCTCACCGAGGCGGTGCCGTGGTCGCGCGAACGGTCACCCCCGGCGGGCCGGGGTGTCGTCGTTCGGGGTCAGCGGCACGAACGCGCACGTGATCATCGAGGAGCCGGACGAACCGGCGGAGGCCGGCGTCCCCGAGCCGGAGGACCGACACTGACCTGCCCTTGGTGGTGTCGGCCCGCTCGGCCGCGGCGCTCACCGAGCAGCTGGACCGTCTGTCCACCATGGACGCGCCGCGCGCCGACGTCGGCTTCTCCCTGGCTCGGCGGGCGACTGCTGCCGCACCGCGCGGTCCTGCTCGGCGACGACACGGTCGCCGGCGTCGCCCGCACCGACTCGCGGGTGGTGTTCGTCTTCCCCGGCCAGGGCGCGCAGTGGGTCGGCATGGCGCGCGAGCTCCTCGGCACGTCCGAGGTCTTCGCGTCCCGGATGGCGGAGTGCGCGCGGGCCCTGTCCCGGTACGCGGACTGGGCGCTGCTCGACGTGCTCGACGACGCGGCCGCGCTGGAGCGCGTCGACGTGGTGCAGCCCGCGATGTTCGCGGTGGTCGTCTCGCTCGCCGCGGTGTGGGACTCGTACGGCGTGCGGCCCGACGTGGTGGTCGGGCACTCCCAGGGCGAGATCGCCGCCGCGTGCGTCTGCGGCGCGCTGTCGCTGGACGACGCCGCCAGGGTCGTCGCGCTGCGCAGCCGCGAGCTGCTCGCCCTGTCCGGCAAGGGCGGCATGGTCTCGGTCGGCGCCCCGGAGGACCGGCTCGACCTGACGCGCTGGGACGGCCGGGTCGGCATCGCCGCGGTGAACAGTCCCGGCTCGGTCGTCGTGTCCGGCGACTCGGCGGCGCTGGCCGACTTCGTCGCGCACTGCGAGCAGACCGGCGTGCGGGCCCGGTGGATCCCGGTGGACTACGCCTCGCACTCCCACCACGTCGAAGCGATCCACGAGCGGCTGCTGGACGTGCTCGGCGACATCACGTCGCGACGGCCGCGGGTGCCGTTCCTGTCCACGGTGACCGGCGAGTGGATCGACGACGGCGACCTGGACGCCGAGTACTGGTACCAGAGCCTGCGCCGACCCGTCCACTTCGGACAGGTGACGTCGGCGTTGCTGGCCGCGGGCCACCAGATCTTCCTCGAGGTCAGCCCGCATCCGGTGCTGGCGATGGGCGTGGAGGAGAGCATCCACGACGCCGAGGCCGAGGCCGTCGTGCTGGGCACGCTGCGCCGCGACGACGGCGGGCCCGACCGGCTGCTGCACGCGGTGGCCGCGGCCTGGGTGCACGGCGCACCCGTCGACTGGTCGGCGACGCTGGCCGGCGGCCGGCAGGTCGACCTGCCCACCTATCCCTTCCAGCGGCAGCGCTACTGGCTGGAGCCCGCCGGCCCCGGCAGGCGACGCCACCTCGGTCGGCCAGCAGGTCGCGGACCACCCGCTGCTCGGCGCGGCCGTCCCGGTGGCCGACGGCGACCGGGCCCTGCTCACCGGCAGGCTGTCGCTGCGAGCGCAGCCGTGGCTGGCCGACCACGCCGTCTGGGGCACCGTGGTGCTGCCGGGCACGGCGTTCGTCGAGCTGGTGCTCCGCGCGGGAGACGAGGTCGGCTGCGACCACATCGCCGAGCTCACCCTGGAGGCACCGCTGGTCCTGCCACCGCGCGGGGCGGTCGCGGTGCAGGTGACGGTCGGCGAGCCCGACGACCACGGACGCCGCGACGTCGCGGTGCACTCCCGGCCCGAGGACTCCTCGGGCGACTGGACCTGCCACGCCGCCGGCCTGCTCGCCGCCGGCACCCCGCCCACCGGCCCGGACGCGGCGAGCTGGCCCCCGCCCGGCGCGAACCCCGTGCCGTTGCCGGACTTCTACCCGGCGCTGGCCGAAGCGGGACTCGCCTACGGCCCGGCGTTCCGGGGGCTGGCGGCCGCCTGGCGGCACGGCACCACCGTGTTCGCCGAGGTGCGCGTGTCCGATGTGGACGGTTACGGCGTGCACCCGGCGCTGCTGGACGCCGCGCTGCACGCGACGGCCCTCACCGGCATGGCCGGCGAGCCGGGGCAGGTGCTGCTTCCGTTCGCCTGGAACGGTGTCACCCTGTACGCCACCGGCGCGTCCACGCTGCGCGTGCGGATCACCCGCACCGGGCCGCACGAGCTGGCGCTCACCGCGAGCGACGGCACCGGCCGCCCGGTGCTCGCCGTCGAGTCCCTGGTGATGCGGCCGGTCTCGCCGGCCCAGCTGCGCGCCGCGACCGCCCGCAACGACTCCCTGTTGCAGCTCGACTGGATGCCGACCGCATTGTCCGAGAGCGATCCCGGGACCTGGCGCGAGATCGAGTCCGTCACGGACCTCGACGGCGACGACGTGCCCGATGTCGCCGTGGTGACGCTGACCGGCGAACCGTGGGACGTCCGGGAACGAACGCACCGCGCGTTGGACCTGGTCCGGTCCTGGCTCGCCGACGATCGGTTCGCCGAGGCGCGCCTGCTGTTCGTCACCGGGACCGGCGACCCGGCGGGCGCGGCCGCGGCGGGGCTGGTCCGCTCGGCGCAGTCGGAGAACCCCGGTCGCTTCGTGCTCGCCGAGGTGGACCGGCTCCCCGGTGACTGGGACGCACTGCGCGCCGCGGTCGCGACCGGTGAGCCACGGGTCGCCGTGCGCGGCGGGGACGTGCTGGTGCCCCGGCTGGCCAGGGCCGGCTCGGACGGCGCGCTGGCAGCCCCGGCCGGGCAGGCCTGGCACCTCGCGATACCCGCCAAGGGCACGCTGGACAACCTCGAGCTGGTCGCCCCGGCCCGAGGCGCTCGAGCCGCTGGGCGCGGGGCAGGTGCGCATCGGGGTCCGCGCGGCCGGGGTGAACTTCCGCGACGTCGTGCTGACCCTGGGCATGCTGCCGCCCGACCAGGAAACCCTGGGCAGCGAGGGCGCCGGCGTCGTGCTCGACGTCGGTGCCGGGGTGACCGGCTTCGCGCCGGGGGACCGAGTGGCCGGCCTGTTCCCGGCCGCCTTCGGGCCCGTCGCCGTCGCCGACCACCGCATGATCACGCCGATGCCGGCGGGCTGGTCGTTCGCGCAGGCATCGGCGATGCCGGTGGCGTTCCTGACCGCCTACTACGGGCTGGTGGACGTCGCCGGCCTGCGCGCGGGCGAGTCGGTGCTCGTCCACTCCGCCGCCGGCGGTGTCGGCATGGCGGCCGTGCAGCTCGCCAGGCACCTCGGCGCCCGCGTGTTCGGCACGGCCAGCCCGCCGAAGTGGGACACGCTGCGCGACGTCCGGGCTGCGCCGACGAGCGGATCGCCTCGTCGCGGGACCTCGCGTTCGCCCAACGGTTTCCGCGCGTGGACGTGGTGCTGAACTCGCTGGCGGGCGAGTTCGTCGACGCGTCGCTCGGGCGTGCTGGCCGACGGCGGCCGGTTCGTCGAGCTGGGCAAGACCGACATCCGCACCGGCGTTGCCGGGCGACGGCTACCGGGCCGTCGACCTGATCGAGGCCGGGCCCTGACCGGATCGGCGAGATGCTCGCCGAGATCATGGCGCTGTTCGGGCAGGGCGTGCTCCGGCCGCTGCCGCTGGCCGCCTGGGACGTGCGCCGGGCCGCCGAGGCGTTCCGGTTCATCGGCCAGGCAGGCACACCGGCAAGGTGGTGCTCACCGTTCCCGCACCGCTCGACCCTGCCGGCACCGTGCTGATCACCGGAGGCACCGGCACGCTGGGCGCGCTGCTGGCCCGCCACCTGGTGACCGCGCACGGCGTGCGCAAGCTCGTGCTGATCAGCCGCACCGGCTCCGCGCCCGAGCTGGCCGAGGAGCTGACCGGGCTGGGCGCCGAGGTCCGGGTCGCCGCGTGCGACGCCGCCGACCGCGACGCGTTGGCCGGGCTGCTCGCCGGCATCCCGGACCTCACCGCGGTGATCCACGCCGCCGGGCGTGCTGGACGACGGCGTGCTCGAGGCCCAGACACCGGACCGCGTCGACACCGTGCTGCGCCCCAAGGTGGACGCCGCCCGCAACCTGCACGAGCTCACCGAGGTCGACACGTTCGTGCTGTTCTCCTCCGCGGCGGCCACCTTCGGCGCGCCCGGCCAGGCCAACTACGCCGCCGCCAACGCGTTCCTGGACGCGCTGGCCGAACACCGCCGCGCGCAGGGTCTGCCGGCGCAGTCGATGGCGTGGGGGCTGTGGGCCGCAGACCAGCGGGCTGACCGGGGGACTGCAGCGACACCGACCGGCGCCGCATGGGCAGCGTCGGCGTGACCCGGATGTCCACAGCGGACGGACTGGCGTTGTTCGACGCCGCGCTGGCCGCCGACCGGGCGGTGGTGCTGCCGATGACCGTCGACCACCGCGCGCTGCGGGCCCACGCCGCCACGCTGCCCCCGTTGCTGCGCGGCCTGGTGCGGACGTCCACCCGGCGCCGCGCCGACGCAGGCGACGGTGGGTCCGCGCTGGCGAACCGGCTGGCCGGCCGGTCTCCGCGGGAGCGGGAAGGCGATCCTGATGGAGCTGGTGCGGTCGAACGTCGCCGCCGTGCTGGGCCTCCCGTCGCCGGACGCGGTGCGGGCGAACCGGGCGTTCAACGAGGCCGGGTTCGACTCGCTGACCGCCGTCGAGCTGCGCAACCGGCTGGCCGGCGCGACCGGCCTGCGGCTGCCGGTGACGCTGGTGTTCGACTACCCGACCCCGGCCGCGCTGGTCGGCTTCCTGCACGCCGAGCTGGCGCCCGGCCAGGCCGAGGCCGAGCAGGCGAGCGACACCGAGCCCGCCCTGCGCGCGGCGCTGTCCACCATCCCGCTGGCCCGGCTGCGCGAGGCCGGGGTGCTGGACACCCTGCTGGACCTCGCCGGCCTGCGCGCGCGGCCGGCGGAGCCGCCGGAACCGTGGACGTGGACGAGATGGACGCCGACAGCCTGGTCCGGCTGGTGCTCGACCAGGCGGGGAGGGTTCCGTGAGCACATCGAACGACAAGATCGTCGAGGCGCTGCGGCTGTCGGTGAAGGAGACCGAACGGCTGCGCCAGGACAACCGCAAGCTCACCGAGGCGGCCACCGAGCCGATCGCCGTCGTCGCGACGAGCTGCCGGTTTCCCGGCGGTGTACGCACTCCCGGACGACCTGTGGGAGCTCGTGTCCGCCGGTCGCGACGCGTTGACACCGTTGCCGGACGACCGCGGCTGGGACCTGGCGGCGCTGCGCGACACCGCCGCCTCGGGCGGTTTCCTGTCCGGCGTCGGGGACTTCGACGCCGGAGTTCTTCGGGATCTCGCCGCGTGAGGCGTTGGCGATGGATCCGCAGCAGCGGTTGTTGCTGGAGGCGTCGTGGGAGGCGTTCGAGAACGCCGGTATCGACCCGCTTTCCTTGCGGGGCAGCGACACCGGCGTGTTCGTCGGCGCCGCTCAGTCCGGCTACGGCTCCGGGGCGAGCCCCGCCGACGACGGGGTCGAGGGGTACCGGCTCACCGGCGGTGCGGCCAGCGTGATCTCCGGGCGGGTGGCCTACTCGTTCGGTTTGGAGGGGCCGGCGGTGACGGTGGACACCGCGTGTTCGTCGTCGTTGGTGGCGTTGCATCTGGCGGGGCAGGCGTTGCGTCAGGGCGAGTGCTCGATGGCGCTGGTCGCCGGGGTCTCGGTGCTGGCGACCCCGACGATGTTCGTCGAGTTCGGCAGGCAGGGCGGGCATGGCCGCCGACGGCCGGTGCAAGGCGTTCGCGGCGGCGGCGGACGGTACCGGGTGGGGTGAGGGTGTCGGGGTGCTTTTGGTGGAGCGGCTCTCCGACGCGCGTCGGTCGGGGCACGAGGTGCTGGCTGTGGTGCGGGGTTCGGCGGTGAACCAGGACGGCGCCTCCAACGGGCTCAGTGCACCCAACGGCCTGTCCCAGCAGCGAGTGATCCGGGCGGCGCTGGCCGGCGCCCGGTTGTCCGCCGCCGGGGTCGACGCCGTCGAGGCGCACGGCACCGGTACCGCGCTGGGCGATCCGATCGAGGCACAGGCGTTGCTGGCCACCTACGGCCGGGACCGGGATCGTCCACTGTGGCTGGGGTCGGTCAAGTCGAACCTCGGCCACACGCAGACCGCCGCCGGCGTCGCGGGTGTGATCAAGATGGTCGAGGCGCTGGCACACGGCGTGTTGCCGCGGACGTTGCACGTCGACGAGCCGACACCGCACGTGGACTGGTCGGCGGGCGCGGTGTCGCTGCTGACCGAGGCGGTGGACTGGCCGGGCACCGGCCGTCCCCGCCGGGCAGGCGTGTCGTCCTTCGGAATCAGCGGCACCAACGCGCACGTGATTCTGGAGCAGGCACCGGAGACCGTCCCCGCGGCGACGACTCCCGGCCCGGGATGGTCGGTGCCACTGGTCGTGTCCGCCGCCTCGGACGAGGCGCTGGATCGCCAGCTGGAAATCGCCAGGTCGCTGGCGGGTGACCCGGCGGACATCGGGTTCTCGTTGGCGACCACCCGCGCCGGACTGGACCGCCGTGCGGTGTTTCTCGACGGTGAGGTGATCACCGGCTCCGTGGTGGACGGTGGGCTGGCGGTGCTGTTCTCCGGCCAGGGAACCCAGCGAGTGGGCATGGGCGCTGAGCTGCGCGAGACGTTCCCGGTGTTCGCCGAGGCGTTTGACGAGGTGTGCGCCGCCTTCGGTGAGACGGCCTTCGACGAGCGGATCCATCGGACCGAGTTCGCGCAGCCCGGGCTGTTCGCGTTCGAGGTCGCCCTGTACCGGCTGGTGGAGAGCTGGGGGATACGGCCGGACTTCCTGCTGGGCCATTCGATCGGCGAGCTGGCGGCCGCCCACGTCGCGGGCGTCTTCTCGCTGGCGGATGCGTGCCGGCTGGTCGGCGCGCGGGCGAGGTTGATGCAGCAGCTGCCCGATGGTGGGGCGATGGTCGCCGTGCGGGCCACCGAGTCGGAGGTCGCCGCGCAGCTCGGCGGGGCGAGCATCGCGGCGGTGAACGGCCCGGAGTCGGTGGTGATCTCCGGTGACGAGGCCGAGGTCCTGGAGATCGCCACGCGGTGGAAGCACAAGCGGCTCCGGGTGTCGCACGCGTTCCACTCCGCGCGGATGGAGCCGATGCTGGCGGAGTTCGGCTCGGTGGCCGCCGCGCTGACCTATCAGCCGCCACGGATCCCGGTGGTGTCGAACGTGACCGGCGGGGTCACCGACGAGATCGGCACTCCCGGCTACTGGGTCCGCCACGTCCGCGACACCGTGCGGTTCCACGACGGTATGCGCCACCTCGACGAGCACGGCGTGCGGACCTTTCTGGAGCTCGGCCCCGGCGATCCGGAGACCATCACGCTGCTCACCGGCGTGGCCAAGGCGTACGTGCGTGGCGTCCCCGTGGACTGGGGCACGGTGTTCGGCGGGGGGCGGCGGCTCCCGCTGCCCAACTACCCGTTCCAGCACCAGCGGTACTGGCTGCCCAGCGGTGCCCCGCCCGGTGACCCGGCCCGCCTCGGCGTCACCCCCGCGAACCATCCGCTGCTCGGGGCGTCCGTCGTGCACGCCGACGGTGACGGGCTCGTCCTCACCGGCCGGCTGTCCCTCGCGTCGCACCCCTGGCTCGCCGACCACGTGGTGGCCGGTGCGGCGCTGCTGCCGGCCAGCGCGTTCGCCGAGCTCGCACTGCACTCCGCCCACACGCTCGGCCGCGACGGCGTCGGTGACCTCACCCTCGAAGCGCCCCTGGTGCTGCCCGAACGCGGCGAGGTGGCGCTGCAGGTCACCGTTCACGGCGACGACCTGCGCGTGCACGCCAAGGGGGACGACGCCGAGTGGGTCAGGCACGCCGGCGGCCGGCTGGGCGCACGGCCGGCAGAGGAGTCGTGGGCATGGGCGGAAACCTGGCCGCCCGCCGCAACCGCGCCGGTCGAGGTGTCCGGCCTGTACGAGCGGCTGGCCGACCTCGGGTTCGGCTACGGCCCGGTGTTCCGCGGCCTGCGCGCGGCGTGGGCCGACGGCGCGGACCTGTTCGCCGAGGTCGAGCTGCCCGTGGCGGACTCGCCGGGCGCCGAGAAGTTCGGCCTGCACCCTGCCCTCCTCGACGCCGCGCTGCACACCGTCCCGCTCGGCGTCGTGTTCCGCGATGCCGACCAGGCAAGACTGCCGTTCGCCTGGCGCGGCCTGCGCCTGCACGCGCACGGCGCCGGTGCCGTACGGGTCCGGCTGCGCTCGTCCGGGAGCGACGAGCTGAGCGTGGCCATCGCCGACCAGACCGGCCGGCCCGTCCTGTCCGCCGAGTCGCTGCTGTTCAGGCCGGTGACGGAGGTTCGACCGTCCGCGGTGGACCGGTCGCTGTTCACCGTGGCCTGGAAGGAGGTTCCGGCGGGCGAGCCGGCCGGCGCCGTGGTCGCTCCCTGCGCCACCCCGGGCGACGCGCTCGACGCCCTGCACGCGTGGCTCGCCGGCGACCGGTCGGCCCGGCTGGTGGTGCGAACCCGGCGGGCGGTCGCCACCGGCCCCGCAGAGGACGTGGATCCGGACGCGGCCGCCGTGTGGGGCCTGGTGCGGTCCGCCCAGTCCGAGCACCCGGGCCGGATCGTGCTGGCCGACACCGACACCGAGCACGTCCCGAGCGTGGACGAGCCGCAGTTCGCCGTCCGGGCCGGGAAGGCGTTCGCACCACGACTGGCCCGACTGTCCACAACGGACGTCGACCGGAAGATCCGCGGGCCGGTGCTGATCACCGGTGGCACCGGCGCGCTGGGGCGGGAGCTGGCCAGGCACCTGGTCGCCGAGCACGGCGTCCGCAAGCTGGTGCTGGTCGGCCGTGGCAGGCACACCCCGGAGCCCCTCGACCTGGACGCGGACGTCAGCGTCCGGTCCTGCGACGTCGCCGACCGGGAGGCGCTGGCCGCGCTGCTCGCCGACCTGCCCGACGTGCGCACGGTGATCCACGCCGCCGGCGAGCTGGCCGACGGCGTGGTCGAGACGCTCACCGGCGGGCAGCTGCGCACCGCCCTGCGCGCCAAGGCCGACGGCGCCCGCAACCTCCACGAGCTCACCGGCGAGCTGGACGCGTTCGTGCTGTTCTCGTCCGCCGCCGCCACGTTGGGCAGTCCGGGTCAGGCCGCCTACGCCGCGGCGAACGCCTACCTTGACGGGCTCGCCCAGCACCGCCGGGCGAACGGACAGCCCGCCGTGTGCATGGCGTGGGGTCAGTGGTCGGTGCCCGGCGGGATGGCCGGTGCGCTGACCGACGCCGACCGGCGCCGGTTGCGCGCGGCCGGCCTGACCCCACTGTCCACACCGGACGCGCTGGCACTGTTCGACGCGGCTCTGCGCGACGGTGGCCCGTTCTCGCTGCCCGTGCGGCTGGACACCGCGACGCCCCGGCGCGAGGTCCCGGCCATCCTTCGCGACTTGGTGCGGGCCCCGGCCCGGCGGGCCGGCACGGTCGCGCCGGCCGGCCGGACGGAGGCGGAGCTCCTGGACTTCGTCACTGCCGAGACGGGCTCGGTACTCGGGCACCCTGCTGGAGCAGGAATGGACATCGACCGCGCGTTCGGCGATCTCGGGTTCGACTCCCTGACCGCGATCGACCTGCGTGACCGGCTGGGCGCCGCCACCGGCCTCGACCTGCCCGCGACGGTCGTCTTCGACTACCCGAACCCGGCGGCGCTGGCACGCCACCTGCACGTCGAGCTGTCCGGCGGCCGAGACGCCCGGCCCGGGGTGGCGACCGCGGCCGCCACCGACGAACCGCTGGCGATCATCGGGATGAGCTGCCGCTACCCCGGCGGGGTGCGTTCGCCGGACGACCTGTGGCGCCTGGTGGCCGAGGGCGGTGACGGCATTTCGGTGTTCCCCGGCGACCGGGGTTGGGACCTGGACGCACTGTCCGACCCCGATCCCGACCGGCGGGGCACCAGCCACACCAGGGAAGGTGGCTTTCTGTACGACGCCGCGGAGTTCGACGCCGACTTGTTCGGCATCTCGCCGCGGGAGGCCGTCGCCATGGACCCGCAGCAGCGGCTGCTGCTGGAGACGTCGTGGGAGGCGTTCGAGCACGCCGGCATCGACCCGGTCTCGTTGCGGGGCAGCAGGACCGGCGTGTTCGCCGGCGTCATGTACTACGACTACGCCACGCGCCTGCCGGCGCTGCCCGACGGCGTCGAAGGCTACGTGGGCACCGGCACCACCGCGAGCATCCTGTCCGGCCGCGTGGCGTACACCTTCGGCCTGGAGGGCCCGGCGGTGACCGTGGACACGGCGTGCTCGTCGTCGCTGGTGGCTCTGCACCTCGCCGGGCAGGCACTGCGCGCGGGGGAGTGCACCATGGCGCTCGCCGGCGGGGTGACGGTGATGTCGAGCCCGGCGACGTTCGTGGAGTTCTCCCGGCAGCGTGGGCTGGCGCCGGACGGGCGGTGCAAGGCCTTCGGCGCCGGTGCCGACGGCACGGGCTGGTCCGAGGGTGTCGGCGTGGTGCTCGTCGAGCGGCTGTCCGACGCGCGCCGCCACGGGCGCCGGGTGCTGGCCCTGGTGCGCGGCTCCGCGATCAACTCCGACGGCGCGTCGAACGGGCTGACCGCGCCGAACGGGCCGTCGCAGCAGCGGGTCATCCACGCCGCGCTGGCTGGCGCCGGGCTGAAACCATCCGATGTGGACGCGGTCGAGGGCCACGGCACCGGGACCACGCTGGGCGATCCGATCGAGGCGCAGGCGTTGCTGGCCACCTACGGCCAGGACCGCGACCGTCCACTGTGGCTGGGTTCGGTGAAGTCGAACCTCGGCCACACCCAAGCGGCGGCGGGCGTGGCGGGCGTGATCAAGATGGTCAAGGCCCTGGAGCACGGCGTGCTCCCGGAGACCCTGCACGCGGACGAACCCAGCCCACACGTGGACTGGTCGGCGGGCGCGGTCTCACTGCTGACCGCCGCGGTGCCGTGGCGGTCGGACGGCGTCCGGCGTGCGGGCGTGTCCTCCTTCGGGATCAGCGGCACCAACGCACACGTGATCCTGGAGGAGGCGGATGCCGCGCCGGCGCGCGAGCCGGCCGTTGGACCACCGGTGGTGCCCTGGGTGCTGTCGGCCAAGACCGACGGCGCACTCCGCGCCACCGCCGACGGCCTGCTGTCCGTTGTGGACGACCACGATCCGGCCGCCGTGGGACTCTCCCTGCTGACGACGCGAGCAGCGCTGCCGCGGCGCGCCGCGGTCATGGTGTCCGATCGCGACAGTGCGGTCGCCGGGCTGACCGGCCTCGCGCGGGGCACCCCGGCACCCACCGTGGTGCTCGGCTCGCCGGTGCCGGGCAGGCTCGCCTTCCTGTTCACCGGCCAGGGCGCCCAGCGCGCCGGTATGGGCCGCGAGCTGTACGAGGCCTACGGCGTGTTCGCCGACGCCTTCGACGCGGTGTGCGCCGAGGTCGAGCCGCCCCTTCGTGCGGTGTGCTTCGACGACAGCTCGGACCTGCTCGACCAGACCGAGTACACCCAGCTCGGGATCTTCGCCTTCCAGGTCGCCCTGTACCAGCTGCTGGAGTGGTACGGGATGCGGCCGGACGTCCTCATCGGACACTCCGTCGGCGAGCTCGCCGCGGCGCACGCCGCCGGCGTCCTCGACCTGCCGGACGCCGCCGCCCTCGTCTCCGCGAGGGGCCGGCTCATGCAGGGAATGCGGACCGACGGCGCGATGGTCGCCGTGCAGGCCGCCGCTGACGAGGTGTCCCCGCTCCTGGCCGGGCTCGAGGAGTTCGTGTCCGTCGCGGCGCTCAACGGCCCGCGTGCCACCGTGCTCTCCGGCGACCGGGACGCCGTACTCGACCTCGCCGACCAGTGGCGCGCCGAAGGCAGGCGCACCACCCGGCTCCGGACCAGCCACGCCTTCCACTCGCCCCACATGGCCGGGATGCTCGACGAGTTCCGCACCGTCGCGGAGGCGCTGACATACCACCCGCCGACCGTGCCAATGGTGTCCAACGTGACCGGCACCGTGACCGACGAGGTCGCCACCGCGGACTACTGGGTACGGCAGATCACCGCACCCGTCCGGTTCCAGGACGGCATCACCTGCCTGCACGAGCGCGGGGTGCGCCGGTTCGTCGAGCTCGGCCCGGACGCGGTGCTCACCGCGATGGGCCAGGAGTGCCTGCCCGACGACCCGGGCGACACGGTG
Organism: uncultured Actinomycetota bacterium; assembly: GCA_963841395.1. Classification (GTDB taxonomy): domain Bacteria; phylum Actinomycetota; class Actinomycetes; order Mycobacteriales; family Pseudonocardiaceae; genus Actinophytocola. The sequence goes on from CAWJCX010000020.1 coordinate 83,133, forward strand.
TTCCTGGCGACCCAGCGCCGCGACCGCGCCGAGGTCGACGCGCTGACGACCGCACTCGGCGCCGCCGCGGTGCACGGCATCGCGCTCGACCCGACCTCGCTGTTCGGCACCGTCGACCGCGTCGAGCTGCCGACGTACCCCTTCCAGCGCCGGCGGTACTGGCTCGACGCACCCGCCGACGAGACCCGTTCGCTCGACGACGGGTTCTGGGCGGCTGTCGAGCGGGCCGACACCGCCTCGGTCGCCGAGACCCTCGGCGTCGCGAGCGGCGATCACGAGGCCCTGCACGCGATCCTGCCGAATCTGGCCGCCCTGCGCCGGCAGCCCACGACGGCCGGCTACCGGGTCGGGTGGGAACCGCTGGCCGTCGACCGGCAGGCCCTCGCCGGCAACTGGCTCGTCGTCCCCGCGGACGAGGCCGCCGGGGAGACAGCGGCCGAGCTCGCCGCGGCACTGCGCCGTCACGGCGCCGACGCGGCGGTGGGTGCCGAGGTCGGCGAGGCCGCGGAGTGCGCGGGCGTGCTGCTCGTCGAGCCGCCGCCCGACCGGCTGGAACCGTTGCTGGAACAGGGAGTTCCCGCCCCGCTGTGGGTGGTGACCCGCCACGCCGTCCCCGTGGCGCCCGCCGACCCGCCGGGCGAGCTCGATGCCGCCTCGGTGTGGGGCCTCGGCAGGGTGCTGGCCCTCGAACACGCGGACCGGTGGGGCGGGTTGATCGATCTGCCGGCCCGGCTGGACCACCGTGCCGGCAACGCCGTGGCGGCCGCACTCACGAGCGGCGAGGACCAGGTGGCGGTCCGCGCGGCGGGCGCGTTCGTGCGCCGGCTGGTGCGGGCCACGATGCGCGACGCCGACTGGCGACCGTCCGGCACCGCGCTGGTCACCGGCACGAGCGGGATCGGCGCGCGGCTTGCCGGGTGGCTCGCCGACGCCGGCGCGGAGCACGTCGTGGTGTGCGGGCAGCCCACGTCCGACCTCGCCGACCTCGCCGGGCGGGTCACGTTCACCGACTGCGACCCCGCCGACCGCGACGCGCTGCGCGAACTGCTGTCCCGCCACCGGGTCGACGCGGTGTACCACACCGAGGGCGGCCGCCGAGCCGCCGAGAACCTCCACGAGCTGGCTGCCGGCCTCGACGCGTTCGTGCTGTTCACCTCGATCGCCGGCGTGATCGGCGGGGTGGGCCGGCGCGCACACGCCGCCGCCGACGCCGCACTGGACGCCTTGGCGCGGCGGCGGCGCCGCGACGGCCTTCCCGCGACGTCCATCGCGCTCGGCCCACTGGCCGGCGAGCCGGGCGCCGACGAGCTCGCCGAGCTCGGCCTGCCGGCGCTGGAACCGGAGACCGTGCTGTCCACGCTGCGCTGGGCGGTGCGCCGCGACGAGACGAACGTGCTCGTCGCCGACGTGGACTGGGCGCGGTTCGGCGAGGTGTTCACCATGGCCCGGCCGGCGCCACTACTGGCGGGACTGGTTGCGGCGCAACGGAAACCCGACGCCGACCGGGAGCCGGACGGCGCGGAGCTCCTCGCTCACCTCGCCGAGCTGGCACCCGACGAGCGCGAGGCGGCGCTGCTCGAGCTGGTGCTCCGGCACGCGGCCTGGGTGCTCGGCCACGAGTCGGTGGAGGCGATCGCGCCGCAGCAGGGCTTCCTGGAGATGGGCTTCGGATCGCTCGGCGCGATCGAGCTCCGGAACCGGCTGACCGCGGCGACCGGCCTCGCCCTCCCGGCGACCGCCGCCTACGACCATCCAACCCCGGCCGCGCTCGCCAAACACCTCGCGGCCGACCTCGTCCCCGTCAGCTGACAGCGCGAAAGGAGAACCCATGATGGCGAACGACGCCTGGATCAGGCGGTTCGACCCGGTGCCGGCGGCGCCCACCCAGCTCGTCTGCTTCCCGCACGCCGGCGGCTCCGCCAGCTTCTTCCACCCGGTTTCCGAGGCGTTGCGGCCGGCCGTCGACGTGCTGGCCGTCCAGTACCCGGGACGCCAGGAACGGCACACCGAGCCGTGCGTCGACGACCTGCTGCGAGCTCGTCGACCGGATCGTCCCGGCGCTGGCGGGGGAGCTGGACCGGCCGTTCGCGTTCTTCGGGCACAGCATGGGCGGCACGGTCGCCTACGAGGTGGCGCGCCGGTTCGAACACGACCTCGGCCGGCCGCCGACGACGCTGTTCGCCTCGGGCCGCCGAGCGCCGTCCCGCACGCGGGCCGAGGCGGTGCACCTGCGCGACGACGACGGCATCGTCGCCGAGTTGCGGCGGCTGTCCGGCACGGACGCCCAGCTGCTCGGCGACGAGGAGCTGCTGCGGATGATCATCCCGGCGATCCGCGGCGACTACCGCGCGATCGAGACCTACACCCACCGGCCCGGCGCGGAGCTGAGCTGCCCCATCGTGGTGCTGGTCGGCGAGAACGACCCGCTGACCACTGTGGACGAGGCACGCGACTGGGCGCGGCACACCACCGGCGAGATCGACCTGCACGAGTTTCCCGGCGGCCACTTCTATCTCGCCGCGCACCGGAACGGCGTGCTGCGGATCATCCGCGAACGGCTCGCTTCGGCGCGGGCGGGTCGTTAGGGGTGCCTAGGGGTTGGGGTGCCCGGCGGCCGCTAAATATTCTCAATTCGGTCAGTGCTCACCAGGGAAGGTTGCGATCACGAAATGACTGACGAAAGCCGGGTGCGGCGATTCCCCAGTGGTGAGTACGACGGCCTCGGACTCGATCCGATGCTGGCCGAGTTGCGTGCCGACGAACCGCTGGCCAGGATACGGCTCCCTTTCGGCCGGGAGACCTGGCTGGTCACCCGCCATCGCGACGCGCGAAAAGTGGTGACCTCCAAGCAGTTCAGCCGCGCCCGCGAAAGCGGTCCCGACGCCCCGCGGTTCATGGCCAGCCCGCGCGATCCGCACGCGATCTCGGCGCTCGACGCACCGGAACACACCCTCGTTCGCAAGCTGGCCGGCAAGGCGTTCACGCCGCGGCGTATCGAGCTGCTACGGGACAACGCCAGGAAGAAGGCGAACCAGCTGGTCGACGAGTTCGCCGAGCTCGATCAGCCGGCCGATTTCATGCGGTGTTTCGCGCGGCAGATGCCGTTGGCCATGTTGACCGAGATGATGGGCATTCCGCGCGCGGACTTCCCGCTGTTCCATCAGTGGATCGACGACATGGAGGTCATCGACGAGGCCGGCATGGAAAAGGCGCAGCGTGCCCTGAAGGGAACCATCGACTACCTCGCCGGGCAGGTCGCCGAGCGGATGAGGAACACCCACGACGATCTGCTGGCGGACATGGTCGCCGCACACGAGGGCGCGGATCGGCTGACCGAGGACCAGCTCGTCCATTTCGCATTCGGGCTCTGGTTCGGCGGCCTGGACACCACGTTCAACCTCATCACCAACGGCTTCTACCTGCTGCTGACCCATCCCGACCAGCTCGCCCTGCTGCTCGACGACCAGAGCCTGGTTCCCGCGGCCGTGGACGAGTTCCTCCGCTATGCGGGGGTGAGCGGGGTGGACCACGCGCGGATGGCGTTGACCGATGTCGAGCTGAGCACGGGCACCATTCCCGCCGGAGACGCCGTCGTGGTGTCGCTGCCTTCGGCCAACCGGGACGAGTCGGTCTTCACCAAGCCCGACGAGGTCGACATCACCCGCACGTCCAACCCCCACCTGGCGTTCTCGGGTGGCATGCACTACTGCATCGGCGCGCCGCTGGCGCGGATGGAGATGAGCGTCGCGTTGGAGGTCGTGCTCAACCGGCTGCCCGGGCTCCGGCTCGGCGTCGCCGTCGACGACGTGCCCTGGGCGAAGGGAAAGCTCGTCCGTCGGCCGGAGGCGATACCGGTCAGGTGGGACACGGTGCTTCCCGCCGCGCTGAGCTGAGCCGCCGACACTCGAACCCGAAAGGTGAGCCATGGATGCCGATGTGATCGTGGTGGGCGCGGGCCCGGTCGGGCTGATGCTCGCCAACGAGCTGCGGCTGGGAGGAACCCGGCCGTTGGTGGTCGAGGCGCTGCCCGCGCCGACCGGTCAGTCCAGGGCGTTGAACCTGCACCCACGCACCGCGGAGACCCTCGACATGCGTGGCCTGCTGCAACCCCTGCTCGGCCACATGCCGGCGCACGACGAACCGGTGAGCAGTCACTTCGCCGTGTTGCCCGTCTCGCTGGACTGCCGGCCGCTGCGTACCCGGCAGCCGTACCAGGTGGGCGTCATGCAGGCGCGGGTGGAGGCCTCGCTGGCCGAGCGGTACGCCGAGAAGGACGGCACCACGCTGCGCGCGCACCGGCTGGTCGCCGTCGAGCAGGACGCCGACGGCGTCACCGCGACCGTCACGGGACCGGGGGACCGGACCCGGCGGCTACGTGCCCGGTACCTCGTCGGCTGCGACGGCGGCCGCAGCACCGTGCGCAAACTGCTGGCACTGGACTTTCCCGGGACGGACGGCACGGAGCTGTCGGTGGTCGCGGACATCGTGCTGGCCCGGCCGCCGGAGGACTGGTTCGCCGAGGTCGACCCGGCGGTACGGCGGAACCTGCGGATGTCCCCCGGCGTCAGCCTCGGCGGCATGTTCCCGGTGGGCGACGGCACCGAACGCATGATCGTCTCGCTGATCACCCTCGAGGACGGGGTACACCGGCTGGTCATGACCAGCCGCAACTCCGACGGCGTCACCAGCGGCTCCCCGGTGAGCGAACAAGAGGTGCACGAGTCGCTGCGGTCCATCTTCGGGCCGGCCGTCGAGCTGAAGGAGCTCCGCTGGGCGTCCCGCTTCACCGACGCGTGCCGCCAGGTCGAGCAGTACCGGCACGGCCGGATCCTGCTCGCGGGCGACGCCGCGCACATCGTCTATCCCATCGGCGGGCAGGGCCTGAACATCGGGCTGCAGGACGCCGTGAACCTCGGCTGGAAGCTCGCCGCACAGGTGCGCGGCCAGGCGTCCGACGATCTGCTCGACAGCTACCACAGCGAACGGCATCCGGTGGCCCGCGGGCTGCTGAACGCCGCCATGGGCCAGTCCGTCCTGATGGAACGCACCCCGCGGATCGGCGCCCTGCGGGAGCTGCTCGCCGACGTGTTCCGGGTTCCCGAGGCGAACCAGTACGTCGCGGGACTGATCTCCGGCCTCGGCATCCGCTACGCCATGCCAGGCGCGGTGGACCACCCGCTGGTCGGCGGCCGGATCCCCGACCTCGACCTGCGGTTCGCCGGCGGCGAGGCCCGGCTGTTCGACCTGCTGCGCACCGGCCGCGGCCTGCTGATCGACTTCGCCGACGACCCGCGGCACGCCGAAGTGGCCGCCCGCCGGCCGGACCGGGTGGACCACCTGCACGCGACGACAACGGACGGCGTCGACGCCGCCGCCGTGCTGGTCCGCCCGGACGGCTACGTCTGCTGGGCCAGCGATCCCGCGGCCGCCGGCCCGGGATTGGCTGACGCCCTGACCCGCTGGTTCGGCTGAGGCCTCAGGCTTTCCTTGAACCGTCGCCGTCAGGGGCGGAAGCCTCGGCTGGTTCCGCGGCCGACGCAACCGGCGGCCACCAGGTCCGACAGGTACCTCGCCGGGGCCAGGTCCGCGTCACGGAAGCTGTCGTGCAGGCGTTGCTGGATCGCCAGTGACACGTCCAGGCCGATGGTGTCCAGGTGCCGGAACGGACCCGTCGGGAAGCCGTACCCGTCGGTGAGCACCGTGTCGATCGTGTCGAAGTCGACGTTCCGGTCCCGTGCCAGGCATGCCGCACGGTTGAGGTACGGGAACAGCAACGCGTTCACGATGAACCCGGTCCGGTCGCCGCACCTGACCGCCCGCTTGCCGAGGGACCGGGTCACCGCGAGGGCCGTGTCCACGACCTCGTCGGCCGTCAGCAAGGTGTGCGCGACCTCGACCACGTCGACCACCGGGGGCGGGTTGAGGAAGTGCATGCCCACCACCGACTCCGGCCTGCTGGTAGCGGCGGCGAGCTGGATCAGCGGCAGGCTGGACGTCGTCGTCGCGAGCACGGTGCCGGGTCGCGTGACCTTGTCCAACTCGGTGAACACGCGCCGCTTCACCGCGACGTCCTCGGCGACGGCCTCTACCACCAGGTCGCAGTCGCCCAGCGCGACGAGGTCACCTGCGGGAGAGAGCCGGGCCATCGTCTGGTCGATCTCGTGCCGCCGGGCCTCCCCGGCCATCGACGCCTCCACCGAGGCCAGCACGGTCTTCGCGCGCGTGTCGGTGCGGGCGGCGACGGTGGTGGGGTATCCGGCCCGGGTGAACGCCTCGGCGATGCCGACGGCCATCGTGCCCGACCCGGCCACGCCCACGCTGGTCACCGGCCGCCCACGTCCGGCGTCCGCCGGCTCGTCGTCCGGGGCGTCGTACCGGTAGAAGCCTCGCCCGGACTTGCGGCCCAGCAGCTCCGCGTCGACCATCCGGTGCAGGACCCCCGCCGGGGCGTACCAGCTGTCGCCGGTCCGGTCGGCCAGGGCACGCAGGCTGTCGAGCACGACATCGAGGCCCATGGCGTCCAGCTGCGCGAGCGGACCGATCCGCAGGCCGCAGCCGTGGGTCATCGCGGCGTCGATGTCGTCGCGGGACGCGTGGTTCTCCTCGTACATCGCCGCGGCCCGGTTGAGGTAGCCGAGCAGCAGCCCACCGCCGAGCAGGCCCGGGTGGTCCGCGACGCACACCGCGGTCTTGCCCAGGCGGGCCACGAACTCGGTCACACCGCGGCGGACCGCGGCCACGGTGACCGGGGTGTGCACGACCTCCACGGCGCTGCCGCCGATCAACCCGTCCGGGTGACACAGGTGCAGCCCGACGGTCCGTCCCATGCGCCCGGCGAGCGACGCGATCTCGGTGACCGACAGCCCCGTCGTGGTCGTGGCGAACACGGTCCAGGGCGCGCACAGCGCGTCGGCCTGCCGCAGGACCGCCGTCTTGCGGGCCAGCCGTTCCGGCACCGCCTCGACGACCAGGTCCGCGCGGGGGAGCAGGGTCGTGCCCGTCGTGTAGTTGACCCGCCGGTGCGCGCCAACGGTGTCCGATTCGGACAGACCCAGCGCGGCGACCGCCTCCCGGACCCGGGTTCGCCCGTGCCACAACGCTTCCGAGTCCCGCTCGACCGTGTCGACGAGGAAGCCGTGGGCGGCGAACAACGCGGCGAGCGCCGAGCCGGTGGTGCCCAGCCCGATCACGCTGACCGTGGCGACCGGCCGGCTCATGGGACGGCGACGGGTTGCGAGGCGGGCGTGAACCACGTGCGCACGGCGTCCCGCAGCGACGCGGTCACGTCACCCGCGCCGGGGGCCACCCAGCAGACGTACCCGTCCGGGCGGACCAGCACCGCGTCCGTTCCGCAGTCGGGGAGTGCCCGCACGGCCACCACGTCGATCCGCGCGCCGGCGAGGTCCGCGTAGCGCGGGTCCGGCGCCGACGTCAGCAGCACGCCGCGCCCGTCGCGCAGCATCCGGTGCACCTGCCGGGGTTCCGGCTCGTCGCCGACGACCACGTCCAGGTCCGGCATCCGCGTGCCGAGCAGCTCGTGGGTGTCCCCGCCGGGCACGGGGTAGCGGATGTCCAAACCGGACACCATCCCCGCCAGGTAGTGGTTCACCTCGCTCATGGCTAGCAGGCGCGCGAAGATGGCACGCAGCCCTTCGTACTCCTCCGCGGGGTTGGTCAGCACCGCCTGCGCCCGGGTGTTCTCGACCACCCGCCGCCCGACCGGGTGCCGTTCGTCGTGATAGCTGTCCAGCAGGCCCGCCGGCGCCTCGTCCCGCACGGTCGCGGCCAGCTTCCACCCCAGGTTCATCGCGTCCTGCACGCCCATGTTGAGCCCCTGGCCCGCGGCCGGCAGGTGTACGTGCGCCGCGTCGCCGGCCAGCAGCACCCGGCCGACCCGGTACCGGTCGGCCTGGTAGGCGGCATCGGTGAACCGGGACAGCCACCGCACCTCGTCGATCTCGACCTCGTCGCCGTACCGCTCCCGGACCGCGGCGCGCACCTCGGCCTCCGAGGCCTCGGCGTTCGGGTCGGCGTGGGCCTGCCCGTAGATGCCCCACACCACCCGGTAGAGGCCGTTCTGCAGCGGCACCAGCGGCCAGGTCATGCCGTCCCGGTGCGCGGTGTCCGAGCCCAGCAGCTCACGGATGGACTTCGGGCGCGCCCCGACCGCGTCCGGCATCTTGCTCAGGGTCACGTCCGCGACGACGCCCGCGAAGCTCGTGCGGCTCCCGGGGAACGGCACGCCGATCAGCTGGCGCACCTTGCTGCGCCCGCCGTCGCACCCGACCAGGTGGCCGGCGCGGACACGGTGCTCGCCGCCGGGAGTGCGCACGGTGGCGGTGACGCCGTCGGCATCCTGCTCGAGACCGACCAGCTCGTGCGCGCGGTGCACGCGGATCCCGTACCGATCCGTCAGCGCCTCCTCGAGGACCGCCTCCACCCGGTCCTGCGGGATGATCACGCCGTACGGGTGGCGGCTGCCCCAGCCCCGTAGTGCATCACCGTCGGCAATCCGGCGAAGTGCGCGTCGGACACCTGCGCGAGCGACCGGTCGAGAACGACTGGAGCAGGCCGCGCATGGCCAGGATCTCCACCGTTCTCGGTTGCAGGCCCAGCGCTTTCGAGTGCTCGTTGGGGCTGGGCATCCGGTCGATGATCACGGGGCGGACCCCGGCCAGCGCGAGCTCGTGGGCCAGCGTGAGCCCGGTCGGTCCGCTGCCCACCACCAGTACCGGTGTGGACTTCTCTTCCTTCGTCATTGGCTCTTCAGGTGCTCGTCCGTGTCTAGTCCCAGTCGACCGGCAGGGCGTTGAGGCCGTAGCTCGCCGCTTCGTCCCTGATCGGCAGCTGCTCGAGCGGCACCGCGACCCGCAGCGTCGGAATGCGGGCGAGCAGCGTGTCGAACACGATCCGCAGTTCGAGGCGGGCGAGGTTCTGCCCGACGCAGGCGTGGGCGCCGTAGCCGAACGCGAGGTGGTTGCGCCCGCCGCGGCCGAAGTTCACGTCGTACGGCTCGGCGAACACCGCCGGGTCGTGGTTGGCGGCGAGGTTCATGGTGACCACCCCTTCGCCCGCCTTGATCGGCACGCCGCCGAGCTCGGTGTCGGCGACCGCCACGCGCGAGCTGATCCACTCGACGATCGTGAAGTGGCGGCAGAGCTCCTCCACGGCAGCCGGGGTGCGCGACGGGTCCCGGCGCAGCTGCTCGGCCTGCGCCGGCCGTTGCAGCAGCGCGACCGTGCCGAGTGCGATCATGTTCGCCGTCGTCTCGTGCCCGGTCATGAGCAGCAGCAGCGCCATGCTCGTCAGCTCGTCGTGGTCCTCGGTGCCGTTCGCGCGGTGCTGGCGGATCTGCCGGCCGATCAGGTCGTCCCCCGGGTCGGCCTCCTTCGCCGTCACCAGATCGTCCATATAGGACCGAAGTTCGGCCAGCGCCGTGAGCATCTCGTCCTTGGTCACCGTGCGCGAGAGCAGCGTCTTCGTCCGTGCCTGGAAGTACTCGTGGTCGCGGTAGGGCGCACCGAGCAGCTCGCAGATCACCAGCGACGGCACCGGCAGCGCCAGCGCGGCCACCAGGTCGGCGGGCCGCGGCCCGGCGAGCAGGGCGTCGACGTGGTCGTCGACGATCTGCTGGATCCGCGGCCTCAGCGTGGCCAGCCGGCGGACGGTGAACTCGCCGACGACCGCGCGGCGCGCGCCGGCATGCTCGGGCCCGTCCATGAACTGCAGCGTGCGCGGGGTCTTCTCGCGCGGCAGGCGCCGCACGGCGAGCTGTGGGAAGTCCGGGTCGAGCCGGTTCGCGCTGAACGCCGGGTCGGTGAGCATCGCCCGCACGTCCGCGTGCCGGGACGCGACCCACGCCTCCTGGCCGGACTTCAGCGTCGTCTTCGTGAGCGGGCCCGACTCGCGGCGCGCGAGATGACCCTCCGCGGCCTGGAACGGACAGTGCCGCGGCGGCGGAAAGGACAGGTGGTCCGTGCTCATCAATCCATGATATTCACCGAATGGCGCCGAATGACAGGATAAAAGATACTGACTGGGGTGGTTAAGGGTGCGTTAGGGGTTGCACGTTTCCACGCGCATTTTAAGGTCGTATTGTTCGGCAATTCTTCGCGAGTTTCCGGCCGAGGGCGGACGATGACAGAGACGGTTTCCAGTGACACGGCATTCCGCTACCCGCAGCAGCGGAGGTGCCCGTACCAGCCGCCGGAGGGCTATGCGCGGCTGCGTGCCGAAGGACCGCTGGTGCGGGTGACCCTCTACGACGGCGCCACGGCGTGGCTGGTCACCAGGCATGCGGACGCACGCGCGCTGCTCAACGACCCGCGCATGTCGTCGGACCGCAGCAAGGACGGCTTCCCGATCATCACGCCCCGGCTGCTCGAGGTCAGGCAGTTCCGCACCCTGGTCACGATGGACGCGCCGGAACACGCCACGTACCGGCGCATGCTGATGCCCCACTTCATCCCCAAGCGCACCCGCGAGCTGCGGCCCGACGTCGAGCGGATCGTGCACGAGAGCATCGACGACCTGCTTGCCACGGAACCGCCTGTCGACCTGATCCAGGGGTTCGCCGGGCCGCTCTCCGGCAAGGTGATCTTCCACCTGCTCGGCGTGCCCGCCGCGGACCAGACGTTCTTCCAGGAAACCAGCGTGCGCCTGCTGCTCGCCACCACACCCGAGGACGCCGAGGCGGCCCTCGGCGGAGCTGGTGAGCTACCTCGACGAGCTGGTCGCGTCGCGCCGCGGGGACGCCGGCACGTGGCTGCTCGACCGGCTCGTGGCCGACGAGGGCTCCCTGAGCTGGGACGACCTCGTCCGCATGGCCGTCCAGATGTTGGTGACCGGCCAGGGCAGCACCGCACAGATGATCGCGCTGAGCACCGCGACCCTGCTGGAGCACCCGGAGCAGCTCGACGAGCTCCGCAGGGACCCGGCACTGGCGCCTGCCGCGGTGGAGGAGCTGTTGCGCTACCTCACCATCGCCGACATGGCCGGCATCAGGGTCGCGACCGAGGACATCGACCTCCACGGCCACGTGATCGCGGCAGGCGAGGGCGTCATCATGCCGTACGCGCTCGTGGACCGGGACCCCGACGCGTACCCGGACCCGGACCGTTTCGACATCCACCGCACGATCGAGCAGCTCGCACCTCGCCTTCGGCTTCGGCCCGCACAACTGCGTCGCCCAGGGCCTGGCGCGGCTGGAGCTCGAGGTCACGCTCACCGCGCTGTTCGACCGGATCCCGACGCTGCGGCTGGCGGTGCCGCTGGACGAGCTGAAGGTGCGGTCCGCCGCGGACATGCAGGGCGTGTACGAGCTCCCGGTCGAATGGACGTGATCGCGATGGATGACTGGGGACCGGTCGAGCTGTTCCTGCTCGCCGCGGGCGCCGGACCGGACCGGCTGGCCGTGACCGTCCGGGAGGTCGGACTCGCGGCCACGGCGGACGTGGTGGTGGCCGAGCTGGTCGCCCGCTGCGACCCGCCGCCGATCCTGGACTCCGTGCGGGTGCGGCTGACGCTCATGTCGGGCGCCGACCGCGCGGACCGCGAACTGGTCGTCGACCGCGACGGGATCACCGTGCTGCCCGACCCGCCCGCCGCCGACGATGCCGACGACGCGGTGCGGGTCCGGTTCGACGCCGTCGACGTCCTGCTGAGCCTGTTCTGCCCGACCGGGCGGCGCGCCCATGCCACCAAGGATGTGGTGTGGCCCTCCCTCGACAGGGCGAACCACAACGGACACCGCGATACGCGCGACTTCCGGACCACCTGGCAGCACCAGACCATGTCGGTCGTGCACGCCGTGCTGGCCGGTTGTCAGGCGTCCGAAGAGGACGTTGCGAGCCTGTCGGTGCGGCTGGGCACCGACAAGTGGGGCGCGTTCAACTGGTACGCCCGGCACTACGACCACCACCTGGCGCTATACCGGGGAGAGCCGGTCCGGGTGCTCGAGATCGGCATCGGTGGCTACGACGACCCCGGCTCCGGAGGTGCGTCGCTGCGCATGTGGCAGCGCTACTTCCACCGCGGCCTGATTCACGGTCTGGACATCGCCGACAAGAGCAGCGTGCGCGGACCGCGCATCCGCACCTTCCAGGGCGACCAGGGCGACCCGGCCTTCCTCGCGGGACTGGCCCGCGAGCTCGGCCCGTTCGACATCGTCATCGATGACGGCAGCCACGAGAACGAGCACGTCCGCACGTCCTTCCATGCCCTGCTACCGCACGTGCGCGACGGCGGCCTGTACATCATCGAGGACCTGCAGACCGCGTACTGGCCGGGCTACGGCGGCGAGCCCCACGACCCGACCACCACGACGACGTCCATCGGCTTGCTCAAGGGACTCGTGGACGGCCTGAACCACCGCGAGACCACGCCGGCCACGGACCCCTCCTACAGCGACCAACACGTCGTGGGCCTGCACTTCTACCACAACCTGGCGGTGATCGAGAAGGCGATCAACGCCGAGGAGGGCACCCCCGCGATCGTGCCGCGCGACGCCGCCTCCTGGACGAGCTGGCGAAAGCAGGCGACCGCCCCCACCGCCCCGGACGCCGGGCAGTAGCCCTCGGTGAAGATCGTCCTTGAGCGTGGCCTTGTCCAACTCAGCGTCCGCGAGCAGCCGATTGCGGGCGATCCTGGAGAACCCGCGGTACACCGGAACGCGATCTTCGGGCGGTGGAGTGACCGGCGCGCTCAGCCCCGACGGC
>CAWJCX010000021.1:0-162646 GCA_963841395.1 uncultured Actinomycetota bacterium
GACGACGAACGCCGGGAGAAGGAGCTCGCGCCGCGCAAGCGGATCCCGCTGGCGGAGATGGCGTTCACCGGCGAGTGGGGAAAGCCGGCGTTCTGACATGAGCTTCCGCGTCCGGTGGTGGATCGTCGTCGTGGTCGTGGCATTCGCGGTGACCGTGGCGGCGACCTGGCTGGCGCTGGACCTGCTCCTCGGCGAGGCCGACCGGGCTGGGGCCGCCGACCGGCCGGGGGCCCGCATCGACGCGATCCGCACCGGGCTCACCGTCGCCGCGGGCGTCGGCGCGCTGGTCGCACTGGTGCTGGCGCTGCGCCGCCAGTGGCACACCGAGCACGACTCGACCGAGCAGCGGATCACCGAGCTCTACGTCAAGTCCGTCGAGCAGCTGGGCTCCGAGCACGCGCCGGTCCGCCTCGGCGGTCTGCACGCCTTGGCCCGCCTCGCGCAGGACAACCCCACGCAGCGCCAGACCGTCGTCGACGTCATCTGCGCCTACCTGCGGATGCCGTTCACCGTCCCGGAAGCCGACGACACGGCCGGACAGCAGGAGCTGCAGGTGCGGCTCACCGCCCAGCGCCTGCTGGCGAAGCACCTCTCGACTGCGGAACCCGCGCCGTGGAAGGACATCGACCTGGACCTCAGCGGCGCCACACTGGTCGGGCTGAACCTCTACCGCTGCCGGGTCCGCGAAGCCACGTTCACCCACGCGACGTTCACCGGTGGCCTGGCGGGCTTCGCCTCCGTCACGTTCACCGACGCGGACTTCGACGACGCGATCTTCGAGACCCTCGCGATCTTCACGAACGCCTCCTTCCTGGGCCAGGCGAGCTTCGAGCGCGCGGTCTTCCGGCACCGGCCCGAGCTGCACGACCCGCTGTACCGGCGGCTGGAATCGCTGTGGGCGTTCTACTTCTGCGGCGCACGGTTCCACGGGTCGGCCAACTTCGAGTCGGCCACCTTCGAGTCCGAAGCATCCTTTGTGGATGCCCGTTTCGACACCCACGTGATATTGCGAGACGCCACGTTCCACCGCTCGGCGCACCTCGCCGGCGCGCACTTCACCGGCTCGGTACACCTCGAGAACGTGGCGTTCCGTGCTGGCGCGGATCTCAGCTACGCCCGCATCCGCCGGGCCGAGGACACCTCGACCGCACCGGACGGCTGGGAGATCGTGCGGGATGGCCGCGACCGGATCTTCGTGCGGTCAGGCGCCGTAGACGGGGACGGCGACGGCGGCGCGGGCGAGTAGGTCGTCGACCGCCTTGCCGACATCGGCCGGGTTGCGGCGGACAACCGGGCCGCGGGTGTGGCCGTCGACGATCGTCAGCCGGTCACCCTCCACCTCGAACACGCGGCCCGTGACGTGGGCGGATGCCGTGCTGCCCAGCCAGACCACCAGCGGCGCCACGTCCTCCGGGCCCGGCAGGCCGGGGAACAGCTCCTCGGTCATCGGGGTGCGTGCGGACGGGGCGATCGCGTTCACCGTCACGCCGTAGCGGGCCAGCTCGGCCGCCGCGACCAGGGTCAGGCCGAGGATGCCGGCCTTCGCGGCCGAGTAGTTCGACTGGCCGACGCTGCCCCACAGCCCGGCGCCGGAGCTGGTGTTGACCACGCGGGCGTCGACGTCTTCGCCCGCCTTCGACCGCGCGCGCCAGTGGGCGGCGGCGTGCCGCGTGGTCAGGAAGTGCGCCTTGAGGTGCACCCGCACGACGTCGTCCCACTCCGCCTCGCTCGTGGAGACCAGCATGCGGTCGCGGACGATGCCCGCGTTGTTGACCAGCACGTCCAGCCGGCCGAACGCGGACAGCGCGGTCTCGACGAGCGACGCCGCGCCGTCCCATGTGGACACGTCGGCGGTGTGCGGCACCGCCGCGTCGCCGATCTCCGCGGCCACCTCGGCGGCCAGGGCCAGGTCGTTGACCACCACGGACGCGCCCTGCCGCGCGAACTCCAGCGCGTGCGCGCGGCCGAGGCCCCGGCCCGCGCCGGTCACCGCCACCACCCGGCCCGCGCAGCTCACCGGAGCTCCGCGTTCGAGGCGCCGAGGAACGCCGGCCGCTCGCCGCCGCCGTGCACGGTCAGCGTGCTGCCGCTGACGTAGGCCGCGGCGGGCGACGCCAGGTACAGACAGGCCGCCGCCACGTCCGCCGGCGTCGCCATCCGGCCGGCCGGGATCGTCGCGCCGACCGCCGCCACGCCGGACTCGTCGCCGTAGTGCAGGTGGGACAACTCGGTGTGGACGGGGCCGACGACGACGGTGTTGACCCGTACCTTCGGCGCCCACTCCACGGCCAGGCTCGACGCGAGGTTCGCGAGGCCGGCCTTCGCGGCGCCGTACGCGGCCGTGCCGGGCGACGGGCGGGTGCCGGACACGCTGCCGATCATGACGATCACGCCGCCGGAGTCCTGCTGCTGCATCACGGCGTTCGCGCGCTGCGACACGTGCAGCGGCGCCACGAGGTTCAGCGCGATGATCTTCTCGTGCAGCCGCGGCGACGCGGTGGCGGCGGGCGCGGGCGGCGCGCCACCCGCGTTGTTGACCACGACGTCGAGCCGGCCGAACTCGTCGACCACCGCGGCCACCAGGTCGTCCACTTGGGACACGTCGCGCACGTCCGCCTGGAGGTACCGGACACCGAGGTCCGGCGCCGGCCGGCGACCGCAGGCCACCACGGTGTCCCCCGCATCCACGAACCCCGCCACGATGCCCAGCCCGACCCCGCGCGCGCCACCGGTCACCAGGACAACCCGACTCATAGCCGCTCCAGGATGGTTACGTTGGCCTGGCCGCCGCCCTCGCACATGGTCTGCAGGCCGTACCGGCCGCCGGTCCGTTCGAGGTTGGCGAGCAGCGTCGTCATCAGCCGCGCGCCGGTCGCGCCCAGCGGGTGGCCCAGGGCGATGGCGCCGCCGGTCACGTTCACCCGCGCCGGGTCCGCGCCCGTCTCCCGCTCCCACGCCAGCACCACGCTCGCGAAGGCCTCGTTGACCTCCACGAGGTCGATGTCCGCAATGGACAGTCCGGCCCGCGACAGCGCGTGCGCGGTGGCCGCGATCGGCGCGTCCAGCATGATCACCGGGTCGCCGCCGCGCGCGCTGAGGTGGTGCACCCGGGCCCGCGGCGTCAGCCCGTGGGACCGCAACGCACGCTCGGAGACCACGAGCAGCGCCGCCGCCCCGTCGGAGAGCTGGCTCGCCAGCGCCGCGGTCAGCCGTCCGTCCGGCAGCAGCGGCTCGAGCGCGGCCATCTTCTCGAGGCTCGTGTCCCGGGGACACTCGTCCGCGTCGACGCCGGCGAGCGGCGCGAGCTCACCGTCGAACCATCCCGCGGTCCGCGCCTCGATCGCCCGGGTGTGGCTGCGCAGCGCGAACTCCTCCATCTCGGCCCGCGGGATCCCCCACTTCGCCGCGATCGCCTCCGCGCCGCGGAACTGGGAGATCTCCTGGTCTCCGTACCGGGCGAGCCAGCCCCGCGACGTGGTGAAGGGGTCGGGGAACCCATAGTCCCGGCCGGCCAGCATCGCGGCCGAGATCGGGATCGCCGACATGTGCTGCACGCCGCCGGCCACCACGACGTCGGCCGTGCCGGACATGACCGCCTGCGCGGCGAAGTGCACCGCCTGCTGGGACGACCCGCACTGCCGGTCGACGGTTACCCCGGGCACCTCCGCGGGCAGGCCGGCCGCGAGCCAGCACGTCCGCGCCACGTCGCCGGCCTGCGGTCCGATCGTGTCCACGCAGCCGAAGATCACGTCGTCGACCACCGCCGGGTCCAGCGGCACCCGGACGAACAGCGCGCCCAGCACGTGCGCGCCCAGGTCCGCCGGGTGGACCGCGGCGAGACCACCGCCGCGCCGGCCCACCGGCGTGCGGACCGCGTCCACGAGGTAGGCGTCCGGCATGCTGCTAGGCTACCAAGCTAGCGCTTGGGTGTGGGAGACGAAACGTATGGCAACCAGAGGCAGGCCCTCGGAACGACGCGACGCGCTGGTGCAGATCGCGGCCGAGCTGTTCGCCGAGCAGGGCTACCGGGCCACCACGGTCCGGCACATCGGCGACGCCGCCGGCGTGCTGTCCGGCAGTCTCTACCACCACTTCGACTCGAAGGAGACGATCCTCGACGAGCTGCTGTCCAGCTACCTCGAGGAGCTGCTGGACACCTACCGCGCGATCGTGCGGGCCGGCGACGAGCCGGCGGCCACGCTGCGCGCGCTCGTCCGCGCCTCGTTCCGGTCACTGTCCGAACACCGCGCCGCGATCACCGTGCTGCAGAACGAGCGCAACTACCTGCGCACGCTCCCCCGCTTCGGCTACCTCACGAAGTCCGAAGAGGAGGTCCGGCGGATCTGGATCACCGTGCTGCGCGACGGCGTCGAGTCCGGCGGCTTCCGTGCCGACCTGGATCCCGTTGGTCACCTACCGGTTCCTGCGCGACTCCGTTGGGTCGCGGTGCGCTGGTTCCGGCAGGACGGTCCACTGTCGGCGGACGAGCTCGCCGACTGTCTACCTAAACCTGATCTTCGACGGCATGACCAGAGTGATTAAACCGCTCCCTTTCGTGGTAAGACTTCATCACCGCACGACGAGGGAAGGGAGGTTCACATGGGGAAGCTCCGGAAAATGGCGGGAGTGGCCGCCGACGACGCTGGCCCTCGCGGCGTCGACGCTGGTCCTGACGTCGGGCACGGCCAATGCGGCGGCCGCGCCGTGCACGGGCAAGACCGCGGCGTGCATCGATCTGAGCGCCAACAAGGCATGGATCATGGACAAGCGCGGTCACGTCACCTACGGCCCCGTGCCGATCACCACCGGGCGGCGTGGTTACGAGACGCCGGTCGGTACGTTCCGGGTGATCTGGAAGGACATCGATCACTGGAGCCACACCTACAACGGGCCGATGCCGTACTCGGTGTTCTTCACCGACTCCGGCATCGCGTTCCACGAAGGCAGCCTGGCGGTGAAGTCGCATGGCTGCGTCCACCTCTCCCACGCGGCCGCCATGACGTTCTTCCGCTGGCTCGCGCCGGGTAACGTCGTTGCGGGTCGTGCCGTAACCACACCCGCACCTGCGACGGGGCCGGCGCTCGCCGGTCCCGTCGTTGTTTGCGCGGAACCAGGACCGGGTAGGCGAGAACGATGCGCACACACACCGAGCGAGAACGCAAGTACGAGCTCCCACCCGACGCCGAGCTGCCCGTCGCTGACCGAGCTGGCCACGTCGGTCGGTCCGCGTGACGAAACGCTGAAGGCGGTCTACTACGACACACTGAGCCTGCGCCTGATCCGCGCCGGCATCACGCTGCGCAAGCGCACCGGCGGCGAGGACGCCGGCTGGCACCTCAAGGTCCCCAAGGGCGACGACACCCGCGAGGAGCTCCACTTCCCGCTCGGCGACTCCAACGTGCCGCCCGACGACCTGGTCGCTTTCACCCTCGGCTACACCCGGGGCGTGCCGCTGGTGCCGGTGGCCCGCATCGTGACCCGCCGAACGAGCTGGCAGCTCGTCGACGAGTCCGGCACCACGATCGCCGAGCTGACCGACGACCACGTCGAGGCGGAGAACCTCAACCTGTCCACATCGGACAAGTGGCGCGAGCTCGAGGTCGAGCTGGCCGAGGACACCGACGGCGCGCTGCTCGACCGCGCGGAGGGCCGGCTGCGCAAGGCCGGCCTGCGCCGGGCCCGCTACGGCTCGAAGCTCGCCCGCGTGCTGCGCACCGGCAAGGACGGCAAGCCCGGCCGCTCGGCCGGTGACCAGCTCGTCGCCTACATCTGCGGCCAGGTCGACTCGCTGCTGGCGCACGACCTGCTGGCCCGCCGCGACACGCCGGACGCCGTACACCGGATGCGCGTGGCGGCCCGCCGGCTGCGTACGACGCTGCGGGCGTACCGCAAGCTCGCCGAGCGCGGAGCGGGTCGACCAGCTGCGTGCGGAGCTGAAGTGGCTCAACGGCCGCCTCGCTCCGGCCCGTGACCTCGAGGTGATGGAGGCCGACCTGACCGCCACGGTCGCCGACCTGCCCGACGAGCTCGTGATCGGCCCGGTCGCGACGGCGCTGACCAGGCACTTCTCCCCGGCCAGGGCCGGGGCGCAGCGCGCCGTGGCGCGCACCCTGAACACCAAGCGCTACCTGCGGCTCCTCGACGCGCTCGACCGCTTCGTGACCGACCCGCCGCTCACCGGTCGCGCCGCGCGGCGGGCCCGCGCCGAGCTGCCGAAGCACGTGCGCCGCGCCTACCAGCGGACCGCGCGAAAGGTGAAGCACCTCGACGGCAGCGACGAGGCCCTGCACGGCGCGCGCAAGGCCGCCAAACGCCTGCGCTACGCCGCCGAGGTCGCCGCCCCCACGGTCGGCGACAAGGCCGAGGAGACGCGCCGGCGCGCCCGCCGGGTCACCCGGGTCCTGGGCGACCATCAGGACAGCGTGGTCGTCCGCCCGCTGCTGCGGGATCTGGGCGCGCAGGCGCATGTCGCCGGCGAGAACGGGTTCACGTTCGGGTTGCTTCACGAGCGCGAGCGAGCCCGCGCAGACGAGGCCGAGGAGCGTTTCGGCGACGCCTGGGCCCGGGTCAAGGCCAAGAAACACCGACGGTGGCTGAAGTGACCACTGTGGTCACTCGCCCGGGTGGACAGTCCGCCGGGACGCATAAACGCAGGTGATTCGGGTCAACTCCTTCTCCCGCAGGGATCGATCAGCGATCGAAGGGAGCGGGAGACCATGATCGGCCAGAACATGATCGACCGGTTGTACGACTGCCAGGTCATCGACCCGCGTGGGGAGAAGATCGGCTCGGTCAAGCAGGTGTGGCTGGACGGGCAGACCGGCGATCCCGTGTGGGCATCCGTCCACACGGGACTGTTCGGGATGAAGGAGACGTTCGTACCGCTGCAGCGTGCCGAGATGCACGACGACCAGGTCCAGATTCCGGTGGCCAAGGAGCAGGTCAAGGACGCGCCGAAGATCGAGGCCGCCGGCGACCGGATGAGCGAGGCCGACCAGGCCGCGCTCTACCAGCACTACGGCGTCGCGGGTCCGGGCCGCGGCACGGCCGGATCCGGCAAGCAGCAGGGTCAGCAGCAGGGCGGGCAGGCCGGCGGGCGAACGGATCGCGGCCGGATGAGCGGGGACCTCGCGGGCGAGCAGCGCCGCGGCAACGGCAGTGGCAACGGCAACCGGAACGCCGGGCAGGGCGCCGGCGGAGAGGCGGCCATGACCCGCTCCGAGGAGCGGCTGAAGGTCGGCACCGAGCGGACCGAGACCGGGCGGGTACGGCTCGTCAAGCACGTCGTGACGGAGAACCAGCAGGTCACGGTGCCCGTGTCGCACGAGGAGGTCCACCTCGAGCGCGAGCCGATCACCGGCGGCAAGCCCGGTCAGCGGCTGGGCGACGAGGAGCAGGAGGTCATGCTGCACGCCGAGCGGCCGGTGGTGGACAAGGAGTCCGTGGCGGTCGAGCGGGTGCGGCTGGCGAAGGACACGGTCACCGAGGACCAGACGGTCAGCGGCGAGGTCCGCAAGGAGCAGATCGACGTGGACGACTCCTCGGGCATCCTGGGCCGCGGCGGCCGCCGCTAGCGCAGGAGCAGCTAGCGCAGGAGTCGCTTGAGGACCTTGCCGGACGGGTTCCGTGGCAGGGCGGCGGGGAACTCCACCACCCGCGGCACCTTGTAGTTCGCGAGCTCGCGCCGGCAGTGCGCCAGGACGTCGTCGCCGGACACGGCGGCGCCGTCCTGGCGCACGACGTATGCCTTGCCGACCTCGCCGAGCCGCTCGTCCGGCACGCCGACCACCGCGGACTCGGCCACCCCGGGCAGCCGCGCGAGCGCCTGCTCCACCTCGGCCGGGTACACGTTGAACCCGCCGCAGATGTACATGTCCTTGAGCCGGTCGGTGATCGTCAGGTAGCCGCGCTCGTCGACCCGGCCGACGTCGCCGGTGTGCAGCCAGCCGTCCGCGTCGATCGCGGCGGCGGTCGCGTCCGGGTCGTCGAGGTAGCCGAGCATCACGTTCGGCCCGCGCAGCAGCACCTCCCCCGCCGGCGGCTCGATCCGCAGCTCGAAGCCGGCCGCCGGGCGCCCGCAGGTGTGCGCGACGGTGGCTGCGTCGTCGTCGCGTCGGCACATCGTCGCGACGACCGCCTCGGTCAGCCCGTACGCGGTGAGCACGGCGTCGAGCTCCAGCTCGTTCTGCATCCGCTCGACCAGCACCACCGGCACGGTCGCCGCGCCGGTGACCGCGAGCCGCAGGCTGGACAGGTCGAACGCGGCGCGGTCGGGGTGGTCGAGCATGGTCTGGTAGATCGTCGGCGGGCCGGGCAGCACGGTGATCCGCTCGGCTGCGACGAGGCGCATCGCCGCGGCGACGTCGAACACGGCCTGCGGCACGATCGTCGCGCCGGTCAGCAGGCAGACGAGGATGCCGGCCTTGTAGCCGAAGCTGTGGAAGAACGGGTTGATCACCAGGTACCGGTCGGCCGCGATCACCCCGCCCAGCTCCGCCCACGCGCGGGCCACGTCGAGCGCCTGGCGGTGCGCGCTCATCGCGCCCTTGCTGGTGCCGGTGGTGCCCGAGGTGAACAAGATGTCGCTGACGTCGTCCGGGCCCACCACGACGTCGATCTCCGCCGCGCACGCCTCGAGGTCCGCCCAGGCGATCGTCCCCGGCGGGGCGTCGTCGCCGGCGACCGGCACGTGGACCACGGCCGGCGGTACCGGATGGCCGCCGGCACGCAGCTCGGCGAGGCGGTCGCGGCCGAGGAACTCGCCGGCCACGACGAGGGCGGTCGCGTTCGTGCGGGTCAGCAGGCCGGCGGTCTCGGTGGCGGTGAACCTTGTGTTGACCGGCACGAGCACGGCACCCGCGTAGGAGGTGGCGAGCGCGGCGACGACCCAGTGCCAGGTGTTCGGCGAGCACACGGCGACCCGGTCGCCCGGCGCCACACCCGCCGCGGCGAACGCGCCGGCGGCGGCGCGGACCCGGTCGTGCAGCTCGCGCCAGGACAGCCGGACGGCGCCGGCCGGGGTGGTGTCCACGAGCGCCTCGGCGTCGCCGAACCGGCTCGCCGCGTCGGCGAGGGCGGCCGGGATGGTGTCCACCCGGCCATACTAGAACACGTTCTAGCCTGCAACGGTCAGGCGAGGCGGCGGATCAGCCGGGAGATCACGGAGGACACGATCAGCCAGAACAGCGCCGCGAGGCCGTAGTTGACGAGCACGCGCAGTTCGGCGTTGGCGGGCGTGAAGAGGCTGCGGAACGCGAGCGCGAGTGGGTCGGCCGCATCGGCGAAGAAGACGGTGATCCCGTTGTCCGGGTTCGCCTTGCCCACGGTCAGCAACACGTGGACGACGAGGACGATCGCGAAAGCCAGCCCGGCCCAGCGGACCAGACCCGCCAGAAATCCCACCACGGCCGCGCGGACCTCGGCAGGACTGCGGCGCGGCTTACTGCGCGGTTCCTGCTCCGGTGCCTGCTCTACGTCCTGCGGACGCTCAGCTTTCGCGGCCATGGTGGGAGTCTGGCACGTTCACCACCGGCTGACTACCAGCCGGTAGGCAATGGTTACCGGGAGACAAGCCTGGCAAGGAACCCGGCGACCACGATCCAGAACACGGCGGCGAGGCCGTAGTTCAGAATCGTCTCGAGGTTGTTGTTGGCGAGGTTGAACAGGCCGGGGAAGAACAGCGCGAGCGGCTCGGCCAGCGACTTGATGAACTGGAAGAACGAGTTCGCCTGGTTCGCGCCGAACAAGATCATCAGAATGTAGACGACCTCGATCAACGCGAACAGTGCGCCAATGCCGGTGATGATCCGCGCGGCGGTGCCCCGACCGGAACTTACGGCCCATCGACGAGTAGTCATGGGGAGTGGATGCCCGAACCATGGTGTGACGAAACCCGAATGGGGGACCAAAGCGCTAGCCCGTTCGGTCCATTATGTGGAACCGTGATTTCCCCGCCGGCGCACGCTGTCGCTACCCTGACCGTCGTGGCACGCGTTCTCCTCCTTCGTTGCCGCGACGGGGCCTGACCAGACCGGCTCCCCGCCGCGGGGCGAAGCCTTGCCGGTCCTCGACATTCACCGAACCGGCCAGGAGAACCTCGCATCATGACCATCCCGGACACCCAGCGCGCCGCGAACAGCAGGATTCGCCGGCCCTCCCGTCCCGCGCCCGCCGAGCAGCCGGCCTGGAACACCCAGCTCGGCTCGCCCATGCCGATCCACCGCTACCGCCCGTTCGGCGAGGTGGTGGAGCCGATCTCGCTGCCCGACCGCACCTGGCCGGACAAGCAGATCACCAGTGCGCCGCAGTGGTGCGCGGTCGACCTGCGCGACGGGAACCAGGCGCTGATCGACCCGATGTCGCCCGCCCGCAAGCGAAAGATGTTCGACCTGCTGGTGCGCATGGGCTACAAGGAGATCGAGGTCGGCTTCCCGGCCGCCTCGCAGACCGACTTCGACTTCGTCCGCGAGATCATCGCCGACGGCGCGGTACCCGACGACGTGTCGATCCAGGTGCTGTCGCAGTGCCGCCCCGAGCAGATCGAGCGGACCTTCGAGTCCTTGCAGGGCGCGCACAAGGCGATCGTCCACATCTACAACTCGACGTCGATCCTGCAGCGGCGGGTGGTGTTCCGCGAGGAGCGCGAGGGCATCAAGAAGATCGCCACGTCCGCCGCGGAGATGGTGCTCGAGTACGCGCAGAAGAGCTCCGACACCGACTTCCGGTTCGAGTACTCCCCCGAGTCCTACACCGGAACCGAGCTGTCCTACGCCGTCGAGGTGTGCAACGCGATCACCGACATCTGGCAGCCCACGGCGGACCGGCCGGTGATCATCAACCTGCCGGCGACGGTGGAGATGGCGACCCCGAACGTGTACGCCGACTCGATCGAGTGGATGCACCGCAACCTGGAGCGCCGCGACTCGGTCGTGCTCTCGCTGCACCCGCACAACGACCGCGGCACCGCGGTGGCCGCCGCGGAGCTGGGCTACCAGGCCGGCGCGGACCGGATCGAGGGCTGCCTGTTCGGCAACGGCGAGCGGACCGGCAACGTCTGCCTGGTGACGCTGGGCATGAACCTGTTCAGCCAGGGCGTCGACCCGCAGATCGACTTCTCCGACATCGACGAGATCCGGCGGACCGTCGAGTACTGCAACCAGCTGCCCGTCGCCGAGCGGCACCCGTGGGGCGGCGACCTCGTGTTCACCGCGTTCTCGGGCTCGCACCAGGACGCGATCAACAAGGGCTTCGACCACCTGCGCGACCAGGCCGGCCGGGCCGGGCACCCGGTGGACGACCACCCGTGGGAGGTCCCGTACCTGCCGATCGACCCGAAGGACGTCGGCCGCACGTACGAGGCGGTCATCCGGGTGAACTCGCAGTCCGGCAAGGGCGGCGTGGCGTACGTGATGAAGACCGAGCACCAGCTCGACCTGCCGCGGCGGCTGCAGATCGAGTTCTCCCAGGTGGTGCAGCGCTACACCGACAACGAGGGCGGCGAGGTCTCGCCCGCGCTCATGTGGTCCACGTTCGACTCGGAGTACCTCTCGCTCGCCGCACCGGTGGTGCTGCACGAACACCGCATCAGCGACGACGGCGAGGGCCACGACGAGATCGCCGCGTCGGTCGAGGTGGAGGGCGACCGGCACGAGATCACGGGTGCGGGCAACGGCCCGATCGCGGCGTTCGTCGACGCCCTGGCGTCGGTGGGCTACGACGTGCGGGTCCTCGACTACACCGAGCACGCCCTCACCGCGGGCGACGACGCCCGGGCCGCGGCGTACGTGGAATGCACCGTCGGCGACCGCGTCCTGTGGGGCGTGGGCGTGCACAGCTCGATCGTGACGGCCTCGCTGCGCGCGGTGGTGTCGGCGGTCAACCGCGCCCACCGCTGACGGTCCCGTTCGGATGGACCCGGTCTGGATGATCGTCGCGAACGTCTGCCGGGTCCGCCCGTACGGTCCCGCGCACGAGCCACGCGCGGGCCTGCGCCGGCTGCGCGCGGGCGCGAAGGTCTATGTGGTGGGCGGTTTCGCCGGCATGGGCTTCGAGTCGGTGACGGTGGTCGGGTACCACCGCCACGACAACCGCCCGTTCCGCCAGCACGTCGGAGCGCGGTACCTCGTGGACTGGCGCGTCCAGCTGGTCTACCGGCCGGCCGTGCTGCGGCTGACGCTGGAGCCCGAGGTGGCGTGGTTCCGGTATCCCGGCCACGACCGGCCGGACGGCACGGCGGAGTACCAGCAGTCGCTGGCGGGGCTCGCCGACTCGTTCGCGGCCAGGTCGGTGCGTGCCGAACTGTTCGGCGGGCCGGGTGACGGCACGTCGGTGGCGCTGGGCCCGGGCGAGCCGCCGGGGCAGCTGCTGGTCCCCTCCCGGCCCGGCCGACGGACGGGGTCCGCTACCTGCGGCGCGCCTGGGACGGCACGGTCGCCTACTACGACCACGCACCCTCGTCACACGACGCCCCCTGACAGCCAGGGGCTCGCAAGTCCGGTGAGGACGGTCGCCACCACGCGGGCGGGCGTCATCTCCACGGCGGCACGCACCTCGCGCACGAGGCGGGCGGTATCGCCGCCCTGCCTGGCGCCCTCGGCTAACCACATGCCCACGGCGTGCGACCGTCCGGCGCGTGCGTCCGGCGCACTCGCCACGAGCCATCCCGATGCGAGCGGCCGGGAAGTGCGCGGACGTGTTCTCGTCCAGAGCGGACACCCAGGCCGCGGCTCGTTGTGCCAGCAGCAACGCGTCGGGCTGCAGCCGCGCCAGCCGGTCGCGCAGCGCCGCGGCCCGGTGCTGGACGAGCGTGACCGGGCGCGACCCGATCGTCCACATCGGACGGTACGAACGGGGAACCGAGCGGCTCGTTGGCGTGGGGAGCGCGCCGGCGGCGATCAGCGGCCCGCCCCCGCAGACACCGTCACATCGATCGACGAACCGGCCGGCCACGAGTAGGTGGCCCGCACCTCACCGGACGCTGTCGCCGCCGTTCACCGCCAGCACCTGGCCGGTCAGGTGGTCCGACATGGCCGACGCCAGGAACAGTAGCGGGCCGGTCAACGCGTCCGCCCGTTTCGCCCCGGCGAGGTGGCCCGGCGCGAGCACGTTGCACTGCACGCCGTGGGCGGCGTACTCGTGCGCGATCGACTTCGTGAAGCCGATCAGCGAGGCCTGCGCCGCGGCGTAGGCCGCGGTCGGCGCCGGGTGCACGCCGAGCACGGAGATCACCTTGCCGCGCCGCCGTTCCGCCATGCCCGGCGCGTACGCGCGGCACAGCCGGAACGCGGTCCGCAGGTTGATCTCCAGCATCCGGTCGAGCACCTCGTCGGTGGTGTCCGCGAGGGTCAGCGACGTGCCGGCACCGACGTTGTTGACCAGCACGTCGACCGCGGGCTGGTCGGCCACGACCTGGTCCACGAAGTCCTCGTCGGTCAGGTCGCCGGCTTGCCCGTCCGCGAGCGCGCCGGAGGCGATCAGCTCGACGAGGGTGTCCTTGTCCCGGTCCACGCCGAGGACCTTCGCGCCCTCCCGGCTGAACGCGGTCGCCGCGGCCCGGCCCACCGCCCCCGCGGCACCGGTCAGCAGCACCGTGCGCCCGGCGAGCGACCAGGGTGAGGTACGCATGCCGCCTCCCGTCAGCTACGGACGGAGACAGGGTGCGGCCGCCCGCTCGACGACCGCTCGAGAACCGGGCAACGAACGCGGCTACTCCGCCGAGTCGGACGGCTCCGGCATCGAGGCGATGCCCGCCGGGTCGACAGTCACCTCGTTCACGTTCTCCGGGAAGTGGCACGCCACCCGGTGACCCGGCGCCAGGTCGACCAGCGGCGGCTCCTCGACCGAGCAGATGTCCTGCGCCTTCCAGCACCGCGTGTGGAACCGGCACGCCGGCGGCGGGTTGATCGGGCTCGGCACGTCACCGGTGAGGCGGATCCGCTCGCGGCGACGGCGCCGCGCCGTGTCGGGGATCGGCACGGCCGACAGCAGCGCCACCGTGTACGGGTGCATCGGCCGCTCGTAGAGACCCTTGCGGTCGGCCAGCTCCACGATCTTGCCCAGGTACATGACGGCCACGCGGTCCGACACGTGCCGGACCACCGACAGGTCGTGCGCGATCATCACGTAGGTGAGGTCCAGCTCGTTCTGCAGGTCCTCCAGCAGGTTCACGACCTGCGCCTGGATGGACACGTCCAGCGCCGACACCGGCTCGTCCGCCACGATCAGCTTCGGCCGCAGCGCCAGCGTCCGCGCGATGCCGATGCGCTGGCGCTGACCGCCGGAGAACTCGTGCGGGTAGCGGTTGTAGTGCTCGGGCGACAGGCCGACCAGCTCGAGCAGCTCCTGCACGGCCTTCTTGGTGCCGTGCTCGGTCTTGACCTTCTGCAGCTTGAACGGCGCACCGACGATGGTGCCGACCGTGTGCCGCGGGTTCAGCGACGAGTACGGGTCCTGGAAGATCATCTGCACGTCGCGGCGCAGCGGGCGCATCTTGCCCGTCGAGATGTGGCTGATGTCCCGGCCGTCGAACACGATGCTGCCGTCGGTCGGCTCCAGCAGCCGGGTGATCAGCCGGCCCGTGGTGGTCTTGCCGCAGCCCGACTCACCCACCAGCGACAGCGTCTCGCCGCGGCGCACCGAGAAGTCGAGGCCGTCGACGGCCTGTACCGCCCCGACCTTGCGCTGCAGCAGCCCGCGCCGGATCGGGAAGTGCTTCTGCAGCCCGGTAACACTCAGCAGCTCCTCGCCCTCGTCGGGCGCGGGCGCCGAGGCGGCCTGGTCGGCTTGCGCAGTCACATCGTCCCCGTTCTAGAGCTTCGGCTTGATCTCGTCGTTCCACAGCCGCAGGCGGTTCTCCGCGGACAGGTGGCACGCGATCTGGTGCCCGTTGCCGACGTCGCGCAGCTCGGGGACCTCGGTATCGCTCAACCCGTTGTTCAGCTCGTCGTAGGCGCACCGCGGGTGGAACGCGCAGCCGGACGGCACGTTGATCAGGCTCGGCGGCGTGCCCGGGATCGGCAGCAGCCGCTCCGAGCGTTCCCGGTCCAGCCGCGGCATCGAGCCGAGCAGACCCCAGGTGTACGGGTGCTGCGGCTCGGAGAAGATGTCGTCCGCCTTGCCGTACTCGGCCGCGCGGCCGCCGTACATCACCAGGATGTCGTCCGCGAGCTCGGCGACCACGCCGAGGTCGTGGGTGATGATGATGACCGCCGAGTTGAAGTCCTGCTGCAGGTCCCGGATGAGGTCCAGGATCTGCGCCTGCACGGTCACGTCCAGCGCGGTGGTCGGCTCGTCCGCGATCAGCAGCTCCGGGTCGCACGACAGCGCCATCGCGATCATCGCGCGCTGGCGCATACCGCCGGAGAACTGGTGCGGGTAGTCGTCGACGCGCGACTTGGGGTTCGGGATCCCCACCCGCTCGAGCATGTCGATGGCGTGCTTGCGCGCCACCGCCTTGCTCACGTCGTGGTGGATCCGGTACGCCTCGATGATCTGATTGCCCACCGAGTAGAGCGGGTGCATCGCGGACAGCGGATCCTGGAAGATCATCGCCATGTCCTTGCCGCGCAGCCGGCGTACCGACTCGCGGCCCATGCCGATGAGATTCTGCCCGTTCAGCAGGATCTCGCCGGACATCTCGGCGGTGCCCTCCTTGTGCAGCCCCATGATCGACAGGCTGGTCACGCTCTTGCCCGACCCGGACTCGCCGACGATGCCGAGCGTCATGCCGCGGTCGAGCTGGAAGGACAGCCCGTCGACGGACTTCACCACACCGTCGTCGGTCGGGAAGTGCACCCGCAGGTCGCGCACGTCCAGGTACGCGCCGGACGCGGGCGGCGGCTCGGCCGAGACCTCGAGCCCGGTGTCCGGCTCCAAGTAGATGTCTTCCTGGTCGGTCATGACGTGCGCACCCTCGGGTCGACGACGGCGTAGAGCAGGTCCACGATCAGGTTCGCGATCACGATGAACACCGCCGCCAGGAGGGTCACGCCCATCACCTTCGGCAGGTCGTTGTCGTTGATCGCCTGCACCGCGTACTGGCCCAGCCCCTTGAGCGAGAACGCGGACTCGGTCAGCACCGCGCCGCCCAGCAGGAGGCCGACGTCCAGACCGAAGATCGTCAGGATCGGCGTGAGTGCACCGCGCAGGCCGTGTTTGACCACGACCCGGCGTTCTCGCAGGCCCTTCGCGCGCGCCGTTCTGATGAAGTCCTCGTTCATCGTCTCCAGCATGCCCGCCCGGGTGAGCCGGGCGTACTGCGCGGAGAACAGGAACGCCAGCGTGATCCACGGCAGGATCAGCGAGTACGCCCACTCCGCGGGGTTCTGTTCGAACGGCACGAACCGGCCGGCCTTGGCCGTCCAGCCCAGGCCGTAGCTGAAGATCGTGAGCGACATCAGGCCGGTGTAGAAGATCGGCAGTGATACGCCGGCCAGTGCGATGCCCATCGCACCACGGTCGAAGACCGTGCCTCTTCGTAGTGCGGACAGGACGCCGATCGACACGCCGGCGACCACCCAGATGAATGCGGCGCCGACGGCCAGGGAGAGCGTCACTGGTATTCGGTCGATCAGCTCCGGCCACACCGGCCGGCTGGTGATGAACGAGTAGCCGAGGCACGGGGCCGGGCAGTGCTCGACGGAGGCGCCGAGGTCGTAGTCGTCGCCGGCGACGACGCCCTTCGCCCACCGGCCGTACTGGGAGAAGATCGAGTCGTAGAAACCCAGCTTGTCGGCGATCTGCTTGACCGTCTCCTCGGTCGCCGTACGCCCGACGTAGCGGGTGGCCAGGGTCTCCGGTGTCGCCCCGGTGATCCGGGGCACCAGGAAGAAGATCGAGAACGTTACCGCGCTGACGATGAAGAGCAGCACCACAGCGGCAATCAGCCGCCTAATGATGTAAGTGATCAACGGGATTCATCCAATGCGGGGAACGGTTCTCGTAGTGAGGTGGCCGGTCCGGGCGGACCGGCCACCTCACCATCTGGGTTACCGAGTGACGACTACCCCTGGTCGACGCCGAGCGCCAGGTAGTCGTACATGCTGAACGCCGGGCTGATGAACACGTTCGTCAGACCCTTGCCACGGAACAGAAGGCTCTTGGCGTAGACACCCGGAAGGATGACCGCCTCCTCCATGACCCGCTTGTCGATGTCGCCCCACAGGCCCTCGCGCTTGGCGGTGTCCTGCTCGTTGACGGCCTCATCGATCATCTGGTCGACCTCGGGGATCCGGACCGACGTGTTCGACGAGCCACCGGTGTCCCGGATGACCCGGCTGTCGACGATCTGCGACAGGAAGCCGAAGCCGTCGTTCCAGTCCGCACCCCAGCCGTTGATGACCAGGCCCAGCTTGTTGGCGACCACGAACGGCGGGTTGCCGGCGAACTGGGAGAAGTAGTCACCCTGCGCGTAGCCCTTGAGGGTCAGCTTGATGCCGACCCGGCCGAGCGACTGCTGCAGCGACTCCGCGGCGGCCTTCTCCTTCGGCCGCTCGTTGCGGTAGGAGATGTTGGTCTCGAAGCCGTCGGGCTGCCCGCACTTCTGCAGGTGGTCCTTGGCCTTGTCGACGTCGCCCTTGTGTTCCGCGGTCTCGTAGAGGTCGAACTTCTTGTACCCCGGGATCAACGGCGGCAGCACGGTCGTCGCGACGTCACCGCCGGAGAACGGGCCACCGTAGGCGGTCTGGTAGCCGGCCAGGTCCGCCGCGTACTCCACGGCCAGGCGGCATTCCTTGTTGTCGAACGGCTTCACCGTCGGGTTGATCGAGGTGTACCAGAGACGCGCCAGCTCGGCGTTGTCCGCCTGGGCCTTCAGGTCCGGGTCCGGCAGGATCGTGCCCTGCGCGGCCGGCTCCACGCCGTCACCCACGATGTCGAGGTTGATGGAGCCGTCCATGACCGCCTGGTCCAGCGAGTCGGCGTTCATGTTCAGCGCGACCTCGTACCGGTCCGGCAGTGCCTTGCGCACGTCGTCGGTCTTCTGGTCCCACTGGTCGTTGCGCACCAGCGCGAAGCTCTTGCCCGGCTGGTTGTCGGCGAACTTGTACGGACCGGAGGAGATGAAGTGGTCCTGGTACTTCGCGCCGGGGTTGCCGCCCTCGTCGGCGGGCACCGGTGCGGTGGACGCCAGCTGGGCGAAGTAGTCGAAGCTCGACAGCGCCTGCTTGAGGTGGAACACGACCGTGTAGTCGTCCGGCGTCTCGATCGCCGAGTCGGTGTTCACGCCCTTCGACTTGTACGGACCCTCGTAGCCCTCGGGCAGGTCCAGGAAGTCGTTGAAGTACGTCGGGCCGTCCGGGAACGTGACCTTGTCGATCGAGCGCAGGACGCCGTACTTGACGTCGGCCGCCTTGACCTCGGTGCCGTTCTCGAACTTGACACCCTTCTTGATCTTGTACGTCCAGGTCTTCTGGTCGTCGCTCGGGGTGCCCATGTCCTCGGCCAGGTCCGGCACGAGGGTGTTGCCCTCGTCGCCCGGTACCGGCTTGAACATCAGCAGCGTCCGGCTGTAGAGACGCGAGAAGTTCCACGCGTAGCCGTAGTAGGTGTCCGCCGTGTCCAGTGAGTCCCACTCACCGTTGTTGGCGAACTTGATCGTTCCGCCCTTCTTGTCCGAAGGGTTGAAGATCTTGTCGACGCCGGCGTTGAACGCGGGCTCCGTGGTGGATGCGGGACCGCCGCCGCCGTCGTCGCCACCGCCACTCTCGGATCCGCCACAGGCGGTCGCCACAAGCGCGAGCGCCGCGGCAGCGGCGATCGCGGGAATCAGGCGCTTTCTCTTCATCTTGCGGGTGCACCCCTTCTAGTTGGGAACCTCATCGCGATCGCGGATCAAGAGCGTCGCGCAGCCCGTCCCCGAACAGGTTGAACGCGAGCACGGTAACGAAGATCGCCAGACCGGGCCAGAGCATGAAGTGCGGCAGCGTGTAGAACCGCACGGCGTCGGACAACATCCCGCCCCAGGTCGCGGTCGGCGGCCGGATACCGACGCCGAGGAACGACAGTGCCGCCTCGAACAGGATGTTCGTGGGGATCAGCAGCGTCGCGTAGACCAGGATCGGCGCCACCAGGTTCGGCAGCAGCTCACGGAACAGGATGTACGGGCCGCGGCCGCCGAGGCTGCGCGCGGCGTCGACGAACTCTCGTTCGCGCAGGGACAGGGTCTGGCCGCGCACGATCCGGCCGATGTAGGGCCAGTTGAAGAAGCCGATGACGAAGATCAGCAGCACGATGCGCAGGCTGTCGCCCTCCAGGCCGAAGGCCTGGTCGGGTACGACGCCCGCGAGCGCGATCGCGAAGACCAGCAGGGGGAAGGCGAGGAAGACGTCCATCGCGCGGCTGATGATGGTGTCCACCCAGCCGCCGAAGTAGCCGGCCACCACACCCATGACGGTGCCGATGGTGACCGAGAGCAGGGTCGCGGAGAACGCGATCAGCAGGGAGATCCAGGAGCCGGCGTAGATGCGGGTGAGGATGTCGCGGCCGTTGACCGGCTCCACGCCCAGCGGGTGGGACCAGCTCATCCCGCCGAAGGTCCCCTCGGGGCTCGACGTCTCGGGGTTGACCAGGTCCTGGTGGAACGCGTTGGGCTGGATCAAGCCGAACACCCGGTCCACGAGCAGCGCGCTGATCGCGATGATCACGAGCAGGACGATGAACCCGCCACCGCCGACGGCGACCTTGTCGCGCTTG
This sequence comes from uncultured Actinomycetota bacterium, assembly GCA_963841395.1. Classification (GTDB taxonomy): domain Bacteria; phylum Actinomycetota; class Actinomycetes; order Mycobacteriales; family Pseudonocardiaceae; genus Actinophytocola. The sequence continues at coordinate 19,690 of CAWJCX010000021.1, forward strand.
AGCCGCATCCAGGCGATCTGCCCGAGCGAGCGGCCCTGGATGGCCTTGCCCTGCGAGTCCGCCGAGCGTCGCCTCGGGAGGCGCACCGGCAGCGGCGTCGGTGACCTCGAGTGGTGTGGTCATGCGGCTCGCTCGCCCGGCCGGCCGCACGCCGGCTCGTCGCCGCGTGCGTCGACACGCGCCGGCGCCGGGTCGCGCGGATCGCGGGTAAGCCATCGCGCACTCCTCAAAGTTCGTCGGGATCTCACCGCTCGGAGGCAGACCCTAGCCCCTGTGTTCCACAAGGTTTAACCAGGTGAGGTCACGATCCGGGAACACGAGCGCAGATTATGCACGGTGCGGCCGTCCTTGATCACAAACTGTGGTCAGCGGCGGCTTTTGTTCCGTCCACGGCGAACCAGCCTCGTTCGAAATCGCTGCCAGGCCATGAGCGGTTTGCGTGACGATTTCGCCGTCCCGGGCGACAGCGCGGGCCAGTCGCTCGGCGCGATCGGGTACTTCGCACCAGATGAGCGCGGAGAGAGGTGCCGTCTGATCGATCGGCGGCCCGCGGAGACACCTTCGAGCAACAGGACTTTCGGCGGGTTGACGAGTGATCGATCTCGCCTGAATGCGGCTCGCCGCCGGTCCATTCCGTGCGCGCGTAACGGCCCGGCGCGGCCGTGTGCGAGGGGTTCGAGAACGCCGTCGGCGAGCCGGGGCCACCAGGCGACCGGGTCGTCCCACGTGGCGAAGTCGTCGGTCCGGACGACGGTCGCGCCGAGCTCCGCCGCCAACTGATCGGCCACAGTGGACTTGCCGGACCCGGACGGCCCGTCGATCGCGACGAGCGTGACGTCCCCGAGCCGGGGCGGGCCGGGCTCGAACCTCACACGGTGCGGCGGCCGGACAGCGCGCGGCCGAGGGTGAGCTCGTCGGCGAACTCGAGGTCGCCGCCCATCGGCAGGCCCGAGGCCAGCCGGGTCACGGTCAGGCCGGGGAAGTCACGCAGCATGCGCACCAGGTAGGTGGCGGTGGCCTCGCCCTCGGTGTTCGGGTCGGTCGCGAGGATCACCTCGGTGACCTCCTGGTCGGAGATCCGGGCGAGCAGCTCGCGCACCCGCAGCTGGTCGGGCCCGATGCCGGACAACGGGTCCAGCGCACCGCCCAGCACGTGGTAGCGGCCCTTGAACTCGCGGGTCCGCTCGATCGCGAGCACGTCCTTCGGTTCCTCGACCGACGCACACCGCGCTCGTGTCGCGCCGGGAGTCGCGGCAGATGCGGCAGGTCGCCTCCTCGGAGACGTTGCCGCAGATGTCGCAGAAGACCACGCCCTCCTTGACCTTCTGCAGAGCCAGCTGCAGCCGGGCGATGTCGGCCGGGTCGGCGCCGAGCAGGTGGAACGCGATCCGCTGGGCGCTCTTCGGCCCGACGCCCGGCAGCCGGCCGAGCTCGTCGATGAGGTCCTGGACCGGGCCTTCGTACATCTGCGACTACATGCCGGGCAGGCCGAGCCCACCCAGCCCGCCGGCGAGCCCGCCCATCCGGTCGGCCGCGAGCTGCTGCGCGCTGCTGCTGGCGTCCCGCACGGCGGCGACGATCAGGTCGGCGAGCGTCTCGGTGTCCTCGGGGTCGACCGCCTTCGGGTCGATCGTCAGCGACTTCAGCTCGCCGGAGCCGGACACCACCGCGGTCACCAGACCACCGCCCGCGGTGCCGGTGGTCTCCGTGTTGGCCAGCTCCTCCTGCGCGGACATGAGCTGCTTCCTGCATCTTCTGGGCCTGCTGCAGGATCTGCTGCATGTCGGGTACGCCACCGGGTTGCACGCCGGCTCCTCTCATCGGTGTCGTGTCCCAGCGTAGCCGTGCCGGCGGTGTGGCATCGTGAGCTGGCGTGCGGAGATCCCTGGCTGTCGTGACGTGCCTGCTCGCGGTCGCCGGATGCGGCACGCAGGCGGCCGGCACGCCGACCCCCGCGACGAGCCTCCCGCCGGCTTCCGCCTCCTCCGCCCCGCCGCCCTCCTCGGCCGCGCCGACCACGTCGGTCGCGCCCAAGTCCTCTGCCGCACCGAAGAAGAAGCCCGCACCCCCGCCGGTGTCCGGGGTCGTCGTGCTCGACCCGGGGCACAACGGCGGCGAACGCGGCGAACCCCGGCGCGATCAACCGGCAGGTGCCGGCCGGGCGCGGGCAGACCAAGCCCTGCAACACGACCGGCACGGCCACCAACGCCGGCTTCCCGGAGCACGCGTTCACCTGGTCGGTCTCGCTGCAGGTCCGCGACATCCTCGTCGCGCGCGGCGTCAAGGTCCTGCTGACCAGGCAGAACGACACCGGCGTCGGCCCGTGCGTCGACGCGCGCGCGGCGGTCGGCAACAACGCGTCGGCGGCCGCGGTCGTGTCGATCCACGCGGACGGCTCGACCGACCCGTCCGCGCACGGCTTCCACGTCGCCTACTCGTCACCGCCGCTCAACGCCGCGCAGGGCGAGCCGTCGATGCGCCTGGCCCGCACGATGCGCGACGGCCTGCGGTCGGCCGGCTTCCCGCTGTCGACCTACATCGGGTCGGCCGGCCTCTCGCCGCGCGACGACCTGGGCGGGCTGAACCTGTCGACCCGGCCGGCGGTGCTGGTGGAGTGCGGCAACATGCGCAACGCCGCCGAGGCGGCCGCGTTCTCGAGCACGGCCGGGCCAGCGGTCCTACGCGGCGGCGATCGCCGCCGCGATCCTCGCCTACCTGGGCTGAGCCGCTCGATCAGCGGCGGCGCGCCCAGCTTGTCGGTGAGCAGCTTGACCATGTCCGCCTCGGGGTTCGGCGGCGGCGCGTCCGGCTCGGGGACACCCGGCGGAGAAGTAGTCCTCCTCGTCCGGCGGCTCCGGTGGGGGCGGCGGCTCGTCGGCCCGCGGGGCCGCCGGCGAGGCGGGCGGGGCGGCTCGGCGCCGGCACGGGCCGGCGGCTCGGGCTCGCGCGGTGGCTGGCGCGGCCTGGGTCGGGCGCTGGAAGGTCGGCGGCTCGGACTGGTGCCGGCTTGGCCGCGGCCGCCGTGCCGGCGCCGCTCTGGTCGGCGTGCACGCAGCGGACGTGCCAGCTGCCGCCGAACACGCCCTCGAGCGCCTTGGCGATCGCCTCGACGTTGCGTGGCTCGGCCAGGCGGCGGGCCAGCGGCGCGGCGGTGTGCCCGATGGTGACGGTGTCGCCCTCGACGGACTGCACGCTCGCGTTGGTCAGCATGGCCTCGGTGCTGCGGCTGATCTTGCGCACCTTCTCCAGCACGGCCGACCACGACCGCCGGATGCCGACCGCGTCGATGCGCCCGTCGCCGGCCGGCTCGGCCGCCGCCGGAGCCGGTTGCGGCGGCGCCGGCTCGCGGGCTGCCGCCCGGCGGGGCGGGCGCGGGCCAGTCGGCCGCGGGCTGCTCCGGCTCGGCGGGACGGCTCGGCGGCGGCACGGGCTCGGCGGGCCGGGCCGGTGCGGCGGGGCGTTCCGGTGTGCTCGCGGGTGCCTTGGCACGGCCGGTTCCGCGGTCGGCACGGCCGCCGGCGCGGGCGCCGCGGCTGTGGGTCCGGACGCCGTCACCCGGCGCTCGATCCGCTCCAGCCGCTGCAGCACGGCCGAGTCGGCGGCGGCGTCGGTCGGCACGGCGCCGGGCAGCAGCATCCGCGCGCACAGCAGCTCCAGCAGCAGCCGGGGCGCGGTGGCGCCCCGCATGTCGACCAGGCCGGTGTGCACGATCTCCGCGTAGCGGGTCAGCGTGGCCGGACCGAGCTGCTGGGCCTGCGTCACCATCTTGTCCAGCTCGTCGGCGGGCGTGGTGACCAGCCCGCGGGCGCCGGCGTCGGGCACCGCACGCAGCAGCACCAGGTCGCGCAGCCGGTCGAGCAGGTCGGAGGCGAACCGGCGCGGGTCGTGGCCGGCCTCGACGAGCCGGTCGACCGTGCCGTACACGGCGGTGGCGTCGTTCGCGGCGAGCCCGTCGACCATGTCGTCGATGAGCGCCACGTCGGTGACCCCGAGCAGCGCGACCGCCCGCTCGTAGGTGACGCCCTCGGGGCCGGCCCCGGCGAGCAGCTGGTCCAGCACCGACTGGGTGTCCCGGGCCGAGCCGCCGCCGGCGCGGATGACCAGCGGGAACACCGCGGGCGCGACGGTGGCGCCCTCGTCGGCGACGTTGCGCTCCAGCAGCTCGCGCATCGCGCTCGGCGGGATCAGCCGGAACGGGTAGTGGTGGGTGCGCGAGCGGATCGTCGGCAGCACCTTGTCCGGCTCGGTGGTGGCGAAGATGAAGACGAGGTGCTCCGGCGGCTCCTCGACGATCTTGAGCAGGGCGTTGAAGCCCTGCGTGGTGACCATGTGCGCCTCGTCGATGATGAACACCCGGTACCGCGAGGAGGCCGGCGCGTAGAACGCGCGGTCGCGCAGCTCGCGGGCGTCGTCCACGCCGCCGTGGCTGGCCGCGTCGAGCTCGACGACGTCGACGTTGCCCGGCCCCTCCGGCGCGAGCGAGATGCACGAGTCGCACTCGCCGCACGGGTCCGGCGTCGGCCCCTGCTCGCAGTTCAGCGAGCGGGCCAGGATGCGCGCGCTGGACGTCTTGCCGCAGCCGCGCGGGCCGGAGAACAGGTAGGCATGGTTGACCCGCTTCGCGTTCAGCGCGACCCGGAGCGGTTCGGTGACGTGCTCCTGGCCGACGACCTCGGCGAAGGTTGCCGGACGGTACTTGCGATAGAGGGCGAGCGCCACGGCACGGACCATACCCGCCGGCACCGACAGCCCGGCCACCCACGGCAGCCGCCGGAGCGGCTCGCTACACTGATCTCGGACCCCACGCGGCGTTCATCTCGTGAACCTCCCCAGGGCCGGAAGGCAGCAAGGATAAGCGGGCTCTGTCGGGTGCGTGGGGTCCCCTTCATGTCCGCAGGACCCACTGGGCTGGTCGGGCGATCCACCGACCCCGATCGTGTGCAACCGGTCAACCGCTCTTGGCCGGACCGCGGCGCCTTTGGTTGCCTCGAGATCATGCAGCCGTTCGAGCTTCCCGAGTTCTACATGCCCTACCCGGCCAGGCTGAACCCGAACCTCGAGCGGCGCCCGCGAGCACAGCAAGGCCTGGGCCTGCGAGATGGACATGATCGACGTGCCCCAGCACGGCACGCCGATCTGGGACGAGCACGACTTCGACTCGCACGACTACGCACTCCTGTGCGCCTACACCCACCCGGACGCGCCGGCGCCGGACCTCGACCTGATCACCGACTGGTACGTCTGGGTCTTCTACTTCGACGACCACTTCCTCGAGCTGTACAAGCGCACCGGCGACCTGCGCGGCGCGCGCGCGTACCTCGACCGGCTGGCCGCGTTCATGCCGGTGCGCGGGCGAGATCACCGCGACGCCGGAGAACCCGGTGGAGCGCGGCCTCGCCGACCTGTGGGCACGCACCGTGCCGGCACACTCGCCCGACTGGCGGCAGCGGTTCGTGGAGAGCACGAAGAACCTGCTCGACGAGTCACTGTGGGAGCTCGCGAACATCAACGAAGGAAGGGTCGCCAACCCGATCGAGTACATCGAGATGCGGCGCAAGGTCGGCGGCGCGCCGTGGTCGGCGAACCTCATCGAGCACGCGGTCGGCGCCGAGGTGCCCGCGGAGATCGCCGCGTCCCGGCCGATGCAGGTCCTGCGCGACACGTTCGCGGACGCCGTGCACCTGCGCAACGACCTGTTCTCCTACGAGCGCGAGGTGCTCGACGAGGGCGAGCTGTCCAACGGGGTGCTGGTGTTCGAGCGGTTCCTCGAGCTGACCACGCAGCAGGCCGCCGAGGCGGTGAACGACCTGCTGACCTCGCGGCTGCACCAGTTCGAGCACACCGCGCTGACCGAGGTCCCGCCGCTGCTCGCCGAGCACGGCGTGGACGCGGCGCGCGGTGGCGGCGTACGTCAAGGGGCTGCAGGACTGGCAGTCCGGCGGGCACGAGTGGCACCTGCGGTCGAGCCGGTACATGAACGAGCGGGCCAACCCTCCGTCCTGGGTGGACCGTCGGGCCTTGGCACGTCGGCGGCGCGGATCGGCGCGTCGGTGCTGGCCACGCTGCCGCAGCGGGTGCGGGCGTTCAGCCACGTGCCGTACGAGCACGTCGGCGTGCGGCCGCGGCCCGACGTTCCACATGCCGTTCCCGCTGCGGCTGAGCGAGCACCTCGACGGTCAGCCGCGAGCACATCGTCGCGTGGGCGCACTCGATGGGCATGCTCGACGAGGGCGTGTGGACCGAGCGGACCTGCGCGACATCGACCTGCCGCTGTGCGCGGCCGGCATCCACCCGCGGGCGACGGCCGACGAGCTGGACATCTCGTCGATGTGGCTGACCTGGGGCACCTACGGCGACGACTACTACCCGCATGCGGTTCGGCCGGGCGACCTCGCCGGGGCGCGGGCCTGCACCGACCGGCTCAAGCAGCTGATGCCGGTGGCGGGGCCGCCGCCGATCGCGCCGGTGAACGCGCTGGAGCGCGGCCTGCTCGACGTCTGGCGGCGCACGGTCCGGAGCCGATGGCCGAGCCGGCACGCCGCACGTTCCGCGCGGCGATCGAGCACATGCTGGACGCGTGGCTGTGGGAGCTGGACAACCACCGGCAGAACCGGATCCCGGACCCGGTCGACTACATCGAGATGCGCCGCCAGACGTTCGGCTCGGACCTGACGACTCTCGCTCGCCCGGCTCGCACACGGCGCGTCGCTGCCGCCGGAGATCTACCGCACGCGGCCGATCCAGTCGCTGGAGAACGCGGCGATGGACTACGCGGCGCTGATCAACGACGTGTTCTCCTACCGCAAGGAGATCGAGTTCGAGGGCGAGCTGCACAACGCGGTCCTGGTGGTGCGCAACTTCCTGAGCGTCGACACCGACCGCGCGTTCGCCGATCGTGGTCGACCTGATGACCTCGCGGATGAAGCCAGTTCGAGCACGTGCTGGCCGAGGAGCTGCCGGCGCTGTTCGAGGACTTCGGGCTGGACGAGGAGGGGCAGGCGGCGCTGCAGGCGTACGTGACGAGCTCAAGGACTGGATGGCGGGCATCCTCAACTGGCACGAGGGATGCACCGGTACGAGGACGCGGCGCTGCGGTACCCGGCGCCGCGGTTCGGCGCGCCGAACGGCCTGGGCACGTCGGCGGCCCAGATCCGCCCGCGGCTAGCTGCCGGCCTAGTTATCCACAATGGATCCAGTTGTCCACAGAACCCGGTCCGACTCCCGCCGCGCTCCCCGCCACACCGACCTAGGTGGCCTCATGTTGCCTTGGTCCTCCGAACTCGCCGGTCGTATCGAGCAGGGTGTCGTGCAGAGCGAGCTGCTGCGCGGCAACCCGCTCGGCGATCCCCACGAACGCCCGATCTACGTGTACCTGCCACCCGGGTACGACGACGATCCCCGGGCAGGCGTTACCCGGTCGTCTACACGATCCAGGGCTACACCGGGCACGTCGCCATGTGGTTCAACCGCGCGCCGTTCCGCCGGCCGTACCCCGAGCTGGCGGACGAGCTGTTCGCCACCACCGACACCCCGCCGGCCATCGTCGTGTACGTCGACGCGTGGACCGCGGTCGGCGGCAGCCAGTTCCTCGACTCGCCCGCCACCGGCGCGTACCACTCGTACCTGTGCGAGGAGGTCGTGCCGTGGGTGGACGCCCGCTACCGCACCCTCGCCGACCGCGACCACCGGGCCATCACGGGCAAGTCGAGCGGCGGCTACGGCGCGATGATCACGCCGATGCTGCGCCCGGACCTGTTCGGCGCCCTGGCCACGCACGCCGGCGACGCGCTGTTCGAGGTCTGCTACCAGCCCGACTTCCGCGACGTGGCCCGCCTCCTGCGCGACGAGTACGACGGCTCCTACGAGGGTTCCACGCCGACCGCGCAGGGCCGCCTGCACGGGCACGCAGGACAGCGACATGGACCTGATCGAGATGTACGGCTACGCGGCGGCGTACTCGGGCAACCCGGACGGCACGGTGACCATGCCCTTCGACGACGTGGGCGCCGTGGTTCCGGACGTGTGGGCCCGCTGGCTGGCCTGGGACCCGGTCCTCATGGCCGGCGAGCCCCGGTACGCGGAGGCCCTCCGCACCCAACGCGCGATCTGGATAGACGCCGGCACCCGCGACGAGTACCACCTGGACTTCGGCGCCCAAGCCTTCCGCCGAGCCGTAGCCAAGGCGGGCGTCCCGGACGAACCGTCCACTTCGAACTCTTCGAAGCCAGACACGGCGCCATCGAGTACCGCTACCCCCTAGCCCTGGCCTGGCTGTGCACCCACATGCCCTGACGACTCCAACCCAGCCAACAGACACGAGAGCACCCACCCCGCTCCCGACCGGCGGCCACGGCCCCAGCCTCAAACGGCACCGCACAACACCGAAAGATGATCGGGCGACATCTCACCGCGATCGCGCTCGCGTCGTCTAACAACCGTGCCCGGCGACACCTCACACCATCCCTTTAGGAGTAACCACCCCAACGACGTCTCGCCGATTCACCCCGTGAACCAAGCCGTCGGCACCAACCGGGCCACGCGACACCGGACGAGCGGCACACAACCCGTTCACACCCCGAAAGCAAAGATCCACGACATCAGCCGCACCGCGCAGTACTGAACGAGCAAGGCAGCCAGGACTCGATCGACTGCGCTCAAGCCCCTTGGTGACCGCGATTCCGGCGATCCGGTCCCGCCACAGACCGCGTCGCCGAAGGCCCGGCGCGCTGCCCACCGACGAGGCCGCCCGCCCCTGATCGCCCGGCCGCGCCTCGCCGGTTCCTCAGTCAACCCACGATCGCAACGATCTGCGTGACTGGCTCTGCCGTGGCGCCATCACCGTCCACATCGCATCCGAGATGACCGCGAGGCCAACCACATCGGCGGCTTCCTCTCCCTCGCCGCCACCCTCACCTACGAGGAGCCGTCCGCCGCCGCAGCATCACCGCGGCCGTCCCAGCCCCGTCGCCAACTCCGCCGCACTGCCCCAGCCGCCAGACAACCGTCAGCCCAGACGCCCACCCCGTCCGAAACGCACGCCACGTTCGACCCAGCACGAACCGCAAGCTTCACCGCACTCAGGGCTGACCAACGCCTGCCCGTGCTCGGCCGCGCCAGCAGCCTTCACGCCATCAGCCGAAGCAGCGCACGTAACCACCCAGCGAACTCAAGGCCACAGGCACTCAGTCCACACCACTCGATGAGGCGCCGTGAGCGGATCCGACCGGCTCGCGAGCCGGCTCCGGACGCGACAGCCGGGCCGGCCACCAGATCTTCGGGCCGATGTCGATCGTCAGGGCCGGAACGAGGAGGGAACGCACCACGATGGTGTCGAGCAGCACGCCGAACGACACGATGAACGCGATCTGCGCGAGGAACAGCACGGGGATCACCGACAGCGCGGCGAACGTCGCGGCCAGCACCACGCCCGCCGAGGTGATGACGCCACCCGTCACCGCGAGCCCGTGCAGCGTGCCGGTCCTCGTGTCGGTGGCGACGGTCTCCTCGCGCACGCGCGTCATCAGGAAGATGTTGTAGTCGATCCCCAGCGCCACCAGGAAGATGAAGCCGAATAGCGGGATCGCCGGATCGGCGCCCGGGAAGTCGAGGAGGTGGTTGAACACCAGCGCGGACACGCCCATCGTCGCCGCGAACGACAGGACCACGGTCGCGATCAGCAGCAATGGCGCCACCAACGCTCGCAACAGCAGCGCGAGTACCAGGAAGATCACCAGGAGCACGATCGGGATGATCAACGTTCGGTCGTGCTCGGACGCCTGCTGCGTGTCGAGCTGGATCGCCGTCTGACCGCCCACCTTGGCGTCCGCGTCCGGGACCGCGTGCACCGCCGCGCGCATGCGTTCCACAGTGGACAACGCGGCCTCCGAGTCGCCGGGGTCGTCCAGCACCGCCTGGATGAGAACCTTCCCGCCCTTGCGGCCGGCCACCGCAGCCTGGTCCACACCGGGCACCTGCGCTGCGGCGAGCACCTCCTGCGCCTGCTCCTCGTCGGCGATCACGACCGTCGGGGATCCGGAGCCGCCCGCGAAGTGCCGGGAAAGCACCTCCTGCCCGGCCGTGGAGTCCACTTCGGACAGGAACAGGTCCGACTGCGCGGTGCCGCCGGCCTTGAGCTGCGGAAGGAACGCGACACCCACGAGCAGCACGAGCGTGGTGACGATCCACACCACCCGCGGCCGGGCGCCGACGAACCCGGCGATCCGGCCCCACATGCCCGAGTGCTCCGGATTCGCCGAGCCGTACTCCGGCCGGAACGGCCAGAACGCGGCCCGGCCGAGCAGCGCGAGCGCGGCCGGCAGGAACGTCAGTGTGACGAGCAGCGCGCCCGCGATCCCGATCGCGGCGACCGGGCCGAGACCCTGGTTGGAGTTGAGCTCGGAGAACAGCAGGCAGAGCAGGCCGAGGATCACCGTGCCGGCCGAGGCGGTGATCGGCGCGACCGTGGCCCGCCAGGCCGCCTTGACCGCGGTGTACCGGTCCTCGGTGTCGCGCAGGATCTCGCGGAACCGGGAGATCAGCAGCAGCGCGTAGTCCGTCGCCGCGCCGAACACGAGGATGAACAGGATGCCCTGACTCTGCCCGTTGAGGGTGAGCGTGCCGCTGTCGGCGAGCCGGTACACGACGAAGCTCGCGGTGCCGAGCGCGAACACGGCGGAGAGCAGCACGAGGAGCGGCAGCACCGGGCTGCGGTAGACGACGACCAGGATGACCACGACCACCGCGCCGGCGACGACCAGCAGCAGCCCGTCGATGCCGCCGAAGGCCACGATGAGGTCGGCGATCTGCCCGGCGGGCCCGGTGACCAGCACGGTCAGCCCGTCGGGCGCGCCCTCGGCGAGCGCGTCACGGACCTCGCCGACGACCTCGCCCGGGTTGCCGTTCCCGGAGATCGGCACGATGAGCTGCAGCGCCTTGCCGTCCTTCGACGGCTCGGGCGGCGGCAGCCGGCCGGCGACACCCTCGATGCGGGTGAGCGCGGCGGCGCGGCCGGTGAGGTAGTCGACGTCGTCCGAGGTGATGCCGCTGTCCCGCTCCGCCACGACGACCGCGGGGATGACCTCCTGGTCGCTGAACTGCCGCTGCAGGTGCGCGACCTCGGTCGCCTCGGCGGACTCGGGCAGGAACGCGGCACTGTCGTTCTCGGCGACCTCCGCGAGCTTGCCCGCGTAGGGTCCGCCGAAGGCACCCAGCCCGAGCCAGAGCAGCACGAACAGGGTCGGCAGCCACCACATCCGTCGCATAGGGACACCCCAGAACTCGACACCGTTTCGCAGATCATGACCCGCCGCCCCCGCGGCGCGCACAACGAGCCGGCGCTGTCGGTGGGCTCCGCTAGCGTCGCGATCGTGGAGTTCCGGACCTTCGCCGACGTCTTCCTGCTGCTCGTGCGCGACGGAGCCGTACTGCTCGCGTTACGCGAGAACACCGGCTTCGCCGACGGACAGTGGAACCTGCCGAGCGGCAAGGTCGAGCCCGACGAGGACCTCGCCGACGCCATGCGACGGGAGGCGTGGGACGAGATCGGCCTGGAGCTGACGGACCTCCGCCTGGCCACCGTGGTGCATCACCGTGAGCCCGGCGACGAGGCGAGGATCGGCTTCTTCTTCGAGGCTGTCGGCGGCTGGCCGGGCGAGCCACGCAACGCCGAGCCGCACAAGTGCGGTGGCATCGCGTGGTACCCGCTGGAGTCCCTACCTGCCGATACGGTTCCGTACTGCGTCACCGGCATAGATCTGTTCCGGCGCGGGCTCTCCTACGGTCGCGACGGAGTGTGGCCGTCGCGGTAGGTCAGTCTCGATGGGCGTGGTGGTCCGGGTCCACCACGCCCTTCTCCGGGTTCACCAGGCTGCCGTCGGTGCCGACGCCGTCCGCGAGGTCGGAGCTGTGGTCGGAGCCATGGTCGACCACACCCTCGCTGGGGCTGTGCAGGCTCCCGTCGGTGCCGACGCCCGTGCCGGTGTCGACGTCTGTGTGTTCGTGCCGATCGTCGTGAGGCATTGTCCCCACCTCTTCTTCCTGCTAGTTCTGCCCGGAAGGCCTACCCCGTCCACCCCGGGCTAAGCCTCCGCGCTCGGCACAGCAGGACGCGCACGGCCGAGCCCCACAGCCCAGAGGCGGTTTCGAACCCCCGCGAACCCCTCCGGTAGGCTGCCCGGCGGAGGATTCGCATAGTGGCCTAGTGCGCACGATTGGAAATCGTGTTGGGTGTGATAGCCCTCGCGGGTTCAAATCCCGCATCCTCCGCGCTCTGACCAGGCGAAACGCCCGGTGTCTGCGATCTTGGACACCGGGCGTTCACGGTGTTAGTCGAGCGTGGGTCTCAGTCAGGGTCTCAGTTGCTCATCCAACGACCAAGGCCCGGCGCACCGGGCGACAAGGTGCACCCGAACAAAGACCTCGGTCGCCCCGCAATGTCGGGCCGCCCCACGACAGGGCGGTCCGCGTAGTCCCCCCGGGTCATGTCGTCCATAGAGCGACCGACACGACGAACGCGACATACAGTACCGGCATGACACCTACACCCGTGTCCGTCGGCATGCAGGGCACCTGATGACTAACGGGCTGTTGAGCGAAGCGACTGTCAACGCGATCGCCGATCTCGGCTCCGACGGTGTGCAGTTTGAAGAAGACGTTCGGCCTGCGCTTGCTGCCGCAGGCATCACTGAGGTTCGCGGTGAGTCGGTCGTCGGAGGCAGTGCGCATTCGGTGTGGCTATTCCCGTCGACCACGCGCGATGACATCAGGGCCAGTCTCTCTGCACTCGATCTCACCGATCCAGACTCGGTGGAGAAAGTTCTCCGTTTCACTGCCCGTCTTGCGGATGTCTACGCGGCGTCGAACGACGCCGACCGCGTCAAAATTGTTCGCTTGCGAAACGCACTTGCCGACGACGGCTACGATCTGAAGATGGAGAATGGGAGCATGGCTGGGTTCAGCATCAATGAGCGCGAGATCGCCCTGGTGATGGAGAAAATTCAGCAGGAGTTCGATAAGCATCCGATTAGCGTCCCCGTGAACGCCGATCCGAATGTCATATACCCGCGCAGTACGACCATCTACAATGGTCCTGTCGTCCATGGCGATGTGACCGGAGCACAGTTGGCAAGGGGGCAACCACACCGTGAATCAGACCCAGCACGCCCAGACAGAACATGTCACATCCGGTTTCGAAGCTATCGCGCAAGCAGTGGCCAAGACCCTGGAAAGCTGCACGAGGTCGGACTCCCTGAGGACGACAGGCAGGATGCCGAAACGGTCGCCAACGAAGCGCTCGCCGAAGTTACCCAGGCGCAACCTGACCGAGGAAAGCTGCGGCGTGCACTCAACGCATTGAAGGGGTATCTTGCACCAGTTGCGTTCGGGCTCGTTACTGGCTCGGCAGAGGGGGCTAACGAATGGGCTCGTACCGCCATCGAGCAACTAGGTACGCCATTCTGATGGCGTATCCTTACCAATAACCGCCACCGACCCACTTCAGGGCGGCGCGCCGGTAAAATTGGCTGGGCTTGAACACATGATGGACAGAGCTCGGACAGCTGCGCGGCATCGGGCGACAACCCGAAAACTCACGCAGCGTCACCGTTTCTCGAAGTACTGCTCGAACCTGCGTCAGGATCCAGTTCCAGTTCTAGTTCAAGGTCGGATATGCGCGACTGAGAGCGTTTCGCCATGATGCGTTCCATTTGATGCTGCGCAGCTTCGGCGATCTTTCCTACCAGATACCCTGCAGGAAGACCTGGAACGGCACCAATACTCTTCCACAATTGTTCAAATATTCGGTCTTGCCTGGAAACCCCCAGCTTGTCAACAACCTCAGCCATCTCCTTGGCCAGGTCGGCGGATTCATTAGCTTCAATGTCGAGCGCAAGGCGGTGCTGGCGCGCTACAAGTTCCGTTGAGTCGCGTTGCACTTCAAGTGCTCTCTTTGCGAGCTGCTTTCGTTCGGCCTCGAACGCCAGCGCCTTTGCGCGCAACTCGACTGCTGTACTTATTCCAGCGTACAGCTGACGCTTCTTATTCACTTCATCCACGATCTTTGCCAGCTCTTCCATTTTTGCCGGCGTGAGTTGGATTTTGTTCGCAAGTTCCTCTAGATGACGCGATCTTACAGTGAAGGAAAACTTCAGCAGTTCAAACACCAAAGCGCCACCTAGCGCGGTCGCAATTCCAAACCAGTTAACAAGTTTGTTGTCGGCATTGGCGGCTTGAGCAAATAGGATCATTACGTATATGACAGCGACAGCAACGACTGTTGCCAGCACCGCCAACACCCAACGGATCGGAGACGGATTCTCCAGTTTGTGCAAATCGCCCACTACTTGTAACCCACCTTAGATACCGGAAGCCGGATGGCGTGTTAGTCGCTCTCGGGCCTTGTCAAGTTACATACAGTCCGTTCGCCCTTGGCATGGACGTGCAGGAGAACAAGAGCCCGAAGGGTGACGAGCTGGTCATGGTGTGTCACCAGCCCTGCAGAACGCCAGGGATCCACTTGAATACCTGGCGTTCGTCATGTCGGTTTCCGAGGCGATCAGGCTAAACGGGCACCGCTGCCAGTGGGGCGTCGCCTTCTTCATCGTCGTCAGAGCTGGCCCAGACCAGTCCACCTACCTGGGCCGCGACGGCGGTAAGGAACTCGCTCGGGACGTGCATGTAGCGCTTCGCGATGGAGGCGTCCGACCAGCCCATAATCTCCATTACTGCTGGCAGCGGCACCTTGAGCACGAGAAGCATGGTCGCAGCCGTGTGTCGAGCGTCGTGTAGGCGGGCGTCTCGAACTCGCGCCTTGCGAAGTAGGGCCTTCCATGCCTCGTGATCCACGGTCGGGTGGACCGGGCCGCCGAGTCGGCTGGTGAACACCCATCCTTCCTCTCGCCACAGGTTGGCCGCACGGTCGCGTTCGATCGCTTGCAGCTCGCGGTGCCGCTCGATTTTGTGCACCAACGGCGCGGGCATGCCGACCGCGCGGCGGCCCGCGCGCGACTTCACGTCGGTGGTGACAACTCCTCCGCTGTGCCGTTGTGGACAGTGCGCGCCGTACTTCCTGCCGCACGGTTTCGCGTCCGCGCAGCCGTGCTGCCAGACGAACTGCTGGACTGCACGTCGGATGGTCATCGTGGCGGACTTCAGCTGACGGTCCGGGCAGAGTTGCGCAGCCATTCCCCGACACTCGCTGTCCTTCTCACAACCGTGCTGCCACTTGATGTCCAGGTCCGACCACTTCAGCCCGAGAGCCTCACCGCGACGCAGACCGAGTGTCAGCGCGACCACGAACCGGACACCGTTGCGGATATCCGCAGCCATGGCGAGGATCCGGCGTGCTTCCTCAATCGTGAACGGCACGATCTCGTCCTCTTCGACCTTCGGCGGTTTCGCGACCTTCGCCACGTTCTCGACGACGTGCCGACGCTTGACCGCCTCACCGAGCGCGACCCGCACTGTTCGGTGTGCCAGGTGCACCGTCCCTGCCGCGAGACCCTTTCCTCCCTTGTCCTTCGGGAGTTGCAGCTTCGCGTAAAGGCTTCGAGGTGCTCCGGCTCCAGCTTGTCCAGTCGGTGCGCGCCGACGCCGGGAATCAAGTGGTTGTACACCGACGACCGGTAGCCGACCATCGTCGTTCGGCGCACGGTTGGCGCCGCGATGTTCTCGGCCCAGTGCGTGAGCCACTTCTCGACCGTCCACGCGCGGCCCGGCTTGCGCACCCTGCCCGCATCGCGCTGCTTCTCCAACTCGCGGACTGCTCGGATCACCTCCGCTTCGGTCTTGCGCTTGACGTGCCGCCGGTCCGGGCGGCCGTCATCGAGGACGCCTACGGTTACTCGGCCGTGCCACTTGTCGTCGCTGCCGAAGTAGATTGACGATGCGCCGTTGGGTGCGCGGGTGCCTTCGGATCGTTTGCGTGCCATTCGAGTCTCTCCCCAGGTCAGGCTGCGTGCTGGCTCGTGAGCAGACGTGCGGTGAAGGCGTCCAGGGCCGCGACGGGGACGCGGCGGAGCCGGCCGACACGCACAGACGCCACTTCTCCGGACTTGATGAGCGCGTACATGCGGGTGCGGCTGATGGACAGCCGCTCGGCGGCGGCCTCGACGGTGAGCAGCAGCCGCACCGTTGCGTCCTGCTCGCCCGCGGCCTGCTTGGTCCCAGCCATGTGGAACTCCTCTCCGGTCTGACGCATCGAGTCGTCGGAGTGACGGGGCGTGGTGGTTGTCACGAGCGATGTCACAGCAGTTCTCCCTGGTCAGAGGCTGGGGAGTGACTGAGTGACAGGTGTGACAGCGGTGGCGGGTCACTGGCCTGGTCACCCGGTTCGGGCGGGAAGTAGGCCCCGCCCGGCGCGACGCGCAGTTGGCCGGCCTTGGCCATGCGAGACAGGGCTTGCCGGACGTTGGCGGCCGGGAGCTGGAGCGCGTCCGCGAGCTGGGCCGGCTTGCTGCCGGGGTACTCGCGCACCAGACGGACGAGATCGGCGCGGGTGTCGCCCAGCTCGTAGTCAGATGCGGGGCCGTCCAGCTTGGTCCAGAACGTGCCGTCGAACGTCATGGCGTAGTCGTTCTCCACGACGTCGCGGCCGGTGACGTGCAGGACCCCGTCCGCCTGCCCGCGCGAGCGCTCGAGTACGAGCGTGGCGTCCACAGCGCCGGTCAGGCCGTTGGTGCCGGAGACGAGGTCTTGCCAGTCCTCCGCGGCCTGCTTGCGGACGTGGTGGATGAGCAGGATGGGCACGCCGTAGTTGTCCGCGACGGTCTTGAACCGGCCGGCCGCGGCGTAGTCCGCGGCGTAGGCCGACACGCCTTGCGGGTTGCGGCCGCGCATCTTCTCGAACGTGTCGACGATGACCAGCCGCGCGCCGGGGTTCTGCTCGATCCACTCGACGATGACAGCGTCCCCGCCACTCGGCATGGTCGGGCACGCCGTCTCCAACGTGAGTAGCGCTGCGGCCCGGCTCCCGGCCGCGAGCATCTGGCGTCGGCGGGACTGGAGCCGGCGGCCGGTGTCCTCCAGCGCGCAGTAGAGGACGGGCCCGCGCTCGACCTCGATCCCGCCCAACGCCGGATCGCCGTTGGCGATGGCCGCGCCGATCCCGAGCGACAGCCACGACTTGCCCAGCTTCGGCGCGCCGGCGAGCATGTTCAGCCCTTCACAGAGCAGGCCGGGCACGGCCCAGCGCGGCGGCGGGAACTCCTGTCGCAACAGCTCCGCATCAGTCCACCGTGTCCGGCGGTCAGGCTTGGCGGGCACGGCGTGCAGTGCTCGGGTGGATGGCGTGTTCATCAGGCCACCCGCCTGGGCCGGTTCGCGCCGCGCCGCACGCCGGATGCGACGGTGGCGCGCGCCTGGTGCTCGCTGTACGCGCCGACCGCGATGTGTCGGCCGGCGGCCGTCAGCAGCTGGACGGTTACCTCGTCCTCGGTAAGTTCTTTGCCGGCCACGAGCTGCCCGAGGGCGACCGCGGCGGCGTACAGGGTGGCGTTGCGCTGCCCCTTGGCGGCGTCGTGGACCTTCTGGCATTCCAGGCGTACGGCGGCGTCCAGGTACCGCGACTGACGACCCGATGCGACCCGCACCGGCCGGTCTGGCACCTCTGGAAGCGGA
Source organism: uncultured Actinomycetota bacterium (assembly GCA_963841395.1). Taxonomy (GTDB): domain Bacteria; phylum Actinomycetota; class Actinomycetes; order Mycobacteriales; family Pseudonocardiaceae; genus Actinophytocola. The sequence continues at coordinate 37,303 of CAWJCX010000021.1, forward strand.
GCGGGACTCAGCAGCGCACCCAGCCACGCGGGCAACGGGGCGATCGGCAGATCGACCACTACCCGGTAGCGCCGACCGTCCACTGACGACACGGAACCGACGACGTAGCCGCCGTGCCCACGGGTGTCCACCTTCCAGCCGAGCGTGCCGGCCGTGTTCCGCAGCGCGGTGCCGGCAGGCGCGCGGTAGTACAGGTGCAGTCCGCCGGTCGGGGTGGCGATGGTGAACGTGTCGGCCGGTACCGGTTGTTGGTGGCGATCGGCGAGCACCGCGAGCACGTCCTGTCCATCGTGGACGCCCGCCATGTCCCACTCCGCGGGACGTGGGTCGTCGTCGGGCTTGGGTGTGTCCAGATCGATGACGACCAGGTTGGACGGTCCGGTGGCGATGCCGATGTTGAACCGGCAGGCCGACCACGCGGACCGGATGCGGACGGGGTCGGTGGTGGCGCGCTGCTCCCATCCGACGTGACCGTCTGCGCAGAGTCCACGCTGAGGGCAGCGGCGGACACCGTGCAGCGGCGGGACCTTCGAGCCGTGCCGCAGCGGGAAGACATGCCACCCGCGTGCGGCGGCCGCGAACGCGGCGGTCAACAGGTTGTCAGGGTCTGGTGTGGACAAGGTGATTCCTTCCGGAGTGGACAGTCAGCGCTGGCGGGTGGCGCGGAGGTGGTTGATCAGGCGGCGGCCGGCGCGGAGTCGGCGGCCGGTGCCCTCGCAGCAGCGGCAGCGCCAGGAGTTGCGGGCGTTGTGGTGGCGGCAGGTGGTGAACGGAAAGAGCCAGCACTTGACGAAATAGCCGGCCGTGACGATCGCCAAGACGACAACTGAGATCGGGATCAGGCCGGCGAGACTGTCACCGTGGGTAGCAATGGCGGACGCCGTAGTAGCGGCGAGCGTGGGCATGGATGTCTCCAGAGAGCCGGTTTTCGGGCGTGGTGAGCCAGGGCCGCTACCCGCTACCTGCGGAAATAGGCCTGGTGAGATTGGTTGTGGGAGGTAGCGGGGTGGGGTAGCGGAGCCGCTACCGGTAGCGGGGCTGCCGCTACCCCACCGACCGCTCAGAGACGGCCGCGACGATTACCGTGTGTGAATGTCCCCGCCGGGACATCGCGGCCCGGATGTCGTCAGCCTTGGCGCCCTTGAGCACCTGGCCGTCCCACTTGACGTTCACGCTCGGCACGCCCAGCGCGCGCAGCTGCGCGCTGATCGCGTCGGCCGTGATGTCGGCGTAGTGCTCGGGTGCGTGCTCGACCAGCCGGCCGGCGAGGATCTGCCAGGGCAGCCGAGTCGAACCGTTGAACACGGAATACGCGTCGGCCAGCACGTCGCGCACCTCACGCGCGATCTCCTCCCCCACGGCCTGGCCGGTGAGGGTGCCGCACCGCTCCCGGTGCGCGCGGGCAGCGATGAGGATCTTCTCCGCGTCGTCGTGGTCAGCCAGGAAGGTCCGCACCGTCGGGCGTGTGGTCGGACTGCCCGTAGAGCAGGCCCACGCCCAGGTAGTCCTTGCCCAGCGGCAGCGCGGATGCGTCGAACCCCTCGGCGTAGGCGTCGCCACCGAGCACGGCCTCACTGACGATGCGGTTGCCGCACTTGAGCGCGAACCGGACGGCGTGGTTGTCGCGGTAGCGGTTGAACAGCCGGCCCACGTCGCCCGCGCCGACCCCGGAGGGCTTCTGGGAGCTGGACAGGATGACCACCCCGGCCGACGGTCCCACGGCCTGGATGCGGGACAGCTTGCCGGCGATGTCCTTGTTGACCGCCTGGTCCTCGGTCTCGAAGTAGATCTGGAACTCCTCCATGACCAGCACCAGCACCCGCAGGTCGGGGTAGCGCGGGTCGCGCGCGAGCTCCTCGGTCAGCTTGCCCTCAGGGCAGGCGTCGACCGGCAGACCGGCGAGGATCTGGTTCACCTTGTCGATGTGGGCGAGGATCTCGTCCAGCACCGCCACGAGGTTGCCGACTGGGTCCGTGTCGTTCGGGTTGGGGTGCGTGCCGAAGATGATCCGGTGCGCGACCAGCCGGAACTTGATCCAGTCCGGCGAGTTCTTCCCGTCCACCACGATCAGCTTCACGAACGGGTCCAACGCCGCGTGCAGGGCGATCAGCCGAGCGGAGAACGTCTTGCCCTTGCGCGGCTGCGCGCCGACCAGCACCGACACCCACATCAGCGCCAGCTCGACCAGGTTGCCGCGCTCGTCCTTGCCGAACCGCACCGGCCGCCAGATGCTGCGCGGCTTGCCGTCCAGCAGATCGGTCCGTGCCCGCCGGCACGGCCAGCGGGTCCCGGTCGGTCACGAACAGCGTGTGCCGCCGCGACGGAGGTCTTGTCCGGAGTCAGGAACACCTGGTTCACGTGAACGTCCAAACCGGACGCGATCTTCTCCCTGGCGTTCATGACGTCCGACCAGCCCTTGCCGTACGGCAGATCGATGACCACCTGCGAACCGGTGTTGCGGGCGTCGCGCGCCATCGGCGAACCGAACTGGATCTGCTGATCAGGCTTGTCCGGCTTGCCGAGACCGGCCGCGTAGTAGGCGCGCAACACGATGTCCGAGTTCAGCTTGCGGAACCGCGGGGCGACCACCGCGGTACCGATCAGGGTCCGGCCGGCCGGACGGCCGTAGTGCGCCAGGGCGGCGACCACGCCAGCGCCGGCGAGCAGCAGCCACACGGTCGGCACCAGCGCGAACAGGACCAGGGAAGCCGATCCCCAGCGCGACCAGCTCGACACCGAGCACGAACGCCGCGCCAGACGCGGGTGGCCTTGATCTGCCGGTGCACCCGCTCCCACTCCAGCAACTGGTTGGTGTTCGCGGCGTGCTGCTCCATCGTGTACGCGCCCGGCACCCACCACCACCGGATCTGACCACCCGCCACGCGCAGCAGGCCACGCAGCGCGTACCAGCCGACCTTGAGCCCGTACCAGGGCGAACGGACCGCGTGGAACCCGGCCACGTGCGCGGCACGGCCACCCACACGGCGCACCGTGGCCTTGCAGGTTCGCCGGCCGTAGCTGCGGCGGGATGATCGGACGGCGCGCGCTCGTCCGCAACCGGCACCGGCACGGACGGAGTGGTGTCCACCGGCACCGCGGCGGCGGCCGGCGCAGGCTCGTCCAGCTCGATCTCGTACGCGGTGTCCGCGCCTTCGCCGTTCGTCGTCCCGGCGCGACTGCAACGGGATCACGTTGGCGGGCGTCGGACCGTTCACCGACCCGTTCACGGGCAGGTGCTCGTGAACGTCTTCCGCGTGGTTCATCGAACTCCTCCGTGGTGATCTCGTGAAGTGCTCGTGAACGGGCGCGTGAGTGGTTGCCGTTGTTCATCACGCGGCCTCCCGTCCGTCGTGCGTCACGGCCGGGTGGGATGCGGCGATCTGCTCGCGCAGCGCGGCGGCCACCTTCGACGACAGGCCCGCAGAGCAGCCGGTGGCGCGGCGTGCCCACGCCGGGGTGATCTCGACGCCCGGCGACCAGGAGGCCCGCGCGTCGTTGACGTAGTCCGCAAGCAGCTTGCGAACGCGCCTTGCGCCCGCGCCTTCCGCGTCGACTTGGCCGACTCCGATGCGGCCGGCGCTGGCGCGTCGGGCGGCGTGGTGACCGGCTCCAGACCGTGCCGACCGCTTGAGCGTGTAGGTGCCGGTCGTGAACACCAGTCGCGCCGTACCGTCCGCGTCGATCCGGGCCACTGCCGTGCGCACGGCGGCGCGCTGAATGCGAGCGACCTTGCGCGCCATCCGCGCGGCCATCCTCAGCGGCGTCCCGCTCAGCGCGGGACCGGCGCGGCGATGCGGTCACCAGCTGGTGCGCCACCACGCCGGCCACGCTCGCCAGACCCATCGACCGCGCCGTCGAACAGGCTGCCGGTGGACTCGACACCGTGGCCGAAGTTCACGCCGAACCCGGCCGCGGTGAACGCCCACACGCCAATCTGCAACGCCCACACTGGACGCTCCGGGTGCCGATGCCGGGTGATGTGCACCGCGAGGGAGAACGCCCACATGCCCAGCTCGGTGATGAAGAACAACGCGAGCCCGGTCGCGGAGTGGTAGAGGCTGTAGCCGTACGCGGCCATGGCGGGCACGGCCATCAGGGCCGACACCAGCGCGAGCGGGTAGATCAGCAGGTCCACTACGTGCGCGCCGACCCAGCCGCGCACGGCCGCAACGTGAGCATCGCGCCGAGTGCGTGCCGTCGCGCGTCGGGCGTCCTTCTCGGCGCGAACCTGCCGCCGCAGCTCCGCGCTGTGCGCCAAGTCCGCACGCTCACGCTCGGCTTGCGCGGCATCCTTCGCGGTCTCGATCTCCGCGAGGACCATCGCGTTCTTACGTGCCTGCTCGGCACGCGCGGCCTCGTCCAGCCGGCGCTGTGCACGCCGATCCGGCGCATGGCCCGGTGCGTTGTTGGTGCCTACCATTGGGGCCTCTCCACTTCTTTGCAGGTAGTTGGGAGCCCCGACCCGGTGTGGGTTGCTTGCCGGCGTCTTCACCGGGCCGGGGTTGATCAGGGACGGATCGCGTGTCGTCATCACGCCACCTCGCTGTCCCGGTGGAGGCTGGGACGGTCGGCGCTCGGCAGCGCACGAACAACGGCGCTGATCGCGCGGCGGGACATCCGGCGGTGTCGACGCTCGGCCGCGCTCCCGTCCAGCAATGCCGACGTCGCGCGAGCCGATGTCGCCCAGACCGTCCGCGCCTCGCTCAACAGGGCTTCGATGTGCTCATCAGTCAGGCCGTCCGGGTAGAACGGCTCCTCCTGGGCTTCCACTGAACCTCCATGGTCTGCACTGTCTGTATTGACTAGACAATGAACAGACTGGCATTGACCCCAGGACACGTCAACCCTTTCGTATGGATTGACTAGACAATGACCGCTGAGCAGGGCAAACTCGACGCATGGCCACACGCAGGACGGACACGTCCAAGCCGGTGTATCAGCAGGTAGCCGACTCTTTGCGGCAGATGATCGCCTCGGGCGAGCTGTCCACCGGTGCCCAACTGCCAACCGAGAAGGATCTGTCCGAGAAGTTCGACGCGGCCCGCGCGACGATCCGGCAGGGCCTGGCCGCCCTGGTCAACGAGGGCCTGATCAGGTCAGCACGCCCGCGGGGCTACTTCGTGCGCGAGCACGAGCTCATGTACTACCGGCCCCAAGCGGAGTGGCGAACCCATCCGACAAGCCCGGAGATGGACCGATGGATGGAGGAGCAGACGACCTTGGGGCGAGAGCCGTCCCAGAAGATCAACGTCGAGATCATCCAGGCTCCTGAACGAGTCGCGACCCGACTCGAACTCGGCGCCGATCAGCTGGTGGTCGCGCGTAGGCGCATCCGCTACCTGGACGGCGAACCGTTCAACCTGAACGACTCGTTCTATCCCCTTGACCTTGTGGCGGGTTCCGAAATCGTGAACCCGGCCGACGTAGCACGCGGCACGAACCAGGCTCTCGCGGATCTCGGCTACGAGCAGGTGCGAGCCATCGACGAGATCGAGACTCGAATGCCGCTGCCCGACGAGGCATCCCGCCTGGATCTTGCGACGATAACGCCCGTACTCGTTCATCGAGTGACAGGGTTTACCGCCGAAGACAAGCCCGTTCGACACACGGTGAACGTGCTCGTCGGGACGAAGCACGTGGTGCTTTTCGAACGCCAGAAGACAGCGGAGAACTGACTCATGGCGATGCCCTACGAGATTCGTTTGGCGAGCGCCGGAGACCTCGACACCGTGATGACGCTGCTCGACGCACGAATTCACTGGCTGCGCAGCACGGGAAGCGATCAATGGAGTACGGGAAACACGTTCCGAACGCGACTCACCAGCCACATCTCACGTGGCGAAACTTGGCTGATCGATGATGGCGGCGAATCGATAGCAACGATAACCGTTCGCACGGACGGCGACCCCGATTTCTGGACGCCCGACGAGTTACGAGAGCAAGCCGCCTACGTCAGCAAGATGACGACGAAGATCGACCGGAAGGGCGAAGGCATCGGCGCCCTCATGATTCGCTGGGCACAGGATCACGCGGCGCGGACCGGTCTCGATTTGGTGCGCTGGGACGCGTGGCGAACCAACCTGCGACTACAGGACTACTACCGGTCGATTGGTGCACAGCACGTGCGCACGGTCGATGTGGCCGGCCGATGGTCCGGGGCGCTGTTCGAACTACCGGCTAAGGCCGACCCTGGCCTTACTGAGCAGCTGGTGACGGCGGCCTGACCCGCGCTACCGTCAGCGACAGGTTCGCGGCGACCTCCGCGGTAGATCCACCTCATCGAGGGTGTCACACCTGTCACGCAGTCACTCTGTTGCGCGTGACCTGCAGAAATAGGTGTGACAACGGAGTGACCCCGAAACCCCGTACAGGCTCCCCACACCAACTTGCTGTCACAGCGTCATGCGGATCGACAAGGCTGAACCATCGGGGAGTGATCCGCGGTTCTCGATGGTTCAGCCGTCCTTCGGCCGAGGTGCATGCGGCGAGTCAGTTGATGTCCACGATGGCGCAGTCCCCGACCTCGCGCACGAGTTTGGCGGCCCGCATCCAGCACACGCGTGGGTCGTCGAAGGACACCGTGGTGTCCTCCGTGGCAACCGCGAGCCCGCCCTCGCAGCGATAGAGGGTGCCGTAAACCCCGGAGATTGGAGCGTGGCGGACGCGGATGGCGACCGCGCCTTCGCGGCGCAGAGCGGGACACAACCGGACTGACCGCCGCACGCAGGGCAGGCAGACCGGTGGTTCCGTGAGGGCCATGTGCTGTGGCCACCCTGGCCAGTCGGTGCGGTGGTCTTTGAGCAGCCAGAGCACGCCGTCCTCGGAGCGGTGAGCGGGACTGGCGCAGACGTTGCACAGCAGCCGGCGCATGGCGCGCCGCTGCCGCAAGGGATGGACCTTGGCGAACAGCGGCTGGCCTTGACGTGGTCGCGAGAGGGCGCGGAGCCAGAGCACGCCGTTGCGGTCGCGATCGTGGATCGTCTCGTCGGCGTAGCCGATTCCTCGGCCGGGCCGCTCGATGATCGCGGTGGGAGGGACTTCCTCGTCGGTCCATGAGGCGATGTACGGCGCGTTCGGCGCGAGCGCGGCGTAGTTGATGCGGTCCTGGGCGGATGAGGTCTTAGACATCGTCAGTGCGGACCGCGGACGAGGATGAACATGCAAGCATGGGCGGCTCACCATGGCGTTCACGTCGGGCAGCCCGTGAGGTGAGTCCTTCGGCGATGGCTGCCACGGAATCGGCCAGTGCGCGTTCGGCGCTTGGGCTCACCGGGTCGGCCCGGCCGGCGTCGGTATCGAGGAAGCGCAGAACGTAGCGGCCGAGCTGGTTGTTGACGTGGGCGATGGCCGCCATCAAGACGTTGTCTTCGTGGGCCAGGTCGCCCGCTGAGCGCGTCACGGGCGAACACCTGCCGTCTCGTCGGCCTCAGCATGTTCGCGGGCGGCCTGCGAAGCTCCCTCTTGGACGGCGAGCGCCTCCATTTCAGCCAGCGCTTGAGCACCACGCTCAACGAACTGGCGAAGTGGTTCTGCCTGAAATTCCATCTCGAACGGCTGCCCACTACCAAGCACCGTCAATCGTGCAACGTCGCTCCCGCCGACGTCGCTCGTGATCTCGCAGCCCTCTCGCAGGCCGACCCATGATCCGATGACCAAGGTTTCCATTTGGCATCTCCCGTCAGACATAACCTGTTCGTGGCGGCGGCGATGCGGGTTGGCCGCAGGACAATGCACGACCAGCGCAATCGGTGCCAGTACCGGTAAACAGACTGGTCGACGTCATGGCCGCCGGGAACGCCCGGATGATGCCCGGGTGAGGAACTAGTGACGTACTGTGGAGACACAGCGTCCCCCGGCAAGAGATGACGGTGTCAACATGTCCACCGTGCAAACCTGGACCGGAGCCGAGGCAGCAATCCTTCGTCAGGCAATGCGCCTCAGTGTCCGCCGCTTTGCTGAATTTCTTGGCGTGGATGCCCGCACGGTGAACAAGTGGGAGGCTCGCGGCCGCACCATCACTTTGTTGCCGTACACCCAGAGCATCTTGGACACAGCCCTGCGCCAGGCGGAGTCGGAAATTCAGGTCCGTTTCGAACGCGGCATCGCGCCTCGGATCGCCGACGACGGTGACGACACCTTAGTTCGGGCGTTGGCCGATCCCGCCAAGGTCGATCTGGTGGCAGCGGCCCGGCTGCGGTCACAGGTGCAGCTGCTCGACGAGCGCTACGACAGCGCCCCGTCCACCTCACTGCTGGCCGAGACCGGCCAATGCCTTGGTCAAGTCGCGTTCCTGCGCACCCATGCCACCAAGCCGCGGGTGCGCCGCGAGCTGAGGACAGCCGAAGCCGAGAGCGCCATCCTCATGGGCCAGCTCGTGTGGGACGCCTCCCAGCGACGCGACCACACCACGGCGACGGCCTACCTCGACCAGGCGGTGGGAGCCGCCCGCGAGATCGGGGATCACGCTTCCGAGAGCCTCGCCCTGTTGCGCAAGAGCTTTGTCGCCTTGTACGGCCACAAAGACCCGGTCCTCGGATTGCGCCTCACCCGCCAAACCGCCGACGCCGCCGACGGCACCAGCCACGTCCTGGCCGGCCTGGCCACCCTCCACACCGCCGAAGCCCATGCCATGCTCGGCCAGCGACGCGACTGCGAGCAGGCCCTCACCGCGGCCGACAGGCACTTCGACCAGATCAATGACGATGATCTGGCGCGCGACCTGTACTCGCCAACCCAGCCAGGCCGCCTGGCCGGCTCCTGCTACCTGTTCCTCGACCGCCCGCAGGAGGCCCAGCCCATCCTCGAAGCCACGGCCCACGAACTTCGGGACCGCTCGAAATCGCAGGCCATCGTGCTAGGCAACCTGAGCCTGGCCTACCTGCGCCAACGTCGACCCGATGACGCGGCCGCCGTACTTCACCAGGCCGTCGACGTCATCGAGCTCACCTGGGGCGGCGGTGGGCTCAACATCGTCTTCGCTGCCTGCCGCGAGCTGCAGCCCTGGCGGCACGTGCCCGCCGTCCAGGATGTCTACGATCGGGTGCTGGCCCTGCTGGCGACGACGTAGGAGCGGCACCATGGCGAACGTGGACCAGCAGAAACAAGCGGTCCGCGAACGCATCTGGGATCTCCTCGAACGCGAGCAGGCCGCACCCGCCGGAGTGCACGGCCGCATCCCGAACTTCGTCGGCGCCGACCGCGCGGCCGACCGCCTCGCCGGGCTCCCGCAATGGCAGTCAGCACGAGTCGTCAAGGCCGTTCCCGACACCGCCCAAGCCCCAGTGCGGGCGCGTGCTCTTGAACAGGGCAAATCCCTCTACATGGCCGTGCCCAAGCTGGCCGCGCCCAAGCCCTTCTACTACCTCGACCCGCGCACCCTCACCGTTCCGGCCGCCGAAGCCGCCAACAAGAACACGGCCGCGCAGATCGCCCGGCAGGTCGACGTCAGCGAGATGCGGTCGGTCGATCTCATCGTCTGCGGCAGCGTGGCCGTGAACCGCCGAGGCGTCCGCCTCGGCAAGGGCGCCGGCTACTCCGACATCGAAGTCGCATTGCTCCAGGAAGCCGCGCTCATCGGCCCAGCAACCACCATCGTCACGACGGTCCACAACCTCCAAGTCGTCGACGAGGAACTACCCGAAACCGACCACGACTTCAGAGTCGACGTCATCGTGACCCCGGACGAAGTCATTCACTGCGAACCTCCGCGCCGACCACGAGGCTTGCTCTGGGAAGAGCTGAGCGATGAGCAGATCCGAGCGATCCCGGCGTTAGCCGCAGAGCATCGACGCAGGTAGAGACGCGCCTCCAAAGACAGCTGGTCATGCCGCCCGCGCAGTTCTGCAGCGAGGTTGTTGTCCCGACCTCATCTCATCAGGGCGTCTGGACGCTGTCGTCTCGTCGTGATCTGCCTGATCACCTTCGCTCTGTGGCTCGTTCCAATCGACCTCCAGGTGGGCCACCTGCTGCACGTCAGCCAACGATTTGCTGGCTAGTCGGTGCTCGTTGGTGGCGAGGGCCCTGGGATGGCTGGCCCATCTCAGCGCCCTAAGACCCGGGCCCGGACCAACGGCGCCGTGGACACAACGGGCCTACGGGCGAACGCTCGGCACACCACGGACAAATTTGTCCGGTCGGAGCGACCTGCGCAAACGTCGACCTCCGCAACGGTTGATGTCCGCCGCAGATCAGCGCCACGCCCCTCGACAGGACCCGACGCCCCTAAGGCGGCGAACCCCAGGCATCTGAATTCAGTCTTACAGGGCAAATCGTACAAAATTACGCTAGTCACACTGGCGGTACACCACTAATCGTCGAGGGCACGTGGCTCCATCAGTCAGACCACGGACAAATTTGTCCACTCGGAGCGACCTGCACAAACACTGCTAGGCGGCCCCGGTCCAAACCTCTTAAGGCCTTACGAACGGGGCCCTCGAACGACCGTTGAGATCCATCTCCTGACCCGCCGCCTGACGATCGACACGCAGGTGCAGATCAACCTCGGACTCAACCTGTCGACCGCGTGGGCAAGACGTCTCGTCCCGACAAACAAACGTTGTCCCCCTGCGTGCCCTAAGCGTGGGTCATCACCGGCAACACCGGATGGGTGATCCGCGATGATGGTCTTGTGAAGACCAGCTGTTGCAGACTGTGCGCCGCCTGTTCGGCCGGCGCGCACGGGCTCGCGCTGGGCGTCCAACATTCATCGTCGCGTGAGCCTCGTAAGGAGACTTGTGAGCACCCTCGGTAGTTTCATCTGGTCGATCGCCGACCAGCTTCGGGGTCCCTACCGCCCCAACCAGTACGGCAACGTGATCCTCCCGCTCACGATCCTGCGCCGCCTCGACTGCATCCTCGAGCCCGACCGGGAGACGGTCCGGAAGCTGGCTACGAAGTACGACAACCCGAACCGGCTCAGGATCGAGGTCAAGAAGGCGACCGGCAGGCCGTTCTACAACACCTCGAACTACTCCTTCGCCAACCTGCTGGCTGACGCCGACGGGCTGGCGGACAACCTCGCCGACTACCTCGACCGGTTCTCGCTCGATGTCGATGTGTTCGAGTATTTCGACTTCAAGAAAGAGATCCTCGCCCTGGAGAAGGCAGAGCTGCTGCGTGAGGTCGTCACGTCCTTCAAGGCGGTCGACCTGCATCCGAACGTCGTCTCCAACGCCGACATGGGTGATGCGTTCGAGTACATCATCCGCAAGTTCAACGAGGCCGCGAACGAGACCTCCGGTGACCACTACACCCCGCGGGACGCGATCCGGCTGCTGGTCGACCTGCTCTTCGCCGAGAAGGACGTCGACCTGACCGAAGCCGACATCGTCCGCACGCTGTACGACCCCACAGCGGGCACCGGCGGCATGATCGCCCTCGCCGAGGAGTATCTGCTCGCGCACAACCCCGACGCGAAGCTGAGCCTATACGGCCAGGAGTACAACCCACAGTCGTACGCGATCTGCAAGTCCGATCTCCTGGCCAAGGGCCACGACCCGACCAACATCGCCTTCGGCAACACGCTCACCGATGACGCGTTCAAGGGCCGCCAGTTCGACTTCTGCATGTCCAACCCGCCGTACGGCGTCGACTGGAAGCAGTATGCCAAGGCGGTCACGAAAGAGCGTGACGAAGCGGGCCCCTACGGCCGGTTCGCCGCGGGCCTCCCGTCGACCTTGGACGGGCAGATGCTCTTCCTGCTCCACTTGGTTCACAAGATGCGCGCTCCGGAGGACGGCGGCGGGCGGGCCGGGATCGTGATGAACGGCTCGCCGCTCTTCAACGGCGCCGCCGAGTCCGGCCCCTCCAACATCCGCAAGTGGTTGCTGGAGAACGACCTGGTTGATGCCATTGTCGCGCTGCCGACCAACATGTTCTTCAACACCGGCATCGCCACCTATATCTGGATCCTCGATAACACCAAGCATCCCGACCGCAAGGGCCTGGTCCAGCTCATCGACGGCACCTCGTTCTGGACCAAGATGCGCAAGAGTCTCGGCTCCAAGAACCGTGAGCTCAGCGGGGATGACCGCGCCAAGGTGGTGCGTCTGTACGCCGACTTCACCGACGCCGACCCCGATTGCTCTAAGGTGCTGCGCAACGACGAGTTTGGCTACTGGACCATCACTGTCGAGCGCCCCTTCCTCGACGAGAACGGCAACGCCGTCGTCGACCGCAAGGGCAAGCCCAAGCCGGACCCGAAGAAGCGCGACACCGAGAACGTCCTGATCACCTACGGCGGCTCGACCGCCGGCTCGGCCTGCAAGGTCGAGGTCATCCAGGCGTACTTCGACGCCGAGGTGAAACCCCACGTACCCGACGCTTGGGTCGACTGGGCCAAGGTCAAGACCGGCTACGAGGTCCCCTTCACCCGTCATTTCTACAAGTACGTCCCGCCCCGCCCCCTCGCCGAGATCGACGCCGACCTGGAGAAGCAGGTCACCAAGATCCTCGACCTGCTCCATGAGGTGGAGGGATGACCAAGACGGTTCCGCTCAGGCGACTCGTTGACGTCATCGATTGCGCTCACGTCACTGCAGAGTTCGTGGACGATGACCGCCGATTCCCGGTCGCGAGTATCCGAGAGTGCCAAGGGCCTTTTGTGGACCTGTCTGACTGCAACTACACGACTCAGGAGTTCTTTGATCACCTGCGAGCGGGAGATCGCGCGCCGCGGGCCGGCGACTTGCTGTTCATCCGCAACGTGTCAGTGGGCCTTGTATCAGCGGTAGAACCAGGTATCCCTGAGTTTGCTATCGGCCAGGAAACGGTCCTTCTTCGCAGGACCTCGGACGCCGATCCGACGTTCCTTCGATACGCACTGGTAGGAGCGGAAGCGGTCCACGCAATCGAGTCGGCGATGATCGGCGCTACGTTTCGTCGCATCAACGTGTCGGCGATTCGCGCTCTCCCCGTCGCACTGCCGTCACCCGAAGAGCAGCGCGCCATCGCCGACTACCTCGACCGCGAGACCGCCCGCATCGACACGCTCATCGAGGAGCAGCAGCGCCTGATCGAGACGCTCAGCGAGCGGCGAGCGGCGCTCATCGCGGAGAAAACAGGTTGGGGCGCATCCAGGCCCGACGATTGGCCCATGATGCGGTTGTCTTGGCTCTTCCAGGCCACCGGGAGCGGAACCACGCCCGCGAATGAGGACATAACCTACGGCGAGGATGCGGACGTCCCGTGGGTAACCACTGGTGAGCTTAGGGAGTCACTCATCTTTGGCACAGCCCGAGGCGTCAGCGCCGACGTCGTGCAAAGGTACTCGGCTCTGAAGATCCATCCGGCCGGTTCGCTTCTGATCGCGATGTATGGCGCGACAATCGGCCGCATGGCGTTGCTCGGAGTCGATGCAACCTCGAATCAAGCTTGCTGTGCCCTGATCGGACCCAAGGGAGCAGATCCTGAGTTCGTGCAGTACAGCCTGATGGCAGCCAAGAGTTGGTTGCTGTTGGAAGCTGCTGGCGGTGGCCAGCCCAACATCAATCAGGACAAAATCAGGTCGTTCAGAATTCCGGTGCCAGGTCTAGATGAGCAGCGCCGCATTGTTGCGTACCTCAACGTGCAGACCGCGAAGATCGACACAATGATCGCCGAGGCCGAGCGGTTCATCGACCTGTCTCGTGAGCGGCGTACTGCGCTGATCACGGCGGCGGTGACGGGGCAGATCGACGTGCGAGAGATAGCGTGATGGCCGATCACAACGAAGTCGTCTTCGAGTCCGAGATCTGTGATTACCTGGCCGACCACGGGTGGCTGTACTCGGCGGACGACACCGGTTACGACCGGGAGCGGGCGCTATTCCCCGAGGACCTGCTCGCTTGGCTGGAGGCGACCCAGAAGGCGGCATACGAGAAGGCTCTGAGGGCTGCGGGGTCACAAGCGAAGTTCCTCGACGTGCTGGCCACGGCGCTCGACAAGCCCCTCCAACACGGTGGCGGGATGTTAAACATCCTGCGCAACGGGGTGCAGTACATCGGCGGCGGCCGGTTGAAGATGGCGCAGTTCCGGCCCGAGACCACCCTGAACGCGACCACCAACGAGCAGTACGCGGCGATGCGGGTGCGGGTGATGCGGCAGGTGCACTTCTCCACCGCTGACCGGCGCAGCATCGATCTGGTGTTCTTCGTCAACGGGCTCCCGGTCGCGACCGTTGAGTTGAAGACCGATTTCACCCAGTCGCTGGATGAGGCGGTCAACCAGTACCGCAAGAGCCGGCATCCGCTGACCAACGGGCGGCCGGAGCCGCTGCTGTCGTTCGGGCATCGGGCGCTGGTGCACTTCGCGGTCTCCAACGACCTGGCCGCGATGACCACCAAGTTGGAAGGCGAGAAGACGCACTTCCTGCCGTTCGACATGGGGCACGGCAGCGGCGCGGGGAACCCGCCCGCCGCGGACGGGCGCTCGGCGACGGCGTATCTGTGGGAGCGGGTCTGGGAGAAGGACGCCTGGCTCACCATCATCGGCCGGCTGATGATCGTGGAGACCAAGGAGGAATGGGACGTCACCACCGGCACGTCGATACGGCGTACGAGCATGCTCTTTCCGCGGTTCCACCAGTGGGAGGCCGTGACGAACATCGTGGCCGCGGTGCGCGAGGAAGGCGTGGGGCAGCGTTACCTGATCGAGCACTCGGCGGGGTCGGGGAAGACGAACACCATCGCCTGGACCGCGCACCGGCTAGCGCGGCTGCACGTGAACGATCAGAAGCTCTTCGACTCGGTGATCGTGGTCGTGGACCGCACGGTGCTCGACGGGCAGCTCCAGGAGGCGATCCGGCAGATCGACGGATCGGGGAAGATCGTCGCCACGATCAGCCCGGAAGACGTCCGCAAGGCGGGGGCGAAGTCGAAGTCCGGGCTGCTGGCGACCGCGTTGACGAACGGTGAGCTGATCATCGCGGTGACGGTGCAGACCTTCCCGTTCGCGCTCGAGGAGATCCGGGCCGACAAGGGGCTGAAAGGCAAGCGGTTCGCGGTGATCGCCGACGAGGCGCACTCCTCGCAGTCCGGGCAGATGTCCTCCCAACTCAAGGCCGTGCTGACCGCGGAGGAGGTCAAGGAGATCGAGGAGGGCGGCTCCGTCGACGTCGAGGCGATCCTGGCCGCGGAGATGGCCGAGCGGGCGGAGTCGAAGAACATCTCCTTCCTCGCGTTCACCGCGACACCGAAGAACAAGACGCTGGAACTCTTCGGCCGCAAAGGTCCTGACGGCAAACCGGTCGAGTTCCACCTCTACTCGATGCGGCAGGCGATCGAGGAGGGTTACATCCTCGACGTGCTCAGGGGCTACCAGTCCTACGACACCGCGCTGAAGATCGCCGGCCAGGCCGAAAGCGGCGACGGTGACCCGGTGGTGGAGGAAGCCGCGGCGCGGAAGGGGCTGATGCGCTGGGTGAAGCTGCACCCGACCAACATCAGCCAGAAAGTGCAGATCATCGTCGAGCACTTCCACATCAACGTCGCCCGCCTGCTGGAGGGCAAGGCGAAGGCGATGGTCGTCACCGACTCGCGCAAGGCCGCGGTGAAGTACAAGAAGGCGATCGACGCCTACATCGCCAAGCGGGCCGCCGTGGACGACTCGTACAACTACCGCACTCTGGTCGCCTTCTCCGGCGCGGTGACGATGGCCGAGAACGAGGAGTGGGTCTCGGACTGGGGGCCGCGGCCGAGCGAGGACGACGACTTCACCGAGGCCAACCTGAATCCCGGCGCAGGCTCGGACCTGGCCGCCGCCTTCAAGGGCGGGACCTACAAGATCATGCTGGCCGCCAACAAGTTCCAGACCGGGTTCGACCAGCCGCTGCTCTCGGCGATGTACGTCGACAAGAAGCTCTCCGGGGTCACCGCCGTGCAGACGCTCTCGCGGCTCAACCGCACCCATCGCACCGCGGGCGGGGAGCAGAAACGCAAAACGTTCGTCATCGATTTCGTGAACAAGCCCGAGGACATCCGGACCGCGTTCGAGCCGTACTTCACCAACGCCACCCTAGAGACCGAGACCGACCCGTACGTCGTCTTCCACCTCGCCACCAAGCTCGCCCAGGCCGGGATCTACACGCCGGAGCAGGTGCGCGAGGTCGCCGGGCTGTGGGTCAACCGGAAGGGCAACAACGCGCTCTCGGCCGCGATCAGCCCGGCCAAGAACGAGTTCGCCCGCCGCTACGCGACCGCGATCGAGGCCGACGACAAGGTCACCCTCAACACCCTCGAACTGTTCCGCAAGGACGTCTCGACGTTCGTCCGGCTCTACGACTTCATGAGCCAGATCATCGACTACGGCGACCCGGCCATGGAGATGCTGTCGATTTTCCTGCGGCTCCTCGAGAAGGTCATCGCGGACTCATCCTGGGCAGCGGAGGTCGACCTCTCCGATGTGGTCCTGGTCGGGGTCCAGCACGACAAGAGGCCCGCGGTCGACATCTCGCTGACCGGCGACGGTGAACTCAAGGGCATCAGCGCCGCGGGCTCCGGCACCCGCAAGGAGCCGAAGTACGTCGCACTCCAGGTCGTCATCGACAAGATGAACGACCTCTTCGGCGCCGAGTCGTTCACCCAGTCCCAGGTCCGTGAGTTCGTGCAGGGGCTGGTGCAGCGGCTGCTCGCCTACCCGGACCTGATCAATCAGACCAAGGTGAACTCGAAGAAGCAGTTCATGGAATCGCAGGACTTCCAAGCGGCAGTCACCGAAGCGGTCGTCGACAACCAGGACGCCCACAACACCATGGCCGACTACTTCTTCAGCGACGGACCCGGCATCAGCGCCGTCATCGTGGCCCTCGCGGACGCCTTCTACGAGGCCGCGATCGATCAGCAGCCGGACGTGTGAGCAGCCGCAACACTGCCCTCGTCGGCGACGATGATCCTCTGGCAGCATCGGGGACCCCACTGATGATGGTCCAGCCTCTTTGGGGTCTCAGTTCGGGTCTCAGTCCCGTTCGATCCGGCCTGGTTCCAGACCGATGCTGCACTGACGTTGACCTGCCGAAACGACGTGACGGGACCCGTTTGAACGACTCGAAGTGGAATTGGAAATCGTGTTGGGTGTGATAGCCCTCGCGGGTTCAAATCCCGCATCCTCCGCGCTCTGAACAGGCGAAACGCCGGGCGTCCGTGATCATGGACGCCCGGCGTTTCGTCGTTCTCGAGGCCCCGCACACTCCGCGGGCCTCGGTTCGTCACTGAAGCTGGTCGTGGATCCAGTCGGCGATGATGTCCACCCGGGACGTGTTTTCGGGCTGGGAGTGCGGACATGCCGGCCCGCCTTTCTCGACCGACACCAACGCGTCGGCTCCGGCACGGT
The DNA here is from genome assembly GCA_963841395.1 of uncultured Actinomycetota bacterium. Classification (GTDB taxonomy): domain Bacteria; phylum Actinomycetota; class Actinomycetes; order Mycobacteriales; family Pseudonocardiaceae; genus Actinophytocola. The sequence goes on from CAWJCX010000021.1 coordinate 54,607, forward strand.
GCTCGAAATAGGGCGCACCGGAGTCGCTGGGACAGGCGCTTGTGTCGGCGCTCGGCCAGCTGCCCGTGACGGTCGCGATGGTCTCCTGCACGTCGTGTACCCGAACCTCGCCGACCTGCAGGTGAGAGGCGGGCCCGGTCGCATCGGCGGATGTCTGGCCCCAGCCGGCCAGTACGAGCGTTTCCCCGGCACTCGGTGGGGCTGCACGCAGTGCCAGCGGTTGTACGTCATCGATCGGCTCAGCCAACCTGGCAAGCGCGACATCGTTCACTGGCGACTGTCGCACCTCTACAGCAGCCACCTCATGACCTTCGTCCACGTCCGCGTCATCGGTTCGGCCGACGATCGCCGTCGTCGTATATGGCGTCGGCCCGCTCACCGGAGTGCCGTTGATGTCGTGGAAGCAGTGCCCGGCAGTGATCACCCACTGCCGATCGATCAAGGCGCCCGAGCAAGCGCTGTTGCGGGTGCTGCCGTCAGGGTTGGGGATGTCGGTCATCAGGAACTTGACGGCGAACGCATAAGCACCATCCTCGGCGTCCTGCCCATTGGCCACCGCGCCGGCAGGCACCGATAACGCAACGCTCACCCCGATCGCGATGGCCACGGCAGCCGCCCCTCCCCACATCTTGGGGCGCCGGAGTTGTTTCACTTTCGGATCACTCAATTCTTATCGCGTCGATACGGCGTAGATCAAGAAGGGCCAAACCCTACCTGTCTGACCGAAGCAGTACGGCAGCTTCGATGGATCACTCAAACGACCGAACGGCGACCGGCTGGTCATGCCCGCTCGACTGACGGCCAAGTGCCCCCAACCGCGATGGTTCAGCCGTTGTAAGGGGAACGCCGGGCATTCACATGGATGCCCGGCGTTCGCTGTCTCGGCAAGTACCGGTGTCTCAAAAGCACGTGCGCCGGCCGCCCGAGTTGGGCGACCGGCGCACGTGTACCTCGGTCCTACTCCTCGTCCGGCTTCGCGTGGTCCGCGACGCCCGGGTTCGGGTCCCGGTCGAGGTCGATCAGCGGGTGGGGGTCCGATCCCTCAGGCGCCGAGTGGCGACCCCTGGGCCGGTCCTCCACCGACTCCCCCCGCTCATTCTGGTCAGCCTCCATGACGTCCTCCTCGTCTCCCAACGTCAGCTGAACGTCCAGGCAGTATTCCTCAACCCAGCACGTTGAGGCGGACAACCTGCGGATCGTGGTCGCTCGCCTGGGCGGCGAACTCCGAGTTCACGTGCACCACGTCGTAGTCCGGCAGCATCAGTCCCGAGGTCAGCACGTGGTCGAGCGCCTGCGAGTTGCCCTCGAACACGTAGCTGTAGCGCTCGTCACGTGGCAGCACGTTCATCAGGTCCAGCAGCCGCAGGTGGCTGGTCAGCCTGCGCACCGCGGGCGAGAACTGGAAGTCGTTCAGGTCCCCGAGCACCACGATGTTGGCCAGGCGGTCAACCTTCTGGATCTGCCCGACGAAGTTGTTGACCTCCGTCGCCTGCGCGATGCGCTGCGTCTCGCTGCTGCGCGTCGGCGGCTGGAAGCGGCCGTACATCGGCTGGTCGCCGCCCTTGGAGTTGAAGTGGTTGGCCACCACGAACACCGTCTTGCCGCGGAAGACGAACTCGCCGACGAGCGGCTTGCGGCTGTCCGTCCACGCCTCGCTCGCCGGGTTGATCCGGCCCGGCGACACCGACAGCGCCGGCTTGTGCTTTCCGGTCACCGCGACGGCCGTCGTCGCGTCGCCACCCGGACGGTCCACAAAGGACACGCGAGCCGGGTTGAACAGGAACGCCACGCGGATGTTGCCGCCCGGAGCGCCGCCGTCCTGGTCGTTGGCCGGGTCGATCTCGCGCCACTCGTAGCGCGGGCCGCCGGCGGCGACGATCGCGTCGACGAACTTCTGCAGCGTCTGGTCCGCGGCCACCGTGCCGTCGTCGGTTTCGCCGTTGTTGTCCTGGATCTCCTCCAGGGACACGATGTCCGGGTTGGCGAGCGAGGTCGCCACGCCGTGCGCGAGCGTGTCGAACTTCGCCTGCGGGTCGTTCGGCGAGAGGTTCTCGACGTTGTACGTCGCGACCGAGAGCTCGCGCGTCTTCTGCGGGCGCGTCTGCTCGGGCTGCAGGCCGCCGGAGACGAGGTCGCCGAGAGCGGTGGCCTGGATGTTGTAGCCGCCGAACTGGTCGTACTCGACCGGACCGGACGTCTCGCCGGCGAGGGTGTCGTTGACGTTGGCCTTGGGGAACGGATGCTGCGCGAACGGGATCAGCGACTCGACCTTGATGCGGCCGGTGTTCGAGTCGTTGTAGCCGGTGTAGAGCGTGCCGCCGTTCGCGGAGCGGTTCTGCCCCGGCTTGGTCGTGATGACGACCTCGTTGAACGCGGTGGTCGGCCCGACGACGCGGGCGTCGTTCACCCGGACGAGCATGCCCTCGCGCGACTCCCAGTAGTCGATGGCGAAGTTACCGGGACGCAGCGTGAGCCCCTCGACACTGCCGCCGCCGGCGTCGGGCGCCATGGCGTTGGGCACCGTGTTCGGCCCGACCGCCTCGGCGGCCGGGAGCGCGTTCCCGCTGGACACGACGGTCCAGGTGGCCGTGGTGAGCTCGGTCATCGACTGCTGGGTGGACTCGGCCGGCGATGCGTCGGGGTAGAACTCGGAGACGGTGCCGGACACGGTGACGGAGTCACCGACCTTCACGTTCGGCGTGCTCGAGCCGGTGAACACCAGGAGGCCTTCGCTGGTGGCCGGGTCCGCGTCGGGCGTGGGGTCCTGCACCCAGAACCCGCGCGCCGAGCCGAACGCCCGGATCGCGGTCACGACGCCCGGTACGTCCGTGACCTGCTGACCGTCGAGTGGGGACAGTCGCGTCGTGCCCTGAATGTCGTGGATCCGCGTATCGCCCGCGGCCGCGCTAGCCGGTATCACCACACCGACCACTAACGCTGCCATGCCGAGCAGCACCACGCCTTGCCGTTGCCTTGTCCGCACCGTGCTGGCCTTCCATTCGCCCTCGACCCCCTTGTGGGGGACACCGCATGATGCCCCGAACGGGTGAACAGAGAGAAGACAACGGGCAACACTCTGCACAGATGCACACGCTCCAGCCGCCCTCCGACCCCACGAAAGCGGTCCGGTATCGTTCTCGGCGGTAGCGTGTCCGAGCGGCCGAAGGAGCGCGCCTCGAAAGCGCGTGAGGGTTCACGCCCTCCGTGGGTTCAAATCCCACCGCTACCGCTCTGAGCAGCGAGAACGCCGGTCACCATGATCGATAGGTGACCGGCGTTTCGCTTCTGGTTGCGCCGGAGTCCTGCGGGTCTCAGATGCGAGTTCGTACCCATCGTCGGATCAGGCTGCCGGTGATGACAACCAACGCCAGGAAGATGCCCGCTCGCCACATGTCGCCGGTGCTGTCCATCCGACCGGTGTAGGCCGCCTGGCCATAGAAGAAGAAGGCGACGTCGACGGCGAGGATCACCAGAATCGCCCAGCCGGTCCGGGCGTGACGCTGCTTGATCACCAACACCTGGTGGTTGTTGGTTATGTTGTTCGTGGTGACGTACTGATTTCCCTGGTTGGCGATCAGGGGCCCGCCGTTCGCCTGGTTCATCTGGCCGTTGTGCCGATGAGGCGCGTTCCCCGATCCAGGCGCCGGGTTCATCGCTGGTTCCCGTACGGCTGACTCAGCCCGATGTACTGGTTGCCCTGGTTGGCATACAGGTCACCGTTGCCGAGCACCTGGTTGTGCTGGCTGTACGACGAGCCGGCAGGTGGGGCGTGCCGGGTGTTCGCCGGCGCGCCCGGGTCCAGCTTCTCGATCAGACCGCGCACGTCGGCCTCCAGGCTCTGGTGACGAACGTTCCAGTAGTTCGACACGCTCAACAGCCTGACGTCCTCCGGCAGTTGATCTTGTTCTGGTAGCGGCGTCTGGTCGAGCAGCACCGGGATAACGGGGGTACCGAGGCCGAACGCCGTCCGCAGTTCCACTCTGACCCAGTCCCGTGGATCATCGATGCGCCGGCCGCCGCGGGAGTTCCGGGCGTCGAGCCAGTGGGGGCCGATCACGGCGAGAACCTTGTCGCACCGCTGCACCGCGCGCCGGATGCGCCAGGGATACACCATGCCGAGCGCCAGCGAGTCGTGGTCCCGAAAGACCTGTGCCCGGCCGAAGTGCCGGGCGAGCTGGCCAGATATCGCCGTGGCCGCGTGAACGCTGTCGTCGGTCCGGTAACTCAGAAAGAGTTCGGTCATGCGCGACACTCCTCGGTAAATCGTTCACCGAACGACGAGTCTTTCGGGTTGCCGGCGTCGAAACGCCGGTGATGCTTGTCGTATTAATACCGGTCGCCTCGTCTTCCGTTACAGCAGGAACTACCCGCATCAATTTCCTGTGCAGGTCTGATCAAAGTGGTTCGGCACCTTTCCGGAGCGGCTGTAACACCCCGCCGTTCCACCACGACAGTCCACTCGTCCAGGCGACCCCCGGGGAGTCGTCAGCGAACTCACCGCCGTCCCCAGGGAGATCATGTGGCCGCAACTGCTGCACCGTGGCCACGGGAACTGACGCTCGACTCGCTGGGTGCCATCGGCGAACGGATCGGTCACGGTGCCGAGTCCATTGTTTACGAACTCCCCGAACTTCGGCTTCCGGACGTCATTAATTCGTTGGTGTACAAGGAGTATCGCAATGCGGCACGATCTCCCGGAAATTCTCGGCTGCTTGTCGACTTGCGACTGAAGCTGGACACTACGAACCGCCGCCGGCTCGACACCATCGCGGCATGGCCGTGCCGGGTCGTCACCGAGCAGGGACGCGTCGTCGGCGTCGTATGTCCACGGGTGGACCACTCCTTCTACGAGCCGGTCACCTCGCACGGCACGAAGACCTCGAAGATTCAACTGAGCGAGGTGCAGCATCTGTTCATCTCGCTCGACAAGCTTCGGCTGTTCGGCAGGACGATTCCCACCGAGGAACAACGGCTTTCGCTGTGCATGGAGTTCGCGGCCACTCTCGCATTCCTCCACGACGTGATCGGCGTCGTCGTCGGTGATATCAATCCGAGAAACGAGGTGTACCGGCTCTATCCGTCACCGGCCATCCAGTTCATCGACTGCGACGGCGCGCGCGAACAGGACGGCGACGACCCGGAAGGCCAGCTCAACACGCCCGACTGGGTACCGCCCGAAACCGGCCCACTGAACGTCGCCACCGACCTCTACAAGCTGGGCCTGTTCATCTTGCGGTGCCTCAGCCCGGGTGACCACGCCAGCGAGCTCACCGATCCGGCCGGCGCCGGGATCTGGCTCGACGATACCGGGCGCGCGATGCTGGCGGCCGCCGTGACCGGACCGCCGGACGCCCGCCCGCGAGCCCGGGAGTGGCAGGTGTACCTGGGCCGCCTGCTCGGACATCCGGTGGATCCCCCCAAGGTGCTGGCCGCCCGGCTCGACCGGGACCTCGTCCTCGCCGGGCAACCGTGCGAGCTGCACTGGGCGGCCGAGGACGCAATCGTCATCGAGGTTCGGCACGGCCCCACCACCATCCGGATCGACGGCCGCGCCGGCAGCGGTTCACTCGCCGTCGAACTGGCAGAGACCGGGTTCGTGCACGTCAAGGCGATCAACGACGTCGCGAGCGACCACGTGATCATCGGTCCGGTACCAGTCGTGACGCCGCCGGCGCAGACGATGGTTCCGGTCGGGCTGCCCGACATCAGCTGGCCGTCGACCGAGCTGCCGACCTTGCCGGATGCCGCCTCCCTCGGACTTCCGGCTTTGCCGAGCATCTCGTTGCCGGGCCTGTTCACGACCCAGCCGCCAGGCACGGCCATGACCTGGCCTTCGCTGCCGTCGGTGCCCTGTCCAATCGACGTCGTGTCGCTGATGACCGGCGGCCCGGCATTCGAACTCGACAACCGCCACAAAGGACCGCGATGACCGTACGACTGCGCCTGGCCCGGCTCGCCGGCGCCAGGGACGACATCCTGCAGAAGGCGCCCGGTGCCACCGCCAGGTACTCCGCGATGGGCGGCGTGCTGATCAGCACTGCCCTCGTCGCAGGCGTTTCGGCCTTCTTCGCGCTGCACACGGTGCTCGCCCTGTCGTGGCAGATCTGCGCGGCCGCCGCGGGCGGCTGGGCGATGATCATTCTCAATCTCGACCGCCTGCTCATGGTCAGCATGAGCAGCGCCGGCTCGGCGAAGCAGCGATTCGGCATGGCCGTGCCCCGCTTGCTGCTCGCGGTCGTGATCGGCACCGTGGTTTCCACGCCACTGGTTCTCCAGATCTTCGACCGGGAGATCAACGCCGAGTTGACGACGATGAAGGCCGAAGGCATCGCGCAGTCCAAGAAGGTGCTGGACGCGACGTACTCGAACATCACGACGCTCGAGGCGGAGGAGAACAAGCTCCAGGAGGTCATCGAGGGAAGGTCGGTCCCGGCGGTCACGGACGACCCGGACGTCAAGTCCGCGCAGTCCGCATTCGACAAGGCCGAAACTGCCTATCAGACCGCCGAGGCGGCTGCGCAGTGCGAGCTCGACGGAACGTGTGGCACCCGGAGGCCGGGCGTCGGTGATTCGTACCGGCAGAAGCAGCAGGCGGCGGACGCCGCGAGAACCGCGCGAGACTCGGCGAAAAGCCAGCTGGATGCCGCGAAGAAGGCCGCGGCGCGGCGCGTCGGTCGAGGCCAGGCATCGGCCGTCGCGGCCGCGAAGAAGAAGCTCCCCAACGTCCAGACGGATCTCGCAGTGGAGCGGGAACGCCGCGACACGCTGGAGACCGAGGCCACGAAGACGCAGAACGGCAATACGGGCTTTCTCGCACGGTTGGAGGCGCTCGACCGGCTCACCGGTGGGCACGCCATGGGCAGGCTGACCCACTGGATGCTCTTCCTGCTCTTCCTGTGTATCGAGGTGCTGCCGGTACTGGTGAAGCTGATGTCCAGCTTCGGACCGCCGACCCTCTACGACCGGCTGCTCGCGCGGCAGGACAGTGACGTGGAGCACGTAGAACAGGCGCGCGCCGATTCGGCGCGGCTCCTGGCGCAGGAACGCGAGGACAAGCGGCTCGAGCTGGAACGGATGCAGTTCGACGGCCAGATCGAGGTGGGCCGCCGGGCGACGGCGGCAATCGTCGAGCGGCAGTCGAAGATCGCTCTCGATGCGGTGGCCGTATGGGGCAACCTCGCCCAACTGCGCGCCGACGAGGAGCTGAACCGGTGGTACCGGGCCAATGTCGACGCCGATCTCACGCCACATTCGCGGACGTTCGGCCCGCACGATCCGGTCGCCGGCACACGCAACGGCTCGGTTGTCTGAGCCGAACAGACCAAGGAGCAACATGAAGAACGACAAGGGCAAGCTGCTGCCGTTCTACCTGGTCGTCGACGTCTCTTTCTCGATGTCGTTGGAAGGCCGGCTCGACGCCGCGAACAGGATCCTCCCGGCAGTACTGGACGCGCTCACGGATGCGCCGATCCTGAGTGACAAGGTCCGCTTCGCGCTCATCGACTTCTCCGGCGACGCGCAGCTGCAGCTGCCGCTGTGCGATCTGCTGGGCAAGAACGTCACGGTGCCGCAGCTCAGCGTTCGCCGGACCGGTACGTCGTATTCGGCGGCGTTCCGCCTCCTGCGCCACGAGATCGAGGCCAATGTCAAGCAATTGAAGGCGGACGGGTTCGCCGTGCACCGGCCGGCCGTGTTCTTCCTCAGCGACGGTGAGCCGACGGACACCCTTGCCGAGTGGAAGCCGGCGTTCGCCGACCTGACCAGGTACGACAAGGCGACCGGACAGGGCTTCCCGATGTACCCGAACTTCGTGCCGTGCGGGGTCGCCGACGCCGACCCGCGATGCCTGCAATCGCTGATCCATCCGAGGACCGGGCCCAAGGAAATGAAGATGTATTTGATGGACGAGGGTCAGAATCCGGCGGATGCGATCAGCAGCATCGCCGAGGTGCTGATTTCCAGCATGCTCGAATCGGGCATGAGCATGGCCGACGGCGGCTCCGGAATGTTCCTGCCACGCGCGGAGGACGTGCCACGAGGAGTGTCCGCGTACTCCGCCGAAGACTACGTCTGACGGACTTCTTCGAATCGAACCACCCGCAAACCGAACTGAAACAGGTGAACGACGTGTCCATTCAACAACCCAGAGGTGAGCAACCGTGAGCGAGGACCGGGCGAAACTATTGCCGTTCTACCTCGTTCTCGACGTCTCCTACTCGATGGAGGGCGAGAACCTGCAGGCAGCCAACAACATCATGCCTGCGCTCGTCGACGCGATCGCCGAGAATCCCATCCTGAGCGACAAGGTCCGTTTCGGGCTCGTCGACTTCGCCGACGACGCGCAGGTCCAGCTCCCGCTGTGCGACCTGCTCGACCCGAACCTCACGCTGCCGGGACTCACGGCGCGGGGCGGGACGTCCTTCGCCGCCGCCTTCCGCCTGATGCGCAAGCAGATCGAGCACGACGTCCTTCAGCTCAAGGCGGACAACTACAGCGTGCACCGGCCGGCGGTGTTCTTCCTCAGTGACGGTGCGCCGACCGATCCGGAGGACGAGTGGCGGGCCGCTTTCCAGGAGCTGACCGAGTTCGACCGCCAGACCGGTTCCGGATTCGCGATGTACCCCAACGTGATTCCGTTTGGTGTCGCGAACGCCGACCCGCAGATCATGCAGTCGATGATCCATCCCGCGGCGGGCGCGAAGCAGATGCGAATGTTCATGATGGACAAGGACAACAACGCCGCGGATGCCATCCGTTCGATGGCGGAGATCCTGATATCGAGCGTGCTGAACTCCGGAATGGGCATGGCAAACGGTGCCTCCGGTATCGCGCTGCCCGACCAGAGTCAGCTGCCGGCCGGTGTGTCGTCGTACACCGCGAGCGACGAGGACTTCCTGTGAACGCGCCGGTCGAGCCGCAGTCGACCGGTGGGCGGCACACGGCGGCGGAGTCCGGGCTCACGAGCTTTCCCGGGGCGCCGACGACGATCGGCGACGGGGGCCGTGCGGCGACCGCGGTCGTGCCGAAGCCGGATGGCCGGTTTCCGTTCCGGCACGACATCGCGACCGACGCCGCGCGGATACTCGGGCACGACCGGGCACCTCGATGTGCTCGGCGCGAGCGTCCGCGGCCTTTCCCATCTCTACTACGGCAAGGTCCGGCAGGACTCGTTCGCCTACCTCGTCACCGAGGACCACCGGTGGCTCGTGGCCGCGGTGGCAGATGGTGTCTCGTCGGGCGACCACTCGCACATCGCGGCCGACATCGTCGCCGAATGGGGATGCCAGCTGATCGCGCGACACCTCGCGGAGCACGATGCCGCGGTCCTGGACTGGCGGCGGATTCTGACCGACGTGGCCACCAGGATCGTCGACGACGCGTGCGAGCGGTTCGGTTTCGTCGAGCCGAGCCTCGCCGATGTCGCGGGCCGCATGGCGGCGACGGCCTTGTACGCGGTAGTTGCCATCCAACCCTCCGAGGCGGGGGAACGATCGGTGCATGTGATGGCCCTCGGCGACACCTCGGCGTGGCTGTTGTGTCCCGAAGAGCAGGCGGCGTGGGTTCCGTTGCAGCAGATCAAGAACTCCGGCAACGTGGTCGCGTCGTCCGCGACGGAGGCCTTGCCCGGCCTGCCGAGACAACTGGCCCCGGCGATCCGGACCAGCCTTCGCCAGGACGACGTGCTGGTGTTGATGAGCGACGGTGTCGGCGATCCGATCGGTGACGGAACCGGTGAGGTGGGGCTTTACCTCGCCGACGCGTGGCGCCGGCCGCCCGACCCCTTCACGTTCACATCCCAGGTCGGGTTCCGCCGGCGCAGCTATGACGACGACCGCACGGTCTTCGCCGTCTGGCCGGTTTCGTGACGCGATGACGGACGAACTCGACCGGGCGCATGGTGGGCCGGCTCGGCGCGCAACTGGGCAGCGGCGGTCAGGCCAACGTCTTCCTCACGCCGGACCTGGTCCTGCCGGACGTCGTCGGGCCCCGTGGTCTACAAGGAGTACAAGGGCAACCAGGTCTCGCCGAACGGGCTGCGGGCGATCGTCGGGGTGCGTAGCCGCTTGGACGCCGCCGCCCGGACGAAGCTGGACACGATGGCCGCGTGGCCGGTGCGCGTCGTGCGGGACACCGGCAAGGTGTGCGGCGTCGTCATGCCGCTGATCCCTGACTCGTTCTTCCAGGAACGTGTCCTCCCCACCGGCCGGCGGGCCCGCGGACCGCGCGAGGTTCAGAACCTGTTTATCGAGCCGGCGACGGCTGTCCGGTTGGGCATGCCCGACCTTTCGACGAGGCAGCGGTTCGCCGTCTGCCGTGATCTGGCGGCCGCACTCGAGCTGCTGCACGGCAACGGCGTCATCTTCGGTGACATCAATGCGAAGAACGCCTTGTTCCGGCTCCAACCCGAGCCGACGGTCATGCTGGTCGACTGTGACGCCGTCCGCATCCGGGGCAGCGCCGCTGTCGTCCGGCAGCTCAGCGCACCGGACTGGGATCCGCCGGAAGGTGCCGTCCTGACACAGCCGACGGATCTGTACAAGTTCGGTCTGTTCGTGGTCCGCGTGCTGAGCCCGGGCCAGCAGGCGTCGACAGCCCGCGACCCGCAGCGGGCCTTCCGAGAGCTCGACAACGAGGGCAGACGCCTCGTGACCGCCGCGCTCGGCTCGGCGAGCGACGCGCGGCCGTCCGCGGCCGCCTGGCGTTCCTACTTCGCCAAGAGAGTCACCGGGACGGGTGTTCCGCAACTGCGCGGCGCGGCCCCGGTGAGCGCTCCGCCGCCCCCGGTGACCACCTCCGGCTGGCGCCGGGACGCGGGCACCGGCCGCTGGGTTCCGGCCCGATGATGTCCACGTGCACCGTCTGTGGCCGGGTGCCACGCGAGCTGGCGCTGCTGTCGATCCGCGGCGAGCTCACCTGCACCGCCCATCCCTCGACCACGAGCTGCACTTTCTGCGCCCGCCCGGCCGGGCGGGGCGAGCAGGGGTGGACCGACCTTGCCCGCCATATCTGGAGATGTCCGACGTGCGCCGACGATGCGGTGGCGACACCAGAAGCACTGCGGCGACACGTGCCCGGAATCCGGCAGGTAACCCGGGACCTCGGCTTCGAGCTGGCGAGAAGGGTCCGGGTGGTGTTCGCGACGCCCGGTGAGCTTCCGACGGGCCCGGACGACAGGCACGGCGCCGACTCGGTTCTCGGCCACACGAAGCTGCGCGTGACCGGCGCTCGCAGTGCCGAGGCGACGATCATCGAGTTGCAACGGGGACTACCGGCATTCATGTTCGGCCGGGTTCTCGCCCATGAGCTCGGGCACGCGTGGCTGGCAGAGGTCGGCGCGAGGCCGGTGAGCGGCGCCGTGGAGGAGGGCGTCTGCGAGCTGCTCTCCTATGCGTGGCTCAAGCGATCCGGTGTGCCGTTCGCGGAAGCGGTCCGCGACCGCATCCGGGCCAACCCCGATCCGGTCTACGGAAACGGCTTCCGGGACGTCCACACGGCGGTTCGACGCCATGGCATCGCGGCGTTGATCGCGAGTCTGTCCTCGTGTGGGCAGCTACCCACCGGCCTCGGCCCCGAGAAACGGCAGGTACTCCGGTGAACCCGCGGACGCAGCACAGCCCCAGCCCCGGTGCGCTGCTGGAGAAGCTGGATGGAGCGCTCGCGCTGGTGTCATGGCATCAGCGTCTAGACGCCGCCGACGACGCAGGTCTGCTCTCCGCCGTCCTCGCCCGGCTGTGCGTGCTCGCGGTCGACGAGCTCATCGCCATGGAACTGCTGTCCACGTTCAACCCGGTCTCCCGCAAAGCCGACGCCATGCGTCAGTGTGGCGATGCGGTCGAGCTGAACCAGCATCTTGCCGAGCTGCGGGTTCTCGTCGCCGACCGGCGTGAGAACGTCGAGAAGTTGATCTCGCTGTTCGTGCGCTCATCGGGCCAGCCCGTCTCCCGCGACCAGCTCGCCGCGGAGTTCCGGACCGAGACGATGAGCCGCCGGATCCGGGAGCTGGAGACCCGGCACGGGAACGGGGCCGGTGGCGATGCGCGGCCGGCGCCCGATCTGACCGCTGCGGAGCTCGTCGTTCCGTCGACCACCGGGTACAGCGTCCCGCCGGCCGGCGTAGTCGGGCCCGGTGGACACCTTCACCACCCGGACGAGCTGGTGGCACTCGAGGAGGACGAGACCCGGGAACGCCGGAACACGACCTGGTTTCTCGGCGGGGTCATCGCGATTCCGGTGCTCGGCGCGGCGTCCACGGTGTTCATCGCGATGTCGACCGGCATGGGATCGATACATCAGTCCCTGTTCCCGCTGGCGATCCTGACGTCATCGTTCGTACTGAGCGCCAAGTGCGAGAAGCTGTCGAAACTGGCGCGGGATCGGGCGGAACGCGCACGGCGACGGAGATTTCGGATCGCGGAGAGTCTCACCGCCCCACTCCCTGACGGCAAGAAGGTGAAGATCTTGGTCAGGGAGGCACAAGCCTGGTACGCCGACCCGATACAAACCGGCCCTGAGGCCGACAAGACCGCCCATCTGTTCCTGCGGATCTTGCGGCGGGACGGACGGGCGTAGGCGCGCTCGTGGCGAAGTGGACAGACATCTCAGGAAACGACAAACGGCCCCTGGCGTGCGAGACGCCAGGGGCCGTGTGCCTGTTGTGGGTCAGTTGACGCTGACGGCCGTCCACGCCGCGGCGACTGCGGTCGACTCGGCGCTGCCGGCGCCGAACAGCTCGTCGGCAGCCGCGATGGTCTGCACGCGAGCGTCCGCGTAGTCGGTCGTCGAGGTGAACTTCGTCGACAGGGCGTTGAACCAGATCTTCTCGGCGCTCTCGTGGCCGATGCCGGTCACGGTCGAGCCGTCACAGGTGGGGCTGTTGTAGTCCACGCCGTTGACGTTCTTCGCGCCGCTGCCCTCGGACAGCATGTAGAAGAAGTGGTTCGCGATGCCGGACGAGTAGTGCACGTCCACGTTGCCCGCGTCGGTGCTCCAGCAGCCGAGCGAAGCGCCGTCCTTGGTGGGGTCGTCCATGTAGCGCAGCGGCGAACCGTCACCGTTGATGTCGATCTTCTCACCGATCAGGTAGTCGCCCGGGTCGTTGGTGTTGCTGACCGAGAACTCCACCATGGAACCGAAGATGTCACTGGTGGCCTCGTTCAGGCCGCCGGACTCACCCTCGTAGACCAGGCCCGCGGTGTTGGAGGTGACGCCGTGCGACATCTCGTGGCCGGCCACGTCCAGCGCGGTCAGCGGGTGCGAGTCACCAATGCCGTCGCCGTAGGTCATGCAGAAGCACGAGTCGTCCCAGAAGGCGTTCACGTACGCGTCGCCGTAGTGCACGAAGCTCTCCGCGCCGACACCGTCGTTCTTGATGCCGTTACGGCCGTGGACGTTCTTGTAGTAGTCCCACGTGCTGGCCGCACCGTAGGCCGCATCCACGGCCGCGGTCTGGTCGTCGGTGCCCTCGCCGGTGCCCCAGGTGTTGTCGGCGTCGGTGTAGAGGGCGTTGGTGTCGGCGTTGGACACCTGCTGGTTGCCGCGGGTGCCGTCGACCATGTTGAAGCCGTCGCCGCCCTCGGTGGTCTCCAGCGCGACCTGGCCGCTGTACTCGCTGTTACCCGTGCCGGCGACCTGCTCGATGTCGTCGTAGGAGTAGAGCACCTTGCCGGTCTTGGCGTCGGTGAACACGTGCATCCGGCTCGGCGTCTGGTCCGCCTTCATGCCGCTCATCACGGTCTCGTAGGCGAGCGTCGGCGCGGTGCGCACGGCGTAGACCACGAGCGCCGGCTTCTCGGCCGTGTACTTCGCGCCCTTCGTCGCGGCCACAGCCTTCGTGGCGGCGGCCGGCGCGGCCATGCCCGGCGTGGTCGCCAGGTTGAGCTTCGCCTGCGTGGCCTTGTTGACGGAGACGACGTCACCGTTGGCCTTCTCGGTGACGACCATGTCGCCGCCGAGCACCTTCATGCCGTTGTAGGTGCGGTCGTAGCGCAGGTGGCGCAGACCGTCCGCGGTGACGATCGCGCCCTTGGCGACGAGCTGCTCCTGGGAGCCGAGGCCCGCCTCGGAGGCGATCTTGACGGACTCGTTCTTCGCCATCTGGAGGCCGTTGACGGGGCTCGCGGCCGGCTGGTCCGCCGTCGGTGCCGCCGTCGCAGCCAGCGCGCCGCCGCCGACAACCGTGATGCCGACCGCAGCCGCGGCGACCCAACCCAGGGTCGAGCGTTTCATGTGTGCTCCTCGCGTTTTCCGAAGCAGGGACGCATCGGGTCCAGCAGAACCCGGGCGAACTCGTGATTCCGATCATGCACGCATAACAATGTGGTCGTAAGCGACGTAAGGATGAAACGCGAAGGCGCGGTTCGACGATTCATGACGTCGACCAGAGCAGATCGCGCCCGTATCGGCAGAAACCTACTTTGGTCGTAAGCCGAATGGCGCAATGGACTGCTGGGTTCGTCCCGCTACTAATTGCCGGTGAATACTGTTAAATGTTTATAAGTCCCGGGCTCACCCCCGCCGTGGCCAGGGAAAAGTCGCCTTGCGCACCCGACGATCGGCCCTACCGCTCGCCGACCAGATTTGCGGTGCCGTGCACGACGTCCGATTGGCGCCGGAGTCAGCGAAACGTCGGCGGCACCCTGGGCGCATGGACGGGATCATCGACCGCTTCCGGCTCGCGGGTGCCGGTTTCGAGGCCAGACTGCGCGCGGTCGGCGACGCGCATTGGGACCTGCCGACGCCCTGTGCCGAATGGACCGTGCGCCGGCTCGTGAATCACGTGGCGCGCGGGAACCTCAACTACACCGCCCTCGTGCGGGGCGCCACCGGCGAGGACTTCCTGCGCATGCGGGACGTCGACGCGCTCGGCGACGACCCGCTCGGCGCGTACCGGCGCTCGCTCGCCGAGTGCGCCGCGGCCTTCGACGGCGCGCTGGACCGCGTGCTCGACTACCCGCTCGGCGCGGTCACCGGGGCGCAAGCGCTTGCGGTACGCGCCACCGACACCGTCGTGCACACCTGGGACCTCGCGCGGGCGGTCGGCGCGGACGAGACACTCGACCGCAGCCTCGTCGACTGGATCGACGCCGAACTGTCCACCATCTACGCCGGGCTGGCCGAGTCCCCCGTCTCCGCCGAGACGACCCACCGGTTCTTCGCCGCGCCGCGCGGGCGCCCCGGACCGTCGGCGCAGGACCGGCTGCTGCACCGGATGGGCCGGGGAACGGCCGGCCACGCCCCCACGGGTGACCGGCCGTCCGCCGTCCGGTGACTCCCCGAGCCCGGACCCGCCCAGCATGCGCGGACGTCCCGGGACCGGTCCCTCAGCGGTGTGCGGCGAAGAACTCGTCGAGCAGTGCGGCGCACTCGTCGGCCAGCACGCCGGCCACGACCTCGGGCCGGTGCGTCAGCCGGCGGTCCCGCACGACGTCCCACAGCGAGCCGACCGCCCCCGTCCGCGGCTCCCACGCGCCGAACACCACCCGCGCGATCCGCGCCAGCACCAGCGCGCCGGCGCACATCGTGCACGGCTCGACGGTCACCACGAGGGTGCAGCCGGCCAGGCGCCAGCCGTCCCCGAAGACGGCCGCCGCCTCGCGCAGGGCCAGCAGCTCGGCGTGCGCGGTCGGGTCGCCCAGCGCTTCGCGGGAGTTGCACGCGCTCGCGAGCTCGGCCCCGTCCGGACCCAGCACGACCGCGCCGATCGGGACGTCCTCGCTCGCGTTCGCGCGCCGGGCCACCGCGATCGCCGCGCGCATGAGGTCCTCGTCGGACGCGGTCACTGCGGGATGGTGTCGAGCAGCTTGCTGAACTCGTCAGCGAACCCGCAGCGCTGCGCCACCATCTGCAGCTGCTCGTCGGGGTAGAGATCCACCTCGCCGGCGATCACCTGCAGCTCGGCGGCCGGCAGGCCGATGTCGGCGAGGATGTCGAGGGCGCCCTCCGGCCACACGTCCTCGTCGTCCTCCGACGGCGGCTCCACCCGCAGCACGTCGAGCGCGTCGGCGGCGATGTCGTAGTCCAGCGCCGCCGCGGCGTCCGACAGCAGCAGCGAGACCCCGCGCGGCGAGGGGCGCAGGAGCAGGAAGAACTGGTCGTCGATGCCCAGCAGGCCGATGACCGCGCCGGTCGAGCGGACCTTGCGCAGCTCGGTGATGGCGACGTCGAGCTCGCTCAGGACGGCGGAGTCCATGGCGGTGCACCGCCACCTCCCGTCTTCGCGCACACAGGTGACCGCGAAGCCAGGCACCGCATCCTCCTCGGACATGGGTGACACGGTATTCCTGTTGCCTCCTGGCAGGAAGAAGCGGGTCACGGGGTGTCGCGGCCGGACAATCACACGCCGTTAGGCCCCTTCACCCAGGGTCCGCGGGTGCCATCATCAACCCATGACACCCGTCGATCGTGCCGCGACCCTGTCCGACGACCCGAGGTTCACGGGGCTTCTGGAGGCCGCCCGCGCACTGCAGCCGCGCACCGTCGCTCTGCGCCGGCAGCTGCACAAGCACCCGGAGCTGGGGCTTCGGCTGCCGCGGTCCCAGGCGTCGGTGCTGCACGCGCTCGAGGGGCTGGACCTGCACGTCACCAAGGGCGAGTCGTGCGACTCGGTGATCGCCGTGCTCAACGGCGCGCAGCCGGGGCCGAGCGTGCTGCTGCGCGGGGACATGGACGCGCTGTCGATGCCGGAGGACAGCGGGCTGGCGTTCGCGTCCGAGGAGCCGGGCGTGATGCACGCGTGCGGGCACGACACGCACACCGCGATGCTCGTGTCCGCCGCGCGGGTGCTGCACTCCCGGCGCGACGCCCTGGCCGGACGGGTGATCTTCATGTTCCAGCCCGGCGAGGAGGGCCACCACGGTGCGCGCTTCATGATCGAGGAGGGCGTGCTCGAGGCGGGCGGGCGGCCGGTGGAGCGGGCACTGGCGCTGCACATCACGGCGACCGCGACCTCCGGGGTGATCACCTGCCGGCCCGGTCCGATCATGGCGAGCGCGGACGCGTGGACGGCGACCGTGACCGGGCGGGGCGGGCACGGGGCGATGCCGTTCCACGCGGTGGACCCGGTGCCCGCGGCGGCGGCCATGGTCGGCGCCCTGCAGACGATGGTGACGCGGCGGTTCAGCGTGTTCGACCCGGCGGTGCTGACCGTCGGCCGGATCACCGCGGGCACGACGTCGAACGTGATCCCGGAGACCGCCGAGCTTGAGGGCACCGTGCGGACGATGTCGGACACGGTCCGCCAGCAGGTGCTCGAGGAGATCCCGAAGGTGTGCCAGCACATCGGCGCCGCGCACGGGTGCACGGTGTCGTTCGAGGTCAAGACCGGTTACCCGCCCACGCGCAACGACGACGCCGTCGCGGCGCGGGTGCTGGAGCTCGCCTCCGCGGTGCTCGGCACGCGGTTCGCGCCGGCGATGGCCGACCCGCTGATGGCCGCCGAGGACTTCTCCTACGTGCTGCAGAAGGTGCCGGGCACGCTGGCGTTCCTCGGCGCGTGCCCGCCGGGGGTCGAACCGGACAAGGCGCCGCCGAACCACTCGAACCGGGTGCACTTCGACGAGTCCGCGTTCGCGCACGGCGTGGCGATGTACGCCGCCTTCGCCCTCGACACACTGCGCTGAGCACGGGAAGGATGATCACGTGCGAGCGGTGTGTGTGATCGGGCTGGGGTTGATCGGCGGGTCGGTGCTGCGCGCGGCGGTCCGTGCCGGACGGCCGGCGTGGGGCGCCACGGCGTCCGCTTCGGACGAGTCGGCGGCACGCGACGCCGGGTTCACGGTGTCCACTGTGGACGGGGCGGTGTCGCGGGCGGCCGCGGAGGACGCGCTCGTCGTCGTGGCGGTCCCGCTGCCGGCGGTGGACGGCGTGCTGCGGACGGTCGCCGAGCTGGCGCCGGAGTGCTGGCTGACCGACGTGGTGAGCGTGAAGCAGCCGGTGGCCGACCTGGTCACGCGCGTGGTGCCGACCGCGCGGTACGCCGGCAGTCACCCGATGGCGGGGCGGACGGTGTCCGGGTGGGACGCGGGCACGGAGTCGTTGTTCGACGGTGCGCCGTGGGTGGTGGTGGCCGACGAGGAGACCGACCCGGCGGCGTGGCGGGAGGCGGCGGAGCTGGGGCTGGACTGCGGCGCGAGCGTAGTGCCGACGACGGCGAGCGAGCACGACGCGGCGGTGGCGCGGGTGTCGCACCTGCCGCACATTCTCGCCGCGATCCTGGCGGCGACCGGTGCGGGCGGCGGTCCGCTCGCGCTGTCGCTGGCGGCCGGCTCGTTCACGGACGGGACGCGGGTGGCGGGCACGCGGGCGGAGCTGGTGCTCGCGATGTGCGAGGGAAACCGCGGGCCGCTGCTGGACGCGGTGGACGACGCCCTGGGCCGCCTCGGCGCGGCGCGGGGCGCGCTGGCGTCGACGGGCGGCCTGGCGGCGACGGTCCGGGCGGGCAACGCGGCGCGGTCGGAGCTGGCCGCGGTGCGATCCGCGGAGGGGCGGGAGGAGGTGCGCGTCGACCTCACGGACCCGGAGGCGTTCGACGACCTGCGCTCCCTGGGCGCGGGCGGCGGCCGCGTCCTGCGCTTCGAGGACGACGTGGCGATAGGCGACCTACCGGGCTGACACTGTTGCCGTTGGGCAACATGTTCGCGCGGCAGCTGACACCGCGGCGCTCGTCGCCGATGTCGTCACCGTGATCGAGAGAGTTGCGGCCATCGTGGAGCACACGAAGCCCCAGAGCCCGGTGACCTTCATACCCGCCACCTGGAAGCCGCGCCTGCGGGCCTGGCCCGCTGCCGAACGAGTTCTCCTCGACGATCGTTTCTCCACCGCGGTGGCGAACGACCGACGCACGGTCACCCGCGAGGAGCTCCGAGCGCTGGTGAGAGACACAGATCTCGACAATCCCGATGACGTGATCAGGGCTTTCACCATGATCGTCATCTGGGGTTCTGGTACGCGCAGCCGCAGCTATCGCAACCTGCCCAGGGCGCTGGGCAGTGGCAACTGTGTCGACCAGCTGACATCAGCCGCTGTGAAGTGCAGACGTGGCGAGCTCGAGGCCGCTTACCGGGAGATGGCCCTACGCGGGATCGGACCTGCCTTCTTCACCAAGTGGTTCGCGTTCTGCGGTGTCGGGGAGGGGACCAGACCGCTCATCCTGGACGCTCGAGTCCGCCGAACACTTCACCGGACGCTCGAGATCCGCAGCGACGAGCTGGGGCATCGCGCGTCCGGTGCCGTGCGGTATCGCGCCTACGTGGAGCTGCTGCACGGATGGGCGGCACAACTCACGCGCGCCGGGACTCCCACCGACGCGGAACAGGTCGAGTTCGCGCTCTTCGCGCACAACGGCGAAGCCCTGCCGGCTGTGGACAGCTAGACGCGGGTGGCGATGCTCGGGTAGTCGATGACCAGGCCGTCGCGGTCCACGGTCAGGTCCGCGGTGAAGTCGGGGACCGAGTAGTTGATGACGGCGCCCTGGTCGGTCACCGAGATCGTGCGGTAGGTCTGGTGTGTGACGCGGACCGACAGGTCCGGCATCGACACGTACAGCACCGGCAGCTCGTGCGTGGCGGGCCGCCGGTGCAGGCCTAAGCGGCGGATGGGCAGCGACGTGAACGTCACCAGGCCGGCCACGTCCACGTCCGCCGCGCCGTCGAACTCGTCGCGGGCCGCGCCCTGGCCGTGGTCGATCAGCCAGACGCCGTCCTCGGTGCGGCCGACCGAGATCTGGCGCTCCTCCTCGGCCGTGGTGGTGCGTAACAGGCCGCGGCCGACGTCGCCGCTGCGGTCGACGGAGAACTCGAACGACGCGTGGAAGGCGTCCGAGGTCGGGCTCGCCGCGGCGACCACCCGGCCGGACGCGCGCAGGCGGCCGTCCGAGACCAGTAAGCGGACCGACTCGAGACGCGGCGAGTCAGCCCCCTGCCACGTCATCATGATCGGCTTACGCGAGGGAGCGCTCACTTCTCGGTGGACTCCGGCGCGGGACGGTCCGGGATCGAGTCCTGGATCTTGTCCACGACCTTGTCCACCTGCTCCTCGTGGCCGAACCGCTGCTTCGCGAAGTCACCGGCCTTCTCGACGCCCTGCTCGATCTTGTCACCGTGCTTCTCGACGAGGTCCTGAGCCTTGTTCTTCAGGTCATCGAAGTCGATGCCCATTGCTGCCTCCTCCGAACGATGATCACCGCGGTGGCCGAACCAAACCTACTACGACCAATGGTGGCCCTCCCCCGGCAATTCCGGGCGAGAGCCACCATCGGGTGATTCAGCTACTGCGTGGTGATCAGGCGTTACGGCGACGACGCAGGAACAGCAGCGAGCCGACGCCCGCACCGACCAGCACGACACCGATCACGACCGGCGCCAGGATCGACGCGCCCGTCTCGGCCAGGCCACCGGTGTTCTTCGGCTGCGGGGCCGGCGCGGCCTCGCTGGTGGTGGTCGTCGTGGTCGGCGCGGTGGTCGGGGTGCTCGACGGCGGCTGCGTGGGCGCCGGCGCCGCGGCCCAGTTGCCGCCCGCGGTCACCGAGATCTGGCTCTCCTCGGCCTTCGCGACGATCAGCGACTGCGTCTTGTGGTTCTCGCTGTAGTTCTTGCCGACGAACAGGCGGCCGGTGTCGATCTTCGCCGACGCGGTCAGCTCGAAGCTGCCCTCGCCCTCGGCGGTCTCCGCCGGGACGTCCAGGAAGAGCTGCGAGCCGTTCTTGATCTTGCTCGCATCCAGCTCGACGCCGTCCAGGTCGGTGATCTTGACGCCCTCGGGCAGGTTCGCCTTGAGCTCGTCGACCGAGCCGGTGGTGCTGACGGTGAACGGGCCGATCCGCTCGCCGGCCTTGCCGTCCAGCGAGTCCGGGCTGACCTCGAGCGCCGGGGTCGGCTGGTCGCCGATGCCGACGTTCTTGTCACCGGTCAGGTAGTCGTACACCGCGAGCACGTCGGCCGCGGCGGCCGCGTCGTCGTTGCGCGGCAGCGGGTTGTCGCGGTTGAGCTCGGTGTCGTCGGAGAAGTGCCACACCGCGGCCTGCGTGCCCGCGATGGCCTCCTTCTCGGACAGGCCGTCGTTGAGCGTCGCGCCGCCCTCGGTCAGCGTGGTGCCGAGGGTGTCCGTGCTCTTCACCGGGAAGCCGTTGTGCAGGACCCAGTTGATCTTGTCCCGGTTGGTGTGGAACGGCGAGTCCGGGTTCGGGTACTCGTCCCACGGCTGCTCGGACATCTCGTGGTCACGGTCGATGTTCGTGTGGATCTCGACGCAGTACATGCCGAGCTTGGTGCCGTCGGCGAGACGGAACCCGATCAGGCTCGTGGCGAGGTTGCTCAAACCGTCGCCGACATTGACGTGGTAACCCTCGGTGCCGCCGTCGACGACCCCGGACGCCGGATCGGCGGACGCCGGAACGGCTGCCGCCATCACCAGCAGCGCCGCAGCACCCGTGACACCCGCGCCCGCGCGGGCGAACGAAAACCTCTTGGACATGACCCTCCTTGCCCCATGTGCCCCGAAAAGCATTGCCCCTAAAGCGCTCGTGAACGCCCCTGCCCATCTGGGTGACAGGTGAGCCGATCAGGCGGAGCGCAGAATACTTAGCGCAGTAACCAACTCACGACAGGGGGTGGTTGTTTGTGTGGATCACACGTATGAGTGGATCTTGATAGCACACCGTTACTTTTGTGAACTTCCGCGACAGGTGGGTGGGCGGGCTATCGTCCAGCGTGTGACCGGATGGCAGGGCAACGAGGGCGGCCAGGGCGGGTGGAATCCGAACAACCCGCAGGGCGGCGATCCGTACAACCCCGATCCGTACAACCCCGGCGGGTACAACGCCGGACCGCAGGGCACCGCGCCGTATCCGTACGGCCCGGCCGGCGGCGACCCGGGCCAGAACCCGTACCAGACGGGTGGTTTCCCGGCCCAGAGCGGCTACGACCCGTACTCGCCGGACCAGTACGGACAAGATCAGTACGGGCAGTACAACCCCTACCAGCCCGGCGGATACCCGGACTTCAGCCCGCCGCCGAAGCGCTCGAAGCTGCCGATGATCCTCGGCGTGCTGGCGATCGTGATCATCGTCGGCGCGGTGGTGACCATCGTGCTGGTGAACCGCAACGGCGGTAACCAGACCGCGGGCCCGGCGGACACCTCGAGCGAGCAGCCGGCGCCGCCGTCGAAGGACGAGAGCTCCACGGCGCCGCCGTCCTCGGGTGAGCCGGGTGGTCGCGACGGCTGGCGGACCATCGACAACACCGCCGACTCCGGGCTCACCTACCAGGTGCCGCCGGACTGGAAGGAGTCGTCGCAGCCGCGAGCCAGCGGCCTGGACGTCGACTTCACCGGCTCGGCCGACTACGGCGTCTACGACTGCGAGGGCGCGAGCTACGTCCGCAGCTTCGCGGCCAGCGGCGACGTGCAGAGCAAGGGAGGCGCCGACCTCGACCTCGCCAAGACGGTCACCGACTTCGCGAAGGCGTTCGGCACCGGCTACTTCAAGGACTCGGCCACGGTCGAGGTGGGCAAGCCGGAGGAGACCGACGTCGGCGGCAAGAAGGCGGCCAAGCTCACCGTGCCGGTCACGCCGAAGGTGAGCGTCCCCAAGTGCGAGGCGGCCAAGGGCGAGATCGCGATCATCGGCGTGCTGCTGGAGGAGCAGGGCCAGCCGGCCGGTGTCGCGATGCTCGTCGTGGTCAGCGACGTCGAGGGCGGCCCGGACGACCCGAAGCCGCTGCCCACCGACGTCGCCGAGGACATCCTCGACTCGGCGCGCGCGGGCTGAGGCGAGGCCCAGTCCGCCGCGTCACCGGTCACGGTTGCCAGGCGCGCACCACCTCGTCGAGCACCGCGAGCGGGAGCGGGCCGTTGGTCAGCACCACGTCGTGGAAGCCGCGGATGTCGAAGGCGTCGCCCAGCCGCTCCTGCGCGGCCGCGCGCATCCGCTGGATCTCCAGGCGGCCGACCATGTACGACAGCGCCTGGCCGGGGAACGCGATGTACCGGTCGATCTCGTTGCCGATCTCCAGGTCCGACATCGGCGTGTTGTCCCGCAGGAACGCGACGGCCTTCGCCCGGCTCCAGCCCTTGGCGTGCATGCCGGTGTCGACCACGAGCCGGCCCGCGCGCATCGAGTCCATCGCGAGCATGCCGAGCCGGTCGACCTCCGCGGTGTAGAGCCCCATCTCGTCAGCCAGCCGCTCGGTGTAGAGGCCCCAGCCCTCGGCGTACGCGTTCGGCGTGATCACCCGGCGGAACATCGGCAGGTGCGTGAGCTCCTGGGCCAGCGCGATCTGGAAGTGGTGGCCCGGGACCGCCTCGTGGAAGGCCATCACCTCGCAGACGAACCGGTCGCGCTCCTCGGCGCGGTG
Source organism: uncultured Actinomycetota bacterium (assembly GCA_963841395.1). Taxonomy (GTDB): domain Bacteria; phylum Actinomycetota; class Actinomycetes; order Mycobacteriales; family Pseudonocardiaceae; genus Actinophytocola. Next base: position 77,955 of record CAWJCX010000021.1, read on the forward strand.
GGTGTTCGCGAAGTAGATGCCCGGCCGCCGGCCGTCCATCGACGGCCACAGGTAGAACGCCGCGGGCGCGCCCGGCGCGTCGGCGGCGGGCACCGGCTCGACCTTGCACTGCGAGCTCGCGAGCCGGCCGAACCAGCCCGGCACGGCGGCCTCGGCACGGGAGACCGCGGTGCGCGCCGAGCCGAGCAGCTCGTCGGCGTCGCGCCAGCGCATCGCCGGGTCGTTGGTCATCTTTGCGAAGATCTCGGCGAGGTCGCGCGTGCCGAACACCCGCGAGCCGATCTCCGCGTACTCCTCGCTCAGCCGCGCGATCACGTCGAGCCCGGTCTGGTGCAGCTCGTCGGGCGTGCGGTCGGTCGTGGTGTGGATCCGGGCGAGGCCGGTGTACATCTCGTCGCCGCCGGGCAGGTGGCACAGGCCGACGTGCTCCTCGTCGCGGCCGTGCGCGGCCAGTTCGTCGGTGAGCACGTCCCGGTAGCGCGCGAAGGCCGGGCGCACGACCTCGGCGAGCACCCGGGTGCGCTCGTCGGTGAACGCCGCGTCGTCGAAGGACGGGCGGGCCAGCACGTCCTCGTCGGCGGCCAGGTACCGGTCGACGTGCTCGGCCGCCGCGCGGACGAGGTGCGCGACCGGCACCCGGCCGGCGGCCACCCCGCCGCGGTGGCGCTCGGCGACGGTCTCGAGGAACCCGGGCACGGCACGCAGCCGCTTGAGGTAGGAGCCGGCCTCGACGGCGTCGTTCAGCACGATCATCGGCAGGATCGAGAGCAGCTCGGCGGCCGGGCCGATGAACAGGTCGGAGATCGTGTACTCGACCGTGTGGACGTCGACCTCGGTGACCAGCTGGCGCGCGTGGTGCGCGACGGCCGCCCTGGTCACCGCGTCGTCGGCGGACAGGCCGGCCGGGTCGACGGCGTCGGCGCGCGCGGCGATGTCCAGCGCGCCGAGCGCGGATGGCCTGCTGGGCCTCTTCCGAGCGGTCGCTCAGCGTGTCGTCGTGGCCCGGGATGCCGAGGATCGTCCCCATCACGGGGTCGGACTCGAGCGAGAGCCCCAGAAGTTCGTCTGCCAGCTGGTGCACGGGGTTCGTGGTGGTCACGCCGCCACGTTACCCAGACCCGCCGGCTAGTCCGGGTGCTCGCGTTCGTACTCGCGCCAGCGGCGCATCAGGCCCGGCATCTCCTCGCGGAGGAAGTCGAAGAACCGGCGGCTCTGGGCCAGCCGCGCGCCCGCCTTGGACTGCCCGCCGAGCGACCGCCGCGCCCTCGCCCATCAGGGTCGCCCACTGCGCCAGCTGCTTGTCCCGGTTGGCGTAGGCCTCGTACCAGAGGTCGTCGGTGACCTCGTAGTGGTCGCGGCGCTCCCCGGGGTCGCGGGCGCGGACGACGAGCCCGACCTGCGCGAGGTAGCGCACGGCGCCGGAGATCGCGGCGGGGCTGACCCGCAGCGCGTCGGCGAGCTCGCCCGCGGTCCGCTTGCCCTCCTCGGACACCAGCAGCGAGCCGAAAACGCGCGCGGGCATCCGCGGCACGCCGGACTCGACCAGCATCAGCGCGAACCGTTCGACGAACCGGGCCAACTCGTCGTCGTTCACCGTCTCTCGCGCCCCGTTCGTCACGTTCCGCATCATCCACTCCGGCCGTGTGGTTCCGATCAGTTCTATACGTTTTCTTAACTTCACAACTTTGTGAAATCACAGTACGTTCAGAACCATGACTACCGCAATCTCCGTGTCCGGCCTGGTCAAGACCTTCGGCCGGACACGCGCGCTCGACGGACTGGACCTCACGGTCCGCACCGGCGAGGTGCACGGCTTCCTCGGCCCGAACGGCGCGGGCAAGTCGACCACCATCCGCGTCCTGCTCGGCCTGCTGCGCGCCGACGCCGGAGAGGTGTCGCTCCTGGGGGGCGACCCGTGGGCCGAGGCCACCACCCTGCACCGCCGACTCGCCTACGTGCCCGGTGACGTCTCGCTGTGGCCGAACCTGTCCGGGGGCGAGGTGATCGACCTGCTCGGCCGGCTGCGTGGCGGCCTGGACCCGCGGCGGCGGGCCGACCTGCTCGAGCGCTTCGACCTCGACCCGACGAAGAAGGGCCGCACGTACTCCAAGGGCAACCGGCAGAAGGTCGCGCTCGTCGCGGCGCTCTCGTCGGACGTGGAGCTGCTGGTCCTGGACGAGCCGACCTCCGGGCTGGATCCGCTGATGGAGGCCGTCTTCCAGGACTGCATCAACGAGGAGCGCGCGCGCGGCCGCACGGTCCTGCTGTCCAGCCACATCCTCGCCGAGGTCGAGAGCCTCTGCGACCGGGTCAGCATCATCCGGCTCGGCCGCACGGTCGAGACCGGCACGCTGTCCGAGCTGCGCCACCTGACCCGCACGTCGATCTCCGCCGAGCTCGCCGGCCCGCCCAACGGCCTGGCCCGACCATGCCGGGGTGCACGACCTGAAGGTCGACGGCACGCAGGTGAAGTTCGACGTGGACACCAAGGAGCTCGACGGCGTGCTGCGCGAGCTGACGAACGTCGGCGTGCGCAGCCTGACCAGCCAGCCGCCGACGCTCGAGGAGCTGTTCCTGCGCCACTACGAGGCCGACCTCGCCGCCGAGGCGGGCAAGCACGCGGCGGTGTCGCGATGACCACCGCCGCCCTGCCCACCGAACGGCCGGTCCGCACGCGCGACCGCGCCCGGCCGAGGGTTTCGCCGGGACCGGCGCGCTGCTGCGCCTGGCGCTGCGGCGTGACCGGATCGTCGCCACGGTGTGGATCCTGCTGTTCGTCGTGATGGCCGCGAGCTCCGCGTCGGCGTCGCAGGGCATCCTCACGACGCTCGAGTCGCGGGTCCGCGCCGCGGCCGCGGTGAACGGCACGCCGGCCATGCTCGCGCTGTACGGCCGGGTGTTCGACCCGACCTCGCTCGGCGAGGTGTCGATGTTCAAGCTCGAGCGCGATGGGCGCCGCGCTGGTGGCGCTGGTCGCGATCTTCACGGTGGTCCGGCACACCCGCGCCGAGGAGGAGTCCGGCCGGCTCGAGCTGATCGGCGCCACCGTCGTCGGCCGGTACGCCGCGCTGACCGCCGCGCTGCTGCTGTCCGTCGGCATCGCGCTGGTGCTGGCGTTGCTCACGGCGCTCAGCCTGGTGGGCACGGGGCTGCCGGCGGCCGGCGCGCTCGCGTTCGGGCTGTCCTGGGCCGGCGCCGGCATCGCGTTCGCCGCGGTCGGGGCGCTCACCGCGCAGGTCACCGAGAGCGCGCGGACCGCCACCGGGCTCGCGGCCGCCGTGCTCGCCGCCGCCTACCTGCTGCGCGCGGCAGGCGACGCGACCGGCGTGGAGACGTCGACGTGGCTGTCCTGGCTGTCGCCGATCGGCTGGGCGCAGCAGGTCCGCGCGTTCGCCGGGGACCGCTGGTGGGTGCTCGGCCTACCTCGTGGTGTTCGCGGTGCTGGTGTCCGCGGCGGCGTACGCGCTGGTCGCCCGGCGCGACCACGGCGCGGGCCTGCTGGCCCAGCGGCCGGGCCGGGCCGCCGCGACCACGCGGCTGCGCACGCCGCTGGCGCTCGCGGTCCGGCTGCACCGCGGCGGGCTCGTCGGCTGGCTGGTCGGGGTGGCGCTCGGCGGTCTGGTGCTGGGCAGCATCGCCTCGCAGGTCGGCGAGTTCGTCGACACCCCGCAGGCCCGCGACATGGTGATGAAGCTGGGCGGCGAGCGGGGTCTGGTCGACGCGTTCCTGTCCGCCGAGATGGGCATCCTGGCGCTGATCGTGTCCGGCGTACGGGATCTCGGCGACGATGCGGCTGCGCTCGGAGGAGACCGCGTGCCGGGCCGAGCCGTTGCTCGCGACGCGGGACCAGCCGGCTGCGCTGGGCGGCAAGCCACGTGACGGTCGCGCTGGCCGGCACCACGCTGCTGATGGCCGCGGTCGGCCTGTTCGCCGGGTTCGCGCACGGCGCGGCGAGCGGCGACCTGAGCCAGGTCGGCCGGGTGCTCGTGGCCGCGCTGGCGCAGCTGCCGGCGGTGTGGGTGCTCACCGGCATCACGGTGGCGGTGTTCGGACTGGCGCCCGGGCTGATCATGATCGGCTGGGGTGCGCTGGTGGTGTTCCTGGTGCTGGGCCAGCTCGGCTCGATCCTGGGGCTGCCCGAGTGGATGACGGACCTCTCGCCGTTCACCCACTCGCCGAAGCTGCCCGGCGGCACGCTGTCCGCGACCCCGCTGGTCATGCTGACGCTGATCGCCGCGGTCCTGGTGGCGGCCGGGCTGTCGGCGTTCCGGCGCCGCGACATCGGCTGAGCGGGACACGAGCGGGACCCCAGACGGGCGTGCGACGGTGATGGACGGTCACGGAATGCGCGGCGGCGGCGCGTGGTTGTGGCCCAAGGACCGGCAATGACGACGTGACGACGTGTGGGGATGGTGATCGCGGGTGGGCGCCGCACCTGGGTCGGCCGGAGAGACACAGGAAGCGCCCGCCACGCGGTTACCGGGCGAGGTGTGGGTGCTCGTCGCGGCGAACTTCGTCATCGCGGCCGGGTTCGGGCTCGTCGCGCCCGCGCTGCCGACGTTCGCGCGCAGCTTCCACGTCAGCGTCACCGCCGCGTCCGTCGTCATCAGCGCGTTCGCCGTGGCCCGGCTGCTGTTCGCCCCGGCCAGCGGTCGGCTCGTCACCGCGCTGGGCGAGCGGCGGGTCTACCTCATCGGCATCTCGATCGTCGCGGTCACCACGGGAGCGTGCGCGTTCGCGGCGAACTACTGGCAGCTGCTGATCTTCCGCTCGGTGGGCGGTATCGGCTCCACGATGTTCACCGTCTCCGCGATCGCCCTGCTGATCCGGGTCACGCCGCCGCCGATGCGGGGCCGCGCGTCGGGCCTGTGGGGCACCGGTTTCCTGCTCGGCAACGTCACCGGTCCCCTGCTCGGCGGCGGCCTGCTCACGATCTCGCTGCGCGCGCCGTTCCTGGTCTACGCCGGGATGCTGTTCATCGCGGTGGCCATCGTGTGGTGGTTCCTGCGCAACTCGCCGCTCGCCGCGCCGGTGACCGACGACTCGGCACCCACGATCACGCTGCGCACGGCGTTGCAACACCGCGCCTACACCGCGGCGCTGGCCTCGAGCTTCGCCAACGGCTGGGCCGTGTTCGGCGTGCGGGTCTCGCTCGTGCCGCTGTTCGTCGAGGAGGTCCTGCGCCGCGACGGGGCGTTCGCCGGCACCGCGCTGGCCGTGTTCGCCGCGGGCAACGTCGCGATGCTGATCATCTCGGGACGGCTCGCGGACTCGATCGGCCGCAAGCCGATGATCCTGCTGGGCCTGGTGATCGCCGGCGGCGGGGACGATCTGGGTCGGCTTCACCGACACGGTCCCGCTGTTCCTGGCCGCGACCGTGGTGGCCGGCATCGGGTCGGGCCTGCTCACGCCGCCGCAGCAGGCCGTGGTGGCCGACGTCGTCGGCCAGAGGTCGCGCGGCGGCCCGGTGCTCGCGGCGTTCCAGATGTCGGCCGACATCGGCGCGGTGATCGGCCCGGTGACCGCCGGCCTGCTGGCCGACCACCTGTCCTACGGCGCCGCGTTCGCGGTGACCGGCTCGCTGGCCCTCGTCGCCGCGCTGGTCTGGCTGCCCGCGCCGGAGACGCTGCCGCGCCGGGTGAGCGAGACCGAGCCGGCCGGCCATCCGACGCCGGAGGAGGCGCTGGCCACCGAGGCGGTCAGCGCACCCGTACCGCCTGCGCCAGCACCAGGAAGTCCACCACGAAGCAGGTGAGCTCGCCCTCGTCGTCCCGGCCGACCCACACCGGGTAGGAGCCGTCGCCCCAGCCGGACTCCACCGTGATCAGGTTCGCGTCCGTCGGGCCGGCCAGCTCGTGCGCCCAGCCGTCCATGTCGTCGTAGGCGTCCTCGATGGTGTCCTCGTACTCCCGCGCCGCGGCCGCGTCGACCAGCGCGACCCGGCCCGCGTCCACCCCGACGCCGAAGAACTCGCCGTCGCCGAGCAGCAGCGGGTGCTCGCCCGCGCGCCACGCGTTGTTCCACGACGCCGTCGGCCGGTCGGACACCCACAGCGCGCACGCCGCGACCCGGGTGTGCTCGGGTGCGTCCGCGAACCGGACGACCGAGAGCTGCACCGGGTACTCGCCGGGCTCCACGGTCTCCGTGAACGGCGCCACCTCGTGCATCCACGGGTCCGGGTCGGCCACGATCAGCCGGCCGCTCGGCAGCACGAGCCGGCCGCCGCGGGTCAGCTCGACCGTGACCTCGCCGCCGTCGTCCAGCTCGAACCTGGCGCCCTTCTCGAAGGTGTCGTCCAGCTGGCGCGGCCGACACGGCACCGGCGGGTGCCACGGAGGGTCAACGGGCTCGGCGGGCTCCGGGTCGGCCCGCGGGGTGAGCGGGCCGAGGTCGCCGGTCACCAGCGTCCACCGGCCGAAGTCGGGTACCGGGTGGACGGTCGGCACCTCCAGGCCGGGACCGTCCCAGCTCGCCGTCGACAGCTGCCGCGACCCGTCCGGCTCGTAGACCGCGCGCCAGTGCGGGACCTGCCACGCCGGCTCGCCCGCGTGGAACTCCGCCGACTCCGGCGCGTAGGCCCACTGCTCGGCGGTGCGCAGCACGAGCCGGTCGCCGGGCCAGCGGCGGAAGACGAGCCCGCGGTCGCGGCGGCCCTGCTCGTCGAAGTACGAGACGGCGGCGTGGTGGGCCGCCCAGCAGACCTCGATCAGCACGAGCGGCCGCTCGCCGGTGAGCACGGCGGCGTACTGCTCGCCGGCCTCGTCGCGCTCGCGCGCGGTCGCCTCGGGCAGCGGGTGCACGACCGACCTGGTCTCGGGGTCCCAGCCCTCGCAGTAGACGATCTCGACGGTCACGGGGGCATCCTGGCAGGCGCACCGGGTCGGTGGCTCGCGTAGGTTCGCGAACATGGCGACGATGGTGACTTTCCACGCCCATCCCGACGACGAGTGCATCACCTGCGGGGGCGTGATGCGCAAGGCGCACGAGCAGGGCCACCGGGTGGTGCTGGTGGTGGCGACGCGCGGCGAGCTCGGCGAGGTCGAGGACGGCTTCCTCGGCGACGACGAGGAGCTGTGGCAGCGTCGGGTGAAGGAGACCCACGAGGCGGCCGACATCCTCGGCGCGTCCCGCGTGGAGTTCCTCGGCTACACCGACTCCGGGATGATGGGCGAGGCGACGAACGACGTGCCCGGCACCTTCTGGACAGCGGACGTCGAGGAGGCCGCCGGGCGGCTCGCGGCGATCCTGCGCGAGGAGGACGCCGAGGTGCTGACGGTGTACGACGACCACGGCGGCTACGGGCACCCCGACCACATCCAGGTGCACCGCGTCGGCGTGCGCGCGGCCGAGCTCGCCGGCACGCCGCGGGTCTACCAGGCGACGATGAACCGCGACGCAGATGAACCGCCGGCGCGCGGACTTCGTGCCGGCCGGGCACCGAGCTGCCGGACCTCGGCGAGGACTTCGGCACGCCGGAGGCGTTGATCACGACGGCGGTGGACGTGACGCCGTGGGTGACCTACAAGCGGCAGGCGATGCGCGCGCACGCCAGCCAGATCAGCGACCAGTCGTTCTTCCTGTCGCTGCCGGACGAGGCGTTCGCGGTCGCGTTCGGCACGGAGCACTTCATCCGCGTCGGCGCCCCGCCCGGGATCGCCGAGTCGGACCTGTTCGGCTGATGCTGTTCGACGACGTCCTCGCGGCCGGGCCGGTGCGCGCGCTGGTCTCGGACACCGCCTGGCTGCAGGCGATGCTCGACGCCGAGGCGGCGCTCGCCGGGGCGCAGGCCGACGTCGGGCTCGTCCCCGCCGACGCCGCCGAGCGAGATCGCCGCGGCCTGCGTGGCGTCCCGGTACGACCTCGCGGACCTGGCCCGCGCGGCGGCCGACGCGGGGAACCCGGCCGCCCCGCTGGCCCGCGCGGTCACCGCCGAGGCCGGCGCGACGCCGGCCGGTACGTCCACATGGGAGCGACGAGCCAGGACATCGTGGACACGGCGGCGATGCTCGTCGCGCGGTCGGCCCGCCGGGCACTGCTCGCCGACCTCGACGCGTGCACCGCCGCCCTCGCCGAGCTGGCCGCCGAGCACCGGTCGACCGTCCACGTTGGACGGACGCTGCTGCAGCAGGCCCTGCCCACGACGTTCGGCCTGACCGCGGCGGGCTGGCTCACGCGCTGTCGGCGTCGGGCGCGCGCTGCGGTCGGTGGTGCTGCCCGCCCAGCTCGGCGGGGCCGTCGGCACGCTCGCGTCGCTCGGTACGGACGGTCCCGCGGTCGCCGCGGCGTACGCGCGGCGGCTCGGGCTCGCCGCGCCGCACTCCCGTGGCACACCGACCGCGGCGTGGTCGCGGAGCTGGCCGGCGCGCTGGGCCGGGTGTGCGGGAGCGTCGCCAAGATCGCCGGGGACGTCGTGCTGCTGGCGCAGACGGAGGTCGGCGAGGTGCGCGAGCGGGCCGAGGGCGCGGCGGGTCGTCGACCATGCCGCACAAGCGGAACCCGGTCGCGGCGATCTCCGCGCGGGCGCGCGGCCGCGCAGGCACCGGGTCTGGTGTCGACCCTGTTCGCGGCGATGGCGCACGAGCACCAGCGCGCCGCCGGGCGCGTGGCACGCGGAGTGGCGGCCGCAGCGGGAGCTGCTGGTGGCCACGGGTTCGGCGGTGTGGTGGCTGCGGGAGAGCCTGTCCCGGCTGTCCGTGCGACACCGCGCGCATGCGGTCCAACGTGGACCTGACCGGCGGCGCGCTGCTGGCCGAGCGGGTGACCACCGCACTGGCGCCCGCCGTCGGCAGGCTCGCCGCGCACGACGCGGTGACCGAGTGCGTGCGCTCCGGCGGCGACCTCGCGGACGCGCTCGCGGCGCACCCGGCGCTGGAGCTGACCCGCGAGCGGGCCGCGGAGCTGCTGGATCCGGCCGGCTACCTGGGTGCGGCGGCGGCGTTGGTGGACCGGGCACTGGCGGGGTACGAGGAGGAGCGGCGATGACCGTCGAGGTGCACCACGAGGTGGCCGGGCCGGCCGACGGGCCGGTGGTGGTGCTGGCCGGTTCGCTGGGCAGCGACCTGCGGATGTGGGATCCGCAGGTGGAACCGTTGGTGGCGGCGGGTTTCCGGGTGGTGCGCTACGACCAGCGCGGGCACGGCCGCTCGCCCGCGCCGGACGGTCCGTACTCGATCGAGGAGCTGGGCGCGGACCTGCTGGCGCTGCTGGACCGGCTCGCCCTGGCGCGGGTGTCGCTGGTCGGGCTGTCGCTGGGCGGCATGACCGGCATGTGGCTCGCGGAGCACCATCCCGAGCGGCTGGACCGGCTGGTGCTGTGCTGCACGTCGGCGGAGCTGGGCCCGGCGTCGATGTGGACCGAGCGGGCCGCCGTCGCGCGCGAGTCCGGTTTGGACGGTCTGGCCGACGCGGGGGTTGGCCGCTGGATCACGCACGCGGGCCGCGCGGCGAACCCGGCGCTGTCGGCGTGGCTGCGGGAGATGTTCACCGGCCAGAGCCCGGAGGGCTACGCCTCCTGCTGCACGGCCGTCCAGACGATGTCCATCGTGGACGGTCTGGGGTCGGTGGCCGCGCCCACGCTGGTGATCGCCGGCGCCGAGGACCAGGCCACCCCGCCCGAGCACGGCCGCCGCATCGCCGACGCGATCCCGGGCGCCCGCCTGGAGATCGTCGACGGCGCCGCGCACCTGGGCAACGTGGAGCGCCCGGCGGAGTTCACCGCGCTGATCCTGGGCCACCTGCGCTCCCGGTACGCCGCCGGGATGGAGGTGCGCCGCGCGGTGCTGGGCGACGAGCACGTGGACCGCGCGGTGGCCGCCACGACCGACTTCACGCGCCCGTTCCAGCACTACATCACCGAGACCGCGTGGGGCTCGGTGTGGACGCGCCCCGGCCTGGACCGCCGCACCCGCAGCGCGATCACGCTGACCGCCCTGACGGCCCTGAAGTGCCACGACGAGCTCCCGATGCACGTCCGCGCCGCGATCCGCAACGGCCTGACCCCGGCCGAGATCGCGGAGATCCTGCTGCACACGTCGGTCTACGCCGGCGTCCCGGCCGCCAACGCGGCGTACGCCATCGCGAAGAAGACCCTCGACGAGCTCTGAGCACCGGCGGGCGCGGAGCCGCCGCACTCGACAACCACTCGGTAGCCGACGGGGTCGAACACTATCCGTAGTCATTCGCACGCTGACAGTGGTAGATTGACCCCGTGGAACAGGTCTTATATGCGCAGGGCAACAGGGTCCTCAACCATCCGGTCGGTGCCGCGCGGCATTCGGCTGAGACCCCGTGACAGCCGGAATCCGCAGGCTGCACGGTTATGGACATGGTCGGGGACACGCTGGGTGACTTATCGGGTCGGCTGCTGGTCCAGTGCCGGCCGGGCAGGCCAAGAATGCGGCGCGGGTGGCAAGCGCGCACGGCACCGGTCTGGTTCTGACGGGCCGCATACCGCGGCCCACCGTGGCGGCACTGCGCGACCACGGCTTCACCGGTCCGATCCTGTGCGACGCGAACCGCTACTCGGGCCGCAGACGCACCGCGGCCGGGGGCGGCGTGCGCGAGGCGTGGACCGCCGAGCAGCACGACCTCGGCCTGGTCGCGCTGACCGACTCGGGCTACCTGGCGCCGCACGACTGGCGCGGCCTGCGGCGGATCCTCGCCGAGGCCGCCCGCGGGCCAGGGCCGACGGTCGCGATGCTGCCGCTGGCGGCGCGCTGGTTCGAGCACTCCGTCGACGGCCTCGCCGAGGAGATCGAGCACCACCGGGTGCCGGTGGCGGTGACGATCGAGCACGCGAAGGACCCGTTCGGGGTGCGGTACGTGACCCGCGGGTTCCTGGCGCTGCTCGCCGTGTCGGTGCCGGTGTTGCTGCTGCGGTCGGACATCTCGGCACTGGGCGCGCTGAGCGCACGGCGCCCACGCGGCCGCGATCGGCACGACGACGCGGCTGCGGCGCATCCCGCCGCGGACCGCCCGGGGCGCGGTCGGGTTCCCGTCACTGCGGGCGTTCGTGCCGCCGCTGCTGGGCCACCACCCGCTGGACTCGGTGAGCAGGCTGGCGCCGTACTGGCGCTGTGACTGCCACGAGTGCGACGGCCGCACGCTGACCGACCTGGCACGCTCGGCGCGGCCGGAGACCTCGGTGTTCCGGCACTCGCTGTCCGCGCAGCTGACGCTGTGGGAGTCGCTGGCGGCCAGTGGGTCCGCTGTGGACGGTTGGCTGGAGCACTGCACCCGCGGGCTGTCGGTGCACCGCCAGCTCGCGACCACGCTGCCGACCTGGTACCCGCCGGCCAACCTGCACAGCTGGACCCAGCTGCCCCACCACGTCCGCAGCGACGAGCGCGCGCACGGTTAGGCCGTGCACGCACCCTTCATCCGCAGGACCCGGGTGAGCGAGTCGGTCACGCGGGCGGGCGGCAGGCTCTTGTCCGCGACCGCGGCCTCGAGCGTGTCGAGGACCTCGTCGACGTACTGCTCGCCCGAGGACCAGAACGCGACGTCCGCACCGGCGGTCAGCGCGGCCAGCACCGCCTTCGGCAGCGGGTAGCGGGCGGACACCGCCTGCATGCCGCCCAGGTCGTCGGTGATCGCGACGCCGTCGAAGGCGAACTCGCCGCGCAGCAGGCGGTAGGTCGCGGGGCTGAGCGTCGCGGGCACGCCCGCGGTCAGGCCGGGGACGGACATGTGCCCGACCATGACGGCGGCCTTCGTGGTGCGCAGCAGCTCGCGGTACGGGACGAGGTCGACCTTGCGCAGCTGGGCGAGCGGTGGCGGAGCTGACCGCTTTCACGTGCGAGTCGCCGGTCGCGTGGCCGTGCCCGGGGAAGTGCTTGACGACCGGCAGCACGCCGCTCTCCGCGAGCCCCTGCGGCGAACGCGCCCGCGTACCTGCTCACGGCCGCGGCGTCGGACCCGAACGACCGGTCGCCGATCACGTCGTCGTCGGGCTGGGTGGTGACGTCGACGACCGGCGCGAAGTCGACGGTGACGCCGCGTTCGCGCAGCGCGGCGCCGCGGTCGCGGGCGAGCTTGTGCACCTGCGCGAGCCGCGACGGTGTTCGATCCGCGATGGCTGCGCTGGGGGGGTGACCCGCACCGAGCACGCGATCTCGGAGAGGTATACCGCGGGCGAGGATCCGACTACCACTGGGCCGAATCACCTCATCGCACACCACTGAACCGCTACCGCACCAAATCACCGACCTGTGTGGCATCTGCGCTACAACGACGAGTACCTGCGGACGCGGGCCGGTAGCCATCCATGGCCGGGCCCTGACCATCAACGCTATCGAGACCCCGTCCGGTTCGTCGCCTTCGAGCGCAGTCAACAGACGGTCGAGGAGAGGGCACTGGCCTTCACACTGGACCGAGCCTGAGCCACGGAAAACCAACCCACCGATCGATTTCAGGATACTCCCTGATCTTTCCGGAGCCCTTAGGCCACTCAAGCTCGAAGGTATTGCTGGCGGTGCCGTCGAGATCGAGGTCGCCGCGGACGGCGAACCGGTGATGATCTTGCCGCTCGGCTGCCGCAGCGGCGCGAGGTCGATGCGCGGCCCTCGGTGGCGTCTTGCCGAGTTCCTCTTCGAACTCTCGCTGCGCCGCGGTCCAGGCATCTTCGCCCTCGGAGTACTCACCCTTGGGAATCGACCACGCACCGTCGTCCTTGCGCGCCCAGAACGGTCCGCCTGGATGCCCGATGAGCACCTCGACGACACCTCATGGATCCGGTACAACAGCAGACCCGCGCTGAGTTTAAGCACACCCCTGTATACCGCAACGTGCTCCCCTTCCCCGGGTTGCTGCGCACGCTAAATGGGTAACCGATGTGTGTCGGGAGGTCTGTCGTGTAACAGAAACCTCCAGAGTCGGTTTCGCTACCCGGTGCGAAGATGAGATATGTCCATCACCCGCGGAACGGCCATCCCGGCCCTGTCACACGACAAAACCTCCCGACACACATCGGTTACCCATTTAGCCGTGCGCAGCACACCCCCCGGGAAAGGGGCACACGTCGCGGTAAACAAGGGGGTGTGCCCGAACTTGAGACGCGGGTCTGCTGTTGTACCGGATCGACGAAGGTATCGTCTAGGTGCTCTTCGGCGGCATCGAGGGGACCGTTCTGCTCGAAGGACGACGTGCGTGCTCGATTCCAGGTGAGTACTCCAAGGCCGCGAAGAGTCTCCGGGCGCGGCGAAGAAGTCGACGAGGAACTCGGCAAGAGCGGCCGCGAGCCGCGCATCGACCCGAGCTCGAAGGCGACGAACCGGTCGAACGGTTTTAGCGGCCACGCGTGATGGCGAAGACGATCAGTGTCGCGCAGGTGCACAAGCTCGCCCGCGACCGCGGCGCCGCGCTGCGCGAACGCGGCGTCACCGTCGCATTCGCGCCGGTCGTCGACGTCACCACCCAGCCCGACGATGGACGTGATCGGCGACCGGTCGTTCGGGTCCGACGCCGCGGCGGTGAGCAGGTACGCGGGCGCGTTCGCGCAGGGGCTGGCGGAGAGCGGCGTGCTGCCGGTCGTCAAGCACTTCCCCGGGCACGGCCACGCCACCGGCGACTCGCATGTTAAAGCGGTCAGCTTGCCACCGCTGGCCCAGCTGCGCAAGGTCGACCTCGTCCCGTACCGCGAGCTGCTGCGCACCCCGAAGGCTGCTGTCATGGTCGGGCACATGTTCGTCCCCGGCCTGACCGCGGGCGTGCCCGCGACGCTCAGCCCCGCGACTTACCGCCTGCTGCGCGGTGAGTTCGCCTTCGACGGCGTCGCGATCACCGACGACCTGGGCGGCATGCAGGCGGTGTCCGCCCGCTACCCGCTGCCGAAGGCGGTGCTGGCCGCGTTGACCGCGCGGTGCGGACGTCGCGTTCTGGTCCTCGGGCGAGCAGTACGTCGACGAGGCTCCTAGGGCACGCTCGAGGCCGCGGTCGCGGAAACAGAGCCTGCCGCCCGCCGCGTGGCCGAGCTCACTAACCCGGGTCCTGCGGATGAAGGGCGCGTGCACGGCCTAACCGTGCGCGCGCTCGTCGCTGCGGACGTGGTGGGGCAGCTGGGTCCAGCTGTGCAGGTTGGCCGGCGGGTACCAGGTCGGCAGCGTGGTCGCGAGCTGGCGGTGCACCGACAGCCCGCGGGTGCAGTGCTCAAGCCAACCGTCCACGGCGGAACCACTGGCCGCCAGGGACTCCCACAGCGTCAGCTGCGCGGACAGCGAGTGCCGGAACACCGAGGTCTCCGGCCGCGCCGAGCGCGCCAGGTCGGGGTGAGCGTGCGGCCGTCGCACTCGTGGCAGTCACAGCGCCAGTAGGGCGCCAGCCTGCTCACCGAGTCCAGCGGGTGGTGGCCCAGCAGCGGCGGCACGAACGCCCGCAGTGACGGGAACCCGACCGCGCCCCGGGCGGTCCGCGGGGCGGGATGCGCCGCAGCCGCGTCGTCGTGCCGATCGCGGCCGCGTGCGCGCCATGCGCGAGCGCGCCGAGTGCCGAGATGTCCGACCGCAGCAGGAAGACAGGCACCGACACGGCCAGCAGCGCCGAGAACCCGCGGGTCACGCAACGCACCCAAACCGGTCCTTCGCGTGCTCGATCGCCACCGCTACCGGCCCGCTATGGCGCTCGATCTCCTCGGCGAGGCCGTCGACGGAGTGCTCGAACCAGCGCGCGGACAGCGGCAGCATCGCGACCGTGGGCCCTGGTACGCGGGCGGCCTCGGCGAGGATGCGCCGGAGGCCGCGCCAGTCGTGCGGCGCCAGGTCTCGCCAGACGGCTGGAGCGCGACCAGCCCCAAAAAAAGCCGCTCGGCGGTCCACGCCTCGCGCACGCCGGCCCCGGCCCGCTGCGCTTCCGCGGTCCGAGTAGCGGTTGGCGTCGCACAGGATCGTACCCGCGAAGCCGTGGGCGCGCAGCGCCTCCGCGACGGCGGGTCGCGGTGTCTACCCGTCAGAACCAGAACCGGCGCCGTGCGCGCTTGCCACGCGCGGGGGATCCTCGGCCTGCCCCGGCCGGCACTGCACCAGCAGCCGACCCGATAAGTCACCCAGCGTGTCCCCGACCATGTCCATAACCGTGCAGCCTGCGGATTCCGGCTGTCACGGGGTCTCAGCCGACGCCCGCGCGGCACCGACCGGATGGTTGAGGACCCTGTTGCCCTGCGCATATAAGACCTGTTCCACTGGGTCAATCTACCACTGTCAGCGTGCGAATGACTAGGCTAGTCAATTCGCACGCTGACAGTGGTAGATTGACCCCGTGGAACAGGTCTTATATGCGCAGGGCAACAGGGTCCTCAACCATCCGGTCGGTGCCTCTCGGCATTCGGCTGAGACCCCGTGACAGCCGGAATCCGCAGGCTGCACGGTTATGGACATGGTCGGGGACACGCTGGGTGACTTATCGGGTCGGCTGCTGGTGCAGTGCCGGCCGGGGCAGGCCAAGAATGCCGCGCGCGTGGCAAGCGCGCACGGCACCGGTCTGGTTCTGACGGGTCGCATACCGCGACCCACCGTGGCGGCGCTGCGCGCCCACGGCTTCACGGTCCGATCCTGTGCGACGCCAACCGCTACTCGGGCCGCAGACGCACCGCGGCCGGGGCCGGCGTGCGCGAGGCGTGGACCGCCCAGCAGCACGACCTGGGGCTGGTCGCGCTGACCGACTCGGGCTACCTGGCGCCGCACGACTGGCGCGGCCTGCGGCGCATCCTCGCCGAGGCCGCCCGCGGACCAGGGCCCACGGTCGCGATGCTGCCGCTGTCCGCGCGCTGGTTCGAGCACTCCGTCGACGGCCTCGCCGAGGAGATCGAGCACCACGGCGTGCCGGTGGCGGTGGCGATCGAGCACGCGAAGGACCCGTTCGGGGTGCGGTACGTGACCCGCGGGTTCCTGGCGCTGCTCGCCGTGTCGGTGCCGGTGTTCCTGCTGCGGTCGGACATCTCGGCACTCGGCGCGCTCGCGCACGGCGCGCACGCGGCCGCGATCGGCACGACGACGCGGCTGCGGCGCATCCCGCCGCGGACCGCCCGGGGCGCGGTCGGGTTCCCGTCACTGCGGGCGTTCGTGCCGCCGCTGCTGGGCCACCACCCGCTGGACTCGGTGAGCAGGCTGGCGCCGTACTGGCGCTGTGACTGCCACGAGTGCGACGGCCGCACGCTGACCGACCTGGCGCGCTCGGCGCGGCCGGAGACCTCGGTGTTCCGGCACTCGCTGTCCGCGCAGCTGACGCTGTGGGAGTCCCTGGCGGCCAGTGGGTCCGCTGTGGACGGTTGGCTGGAGCACTGCACCCGCGGGCTGTCGGTGCACCGCCAGCTCGCGACCACGCTGCCGACCTGGTACCCGCCGGCCAACCTGCACAGCTGGACCCAGCTGCCCCACCACGTCCGCAGCGACGAGCGCGCGCACGGTTAGGCCGTGCACGCACCCTTCATCCGCAGGACCCGGGTGAGCGAGTCGGTCACGCGGGCGGGCGGCAGGCTCTTGTCCGCGACCGCGGCCTCGAGCGTGTCGAGGACCTCGTCGACGTACTGCTCGCCCGAGGACCAGAACGCGACGTCCGCACCGGCGGTCAGCGCGGCCAGCACCGCCTTCGGCAGCGGGTAGCGGGCGGACACCGCCTGCATGCCGCCCAGGTCGTCGGTGATCGCGACGCCGTCGAAGGCGAACTCGCCGCGCAGCAGGCGGTAGGTCGCGGGGCTGAGCGTCGCGGGCACGCCCGCGGTCAGGCCGGGGACGGACATGTGCCCGACCATGACGGCGGCCTTCGTGGTGCGCAGCAGCTCGCGGTACGGGACGAGGTCGACCTTGCGCAGCTGGGCCAGCGGTGGCGAGCTGACCGCTTTCACGTGCGAGTCGCCGGTCGCGTGGCCGTGCCCGGGGAAGTGCTTGACGACCGGCAGCACGCCGCTCTCCGCCAGCCCCTGCGCGAACGCGCCCGCGTACCTGCTCACCGCCGCGGCGTCGGACCCGAACGACCGGTCGCCGATCACGTCGTCGTCGGGCTGGGTGGTGACGTCGACGACCGGCGCGAAGTCGACGGTGACGCCGCGTTCGCGCAGCGCGGCGCCGCGGTCGCGGGCGAGCTTGTGCACCTGCGCGACGGTCATCGTCTTCGCCATCACGCGGGCGCTCGGCACGTCGCCGTCGAGCTCGTCGACGCGCTGCACGCGGCCGCCCTCCTCGTCGACGCTCACCGCGACCGGGACCTTCGCGGCCTTCCGCACGGCGTCGAGCCGGTCGTCCACGAGCAGGTCGGTCTCGTTGCCGCCGAGGAAGATCCCGCCGATCCCCTCCGCGCCGACGACCTTCACCGCGGAGTCGGCGGAGGTCGGGTCCACGCCGACCATGAGCAGCTGGGCCAGCCGCTGGCGCGGGTTCAGCTTCGCGATGACCTGCGCGCAGTCGTCGCCCTTCGTCGCGGGCGGGTCGGCGGCCTTGCTCGGCGCGGTGCTCGACGTCGTGCTGGATGTCGTGGTGGCGGCCGGCTTCCGCTCGGCCACCGGGTCGCCGGCTCTGGTCACCGTCTGCGCCCCGAGCAGGGCGACCACGGCGCCCACCGTCACCGCCAGCAGTAGGCCGGCGAGTCGTATCCGTCGGGGACCCATGCGGGCATTCTCCTGCCTCATCGTTTCGGCCAGTGCCAGGACGGCTCGTCCAGGCGGCCCTGGCCCTCGAGAACCGTCTCGCTCAGCTTCTTGACCAGCGTCAACGTGCTGGCGCGGTCCTCGGCTATCACGTCGATCGCGCGGATCAGCGGCTGCGCGTGGGTGACCACGACCAGCTGGGTGCGCTCCGCGGCCGTCGCGATCAGCGCGGCGAGCGGGACGAGCAGGTCGGGGTGCAGGCTCGTCTCCGGCTCGTTGAGCACGAGCAGCTCCGGCGGGCGCGGGGTGAGCAGGGCCGCGACCCACAGCAGGTAGCGCAGCGTGCCGTCGGACAGCTCGGCCGCGTCGAGCGGGCGGAGCAGGCCGCGCTGGGCGAAGCGCAGGCCGAAGCGGGTGTCGTGGTTGGCGATCTCGACGCGCGCGCCGGGGAAGGCGTTGCTCACCGCGGTGTCGAGGGCCTCGGCGTCGCCGGTCTCGCGGATCGTCTGCAGCGCGGCGGCCAGGTCGGCGCCCTCGTGGTCGAGGACCGGGGTGCGGGTGCCGATCCGGGTCGCGCGGGCGGGGGCGTCGGCGTCGGTGCGGAACTGGTCGTAGAAGCGCCAGGAGCGGATCCGCTCGCGCAGGGCGAGCACCTCGGGCGACGGCGGACTCGGTGAGCATGCTGTCGGTGAGCCGGATCCGCTGCGGGTCGCTCCAGGCGCCGTCGTCGCCGCGGGCGCGCAGGGTGCCGTTGTGCCGGTCGGCGAGCAGGGCGGCCGGCCGCAGGTAGGGCCCGGTCCAGAGCGCCTCGCGCTTGAACTCGGGGTCGAGGTTGAACTGCGTGTTCGCCGGGATCGGCAGGCCGAGGTCGAGCGCGTAGCCGAAATCGTCGCCGTCGCGAACCGCCGAGCCGCAGCCCGAGGCGGAGGCCGACCGGCTTGGTGCGGACGGTGCCCTGCGTGCCGGCTGGCCTCCGGGCCCGCCCAGAGCGTCGACTGCAGCCCGCCCTCACGCGCGAGCGCGGCGACGGCGCCGTTGCGCGAGGCGTCCGCGAGCAGCCGCAGCGCCCGGTAGAGGCTCGACTTCCCGCTGCCGTTCGCCCCGGTGACGAGCGTCAGGCGCGCGAGCGGCAGCACGAGACGCCGCAGCGAGCGGTAGTTCTCGACGGCCAGCGTGGTGAGCACCCGCCCGAGACTAGGCGGGCTTGCGGTACACCGAGATGTGCAGGGTGGCGTCGCCGGTGAACGGGTTGCCCTTCCAGTCGCTCCAGCGGTGTTCCAGCTCCAGGCCCGCCAGCTGGGCCATCAGATCCATCTCGTGGTGGGTGACGTTGCGGCCGCTGATCGGAAAGAACTTCGTGCCGTCGGGTTCGAAGACGACCCACGTGCCGTTGTAGAACTGGGTCACCGGATCGACCACGCCGGCGGTCACCGTCAGGCGGTCGGTCTCCACCTTCGCCACCCGGAAGCGGTGGCTGTCGGCGGCCTTCGCGCCCACCGTGACCGCCGTCTCCAGCACGAACCGCCCGCCCGGGCGCAGGTGCGCGGCCGCGTTGCGGAACAGCGCCACCTGGGCCTGCTGCGTGGGCAGCACGAAGATCGAGTTGAACGCGATGTAGGCCACCGCGAACTCCCGCTCCACCCGCACCGTCGTCATGTCCCCGACGACCGTCGTCACCGCGTCGGACTTGCAGGTGAGCTGGGCCAGCATGTCCTCGCTGACGTCCACCCCGACGACGTCGTGTCCCGCGGCCGCGAGCGGCACGGCCAGCCGCCCGGTACCCACGCCGAACTCGAGCAGCGGCCCGCCGTCGGCCAGCTCCGCCAACGTCACGACGGCCCCGTCGTCGTCCATCATCCCCTCGTGCCACTCGTCGTAGTTCTCCGCCCAGCGCGCCCCGTACAGGCGCGGATCGATTTCCGCCATGGCTCCAACCTCCCGCGCGCGAGCGGGCACGACAAGACTTTCGCCGTACGGCGAAAGGTCTACAGCGCAAACGGGGCCAGCAGCACCACGTCCCTCGCGGAATCGGCACGACAAGGGCGGGCTCGGGCAGGTCAGGTGTCCCGCTCGGCCGCGGCCGCCGTGTTGAGGGCGTCCATCGAGGCGGCGTAGTCGCGCAGCTCGCGGGCGGTGAGCCGGCGCAGCAGGCGGCGCTTCCCCTCGCGGCCCGCGTCGCGCAGCTCGGTCACCAGGGCCGTGCCTGCCTCGGTCAGGTAGACCCGGCGTACCCGGCGGTCGGCGGCGTCCTCGGCCCGGCGGACCAGGCCACGCGCGGCGAGCCGGTTCGCGATGCCGGTGACCGCGGGGAGGCCGACCCCCAGCGCGTCCGCCAGCTGCCCGCCCGCCAGACCGTCCGAAAAGGACAGGATGAGCAGGACCCGCAGCTGCCGCATGGTCAGGTCGACCGACTGCAGCGGGCCGTTCTCCCTGGTCGCGGTGAGCCGGAGGAAGCGCTCCTCCGCCTGCTCGATGCGCTCGATCAGCCGGTCCTTCTCGGTCACGAGATTACTTTACATGACGCGTACTATTTCCATCATGGAAAGTATCGTGATCGCGGGCGCGGGGCCGGTCGGACTGTTCCTGGCCGCCGAGCTGACCCTCGCCGGGGTGCGGCCGCTGGTCCTGGAGCGGCTGGCCGAACCAGATCCGCGCAAGAGCGAGGACGACCGTGGCCTCACCGCACGCACGATGCAGACCCTCGCCCTGCGCGGACTGGCGGACGAGACGACCGCCCTGGCCGCGGCAGCCGTGCGCCGGCTCGCCGCGCTCGCTGACCCGGACCTGACCGACGTGCCGGAGGACCTGCCGGCACTGCTGGAGAAGCTCGGCATGGCCGGGGTCAAGGGCGACTTCGCGATGCTGCCGTTCATCGACCACGACGGCTCGCTCGCCGATCTGTCACCGCCGCTCATGGTGCTGCAGGGCGACTTCGAGGCGATCCTCGCGCGGCGGGCCGCCGAGCTCGGCGTGCCGGTGCGGCGCGGCGCCGAGGTCGTGGCGGTGGCGGCCGACGAGGACGGCGTCACCGTGCGGCTCTCCGGCGGCGCGGAGCTCCGGACCGCGTGGCTGGTCGGCTGCGACGGCGGCCGCAGCGCCGTGCGCAAGTGCGCGGGCTTCGACTTCCCCGGCACCGGCCCGTCGATGGTGGCCCGGATCGCGGTCGCGGACTCCGGCCTGGAGCCGGGCTTCCACCGGGTGCCGGCCGGCATGTTCGCGGTCGCGCCGCCACCTGCGCCGAGCATGACCATCGAGTTCGGCGCCGCCGACCGGGACGGCGAGCTGACCGCGGCGGAGTTCGCGGCCAGCCTGCGTCGGGTCAGCGGCGCGGACGTCACGGTGACCGCAATCGAGGCCCCGACGCGGATCACCGACAACGCCCGCCAGGCGAGCACCTACCGCCGCGGCCGGGTGCTGCTGGCCGGCGACGCCGCGCACGTGCACTCGCCGATCGGCGGCCAGGGCCTGAACCTCGGCCTGCAGGACGCGGCGAACCTGGGCTGGAAGCTGGGCCTGGTGGCCCGCGGCGTCGCGCCGGACGAACTGCTCGACACCTACCAGGCCGAGCGGCACCCGGTCGGCGCCGAGGTGCTGCGCACCAGCCGCGCCGAGACCGCCCTGCTGCGCACCGACCCGCAGACCGACGCCCTGCGCGACCTGCTCACCGAGCTGCTGCCGGACGCGCAGCGCCACCTCGTCGAGCTGATCCACGGCCTGCGCATCCGCTACGACCTCGGCGACCATCCCCTCGCCGGCACGTTCCTCCCCGCCGTACCGAGCGTCGACGGCCGCGGCGTCCTGCTGGCCGGCGCGGACCTGGGCGCGGTGGCCGCGCCGTGGGCGGACCGGGTCACCTGGACCGACGCCGCGCAGGCGGTGCTGATGCGCCCGGACGGTTACGTCGCGTGGGCCGGCACGGACGCCGACGGGCTGCGCGCCGCCCTCATCCGGTGGTTCGGTCCGGCAAGCTGGTGACATGAGCATCGACGAGCTGATCGGCAGAATGCGGGAGTCACTGACCGCCAAGGTGGTCTACGCCGAGCCGTACGAGAAGGACGGGCTGACCGTGATCCCGGCGGCCGTGGTCCTCGGCGGCGGGGGCGGCGGGCGGGGCGAAGACGCCACCAAGGGCCAGGGCGAAGGCAGCGGCTTCGGCCTCATGGCCCGGCCGGCGGGCGCTTTCATCATCGAGAACGGCACCGTCCGCTGGCTGCCGGCGCTGGACGCGACCCGCCTCATCGGCGCCGGGGTCGTCGTCGCGCTGGCGCTGACGAGGACGCTCCGGCGCCGGCGGGCTAAGGCGCTGCGTCGGGGTTGACCGTCGTCACCGGCGCCGGCTTGTCCGGCAGGCAACGCTCGACCGCGGTTCCGCCGGGCGTGCACGTCGCCGACCCGGCGCCGTCCCGGCCGCTGATCCCGAAGTACAGCCCCACGATGATGCCGAGCGCGAAGCCGAGCGCGACCAGTCGCATCAGTAAGGAAAAGGAAACCAGGACACCCATCAGAACCTCCACTGGAACAATCCATTCCGAATACCAGTGTTCGACAAATGCGGCGGTCCGAACAGGAATTGCCCACCGCCTCATGGAACCGGAAACGGGAAACGGGGGCGGCAGGCCGACGAGACATGACGACGGTGCGATGTGGCTACCCCCAGGAGCCACATCGCACCGTCCACAGGCGACTGAAAGAAATCACCTCCTGGGCCGGGAACGGTTCGCCGGGCTCCCCGACCCACGTTCAGAATGACTCCGTTCCACATATTCGCGCTGGATCAGCTCCGCATTCTGGCCGGTGATCGCCGCGAGCCAGAGCTCTGCCGGCGGACGCTCGCCCGGCCGCGCGGCGCGGGCCGCGAGCGCGCTCAGCTCCGGCCCGAGCGTCGCGCGCAGCGCCGCCGACGACCGCACGTCCTCCGGGGTCACCGCGTGCTGGCCGAGCAGCAGCCGCAACGTGAGCAGCGCCAGCTTGTACCGGTCTGAGTCCGGCGTGGCCTCCCCCGCCCGCGCCGCCGGGTCCGCCCAGCCCACGGTGTCCGCCGAGCGCACCGCGGGCGGCCGGTCGGCGATCCGGAAGCCGTCGCAGTCGATCGCGAACACCCCGGGCCCGCCCGACAGAGTCCAGAGCAGGTTGCGCATGGACACGTCCGCGACGACGACCTTGTTGCGGTGCAACACCTCGAACAACCGCAGGTAGTGCACGGCGAGCCAGCTGCGCTCCACGCCCGACGGCAGCACCAGCTCGTCCCACATCGCCCGCCGCGGGTACAGCAGGAACTGCAGCTCCAGCAGGCAGCGCCGGCCCGCCAGCCGGGTCGAGAACCGGGGCGGCGCCTCGTGCATGAGCAACCCCACGCACCGCCCGTCACGGAACACCCGCCCGCGCGGCCACGCGGTCGTCGTCAGCACCACCCCGCGGTCGGCGGCGGTCATGGCCGCGGGCAGGTCGATCAGCCGCGCCAGCTCGTCGGGCAGCACCTCGACGTAGTCGTGGTAGTGCTTCAACAGCAGGCCGGCCGGCCGCGACAGCCGGAACACGACGCCCTGCCCGCCATCGGCGAGCTGCTCGCCGACACCGAGGTCGGCGAGCTCCGCGTCGTCGGTCACGGCTGCGCCCCCGCCCACACGACGACCGCGGTCCGGTCGTCGTCGAAGCTGCGCAGGTCGAACTGCAGCTGGTGCAGGTAGGCGACCGGCCCGGGCGGCTCGGCCCACGCCTCCGCCAGGTACGCCCCGGCCTGCGTGACCTGCACCGGCACCCCGACCCCGTCCGAGGCCAGCACCAGCGCCTGCCCCACCCGCAGCACGCCGCCCGCCCGCTGCGCCGGCCCGCGCGGCGAGGGCAGGCAGTCGGTGGCCGGGTCGTGCAGCACCCCGTCCGCCGTGTCGAACAGCGGCAGGAACGCGCCGTCGGTCAGCACGAAGCCCGGGCTGTCCCCCACCCGCGCCACCCGGAACCGGTTCGCAGCCCCGGCCTCGACCACCGCCACGGTCAGCGTCGTCGACCGGTGCGCCGGGTCCGGGCCGGCCTCGCGCACCGCCCGGTCCGCCGCGTGCAGGGCGCCGACGAGGTCGACCGCCGCGAGGTCCGCCCCGGGCAGCGCCCAGGCGAGGTAGCCCAGCGCGTGCCGGACCGCCAGGTCCGCGCCCCGGTGTGCCTGCGCCGCCGCCCCGACGCCGTCCGCGACCGCGGCGAGCACGTACCGGTCGTCCACCACGGTGACGCCGACGGCGTCCTGGCGGACCACGCCGTCGAAGCGGTGCGAGGTCCCACGCGTGGACGCGGCCCGCACCTCGAGGCTGCCGACCCGGCCGGCCTCCAACACGGTGTCCGGCACGTCGGCTGTCCCGTCCAGCCGCCACGGCACCCCGGTCGCCAGCGACGGCGATCCCAGCTCCCGCGGCCGGAACACCCCCCGGTCGCCCCACGCGCGAATGGACTCGATGCTCACGACGCCCCCTCGCAGGCTCGGTTGCGCCGCTCGCGGTCGCCCTGTGACATTGATTCGCTCGCAAGCTCGCTCATTTAGACCGGGTCAATCTGCAGCGCCGTGAACCCCGCGACCCGATCGGGCACCTGCAACACAAGGTCCCCGTCCGGGCTGGTGCCGCCCGAGCGCACCACCGAGGTGGTCAGCGCCCTGGCGAAACCGTGCAGGGCGTTGCCGGGACTCACCCCGCCCGCGCTCATGAACGCCTGGAACGTGCCGATCCGGCCGATCGTGTCCGCGTCCGCGTCACCGATGCCGAACGAGATGATGTTCGGCCGGGCCGGCCAGTCCGGGTCGACCAGCCGCGCGTAGGCATCCGGCCAGGTCGCCGGGTCGGTGGGATGTCCGTCGGACAGGAAGAACACCGCCGGCCGGTACACCCGGTGCGCGTCCGCCTTGAGCAGGTCGACGTCGCGCTCGATGGTCTCGCGTAGCAGGGTGAAGGCCACGCCGAAACTCGTCCCCGCCTGCGTGGTGAGCCCGACGATGTCGACGACGTCGGACAGGCGGCACAGCGGTTGCAGGATCTCCGCGTCACCGGCGAAGCCGATCAGGCAGAACCGGGTCTTGTCCGCGACCACGGGATCCGTCCCGACCGCCCGGTGCAGTTGCGCCAGTCCGTCGTTCAACGCATCGAGATGGTCGGCCATCGAGTACGACTGGTCGCACACCACGTAGAACGGCAATATCTGTTCGGGCATCTCTCCTCCTCGTGGGGGAGGATGGCCCGCCGGTCCGCACCAGATCTGGATCAGATATTGACCGCGCCGCCGATACCAACGGGGCCGGGTGGGCGATGGGTTTCACTGGAGGCCAAGAGTTTTCCGGCACACGTCGGAAAGTCTTGTGGGAGACGGCATGGGCTTTCGATTGTTCGGTCCGTTCGAGGTGTGGCACGCCGACGTGCAGGTCGACCCGGGCGATCTGCAGCAGAGATATGTGCTGGTGATCCTGTTGCTGCACGCGAACCGCGCGGTGTCGCGGGAGCACCTGCAGGAATACGTGTGGATGGGGCAGGAGCAGCCGAGATCGGACCTGATCACGAGCTATGTGGCGCGGTTGCGGAAGGTGTTCCGGGACGCGGGCATGACCGACGTGGTCATCGACAAGACGCCGACCGGGTACGTGCTGCGGGTCGACGAGGGCCTGATCGACACGGTGCGGTTCGCGCGGTTGTGCGCGCAGGCGCGGAAGTCGTCGTCGAAGGCGGAGGCGACGCGGTTGTTCGCCGAAGCGCTGGATCTGTGGCGGGGCCGGTTCCTGGAGGACCTGGACATCGACCGGGTCGGCGGGTCGGTGATGGCGCCGTCGGAGGACCTGCGGACGGACGCGCTGATCGACCTCGCGACGCTGGAGTTCGCGGCGGGCCACCACCGGGAGATCCGGGACCGGCTGCGGCCGGTGTGGGAGGAGGACCGCTCCCAGCAGCGACTGGCGGCGATGCTGATGCGCGCGCTGATCGCGAACGGCGACCAGGTGCGCGCGGTCGACGTGTTCCACCGGACGCGGGACGCGCTGGAGGAGTACGGCATGGAGACCGCCCGCGAGCTGCGGGACATGGCGTGGGTGGCGCAGTACGGCGAGCGGTTGTCCTCGCTGCCGGCGCGGCTGGCGCGGTTCACCGGGCGGCGCGAGGAGCTGGCGGCGGTCGACGCGGCGGCGCGGACGGCGCGTGCGGAGCCGGCGGTGCTGTGGATCTCCGGGATGCCCGGCGTGGGCAAGACCGCGCTCGCGGTGCACGCGGCGCACCTGCTGGCCACGGAGTTCCCGGGCGGGCAGCTGTTCGTGGAGCTCAACGGGTTCACGCCGAACGTGTCCCCGACCGAGCCCGCGGTGGCGTTGGAGCGGCTGCTGGGCGATCTCGGTGTGCCGCCGGAGGCGATCCCGGTGTCGACGCGGGCGCGCTCGGAGCTGTACCGGTCGAAGCTGGAGGACACCAGAACGCTGGTGGTGCTGGACAACGCGGCGGCCGAGGAGCAGATCGAGGCGCTGCTGCCGGGGGCGGCGGGCTGCCTGGCGGTCGTCACCAGCCGCGAGCTGGGCGGGCCGGCGGGCAGTGACCACGTGCACCTGGAGCCGCTGCCGCCCGAGGAGGCCGTGGAGCTGTTCCGCAAGCTCGTCAGCACCGACCGCGTCCACGGCCGGGTCGACCAGGTCCGCGAGGTCGTGGCCCGCTGCGGGCGGGTGCCGCTGCTGATCCACATCGTCGCCGCGCAGTTCCACCGGCACCTGCGCTGGCCGCTCGAGTACCTCGTCCGCCTGCTGCGCGAGGCGTCACCGCTGTCCTCGGAGAGCACGTTCGCCGACACCGCGACCGTCGCCTGCACGGTGTCCTACCAGCAGCTGACCGACCCGCAGCAGGAGCTGTTCCGGCTGTTCGCGCAGGTCCCCGGCCCGGACCTGTCCGCACCGGGCGCGGCCGCGCTCGTCGCCGCCACGGTGCCCCGCGCGCGGGCGCTGCTGGAGGACCTGCACCGGGTGAGCCTGCTGGAGGAGTCCGCGCCCGAGCGGTTCCACATGCTCGACCCGCTGCGCGACTACGCCACCTCCGAGCTGCCCACCCCGTCCGGCGACGCCGTCGAGCGGCTGCTGGACTTCTACCTGACCTCGACCGCCGCGGCGATGGGCGTGCTGTTCCCGTTCGACCGCGACCGCCAACCCGACATCGACGCGAAGTCCCCGCTGGCGCTGCGGTTCGCCGACAAGGCCGCGGCACTGAGCTGGCTCGACGACGAGCGCCGCAACCTCGTCGCCACCATCGACCACGCCGCCGACCACCACCACCCCGACCACGCCTGGAAGCTCGCGATCCTGCTGTGGCGCTACCTCTACACCGGCGGCCACCAACGCGACTGGACCGCGACGCTGACCAAGGCACGCACGGTGCTGACGGACACGACCAACACCCGCGGACTGGCCGAGGTGCTGGTGCGGCTGTCCATCGCCCGGCGGCGCTCCGGCACGTCGGCCGAGGCCCGCACCCTCGCCGAAGAGGCTTTGCCACTGTGGCAACAGCTCGACGACCCGCAGGGTGAGGCGGCCGCGCTGACCGCCGTCGCCACGGCCGCGCACAACCTCGGCGACCTCCCGGCGGCGGCCCGGTCCTTCGCCGCGGCGATCGAGCGGTACGAGCGCGTCGGCGACGAGCGGGGCCAGGCCCACGCGCTGGACAACCTCGGCGTCGTCAGCGAGGTGCTGGGCGAACTCGAGGTCGCCGAGCACCAGCACGCACACGCCGTGCGGCTGCTCCGCGAGCTCGAGCACACCCAGGGACTCGCGCACGCGCTGGACAATCTCGGCGGCGTGCACCAGCGCCTCGACCGGCTCGACGACGCGCTGGCCGAGCACACCGAGGCGCACACGCTCGCGACGTCGATCGGCGACCGGGCGGTCGAGGCCTACGCGCTCAACAACATCGGCAACACCCACCGCCGCGCCGGCCGCCTCGACGACGCCACGCGCTTCCAGCACCGAGCCCGGCAGGTCGCCGACCTCGTCGTCGACCCGAACCTGCGCACCCAGCTCTACCTCGACCGCGGCGACACCGCATGGGCCGGCCAGGACGACCGCGCCGCCCTGCACGCCTACCGCGCGGCGCTCGACATGGCCGTCGGCATCGGCGAGAGCGCGCAGGCGGCCCGCGCGAACCGCGGCATCGGCGCCGTCCTGCACGAGACCGGGCTGCACGAACCGGCGACCCGCCACTGGCGCGACGCGGTCGCCGGGTACGCGAAGCTGGCGTTGCCCGAAGCCGAGGAGCTGCGCCGCGAGCTGGGCGAGCTGCACTGTGTCTGCGCTACCGCGCGTTCAGGGTCGTGACGAGGTCCGGGTAGAGCTCGCGGACGGCCGGGTCGTTGTGCCAGCGCCGCAACGTCTTGACCAGGTCGCTGAGGTCGAGGCGGATCGTGGCCGAGTCGACCTGGGCGGCGTCGTCGAGCAGCCCGCGGGTCACCGCGCAGGCCTGGTCGACGTCCCCGCTCACGGCGTGCGCGAGCGCGCGGCGGGCGTCGAACCGGGTCCGCGCCCGGCGCGCCGACAGCGGGATCGCGGCGACCTGCCGGTCGAGGATCTCGGCCGCCTCACGCGGCCGGCCGAGGTCGAACAGCGACCAGCCCCGGGCGAGCGAGACCTCGTCGGACACGCTGGCCGACCCGAGGACCGGCGCGGTGCCGTGCTCGCGGGTCGCGAGCAGCTCGGCGGCGCGGTCGAGGGCTCGCCGGTACGCACGCTCGTCACCGGCGAGGGCGTGGCCCTGCGCCTCGACGCGGGCGCCGAGGCCGAGGATGCGCGGTCCGGCGGCGGGGTCGTCCTGCGCGCGGCGGGCCAGCTCGACGGTGCGCAGCGGGTCGTTCTGGTAGAGCGCGATCTCGGCGCGGCGGAACTGGGCGAAGCTCGCGAGGTAGGGGTCGCGGCCGGCCGCGGCGTAGGAGACGGCCCGTTCGGTCCAGCGCAGCGCGCCGGCCTCGTCGCCCGCCTCCTGGCTCATCCACCCGGCGTACTCGGCCACGCGGGAGGCGAGCAGCAGCAGGTCGGTGCGCATCGGCTCGGGGTTGCCGGCCGCGAGCGAGCGGAGCGTGTGCAGGTGCGCGATGACCTGGGCCAGGACGACGCGCGGGCTCGTCATCGTGCCGAGCATGCGGTGCTGGTCGAAGGTGGCGCGCAGGACGGCGAAGGTGCCCTCGTCGAGCTCGGGGCGCCGGCCGCCCGCGATCGCCACGCCCAGCATCGCCGCGCCGGCCAGCACCTGGCGCCGCGGCAGCTCCTTGATCCGCACCTCGCCGGACTCGTCGAGCTCCATGACCCACACCTCGTCGTCGGCGATGTCTCGCTCGGCGAGTGCGGGCGCGTTCGACGGCGGGAGCGCGGCGATGAGCGTGCCGCCGGTCCCCAGCGCTCCGTCGCAGAGCTTGGCGAACTGCGTGGTCGGCCGTTTGTGGCCGTTCTCGATCTTGCTGACGTGGCTCTTGCTGTAGTTGATCCGCTGGGCCAGCGCCCCCAACGAGATGCCGGCCGCGATGCGGGTTTCTCGCAACAATGCGCCGAATTTGTCGACCATCGGTGCCTCCCCAGTAAAGTCCGCCAGGGCGAGTACACCATTTCGATAATCGGATGGCAATGCTTTCCGGGCCGGACCCCCACGGGAGAGGGTCCGGCCCCGGAAATCATCCGTGCGAGTCACCCCAGTCGTGCCCGTCGGTGGTGTTCGTCGGGGGCGGCGGGGGCGGCGTCTGGTCGGCGGATGCCGAGCTGGTGAACAGCACCGGCGTCGAGACCACGATGGCGGCGGCGGCCAGCAGGCCGGCGATCCTGGCCGAGAAAACGGCAGCACGAGGCAGCGACATGATTAGCTCCTTGGTTTGATTTCCGGCGCTTTGTTGCGCCTACCAAGAAGAATCCACGCCGCTATTCACCCCGACAATGAGGTGACTGTTTCCTCATTCATCAGGAAACGGGAAACACCTAGTCGACCAGGCCTTTTATGCGCGCAGTGAGCACGGCGAACGTGCTTCCCGCGTGCGGCAGCTGCCCGGCGAGCACCATGTCCACGACCTGCTCGAACCCCAGCCAGCGCACCTCGAGGTCGGCCTCGCCGGCCTCCCGGTCGGGTTCGCCCAGCGTCAGCCCGGTGGCGAGGAAGGCGTGGTCGCGGTGGTCGGTCAACGAGTCGGCACTGTTGATCGTGCCCAGCGGTGTCCAGTCCGTCGCGGAGATCCCGGTCTCCTCCGCGAGCTCGCGGGCCGCGGCGTGCGCCGGCCCCTCGTCCGGGTCGACCCGTCCGGCCGGCAGCCGCCACTGGGTCTCGCCGTGCACGTAGATCCACTGCCGCGTGACGGCCACGCGCCGGTCCGCGTCGACGGCCAGCACGGTCACGGCCGGGGGCGCGACGACGTGGTCGTAGTCGGTGACGGACCCGTCGGGCCGTCGGGCCCGGTCCCGCCGCACGGTGAACCACCGGGACGTGAACATCTCGTCCGACGACAGGCGCGACCAGCCCGGCTCAACCACGTGGGCAGTCAACCATCCGTGGGTGCCGCAGTGATCAAGTACCGGTCCGGGCGTGCTCGATCATGCCCATCGCGATCCGCTCGGCGACCGGGCACGGGTCGGTCTCGAGGAAGTGCGTCGCGATGTCGACGGCCAGCTCGTCGGTCACCCCGACCCACAGCTCGCAGTTCCCGCTCGACCGCTGGTCCAGCATGCTGGCGTACACCGCCGGGTAGCCGTCGATCTCGGTCGGCTCGAAGTACTGCTGGTACTCCTTGTTCGAGTACACGTGGCTCAGGCCGTCCTTCTCGGAGGTGACGGCGGTGAGGCTCACGACGTGCAGCGTCGAGGTCGCGACGTGCCAGCGGCACCCCGGGTCCGAGTCGTCGTACTCCGTCGCGCCGGGTTCGGTTACCCCGATCCCGCTCAGCTGCTCGGTGGTCAGCGCGCCGCACGGCTCGTCGACGAGGTCGCCCGCGTCCATCGGCTCGGGGACGGCCGGCGCCTCGCCCTTCGGGCGGTGCGCGGACGTGCTCGCCGGCGGCGGGGCCGTGCTGAGCGCCCCTTCCGGCACGAACGGGCTCGTCCCGTTCCCCGAGCAACCGGCGGCCACCGCCACCGCCACCATGACGACCCCGAGCCGCGCACGCATGACGTCCCCCACCCGCGTCCGATCCACTGTGGACACCATAACGTAGCCGATCGACTACGTTCGGTTGCGGTCCACGTTCGATCCACCGCTGGTCCAGCACCGGCGGCCACGATGACCCACCCGACGACCGAGGGACATCGATGGCACGGCGACTGGTCGGCAGCTACGAGCTGCTACACCCGGTGTGGCGCGACGGCCTGGGCGCGACGTTCATCGCCCGCGACTCGTGTGGCCTGCCCGTCTCGCTGCGTGTGCTCCCGGCCGAGCTCGCCGGGGACGACGCCGTGCGCCGCCGCTTCGCCGAGGACGGCCCGCTCCTGCGGTCGCTGCGCCACCCGAACCTCGCCGGCGTCGTGGACCTGGTCAGTGCGAGCGAGACGCTGGCCGTGGTGAGCGAGGCCGTGGTCGGCACCACCCTGCGCCACCGGGTCGCCCGTGACCTGCCGAGGGAGCGAATTCGCCGCGGGGTGGCCGCCGGCCTGGCCGCGCTCCGCAGGGCCGGCCTGCCGCACCGACTGCTCGGCCCCGCCACGGTGATACTCACCCCAACCGGCGAGGTCCGCCTGACCGACATCGCCCTGTCCCGCCTGCTCGCCGACTCCGCCGCCGGCCGCGCGCTGCTCCAGCCACCCACCGACGATCGCGAGTTCCGGGCACTGGTGCGCCGGCCGCTCATCGGCTTCCCCATTCGCCTCGCCCCGGGCCGCCTTTACTCGACGTAACCGACGGGTGGACGGCATCCGCTTGCTCTCCCGAACCAGGGCGGCCGCCTGGATGCGTTCGGCTGCAAGGGAACCGGCGGCAGCGTCCAGATCGCCGGGCGCTGTCGGTGGGTCCGGGCACACTGTTCCGCATGACCGATGTCCTACTGCGCGATGTCGACGATGCGGACCTCGAGGTGTTCTACGAGCAGCAGCGCGAGGAGGAGGCGGTGCGGCGGGCGCAGTTTCCCGCCCGCGATCGGGACCGCTTCCTGACGCACTGGCGGACGAAGGTGCTCGGCAACCCAACCGGGCACGTCCAGACCGTCACGGTCGACGGAGAGGTCGCCGGCAACATCGTCGCCTGGTGGCAGGACGACAGGCGCTTTGTCGGCTACTGGTTCGGGCAGCGGTTCTGGGGCCGCGGCATCGGGACCGCGGCGATGCGACAGTTCCTGCAGCGCGAGGAGGTCCGACCCCTCTACGCCGACCCGTTCGTGGGTAACACCGCCTCGGTGCGACTCCTCGAGCGCTGTGGATTCCGGCGGGTGGGCACCGACCACAATGGCGATCTCGAATTCGTGGTGCTCAGACTCGACGAGATCTGACCGGCCTCAGTTGGCGGCCGCCGCCAGTTACCGGACTTATCACGCTCGAGATAACCGAGAAGATGTATATGACGCGCAAGAATGGGGCCGGTCTTGCGATCGGCCCCACGATTGCCTCAACCAGGAAATGAGCGCGCCCGAATGGATTCGAACCCTAACCTTCTGGTCGGACGATCACTTCTCGACAGTTCTCGCTGTTCCTGGTTCCCTTATGCCTCAACGGAATTGTTGATCGGCCGTGGTGGTTATTTGGCAGCGTCTTACAACGTTTTGCATGGGTAAGGCATGGGTTTGATCATGGCCTCAAGGCGGGACCGGCTCGCCGTGGCGCTCGAACGACCACACCCGCGGCCCGCCGTCGGTAGACTAACCGTGTGAGCGCGGAGCGTGAAGAGCTGATGCGCCTGGTCCAGGCCCTACCGGAGGACCAGGTGGGCGAAGCCCTGGCCGAGATGCGGCGCCATCTGCGACCGGTGCCCGATGACCGACCGTGGCCGCCGGCCTTCTTCGGCGCCGCCGCCGGCGAGCCGGACACCAGTGAGCGTGTCGACGAGCTGCTTCGTGAGGGCTTCGGCCGGTAAGTCGTGGTCATCTGTGACACCGGGCCGCTTGTGGCGGCTGCCCTCCATAGGGACAACAACTATCACCGCTGCGTCGAGCTATTCACCAGCCTCCACCTGAACCATGAGCGGATCCTCGTTCCGTCGCCGATCGTCGCGGAGGTCGGCTACATGATCGGCCGGGTAGATCCGCGGGTCGAAGCGGGCTTCCTGCGGAGCCTCGCGGCAGGCGACTTCGTTCCGGTGGAACTGGTCAAGGCCGACTACGAGCGCATGGCCGAGCTGGTCGAGCAGTACGCAGGCCTGCCGCTGGGCACGAGTGATGCCGCGGTGGTGGCTGTGGCGGAGCGCCTGAAGGTCGCGGAGGTGGCGACACTCGACCGGAAGCACTTCACGGTCGTCCGTCCTCGCCACGTCAACGCGCTGACGCTTCTTCCCTGACGCTTCACTCCCCTCCGGCTCCCTCGTACAGGCCGTCTCGTAGCGCCGGGTCGTCGGTGTCAATGGTGGGCGCTTGCGACCATCGCGCAGCGACGCGGAGCGCCATTGATGGCGGCGGCGCGGTGTTCGAGGATCGAGGCCGAGGGAACGCCAGTCCGCGGCCTGCTGAGACAGGCTGAGGAGTAGCTATACGCGCCGCCGGTGGTGCGCTGCCGTCGCCAGCTCGTGGCCGGCGCCGCGCAGGCCGGCCGGCGTGAGCGGAGCGGCAGCCGGTCGTGCCGCGATGGATGCGGTCCACGTTGCCAGGGCGACGGGCACAGCGCGCCGCCGCCGGCGGCGCGCCCTTGATCCCCTAGAGCCGAGTTCCGCAACATCAGAGGTCGAACACAGCGGTCAGGCATACTTGCGTGCGCTGACAGGGAGGATACAACGACGGCTGAGTGCTGCTGGGCGAGCCTGTCTGATACCCGGCAACCGGGACCGGTGACACGTGAGCGGTCCAGCGAGTCGGTGGGCACAGTGAGGTCAATCTGACGCATGATGGCTAGTTACATTTGAATCGCATTGCAGAACTGATCACTCGCTCGCTAGGACAATCGTTTCGAGTGGCGGCCTCTCGCCATTCATACGTCCTTCAAGCAACGTAGCACCCGCAGCGACATAGCGAAATTCGTCGCCTACAGCATTCGAACTGTACAGGTCTGCTTCTGCGGCCAGGCTCAATGCTGCAACCCGAATAACCGTGGCGTCATCAGCGGTAATCGGGCGGTCCCGGTCAAATATGGGCTTGGCGATGGTGACAAGTTGATCAACGACGCGGATTGGCCATCTGTCGGACGGCGGCGTGTTGGCGTAGGGGTCGCGCGGATCTCCAACTGCTGTGCCGAGCACCAAAATCTGCAAATTGTGTCGCGCGCCGAGGAGCCTGTCGGTCAATTCGTCGAATGAGATCACGGCTGACCAGTCCGTGCATCCTGTGACAGCTGAGAATTTCAAACAGAAAGTCAAATCCCAGTCGATGACAGGACTCTCGGATAATGCTAGTCTAACCGTATGCGCCATTGCGGCGCCTATAATGTGAGCGAGTGTTACACCTTTTGCGGAAGCGACCAAGTGACGAATACGCACTCGATCTAGATCGAGCGTCTGGTCCAACTTTCTGACAAGGCCCAGGTCAGGGATTGGCACTAAGCTCGTGGATAGCACCTGCGCAATCGGCACGGCAGACGCGACGAGTTGCCAATGGCCGGATTCGGAATCGTCAGCTTTATCCAGAACATCGGCGATAGCCATCGCCAATGTTAGGGATCGGATTTGCTGCTCCGAACTCGCCTGATACTTCGCTTGCTTGGCCGGGTCAAATACGAATTCAATCACCTGGTCGAATGCGCGGCTCAAATAATTGTCGAGTTCATTGAATGGGTCGACGTAGCCGATCGCCCTTCTGAAGGTGCTAATGCGGTCGCCGCCGAGATGTAGATTGCACAGTATCGAATGCAGAAGTAGGACACGAGTCATGATCGGCCTAGTTCGCCGAAAATCGCGGCTCAGGTGTTCGACAAGTCGAGAACCCGTAACCAGGTGTGGGTGCGAAGTGTCAACGGCGGCCCACAATCTAGGCGGGCGCCCAGCTTCTTCCGGCTCCAACCAAGCGGGGGCAACCGGCGCAACGGTGGCACGCGTGCGGGCGTGCGCAACAATGGGGTCGTCAAGTTCGCCACCATACGGCAGGCGGCATCCCGGATCGCCTGCGGTGATTCCATTTACCCACCCAACAAAATTCACCGCATCAATGCCGCGCATTCCAATAGCCGGCGAGTACAAATCGAGTCGAGACAAGTATGGTCTCTCCGTGGGCCGAACTCCGTACTCCAAACAAAAAAGATTAAAAATGATTGAAGATATCGGATGCACGCACACGCGTCCTCCGCTAGACGCCCGACTCATATGCCGCAAGTATCGTGACAACAGAACACGCGATACAAGACGGCGGTGCTCGGGATCAAAATCAGGGAGCAATGCAGATGCCAATAGCGCATCTAGTTGACTGCGAATGATCGGGTCGATTTCGCTGTCCTCGCCCACGCATTCAAATGCCAAAGACAACGAAGTTGCAGAGGCGGTCTCGATACACGCGGAAACAATTGGATCAGCGTTGGCTCGGGCAGCATACAAAATGGTTGTCTCTCGCCACCATATGTCATCAACTCTTTCAGCAAGCTGGAGACCAAGACCCTGATCGCGAATGAAACACGACGCCAGATATTCCTGGAATGTGAGATGGGCAAAAGAATATAGACCACTTTCTCGTTCGATGAGCAGGCCATTGGAGCCGACATCGGCCAGAAAGTCTTCGGCGGACAGTCGGGTGGACATTCGACTCAATGCTGGTTTGAATTCCGCCAAGACGTCGTCGCGGGCGAGATCGCGAACCTCTTGCTCCATCATCGCGTACGCCAACCGACGTAACAAGTTTTCCTTCTTCTCGCCGGTAAGCTCGGTCGGGAGCTTCTTGGCTTCCTGGCGTCGCCACAACATGACCTGGCACATCTCGCCATACAAGTCCACACGGCTCCCAGGTAGAGCTCCGCGGAAGCGATGGACGTTAGTGATCATCGTCAGTAGCAATGGATTGACGGTCAGGTCGTACAGTCCTGGCGCCGCGTTCAGTCGATCAAGCAGGTCCGCCGCTTCTGCCTCGGCGCGCATCTGAACGTCCGGCCCGGATGTGCCGGTACTACGCCGTTCGACAGCTTGATACCAAGTATGCACTAGCGTCCTGACTTGCTGATTGGTAAAACTGCGAATCTGCAGCACGGTTGCCCCACGGATGGGAGCAGTGCGGTAGCCTTGCGGTCTGGACGTTATGATGAAGTCATTCAAAGGATATTGCTCAGTTTGGCGCTCGACCCATTCCGAGACATTAAGCCGATCGGCTAAACGTCCAACTTCGTCCAATCCGTCGAGCAGGACCAGACATCTTCCCAATCTTAGCCGTTTTTCAAACCAGCCGTCTGGTTCGTGCACACGATAGGGCGCCAAATGATTGCGTAGCAAAGTCGGCAACGAGACGTCAGGATTTTCCGCAATTGTTGCAGCGTGGTCCCGCAAATACAACAATAGTGGGACGGTTCGCTTGCGGCCGTGCCGCTCTCGGCACACGTGCCGCGCAGTATGCCGCAATAGCGTTGTCTTGCCGCTCCCCGGAACGCCAACTACGGCGAGGATCCGTGGTGTGCTCTGGCTGACGAAGTCCCATATTGTGTGACGTTCGGTGACGTCGGATGGCACCTCGGCCAGGATATCCTCCGGAACTTCGTGCGGCGCTCGATAAGCCAAGCTGACGTCTACGAAAACTTCATCGAATTCCGGCGCGTAAGGACCAATAGTTGTCAATCCCTTTGTCTCTACGAATCGCATGTGGCTAAGCACGAAGGATCGGTAACGATGATCGAAGCCAGATATAGCGCGAACAATTGCCCTATCTGTATGCTCGACAATCCGCTGTTGCCACCGCTTCCATAAATCTTTCACAATTGTTGCGCCGAGGCCGACGATTACACCAATCAGCAGGGCGATCGTCGAATGGCCAATTATCTGGCCCGTGACGACTCCGGCCGCAGCGCAGACGGCAACTATAACGACCTTCGCCAAGCCCCAGTTCACGCGATCACATTCCCTAATCAGGTTGTAGATGCACAGGTGAATAGTACTGCAACACTGCGCTGTTCCGGTCAAAATGCAGAACAGCCGCGTGCGCAGGTCGGCTGGTGGGTCGTGAGCCTTTCCAACCTGCTGGGGTGGGGGATGGCGTGGCGTGGCGTCGCTGGAATGGGTGAATCTCCTGGTAGACGGGCGATTGACTAGATCAACTCGTCCGACCAGGAGCTTCGGGTGCGTTCTTACCGTGCGGGGATCACCGTGTCCAACCACGCTCTCATCACCGTGTCGGACGCACTGTGGCACCGACGCGCGGTGGTGGGCACCCGCTGGCGCCGGCTCTCAGCCGGCCAGCAGGCCCTGCTCGTGATGGCGGACCTGCGCGAGGGCGACACCTACGCCGACCTGGCAGCTGGGTTCGCGATAGGCACGACCACGGTGTTCCGCTATACCCGCGAAGCCCTCGATGTCCTGGCGCAGGCCCATCAGCGCGAACGCGTTGCCGCGCTGGCTCCGACGCTGCGCGATGCCGTGACTGTCGCTGCACGGAATGCATTCGTGATCGTCGACGGGACGTTGCTGCGCATCGACCGGGTCGGTATGGCCTCAGGTCGGGACCGACCGTACTACTCCGGGAAACATAAATGCCATGGGGTGAACGCGCAGGTGATCGCGGACCCGGCCGGCCGGTTGATCTGGGCCTCACCCACGCTGCCCGGCACCCGGCACGACATGGGCGCCGCCCGCGAGCACAGCATCCTCGACGTTCTGCTCGACGCCGGGATATCGGTGATAGCCGACAACGCCTACCGCAGCTCCGGGCTCGAGTTTCCGCAGCGACGACGACGCCGCCGTGACCCTGATGCGTCCGCACGCCAGCGGCTGTCACACGCCAACGCGAGGTCAACACCGCACGTCTACGCGGCACGGACGAGCGGGCCAACGCCCAGCTCAAACCTGAAGATCCTCCGCAAGATCCGCTGCTTCCCACATCGGACTACCGAACCCGTCAAAGCCATCCTGGTTCTCATCCACGCCGGCTGAGCCAAGTGGAGGGGCTCAGTGTTCCACCGGGTGAGTACCAGGACCCCGTCCACAAGTGCCGACTACACGTCGTGTCAAGTTGACGAGGTTGCGCGGCCTGATCAAGGGCGCGTGCCCGGTCGTGACGCTCGACGCAAGCCCCATCGCACTCTTAGTGTGAGCAAGTACTATTAGTCACGATCGATGTGGGCAGAGGTGAGGAGTGTCATGTTTGCGCTGGTTGTACGGTTCTACCTTCGTGACAATGAGGCAGCGGTCAGCTTCGACGAGCTGGTCGCCGAGACAGCGCCGAAGATCCAGTCCGAGGAACCCGGGACGCTGATCTATGCGGTGCACAAGGTGAAGGATGCGCCGCTGTCCAGGGTGTTCTATGAGCTGTACGAGAATCGAGACGCCTTCGACACCCACGAGCAGCAGGACCACACGAAGAGGTTCCTCGCCGAGCGTGAGCAGTACCTCACCGGTGCTCGGGTGGAGTTTCTTGAGCCGCCCACCGGCAAGGGTGTGTGAGTCATGCTGCCCGGTGACTCGAAGGCGCTGGGGCGGCGGGTCGCGTTTCATCGCAACCGGCGAGGGCTCTCGCAGAAGGAGCTAGGCACGCGGATCAGCCGCTCGGAAAGCTGGGTCAGTCAGGTCGAGCGAGGAGCGCGCCAGATTGATCGCATGTCGGTTCTCGAGACCTTGGCGGATGCCCTTGAGGTGCCCATTGGTGAGTTGGCACCGGAGTCGAACGTGGTTGCCGCAGCGACGCAGAAGCCGCGCGCAGCGAACACGCTGAGCCTCGCCCTGTCGTCCAGTGATGCGCTACGAGCTGTCCTGTCTGACAGCGGACCCGTTGACGTCGACAGGCTGGGTGACGACGCCGTGAGGGCCTGGGACCTCGTACACGGTGCGCGGTATGAAGACCTCAGCAAGCTGCTTGACAAGCTCATCCCGGAGCTTGAGTACGCGTCACGGAAGACTGTGGGCGTCGACAAGCAAAGGGTCTGTGTGGCGAAGGCCAAGGCTTACCACGCGGCGGCGGGGATGCTCTCGAAGCTGAGTGAGCCTGCTGCTGCATGGGTAGCGGTCGACCGCGCGATCACTGCCGCTGAAGAGGCGGACGATCCGTTGTTGATGGCGGAGGGTGCATTCCGACTCTCGATCGTCTTCCAGGGCTCTCGACGATTTGATCTAGCGATACGGACGGCCGAGACGGCGGCGGAAGCCCTCGGCAGACTTGTCGACGTTGGTGAGGCGGAAGCCGTTGCGCTTCGGGGTGCTCTCCATCTTCAGCTCGCGGTGTCGTCAGCCAAGCAGAATGACGGCGACTCGGCATACGAATACTTGCGGAAGGCCAAGGAAGCCGCGGACCGGTTAGGTGTCGATCGTAACGACTACAACACTGAGTTCGGTCCGACGAACGTGATGTTGCATGAGGTAAATGTTGCGGTGGAGCTGGGCGACGCCGGCTACGCCCTGCGCATCGCCGAGAAGACGGACACGCGTCAGCTGTCACCGGAAAGGCAGTGCCGGCTCCTCATCGACGTGGCGCGGGCGTACGCGCAACGGCGCCAGCCTGACGCCATGGTCGCAGCGCTCCGACAGGCGGAAGCCATCACGCCAGAGCAGGTGCACGGCCATCAGGTCGTCCGTGAGCTTGTCACCGACGCTCTCCGGGCCGGGCACGGCGACCACGCTGACCTGCGACGACTTGCCGAGGATCTCAATCTGACCCACTAACCCGCACTTTTTTTGCGGAACACGCACTCTGAATGTTGCCCAGTACTAGAAGTGCGGGTACCTTGGTCTCTAGCGCCTTCTCAGGAGGCCGTGAGAACTGAGACCAAGGAAGCAGAGGTGCAACTGATGGCCGTTCCACATGGGACGCGATTCGGGATCCCGTTCGACGAGATGTTCCCGCAGGGCGCCTACCTGATGGGCGACATCCAGCCGCTGACCGAGTACCAGTCCCAAGAGGACAAAGCCCGCAACCGCCCCGTCCGGCCCCGCATCGACGAGCACACCGGACGCCGGCTCTACCGCGCCACCATCGCCGACCCGTCCGCCGAAAAGGAGCGCGACAAGTCGATCGCCGTGGACATCGCGGCCGACGTGCAGCCTGTGCCGCCGGAAGCGGTTGGCAATCTGCCGTTTCGGCCGGTCGTGCTGGAGGGGCTGACCGTTCAGCCGCGCGCAGAGACGTCCGGTCAGGCGAAGTGGATCACCTGGGTGGTTCGGGCGACTGGTCTGCGGGCGGTGCAGGCTCCGGCGCGTGGTTCGGCGAAGGCCAATGAACCGGGTAAGTCGGCGGCATGAGCGAGTACAGCACCGCGTACCAGGTCGTGTGTGCGCCCGGTCCGAAGGCGACTGCGGCCATGCTGCGGATGGCCGACAGTCTACCGGTGCTGGTCGTCTACCTGGACCCGGTGAACATGACCATCCAGAGCCCGTCGTCCCGGGCCGGCGCGCCGGAGCTGGCGCGGTTCTGCCGTGATCTGGCTCGGGAGGCCGCCCGGTTCGCCGCCACGATCGACCCGGCTGGCGAGCCTGGCGCTGGTCCCCGGCACACGCTGGACGCTCGGTGACAGTAGTGATGGCCGATGGGGGTGCCATCAGTCCGCCGGTGGCTCGGCGGCGGGTGGCGCGTCGGTTGCGGTCGATGCGTATGCAGGCCCGGCTGACCTTGGACGAGGCTGCTCCGCGGCTGGATCTGAAGCGCAGTGCGCTGCACCGGGTTGAGATCGGTGTGACGCGGGTGAGTGTGCATCTGGTGCGCAGCATGATGGATCTCTACGACCAGTACACGACCGACCTGCTCGATACGGTGCGCGCGGCTCGTGAGCGTGGCTGGTGGGACGGTCTCCGGGTCGCGGACCTGGATTACGTCGCTTGGGAGGCCGGCGCTACCTGTCTGAGCGAGTTCGCGGCTGTCCGGGTCCCGGAGCTGCTGCAGACCGAGGACTACGCCCGCGTGTTGCTGGCGGACGCGAAGGATCTGGATGCGGAGCTGGCGGCTCGGCGGATCCGGCAGGACCGGCTGACCGGGGAGACCACGTTCGCGGTGTCGGTGGTCGTGGATGAGGCCGCGCTGCACAACCAGGTCGGCGGATCGGACGTGATGCGCGCCCAGCTCGGTCACCTCGTCGACTGCTCGGCGTGGGCCGGGGTGACGGTGCGGGTGTTGCCCGCGGTTGCTGGGGCACAGATGCGGGCTGGTGGGTTCCGGCTGCTCGACTTCGACCACCCCGACGACTCACCAGTGACCTATTTGGACTCCGCCATCGGTGCGATCAGAGAGGAGGACACAGATCGAGTCGCCATGGTGCGACAGGTCTTCGACTCGATCAGCACGGCCGCGTTGCCCGTCGACGAGTCACGCACGTTCATCGAGCAGATCGCTCGGTAAGTCCTGAATAGACAGCTCAAAACGCACGCTCGGACGTGTGGCGATGACACGCGTCCTTGTTGTGCTGCAACGAAACCGTAAGACGCAGAAGCGGCACCCGGCTACCAACCTGTTCCGCTTCTGCGCTGTCCACCCGACGAGGAGTGAACAGTGACAAGGCTAGAACCAACCCCACCCCCCACGCCAGTCAGGGCCACCCGGCCGCGCTGTGTGATCTGTAAGCGGTTCGCCCGGCTGCCGGTCGGTGAGTCCCGGTGTGCGGCGTGTCGTGGTGAGTTGCCGCTCGACTTCCAGGCGGGTGGTCGGTGATGGGCCGGCCCAAGGATTCGCGCTGGGTGGATCCGGCGCCGTTGGAGGTGTCCCGTCCGCGGCTGCCGTGGTGGACGCTGCTGCCCGGCTGGGTCAAGCTCATTATCTCTCCGGTTGTGGCGGTGTGGCTCGTGTGCTGGTTGACCTGGCACGCCGGACGCATCGTCTACCGGTATCCGCTCTCGCTGGCGCTGCTGGTGCTCGGCTGGTGGTCTTACTCCGGGCTGGGCGCCTGGTGGTTCTGCTCGCTGCTCGTCGGCGTGCTGGCCGGGCTTGCGGTGTGGTGGTGGAAGCACTGCAGCTCGTTCGAGCGGTTCGCGTTGCGGCGGGTGCGCACGGAGGTTCGGCGGCTGTGCGTGTACGCGTGGAACTGGCGCACAGTCATGCGCCTGTCCGAGCTGACCAAGGACAAGCACAGCAAGGAGTACCGACCCGCTCTCGGTAGCGTGTGCGCTCAGGGCTGGCGCGATGTGGTCCATGTTCGGATGATTCGTGGGCAGGCTCCGGAGCAATGGGAGCTGCACGCCTCCGGGCTCGCGCACTCCTTCAACGCCGAATCCTGCCGGGTGCGCGTGGTCAAGCCGCGCCGACTGGAGCTGGACTTCATCCACTCCGACCCGCTGGCCTGCTCGATCCTTGCGCCGGCCATTGCCGAGACCATCGCCGGCGTGGACCTGCGGCGCGTGGTGATCGGTCGCACCGAGACCGGGAAGCCGTTGCGGCTGCCGCTGCTCGGCACGCACGTCCTCACCTGCGGTGTCTCCGGTGCGGGTAAGGGGTCGCTGTTATGGGCCGTCGTCTGTGCGCTGGCCCCGGCGGTCAAGGCCGGCCATGTCCGGATCTACGGCATCGACCCCAAGGGCGGGATGGAACTCGGGCAAGCGCCGGAGGTGTTTGAGCAGGTTGTCTATGACAACGGGTCGCGTGCGGTGACGTTGTTGGAGTGGCTGGCGCAGGAAGTCAAGCGTCGCGCGGAGTCGTATCGCGGTCGGCGTCGCATGTGGACACCGGAGACCGGGGATCCGTTCATCCTTCTTGTGGTTGACGAGCTGGCCGACGTGATCGCCTACCAGACCGACAAGAACCTCCGCGAGCGCGCAACCCGGGCCGTGCAGGCGATCACCTCTCAGGGCCGAGCACCGGGCGTGTGTGTGTGCTCGGGCTGTTGCAGGACCCCCGCAAGGAGATCATCGCGTTCCGGCATCTGTTCTCCACCCGGATCGCGATGCGGCTGGACGAGCCCGCGCAGGTCGACATGGTCCTCGGCGACGGCGTTCGTCAGCGCGGTGCGGCTGCGCACGAGATCTCGGAGAACACGCCCGGTGTCGCCTGGGTCAAGGAAGACGGGAAGCGGGAGCCGGTGCGGGCTCGGGTCTTCCACGTCACCGACGAGCACCTGGCCCAGCTCGTCACCTACGTCACCGGGCGGCCCGTGCTGCCGGGTGAGGTTCTCGCGTTTCCCAACACCAATCAGAACGAACGCACCGGAGGTGCCGCATGACCACGTCCGACACGTTCCTGCCCCTGCTCGACTCCATCCGCGTCCTGCTCCGCGACTACCCGATCCAGGCCGGCATGACCACCGTGCGCGTCGTAGACGGGGAACGGGTCGTGGTCCAGCTCGCCGCCGGGGACCTTGGTGCGGTGGCGGCTGGGATCGTCGAGTGGGACCGCACGCTGGCGGCCGGGCGGCACACCGTCGAGCGGTCGTCGGACGGCGCCACACTCACGCTCGGGCTTGCGGGGCATGTCGATGAGGACGGCACCGACGTTGAGGTCTACGGCACCTGTCCGTATGACGCCCGGCGGTTGGGGACCGATCTGCTGCCCGGCGAGACGACCGCGGTGCCGTTCGAAGTGCTGGCCGTGTGGGCCATCGGTGCGGGGCGGGTGATTCCGTGACCGCACAAACGAGGGCGGAGCGGATGGCGGTGCCGCTGGCGATCGATGTCGTGGTCGCGACCGCCGAGCAGCACGGCGTGTGCGTCCGGCCGTTCACCATGGAAGTGGGTGACCTCGATACCGGCGAGTTGCGGCACGTGGCGGTGCCGTGTGGGTCGACGGTGGAGTCGGTGTGTGGGCCGTGTGCGCGTAAGGCTCGGGCGCTGAGGATCGTCCAATGCCGGGAGGGCTGGCACCTCACGGACGAGCCGGACTTCACCCCGCAGCCGCCGTCCGACGATCACAAGGCCCTGCTCACCTTCCGGGCCGATCTCGCGGCGGCCTACCGGCAGGCCGAGGGCGCCGATGTCGACGAGCTGCGCGACGAGATCCGCTCGGTTGACGAGGAACTTCGGCAACTCGGCATGCGGGGCCGGCTGCCCTCACCCGACGTCCCGACCAAAGTCACGCCGAAACGGTCAACGAAACGGCGCCAGGACACGCCTGACCTGCCCCGGCGGCGGGTCGAGAAGCGGACCCTCGGCCGTGAGTTCGCCGGGCGGTTCCGGCCGTCCATGTTCGTCACCCTCACCTGCGACAGCTACGGCCGGGTGCGGGATGACGGGACGCCCGTTGACCCGGGTTCGTATGACTACCGGCGGGCTGCTCGGGATGCGGTGCACTTCGCCGCCCTGGTGGATCGGTGGTGGCAGAACCTGCGGCGCTGCGTCGGCTGGGACGTGCAGTACTTCGCGACCGTCGAACCGCAGAAACGGGTAGCGCCGCACCTGCACGCCGCGATCCGCGGCTCGATTCCGCACGAGCTATTGCGGGCCGTTACCGCGGCGACGTATCACCAGG
The DNA here is from genome assembly GCA_963841395.1 of uncultured Actinomycetota bacterium. Lineage (GTDB taxonomy): Bacteria > Actinomycetota > Actinomycetes > Mycobacteriales > Pseudonocardiaceae > Actinophytocola. Next base: position 122,107 of record CAWJCX010000021.1, read on the forward strand.
TGTGGTGGCCTAAGCATGACGAGCTGGTCTACGACCGCGACCACGCACCGGTCTGGGACGGTGAGCGATTTGTCGACCCGGAGACACGGAGACCTGTCACCACGTGGGCCGACGCCCTCGAGGCCATCCAGGAGCCGGCGCACGTCGTGAGCTTCGGGCGGCAGGTGCACTCCAAGGGCATCCTCGGCGGCTCCGACGAAGCCGGGCGACACGTCGGCTACCTGACCAAGTACCTCACCAAAGCGATCGGGGAGGTCGTCGAGGCCAACTCCGACCGGCAGCGGCGCCACCACGACCGGCTGCACGACGAGCTGTCGGTCACCCCGTGCTCGCCGCGCTGCGCGGTCTGGCTGCTGTACGGCATCCAGCCCCTCGGCGCCAACGGCCGCATGACGCCAGGGCACTGCAAGGGGCGGGCTCACCGGCGTACCACGCTCGGGCTCCCCGGACGGCGAGTGCTCGTGTCGCGGAAGTGGTCCGGGAAGACCCTCGCCGACCACAAGGCCGACCGACGCGCCTTCGTCCTCCAGGCGCTCAAAGAGGTCGGCATCGAGAAGCCAGCCGAGGAACCACGGCGCCTGGTCTGGCAGAAGGTCCAGCCCGGCGACCCCAACGTCCCGCAGAGGGCGCACCTGCTCATGCACGCCATCGCCGAACGCATCCGGTGGAGAGCCGAGTACGACACGCGCGCTACTCGCCGCCTCAGATCTTTCGGCAACTCAACCAACAGCAGCTTGACCAGGGGGAACACGACGATGGATACGACACCGATCGCGCGGCTGTGGACCATTGGGGACGTCTCGGAGTTCCTGGGAGTGCCGGTGAACACGATCTACCAGTGGCGGCACCGTGGGTACGGGCCGGTGGCTCGGCGCGTGGGCAAACACCTGCGATACAAGCCGGCCGACGTGGTTGCGTGGGTGGAGTCGCTCGACAGGGAGAGCGCTTGATGGGCCGGCCACCACTCCCCCTCGGGACCTGGGGGCGAATTCGGCGTCATCGGGCTGGACCGACGTCCTGGCGCGCGGTCGCGAATTATCGGGACTACGACGGGGTTACTCGTCAGGTCGAGCGGATTCGGGAAACCGGCGCGAAGGCGGAGCGGGCACTTGTCGAGTATTTGAAGAATCGGGCTCGGGTGTCGACCGATGGGGAAATCACGGCGGACACTCGAATTTCCGAGGTGTGCCGGGTCTGGTTCGACGAATTCAAGCGGCAGAAGAAAGCCACGTCGACGCTCAACACCTACGACGATGTGCTTCGGCTTCATGTGCTGCCGAGTGTCGGCTCTTTGCGGGTGCGGGAGCTGACGGTGGGTGTGGCCGATCGGTTTCTGGCGACCGTGCGGGACAAGACCGGGCCGTCGGCGGCGAAGCATGCGAAGACGGTGCTCAGTCAGGTGATGGGCTTGGCGGCTCGGCACGACGCGATCGACCACAACCCGATGCGGCACGTCTCATCGATCACGATCGAGAAGAAGGCGGCGCGGGCGTTGACCCTCGCCGAGGTGCGGCGGTTGCGGACCGGCCTGCTGGCTGACGAGCGGGCGGTAGCTCGGGACGTCCCGGCGCTCGTGGACTTCATGCTCGGCACAGGGCTGCGAATTGGTGAGGCCCTGGCGGTGACGTGGAAGGCGCTCGACCTGGCGGCCGCCACGGTGGAGGTCCGCGGGACGTTGACCTACGAGCGGGGCACCGGCTGGGTGATCCAGCCTCGGCCGAAGACCGAGTCCGGCTGGCGGACGCTGCACCTGCCGCCGTGGCTGGTGGCCCTGCTGGGTGCTCGGGAGCATGACGGGAACTCGTGGAACGTGGTGTTCCCGTCGCCGTTGGGCAAGCTGCGGGATCGGTCCAACACGAACGATGATCTTCGGGCGGCGCTCGACCCGCTGGGGTTCGACTGGGTGACGAGTCACAACTTCCGCAAGACGGCGGCGACGTTGCTCAATGACGGTGGGCTGACCGTTCGGGAGATCGCCGACCAGCTCGGGCACAAGCGCGTGAGCGAGACGCAGGACACGTACTTCGGCCGGGCGCAGCCGAGTCCGCAGGTGGCGACGCTGCTCGGGGTGATCGACGAAAATGCCTGATTTCGCATGGGTAAAAAATGGGGCCGATCTTGAGAGATCGGCCCCGGACTGCCTCAACCAGGCAATACGCGCGCCCGAAGGGATTCGAACCCCTAACCTTCTGATCCGTAGTCAGATGCTCTATCCGTTGAGCTACGGGCGCATGTTCAGTTGTCACTCGGCGTGCAGCCGGGTGGCGGAGGCTCCGGGATTTGAACCCGGGAGGGGTTGCCCCCAACCGCATTAGCAGTGCGGCGCCATAGACCAGACTAGGCGAAGCCTCCCGGGGCCCCAGGCCGCTCGGCGGTTAGCCTACAGGTGCCCTCGATCGGGTCGCAAAGCGCCTCCGGTCACGTTGGGAGGAACGCCGTCAGCGAGTCCGGGTTCGCCAGTGCGTCCCGGCTCACCGCCTGCTCAGGGGGCATGCCGGCCAGGATCTTCTTCACCGGGACCTCGCACTTCTTGCCGTTCAGGGTCCGCGGGACCTCCGCCACTTGAATGAACTTGTCCGGCACGTGCCGGGGGGACAACGCGGACCTCAACGTCGTGCGCAGGGTTGGCTCCAGGGCGGCCAGATCCACACCGTCGGCCAGCACCAGGAAGCACAGCAGCTCCCCCTCGATGTTCCCCGACGTGTCGATGACCAGGGAGTCCACCACCTCGTCGAAGGCCTCGACCACGCGGTAGAACTCGCTCGTGCCCATGCGGACACCACCCCGGTTCAGGGTCGAGTCACTGCGGCCGTAGATCACCGCCGAGCCGCGCTCCGTGATCCGGATCCAGTCGCCGTGGCGCCAGGTGTCCGGGTACGGCTCGTAGTACGCCTCGTGGAGCCGCGCGCCCGACGGGTCGTTCCACAGATAAACCGGCATCGACGGCATCGGGCGGGTGATCACCAGCTCGCCCACCTCGTCGACCAGCTCCTTGCCCTGCTCGTCGTACGCGGCGACGGCCGCGCCGAGCGTGCGGCACGACAGCTCGCCCAGCCAGACCGGCACGTCCGGCGCCGAACCCACGAACGCCGTGCACAGGTCGGTCCCGCCGGACACCGAACAGATCTGCACGTCCGCGCCGACCTCGTCGGCGATCCAGCGGAAGCCCTCGGGACTCAGCGGCGCCCCCGTCGATCCGAGCGCGCGCAACGCGGACAGGTCGTGCGACCGGCCGGGCGTCAGGTGCTGCTTGAGGCACGACTGGACGTAGGACGCCGACGTGCCGAAGTACGTCACCCGATGCTTCTCCGCCAGGCGCCACAACGCCGACAGGTCGGGATGTGCCGGGCTGCCGTCGAACATGACGACCGTCGAGCCGACCAGCAGGCCGGAGATGAGGTAGTTCCACATCATCCAGCCGGTCGTGGTGAACCAGAAGAACCGCTCGCCGGGGCCGAAATCGCTGTGCAGCGCCAGCATCTTCAGGTGCTCCAGCACGATCCCGCCGTGCCCGTGCACGATGCCCTTCGGCAGACCCGTGGTGCCCGACGAGTACAGGACCCACAGCGGATGGTCGAACGGCACCGGGTCGAACGCCGAGCGCCGCGCCCTCGTGCGCGGCCAGCAGGTTCGACCACGGCAGCGCGCCGTCCAGCGTCGCCTCGGCGGACAGGTAGTCGATCAGCACGGTCGCGCGCAGCGACGGGATCTCGTCGCGCAGCTGCTGCACCGTCGGGCGGACGTCGAAGGCCCGGCCGTTGTAGACGTAGCCGTCCACGGCGAACAGGACGACCGGCTCGATCTGGGTGAACCGGTCGGCGATGGCCCGCGCGCCGAAGTCCGGCGAGCACGACGACCACGTCGCGCCGAGGCTCGCCGCGGCCAGGAACGCCACCAGCGTCTGCGGGGTGTTCGGCGCGAGCGCCACCACCCGGTCGCCGCGGCGCACGCCCAGCTCGACCAGCGCCGCGCGGACCGCGGCCACCTGGCGGCGCAGCTCGCCGTAGGTCACCTGCTCGGACAGGCCGTCCTCGCGCTCGAAGATCACCGCCAGGTCGTCGTCGGCCTTGCCCGGGCCCCCGCGCAGCGCGTGCTCGGCGTAGTTCAGCGTCGCGCCGGGGAACCACCGCGCGCCGGGCATCGACGTCGTCGGCCGAGCACCCGCGACGGTGCCGTCGTGGAACGCGACCTCCAGGAACTCCGCCAGCGCGCCCCAGAAACCCTCGAGATCGGCCGTCGACCACTCCCACAGCGCCGGGTAGTCCGGCACGTCCACGCCGCGGTTCTCGCGCAGCCACGTGCGGAACTCCGACATCCGGCTCGCCGCCACGCGCGACGGGTCAGGGCGCCACAACAGCTCTGGAGTGGGGGTCATGACACTCAGTTCATATCCCATAACGCGGGGCCTGGCCATGGTGCTCCGGCCACACACCTCGGGCCGTCAGCGCGCCACGTCGGCGGTCATCTCGTCGGCCATCGACGTGAGGCGCGGCCAGGTCGACCGGTGTCACGGTGATCCAGGCCCCGTGCCGGCGCAGCGCGTAGCGGCCGTCGTCGGTGTCCAGCCAGCTGACCACGCTCGGCGCGCGGCGCTCGCGACGCGGACGCGCCGAGCTGGCCGCCGCCGCGGCGGGTGGTGAGGGCCGTGGCGAACGCGTGCGCGTCCGCGCGCGCGCAGGCCGGCCTCGTGCAGGACGCGGACGAAGCCGGGCACGCCGTCGCGCTCGCCCTCGGCGCAGGCCTGCTCGTAGTCGGTCGACGCTCACGTTCGCCGGGCGGCCGGTGCCGGCCGGCAGCGGCGGCAGCGAGCCCAGCAGCGCGCCGGACGAGGGTGTTCGGCCGCACGGCGCCGAGCCGGATCTCGCCGTCGACCCGGGCGGCGACCGCGGCGCGTGCGGCTGTCCGCGGCCGCGTGGCCGACCAGCGGCGAGCCGGAGCCGAGCACCCGCAGGTCCAGCGTGACCGTGGCCGGACGCGAGCGTGCGCAGGATCGCGGCGAGGTCGCGGGCCGGCTCGTGGACGGTGCCGAGGTCGCGGGCGGCGAGCGCGCGGGACGCCGTCCTCGGTCATCTCCGCGCGGGACTCGCGGGTGCGGCCGATGTGCGTCGATCTCCAGCGCGACCGGCGGCTCGCCGAGCCCCAGCGCGGTCCAGAGCAGGAAGAACTCGGCCGACGCTGAGCTGGATCCAGCCCGACGCCGGGTCACGCACGGCGGTGCCGGTCCACGCCGATCACCGGCGGCGCCGTCCGCTGCTCGTCCATGCCCCAGATGTCCTCGTCCTCCTTGAGGTAGCCGAGCTCTTGCGCTCGGTGTCCTCGGCGCCGCGGGCGCCACCGGCGCCGCCCATCGGCATGCCGCCGATGTTCGGTCGGCCGGGCCGCTCGGGCGTCGCGCTCGCCGCGGCGGGGCGGGTGGGGGCGGCGGGTTCGGCCGTGCGCCGCGCCGGATCCGGGCGCGGCCGGGGTGGCGACCCGGCCCGGCGCGGGCGCGCGGCCTTCGGACGAGCCGGGCGAGCCGGGCGGACCGGTGGCGGGACCGGCTGCCGGACCGCGCCGGAGCCGGGCCGCGCGGTGGGACCGGGGACCGGCGCGGGCGGGTGCGGCCGCGGGTCCGGTCGGGACGGTGGCGGGTCGACCGGGTCGCCGGTGAAGAGCCGCGTGCCGACCTGCGGCGGGCTGAACTGCGGCACCGTGCCGTAGACCTCGCGCGAGGACGGCCTGGAACCGCTCCATGGTGCGCGCGGCCTGCGCGTGCAGCGCCTTCTCGGTGGCCGACCGGGCCGGCCGGGTCGGCGGTGAGGGCCGCCGCGTCGGTGAACTCGCCGCTGGTGAACGCGCGCACGGCCGGCGCGGGCTCGACGACGTCGAACGGCGGCGCGGGCATCTCGTCGCGCGCGTTGGTGGCGTTGTCGACCTCGATCGAGACGCAGCCGGCGACCTTCGGTGGCGAGCGTGCCGGCGTCGGTGGCCCAGTGGGTGAGGCCGGCGAGCGTGTCGCGGGCGAGGTCGGCGGCCTCGCCCTCCCAGGCGGCCGCGGCGGCGTCGACGATGCTGGCCGAGCTCGGCGCCGATGTCGGCCAGCTCGTCGCCGAGCCGGGCCCACTGGGCGGAGACGGCCATCGCGCCGGTCAGGTCGAGTCCACTGTGGACCATTTGGTAGAGCTCGTGGTGCGAGTAGGTCAGCCAGTCGACCGTGGCGTCCAGCGACTCCGGGTCGGGCTCCGGCGGCGGGCTCGACGGGCGGCCAGGACCGGGGCGGGGTCGGGCCAGTCGCTCGGGTAGCAGCCGCCGGCGTGCGATCTTCATGGTCACTCCCCCGCCGTCGAGGCGGCGGCGGCGCGGTGCAACGCGTCGGCGGCCTGCTGGTCGGTGGTCTGGTAGAGGCCGGCGGCGAGGCGGATGATCGCCTCGACCGACTCGAGCAGCTCGTGGAAGCGGCCCAGGACCGGCGTCGCGCCGCCGTCCGGGCCGACCGCGACGGTGCGCAGGCGCTCGGACATGATCTGGCCGACCCAGTTGTCGCCGAAGCGCAGCGGCGCGTCGAGGGGGCCGGCGTCGTCGACGAGCTCGGCCGCGCGCGGCCGGAGATCCTGCAGCTGCGCGAGCATCCGCTCGGCGGCGACGAGGTCGATGTGCAGGCCACCGGCGGCCGCGCGGTCCCTGACCTGCTCGACGTTGCCGGCGACCGGGACCAGCGCGGGCCCGGCGGCGGCGCCGAAAGCGGGTGGTTCGGGCATCGTGAACTCCCCCAAGGTCAGCTCGACATCGTGGGCGACACTACCGCCGCGAACCACCACACATGGGCACTTCTACCCGAACGAACCTCGCGCGCACGCGCGCCCCCGTGATCCGGTGCCCCCGCCCTCTCCGGGGGCACCCCTCGAGGTCCATCGTATCGGCGGTCGGTGGTGGGTGGGGGGTTCGTGGGCCGGCTGTGGACAACCGCGCGGGCTGTGGACAACTCGGTCGCGAGTGGACGGTTACAGCGCCGCGATGTGCTGGGCCAGGCGTTGTTCGATGCGGGCGGTGTCCGCGGGGGCGATCGTCAGCCACTCGACGCTGTCCCGCGGCCAGCTCGACGTGCGCGAGGTAGCGGCCGGCCGCGGTGTCGAACCAGTTGACCACCGGCGTTCTGCTCCGCCGGCCCATCGTGTCCAGGCTGTTCGCCGCCAGCTGGCCGCCGCCGTGCCGGGCCGACTCCACCAGGGTGATCACCGTGCGCAGGTCGCGGCCGCTGATTCCACCGCCGGCCGTGAGGGTCCGCTCCAGGCCGACGTACCCGGTCCGCTGGTACTCGTCGATCGCGTCGTCGAAGACCTGGCGCGGCAGGCGTGCGGCGCCGCCCGGCCCCGGCTTCTCGTCCGGCACCAGCGCGATCACCGCCGCCACCACCTTGCCCGCGCGGACCGGCACCACCCGGAACTCGTCGTCGGTCTGGGCGACCAGCACGCCTTCCGAGCCGCGGGCCGCGGCCAGCACCCGCACGTACTCGCCGACCGACAGCTGGCCGTCGACGGAGAACGTGGCCGCGCACGGTCAGCGCGAGCAGCTCCTCGAGCCGCGTCGACAGCATCTCGCCGTCGTGCAAACCCTTGGCACGCAACGACTCCCGCACCTGCTCGCGCAGTACCGCGCGCTCGTCCACCGTCGCGCCGAACGAGCGTACGTCGAGGGGATACGGCGCCTCGCCCAGGCCGAGGTGCTCCCAGATGAAGTCGAACTCCAGGTGGGACAAGCTGGTCACGCCGCCAAGCATGCCCTAGCGAACCGTGTTCAGCGCAGGTGGGCGTCGAACCAGTTGAGCATGCGCTGCCACGCCTCGACGGCCCCGTCCGGGTGGATGTCGAACCGGTGGTCCGCCGCCGGGAACAGCACGCACGTCGCTCGCCGACTCCGAGCGGTTCGCCGCCTCGCGCAGCTTCGCGACCTCGTCGGCGAACTTGTCGCCGTAGAGCCCCAGCCACGGACAACGCAGGCCGGTGGCCACGTCGACCAGCGCCGGCAGCCCGGGCGAGAGCGGCTCCAGGATCCCGCCGCCACCGGCCACCGTCACCGCCGCGCCGATGTCGCGGCTCGCGGCGACGACCAGCGCGACCGCGCCGCCGACCTCGAAGCCGACCACGCCGATCCGGTCCGCGCCGATCCCGTGCTGGGCCAGCCAGCCGAACGCGATGTCGGTGTCGGCGAGCACCGAGTCGCCGGACAGGCCGTTGACCCGGTCCGCCGCCTGTGACTCGTCGACCTCCGTGGAACCGTCGGCACCGTGGTAGATGTGCGGCGCCACGACCAGCCAGCCCTCCGCGGCCAGGCCGTCGACCAGGGCTCGCACCGTCTCGGTGATCCCGCGCGCCTCGTGCAGTACCACCAGCCCGCCCCTGATGACGCCGGGCGGTTCGGCGATGGTCATCCGGAGCGCGCGCCCGTCGACCAGCTGGACAGGTTCGGTACGGGTGCCTGACATCTCGATACCCAATCATGTGGAGGTGAACAGGAGTCAACGAATCCGACCCGAATGGAGTAATCAATCCACGAGTAGCTGCACGATCGCGGCGATTCCCACCACGACGATCAGCGCACGCAGATACACCGGCCGCAGCCGCCTGCCGTACCGCGCACCGAGTTGCCCGCCGACCGTCGCACCGGCCGCGAGCAGGACGACCACGAGCCACGCCACGTCCGCGACGAACACGAACACCAGCCCCGACACCAGGTACGCGGTCGCGGTCGTCACGTTCTTCACCGCGTTGAGCCGCTGCAGGTGCTCGTCCAGCGTGATCCCCATGAGCGCCGAGCACGATCACGCCCTGCGCGGCACCGAAGTAGCCGCCGTAGACGCCCGTGGCGAAGATCCCGGCCAGCAGCCACGGCCCGCCGTGCGCCGGCCGGCGATGCTGCCCGCGCGAGCCGCCGCGAGATCCACGGCTGGAGCACGACGAGCACCACGGCGAGCGCGATCAGTGCCGGCACGATCGCCTCGAAGGCGTCCGGCGGCAGGACGAGCAGCAGGATCGAGCCGACGATCGCGCCCAGCCCGGTCGTGACGGCGAGCCGGACCACGCGGGTGCGCTGGCCGGCGAGCTCGCGCCGGTAGCCGAACGCGCCCGCGACCGAGCCGGGCAGCAGCCCGATCCCGTTGGAGACGTTGGCGATCACCGGCGGGTAGCCGATCGCGAGCAGGACGGGGAACGTCACGAGCGTGCCGGAGCCGACGGCCGCGTTCATGGCACCCGCGACCCCGCCCGCGCCGGCGACGGCCAGCGCTTCGAGCGGCGTCACCGCGGCGCGAAGACGCAGAACTCGTTGCCCTCGGGGTCCGCGAGCACGTCCCACTCGATGTCGTCGCCGCGTTCGCGCAGCAGCGTGGCGCCGAGCGCGACCAGCTCGTCGACGCCGCCGAACACGTCGATGTGCATGCGGTTCTTCACGGTCTTGCGGTCGGGGACCGCCTGCAAGCAGATGAGCGGGCCGGCGCCGGCCGGGTCGACGATCGGGACCGGCCAGTCGTGCGGGCGCAGCCAGCCGTCGTCGGGCGGCTCGTGGGAGTCCTTGCGCACGTAGCCCATCGCCGAGCACCACCAGTCGGCGAGCTTGTGGTGGTCCGCGGCGTCGAGGACCAGGTCCTTGAAGCGTGCTGCCATGACGGCATCGTCGCACGTGGACGGGGGCAGAACGGCAGGGTCCGGGCTGTGCGATATCGCACGGAATACGTTTTGTCGAAACGGCGGATCGTCGTTCGACGGTGAGTCGAGGGGCTGGTCGACACGGCCCGCCCGCCCGACCCACAAGGGAGCAGTCATGCGGTTTCTGTTGATGCACCGGCTCGACGAGCAGGCGCCGGAGGCCTGGAACCCGAGCCAGGAGTTCATCGAGAAGATGGGCGCGTTCATCCAGGACGCGATCGACAAGGACATCCTGATCACGGCCGAGGGCGTCCACCCGTCCGCGACGGGTGCGCTGGTCCGCAAGCGGCGCGGCGGCGGGATCGCCGCGACCGACGGCCCGTTCACCGAGGCCAAGGAGGTCATCGGCGGCTTCGGGCTGATCAACGCGAAGGACCGGGCCGAGGCCGTCGAGTTCGCGCAGCGCTACGCCGACCTGTTCGACGCGGTCGAGGTCGAGGTGCGCCAGGTCGTCGAGTACGACGAGGTGCCGTCGGCCTGAGCGGAGACGGCGCCGCCCGATGTGGACACACGAGTGCGTGGCCGGAACGCGATTAGCAGTTCCGGCCACGCACGGTCCGTGATCACACGTCGATCTCGAAGTCGTTCACCTTTTCCTCGATGTCGGTCACCACGTCGGCGTGGAAGTCCTGGTCGAGGTCGGCGTCCTGGTCCTGCACCTGCGTCTGGTCGCTGTCGAGGTCCTGGTCGGTCTCGTTGCTCTGGTCCAGGTCCTGGTCGCTGTCCTGCGTCGCGTCGACGTCGACGTCGGAGTTCGCGTTGCCGCCGTTGCCGCCGCTGGCGTCCGCGTTCCCGCCGAACCCGCCGTTGCCGCCGACACCCACGCCGTCACCGGCGGTCGAGTCGCCGAAGTTGATGTTGTACTTGCCAGCCTGGCTGATGTCGCCGGAGTCGCCGCCGACGCCCGTCCCCGAGCCGCCGTTCGCGCTGCCGCCGACGGCCACGCCGCCGTTGCCGCCGTCGCCCGCCACGGTCGTCGTGTCGGTGTCGGTGTCCTGGTCCTGGTTGTTCTGCTGCGCGCCGACCTGCTCGTTGTCCGCGGTCGCGTGCTGCTCGTCGATCTGCGCGGCCTGCTCGTCCTGGTTGGTGTCCTCGTCCAGCACGGTGGTCAGGTCGACGTTGGCGACGGACTTCAGCATCTCGGCGAGGTTGAAACCGGTGGGGTTCGACATGGTGCACTCCTGAGGTTCTGGTTTTGGTTGTTCTGGCTGTTCTTGCCTGCAACCAAAGTTAGGTTCGCCGGACGCCCCTGCCATCCGGGCGATCCCCGTCGGTCTTCGGCCCGGTAGGGGGGTGGGTGGGGCGGACTAGGGGGTTTGCCCGGCGAGCACCAGGTCAGCGGCGCGCGGGTTTGGCCAGCCAGCGGAACGGACCGTCCGCGGCTCTGGTCGACGCGGCGTAGCCGGCGTGCCGGAACAGCGTCTGCGACGGTGCGTTGCCCTCGTGGACGTTGGCCAGGATCGCCGCCGCCGGCTGCCGGGCACGCAGCGCGCCCTCGCCCAGGGTGAGGATCCGGGCCGCCATTCCCTTGCCGCGTTCCCCGGGCGCGACCGTGATGCTGACCTCCCACGTGTCCGCCTCGACCCGGTCGAACCGGACGGTGCCGACGGGGTGGCCCGCCTCGGCGATGAGCAGCAGGCGGTCGGGGTTCGCGAGGGAGCGCTGCAGCCAGGCGCGGTGTACCGGCTCGGCCACCGGCCGGCTGTCGTGGGACCAGGCCAGCGTGTCCGGGTCGTTGCGCCACCCCAGCAGCAGCGCGGCGTCGGGTTCCGTCGCCGGGCGGATCGTCAGCTCGCAGGCGTCCAGGATCCGCTCGACGCCGCGGCCGTCCACCGCGGCCGACGCGGCGCGGGCCAGGCCGGCCCGGGCGTCGGCGTCGGTGAGCAGGTCACGCAGTCGCGGCGCCGCCGCCGGGAGGTCGTCGACCGTGCCCAGACCCACGGCCAGGCCCTGGTCGAGGGCGGCGCGGTAGCCCGCGGCCTGGTTGTCCGCGAGCTGGACCAGGGCCGCCGGGACACCGACGCAGCACAGCTCCAGCAGCGTCACGCCTGCGGCACTGACCACCAGGTCGGCCGTCGGCGAGCAGCGTGGGTAGCGCCGGGGTCGGCGGCTCGACGGTGAACCGCTGGCCGGGCCCGGGCTCGACCTGGACTTCGGCCGTGGAGATCGCGCGGGCGGTCATCGGGACGCCGGTGTCGCGCAACGCGGTCAGCGCCGCGGACACCGCCGCGCCGGTCGCGCCGCCGCCCATCACGACGACGACCTGGAGCGGTCCGCCGGTACGCGCGGCGCGGGCGGTCCGGGCGGCGACGACGTCGCGCCGCATCGGCGCGAAGTCCGGGCCGGCCAGCACCACCGGCGAGCCGTCCGCGGGCCGCGCCGTCGTGAACGAGGTTGGCGTCGACCACGACGTCGGCCGCCCGGCGTCCGAAGTGGCCGTCCTCCATGGACACCAGGCGGGACACGGCGCGAACCTCCGGCAGCTCGCCCAGCCCGTAGTGGTCCACCAGCACGACGTCCGCGCCGAGCTCCTTCGCCCGCGTGGCAAGGGAGTCCACCGGCCCGACCGGTACGTCCAGCGTGGACAGCCGGTCCAGCAGCCAGCCCGCGCCCTCGACCTGCCCGGCGAGGAAGACCGGCCAGCCGCGGGCCACCGCCGCCTCGGCCAGCGCCACGCACCGCGACAGGTGACCGACGCCGATCGACGGGCTCGCGTCCGCGCGCAGCAGCAGCGTCGTCATGCGGTCGGCAGCGACTTCGGCACGGTCTTCTGGACGACCTCGGCGTTCAGCGCCACCAGGTCCGGCCGCGACCGCAACAGCGCGACCACGTCCCGCCACCGCGGCACGCCGTCACCCAGCGCGCCGACCACGCCGTCGAGCAGCGCAGCGTCCTGCGGGGTGTCCAGCGTCACCCGCAGGTCGGAGTGGTCCTCGCCGGCGACCACGCCCGCGCACCGGTAGACGTCCGGGTGCGTGTAGACGGCCGACGTGACGTGCTCGCGGTGCGCGCCGGTCGCCGTGCCGTGCTGCTCGGCGAGCACGTCGCGGCGCACGAGCTCGACGTCGAAGCCGCGCGGCAGGGTGCGCACCAGCACGTTGCTCACGTAGTGCAGGTCGGGGTCGGCCAGCCAGACGCCGACGACCTGCTGGATCAGCGCCGGATCGTGCAGCGGGCAGTCCGCGGTGAGCCGGACGAGCGCGTCGCAGGGGTGGGTTCGGGCGGCCAGTTCGTAACGATCGAGCACGTCGTCGAGGGGGCCGCGGACGACCGCCGCGCCGCAGCGGGCCGCCTCCTCGGCGACCGGGTCGTCGTCGGCCGCGGTGGACGTGGCGACGACCACGGTGCCGATGTCCGCGGCGTGTGCGGCGGCACGGATTGCCCAGCTCAGGACGCTGCGGCCGGCCAGCGGGCGCAGCACCTTGCCCGGCAGCCGGGAGGACGAGTGCCGTGCCTGGATGACCGCGTTGACTCGCACGGGTGCCATGATGGCGCACTGGCGCGCCCAGATCTCACGGAGGTAACGATGGCTTTGCTGGATGGGGCCAGCATCCTGCTCACCGGCGGGACGGGGTCGTTCGGCAAGGCGTTCATCGCGTACGCCCTCGAGCACCTCAACCCGCGGCGGCTGGTCGTGCTGTCCCGTGACGAGCTCAAGCAGTACGAGGCGCGCCAGCTGTTCGGCGACGACCCCCGGCTGCGGTGGTTCATCGGTGACGTGCGCGACCGGCGGCGGCTGGAGCGCGCCATGCACGACGTGGACTACGTGGTGCACGCCGCCGCGCTCAAGCAGGTCGACACCGCGGAGTACAACCCGTTCGAGTTCGTGCAGACCAACGTCACCGGGTCGCAGAACGTGATCGAGGCGGCGATCGACTGCGGCGTGCAGAAGGTCGTGGCGCTGTCCACGGACAAGGCGTCCAGCCCGATCAACCTCTACGGCGCCACGAAGCTCTGCGCCGACCGGCTGTTCATCAGCGGCAACCACTACGCCGCCGGGCATCCGACCCGGTTCTCGGTGGTGCGCTACGGCAACGTGATGGGCTCGCGCGGCAGCGTCATCCCCTTCTTCCGCTCGCTCGCCGAGCGCGGCGAGGCGCTGCCGATCACCGACCTGCGGATGACGCGGTTCTGGATCACGCTGCCGCAGGCGGTCGAGTTCGTGGTCAGCTCGTTCGACCTGATGCACGGCGGCGAGCTGTACGTGCCGCGGATCCCCAGCATGCGGCTGGTCGACCTCGCTCGGGTCATCGCGCCGAACAGCCCGATGAAGGAGGTCGGCGTGCGGCCCGGCGAGAAGCTGCACGAGGAGATGATCGCACCGGACGACGCGCGGCGGACGCTGCTGCTGAACGACCGGTACGTGGTGATGCCGCACATCGCGGGCTGGGGCTACGAGCCGCCGTCGGACGGCGCGCCGGTGCCGGAGGGTTTCGCGTACCGGTCGGACACCAACGACCTGTGGCTCACCGACGACGACCTGCGGACCCTGGTCGAGCAGTATGGGTGACCTGCTCCCGTACGGCCGTCAGTCCATTGTGGAGGACGACGTCGCGGCGGTGGCCGCGGTGCTGCGCGGGGACTGGCTGACGACCGGGCCGGCGGTCGACCGCTTCGAGGCGGACCTCGCCGAGGTGGCCGGCGGGGTGCCCGCGGTGGCCGTGACCTCCGGCACCGCCGCGCTGCACGTCGCGTACGCGGCGGCGGGGGTCGGGCCGGGCGACGAGGTCGTGTGCGCGCCGATGACGTTCGTGGCCACGGCCGCGACGGCGGCGCTGCGCGGGGCGACCGTGGTGTTCGCCGACGTCGCGCCGGACACCGCGAACCTGCTGCCCGACGCCGCCGCGGCCGCGGTCACGCCGCGCACGAAGGTCGTGGCGGCGGTCGACTTCGCGGGCCACCCGGCCGAGGTCGACGCGCTGTCGGCGGTGGCGCACGACGCGGGCGCCTTGCTGCTGGAGGACGCGGCGCACTCGATCGGCGGGACGTGGCGGGGGCGGCCGGTCGGCTCGCTCGCCGACCTCACGACCTTCTCCTTCTTCCCCACCAAGAACCTGACCACCGCCGAGGGCGGCGCGGTCGCGTGCGCCTCGGCCGACCTGCTGCGGCGTGCGCGGGAGTTCCGCAACCACGGGCTGGTGCGCTCCCGGGACCGGCAGCGGTGGCCGGACGAGGGCGGCTGGCACCAGGAGGTGCACGAGTTCGGGCTGAACTACCGGCTGCCGGACGTGCTGTGCGCGCTGGGTTCCAGCCAGCTCGCGCGGCTGCCGTGGTTCGTCGCGCGCCGGGCCGAACTGCACGCCCGCTACGACGCCGGCCTGTCCGATGTGGACGGCGTGGCGCTGCCGGTGACGCTGCCCGGCGCCGCGCCGGCGTGGCACCTGTACCCGCTGCGGGTCCTCGACGGACGGCGGCGCGCGCTGTACGAGTACCTGCGGGAGAACGGGATCGGGGTGCAGGTGAACTACATCCCGGCGTACTGGCACCCGGTGTTCGCCGACCTCGGGTACCGGCGTGGGCTGTGCCCGAACGCGGAGCGGTTCTACGCCGAGGAGCTGTCGCTGCCGCTGTTCCCGGACCTCACGGACACCGATGTGGACCGGGTGATCGAGCTGATCCGCGCGTTCTTCCGGTGAACCTGGAGCCGTGGGGGCCGGTGACGGTCGCCGGACGGCTCGGTGGCGGGCGTCGCAACTGCGTCGTGGAGGTGCACTCGGGCGGGGAGCGGCTGGTGGCACTACAGACGCGGCGATCCGGGCCGGCGCTGGACTGGGAGCTGGACCTGCTGGAGTACCTCGCCGGTCACGGTTTCCTGATGCCCGCCGTGGTGCCCACTGTGGACGGTCGACGGCACGCGGGCGGCGTGGTGGTGCAGCACTGGCTGCCGGGGCGCGAGCCCGGCGCGGACGACTGGCCCGCGGTGGCGGCCGAGCTGCGCCGCTTGCACGCGCTGACGGCGGACCGCCCGCAGCGCCCCGGCTTCCGATCGACGACATCGCTGCTCGTGGCTTCGCACGGCGGGGACGTGGACCTGCGCACGATGCCCGCCGACACGATGGCGGCGTGCCGGCGCGCGTGGGCCGGGCTGTCCCCGGCCTCAGCGGTGGTGCACGGCGACCCCTGCGCGGCGAACGTGCGGGTGAGCGAGGCGGGAATCGGCTTCCTCGACTGGGACGAGGCGCGGGTCGACCACCCGGACCTGGATCTCGCGGAGCTGCCCGGGGTGCCGCTACCGGGCGCGGGCGAGCGGCACGGGCCGCGGTCGCCGCGTGGGAGGCGGCGGCAGGGTGGCGACTGGAACCCGACTACGCGCGAAGGCGACTGGCCGAACTGAGCTGAGGCCGCGTCGGCCTCCGGCCCCCGGAATCCAGCGTACGGGCGGGCACCGACGATTCCGGCCCGCGCAGGTGAATCTGTGGATGACCGATCGAGTTGTGGACAACCGCGAGTTGTGGACAACCGCGAGGGGGTCCCCCGATTTCCAGCCGGGCTGCGGGGTCTGACGGTTTCGGCCGGAGGCCGGCCTCAGACCAGGTCCCAGGTCAGGGGGGTGCCGCGGACGGCCGCGGTGCGGAAGGTCCTGCCCAGCACCGTTTCCAGCGACGCCGGGGGCAGGCCGCCCGACGGGCGGATCGAGCGGACGTTCGCGGACGTGACCTCGTCGCCCGCGGCCACGTCCTCGACCACGTACAACGACCGCCGCAGGCGAAGTACCTCGCGCTCGCTCTCGCGTGGGCCGATGCGCGGCGCCCCCAGCGCCTGCCACGCGCGCTCCGTCTCCGTGACCAGCGCGGTCAACTCCGCCGGCTCCAGGGAGAAGTCGCTGTCCACCCCACCGTCCGAACGCGACAGTGTCACGTGCTTCTCGATCGCGCACGCGCCCATCGCCACCGCCGCCACCGGGACGCCGATGCCCATCGTGTGGTCGGACAGGCCCGCGACCACGTCGAAGGTGTCCGCGATCAGCGGGATGCCACGCAGGTTGCTCTCCTGCGGCGGCGCGGGATAGGACGCGGTACACCCCAGCACGATCAGCTGGTCGTTCCCGGCCGCGCGGGCCGCCGACACCGCGGCGTGGATCTCCGCCACGTTCGCCATGCCCGTCGAGATCACCAGCGGTTTTCCGGTGCGGGCACACAGTTCGATGAGTGGCAGGTCGACGATCTCGGCCGACGCGATCTTGTACGCGGGGGCGTCGAGCGACTCGAGCAGCTCGACGGCGGTCGGGTCGAACGGGCTCGAGAACACCGTCAGACCCAGCGAGTGCGCGCGCTCGAAGATCGGGCCGTGCCACTCCCACGGGGTGTGCGCCTTCTCGTACAGGCGATAGAGGTTCTCCCCACCCCACAGGGCGTGGTCGTCCGAGATCCGGAACGCGGGGAGGTCCACGTCGATGGTGATGGTGTCCGCGCGGTAGGTCTGCAGCTTCAGCGCCTGCGCCCCGGACGCGGCGACCGCATCGACGATGGCGAGCGCCCGGTCGAGCGAGCCGTTGTGGTTGCCGGACATCTCGGCGATGACGAACGGCCGGTGATCCGGGCCGATCGTGTGCTTGCCGATCCTGACCTCACGCATGGAGGCCACGGTAGTACGGGCTAGGAGGCGCGCCAGTTCGCGTCGCCGTAGGTGTCGGCGAGCATGTCGCCGAAGATCAACAGGCAGGCGAGGCAGCGCTCGCCCTCGTCGGTACAGGTGATCTTGGTGTTGGGGACGCTGTGCTCGCAGAGAGCCTCGCCGAAGTCACGCCCGGCCTCGTCCGCGCCGAAGGCATGTACCCGATTGTCGTAACCCGATAACCACCACTGGACGTCTACCATGGCCCCGACCTCCGCAACCTGTGTCTCCGTAGGGTGCGGCATCCACAGGTGACCTGAACTGTTGAGTCGATGACTATTCCAGTCAACAATTAACAGTTGCGGCCACAACTGTGAATAACGGTAACGGAGGGTTGTATACCGCGGGATTCAGTTACTCCGTGTGCGATCTTCGAGCTTGCGCAACCGATCCTCGTACTGGGCGACGGCCGTGAGGCGCACCCGGATCTGGCTGTGCTCCCGCCGGATCTCGTCGATCAGCGACCGCGACTCGTCGATCTGCGGCTGGTCCCCGGCCGGCACGGCGCCGAGCTTCTCGCGCAGCGACTCCAGCTGGGACTCCTGCGCGGCGATCTGGGGGATGATCCGCTCGAGCTCGTTCGCCGACCAGCGCTGGATCCGCTCGACCTCGCCGAACCGCCGCTCCATGTCGGCGAGCCGGCGGCCGAAGTCGCGCCGCGCCCGCTCGTGCTCACCGACGAGCCTGCGGTGCTCGTCGAGCGTGCGGTAGGCCTCCTCCAGCCGGTTGCCGACGAGCGGGTGGTTGATCCGCCAGTCGACGAGCTGCCCGATGCGGTCGGAGACCCGCTTGCGCAACCCGGCCAGACGGCCTTCTGACATGGTCAACTTCTCATCCTCGGGGACTCAGCGGAGCAGGGTGGTTCGGCTGGTCTGCAGCCACGACTCGAGCAGCCGCCCCTCGGCGGCGATCTGGTGCTCCGGGCCGACGATGCAGGAGTCGCCCGCGGCATGCATCCAGGATGTCTGGTTCGGGTCGTCGACGAAAGAGAACCCGGTGAGCACCAGGTCCGCGTCCGGGTAGCTGGTCCGCGCGATCCACGCGGCCATCGTGCCGGTCGTCGACCACGTCGCCAGCTCGCCGGTGGGCAGGCCGAGCGCGTCGGACAGCGGCAGCGTCACCTCGCGGTTGGACACCGGGACGAACCCCAGGTCCTCAGGCCACCAGCCCGGGATGAGGTCGGGCTCCCAGTGCAGCCGGCCCGGCTCGACCATCAGGTACAGGCGCCGGCGGTAGTTCTCGAACACCCACTTCGTCGCGCGCAGCGCCCGGTTGAACACCACCACGTGGCACTTGGTCCCCAGCGCGGGCGGGTCGCCCGGGTCGTCGATCTTGAACCCGTTGACCCGGATCACCAGGTCGGCGTCGTCGATGGCCTTGGCGCGCTCCGCGTCGGGCTGCAGCGGCTGGTTGCCCACGACCGCGACCCGGCGAGGTTCCGGGTGCTCGGCGTAGACGTCGAGTAAGGAGCGCAGCACGCTCTGCCCCGGGACGACGTCGACCATGAGCGCAGAAGTTACCAGGGCTATACGTATCGATTGGGTGGCTCCCCCAGGTCGGGGCCGCATTCCGGCCCATGCGGAGCGGCGAACTGGCGCCGGTAGGCTCGACAGCCGTGCCAGCAACAGCCACGGCCGAGCAGGAGCAGGCCCCACCGACCCACCGGGAGTCCCGAAGCTTCGGGCGGGCCTGGGAGGACATCCGCGAGGGATTCACGCAGCGCGAGCTGTGGGGTCACCTCGGATGGCAGGACATCAAGCAGCGCTACCGGCGGTCGGTCATCGGCCCGCTGTGGATCACGCTGTCGATGGCCATCACCGCGGCCGGCCTCGGCCTGCTGTACTCCGTGCTGTTCAACGCCTACATCCCGACGTTCCTGCCCTACATCACGGTCGGGTTCATCGTCTGGAACTTCATCCTCGGTTGCCTGACCGAGGGCACCGACACGTTCATCAACAACAGCGGCCTGATCAAGCACCTGCCGGCACCGATCACGGTGTACGCGCTGCGCACGGTCTGGCGGCTCACGCTGATGTTCGCGCACAACATGCTGGTCTACTTCGTGGTCGTCGCGGTCTTCTGGAGCGACCTGACCAGGTCCGGGTACACGATCGTCAAGAACGGCACGGTCATGCAGCCGGGCATCGACTGGTCGATCGTGTTCGCCGTCCCCGCGTTCGTGCTGATCGCGATCAACGGCGCGTGGGTGGCGCTCCTGTTCGGCATCATCTCTACCCGCTACCGCGACATCCCGCCGGTCATCGTCAGCCTGTCGCAGCTGCTGTTCTTCATGACGCCGATCGTGTGGACCATCGACACCCTGCACCAGCTCGCGCCCGGCGGGAAGGAGACCGGCGGCTGGCGGATGCTGGTGGCCGAGCTGAACCCGCTGTACCACTACATCGAGATCCTGCGGGCGCCGCTGCTCGGCAACACGCAGAGCTGGCATCACTGGGTCGTGGTCGGCGCGTTTACCGTGGTGGGGTGGGGCCTGGCCCTCCTGGCCATGCGCAACTACCGTGCCCGGGTCTCCTACTGGGTCTGAGTGAGGCGAGTAAACGACATGGTGAGCATCGACGTCTGGAACGCCTCGGTCGACTTCCCGATCTTCGACGCGAAGACGCGGTCGCTGAAGAAGGCGGTTCTCGGCAAGGTCGGCGGCAAGATCGGCACCGCGCAGAAGGTGCCGATCATCGAGGCCCTGCACGACATCTCCATCTCCCTCAAGGAGGGCGACCGGGTCGGCCTGGTCGGGCACAACGGCGCGGGCAAGTCCACGCTGCTGCGGCTGCTGGCCGGCATCTACGAGCCGACGCGGGGCTCGTCGCGGATCACCGGCAAGATCGCGCCCGTGTTCGACCTCGGCGTCGGCATGGACCCGGAGATCTCCGGCCTCGAGAACATCATGATCCGCGGGCTGTTCCTCGGCATGTCCCGCAAGCAGATGGAGAAGCGGGTCGACGACATCGCGGAGTTCACCGAGCTGGGTGATTACCTGCAGATGCCGCTGCGGACATACTCGACCGGCATGCGGGTACGGCTCGCGCTCGGCGTCGTGACCTCGATCGACCCGGAGATCCTGCTGCTGGACGAGGGCATCGGCGCGGTCGACGCGGCGTTCCTGAACAAGGCCCGCGCCCGCCTGGTCGACCTGGTCGAGCGGTCCGGCATGTTGGTGTTCGCCTCGCACCAGGACGACCTATTGTTCGAGCTGTGTGACACGGCGATCTGGATGGACGAGGGTCAGATGAAGAAGCAGGGCTCGCTGCGCGAGGTCCTCACGGCCTACAAGGGCAAGGACCCTTTCGCCCACCTGGACCAGGCCGCGCTCGAGGAGCTCGGCGAGCCCCCGGTGCTGACCACCAAGAGCGGCGAGGTCTGATGAGTCCTTCGAGCAGTCACCCGCCTTGCCGGCCGACGCGGTGGTGGCCGTGGTGGTCACCCGGCACCGCCGGGAGCTGCTCGCGGACTCGCTGAAGATGATCGCCGCGCAGACCCGGCCGCCGGACCACCTCATCGTGGTCGACAACGGGCCGGACGAGCCGGTCGGCGACATCGTCGTCGAGCTGCGGTCTGCCGGCGACCTACCTGCCGTCGCGGCGCAACCTCGGCGGCGCGGGCGGGTTCGCGCTCGGCATGCTGCACGCGCTGATGCTCGGCGCCGAGTGGGTGTGGTGCGCCGACGACGACGGCCGGCCGGCCGACGAGACCGTGCTGGACACGCTGCTGACCGAGGCGCGTGGCGCGGAACCTGGCGGAGATCTCGCCGGTCGTGACCAACATCGAGACGCCGGAGAAGCTGGCGTTCCCGCTGCGCCGCGGGCTGACGTGGAAGCGCAGCGCGGACGAGCTGGGCACGGACTTCCTGCCGGGCATCGCGTCGCTGTTCAACGGCGCGCTGTTCCGCGCGTCGACGCTGGACGTGGTCGGCGTGCCGGACTACCGGCTGTTCTTCCGCGGCGACGAGGTGGAGATCCACCGCCGGCTGGTGCGCTCCGGGCTGCCGTTCGGCACCTGCCTGAAGGCGGCGTACCTGCACCCGGACGGCTCGGACGAGTTCAAGCCGATGCTGGGCGGGCGGCTGCACGCGCAGGACCCGGAGAACGAGGTCAAGCGGTACTACACCTACCGCAACCGCGGGTACCTGCTGTCCCAGCCGGGGCTGCGCAAGATCGGCCTGCTGGAGGTCCTCCGGTTCGGGCTGTACTTCATCGGCACGAAGCGGGACCCGAAGGCGTTCGTGCAGTGGCTGAAGCTGTGCCGGCAGGGACGGCGGGAGCGCTTCTTCCGCATGTGACGGCGGGTCAGGTCACCTCGACGGTCAGCTGGTACCGCCGGTCGTCGCCGGAGTCGCGGCAACCGCGGTAGCAGTTGCGCAGCTCGATCGTCGTCGTGCCGGTGCGCAGTGCCTGGAACCGGAAGTGGCGGGTCCCGCCGCTGCCCGTGACGTCCTCGTCGGAGTCCGGCTCGTAGTCGTCGCCGTCCGTCCCGACCACGTTCGAGTCGGGCTTCTCGCTGACCGACCACTGGTCGCCCACCGACGCGTTGTCCTCGACCGCGATGGAGAACGACTCCCCCGGCCCGATCCGGATGCTGGTGTCCTCGACGGTGAACTCGCGGGCGGGCCGCGCACCCGGCCGCGCGTCGCCGGCGCGCGTGACCGAGCAGCTCGTGCCCAGGAGCACGAGCACGACGACCACCACCAGCGTGCGCATCGCCACCATCCCCTCGGGAGGCGAGGCTACCGGCGTCGCTGTGCGCCTGCGAAGCATTCGGAACCCGAGCCGCGGATCCGGCAGCTCTGAGCCGGCATGACTGCCGACACCGGGTACCGGGTGGACCCGACCGCGCTCGCGACGCACGCGGGGACCGCGCAGGACCAGGCCGTGCGCGTCGCGGACTACCCGAAGCGGATGCGGATGCTGACCTGCCCGGGCGAGGACCTGCTCGGCGAGCACGGGGGCGTGGCCGCCGCGTACGGGAGCTTCCTGAACGCCTGGGTGGAGGAGTTCGGGCTCACGTCGCAGGCCCTCGCGGAGGCGAGCACCAAGCTCGAGACCTCGGCCACGCAGTACGGCACGCAGGACGAGCTGCACGCCGGCGAGTTCGACCGCGCAGTGCGCGGGGACTGAGGAGAACATCCGTGGCACCGAACCGCGACGACCTGGAGAAGTGGCGCGCGATGGCGAACGCCGGCGGGCTGCTCGGCCGGGTCGTCCTGCGCAGCGCGATCGACGCCTACCTCGGCTTCCCCGCGCCGAAGGGCAACCCGGGCGAGCTGCGCGCGATGGCCGACGTCTACGCCGGGATCGCCACCGACGCCGACGGGGCGCAGGCCGAGGTCGACGCGCTGGCGAAGAGCAAGCTGCCGGAGGTCTGGGTGGGCCAGGCGCGGGAGCGGGCCTCGGAGGTCGTCGGCGCGGTCGCCTTCGAGCTCGAGCACTCGGTCACCGTGATGACCAAGGCCCGCGAGGAGCTGACCCAGCTGGCCGACTGCGTCGAGTCGGCGCAGGCGGCGCACGCCGGTGGCCAGGGCGCGCTGCACCAGGCACGCAACGAGCTGGACGACTTCGACCGTGCCCGCGGCATCGCGGTCAGCGGGATGGACCAGGTGATCGCCGGCTACGACCAGGCGAACGCCGCCGAACAGGCCGCCGCGCGGGTGTTCACCGACCTCGCGTCCCAGGCGCGGGCGAGCCAGCTCGACAGCACGCACCTCGATGCGGCGGACCGGCTGGTGCTCGGGCAGAGCGCGGTGCCGGGCGGGCCGCACGACGTCAACATCATCATGAGCGAGAACGACGCCGAGCGGGCGGGCAAGCGGCTCGACGAGCTGTCCGACGACGAGCGCACCCGGTTCGACGCCCTGCTCGACGCCGCGAGGTCGCCGCAGGAGAAGGCGTACCTGATGCGTGCGCTCGCGGCCGGCCACTCCCTCGACGAGATCGCCGAGTTCGGCGCCAAGATCCACCCGTACGGCGACGACCCCGAATGGCTGCGCGACCACCTGCAGCCGATCTACAACACGACCGACGAGACCTCCCGCGAGTCGGTCCCGGTGACCTACGGCGGCGCGAAGTGGGAGCAGACCGGCAACACGTGCGTCGCCGCGTCCACGGTGACCGCGCGGGCCGTGGTGGACCCGCTCTACGCGTTCGAGCTGACCACCGGCGGCCATCCGGAGGACCCGAAGTCGACCAGCCAGGAGGCGTTCGAGCAGCGGTACCTGTCGGAGACCGAGCGGATCTACGGCAGGCCGGCCGACGAGGGCGACGGCATGACCGCGGACCAGAGCGAGGACGCGGCCGACGACGAGATCGGTCCGGCGACCGGCCAGAGCTACGAGTACCGCGACGTGGACAGCCCGGCCGACCGCGAGGCGCTCCTCGACGACGTCGCCAGGTCGGTGGACGAGGGCCGGCCGGTGCCGCTCATCGTCGAGGGCTTCGACGACGACGGCCACCGCTCCGGCCACCAGATGATCATCATCGGGCACGAGGACGGCATGCTGCAGATCTACAACCCGTGGGGCCACACTGTCTGGGTCAGCGAGGACGACTTCGTGAACGGGCACATGGATGGGGCGTCGGACTCCCGGCTGCCCACCGTCGACGGCGTCAACCTGCCGAAGTGACCCGGGGGAACGAGATGAACGACATGCAGGCCAGGACCGACGCGGAGCTCGCGGCGCTCGACGTGGCCGAGCTGCTGCGGCGGGCTCGGCGAGCGGGCGGCCAGCGCGCGGCGAGCTGTTCGGCGACGGCGCGGTGGCCGCGGCGATCGCGCTGGACGGGGTGGACGTGATCCCGCGGTCGGTGACCTTCCTCGCGGAGATCGTGCGCAGCGGCGGGACCGGGTACGCGGCGGGGCTGGCCGAGCCGCTGCCGCGGCCCGAGCAGACCGCGGTGATCCGCCCGTGGCTGTCGACGGCGGCAGCGGTGCCGGACGCGACCGACGAGCAGGTGGCGCGCTGGCTGGAGGCGGTCGCCGCGGTGCTGGCGCTGCGGGCGAGCACGCGTCAGGCGCGGTAGTTGAGGGAGTAGCGGAAGTACAGGTACCGGCAACGGACCGACCTCGCGATTTCCCGGCCCCGTGACCCGCGGCCCCCACCCTCTCCGGGGGCACCCCTCAGCGCCAGTCTATCGGTGATCACTGACGGAAAGGGCTGGTCAGCGGGTTCTGTGGACAGATGGGCGGGCTGTGGACAAGCGGGCCCGCCGACATCGAGGTCGGCTGGCCCGTGGCCGCGGGGACGTGGCTCCGCTCTGAGCTGATCAGCTACGGGTGAACTCCGCTTGCCGGGCCCGGTTCGCGGTGGTGGTGTCGGGGCATGGCTGATTCCAACCGCGCACTCGTGCTGCACCTGTCCGGCGGCGGCGAGCCGCTCGTCTTCGCGCTCTCCACGGACGGGGCCGGCGACCTCGACGCGAAGCTCGACCGACCTGCTCGGCGACGGCAAGGTCTACTCGCCCACCCTCGCCGACGGGTCACGCGTCGCGGTCAACTTCGCCCACGTCGTCACCGCGCACCTCGACGAGCTGCCACCGCTCGCCCGCGTCTACGGCAGCGGGCAGCCGAAGAAGCACGGGTTCGCGCACTGAGCATTCTCTGACTAAAGTCAGGGAATGGCCGGTTCGGAGATCGCGCAGGTACGGCGCTTCAACCGGCTCGTCACCCAGCGGGTCGGCGCCCTCAACGACCACTTCCTCGCCCGCGACCGGCCGCTCGGGGAGGCCCGGCTGCTCTGGGAGATCGGCGGCGCGGACCGCGGAGTGGACGTCCGCGAGCTGCGCGCCCGGCTCGACCTCGACTCGGGTTACGTCAGCAGGCTGCTGCGCTCGCTCGAGGCCGACGGGCTGGTCACCGTCGCCGCGAGCGGCAGCGACCGGCGGGTGCGGGTCGCCGTGCTCACGACGGCCGGCCGCGAGGAGCGCGCGGTGCTCGACGAGCGCGCCGACGACGCGGCCGCCGCGCTGCTCGAACCGCTCGACGCGACCCAGCGAGGCCGGCTGGTGACGGCAATGGCGGAGGTCGACCGGCTGCTCACGGCCGCGCTGGTGACGATCGAGTCCGTCGACCCCGACCACGAGCACGCCCGCTACTGCCGGGACGCGTACTTCGCCGAGATCGACCGGCGCTTCGAGCAGGGCTTCGACCCGACGAAGGGCATCGCCGCGGACGGCGACCAGCTGCGCCCGCCGCACGGCGTGCTGCTGGTCGCCCGGCTGCGCGGCGACCCGGTCGGGTGCGGCGCGGTGCGGTTCGCCGCCGGGCGACGCCGGCCCAGCTCAAGCGCATGTGGATCGCCGACTCGGTGCGCGGGCTCGGCATCGGCAGGCGGCTGCTCGCCGAGCTCGAGTCACGGGCCGCGGCGCACGGCTGCGACACCGTCCGGCTGGAGACCAACCGGGCTCTGGCCGAGGCGATCGCGATGTACCGGTCGGCCGGCTACGTCGAGGTCGAGCCGTTCAACGACGAGCACCACGCGCACCACTGGTTCACGAAGGCGCTTTGAACACGACCGTCCGCAGCATCACGAAGTTGATCGTGGTCGCGGTGCCCTGGGCGACGACCCAGGCCAGCGCGATCTCCCAGCGCGACGGCGGCAGCAGCGTGAGCAGCAGCGCGTTCGTGCCGACGTTGACGAAGAACGTCACCGTGTACAGCAGCGCGAAACCGCCCAGCTGCCCGGCGCCGTCGCGTGCGGCCGGCGGCGAAGGTGAAGCGGCGGTTGAGGAAGTACGCCGTCGTGGTGCCGGCGACGAAGCTCAGCGCCTTCGCCAGGTGCACCCACAGCCCGAGGTGCAGCAACAGCTGGTACACGCCGAAGTCGACCAGCGCACAGAAGCCGCCGATCAGCACGAACCGGCCGAGCTGGCTGACCAGCCCGATCCTCGGCACATCCGCCTCCGTCGCTGTGGTCACGACGCGAGTCTAGGGACCGCCCGCGGGCCCCGTACCCTCGGTGCGGTGAAGCCAGGACATGACGAGCTGGCCAGGCTCACCGGCTGGGGACGCACCGCGCCGACCACCGCGCACGTGGTCCGCACGACGGACGTCGACGCGATCGCCGACCGTGGTGCGGGAGGCCGGTGAGCGGGGCGTGATCGCCCGCGGGCTCGGGCCGCAGCTACGGCGACCCGTCGCAGAACGCGGGCGGCGTCGTCGTCGACATGACCGCGCTGGACCGCATCCACCGGGTGGACGCCGACGCGGGCCTGGTCGAGGTCGACGCCGGCGTCTCGCTCGACACGCTGATGCGCACGCTGCTCCCGTTCGGGCTGTGGCTGCCCGTGCTGCCCGGCACCCGGCAGGTCACCGTCGGCGGCGCGATCGGCAGCGACATCCACGGCAAGGCCCACCACGTCGAGGGCAGCTTCGGCGACCACGTGCGGTCGATGGACCTGCTCACCGCGGACGGCAAGGTCCACACGCTCACCCCGGACGGCCCGGACGCCGAGCTGTTCTGGGCCACGGTCGGCGGCATGGGGCTCACCGGGATCGTGCTGCGCGCGACGCTGCACCTCAACCACGTGGAGACCGCGTACTTCCTCGTCGACACCGACCAGGTCGGCGACCTCGACGAGCTGATGGCCCGGCAGACCGAGGACGACGAGTCCTATGTGGAGTCGGTGTCCTGGTTCGACGCGGTGACCACCGGGCCGCACCTCGGCCGCGGCCTGCTGACCCGCGCCAACCACGCGACGCTCGCCGACCTGCCGACGAAGCTGCGCCGCGCACCCGCTGAAGTTCGACGCGCCGCAGCTGCTGACCGTGCCCGACGTGTTCCCGCCGGGCATGCTCAACCGGCTGACCGGCAAGGTCTTCAGCGAGCTCTGGTACCGCAAGTCGCCGACGCGGCGCGGCGCCGGTGCAGAACATCACCCAGTTCCTGCACCCGCTGGACATGTTCGGCGAGTGGAACCGCGGCTACGGCCCGCGCGGGTTCCTGCAGTACCAGTTCGTCGTGCCGTTCGAGCGCCGAGCACGTGATCCGGCGGACCGTGGAGCTGATCGACCGAGGCCGGGCACGTGTCCGCGCTGAACGTGCTCAAGCGGTTCGGCGACGGCAACCCCGCGCCGCTGTCGTTCCCCATGCCGCGGCTGGACGCTGTGCGTGGACCTGCCGGTCCGCGCCCGGGCGTGCACGAGCTGTGCGAGGAGCTGGACGAGCTGGTGCTCGCCGCGGGCGGGCGGCACTACCTGGCCAAGGAGTCGCGCGCCACGCCCGAGGTGATCGAGCGCGGCTACCCGCGGCTCGACGAGTGGCGCAAGGTCCGCGCTTCCGTTGACCCCCAAGGCGTTTTCGCCTCTGACATGTCGAGAAGGTTGAGTCTTACATGATTGACGCGGTCGGAAACCCCCAGTCGCTGCTGCTGCTCGGCGGCACCTCGGAGATCGGCCTCGCGATCGCCGAGCGCTACGCCAGGCGCCGGCCGCTGCGGGTCGTGCTCGCCGCCCGCCCGTCGCCGCGGCTCGACGCGGCCGCCGAGCAGCTGCGCGACCGCCGGCGCCACGGTGTCCACAGTGGAGTTCGAGGCGACGGACTTCGACGCCCACCCGGCGATGCTGGACAAGGCGTTCGCCGACGGCGACATCGACGTCACGGTCGTCGCGTTCGGGCTGCTCGGCGACGCGGAGCAGGCCTGGCAGGACCACGCGCGCGCCGTCGAGCTCGCGCAGGTGAACTACACCGGCGCCGGTGTCGGTCGGCGTCGCGCTGGCCGAGCGGCTGCGCCGGCAGGGCCACGGCCGGATCGTCGCGCTGTCGTCGGTCGCCGGCGAGCGGGTGCGCCGGGCGAACTTCGTGTACGGCTCGACGAAGGCCGGCATGGACGGCTTCTACCTCGGGCTCGGCGAGGCGCTGCGCGGCGAGGGCATCACGGTCACCGTGGTCCGGCCCGGGCTTCGTGCACACGAAGATGACCGAGGGCATGAAGCCGGCGCCGCTGTCGGCCACGCCCGAGGACGTGGCCGCCGTGGTGGTCGACGCCGTGGCCAAGCGCAAGGAGCTGGTGTGGGCGCCGGCGCCGCTGCGGGTGCTGATGTCGGTGCTGCGGCACATCCCGCGCGCCGATCTTCCGCCGGCTGCCGATCTGACCTCTGCGGCGACCTATGCTCACGGGTGGCCGGACAGACGGAGCCGAGACGCATGTCGAGGAGCGCGGGATGACGGCGATGCCCACCCCGGAGGAGTGGCTGGCGAACTTCAACGCCAAGATCGACGACATCAAGGCGAAGACCGCCGAGTTCCAGGAGAACCTCGAGGCCTCGGGCGTCACCGAGACGTCGCCGGACGGCTCGATCAGCGTGTCCGTGGCGCCGAACGGGTCGCTCACCGGACCTGCGGATCGAGGAGTCCGCGTGGCGCGGGTCCGGCGGCGAGCTGGCCGGCAAGATCATGCAGCTCGCCCGCAAGGCGCAGCGCGCCGCCGCGGTCAACGTGGCCGAGGCGTTCGCGCCGCTCGGGCGCCGACACCGAGGCCATGCACATGGTCACCGGCTACATCCCCGAGCCGGAGGACGAGGACGACGAGCGACAAGGCCGGCTACGCGTTCAACGAGGAGACCGAGCAGGCCCCGCCGCCGCAGCAGCCGCCCCGGCCGATGCCCGATTGGTCCGGTTACCAGCAGGGCCGCCCGGAAACGCCGCCGCGGATGGAACCGCCGCCCCGTCCGGCCCGTCCACCACGGAGGCGGAACGCCACCGACGACGAGGACTTCGGCGACGAGCCGATCTTCGGCGGCGGGGACGACCGGTGAGTACTGAGTCGGGCCACGGTGGGAGGCAGGCGTGACAACGGCGACATCCGGGGCGGGCATCGTCGACGGCTACTCGGGGCTGGTGGACTCGATCACCAGCGACTCGGAGTCCGAGGGTGAGAAGGTCGTCGACGTCGCGCTGAGCGCGACCGGCGCGGTGATCGACACGATCGGCGTCGGCGGTCGACCCGTTCGGCGCGATCGTCAGCGCCGGCGTCGGCTGGCTGCTCGAGCACGTGTCGTTCCTGCGTGAGCCGCTCGACGCGCTGCTCGGCAACCCGGACGAGATCAACGCGAACGTCGACGCGCTGAAGTCGGCGGCCGCGGAGATGAAGACGATCGCCGAGGAGCACCGCCAGGACCTCGACGACCGTCGCGGAGCTGGCAGGGCGAGGCGGCCGACGAGTACCACGGCAGCCTCGGCCAGATGGCCGACGAGCTCGAGTCGATGGGCATGACGCTCGACGGCACGGCGGCGGTCGTCGGCATCTCCGGCATGCTCGTCACCACGCTGCGCGGCATCGTCTTCGACATCATCGCCGCGCTGATCACCGAGCTGATCCGGTACGCGCTGATCGCGGCCGCCTCGGCGGCGGTCACCTTCGGCGGCTCGATCGCCGCGTTCTGCGGCGTCGCCGGCGCCCGCGCGGTCGCCACCGCCACCCGGATCAGCGGCAAGATCACCAAGCTGCTGAGCGGCCTCGGCCGCCAGGCCGGCCGGCTCGGCGAGCTGGCCCGCGCCATGCAGCACCTCGCCGACGGCCTCGACCGCTTCTCCACCGCCGGCGACCTCGCGTTCGGCGCCTACCAGTCCGGCCAAGCCCTACAGCACGCCGTCGGCGGACACCCGGCCCGTCGACACGCGGCCGGTCGACGTCCGGCCCAACCAGCTATGACCCGCCGCACGCATCACAGCGGCGGCGGCTCGACGACCCACCACGACACGGACACACCGGACGCGACCACCCGGCACGGCGACGGGTCCGGCGGCGACATCGACGTCGACACCGACAGCGTCGACACGATGGCGGGCCGGCTCGACGGCACCGGTGGCCGCGTCGAGTCGGTCGGCACCATGGTCGGCTCCATCGACGTCGGGCAGCAGAGCATGGGCGTCGTCGGCTCCGGGTTCACCGGCGCCGCGCAGACCCACCTGCAGGCCACCCGGCAGCAGGTCGCCCGCACCCGGCAGGCCGTGCAGAACGCGCAGGCCGGCACGTCGTCGACCGCGCGGAGCTACGCCGACACCGACACCACGAACGCCCAGAACCTGAGCGACTTCGACACCACGACCGACGTGCCGCGGACGAACAACCCGGGACAGACCACGCCGAGCGCGGCCACGCCGCCGGGCACGACCACGCACGCCCCGCCGGCCACGCACGACGGCGGTCCCCCGGCACGCACCGACACCCAGCCACCCGCCACGATCGGCGACCGGCTCGGCGGTGGCGGCGACGACGGCCCGCCCCGGGACCGCACCCGCCCCGCGGGCGACGACGGCGGCGACCGCCAGCCCGACCGCAACCCGCCGCGGGCGCAGGCCGGCCCGCAGAGCCTCGGCCGGTTCGACGAGTCACGGCTGACCCGCGGCCAGGACGGGCGCATCACCCACGTCGACGGCGTCCCGGTGCGCGAGAAGCTGCGCGAGATCGCCCGGGACCGCGCGCAGACCTACTACAACGAGAAGAAGGGCCTCAACCCGGACGGCACGCCGCGGCCCGAAGGAGTGGACGCGAGCCTGTCCGGCGGCCGCACGGGCAATATCGTCGGCCACGTCATGGACACGCGGACCGGCGAGATATTCGAGTCGACCAATGGGCCGAAGGGTAGTGAAATCCCGCAGTCCGAGGTGCATCCGGATATCCGCCACCGCGTCGACGAGCTGTACCGCAACGGTCCGTACGAGGTCCCCGGAAACGCGCAGACCGGCCGGCCGCACGACGACCCGCCGCTGCGCCACGCCGAGGTCAGGGCCACCAACCAGGCGCTGCACGCCAACCCGGGGGCCGGCATCGACGACATGATCGCCGATACCACGTTCCTGCGGGAGAGCGGGCTCAAGGACGCGCCATTCTGCGCGAACTGCTCCAGTATTCTCCACGACGTGCCGAGCAATTCCGGTCGCCGGGTGTTCGACCCGAATACCGGAACCGTCGAGAACAGGGTCGAGTAGATGATTCGCGTAGCAGAGGGCGACCTCGACTGGGACGACGACAACTACCCGTGGTACCACGGCGAACGGTTCACCGGCGAGGTCGTGGAGACGTTGCCGGACGGTCGCCTGCTCTCCCTGTCGACCTACCTCGACGGCCGCGACCACGGGCCGTTCAAGGCGTGGTCGGGCACCGGGGTCCTGGTCGTCGACGGCACCAGCGAGCGGGGCCTGCCGGTCACGCAACGCGAGTGGTACGACGACGGGTCGCCCAAGGCGGAGCGCGAGTACGACGGGCAGGGCATCCTGGTCCGGTCCCGCCTCTGGAGCTCCGACGGTGAGGTCACCGAGGACTACGTCAAGCCGGCCGATGGCTGAGCTGACCGTGCCCGCCGACGTCGACGAGGCGATCCGGCTGCAGGAGCGGCTCGCGCCGCGCGTCGAACGGGTGCCGCCGCCGGACTTCGCGCCGCGGACCGCCACCGGCCTCGACGTCGCCTACACCGAGGGCTCCCCGTGGTCGCCGCCGCGGTCGTCACGGTCGACCTCGCCAGCGGCGCGTGCCTCGCGTCCGCGACCGCGGTCGGGAAGAGCGACTTCCCCTACGTCGCCGGCCTGTTCGCCTTCCGCGAGCTGCCGACCCTGCTCGACGCGCTCGGCCGGCTCGAGGAGACGCCGGAGCTGCTCGTCGCGGACGGTCAGGGCATCGCCCACCCGCGGCGCTTCGGGCTGGCCTCCCACCTCGGCGTCGTGACGGGGCTGCCGGCCATCGGGGTCGCGAAGACCCCGCTCGGCCACTACGACCCGCCGGCCGACGAGCGCGGCGCCACCAGCCCGCTGGTGGACGGCGGCGAGGAGGTCGGCGCGGCACTGCGCACGCAGCGCGGCGTGAAGCCCGTCTTCGTGTCCATCGGCCACCGGGTCGACCTGGCCACGGCGTGCCGCCACGTGCTGGCGCTCAGCCGCGACTTCCGCCTGCCGGAGACGACCCGGCTCGCCGACCAGCTGTCCCGCCGCACGTTGCGCGAGCTCGGGAACGGGGCGAGGTCATGACCGGCCCGTGGGCGCCCATCGCCTGGCCGGCCGACCCGGCCGCGGCCGGCGAGCTGCGCGACTGGCTCGCGCGACCCGGCGGGCCGCCGCTGCGCGCGCAGGACCTGGATTTCTCCGGTGCGAACCTGTCCGGCGGCGACCTCACGGGGAGCTGGTTCGGCCACGCCCGCCTGCTCGAGGCGACGCTGCGCGACGTCTCCTTCGCCCGGGCGCACTGCGAGGGCGCCGACTTCTCCCAGGCCGACCTGACCAACGCCCGGTTCACGCAGGCGCACGGCCAGGAGGCGCACTTCTGGAAGGCGGTGCTGCGCCGTGCCGACTTCACCGCCGCCGAGTTCAACCGCGCCGACTTCACCGAGGCCGACCTCGCCGGCGCCACCCTGCGCGACGTGCTGCTGACCCGCGCCACGTTCGCCCACGCCAACCTCACCGGCGTCACCGCGGACCGGGCCGTGCTGCGCAACACGATCCTCGACTCCGCCGACGTCACCGGGTTCTCCGGCACGGTCATCGGGCCCATCTCGGTGATCTTCCGTGGCAAGCGCTCGCTGCTCGACGGGGCCGACCTGGAGCAGTGGTTCACCGCGCGCGGCGGCCGGGTCACCCGCTTCCACGCCGACAAGGAGGCGAAGTGACGCGTCACCATCACTCGGGCGGTTCCTCGTCGAGCCATCACTCCGGCTCGGACTCGCCCGACACGACCACCGGCCACCACTCCGGCGCCGGCGGGGACGGGGTCGATGTCGACACCGACCACGTCGAGACGATGTCCGGCCGCCTGCAGCAGACGGGTGGCCGGGTCGACTCGGTCGGCACCACCCTCGACGGCATCGACGTCGGGCCGCAGAGCATGGGGATCGTCGGCTCCGGGTTCACCGGCGCCGCGCAGTCACACGTGCAGACCGCGCGCCAGCACGTCACCCGGACCCGGCAGGCGGTCGACAACGCGCAGGCCGGGACCACCGGCACCGCGCGGACCT
Source organism: uncultured Actinomycetota bacterium (assembly GCA_963841395.1). Lineage (GTDB taxonomy): Bacteria > Actinomycetota > Actinomycetes > Mycobacteriales > Pseudonocardiaceae > Actinophytocola. The sequence continues at coordinate 155,352 of CAWJCX010000021.1, forward strand.
ACTCCGACACCGACACCACGAACGCGCAGAACCTCGGCGACATCGACAGCAGCACCGACGTGCCGACCACGCACAACCCCGGCACCACGACGCCGTCCAGCGCGACCGGGACGGGCACGGGCACTCACACGCCGCCGACCACGCACGACCAGGGCACCACGGGCACCGGCCCACCCGGCGGCAACCAGCCGCCGGTGAACAACCCGCCCGGGGACGGCGGCGGGCCGGGCGACCCGCCGGGACCGCCACGGTCCCCCACCGGCGACGACGGGAGCTGGCGCGGCGAGAACGGCCTGTCGCTGACCCCGGCGCAGAACGCCGCGGCGAACGACTTCCTGGACCGCGCCCGGCGCTCCGAGCCCGGCATCACGAGCTCGATGCAGGGCATCAACGACAGCGTGCCGGGCAGCCAGCTGGTCGGGCTCGACTACCGGCTCAAGGCCGACGAGTCGTTCAAGCGCAAGCTCGCCACGGCGATCGCGGACAACCCGGACCTGACGATCTCCGAGCACCTCGCGGACATGAAGGACTCGGTCCGCTACACGATGCAGGTGCCGCCCGGCTCGTACACCTCGGGCGTGCAGCACGCGGTGGACACGCTCCAGGCGCAGGGCTACGAGAACGTGAAGTTCAAGAACACCTGGGACAGCGACGGCTACCAGGGCATCAACAGCATGTGGCGCGACCCGAACACCGGGCAGGTCTTCGAGGTGCAGTTCCACACCCAGGACAGCTTCGATGCCAAGATGGTCACCCACGAGCTCTACGAACAGGCCCGCCTCCCCGGCGTCGACGACGCGACCCGGGCCGACCTCGACCGGCAGCAGGCCGACGTGTTCGGCAGCGTGCCGCGACCGCCCGGAGCCTCGGACATCTCGGTAGGAAAGAGGGGGACCAGTGGCTGAGGAACCGGTGAGCTACTACGCGCTGCTGGCCGGCGGGCGCACCCGGGAGAACCCGTCGGGCATCGTGCGCCGCGTCCACTCCGACCCGCCGGCCGACGAGTCGTTCCGGCGCGACCTGACCTGGCAGCCCACCGAGTACCTGGCGCGCTACCGGCTCGGCCACAACGACACCGAGCACGTCGAGATCACCGCGGAGGAGGCGGCCGCCGTCCTCGACCGCTGGCGCGCCACCTGGCCGCTGCAGGACGCCCTCGACCCCGACCGGCAGGGCTGACCGCAAGGTGCCGATCCACTGAATTGTGCTCGCACTAGCGAATAGTTTCCGCCGCCGACCGCCCGCGCGACCCGCTGACCAGCGGCGTCGCGCGTCGGCGCGTGATCGCAAAAGTGAACCGTGAGCAGCGGGAACTCGTCTTTTATTAGGGACGTCCAAATGTTTTTCCGAGCGCTGTACGTCTCGGGGACGAATGGGCCATGGTCCATCATGTGGACCAACGCACGGTCGGGGCACGCACAGGAGGAGGCGTGATGAGTGCCGAATTTGATCAACTCGTCGCCGAGTTCGAGAGCTTTCAGTCCAAGCTGACGAACGTCGACGACAAGTTCGAGAACATCGCCGGGATGCAGACCGAGATCGCCTCGCTGGAGGTGAGCGTCAGCTCGCCGGACCGCGCGGTGACCGTCGTCGCGGGCCCTGGTGGATCGGTTCAGGACGTCCGCTTCACCGAGGCCGCGCTGCAGCTCGGCCCGCAGCGCCTCGGCGCCGCGGTGATGTCGACGCTGAACGAGGCGGTCGCCGAGTCGGCGCGCCGGCAGGCCGGGATCGTCCAGGAGTACATGGGGGGCGACGCGCCGGTCATGGACCAGGTGCTGGAGACGCAGTCCCAGGTCACCGGCGTACCGGTCGAGGAACTGCGCAAGAAGGCCGAGCAGGAGGCCGCCGCGCGCCCGCCGCAGCAGGTCGGCGAGGTCGAGGAGTCGGTGGTCTTCCGGGACACCCCGCCACCGCCGCCCGCACCGGGCGTGGAGTCGGCAGGCGACTCCTTCCTGAAGAGCGTCTGGGACGAGGAGGACCGCTGACATGCCCGACGGTGACGGTTTCGAGGTGGACCCGACCGGGGTGCGCGACTACTCCGGCGCACTGTCCGACGACAAGGCCCTGGTGTCCGAGATCGACGGTCTCGTGTCGCAGGCCGACGTCGGCAACGAGTCGTGGGGCATCGTCGGGCTGTTCGTGCACAGCAAGTACACGGACATGCTGAACGACCTGCACTCGCTGCTCGGCGACATGTCCGACGGGCTGCAGTCCGGCGCGGACAAGATGACCGCCACGGCGGACGTCTACCAGGGCGTCGAGGACGCCATCGCCAAGATCTTCACCGACGCGCTCGCCGAGCTCGAGGCCGCCGACCAGGGAGGCAACTGACCATGGCCGGAGAAGCCATCAACGGTGAGCTCAGCGGCATCACCATCAACAAGGAGATGGGCTACGGCGAGAAGGTCGCCCGCGGCATCCCGCTCGCGGGTGGTCTCGTCTCCGCCGGGCTCGCGCTCGACGGCGGCGACGTGCGCGGCGCGGCGGTCGCCGGGGCGAGCTTCGTGCAGTCCTGCAAGGACGCCGTGTCCGGCATCGCCACCGACCCGCTCGGCTGGCTGATCGGGCAGGGCCTGAACTTCCTCATCACCGTGGTCCAGCCGCTGCAGGACCTGATCCACTTCGTGTCCGGCGACGGGCCGGCGCTGATCAACGCGGCGGGGAACTTCCAGAAGATCGGCCAGGGTCTCGAGCAGTACGCCCAGAAGTTCATGCAGAACGCCGAGGAGGCGCTCAAGACGTGGGTCGGCGAGGCCAAGGAGGCCGCCGCGACCCGCCTGGAGCAGTTCGCCACCGGCATCCAGGGCACCGCGGGCCAGTCCGGCGACGTCGCCCAGCTGCTGCAGATCTCCAGCATGATCATGATCGTCATCGAGGACTTCATCAAGGCGCTGCTCACCGAGTTCGTCGAGTGGCTGATCATGATCTGGATCCCGGCGCTGGCCGCCGCGGCGCCGACGTTCGGCGGCTCGATCGCCGCCGCGTGGTCGGGCACCGCCGTCAAGGGCGCCACGACGACCGCGAAGGGCGCCAAGCAGGTCAGCAAGCTGCAGAAGATGCTGAACATGCTCAAGGACCTGCTCGCGAAGCTGAAGACGGTCATGACGCGGACCAAGGACTTCATGCGCGAGGCCACCCAGGCGGCGAAGACCGCGGGCGGCAACGTGAAGCTGCAGTCCAACCTGCGCGCCCGGGGGCTGGGCACCGAGCGGTTCACCGACGAGTTCGACCAGGTGCGCAGCTTCGGCAGCCGGATCTCGGAGGTCACCAGGGACACCGCGAAGGGCCAGGCCACCGACTACGGCAAGGCCTCGCGCAACGTCAACAACGGGGTGAACGCGGGCACCTACGGGACGACCGGCGAGGACCAGTCGCAGGAGGAGACCGAGGAGAACCTCTCGATCTGAGATGGATCTCCTCGCGACGTGGGACTGGCCGGCCTGGACGATCGCCGTCCTGGTCGTGCTGGTCCTCGGCCGGCTGGCCTGGCGGTGGCTGTCGGCGTTCGTGTTCCGGCACGTGCTGCTCGGCGGGCTGTCCCGCCGCTACGGCTGGCGGGCGGACCTGCCGGGCGGCGACGGCGGCCGGGCGGCGTTCGACCAGCAGGAGCGGCAGCGCCGCGGCCAGGCCTGGGGGCTGCTGCGGCAGGGCCCGAGCGGCATCCGCGAGGGCTACCGGTCGGGGGTGTTCGGCAGGACGCAGTCGGGGGCGTGGCACCCGGACATCACGCTGAGCGGGATGTACCGGGGCCGCGCCTTCACCGCGTCGCAGACCCGCCGCGTGCAGATGACCAACCCCGGCAGCGGCTCCACCCGCAGCGTGAAGCGGCGGGCGGTGCTCGAGCTACAGGCGCCGCTGCCGCCGTTCCAGGCGAAGACCGGACTGCTGACCGGGAGCGTGCAGGGTGCCCCGCCCGGACTCGAGGGGCTCGTGGGGTCGCGGCGGTTCCGGACGCTGCGCTCGGACGGCGCGTCGCTGTCGGTGGAGCTCGGGCCACGGCTGCGGCAGGGCCGGCTGCTGGCGGGCCTCGCCCACCTCAGCGCCATCGCCGACCGGCTACAGGAACGCCGATAGCGCGACGCAGGCGACCCACGAGGCGCCGAGCACCTGCAGCACCCGGTCGCGCAGCGCGATGTCCTCCGGCTCGCCCGCGTTGCCGCCGTCCACGTCGACCGCGTAGCGCAGCACGGCCACCACGAACGGGACGATCGAGATGACCGCCCACACCGAGTTCGTGCCGGTGCGCTGGCGGATCTCGAACGCCCACAGCGCGTAGGTCATGATCATGATCGCGGCCGAGGTGGCCCACACGAAGCGCAGGTAGCTCGCCGAGTACTTGGACAGCGACGCGCGGATCCGGGCGCCCGTGCGCTCGTAGAGCACGATCTCCGCGTACCGCTTGCCGGCCACCATGAACAGCGAGCCGAACGCCGTGACCAGCAGGAACCACTGCGACAGCGGCAGTCCGGCGGCCGCGCCGCCGGCGATCGCGCGGAGCAGGAAGCCCGACGCGACGATGCACAGGTCGATCACCGGCTGGTGCTTGAGGCCGAAGCAGTAGCCGAGCTGCACGGCCGCGTAGACGCCGATCACCACGAGCAGCCGCCAGCTCGACACGAGCGACACCGCGAACGAGGCGAGGAACAGCGCGGCGGCGAGCCCGTAGGCCACCTGGACCGGCACCACGCCGGCCGCGATCGGGCGGTTGCGCTTGGTCGGGTGCGCGCGGTCGGCCTCGACGTCGATCGCGTCGTTGACCAGGTACACGGCGGACGCGACCAGGCAGAACGCGACGAACGCGATGCCGGCGTCGACGACGACGTCGACGCGGAACACCGGGTCGGCCGCGTACGCGGCGAACGGTGCCGCGAGGACCAGCACGTTCTTGACCCACTGCCGCGGGCGGACCGTGCGCACGACGCCCCGCAGCAGGCCCGCGGGCGCGGCGCCGGGGCTCACAGTGGCCTCTCCTGGCGTGCTCTCCGCCGTGCTGCTCACCTGCTTCGTCTCCTGGCCAGCCTGCGCCGGACCAGCCCGCCGACGACGGCGCCGAGCGCGGAGCCGGCCAGCACGTCGGTCGGGTAGTGGACGCCGAGGACCAGGCGCGACACCAGCATCGGCGGCACCAGGACCGGCACGAGGTTGCGGCCGGTCAGCCCCGAGTAGACGACCGCGGCGGCGGTCGTCGAGGCGGCGTGCGAGGACGGGAACGACAGGGAGCTCGGCGTCGACACGAGCACCTCGACCGAGTCGTCGGCCGGCCGCTGCCGGCGCACGACCCGCTTGACCGCGATCGACGCGGCGTGCGCGGCGACCACGCCGGTCGCGGCGGTCAGCCAGTCCCGGCGGCGCTTGCGGTCGACGGCCGCGCCGAGCAGCCCCAGGGCGAACCAGCCGCCGCTGTGCTCGCCGAACAGCGACAGCCCGCGGGCCGCCTTCACGACCGCGGGTCTGCCGATGGTCCGCTGGACCCGCGCGAGCGCGGCGATCTCGACGGAGCGCGCCGGCTCGGGCGGCGGCGTGCCACGTTCGACGGCCCGCAGCCGCGGCGCGTCGGTGGTGGTGGTCATCAGCCGTCCAGGGAGCCGTCGAGCGGCGCGCCGTCGGTCAGGTGCGGGGCGACCTTGTTGTCGAACACCGACAGCGCGGAGCCGATCGCCATGTGCATGTCGAGGTACTTGTAGGTGCCCAGCCGGCCGCCGAAGATGACGTTGCGCTTCGTGGCCTCGCCCGCCGCCAGCTCGCGGTAGCGCTCCAGCTTGGTGCGGTTCTCCGGCGTGTTGATCGGGTAGTACGGCTCGTCGTCGTCCTTGGCGAAGCGCGAGTACTCGCGGAACACGACCGTCTTGTCGGCCGGGTAGTGCTTGCGCTCCGGGTGGAAGTGCCGGAACTCGATGATCCGGGTGTAGGGCACTTCCTCGTCGTTGTAGTTGACGACCGAGGTGCCCTGGAAGTCGCCGGTGGCCACGACCTCGGACTCGAAGTCGACCGTGCGCCAGGTGAACTTGCCGGCCTCGTAGTCGAAGTACCGGTCGAGCGGGCCCGTGTAGACGGTCGGCGTGCCGGCCGGGATGTGCTCGCGCACGTCGAAGTAGTCGACGTTCAGCCGGATGTCGATGTTGTGGTGCGCGGCCATCTTCTTCAGCCACGCGGTGTAGCCGTCGACGGGCAGGCCCTCGTAGGTGTCGTTGAAGTACCGGTTGTCGAACGTGTAGCGGACCGGCAGGCGCGTGATGATGTTCGCGCCGAGCTGCTTGGGGTCGTTCTCCCACTGCTTGGCCGTGTACCCGCGGATGAAGGCCTCGTAGAGGGGGCGGCCGACCAGCGAGATGGCCTTCTCCTCGAGGTTCTGCGCGTCCTCGGTCTTGAACTCCGCGGCCTGCTTGGCGATGAGCTCGCGCGCCTCGTCCGGGGTGTGCGAGGTGCCGAAGAACTGGTTGATCAGCCCCAGGTTCATCGGGAACGAGTAGACCTGGTCGGCGACCCTGGCGAACACGCGGTGCTGGTAGTTCGTGAACTCGGTGAACTGGTTGCAGTAGTCCCACACCCGCTTGTTGGACGTGTGGAACAGGTGCGCGCCGTACTTGTGCACCTCGATGCCGGTCTCCGGCTCGGGCTCGGAGTAGGCGTTGCCACCGATGTGCGGCCGGCGCTCCAGCACCAGGACCCGCTTGTCCAGCTGGGTCGCGACCCGCTCGGCGATGGTCAGGCCGAAGAACCCGGAGCCCACGATGACCAGGTCGTAGCCGGAGTAACTGTTTGCGTCGTTCGCTGGGGCGCTCACGGGCAGCCAGGTTACCTGCGGCCCGCCACCACCCGGCACGCACCTGCACCCGGATACGCGAGAACCCCCGTACCTTTCTCAGTACGGGGGTTCTGGCTTCCCCTACACCCCTTGCATGATCCCTCCGGCTTTACGCCTCGAACACACAGACGCCCGGGCACCCCGGTTCGTTCCGTGCGCTGGCTCACTTCCCCAGGCGATATACCGACGTGCTGGGCGGGCGGCCGGTGGCGTCGAGGAGGACCAGGTGGTCGCCGGTCACCGCGACCGGGCGGCCCGGCAGCGTCCTCGCCACGACCCGGCCGCCGCGGTCGGTCGCGAAGTAGGACCGCGCGCTCGCGGCGAAGATGTGCTCGGGCCCGACGAGGCAGACGTCGTGTGCCTGGTAGTCGCTGGTCAGCGTGTGCAACGTCCGCCCCCGGACCCCGAACGTCTCGAGGACGAGGTCGCGCCGGCCCCGGTGCCACACGCACGCGATCAGCTTGGCGCCGTCGGTGGCGCACGGGCCGGA
>CAWJCX010000022.1:0-18564 GCA_963841395.1 uncultured Actinomycetota bacterium
GTCATCGGAGTCGCCGAGTGGTTGCCCGCCTGCGGTGATGATGCACCGGGTGCACAACGCCGTGCGGTCTGACGCCGGGGTGTCAAGCAGCAACGGCTGAGAAGTTCCCTCCCGCGGATGGCGGAAGCATCGTCGTTGAGTATCGCGTCGTGCTACTGCCGGAGGGTCAGCCATGAGTTTCGAAGACAAGGACCAGCCGCCGACGATGCTGAAGGAGCAGCAGGGGCGCTGGTTCGAGTTCGGTGACGGCGCGGCCGACGGTCGTGCCGACCAACAGGCGCAGAGCCTCGCGGTGCGGGAGAACCTGTCACTGATCACCCGCCTGCCATCGGCCGCTCGCGAGCAACTCCTGGAACAGTTCCTCGCCACCATCTCCGGGAAGATCACCGGATCGGTGACCGTCTCACCGTCCACGGTCGGCGGTGATCGGCGGCAGCGGAACATCGACATCTTCTTCAAGTACATCGAGTACGAGAACGCTCGCGACTACGAGAACATGGAGAAGCTGTTCCATCCCAGCGAGTTCCGCAGCAAGACCTACTTCGGCAACGACCCGATCAGTCCCGTGGCGCACACCCGCATGCTGCGCGGCCTGTTCCGCGCCTTCCCCGACTGGTTCATGGTCATCAACGAGATCATCTCGGCCGATGACGTCGCGGTGGTCGGTCTGATCACGGGCCGGGGCACCCAGTACGAGGAGTTCGCGGGACGCCCGCCGCGGGACCACCAGATCGCCATCCCGACCCTGCACGCGATCAAGGTGGTCGACGGGCTGATCGTCGAGCACCGGCACATCAACCCGTTCGAGGACATCTTCGCCAACCAGATCATGGCGCCGCTTACCGAGGACGTCATGGCGGTGCGCGCGCAGCAAGGGTTCGACAGCACGATGGCGCAGCGGGCGTACGAGGCCGCGATCGCGGCCGGCGCCGACGAGAACAAGCTCACGGAGCTGCGGGCGTTGATAGAGCTCAAGCGGCGCCAGTGCCAGGTGTTGTTGAAGGGAACCCTGCGGCGCTGCGCCATGATCGCCCCGCCCAATGAGCTGTACTGCGAGCACCACCAACACCACGGCTACGGCATAGACGGCTTGGAATGAAGGAGGTTCTGTGATGGCGCGGCAGGACACTGCCCAGCGGGATCGGTTCCAGGTGGAGGTGGAGAGCGCCGCCGGCCGGCTTCGTGAGCTGCTGGATCTGGACCTCGACACCGACGACCTGGTGCGTGCGGTCCGGGCGCCCAGCCAGATCGAGGAGAACAAGAAGGTGTTGCTGCGCTTCCAGCAGGAGGTGTTCAACGCCAACGACTGGAGCATGGAGACGCTGCGCCGGAACCTGACCGACGACTTCGTCGACCATGCCGCGATGCCGGGTGACCCACCCGGGCTGGAAGGCGTGCAGATGCGGTTCTCGGCGTGGGCGTCCGCGTTCGAGGAACCGCTGGAGGACAACATCGCGATCGTCGGCGAGGGCGACCTGCTCGGCGTGATGTACAACCTCCACGCCACCCACAGCGGGCCGTTCATGGGCGTGGCACCCACCCATCGCGAGGTGGTCATTCCGGGGATGGAGGTCGTGCGCGTCCGCGACGGCAAGATCGCCGAGCACTGGGGCATCTACGACTTCCTGCGCACCGCCGAGGAGGTCGGCGCCAACCTGGCGTTCATCCCCCGCGACGACGGCGGCACGCCCCAGCGGCCCGAGGTGCCGTGGGCGGTCAAGATGCGGGCCGAGGACGCCGAGGAGGTCGGCGCGGACGCCGAGAAGTACCTGCGGCCGGACTCCTGAGCGGTCGTGGCGCGATGGGAATCCGCGGCGCGAACAAGATAGTCGTCGGCGTGCGGGACCAGGAGCGAGCCAAACGGTTCTGGACGGAGCTGGTCGGGTTCAGCGTCACCACCGACGCCGAGTACGGCGACGGCCGGTGGGTCGAGGTGACGACGGCGGACGGGCACACCACGCTGATCCTCTCGGTCGACCCGGACGGCACCTACCGGCACGCCACGCGCGACGAGGTGCCCAACGCCAACCCCTTCTTCTACGCGGACGACATCGAGAAGACCTACGAGGAGCTCACGGCACGCGGCGTCGACTTCGTGGTGAAGCCGAGCCATGAGCCGTGGGGCTGGTGGGCCATGTTCGCCGACTCGGAAGGCAATCGGTTCGCACTGCAACAGCGCGAGGAATGAAAAGGGAGCCAGCCATGGCCTTGAGCCTGGAGAAGCGTACGGAGTACATGCGGCGAGCGAACCTGACCGACGAGCAGCTCAAGGAGACGACCGGCAAGTTCGCGATCAACCCCGCGAACGCGCAGGCGAGCGAGTCGAGCGAGGCGGTGATGGCGGAGGCGGCCGCCTCGGCCAACCTGGTGGCCGAGGAGTGCACGGTCATGAGCGCCTACTACAACCAGCTGGCGACCGAGACGGACCGCGATGCCCGCCAGGTCGCCGAACAGAGCCGGGTCGAGGAGGACCGGGCCGTCCTCGAGTCGCTGTTCGCCGACGAGTACCGGTTCACCGACCCCCGGGGCAACGTGGGCGACAAGGCCAAGACGATCGACGTGATCCTCTCGGGCAAGGTCCGCAGGGCGGGCTTCGGCAAGGCGGGTTTCCTGACCACCAAGAACGAGGTCCAGGTGCACTCGAACGGGGAATCGGTGGTCTCGATCGGCCAGTTCACGATGCGGGGGACCGGACTCGCCCGGAACGTCAAGACCGGCGAGATCGCGCAGCGCAGCCGCTCCGGGACCTACCGGACCACGCACACCTACGTCTTCCGGGACAAGCGCTGGCAACTCGCGGCCTCCCAGATGACCCGGGAGCGCCCGGAGCCGGCGGGCGACCTGGATTGGGAGTTCATCGACGACTGAGTGCATATTCGCCCGAGCTGAGCCGGTGCCTCGACAGAGCGGTTCGAGGTGCCGGCTCCCCGGCGCGTTCGAACAGCGAATAATTGGCATAGTTTATTTGATCTAAATATCGGATGAACCCGCGTGCGTGACCGCCCGGCCGCACTGCCGCGCGCTACTCCAACAGGGCGAGAACTTCCCACCAAATTCTCCGAGGTTGCTCAAACCCCTTGACACCACACCGGTCCGGAGATCTGCTGGAGAGCACTCTCTTGAGCGTTAGTCCAGGCAGATCACTACGAACTCAACACACTCGGCCTGAGTCGTGGGGGCGTGATTGGTGATGGTGAGGGGCGCACCGGAGCGGTCGTCTGAAGTGCCGGCTTACCCGCTCGGCCGGACCCGTCACCTGAGGTTGCCGCTCTGTATCGCCGATTTCTCGCGCCGCGGGTTTCGGGTCGACCGACCCGAGAAACGCGCCGTTCTACAGAATCACGCCGAGAATTTTCTATTCGGATTCAACATTGCCGTGGAACACTGGCGTGATCCCCACCCCGCGCTCGCGTCGATCGCCGCGTACGAGCGCGGGTTCGCCTACGAGGGCGCGGCGATGCACGCGGCGATCCGCGACGTGCTGACCGCCGGCCGGGCCGCTGCCCTGGCTCGGTTGCTCGACGGGGTGGGGGACGGGTACGTGCACCTCATCCATGTCGGCTACGGCTGGGCGTTCACGCCGACGCGCCTGCCGCTGCCGACGCCGCGGCCGGCGACGCCGCTGTTGCGCTGGCTGGCACTGGACGGCGCCGGGTTCGCGGAGACGTTCTTCGGTGGTCGCCGGTCGATGTACCGGCGCTGCCGCGGGCGGGCGACCGGAGCCTGGCAGGCTCGGGTGGCCGGCTGCGGTCGCGCGTTGTGGTTCCTGGAGTCGGCGGACGTCGGGGGCGTCACCGACGCCATCGGGCGGGCCGCCGAATCGGCTCGTCCCTGGTTGTGGTCCGGCATCGGGCTCGCGGCCTGTTATGCGGGAGGAGCGGACGAGGCCGAGGTCGACGACCTGGTGTCGGCGAGCGCGGAGTACTGGCCGCACGTCGCCCAGGGCGCGTTGTTCGCGGTGGCCGCACGTTGCCGGGCCGGCATCGTCCCGCCGCACACCGAGCGAGTATGCCGGCAGCTGTTCGAGGTGGCGCCGGCCGAGGCCGCGGAGTGGACCGACCAGGCCGCCCGCGGACTGACCGAATCCGCGGACGTGTCCGCGTACGTCGAATGGAGATCGCGCCTGCGGGCGAAGATCACACGTCAGTGACGTCGATGCATTGGGGGCGTGTATTTGTCATGCTTGCTTACGTCCGGAGAGCGGTTCCCCTTGTCGTGGCCCTCGTACTGAGTGTCTCGTTTGGATACTTCACCAGCCGGCCCGGATTGAGCGAAGCCGAGGCGCGGGAACTGGCCGCGGACTTCACGTTCTCGACGGTGCGGCTCAACGCCACACCGGACAACGCGAAGTACGAGCGGCCGGTGCAGCCGGCGCTGGCGAACATCCGTGCCTGGATCTCCGCGGTGGGCGCGTCGGTCGCCCTCACCGACCTGCGCGGGCTCGGCCGCCCGGCGGACGCCTGCCTGGTCGATCCGCGGGACGACTCCGTGCGCGTCCTTCCCGTGCCGACCGCGGGCGGTCCGGCCTACCGCCCGGTCACGCTGACACCGGCCGGACTCGCGTTCGACTCGACGATGGCGCCGATGGGCTGCGTGCCCGCGGATCTCGACGAGAACGGGGCCGTGGACCTCCTGGTCTACTACTGGGGCCGCTCGCCGGTGTTGTTCCTCAACCGCGCCGCGGCCGGCGAGCCGCCCGGTGCCGGCGACTTCCGCGCGACCGAGCTCGTGTCGCCGATGGAGGTGTGGAACTCCACGGCGTTGAACGTCGGCGACGTCGACGGCGACGGTCACCTCGACATCCTCGTCGGCAACTACTTCCCCGACGGCGCGAAGGTGCTCGACCCGTCCGCGGCCGGCGACGGCCGGATGGCGATGCAGGACAGCATGGGCAACGCCGCCAACGCCGGCGTCAACCGGCTGCTGCTCACCCGGCCGACCGGCGTCGCGGGCGACCTGCCCGGCATCGTCGACGCCAGCACCGCCATCCCCGACCGCTCGGCGCGGTCCTGGACGCTCGCGATCGGGCTGCAGGACCTCACCGGGAACCACCTGCCCGACATGTACGTCGCCAACGACTTCGGGCCCGACCAGCTGCTGGTCAACACCTCGACCCCGGGCCGGGTCGAGCTGCACCGAGGTCAGTGGGGACCGCGACGCCGGCACGCCGCGTTCGGAGGTGCTCGGCCACGACTCCTTCAAGGGGATGGGCGTGACCTTCACCTACCGGGACGGCGAGGACCTGCCGCTGATCGCGGTCAGCAACATCACCACCCCGTTCGCGCTGCACGAGAGCAACTTCGCGTTCGTGCCCACGGGCGACGGCCGGGACCTGCTCGCCGGCCGGCTGCCCTATGACGAGCGCAGCGAGGAACTCGGCATGGCCCGGAGCGGGTGGTGCTGGGACATCAAGGCGGGCGACTTCGACAACTCCGGCACCGACGAGCTCATGCAGGCCACCGGTTTCCTCAAGGGCGACCGGGACCGTTGGGCGGTACTCCAGGAGCTGGCCATGACCAACGACGAGCTGCTCCAGTATCCGCAGGCGTGGCCGAAGTTCGGTCCCGGCGACGACGTGTCCGGCCACGAGCACAACCCGTTGTGGGTGCGTGGACCCGGCGGTCGCTACGCCGACGTCGCCGCCGCGGCCGGCATCGGCGGTGCCCAGGTCTCCCGGGGGCTGGCGTTCGGGGACGTGGACGGCGACGGGCGGCTCGACGCGCTGGTCGCCAACCAGTGGTCGGACTCGGTCCTGCTGCGCAACACCTCCCCGGCCGGCCGGCCGGCGGCCGACCTGCGGCTGGTCCAGCCCGGCGCGGCAAGCGGCTGGCGCGCGGCCATCGGTGCCCAGGTCGTCCTTGACTCGCCGGCGAACCGGGGCCGGACACAGCTCTACCCCGCGAACGGGCACGCCGGAGTGTCCGCGAGCGAGGTGCACCTCGCCCTGCCGGACGGACCTCCGGCAGCGGCCACGGTCACCTGGCGGGACGGCACGACCGTGCACAGCGCCCGCATCCAGGTTCGCCCCGGCCATCACACGGTGCTGCTACAACCAGACGGAACGGCGGCCATCCGATGAAGTCTCCCACCCGCTCACCATCTACTGTGGACAATCGAGTGCGGGCGCTGCGCCGGTTCGCGGTGTCGATCACGGTGTTCACCATCGCGGGTCACCTGATACTGGGGTTCGAGCAGTCGCCGATCACCCCGGTGGCCGCCCTGCTGACCAGCTACGCCTCCGCGTTGCTGCTGGAACGGCTGGACAGCTGGGCGCTGCGCCGCCCGGCCGAGTACGCCGGCGGGCCGGGTGCCCTCGCGGTCTTCCTGCTGCCGCCGCACATCACGGCGCTTGCCTGCGCGATGCTGTTGTACGGCAACACGTCCCTGTGGCCGTACCTGTTCGCGGTGGTCGTGGCGAACTCGACGAAGTACGTCGTCCGGGTACGGGTGCGGGGCCGGCTGCGGCACGTGCTCAACCCGTCGAACGCGGGGATCGTCGTCACCCTGCTGATGTTCCCATGGGTCGGGATCGCCCCGCCCTACCACTTCACGAACTTCTTCAACGGCACGGTCGACTGGCTGGTACCGCTGGCCATCCTGGCGCTGGGCACGATGCTCAACGCGAAGCTCACCGGGAAGATGCCGCTGATCCTGGGCTGGGTGGGCGGTTTCGTGGCACAGGCACTGTTGCGCTGGCTGCTGTTCGACCACGCCCTGATCGGCGCGCTGCTGCCGATGACCGGCGTGGCCTTCATCCTGTACACGAACTACATGATCACCGACCCGGGCACCACCCCGGTCGAAGCCGCGCAACCAGGTGGTGTTCGGCGTGACGACCGCGTTCGTCTACGGGCTGCTCGTGGTGTCCGAGGTCGTGTTCGGCCTGTTCTTCGCGCTGGTGATCACCTGCGTCCTGCGGGGCGTCGTGCTGGTCGTCGCGCCACGGCTGACCGCGATCCGGTCGGTGGCCCGGGCCCGCATCGCCCCGCGGGCCGAGCCGGCACCCGTCCCGGTCGGTGCGGGGTCCAGAGCGGGCGACGACTCATGAGCGATCACCGGATCGCGATCGTGGGCATGGCGTGCCGGTACCCCGACGCGACCACGCCCGACGAGCTCTGGCAGAACGTGCTGGCCGGGCGCCGGGCGTTCCGCCGGATCCCGGACAGCGGCTGCCGGCGAGCTACCGCGGCGGACCGGACGAGGCCGACCTCGCCTGCGTCACGCACGCGGCGGTGCTGCGGGACTGGGAGTTCGACCGGGAGCGGTTCGGCGTGCCGGGCCCGCTGTACCGCGCCTGCGACCACACCCACTGGCTCGCCCTCGAGACGGCGGCCGGGGCGCTGGCCGACGCGGGCTGCCCGGGCGGTGACGGCCTCGACCGGGACTCCGTCGGCGTCGTGCTCGGCAACTCGCTGACCGGCGAGTTCACCAGGGCGGCCACCCTCCGGTTCCGCTGGCCGTTCGTCGCCGACGCGGTGGCCACCGCGCTGGACGGCGCGGGTGCGCGGGCAGACCTGGCCGGCGACGTGCTCGGCCGGCTCGAGCGGCTGGTGAAGCAACCCTTTCCGGTACCGGGCGACGAGACGCTCGCCGGGTCGCTGGCGAACACGATCGCCGGCCGGATCTGCAACCACTTCGACTTCCACGGCACCGGGTACACGGTGGACGGTGCGTGCTCGTCCAGCCTGCTCGCCGTGGCGACCGCCGGCCAGTACCTGGCGAACGGGCAGTACGACGTGATGCTCGCCGGCGGCGTCGACATGTCCATCGACCCGCTCGAGCTCGTCGGCTTCTCCCGGCTCGGCGCGCTGGCCGGCACCGACATGCGGGTCTACGACGCCCGGCCGACCGGCTTCCTGCCCGGCGAGGGCTGCGGGATCGTCGTGCTGATGCGCGCCGAGGACGCCGACCGCCTCGGCCTGCGGACCTACGGCCACCTCGTCGGCTGGGCGTCCTCTTCGGACGGTGCGGGTGGGCTGACCCGGCCGGCCCGCGACGGGCAGGTGCTCGCGCTGCGCCGGGCCTACCGGATGGCCGGCCTGAGCGCCGGCGACGTCGGGCTGATCGAGGGGCACGGCACCGGGACGGCCGTGGGGGATCGGGTCGAGCTGGAGGCACTGTCCGCGGTGCGCGCCGGCGCCGCCCGGCCGGCCGCGCTTGGCACCGTCAAGGCGAACATCGGCCATACCAAGGCCGCCGCCGGAGTGGCCGGCCTGATCAAGGCGACCCTGGCGGTCCACCACCGCGTGCTGCCGCCGACCACCGGTTGCGAGCAGCCACACGCCTTGCTGCGCAAGGAAGGCACGCCGCTGCGGGTGCTGCCCGCGCCGGAGTGCTGGACGGACCCGGCACCCCGGGCCGGGGTGTCCTCGATGGGGTTCGGCGGCATCAACGTGCACCTCGTCGTGGCGGGCCAAACCGGCGAGCGGGCGCCGGCCATGACGGCGGCGACGCGGCGCTGGTCGGCCCGCGTCGGGCGGGAGGAGATCGTGGTCGTCGGCGCGGGCAGCCCGGCGCTGCTCGCCGACCGGCTCCACGAGGTCGCGGCGACCGCGTCCCGGCTCAGCAGCGCCGAGGTGCGTGACGTCGCCGCGACGGCCTGGCACGACGGCGGCGGCCCGTTCCGCGCGGCGCTCGTCGCGCGCTCGCCCGACGAGCTCACCGAGGCCGCACGCCGGGCCGCCACGGCGGCCGGTGGGTGGGACGGCGGCCCGTCCTTCGACGTGCGGCGCGGGTACGCGCTCGGTTCGACCGCGGCGTCGGCGCCCAGGATCGGGTTGCTGTTCCCCGGCCAGGCGGCGCCGGTGCGACCGGCGCTGCCGTGGTGGGCGGACCGGTTGGACCTGCCACAGTGGACACCGCCGGAGCAGTACGGGACCACCGACACGGCGGTGGCCCAGCCGGCGATCGTCCGGCAGACCCTCGCCGGCCTCGCCTGGCTGCGAGAGCTGGGCTGCGCGGCGGTGGCGGCGGCCGGGCACAGCCTCGGCGAGATCAGCGCCCTGCACTGGTCCGGGGCGTGCTCGGCGACCACGGCCATGCAGCTCGCGCAGGTCCGGGGCGCGATCATGGCCGAACACGGTGACCCCGGCACCACGATGGCGAGCCTGGCGGCCTCAGCCGACCGGGTGGCCGTCCTGCTGGACGGCACCGCCGCGACGATCGCCGGGTACAACGCGCCGAGCCGGGTCGTGATCTCCGGGCCGGCGCGCGACGTCGACGTCGTCGTCGAGCGCGCCCGGGACGCCGGGTTGCGCGCCGGCCGCCTGGCGGTGTCGCACGGCTTCCACAGCCCGGCCATCCGGCCCGCGGTGGGCCCGCTGAGGAAGGCGTTGCGCCGATTCAGGTTCACCGCGCCCACCCGGCCGGTGATCTCCACGGTCACCGGGACGCAGCTGTGCCCCGAGGTGGACCTGCCGGAGCTGCTCGCCGGCCAGCTCGTCGGCCCGGTCCGCTTCGGTGACGCGGTGACCGCGCTGGCGCGGCAGTGCGACCTGCTGCTCGAGGTCGGTCCCGGCGGCATGCTCACCGAGCTGGCCACGGCCAACCAGGTGGACGTGCCGGTGGTGGCGATGGACTGCGCGGGGGACCCCCGCCAGCACGCCTTCGCGACCGCGCTGCTCGCCGCCTGCGCGACGGCCGACCTCGAGCCCTGGTTCGCCACCCGGCCCTTCCGCCGGCTCGCGCTCACCGAGGAGCCGCGGTTCGTGGCGAACCCGTGCGAGACCCGGTCCGGATGGACGGCCGCGCCCGATCCGGCACCGCGACCGGCCCCAGCGCCCGCACCGCCACCGGCGCCCGACGACCCGCTGGCCGCGCTGACCGCCTACCTGTCCGACACGCTGGAGCTCCCACCGAGCTCGATCAAGCCCGACAGCTTCCTGCTCGCCGACCTGCACCTGAACTCGCTGCAGGTGGTGCAGGCGGTCGCCGCGGTGGCCACGGCGCTCGACCGGCACCCGCCGGGCGAGCCGCTCTCGCTGGGCGACGCCACCGTCCGCGAGGTCGCCGAGGTGCTGCGTGAGCTGCCGGCCGCAGGTGCCGAGTCGGCCCCGGCACCTGCGGCCGGTGTCCGTGGCTGGGTCCACCACTTCACCGAACGGTGGCAGCCGTTCGGGGTGAGCGGCCACGCCCGACAGGTGCGCTGGTCGGTGCAGGCCCCCGCCGGACACTGGCTGCACGAGCTGGCGTCGGCGACTGGCCGGGCTGGGTTGGCGGATGGCGGCGGGCCGCGCGAGTTGGTGCCGGGGACCGGGCTGCCGGATGGCGCCGGGTCGCACGAGCCGGCGACTGGCCGGACCGGGTTGCCGGATGATGGCGGGCCGCACGAGGTGGCGCCGGGGACCGGCCGGACCGGGCTGGCGGTCGCGCTTCCGGATGGCGCCGGGCCGCAAGAGCTGGCGGGCCTCCTCCGGCGGATCGCCGCCGAGCGGCCGGAGCACCTCGCCATCGTCCACTATGGACATCCGGCCGCGGTCGCGGTGGCCCGCAGCGTGGCGGCCGAGCTCGCCGGGTGCCAGGTGGTCGCCGTGCGGTTGCCCGACGAGTCCTACCGGGTGGATCCCGCGGTGCTCGCCGACGCGGACGGCTACCTCGAGCTGCGGGTCGGCGCCGGTGGCGGGCTCGAGAGGGTGCGCACCGTGGCCATGACACCGGGGGAGGGCGCGCCGCCGTGCCTCGGCGCCGGCGACCTGTGCCTGGTCACCGGCGGAGTGCGGGGTATCACGGCACTCGCGGCCGCGGCGCTCGCCGAGTCGACCGGGTGCACGCTGGTGTTCGCGGGCCGCACGCCCGCCGAGGATCCCGGGGTAGTCGCGGCGCTGCACGACCTCCGCGAGCGGGTGGACGTGTACTACCGCCGCTGCGACATCGCGGATCCAGACGCGGTCCGGGACCTGCTCGCGTGGGCCTGGCCGCGCGGTGAGATCCGCGGGCTGCTGCACGGCGCCGGCGTGAACGAACCACGCAGGCTCGGCGACGTCACCGCCGAGTCGTTGCGCCGGACGCTGCGGCCCAAGGTCGACGGCCTGCGGGTGCTGCTCGACGCGGCCGGCGCCGGGCTGGCGCTGGTCGTCGGGTTCGGCTCCATCATCGGCCGGCAGGGCCTGGCCGGGCAGGCCGAGTACTGCCTGGCCAACGACTGGCTGCGGGTCGACCTGGAACGTTGGGCCAGCACGCATCCGCAGTGCCGGACCCACCTGCTGGAGTGGTCCCTGTGGTCCGGTACGGGCATGGGCGTCCGGCTCGACGTGCTGGACAACCTGCGGCGCCAAGGCGTCGAGCCGATCGAGCCCCGCCAGGGTGTCGCGGCGTTCGGCGCCGTGCTGGCCGATCCCGACGCGCCGGTCACGGTGCTGGTCAGCTCGCGGTTCCCGGCCACGCCGACGCTGACCGTGGCCGGCCCGGCCGACCCGCTGCTCCGGTTCGCCGAGCGCACCCACGCGCGGGTGCCCGGGGTCGAGGCCGTCGTGGAGGCGGACCTCTCGCTGGGCGCCGACCCGTACCTGGCCGACCACCGCATCGACGGCACCCCGGTGCTGCCGGCCGTCGTCGGGCTGGAGGCGATGACGCAGGCGGCGCTGCTCGCCGGCGCCGGCGCCGGGCCGTGGTCGCTGACCGGGGTGGAGTTCCGGTCGCCCGTCGTGGTGGACGGCCCGGACGGCCGAGCGGTGCGGCTGGCCGCGCTCACCACCACCGGCGGGGCGGACGTCGTGCTGCGCGACGACACCGACCGGTTCCACACGGACCGCTTCGTCGCGCATGTCGGTCCGGCGCGGGAACGGCCCGCCGCGCGGGTGCCGGCGGAGCCGCCGCCCCGGAGTGCGGCACCGCACCCGTTCTACGGCCACCTGTTGTTCCACAGTGGACGGTTCCGGCGGCTGGCCGGCTACACCGCGCTGTCCGCGTTCCGCGTCGACGCCTGGATCCAGGCCGGCGACGAGCACTCCTGGTTCTCCCAGTTCCACAGCCCGGACCTGCTGCTCGGCGACCCCGGCGCGCACGACGCCGCGCTGCACGCGCTGCTCGCCTGCGTCCCGCACCGCCGGGCACTGCCGGTCGGCGTGGACCGGGTGACCGTGTGGGGCGCGCCCCGCGGCCCGGTCCGCGTACTCGCCTGGGAAACCGCGCACTCGGCGGACGAGTACACGTTCACCGTCGAGCTCGTCGACCGGCACGGCGCCGTCGTGTCGAAGTGGCAGGGACTGCGGCTGCGGGTGGTGGCCGAGCTGGCCTGGCCGCAGGGGATTCCGCGGGATCTGGTCGGGCCGTGGCTGTCCAGGAAGCTGATCGAGAGTGGCTTCGCGGACGGGATCGAGCTCGTCACGACCGAGGGCAACCCGCGGAACGGTTTGGTGCGGACCGTTGCCGAGCGCTTCACCCCGGCGCCTCGGCACGTGAGCGCCAGCTACGCCGGTTCGAACCTGCTGCTGGCCTTCGCCCGCACACCTGTCGGGGTGACCTGGGAGATGGTGCCCGACGCCCCCGGCCCGTCGTGGCCGCCGGCGCTGCGCACCGAGGACCGCGAGACCGCGGAGGTGCTGGCCGACAAGCTCGGCGAGCCTCGCTCCGTCGCCGTGGCACACCTGTGGACGGCGCGCGAGGCGTTGAACAAGCTCGGCCTGGACGCCACCCGGGCCATCCGGATCGACCAGCTCGGCGCCGACGGGCTCGTGGCCTCGCACGCGGGCGCCGTGCGAGTGGTCACCGCGGGCGTCCGGGTCGCCGAGACCGGCCGGCTGGCCGTGGCGGCGATCGCGCCGCAACGGGACTGACGATGCGCGCCTACCTGTATCGGCACGTGGTCACGCTCGACGAGACCAACGCGATCGGCAACGTGTACTTCGTGCACTTCCTGCACTGGCAGGGCCACTGCCGGGAGTACTTCCTCGCCGAGAAGGCACCGGGCGTGCTCGAGGCCATGCAGCGCGACGCGTTCGCCATGGTCACCGTGTCCTGCTCGATGGACTACTACGCGGAGTGCTTCGCCTTCAACGACATCGAGGTGGCCATGACGCTGCGGTGCAGCGCCGGGAACCGGATCGTCATGGACTTCGAGTTCCGCCGGGGAGCGCAGCTGGCGGCGCGGGGCAGCCAGACGGTCGCCTGCATGCGGCGGGTGGACTCCGGCACGGTGCCCACCGAGATCCCGGCGGAGCTGGCCAGGGCGATGCGCAACTACGAACAGGGATAGGAGGGAGCGAACGTGTCGCGGGCATTGAACACCCGATGGCATCGAGCGGCGCTCGCCGTGTTCATGGTGATCGTCGTCGCGCACTGGACCGAGCACATCGCCCAGGCGATCCAGATCTACGTGCTCGGCTGGCCCACCCACCAGGCGGGCGGTGTGCTCGGCCTCGCCTTCCCGTGGCTGGTCCACTCCGAGTGGCTCCACTACGGATATGCCCTGCTCATGCTGATCGGCCTGATCGTGCTGCTGCCCGGGTTCGCCGGCCGGGCCCGATCCTGGTGGAACGTCGCGCTGGCCATCCAGTTGTGGCATCACTGCGAGCACCTGCTCCTGCTCATCCAGGCCATGAGCGGGTCGTACCTGCTCGGCCGCGGCGTGCCCACGAGCATCGTGCAGCTCGTCATTCCCCGGGTCGAGCTGCACCTGTTCTACAACGCGATCGTCTTCATACCCATGGTGGTCGCCATG
Source organism: uncultured Actinomycetota bacterium (assembly GCA_963841395.1). Lineage (GTDB taxonomy): Bacteria > Actinomycetota > Actinomycetes > Mycobacteriales > Pseudonocardiaceae > Actinophytocola. Next base: position 13,658 of record CAWJCX010000022.1, read on the forward strand.
GTCCTGCACCTGCGCCCGCGGGCGGGCGAGCGAACGGCCATGCGCTGCACGTGCGCGCGTCCCGTGATGGTGCCGCAATGATCGGTTGTTACTATCGCAGTCGTCAGCGACCGTCCTGTGCGACTGTGAGAGACGATGGCCGGAAAGCGTGGCTACGGGCAGTTCTGCGGCCTCGCCGCCGGGCTGAACATCGTGGGAGAACGCTGGACCCTGCTGATAATCCGGGAGCTCCTGGTCGGTCCGGTCCGGTTCAACGAGCTGGCGGAGGCGATGCCGGGCATCGGCCCGAACCTCCTCGCAGAGCGGCTGCACATGCTTACCGAACATGGAGTGATCGAGCAGCGCCCGGTGCCCGGCGACGGCCGAGGCCGGCTCTACCTGCTCACCGACCTGGGCCGGGAGCTGCGCGGCCCGCTGCTGGGACTCGCGAAGTGGGGCATGGGCTTCCTCAGCGCGGAGGACTCGAGCGGCGTGGTCCGCGCCGAGTGGAGCTTCGTCGCGATCCAGGCGATGATCGTCGAGGAGCGGGTGCCGGAGGTCGACGAGGTGTACGAGTTCCGCGTCGGCGACCACGCCTTCGGCATCGAGGTGCGCGGGGGAGCGGTCACCTTCCACCGCGGCCCGGTGCCCCTGCCCGACCTCACGATCACCAGCGATCCCGACACGTTCGTCCGGATCGGCGCCCGCATGATCACGCCCTTCGACGCGCTCGCCACGGGCGACATCAAGATCGTCGGCGAGCCGGCGACCATCCGCCGCGCCACGAGGATGCTCGGCCTCGCTCCCTAGCGCCACGTCGAGGAATCAGGACCTCTCTCCGCCGCGCGCCAGCCCAGGTGGGAATGGCAGCGCCAGAGAAGAAGAGGTGGACCCCGCGGGCCGAGGATTGGCTGGAGCAGCGGCGAAGAGGTCTTCGCCGATCACCGCCGAGCCGAAGGGAACGTGCCATGACCCACGAGGAATCCGGCCTCACCAACGAACAGCTCGAACAGTCGATCGGCACGTTTCCGATCGACGAGGAAAGCACCAGGCAGAGCGCTGTGTCGGCGGAACAAGCCGAGGAAGCACGGGCCGGCGTGCGGGAGGCGGCGGCCGAGGCAGCCCGCATCGCCGCCAAGTACAACGCGATCGCGAAGCGGACGAGCCGAGACGTCACGGCGGAAGTCTCGGCGGACGAGTTGGCCGCGGACCGGACCCGGCTGGAGGCGCTGATCGGCGATGAATACCGGTTCATGAACCCGTTCGGCAACATCGAGGGAAAGCGTCGAACCATCGACGTGATCCTCGGCGGCCGGATCATTTACGAGTCCTACGGACGCGGCGGGTTCGAGACCACCGAGGAGTCGTTGCAGATCCACGGCGACACCGCGGTCCTGATCAGTGCGTTCAGGATGCGCGGTTCCGGCGAGGCCAGGAAGATCGACACGGGCGAGGTGTACGAACACGACCTGGCCGGCACGTACCGCACGTCGCACACCTACGTACGTCGAGGCGGTCAGTGGCAGGTCATCGCGTCTCAGATGACCCAGGTGCCGGAGCGGGCGGACTTCGTCTTCGTGGCCGACGAGGAGGGTGACTACTCGTGAGCCGCCAGGTAGCCGGGGGCAAGCCGGCGTCGTAGCGTCGCGAACGGATGGGGGCAGCCGTGACCAGGGTCGTCGTGGTCGGTGCCGGGCCGGCCGGGCTCGCCGCCGCGGTCGCGTTGCGCAGGATCGGGGTCGACAGCCTCGTGGTCGACCGGGCCGCCGGGCCGGGGGAGGGCGGCACCGGGCTGACGTTGTGGCCCAACGGGTTGGCGGCGCTCGACGCCATCGGCGCCGGTGACGCGGTGCGTGCCCGGGCGCTCGCGGCGACCGGGGTGGCGATGCGGTCCTGGCGCGGCCGCACCCTCTACGAGCTGCCGGGCCCGGCCATGGATGCCATCGGCGGCAACGGTGTCGCGCTGCACCGCGCCGAGTTGCTCGACGCGCTGGCCGGGTTCCTCGAACCGGACGGGCTTCGGTTCGGCGCGCGTTGTGTCGGCGTCGCGACCGGGTCCCGCCGCGCGGTGGTCACGTTCGCCGATGGCCGCACGGAGAGCGCGGACCTGGTCGTCGGGGCCAACGGCATCCGGTCCACCGTGCGGACCGGAACCAGCCGGCTCCGGCGGACCGTTGCGGTACGAGGGGTTGACCGTGCGGCGGGCGGCGAGTCTCCGTACCGCCTGCCGCCGGGCCCCGGGCTGATGACCCTCGGCGGCTCCGGCCAGTTCGGGCTGTGGCGGCTGCCGGACGACCGGGTCTACTGGTTCGCCGCGACCCGGCGGCGCAAGGCGCGCACCGGCGCGGTGACTCCCGGCCGCCGGCGCGGTTCTCGAGCTGGCACGAGCCGATTCCCGACGTGCTGGGGGGCACCCCGACCGCGTCGATCTCGGTCACCGACGTGTACGACTGCCGCCCGCTGCGGGCGTGGAGCGCGGGGCGGGTCGTCCTGGTCGGCGACGCCGCCCACCCGAGCCTGCCGAACATGGGGCAGGGCACGTCGCAGGCGTTCGAGGACGTCGCCGTGCTCGCCGACTGCCTGTCCGCCGCCCCCGGCGTCGAGGTGGCGGTGGCCGCCTACGAGGCGCGGCGGCGGCGGCGGGCGCGGACGGCGTGGTCCCAGGCCCGCATGCTCGCGCGGGTCGGTGGCTGGCACCACCCGGTCGCCTGCTGGCTGCGCGAACGCATGATGAGCGCGGTGCCCAGGCCGCTGCAGCTCCGCCAGCTCGGTGGCCTGTTCGCGACCGCTGACATCAGGAACCTGACCGAGTAGGTTAGTACACAAAGATATGGTTATCGGGAGGTGTGATCCGGTGGATCCGACGGTCGCGACGGTCTGGCCGGACCTGGTCCGGGTCGGCGTGCCCGTGCCGGCGCCGCTCGCGACGACCTGGCGGGCGTTGCGTGACCCGGCCCGGCTCGCGATGTGGTTCGGCGACCTCGACCAGCCGTGGCGCCCCGGCCGCACCGCCCGCGTCGAGTTCGGCGACGGCGACTTCTTCGTCCTCACCACGATCGACATCGTCGAAGGACCACGTGGCAGCCTGCTGGAGTACGACTGGAGCTTCCTCGGCGTCGGCCCGGTACAGCGGATCCGGTGGCGGATCACCCCGGCCGGCGACGGTGCCGAGGTTCGCGTCGAGGACCACGATCCGAGGCGAAGTCCCGCCGAGGCCGAGCAGCTGGTGGCCGGCTGGAGCGATTTCCTCCGCCGGCTGGTCACCTACCTCGCTACCGGTGCGCGAAGCCGGTACGCCTGGCGGGAGGACATCGACGGGGCGGTGGACCTGCCGCCGGGCGAACACGACCCGCTTCGGCTCGAGACGCTCTACCGGTGGCTCCCGGTGGCCAGCGACGGCTTCCGGCCACGGTGGTTCTTCGTGGTCGACGAGGACGGGCCCCGGCGGTTCCTGGTGGACGACTGGGAGCTGGCGCCGCCCGACCGGCTGGCGTTCACGGTGGCGATCCCCGAGGCCGAGGGCAGCACCCGGTGCACCGTGGTCGTCGAGAACGGCACCCGGCTTCGCTTCTCGCACACCGGTTGGGGTGAGCTCGGCCTGCCCGCGGGCCGCGACACCGCGCTGCGCGGCCGGTTCGCGGCGACCTGGATCGCCGCACTCGAGGCGGCGCGGGGCTCGCCACGCGCTGACACTCACCATGGGAGGGGTCAATGGACAGGCACCTGGCGAACGACTGCATCGGCAGCGAGACGGCAACCGAGTGGAACGCGGCGGTGGCGCGCTCGGTGCAGACCATCCGGGACGACATCGGCCGGGAGTACTCGCTGCGCAACCTCGCCCATTCGGCCCTGCTCAGCCCGTTTCACTTCCACCGGGTCTTCCGGCTGCTGACCGCGTCCACGCCGGCGCGGTTCTGGGCGGCGGAGCGGATGGCCGAAGCCAAGCGGCTGCTGGCCTACTCGACGATCAGCGTGACCGACATCTGCATGCGGGTCGGCTACTCCAGCCTCGGCACGTTCACCTCACAGTTCACCCGGCTGGTCGGGGTGTCTCCCCGGCGGTTCCGCCGGCTGGTCAAGCGGTGTGCCGACGAGGCCGTGCACTCGATCCTGTTGCGGCTGCGGCAGTTCGTGCCCGAGCCGGAGCGGGTCCAGCTGACCGGCGGGGTGACCGGGCGGGCCTGGCCCGGCGCGGTCGCGGTCGTCGGGCTGTTCCCGTCCGGCATCCCGCAGGGAATCCCGGCGGCGTGCGCGTTCGCGCCGGTCCCCGGCCTCGTCGCGCTCGGCGACCTCGCCGACGGCGAGTACCACCCGCTGGCGATCAGCTTCCACCCCGCGCTGACCGTCGCCGAGGCCCTGACGACCGACGACCCGACCCGCTGCGTCATCGGCGCGGCGCCGGTCCCGGTGCGGATCCAGGGCGGGCGGGCCGTGTCCGGTGCGCCCGTCTCGATCCGGCTGCGCCCCCGCCGGCCCATCGACCCGCCGGTGGTGCTGGCCGTCCCGCTGCTGCTCGCCGCGGAGGCCGTGGGCGCGCTGAACGGGGCGGCGCTGGTACCGAGTCAGAAGCGGCGCTGACCGGACAGCAGCAACGACGTCGCCGCGTCCGGTCCGGGTCGCCAGGCGAGGAGGCGGAGCAGGGTGGCCATGCCCGCGCGCAGCGACACCGGGGTCATGCCCATCCGGCGGGCCTGCGGCACCGCGGCCGCCCGCGCGGCCATCCCCGCTCCGCTCCACAGCGCCCACTGCGCCACGACGGTCGCGCACCTGGGCAGGTCACGGGCCGTGCGCAGCGTGGCGCGGCGCAGCAGCTCGTTGGCCAGCGCGTAGCAGCCGAGGCTGCGGTGCGGCTCCTCGGCCGTGATCGAGCCGAACGTCACGAGGTTGTCGAGCCGGTCGGGGTCCAGCGCGTCGAGCACGTTGCGCAG
>CAWJCX010000023.1:0-25922 GCA_963841395.1 uncultured Actinomycetota bacterium
GCATGGCCGCGAGGTACTGGGGCATCTCCGCGACCGAGCCCGGCACCTCGTCCGGGTCCAGCCCACCAGCGCGGCCGACACCCGTTGCTCGTCGAGGTAGCGGTCGGCGTGGGCGGCGGTCAGCGGGAAGCCCGCCCGCCGCACCGACGGACAGGAACGACGACACCTCCGCGCAGTGCACCCACAGCAGCAGCTCCGGCTCGTCGATCCGGAAGCGCTCCCCGGTCTCGGGGTCGACCGCGCGCAGCGCGCGGTGCACCTGCCGGACCCGCGCGGCCTCGCTCGACCTCGTCGCCCGGGTGCAGTAGGTCGCTGCGCCGACGAAGTTCGCGGTGCGCACCAGGCGGCCGAGCGGGTCGGTGCGGAAGTCGGAGTTCTGCACGACGCCCGCGACCGCGCGCGGGTGCAGGGCCTGCAGGTAGAGGCTGCGGATCCCGGCCAGCCACATCGCGGGCTGGGCGTGCAGCTGCCAGCTCACCGAGTCCGGGCCCGAACAGCCCCGGATCCGGTCGGCTTCTAAGCTCGGCGGTCATGAGCTCATTGAACCTCGACCCGCGCGCACGGCGCTGATCCTGATCGATCTCATGCCGCGGATCGTCCACGCGGACCGCGGCCGCACACCGGGCCCGAGGTCCTCGGCCGCTGCGTGCGAGATCGCGCGGGCGCTGCGCGCCGCGGGCGGGCTCGTGGTCTGGGTGACGGTGGAGCGGCCGGGCGACGAGCCGCAGCCCGAGGGCAGCGAGCTGGCCCCGGAGTGCGAACCGGCGCCCGAGGACCTGCGGATCGTGAAGCACAAGCTGGGGCGCGTTCCACGGCACCGGCCTCGACGAGGCGTTGCGGGACAAGGGACATCAACACCGTGGTGCTGGGCGGCATCGCCACGAACTTCGGCGTCGAGTCGACCGCCCGCATCGCCGACGAGCACGATTACCGCGTGGTGTCGGTCTCCGACGCGATGACCGGGGTGCACGCGCACGCCCACGACTTCGCGATCGGCTACACCCTGCGCGCGCTGGGCCCGGTGGTGACGACGGAGGAAGTCCTCAGAGCGCTTTGAGCTCCTCGGTGATGTCGTGCACCGAGGACTTCGCGTCGCCGAACAGCAGGCTCGTGCGCTGGTCGAAGTACAGCTCGTTGTCCACGCCGGCGAAGCCCGGCCGCATCGAGCGCTTGAGCACGATGACCGACTTGCTGTGGTCGACGTTGAGGATCGGCATGCCGTAGATCGGCGAGCTCTGGTCGGTGCGGGCCGCCGGGTTGGTGACGTCGTTCGCGCCGATCACCAGCGTCACGTCGGTGCGGGCGAACTCGTCGTTGATCGCGTCCATCTCCTCGCAGGTGCTCGTAGGGCACGTCCGCCTCGGCGAGCAGCACGTTCATGTGGCCCGGCATCCGGCCCGCGACCGGGTGGATCGCGTAGGCCACCGACACGCCCTTCTTCTCCAGCAGGCCGGTCAGCTGGCGCACCGCGTGCTGGGCCTGCGCGACCGCGAGCCCGTAGCCCGGGCACCACGATGACCTGCCGCGCGAACGCGAGCTGGATCGCCGCGTCCGCCGCGCTCGTGCGGCGCACCGACCGGTCACCGGCGTCGACGGCGCCGCCGCCGGAGGACCCGTTGCCGCCGAACCCGCCCGCGACGATCGCCGGGATGGACCGGTTCATCGCCTTGGCCATCAGGTTCGTGAGGATCGAGCCGGACGCGCCGACGATCATGCCGGCGACGATCAGCGCGGTGTTGTCCAGCGCGAGGCCCATCGCCGCGGCGGACAGCCCGGTGGCCGCGTTCAGCAGCGAGATCACGACCGGCATGTCCGCGCCGCCGATCGGCAGCACCATCAGCACGCCCAGCACCGACGCGGTCACCAGCAGGCCGACCATCAGCCACCCGGACTGTCCACCCGCGACCACGATCACGCCGCAGGGCCACCGCGATCAGCAGCATCAGCAGGTTCAGCGGCTGCTGCAGGCGCCCGACGCTGATCGGCCGGCCGGGCATGATCTCCTGCAGCTTGCCGAACGCGACGTTGGAGCCCCAGAACGAGACCGACCCGACGATCGCGGCGAACAGCGACGCCACCGCGACGTAGGCCGGCCGGTCGGTGAACCCGGCGCTGTCGCGGAACTCCACCCACGCGATCAGCGCGATCGCGCCGCCGCCGACGCCGTTGAACAGCGCCACCATCTGCGGCATCGCGGTCATCTTCACCCTGCGCGCGGCCGGGACGCCGACGCGGTGCCGAGCACGACGCCGAGCACGATCAGCCACCAGTTGCCCATGCCCGGCGTCAGCAGCGTGGCGATGACCGCGACCGCCATGCCGACGCGCGGCGATCTTGTTGCCGCGCACCGCGGTGTGCGGGCCGGTGAGCCCCATCAGGCCGTAGATGAACAGCGCGAACGCGACGATGTAGAGGACCTGGATGAAGCTTCGTCATGAACCCAGTTCACTTCGTGACGTCCTTCTTCTTGTCCTTGAACATCCCAAGCATCCGGTCGGTCACCAGGAACCCGCCGACCACGTTGATCGTGCCGAACGCGATCGCGACGACCAGCAGGATCTTGTTCAGCACGCCGTCGGCGCCCAGGCCCAGCACGATGAACCCGCCGAGCAGCACGATGCCGTGGATGGCGTTCGTGCCGGACATCAGCGGTGTGTGCAAGGTGTTCGGCACCTTGGAGATCACCGCGAATCCGACGAAGCCGGCCAAGACCAGCACCGCCAGGTTCTGTACAAGCATGCAGAGAAGCTCCTCGCCGTTGAAGGAAAGCCGATCACACGAGCGGGGGCACCATCGCCTCGATCAGGTGCGGGCCGGGCTCGGCGAGGGCCTTCGCGAACTGGTCGGCGAGCTCCTCGGCCGTCGTCGCGCGCGTCGCCGGGCACGCCCATGCCCTGCGGACAGCGCGACGAAGTCCAGGTCCGGGCCGGACAGGTCCAGCAGCTCGTTCGCCTTGGGCCCGGCCGCCTCGGCGCCGACCCGGGACAGCTCCATCCGCAGGATCGCGTAGGCGCGGTTGTTGAGCAGCACCGTGGTGACGTCGAGGCCCTCGCGCGCCATCGTCCACAGCGCCGACACCGTGTACATCGCGCTGCCGTCGGCCTGCAGGCAGACCACCGGGCGGTCCGGGCAGGCGACCGCGGCGCCGACCGCGACCGGCAGGCCCTGGCCGATCGCGCCGCCGGTGAGCGTCAGCACGTCGTGGCGGGGCGCGCCGGCCGTGGTCATCGGGATCATCAGGCCGGACGTGTTGGCCTCGTCGGACACGATCGCCTCCTCGGGCAGCAGCGCGCCGATGACCTCGGTCCAGTTCTGCGGGGTGAGCGGGCCGCTCGGCAGCCTGCGGCCGGGCCGCCTCCTGCAGCACCGGCGCTGGTGTCCGCGGCGACCTCGTCGGCGAGGTGCTCGAGCGCGCCCGTGCCGTCCTCGCCGAGCACCGCCAGCACGTGCACCTGGCAGCCGTCCGGCACGAGCTCGCTCGGCCTTGCCGGGGTAGGCGAAGAACGACACCGGCGCCTTCGGCGCCGACGAGCACCAGGTGCTTGACGTCGGTGAGCTGCCACTGGACCTGCTCGGCGAGGTAGCCGAGCCGCTCGATGTTCGGCAGGCCCGGCGCCGCGCTCGATGCGGGCCGGGAACGTCTCGGCGAACAGCTTCACCCCGGTGGCCGCGGCGATCCGGCTGGCCGCGACCAGCCCGCGCTCGCGGGTGGTGCCGTGGCCGAGCAGCAGCACGGTCGGCTCGCCGCCGCGCACGATCGCGGCGATCTCGGCGACCCGGTCGTCGTCGACCGGCACCGCGCGGCGCGATCGGCTCCGGCTCGGCGACCACGCCGCCGTCGGACCAGGACACGTCGGCCGGCAGCACGAGGTTCGCGAGCCGGCCGGGGCGGGCCTGTCGCGGCGGCGACCGCGGCGGCCGCGTCCGCGCCGACCTCGCCGGGCGTCTTGGAGGTCCGCGACCAGCCGTGCAGCCAGCCGGTCAGCGCGTCGATGTCGGACTCGAGCGGCGCGTCGAAACCCTTGTGGTAGCGGGCGTGGTCGCCGATCACGTTGACGATCGGGGTGTGCGCGCGGCGGGCGTTGTGCAGGTTCGCGAGGCCGTTGGCCATGCCCGGGCCGAGGTGCAGCAGCGTCGCCGCGGGCCGGCCGGCCATCCGGCCGTAGCCGTCGGCCGCGCCGGTCACCGTGCCCTCGAACAGGCTCAGCACCGCGCGCATCTCGGGCACCGCGTCGAGCGCGGCGACGAAGTGCATCTCGGACGTGCCGGGGTTGGCGAAGCAGACGTCGACGCCCCCGTCGACAAGGGTCCGCAGCAGCGCCTGAGCGCCGTTCATGCAGTCAAGTTCCCCTTCAGTCGAACAGCACGCCCGGGTTGAGGATGCCCGTCGGGTCGAACGCGCCCTTGATGCGGCGCATCAGCGCGACCTTGCGCGGGGTCCGTCAGCTCCAGGAAGTGCCGCTTCTTCTCGTGGCCGATGCCGTGCTCGCCGGAGATCGCGCCGCCGAGCTCCATGCCGGTGGCGAACAGCTCGTGCAGGACCTGGTGGCGCACCTCGGCGTCCTTCTGGAACACCGCGAGGTGCACGTTGCCGTCGCCCGCGTGCCCGCAGCCGACGACCAGCGTCTGGTGGCCCTGCGCGATCTCGAGCACCTTCGCGAAGAACTCGGGCAGCGCCGCGCGCGGCAGCACGGTGTCGATGATGTCGTCGGCGCCGGCGGTCCTTCGCGGTGAAGAACGCCCGCTCGCGCGCCTCGATCAGCTTGCGGGCGGCCGGCGCCGGGCAGCACGTAGACGTCCAGCGCGCCGAGCTCGGCGAGCAGCGTGCCGGCCGCCTCGACGTCCTCGTCGAGCCGCGCGGGCGCGTTGTCCTCCAGCATCACCACGAGGTAGGCCTGCGCGGTGTCGCGGATCTCGTCGGGGATGCCCAGCTGCAGCTCGGCGGTGTAGGTGATCGCGCCCATCGTGAACGCGTCGATGTACTCCAGGATCAGCGGGCCGATGCCGCTGCCGACGATCTTGGGCACCGCGCCGGCGACCGAGGCGAGGTCGGGGAACGGGGCCAGCACGGTGGCCTGGTGGCCCAGCCGCGGCTGGAGCTTGAGGGTCGCCTCGGTGACGAGCGCGAGCGTGCCCTCCGAGCCGACGATCAGCTGCGTGAGGTCGTAGCCGGTGCTGGCCTTGACGAACTTGCCGCCGGTGCGGATGACCTCGCCGGTGGGCAGCACGGCCTCCAGGCCGAGGACGTGGTGGCGGGTGACGCCGTACTTGATCGCGCGCATGCCGCCCGCGTTCGTGCCGACGTTGCCGCCGAGGCTCGCGGACAGCTCGCCCGGGTAGACCGGGTAGAACAGGCCGTCCTCGGCGGTGCGCTCGTCGAGCTCGGTGAGCGTGACGCCGGGCTGCACGACGGCGACGTGGTTCTCGGTGTCGATCTCGAGGATCTTGTTCATCCGCTCGAAGGACACCAGGATGCCGTCCTTCGCACGGCGTGGCCGCGCCGGACAGGCCGGTGCCGCTGCCGCGCGCGGTGACCGGGGTGCCGGTCTCGGCGGCGAGCGTCAGGATGGCGGCGACCTCGTCGGCGCTGTCGGGCCGCACGACGTGGGCGGGCCGGGTCGGCTCGGCGGTCAGCGTCTCGTCGTGGGTGTAGTCCTCGCCGATCGCGTCACCGGAGAGCACGTGCTCGGCGCCGACGATCTCCGCGAGCCGCGCCGCGATGTCCGCCATGGGGCTCCTTCCGTCCCGTGTGAGGCAACCTTAGTTCGCTGATCTTCCCGGCAACACGTCCCGCGCCGCCACGGTCACATCGGTGGGGAGTGACGTGCCGAGCGCCACAGCGGCGCCGAGCGCGGCGAACGCCGGCGCCATCTGGATGCCGTAGCCGCCCTGCCCGGCGAAGAATGCGAACCCCGGGTGGTCCGCCCACGCGCCGGCCACCGGCATGCGGTCCGGCACGAACGAGCGCAGCCCGGCCCACGCGGTGTGCACGCGGCGCAGCCCGAGGTCGGTGTGTTCGTTGATGCGCTCCATGGCGAGCGCGACGTCCAGCTCGTCGGGCTTGGCGTCGCAGGGCTCGCTCGGCGTCTCGTCGGACGGGGAGATCAGCAGGTGGTGGCTCTCGGGGCGGAAGTAGTAGCGGTCGGCGGCGTCGCAGACCATGGGCCAGGCGGGGTCGACCGGCATCGCGCCGGAGGCGATGGCGGCGGTGCGGCGCAGCGGTTGCAGGCCGATGGCGGGGACGCCGGCCCGGGTGGCGAGCTCGTCGGCCCACGCGCCTGCGGCGTTCACCACGAGGTCGGCCGTGAGCTCCTCGCCGGCCTGCACGCGCCAGCCGGCGCCGTCGCGGGTGATGGCGGTGACCGGGCTCGCGGTGCGGATGGTGCCGCCGCGCTCGCGCAGGCCGCGGCGGTAGCCGTCGTGCAGGGCCATCACGTCGATGTCGCTGGCGCTGCCGTCGTAGCCGGCGGCGGTGACCTCGCGCAGGGCCGGGCAGAGCGCCCGGGCCTGCGCCGGGGTCATCGGTTCGGCGGCCAGCCCGGCGAGGTGCGCGGCGCCCTCGTCGTCGGCGCCGAGCCAGATGATCGGGCGCGGCGTGAGCAGGCGCGGGGTGTCCAGCTCGGTCCGCAGGTCAGCGAAGCGTTGCGCGCTGGCCGCGGTGAGGGCGCGGACGGCGCCGCCGCCGTAGCTGGGCGCGTAGAGGGCGGCCGAGCGCCCGGTCGTGTGCGCGGCGAGCGCGGGTTCGGCCTCGACGAGCAGGACCCGCGCGTGCGCGGCGAGCTCGTAGGCGATCGAGATGCCCGCCATCCCGCCGCCGACCACCAGGACGTCGACCATCCGGCGAGCTTAGTTCGGCCCGCCGGAAGGTGCGTTCGGGCAGCGTGTGGCTCAGGCAGTCCACTGTGGATCGCGGCCGCTCAGGCCCAGCACCCGGTCGAGCAGGGGTGCGGAGTCCGCTACCTCGACCGCGGGGCCGAAGGCGCCCATCTCCCTGCCCTGGTCGCCCATCGCCACGGTCATCTCGTGCACGGTCTCCACTGTGGTCGGATCCGTCTCGATCGTCTGGCCCGTGGCCCTGGCGAGATCCCAGCCGTGCACCACCAGCTCGCCCACCATCATCATCGCGATCATCCTGGCCGGCATCGAACCGCCCGCCAGCCCCGTGTCGCCCTCGGTGGCGCCCGGGTCCGCCCACGCCACCGCCGCCTTGTTCAGTTGGTGCGCCAGGGTTTCCGGCCACTCGCCGTCCGTGGTGAAGTCGGTCTGCTCCGTGATCGGGTCGTCGGCGGGCGCCTGTTCCTTGCGGGCGGCCAGCTCGGAGCGGTGCGACCAGAACATCAGGTGGTTCACCAGCGTGCGCACGTCCCAGTCCGGGCACGGTGTCGGCGCCGCCAGCTGGTCGGGCTTCACGTTGCGGGCCACCGCCGCCGCCGAGGTGGCCGCCTTCGCCATCATCTCGTGGAGTTCCATGTGGCCGACGCTATGCGCAACCCGCTGGCGCCTCTTGCACAAACGCGACACCATCGACGGCGTGGACTACGAGCTCGACGACGACCCCGCCCGCATCGACGTCGACGTGGTGTGGCGGTTCATGTCCACCCAGGCCTACTGGGGACGCTGGCGCGACCGCTCGACAGTGGAACACCAGCTCGCCGGCGCCTGGCGGGTCGTCGGCGCCTACGAAACCGGCACGGACACCGGCACCGGGCGGATGGTCGGGTTCGCCCGCGCCCTGTCCGACGGGGTCTCCCTCGCCTACCTCGCCGACGTGTTCGTGGTCGACGACGCGCGCGGGCGCGGGGTCGGCACGGCGCTCGTCACCGCGATGGTCGAGGACGGGCCGGGCGCCGGGTTCCGCTGGATGCTGCACACCGCCGACGCCCACGACCTCTACCGCCGCTTCGGGTTCACCGAGCCCGACGCCACCTACCTCGAGCGCCCGGGCAGGCACGCGCCGATCAGCGAATGATCACCCCCGCGGCTCCAGGAACGGTGTGAGCAGCCCCGGCACGGCGTCGGCGGCGAAGGTCAGGCCCTCGCTCTCGCCGACGTCGCGCACGACGTACTCGCCGCTGTTCGCCGCGGTCGTCGCCGCCACGCTCACCAGGCCGGCCCGGCGCTGGAACGGCGAGCTGCGCACGGTCCACCCGATGATCCCGCCCCGCAGCAACGCCACCGTGTGCCGGCTGCCGGCGCCGTAGCGGGTCACCAGGTAGTCGCCGGACAGGCCGTGGCCGAGGTTGCGGTAGGCGTCGAGCGCGAGCGCCACCGCGACCGGCGTCAGCACGACCGCCGCGATCCACGCCAGGTGCACCAGCACGACCGTCAGCAGCAGGCCCAGCACGGCCGGCACCGCGACGACCGTGAGCACGGTGAGGATCGCCCAGCGCAGCCGCCGGGACCGGGCCGCCCGCGGGTGCGACCGTATGTCCACATCGGACAACGGGGACGCGCCGAGCACGTCGACGGCGACCCGGTGCGCGACCGCGAGCGGCGCGGGCGGCAGCAGCGTCTTGGGGTCGGACCGCTCGCTGTCCGAGCGTGTCTGCAGGCCGGTGGCGACCACGTCGACCCGGGCGGCACCGAGCAGCCGCGACCCGAGCGCCTCGAACACGTCGACGCCACGCAGCCGGCGCTGCTCCAGCGACAGGGACCGCGTGGTGAGCAGGCCGCGGTGCACCCGCAGCGTGCCGTTCTCCCTGGTCAGCCGGTAGCGCCACCACATCTCGACGAACACGCCCAGCGAGGCGACGAACCCGACCACCAGTCCCGCCACGACGAGCACCGCCGCGAGCCCGGCGATCGGCAGCCCGCCGAACAGGTCGCGGACCGTCCGGAACACCGCGCCCTGCAGGTCGAACCACTCCGACGCCTGCAGCACCGCGCCGAACGCCGCCGCACCGAGCAGCGGCGTCGACACCGAGATCGGGGCGTACCGCAGCCAGGCCCAGTCGAGCTCGGCGAGCGGCGCGCCCGGCGGGACCCGGGCCTGCGTGGTGGACGGTGCCGCCCGGTCCAGCAGCACCCGGCGCAGGTCCTCGGCGTGCGCCCGGCCGATCGGGTCCAGCGTGAGCTGGCTGCCGTGGTGGCCGCCCTGCTGCCCGGTGCCGATCTTGACCTTCGCCAGCCCGAACGCGCGCAGCAGCGGGTTCGCGGTCAGGTCGACCGTGCGCACCCGTTCCCGCGGGATCGACCGCAGCTTGTGCAGCACCCACGCGAACCGCAGCTCGACCCGCTCGTCGGTGACCCGGTAGGTCGTGTGCCGCCAGCGCAGCCGGTCCGCGAGCGCGCCGAGTCCGGTCAGCGCGACCACGCCGCCGGCCCCGATGAGCAGCATGAGGCCGACCGGCTGGTCGTCGCGCAGCATGCCGAGCAGGATCGGGACGCAGATCGACACCCCGAGCCCGGCGAGCGTGAGCGCGGTGACCGCGACGGTGCGCGGGTGCAGCCGCTGCCACTCGCCGGTGTCCGCCGCGGTCACGTGGCGTCCCCGCGGTTGGCCTGCGCCGTCTCGGTCAGCCGCGCCACCAGGTCCGCCGCCAGCTCGTGGTCCAGCCCGTGGATCTTGAGCGGACCGGCCGCCGACGCCGTGGTCACCGTGACGCTCGACAGGCGGAACAGCTGCTCCAGCGGCCCGCGCGCGGTGTCCACGGTCTGGATCCGCGACATCGGCGCGATCCGCCACTCCTGCCACAGCCACCCGGTGCGCGTGTAGACGGCGTCCTCGGTGACCTCCCAGCGGTGCACCCGGTAGCGCCACAGCGGCACGACGATCGCGTACGGCACGCCCACCACGAGCACGACGACCACCGCGAGCAGCAGCCACGGCCGCGCCGGGCCGATGATCGCCGCCAGCACGGCCAGGATCGCGGCCGGGACGACCGCGGACAGCAGCTCGTTGGTGAGCCAGTAGCTCACCGCCCGCCGCTCGACCTGGTTGCGCGGCGGGCGAAGCCGTACCTCGTCCATCTGTTCTCCTCCCCCTTGCTCGGCTATCTTGCCGACACATGAAGCGTGCGCTCACGATTGTCCTGCTCGTTCTGGCGGCGCTGGTGGTGGTGCCGGCCGGCGTGGCGGGCGCCGGCCCGCTGTCCTGGCAGCTCACCCCGACGGGAACCGACGCCCAGCTGCGGGGTCTGTCCGCGGTCGACCGGCACGTGGCGTGGGCCAGCGGCGCGCGCGGCACCGTGCTGCGGACCGTCGACGGCGGCCGGACCTGGCGCCAGGTCGGCCCGCCCGACACCGCCGCCCTCGACTTCCGCGACATCGAGGCGTTCGACGCGCGAACGGCCGTGGCGCTGTCGATCGGCAACGGCGAGGACTCGCGGATCTACCGGACCACCGACGGTGGCGCCACGTGGACCGAGACCTTCCGCAACACCGAGGCGGCCGCGTTCTACGACTGCGTGGCGTTCTTCGACGAGCGCCACGGGCTCGCCGCGGGCGACCCGGTCGACGGCCACTTCCGCATCCTGTCCACCTCGGACGGTGGCCGGTCGTGGCGGCTGGTGCCCGACAAGGGGATCCCGCCGGCGATCGACGGCGAGTTCGAGTTCTCCGCCAGCGGCCAGTGCATCACCACCACCGGCAAGCGCGACGCCTGGATCGCCACCGGCGGCGGAACTGTCGCCCGGGTGCTGCACTCCGCCGACCGCGGTCGCACGTGGACGGTGAGCGACACGCCGCTGCTGAGCAACCCGAGCGCGGGCGTGTTCGCGGTCGCGTTCCGCACGCCACGGCAGGGCATCGCGATCGGCGGCGACTTCCTCAACCCGGCCGGCGGCGAGCACAACCTGGCGCTGACCGCTGACGGCGGGCGCTCCTGGCGCGAGCCGGTGAACTCGCCGCAGGGCTACCGCTCCGCGGTCGTCTACCACCCGTTCCTGAGCTCCGTGCTGCTCGCGGTCGGCCCGACGGGCAGCGACATCAGCCTCGACGGCGGCCGGCGCTGGCACCAGTTCGACGACGGCACGTTCGACTCGGTCGACTGCGGCCGGGACGGCGCGTGCTGGGCCTCCGGCGCGCAGGGCCGGGTGGCAACCCTGCAAATCGGCTGATCCGAACGGTGGTCACGGGGCACAATCACGCCTCGTGACCACCGCACGACGGCTTCTCGCCAACCTCGACGGCCTGTCCTACGGCGCGCGCCAGCGCGAGCTCGCCACCACGGCCCGGACGCTGCCCGCGCCGGAACGGACCCGCCTGCTCGACGAGCTGTACGCCGAGGGCGGCTTCGCCCGCCAGGCCGGGCTGCACCTGGCGTCGGTGGCCGGTGAGCGTTCCTTCGTCGAGCGCTGCCTGTCCGCCGAACAGCCCGCCGTGGTGCGCACGGCGCTGGGCGTGGCGGTCCGGTTGGGACTGCCGCCGGACGTGTTCGCCGCGCGGGTGGCGCGGCTGCCGACCGCGCTGCGTGCCTCGCTGTACCAGCACGTCCGCCGGCGCCGCGCCACGGAGCTCGCCGAGGCGCTGCTGCCGGCCGTGCGGTCCCGGTTCGGCGACGTCGAGGCGGCGGTGCTGCTGCCGGTGTGCACGGCACCGACCGTGGCCGCCCTGCTGCCCGGGCTCGGGTACGCGGTCACCGGCTGGCGGATGATCGGTCACCTGCACCCGGCGGTCTTCCTCGACCACCTCGACGCCGAGCTGGCGGCGACCCCGCGGTCGGGCTGGTCGCGGCTGCTGGAGACGGTCGGCTCCGGGCTCGCGGCGGCCGCGCTCGGCGAGCCGGGCCGCGTGCTGGCCGTGCTCGAACGGACCTCCGGGCACGCACCGGTGCCGTTCGCACTCGCCCGCACGATCGGGCTGCTCGCCCGCCACGATCCCGCCGCGCTGCTGCGCGTGCTGCTCGACCCGCGCCGCCCGGGCGGGGTGCCGGGCGGCCGCGCGCTGTGGCGGGCGCTGCTCGGCGCGACCGACGACGAGCTGGTCGCGTTCGGCCGGGCACTCGGCGCCTACCAGCTCGGGCGGTTCCTGCGGGTGCTGCCGCCGACGCGGCGCGCGGCGTTCTACGACGGCGTGGTCGGGCAGCGGGACCTGACGCTGTCGCAGGTGCCGATCGCGCTGCTGGACGAGCTGCCGGCGGACGCGCGCACGGCCGCGGCGGAGCGGCTGCTGGCGCTGCGGCGGGTCGACGGCGACGCCGGCATCCGGCTCGCGGTGACCGCGCGGCTGCCGTGGTCGCGGGCGTTCGAGACGCTGCGCGAGGCGACCCGCCGCGCCACCGCCGACGAGCGGGCCGAGGGCTACGGCTGCCTGATCCGGGCCGCCGCGGTGAGCCGCGACCAGGACTCCTTCGCCGAGATGCTGGGCTCGCTCAACCGGCTGCGCAACGAGCAGGACCCGGTGCGGCTGGTGGCGTTCCGCGCGCTGGCCGAGGTGCCGCCGTGGCTGTTCCGCCCGGCCGAGGCACCCGACCTGCTGAAGCTGATGACCGACGCCGCGCAGGCCCGGGACTGCTCCTGGACGACGCAGACCAGCGTGCGGGCGCTGATCGCGCGGCTGATCCGGCAGGGCGCGCTGAGCAGGCAGCCGGGGCTGGTCGAGGTCGGGCTGGAGGCGCTGACCAGGCTCGGCGACAAGCGGCCGTCGCTGAACCTGTACGCGCTCGACCGCGAGCTGCCGCGCGGCGGCGAGCACCGGGTGTTCGAGGCGCTGCGGGCGCGGCTGGAGTCCGACGCGCGGCTCGGCCGGTTCGAGATCGCGCTCGCGCTCGCCCACGGGCTCGGCCGCCGCACGTGGGCGATGCCCGGCCTGCAGGCGCTGCTGGACCAGGCGCGCCGCGCGACCGACGACCACGTGGTGCGACAGGCCATCGAGCTGTGGCTGGCCCCGCCCACGACCCGCGACGAGCGCCTCGGCGTGGTGTTCGCGGCGGACCGGTCGACCATCACGTTTCCGGTGGTGCGCAACGGCATCGGCTTCCGGCGTACGGACCTGCTCGACGACGTGTTCACCAAGCCGCTGCACGGCCGGTTCCTCAAGCGGGGCGTGCGGTACGTGCCGTGGTTCGACGGGTGCTTCGCCCGCTGGCTGCCCCGGCAGTGCGCGACCTACGTCGGGCTGCTGGCGAAGGCGGCGGCACCGAACCGGAAGCGGACGACGTGGGACCGGGTCACCGCCGTGCACCGGCTGGCCCGGGTACCGGGCTCGCTCGAGGTGCTGCGCTCCTATGTGGACGACCCGGAGCTGCCGGTCGCGGAGGCGGCCCTCGGCGCGCTGGCGTGGACCGACGAGCCGGCCGGCGTGCTGGACGACCTGCTGGCGCACGCGGACGACGACAAGGCGCGGGTGGCGGTCTACGCGGTCACCCGGTGCGCCCGGTTCGTGCCGCCGGAGCAGCTCGGCGCGGCCCTGGACCGGATCCTCACGAGCCCGAAGGTCACCTCGCGCAAGGAGGCCGTGCGGCTGCTGGCCGCGCACCACGCACCGGGCGCGGCGGCGACGCTCGCGGCGGCGTGGCACGAGCCCGACCAGCACCGCGACGTGCGGCGCGCGGTCGTGTCCGCCGCGCGGTGGTGCCTGCCGGACGCGTGGCCGCTGCTGGAGGAGGCCGCGTCGGCCGGGCACGGGGTGTCGACCGCCCTGCTCGACCTCGACCCGTACACGCTCGCCCCGGCGCACCGGGCGCGGTACGCGGCGCTGATCCACACGGTCGCCGACGCGGCCGAGCCGGACACCGCACGGCTGGGCCTCGCGACGCTCGCGGCGTGGGCGCGCTGGGACGAGACGGGCACCCAGATGCTCGTCGAGCGGGTGGCCGACCTCGCGAACACCGCGAGCTGGCGGGAGGCGCTGGCCGCGCTGGTCGCCGGCGCCACGGCCACCGAGGACCCGGCGCCGCTGGTCGCGGCCGTCACCCGGCTGCTCGCCGCACCCGCGGTGGTCACCACCGCGGACCGGGATCTCCCGGCGCGCCAACGGATCCAGGCCGTCGCGGACCTCGTCCGGCGGGACGGCCACGGGTCGCCGAGCCGGCGGGCCGCGGCCGCGGCACTCGCGAGCGCGCTGTCGGCCGACCCGACGCTGCGCGGGCCGGTGATCGATCTCGCGGCGGCCGCGGTGGCGTTCGAGCCGGACGGCGACGGCGTGGCCGCGCTGGGCCGGGTGGCGTCGCTGGCAGACGAGCCGCGGTGGGCGTGGCGGGCGCACAACGCGGTGCTGGGCCGGCTCGCCGGCCGGGTGGCGAAGCTGCCGCAGGACCACCTCTACGAGCTCGCCACCGCCACGCACCCGGTGCTGGGCCTCGCCATCGCCCGCCAGGCGGGCCCGGAGGCGGGCTGGCCGGAGCGCTGGCGCACGTTCGTCACGGACCTGCGCGAGCACGCCGACCCGGACGTCAGCCTGACCGCTCTGGACACCTACACGACCCGGGAATGACAGCGGCGCCGGGAGTCCGATGTGGACTCCCGGCGCCGTGGTCGTACTCGGGTCAGCGGCGCTCGCCCTCGCCGACGGGCTCCGGCTCGGCGGCCGCTCCGGCGGCCGCTTCGGTGTCCGCCGAGCTCGCCACCGGCGCGGGCGGGGTGCCCTTGCCGCGCGGCAGGAACAGCGCCGGGATGAACGCGACGGCCAGCAGCACCGCGGCCCACACGAACGTCGACGAGTAGGCGTCGGCGAGCGCCGGGGCGAGGAGCTGGCGGACCTGCTCCGGCAGGTCCTGCATCGACATCCCGGACGGTGCCGGCGTCCCGGGCGGCGCCGCGGCCTGCAGCTGCGCGACGACCGGGGCGAGGCGGTCCTTGACCTCGTTGAACAGCAGCACCGACAGCATCGCCGTACCGATCGACGCGGCCACCTGCTGGATGATGTTCAGGCTCGTCGACGCGCGGGCGACGTTCTCCTGCTTCAACGTCTTCAGCGCGATCGACATGATCGGCATCATCGCCATGCCCATGCCGATACCGAGCACGAACAGCGACGCACCGATCGTCCAGTACGACGTGGTGTCGGTGAGCTGGGTGAACATCACCATCGAGCCGACGATGATCACGATGCCGAACTGGGCCATCCGCGCCGCGTAGCCGCGGTCCACGAGCGTGCCGGCGATCGGCATCATGATCATCGCGCCGATGCCCTGCGGTGCCAGCAGCAGGCCCGCGTCCAGCGCGCCCTCGGCTCGCACCTGCTGGAAGTACAGCGGGAACAGCAGCATGGAGCCGAAGAACGCGGCCGTGAACAGCACCATCGTGCCGGTCGCGACCGAGAACCCGCGGTCGCGGAACAGCTTCAGGTCGATCAGCGCGTGCGGCGTGCGTGCCGCGTGCCAGATGAACGCGATCACCAGCAGGGCACCGCCGACCGCCGGCAGGTACACCTCCGGGTCCCCGAAGCCCTCGTGCGAGGGCACCTGGGCCAGGCCGTAGATCAGCGCCGCCAGTCCCGGCGAGAGCAGGAGCAGGCCGAGCACGTCGAGCTTCTCGGTCGGCCGCGGCTCGTCCTTGTCCAGAATCCGGGCGCCGAGGATCAGCGACACGATGCCGATCGGGATGTTGATGTAGAAGATCCAGCGCCACGACACGTCGTCGACGAGCCAGCCGCCGAGGATGGGGCCGATGATCGGGCCGAGCAGCATCGGCACGCCGAGCACGGCCATCACCCGGCCGACCCGCTCGGGACCGGCCGCCTTGGTCAGGATCGTCATGCCGAGCGGCATCAGCATGCCGCCGCCCAGGCCCTGCAGGACCCGGAACAGGATCAGCGTCTCGGTCGACCACGCGGTGCCGGCCAGCGCCGAGCCGGCCATGAACAGGAACACCGCGGTCAGGTAGATCCGCTTGGTACCGAAGCGATCCGCCGCCCAGCCGGACAGCGGGATCACGGTCGCGAGCGCCAGGGTGTAGCCCGTGGTCACCCACTGCATCTGGTCGAGCGTCGTGTTGAACTCGATGATCAGGCGGTCGAGCGCGACATTGACGACGGTGATGTCGAGCATCGCCATGATCGCGCCGAGCACGACCACGCCACCCACAGCGAGAACTCTGCGGTCGAGCTTGTCCGACCCGGGTGCCGCCCCCGCGGCGGGTGCCGGACTCATTGGTTCCATCAAGGCCTATCCCCTTGCCTAGCAGCCGATTGCTGAAATCTGGTGGTTGCCCCGAGCGAGAATCGGCGCCAGTGCCTCGGCAAGATTCTCCCGCTCGCGGTCGCTGAGCGTCTCGACGCACTCACGGATGGCCTCGCGGTGCGCCTGCACGAACCCGGCCACCAGTGCCCGGCCGTGCTCGGCCAACCTGACCCGCTTGACCCTGCGGTCCTGCTCGTCCTCCCTGCGAGTGACCAGTCCGGCCCGGGCGAGCGCGTGCACCGCACGCCCTGCCGTGGCCACGGACGACCCTAGCCGCGCCGCGAGCTCGTGGACCGCCAGCTCCTCCTGGCAGTCGGCGAGCACCAGCAGGGCGCGCAGTTGGGAGAATGACAGATCGAGTCCGGCCGCGACACTCAATATGTGCGCCTCGCCGCTCTTCTTCAGGTGCGAGAGGAAACCCATGACGTCGTCGGTCACCGAGTCGACCGAGGAGGGCGTCGTTAGTTTCACGGGTGCAATCATCGCACCCGTGAAACTAACTGCAAGTGACTGTGGCTTGAGTCTCAGACCACAGATGGTGGACTTATGCCGAAGTGTCCGCCGTGGTTGGTGACAGGTAGCGACGAGCGACATTCTGCTCACTGGACGCACCCGCCCGCCAGTCCGCGATCCATGGACCGGTCCCCTCGCTCTGGTCCAGGACTCCGGCCTCCAGCCAGGAGTACCTGCCCTCGAGCGTAGCCGCGGCAACCTGAGAGTCCGCGTCGTCGGTGTTGGCCCACAGCCCGTCGAAGAGCCGCTCGACGCGCAGCCGCGCCTGCCGGCAGAACACGTCGGCCAGCTCGCGCGCGGAGTCGCCGAGCAGCTCGGCCCGCACGCACGACGCGGACATGGCGAACAGCTCCGCGCCGATGTCGACGATCCGGCCGAGGAAGCCCTGCCGCTTCTCCAGCCCCGCCTGCCAGCGGGCCATGCCGTAGAACGTGGACCGGGCGAGCTTGCGCGAGGCCCGCTCGACGTAGCGCAGGTGCGTCGCGAGTGGACCGAACTCGCGGTACGCCGTGGGCACCTGGCCCTTGCCGGTCACGAGCTGCGGCAGCCACTTCGCGTAGAAGCCGCTCGCCTTCCCGGCCGCCTTCGCCTTGCGCGCGAGGTCGGCCTTCGGGTCGGCGAGGTCGCCCGCGGCCGCGAGGTGCGCGTCGACCGCCTCGCGCGCCACCAGCAGCCGCATGATCTCGCTGGAGCCCTCGAAGATCCGGTTGATCCGCATGTCGCGCACCAGCTGCTCGACCGGCACCGCCCGCTCACCACGCGCGGCCAGCGACTCGGCGGTCTCGTAGCCGCGGCCGCCGCGGATCTGCAGCAGCTCGTCGGCGATCAGGCAGGTCATCTCGCTGGCCCACAGCTTCGCGAGCGCCGCCTCGATCCGGATGTCGTGGTGGCCCTGGTCGGCCAGCTGCCCGGACAGCTCCAACACGGACTCGAGGGCGAACGTCGTGGCCGCGACGAACGAGAGCTTGCCGGCCACCGCGCCGTGCCGGCCCACCGGCCGCCCCCACTGCACGCGCTCCGCCGACCACTCGCGGGCGATCTTGAGCGCCCACTTGGCCGCCCCCGCACACGAGGCCGGGATCGCGAGCCGGCCGGCGTTCAGCGTGGTCAGCGCGATCTTGAGGCCGTCACCCTCGCGGCCGATCAGGTTCCCGCGCGGCACGTGCACCTGGTGCAGCCGGGTCACGCCGTTCTCGATGCCACGAAGGCCCATGAACGCGTTGCGCCGCTCCACGGTGATGCCCGGCGAGTCGGCCTCGACGACGAACGCGGAGATGCCGCCGCGGTGATCGTCGGACTTCGGCACCCGGGCCATCACCACGAGGAGCTCGGCCACGACCCCGTTCGTGGTCCACAACTTCACCCCATCGAGGAGGTAGCCGTCCTCGACGGGAGTGGCCGTGGACGCCATCCGCGCCGGGTCGGAGCCGACGTCCGGCTCGGTCAGCAGGAAGGCCGACACCGCGCCCTTCGCGCAACGGGGCAGGAACTCACGCTTCTGCTCCTCGGTGCCGGCGAGCTTGAGCGGCTCGGGCACGCCGATCGACTGGTGCGCGGACAGCAGCGCGCCGATGCTCGGATGCACGGAGCCGGCCAGCATCAGCGCGTTGTTGTAGGCGACCTGGGTCAGGCCGAGACCCCCGTAGGACTCGGGGATCTTGATGCCGAAGCAGCCCAGCTCGGCGAGACCCGCGACCCACTCGTCCGGGATGCGCGCGTCGCGCTCGATCACCGCGCCGTCCAGGCCCACGCAGTACTCGCGCAGCTTGCCGAGGAAGACCTGGGCCCGCGCGTCGTCCTCGGCGTCCGGGATGGGGTGCGGGTGGATCAGGTCGAGCTGGAAGCGGCCGAGGAACAGCTCCTTGCCGAAGGACGGCTTGTCCCAGCCGCTCTCCCGCGCCTCCTCCGCGACTGCCCGTGCCTGTTCCTCGGTCACCTTCGGCTGCTCGGCCATGGCGCTCGCCTCCTTCGCGACCGGCTACCCGTGGGTAACCCGGATGAAACCCGCTACCGGGGCGCGGCGCCGTCGGTGGGGCGCGGCAGAATGCTGAGCCGTGACAGCGACCGCCACTCCCCCCTCCGTGTTCCTCCGTATCGCCGAGGAGATCAACGTCGCCGAGCGCCAGGTGCGCTCGGCCGTGGAGCTGCTCGACGGCGGGTCGACGGTCCCGTTCATCGCCCGGTACCGCAAGGAGGTCACCGGCGCGCTGGACGACGCCCAGCTGCGCACGCTCGAGGAGCGGCTGCGCTACCTGCGCGAGCTGGAGGAGCGCCGCGCGGCCGTGCTCGACTCGATCAAGACCCAGGGCAAGCTGACCGACGAGCTGTCCGGGCAGATCATGGCCGCCGACTCCAAGGCCCGCCTCGAGGACATCTACCTGCCGTACAAGCCGAAGCGGCGCACCAAGGCCCAGATCGCCCGGGAGGCCGGCCTCGAGCCGCTCGCCGACGGGCTGCTCGGCGACCCGAACACCGACCCGCAGGCCGCGGCCGCGGTCTTCACGGACGCCGCCACCGGCGCGGAGAACGGCGTCGCCGACGTGCAGGCCGCGCTCGACGGCGCCCGGTCCATCCTGGTCGAGCGCTTCGGCGAGGACGCCGACCTCATCGGCACGCTGCGCGAGCGGATGTGGGGCCAGGGCCGGCTCGTCGCGAAGGTCCGCGACGGCAAGCAGGAGGCGGGCTCGAAGTTCGCCGACTACTTCGACTTCTCCGAGCCGTTCACGAAGCTGCCGTCGCACCGCATCCTCGCCATGTTCCGCGGCGAGAAGGAGGAGATGCTCGAGCTGACCCTCGACGCGCACGACTCCGACGAGCAGCCGCCCGGCCCGTCGGACTACGAGGCCATGATCGCGGCCCGCTTCGGCGTCGACGACCGGGGCCGCCCGGCCGACAAGTGGCTCGGCGACACCGTCCGCTGGGCCTGGCGCACCCGCATCCTCGTGCACCTCGGCATCGACCTGCGCACCCGGCTGCGCGGGGCCGCCGAGGACGAGGCCGTCCGGGTGTTCGCCGCGAACCTGCGCGACCTGCTGCTCGCCGCGCCCGCCGGCACCCGCGCCACGATGGGCCTCGACCCGGGCCTGCGCACCGGCGTCAAGGTCGCGATCGTGGACGCCACCGGCAAGGTCGTCGCCACCGACACGATCTACCCGCACGCGCCCGCGAGGCGGTGGGACGAGTCGCTGGTGAAGCTGCACCAGCTGGCCAAGGTGTACAACGTCGACCTGATCGCCATCGGCAACGGCACGGCGTCGCGGGAGACCGACAAGCTCGCCGCCGAGCTGCTGGCCAAGGCGCCGGACCTCAAGCTCACCAAGGTGATGGTGTCCGAGGCGGGCGCGTCGGTGTACTCGGCGTCCGCCTACGCCTCCCAGGAGCTGCCGGAACTCGACGTGTCGCTGCGCGGCGCGGTGTCGATCGCGCGGCGGCTGCAGGACCCGCTGGCCGAGCTGGTGAAGATCGACCCCAAGTCCATCGGGGTCGGGCAGTACCAGCACGACATCTCCGAGGTGAAGCTGTCCCGCTCCCTCGACGCGGTCGTCGAGGACTGCGTGAACGGTGTCGGCGTCGACCTCAACACCGCGTCGGTGCCGCTGCTCACCCGGGTGTCCGGCATCGGCTCCGCGCTCGCGTCGAACATCGTGTCGCACCGCGACGCCAACGGCCCGTTCCGCTCGCGTACCGCGCTGAAGAGCGTGCCGAAGCTCGGGCCGAAGGCGTTCGAGCAGTGCGCCGGCTTCCTGCGCATCCCGGGCGGCGACGACCCGCTCGACACGTCCAGCGTGCACCCCGAGGCGTACCCGGTGGTGCGGCGGATCGTGACGGCCACGGGCCTGGAGCTCGCCGAGCTGATCGGCTCGACGAGGCTGAAGTCGTTGTCCCCGCAGCAGTTCGTCGACGAGACGTTCGGGCTGCCGACGGTCACGGACATCCTGTCCGAACTGGACAAGCCCGGCCGCGACCCCCGGCCGGCGTTCAAGACCGCGACGTTCGACGACGCCGTGCACACGCTGAACGACCTGAAGGTCGGCATGGTGCTGGAGGGCGTCGTGACGAACGTGGCCGCGTTCGGCGCGTTCATCGACATCGGCGTGCACTGCGACGGGCTCGCGCACGTCTCGCAGCTGTCGCACACCTTCGTGAAGGACCCCCGCGAGGTCGTGAAGTCCGGCGACATCGTGCGCGCGAAGGTGCTCGAGGTCGACATCCCGCGCAAGCGCATCTCGCTGACGCTGAAGCTCGACGAGGAGACCACCCCGCCGCGCGGCGGCCAGCGCGACCGCGGCGACCGCGGCGAGCGCGGCGGTGGGCAGCGGGGCGGCAAGCAGCAGGGTGGCCAGCGCGGCGGCGGCCAGCAGCGGCGCGGGCAGCAGCAGCGGCAGGACGCGGGCAGCGGCGCGATGGCCGACGCGCTGCGGCGAGCGGGCTACAACAAGCCGAAGTGAGCCGCCGCGTTTGACCTGGAGCGCACACCAGCTCGTAGCGTCGGACGCATGACGACTCCACAGCACAAGATCGGTTCCGGCTTCGGCGCCACGAGCACCGCGGACGAGGTCCTGTCGGGCATCGACCTGACCGGCAGGCTCGCGATCGTCACCGGGGGCTACTCGGGCATCGGCATCGAGACGACCCGCGCGCTCACGAAGGCGGGCGCCCAGGTGGTGGTCCCGGCGCGGCGCGCCGAGGCCGCCCGCGAGGCGGTCGAGGACATCCCGAACGTCGAGGTCGACGAGCTGGACCTGGGTGACCTGGAGAGCGTGCGCGCGTTCGCGGAGCGCTTCCTCGCCACCGGCCGCGACATCGACATCATGATCGACTCCGCGGGCATCATGGCCTGCCCGGAGACCCGCGTCGGCCCGGGCTGGGAGGCCCAGTTCGCGACCAACCACCTCGGCCACTTCGCGCTCGTCACCCGGCTGTGGCCGCGGCTCGTGACCGGCGGCGGCGCGCGGGTGGTCTCGGTGTCCTCGGCCGGTCACCAGCGCTCGGGCATCCGCTGGGACGACGTGATGTTCGCCCGCGGCGGCTATGACAAGTGGGTGGCCTACGGCCAGGCCAAGTCGGCGAACGTGCTGTTCGCCGTGCACCTGGACAAGATCGGCCGCGACGCCGGCGTGCGGGCGTTCGCGCTGCACCCGGGCGGCATCATGACGCCGCTTCAGCGTCACCTGTCGAAGGCGGAGATGGTCGAGCGAGGCTGGATCCACGAGGACGGCACGATGGTCGACCCGTCGATGTTCAAGACCCCGGAGCAGGGCGCGGCCACCCAGACCTGGGCGGCGACGTCCCCGCAGCTCGCCGGCCAGGGCGGCGTCTACCTCGAGGACTGCGAGATCGCGGGCATCGCCACCGGTGAGGGCATGACCCCGGGCGTCCGCGAACACGCGATCGACCCGGAGCAGGCCGCCCGCCTGTGGACCCTCTCCGCCGAACTGACCGGCGTCGACCTCCCGGTGACCGCGTAGGCACCGAGCCGCGTGTGGGCGGTATCTCGCCGCGGAAGTCGGTGGGATACCTCCGGCTCGCGCGTAGATTCGGGATATGGGGAAGGTCTACGACAAGATCGAGCCGCGGCTGCGGGCGTTCATCGAGGAGCAGAAGGTGTTCTTCGTGGCGTCCGCGCCGCTGGCCGCCGACGGGCACGTCAACCTGTCGCCGAAGGGGCGTGAGGGCACGCTCGCGGTGCTCGACGACCTGACGCTCGCCTACCTCGACTTCGGCGGCAGCCACGCGGAGACCGTCGCGCACCTGCGGGAGAACGGCCGCGTCACGCTGATGTGGTGCGCGTTCACCGGGCCGCCGAAGGTGCTGCGCATCCACGGCCGCGGCGAGCCGGTCTTCCGCGACGACCCGCGCTGGCCCGGGCTGATCGGCCACTTCGCCGCCGCCGACGGGCCGGGCGCCCGCTCGATCGTCCTGGTCCACGCGACCATGGTGAGCGACAGCTGCGGCTTCGCCGTGCCGTTCATGGACTACCGCGAGGAGCGCACCCAGCACTCGGAGTTCTTCGGCCGCAAGTCCGAGCCGGAGTTCGCCGCGTACTGCGCGACCAAGCCGCACAACCGCACGAGCATCGACGGCCTGCCCGCAATCCCCCTCCCGCTGCCCGAACGAACGGCGTAGCTTCTCGCCATGCCCCGGCTCAACAAGGCCGCGCGGGACCTCGTCGAGTCCGGCGCGCTGGCCCACCTCGTGACGCTCAACTCCGACGGCACCCCGCAGGTCGCGATCGTCTGGATGGGCCTGGACGGCGACGAGCTGGTGTCGGGCCACCTGATGGCGAGCCAGCAAAAGCTGCGCAACGTCCGGCGCGAGCCGCGCGTGGTGATCTCCTTCGAGGCCGGCACGGCGAACCCGATCGGCATGCGCGACTACCTCGTGGTGCACGGCATGGCCCGCGTCACCGAGGGCGGCGCGCCCGAGCTGCTGCACCGCCTCGCGCAGACCTACGTCGGGCCCGGCACGACGTTCCCGCCCATGCCCGACCCGCCGCCGGGCTTCGTCATCCGCGTGGCGGTCGACCGGATCGGCGGCTCCGGCGACTGGGCGGACTAGCGCCGGATCCGGGCCATCTCCGGGTCGACCAGCGGCTCGGCGGCGACCGTGGCCGCGAACCGTTCACCGAAGTACTCGACCTCCACCGCGCGGCCCGGCTCGAGCCCGGCCGGCAGCCACGCGTAGGCGATCGGCTTGCCGATGGTGTGGCCGAACGCCGCGCTCGTGACGTACCCGGCCGGGCGCCCGTCGAGGTACACGGGTTCCTTGCCCAGCACCACCGACTCCGGCCGGTCCATCGTGAGGCAGGTCAGCTTCCGCGTGGGCTCCCCCCGGGCGGCCAGCGCGTCCCGGCCCACGAAGTCGCCCTTGTCCATCCGCACCGCGAACCCGACGCCGGCCTCGTACGGGTCGTGCTCGGTGGTCATGTCCACGCCCCACAGCCGGTAGCCCTTCTCCAGGCGCAGGCTGTTGAACGCGGCCCGCCCGCCGGCGATCACGCCGAGCGGCCGGCCGGCCGCCCACAGCGTGTCCCACAGCTTCAGGCCGTTGTCCGCGCTGGTGTAGAGCTCCCAGCCCAGCTCGCCTACGTAGGACACGCGCATCGCGGTGACCGGCACGTGCCCGACGTAGGCCGGCATCGCGCGGAAGTACCCCAGCGCCTTGTGCCCGAAGTCCTGACGGGACAACGGTTGCACGAGGTCGCGGGCGAGCGGGCCCCACACGCCGACGCAGCACGTGCCGCCGGTGATGTCGCGGACCGTCACGCCGTCCGGGGCGTGGCGCAGCAGCCAGTCCAGGTCGAGGTTGCCGTTCGCGCCGAGCTGGAACCGCTGGTCTGCAAGGCGCGCCACGGTGAGGTCGCTGCGCACGCCGCCGGCGTGGTCGAGCAGCAGCGTGTAGGTCACCGCGCCGACCTTCTTGGCGAGGTTGTTCGTCGTCATCCGCTGCAGGAACTCCAGCGCGCCCGGCCCGGCGACCTCGAGGCGCTTGAGCGGCGTCATGTCGAAGAGCGCGACGCGCTCCCGGGTCGCGCGCGACTCGGCGGCGGCGATCGGCGACCAGTACCGGTTCGCCCACTCGCCGCGCTCCGGGACCTCCTCGGCCGGGTTGGTCTCGAACCAGTGCGGCCGCTCCCAGCCCGCGGCCTCCAGGAAGATCGCGCCGAGCTCCTGCTGGCGCGGGTAGAACGGGCTCGTGCGCAGCGGCCGCGGGTCCTCCATCGGCTGCAGCGGGTGCACCACGTCGTACACCTCGACGAAGTTCTGCGCGCCGCGCCGGGCCACGAACGCCGGCGAGAGCTGGACCTCCTCGAACCGGTGCAGGTCGCACTCGTGCACGTCGATGCTCGCGCGGCCGGCCACGAGCGTCTCGGCCAGCGCCCGCGCGACGCCGGCGGAGTGGGTGACCCAGACGGCCTCGCAGACCCAGAAACCCGGCGTCTCCCGGGACTCGCCGATCAGCGGGAAGCCGTCGGGGGTGAAGGAGAAGATCCCGTTGAACGCCTCCTCCACTTTGGACTCGGCGAGCGCGGGCAGCAGCTCGACCGCGTCGCGCCACGACGGCGCGAAGTCCTCCTCGGTGAAGGACAGCATCGAGGGCATCACCGGCGCGTCGGCGTGGGCGGCGAACTCCTCGACCGGCATCGGGCGGTGCGCGTAGGAGCCGATGCCGACCCGGTCGCCGTGCTCGCGGAAGTAGAGGTCGGCGTCCTGGTGGCGCAGGATCGGCGCGGTGGCGTCGCGGACGGCGCCGGCGAGCGCGGGCAGCGGCGTGGTCGTGGCGTACTGGTGGGCGAGCGGCTGCAGCGGGACCACCTGCCCGGCGAGCCTGCCGACCTTCGGGCCCCAGAACCCGGCGCAGCAGACGACCACGTCGGCGTCGAACGTGCCGGTCGTGGTGACGACGCCGGTGACCCGCCCGTCCTCGATCCGCAGCTCGACGACCTCCTGGTGGTCGAGGAACCGCGCGCCGCGCTCGATGGCCCGGCGCCCCTGCGCCTCGCCGGCGGCGACCGCGTTGGCCAGCCCGTCGGTCGGGGTGTGGTAGCCGCCGAGGATCTTGTCCGGCTCGAGCAGCGGGTGCAGTGCGGCGCACTGCTCGGGGGTCAGCAGGTGGGCGTCGAGGCCCCAGGAGGTGGCCCAGCCGTGCTTGCGGTGCAGGTCGGCCCAGCGGGCCGGGGTGGTCGCGACCTCGATCCCGCCGACCTGGTCGAACACGCCGAGGGAGACGTACTTCTCCACGGTGTAGCGGGCGAACTCGGTCATCGTCTTCGACGGGTTGGTCTGGAAGACGAGGCCGGGGGCGTGGGAGCTGGAGCCGCCGGTGACGAACAGCGGCCCCTGTTCGAGGACCGTGACGTCGGTCCACCCGCGCTCGGTCAGCTCGTCGGCGACGGCACAGCCGACGATCCCGGCACCGATGACCACCACCCGTGGCTGCGTCATGTTTCTTCCTCCACAACTGGCCGAGCGATACGCAACAGTCTCGAAGCCCGGTCAGGCCACGTCAACCCCGTCTAGGGTGGCCTGATGCTCTACGTCGGCTGCTACACGTCCGCCTCGGGCGGCAACGGCACGGGGATCACGGCGCTGCGTGAGGACCCGTCGGGCGGGCTGACCCAGGTGGGTGAGGTCGCGATGACCTCACCGTCGTGGCTGACCCGGCATCCGGCGCTGCCGGTGTTGTACGCGGCCAACGAGGCGGCCGAGGGCGCGATCACGACGGTCGACCTCGACGGCCTCACCGCGGTGGACACCGTGGCGAGCGGCGGGGCCGACCCCTGCCACCTCGCGGTCACCGAGGACCAGCGGTTCCTGCTGTGCGCCAACTACACCAGCGGCAGCCTGTC
>CAWJCX010000024.1:0-301764 GCA_963841395.1 uncultured Actinomycetota bacterium
CTCGGGCAACTACGAGGCGGCCACCGCGAAGGCGATGGAGCTGTTCGGCTACGACGCGCTGCGCGCCGAGCAGGCCGAGCGCCGCGAGCGTGGCGACTCGGTCCAGCTCGGCATCGGCATCTCCACGTTCACCGAGATGTGCGGCCTGGCCCCGTCGCGGGTGCTCGGCTCGCTGTCCTACGGGGCGGGCGGCTGGGAGCACGCGGCGATCCGCATGCTGCCCACCGGCAAGGTCGAGGTCGTCACCGGTTCCTCGCCGCACGGCCAGGGCCACGAGACGGCGTGGAGCCAGATCGTGGCCGACCAGCTGGGCGTGCCGTTCGAGGACGTCGAGGTCCTGCACGGCGACACCCAGTCCTCGCACAAGGGCATGGACACCTACGGG
This sequence comes from uncultured Actinomycetota bacterium, assembly GCA_963841395.1. GTDB lineage: Bacteria > Actinomycetota > Actinomycetes > Mycobacteriales > Pseudonocardiaceae > Actinophytocola. Next base: position 386 of record CAWJCX010000024.1, read on the forward strand.
TCGCGGTCGCTGACCGTCGGCGCGATGGCCGTCGTGCGGGCGGCGGACAAGGTCAAGGAGAAGGCCGCGACGATCGCCGCGCACATGCTCGAGGCGAACGAGGACGACGTCGAGTTCGCGGCCGGCTCGTTCCGGGTCAAGGGCGCGGGCGCGGACGCGAAGTCGGTGTCCATCCAGGACATCGCACTCGCTGTGTTCGCCGCGCACGACCTGCCCGACGGCGTCGAGCCGAACCTCGACTCCGAGGCGACGTTCGACCCGGAGAACTTCTCCTTCCCGCACGGCACGCACCTGTGCGCGACCGAGGTGGACACCGAGACCGGCCGGGTCACGATCCGCTCGTACGTCTGCGTCGACGACATCGGCAAGGTGATCAACCCGCTGATCGTCGAGGGTCAGGTGCACGGCGGGCTAGCGCAGGGCATCGCGCAGGCCCTGTACGAGGAGGCCGTGCACGACGAGTACGGCACGCTGACCACGGGCACGCTCGCCGACTACCTCGTGCCGTCGGCGGTCGACCTGCCCTCGTTCACCACCGACCGCACGGAGTCCCCGGCGACGTCGAACGTGCTCGGGGTGAAGGGCGTCGGCGAGGCCGGCACGATCGCCTCCACCCCCGCGGTGGTCAACGCGGTCGTCGACGCGGTGCGCCACTTCGGCGTGACCGACATCCAGATGCCGTGCACGCCGATGCGGGTGTGGCAGGCGATCCGCACCGGCCAGTCCGACGCGGGCGGGCTCGGCAGCGAGGCCGGCGGCGGCCTCGGTTCCATCGACACCTCCGGAGGCACCCAGTGATCCCCGCCGCGTTCGACTACGTCGCACCGACCACTGTGGACGATGCGGTCCGGGCGCTGGCCGAGGCGGGTGAGGACGCCAAGGTGCTCGCCGGCGGCCAGAGCCTGCTGCCGGTGCTGCGGATGCGCCTCGCCGCGCCGTCCACGCTGATCGACCTCAACCGGGTCGCCGAGCTGCGCGGCGTCCGCGAGGACGGCGACGCCCTGGTGATCGGCGCCATGACCACGCACTACGACGTGCAGCGCGACCCGCTGGTCGCCGAGCACGCCGCGCTGCTGGCCGCGGCGACCAACACCGTGGCCGACCCGCAGGTGCGCCACCGCGGCACGTTCGGCGGCTCGATCGCGCACGCCGACCCGGCGGGCGACCTGCTGGCCCCGGCGCTCGCGCTGGACGCCGAGATGGTCGTGGCCGGCGCCGACGGGAGGCGCACGATCCCGGCGGCGGAGTTCTTCACCGACTTCTTCACCACCGCGATGCGCCCGGGCGAGATCCTGTGCGAGATCCGGGTGCCGAAGAAGACCGGCTGGTCGGCGCACTACGAGAAGTTCAACCGGGTGGCCCAGGCGTGGTCGATGGTCGCGGTGGCGGTCGCGGTGCGCGTCGAGGGCGGCTCGATCGCCGAGGCCCGCGTCGGGCTGACGAACATGGCCGCGACGCCCTTGCGGGCGACCGCGGTCGAGCAGGCGCTGGTCGGCGGGCCGGCCACCGCCGAGGCGATCAGGGCGGCGGCCGAGCACGCGGCCGAGGGCACGAGCCCCGCGGCCGACGGCAACGCCGACACCGAGTTCCGCCAGCACCTCGCCAAGGTCCTCACCGGCAGGGCGGTATCCGCGGCGGTTGGCGCATAGGCTGAGATCGCGGCCCCGGGTGGACGGAGTCCCGTCGCCCGGGGCCGCGGACTTTCCGAGGGAGGGGTTGTCGTGAAGCTCGAGCACAAGTTCTCCGTGCCGGCCGACCTGGAGACCGTGTGGGCCGCGGTGCTGGACCCGGAGCGGGTCGCGCCGTGCATGCCGGGTGCCGCCCTCACCGAGGTCGACGGCGACTCGTTCAAGGGCACGGTCAAGGTCAAGGTCGGCCCGATCTCGTTGCAGTACAAGGGATCCGGCGAGTTCCTGGAGAAGGACGAGGCCACCCGCAAGGTCGTGATCAAGGCCGCCGGCAAGGACACCCGCGGCAACGGCACCGCGTCCGCCACGGTCACCGTGACGCTGACGGCCGAGGGCGAGTCGACCGCCGGACACGTCGACACCGACCTGTCGATCACCGGCAAGCCGGCCCAGTTCGGCCGCGGGCTGATCTCCGAGGTGGGCGGCAAGATCCTCGACTCGTTCGCGGCGTGCCTGGCCAGCAAGCTCGGGTCGGCGCCGGAGGCCGCGCCACCGGCCCCGCCGGCGAAGAAGCCGGCCCGGGCCAAGGCCGCGAAGGCGGCCCCGGACTCGCCGAAGCTGTCGGTCGTCGAGGCGGAACGCGCCGAGGCCGTCGAGACGGGCGCCAACGCCGGGCGGGCCGCCGCGGCGCAGGCCCCGCCGGTGGCGCGGGCAAAGCCGAAGCTCACCGCGGTCGAGCCCCAGCCGGAGGCCGAGCCGATCGACCTCCTGGCCTACGCGGGGCCCTCGGTGGTCAAGCGGGTGGTCCCGTTGGTGGTGGGGCTGGTGGTCCTGCTGGCGGTGCTGCGGCTGCTCCGCCGCCGCAGTTGACGACGATCGGCTCTTGAAACCCGGCACCCGACACCGGAAGTATGACGGCCGTGCGCCGTTGGTTATTGGTTGTGTGCGGAGTGTCCGCGCTCGTCGCGGGCTGCTCGGACGCGTCGGGGGACGGCGGCGGCTTCACCATCCCCGAGCCGCAGACCCCCTCGACTCCCAACTCCGCGCCGGTCGCGCGCCCGCCGACCGGCTCGTTCTCCGTGCTCGCGACCGGTGACGTGCTCATCCACCCGGCGCTGACCGAGCAGGCGACCAAGGACGGCGACGGCGCCCGGGACTTCAGCGACATCTTCGCCGGTGTCCGTTCCACGGTCGAGGCCGCCGACCTGGCGATCTGCCACCTCGAGGTGCCGCTCGCGGACGCCGGGGGCCCGTTCGAGGGCTACCCGACCTTCTCCGCGCCGCCCGAGGTGGCCGCCGCGCTCGCGTCGACCGGCTACGACACATGTTCGACAGCGTCGAACCACACGTTCGACCAGGGCTTCAAGGGCGCGCAGACCACGCTGAACCTGCTCGACAGCGCCGGGATCGGCCACACCGGCTCGGCGCGCTCGGAGAAGGAGGCGGCGACGCCGCTCGTGCGCGAGGTCCGCGGGGTGAAGGTCGGCCAGGTGTCGTTCACCTTCGGGTTCAACGTCGGCACCGAGCCGTCCCAGCCGTGGATGGGCAACGTGCTGGACGTGAAGCGGGTGCTCAACGCCGCCCGCGCCGCGCGCAAGGCGGGTGCCCAGGTCGTGATCGCGAGCCTGCACTGGGGCAACGAGGACGAGTCCGTCCCGACGCCCTTCCAGCGCCAGACGGCGCGGCGGCTGCTCGCCGACCCGGCGATCGACCTGATCGTCGGGCACCACGCGCACGTCGTGCAGCCGCTCGAGAAGATCAACGGCAAGTGGGTGGCCTACGGGCTCGGCAACCAGGTCGCCCGGCACGAGCAGTCGCTCGGCACCACGGAGGAGGGCGTGATGGTCCGCTTCCGGTTCAGCCGCGGCCCGGACGGGTGGGCCGTGGACCAGGCCGAGTACGTGCCGACGCTGGTCGACCTCGGCCCGCCGATCCGGCTGCGCAACCTCACGACCGACACCAGCGTGAAGCCGAAGCGCAGGGCGGAGGCGCTGGTGCGCACCGACCGGGTGGTGCTCTCGCTGGGTGCCGCCGAGGACGGACTCACCCGACCTGGTGAGTAACGTCGTGCGCATGGATAGTGTGCGTGCGGTGGCCGGCTGGCCGGTGGAACACGCGGCCGTGGCGGTCGTCGGTTCCGGCGGTGCGGTGCTGGCCGCGGAGGGCCCGATGGCGCGGGAGTTCAGGCTGGCGTCGGTGACGAAGCTGCTGACCGCGTACGCGACGTTGATCGCGGTCGAGGAGGGCGCCGTCGAGTGGGACCAGCCCGCCGGGCCCGAGGGTTCGACCGTCCGGCACCTGATCGCGCACACGTCCGGGCTCGCGTTCGACGAGCACAAGGTGGTGGCGCGCCCCGGCAACCGGCGGCTGTACTCGAACTCCGGGTTCGAGGTGCTGGCCGACACCGTGCACGAGGCGTCCGGCATCCCCTTCGCCGAGTACCTGACCGAGGCGGTGCTGGAGCCGCTGGGCATGACGTCGTCGCGCCTGGCGGGCACCGCCGGTGCGGGCGCGGTGTCCACATGCGACGACCTGGTCCGGTTCGCGGCGGAGCTGCTGTCCCCGACGCTGGTCGCGCCGTCGACCCTGGCCGAGGCCGTGACGGTGGCCTTCCCCGGGCTGGCGGGTGTGCTGCCGGGCTTCGGGTACCAGAAGGAGAACGACTGGGGGCTCGGGTTCGAGCTGCGCGACCACAAGAACCCGCACTGGACCGGCAAGAACAGCTCGCCCCGCACGTTCGGCCACTTCGGACAGTCGGGGACGTTCCTGTGGGTCGACCCGGAGGCCGCGGTGGCCGCCGCGGTGCTGACCGACCGCGACTTCGGGCAGTGGGCCGCCGACGCCTGGCCGGCGTTCACCGATGCCGTGCTGGCCGAGGTCGCCTGATGGCACACCGGATGGACCGCGACGAGTGGCTGTCGTTCGCCATGGCGGGAACCCGCACGGGCAAGCTCGCGGTGGTCCGTGCGGACGGTTCGCCGCACGTCGCGCCGGTGTGGTTCGTGATCGACTCCGCGGACGGCGTGGACCGCATCGTGTTCAACACGGGCGAGAGCACGCTGAAGGGCAAGGCGTTGCGCCGCGACCCGCGGTTCGCGATGTGCGTGGACGACGACACCCCGCCGCACTCGTACGCCATGTTCTACGCGACGGCGACCATCGTCTCGGACCCGGCGGAGATGCTGCCGTGGTCGGTCCGGCTCGGGGTGCGGTACATGGGCGAGGAACGCGGCGAGAGCTACGGCCGCCGCAACGCGGTACCGGGGGAGCTGTTGATCGTCGCGCCCATCACCAAGGTTGTCGCCGAGGCCCGTATCGCCGACTGACTTGTCCACCGGCCGGCTCGGCTCTGTAAACCCTGGCCAAGCGCGGGGTGGATGGTCCGGCTGGGTGTCCGCAGGGGGTCGGGGCCGTCGGCGGATTTACGGGCGGCCACTCACGCGTCCAGGGCGCCTTCGGCGTCGGCTTCGCCGATTCCGCTTCGCTCCACCCTTGACCCGCGAGCCTCCGCCGCCCTGGGTCAGGGCATTGCGGGCAGGGCTGGCGCCCTGCCCTCCACGTGTCCCGCCGACTGCCCCGACCCTTTCCGCTCGGGCTAGCGCAACACGGTTCGCCTGTGGATGTCTTGCGCTAGCCCGTGCCCTCCGGAAGCGCGGGGCCGAGGAAGTCGTCGGCGTCGCGGATCGTGTAGGCGTAGCCCTGTTCGGCCAGGAAGCGCTGGCGGTGTGCCGCGTAGTCGGTGTCCAGGGTGTCCCTCGACACCACCGAGTAGAAGTGCGCCTGCCGGCCGTCCTCCTTGGGGCGCAACAACCTGCCCAGCCGCTGCGCCTCCTCCTGCCGCGAGCCGAACGTGCCGGACACCTGCACGGCCACCGTCGCGTCGGGGAGGTCGATCGAGAAGTTGGCCACTTTGGACACGACGAGCGTGTTCAGCTCGCCGCTGCGGAACGCGTCGTAGAGGCGTTCGCGCTCCGCGTTGCGTGTCGAGCCCTGCACGATCGGTGCGTCCAGCGCCTCGCCCAGCTCCTCCAGCTGATCCAGGTACGCGCCGATCACCAGCGCGGGCTCGCCGGCGTGCTTTTCGAGGATCTTCCGCACCACCGGCAGCTTCGTCGCCACCGTCGAGCAGAGGCGGTACCGCTCTTCCGGCTCGGCCGTCGCGTACGAGAGGCGCTCGGCGTCGGTCAGGGTCACGCGGACCTCGATGCACTCCGCGGGCGCGATCCAGCCCTGCGCCTCGATGTCGCGCCACGGCACGTCGTAGCGCTTCGGGCCGATCAGGGAGAAGACATCGCCCTCCCGGCCGTCCTCGCGCACCAGGGTGGCGGTCAGGCCGAGCCGCCGTCGCGACTGGAGGTCCGCCGTCATGCGGAACACCGGCGCCGGCAGCAGGTGCACCTCGTCGTAGACGACCAGGCCCCAGTCGCGCGAGTCGAACAGCTCGAGATGGCGGTACTCGCCCTTCGACTTGCGCGTCATCACCTGGTACGTCGCGATGGTGACGGGGCGGATCTCCTTGCGCTCGCCCGAATACTCGCCGATCTCGTCCTCGGTCAGCGACGTGCGCGCGACCAGCTCGCGCTTCCACTGCCGCCCGGCCACCGTGTTGGTCACCAGGATCAGCGTGGTGGCCTGCGCGCGGGCCATGGCCGCCGCGCCGACCAGCGTCTTGCCCGCGCCACAGGGGAGCACGACCACACCGGACCCGCCGGCCCAGAACGTGTCCGCCGCCTGGCGCTGGTAGTCGCGCAGCTCCCAGCCCTCCTCGCGCAGCTCGATCGCGTGGTGCTCGCCGTCGACGTACCCGGCCAGGTCCTCGGCCGGCCAGCCGACCTTCAGCAGCATCTGCTTGAGCCGGCCGCGCTCGCTGGGGTGCACGATGACCGTGTCGTCGTCGATGCGGTCGCCCAGCATCGGCGCGATCTTCTTGTGCCGCAGCACTTCCTCGAGCACCGCACGGTCGATTGTGGACATCGTGAGGCCGTGCGCGGGGTGGTTCTGCAGTTGCAGCCTGCCGAACCGGCCCATCGTGTCCACGATGTCGATCAGCAGCGGCTGGGGCACCGGGTAGCGCGAGTAGTTGGTGAGCGCGTCGACGACCTGCTCGGCGTCATGCCCTGCGGCGCGGGCGTTCCACAGCGCCAGCGGCGTCACCCGGTAGGTGTGTATGTGCTCCGGCGCGCGCTCGAGCTCCGCGAACGGGGCGATGGCCATCCGCGCGTCGTTCGCAGCGGGATGGTCGACCTCCAGCAGCAAGGTCTTGTCGGACTGCACGATCAGCGGGCCATCGGTCACGTCTCGGGCTCTCCTCGTCCAGATTCGTCTAGATTGCCGTCATGACGACGCCGCCGTACCAGTCCGGGCCGTACGGTCCGCGACCGGGCGGATACGGCCCGCACCCCGGCGGACGTCCCGCCCCGCCACCGGCCCAGCCGCACCGCCAGCCCTACGGCCGACCCTCCCACGGTCAGCAACCGTACGGGCAGCAGCGCCCCTACGCCCAACAACCACCGTACGGACAGCATTCCGGCGGCGGATACCAGCCACCGCCTACGGCGCGGCCGTTCCAGCCGCAAGCACCACCACCGCCGAGGCCGGAGCCGCCGCCGGAGCCGCCGCGGAACAACCACACCGCGATGGTGGTCGTGATCGTGGCCCTGCTGGTGCTGATCGGCGCCGGCACCGCCGTGTTCCTGATGGCCGGGGACGGCAAGCCGGACACCGCCGCCGGCCCGCCGACCACGGCCGGCACGTCGCCACCGGCACCGACGGGGGACGCCCAGCCCGGGCCGGGCGCGGCCATCGACGCGAAGGTCGGCGACTGCATCAAGGTCAACGACGTGAGCGAGACCGAGGCCGACATCGAGACGATCGACTGCGCGGACCCGGCCGCCGTCTACAAGATCGGCGTCCGCGAGGAGGACAGCACCGGGCAATGCCCGAGCCCGAACTACGTGTCCTACACCGAGGACGGCGTCCTGTTGCTGTGCATGACACTCAACGCGCGGAAGGGCGAGTGCTTCCACGAGACCGACCAGCAGGACACCCGCGTCGACTGTGACTCGCCGGACGCCAGCTACAAGGTGGGCGAGATCGTCCAGGGCACCGCGGACGCGAACCGCTGCGGCACCGCGGACGCAGAGAACGCGCTCACCTACCCAAAGCCACCGTTGACCATCTGCCGGCTCTCCATCGAATGACCGCTGCGATCGGTCGATGACGGACGGTGTTTGTTTCGACCGGTTCTTCGGGTTCCTCCACGCTTCGTCGGTGCCACCGCGTACATTCCTCATCCTCCGAACAGGAGCCACTTTCAACCGGCCGCGCGCCGGATATCCGCGAGGTGCACATGAACACGCCCAACTACCCGCCGTCCGGCCCGCAGGGCGGGCCGCCGCGAGGAGGCCCGCAAGGTCCGCAGGGTGGCCAGTACGGCCAGCCCGGCCCCTACGGCCCGCCCGGCGGACAGCCGCAGACCCCGCCCGGCGGGCAGTCGTACGGTCCGCCCAGCGGCCAGCCCTACGGCGGCCCGCCGCCGCAGACGCAGCCCGGCGGCCAGCCCGGTTTCGGTGGCCAGCAGGGCTTCGGGGGTCCGCCGCCGCAGACGCCGCCCGGTGGTCAGCCCGCCGGCCAGCAGCCGCCTCCCGGCTACCCGGCCGGCCCGCCGGCCGCCGCGCCCACACCCAAGAAGGGCGGCTCCAAGAAGGTCAAGATCATCGCCGTCCTGGTGATCGTCGTGGCCGTCATCGGCGTGGTGCTGTACTTGCAGAAGGACGCGCCGGCCAGCGCCAAGGCCGGCGACTGCATCAAGGTCAACAACGCCTCCAGCGCCGACATCGAGAAGATCGACTGCGGTGCCAAGGAAGCGGTCTACAAGGTCGCGGTCACCAAGGACGACTCGGGCGCGAAGTGCCCCAACGACAACTACCTGGAGTACACCGAGACCGGCAGCGGCGACCTGCTGCTGTGCCTGATCTTCAACGCCAAGCAGGGCGACTGCTTCAAGGAGAACGCGAAGGACCACACGCGGGTGGCGTGCACGGCTCCGGACGCGTCCTTCCAGATCGCCAAGGTGATCGACGGCAGTGACGACCCGGCCAAGTGTGGGCCGGAGGGTAAGGACACCGCGCTCGCCTACCCCGAGCCGAAGATCACGTTCTGCCTCGCCGCACCACAGGGCACGGCCAGCTGATCTGCTTTCGCGGCTCCCGCCCGGACACGGTTCGGGCGGGAGCCGCCGCTTTCCCTTGCGGTAGCTTGGCGTGGTGAACCGCTGCCTCACGCCACGTCAGCAGGAACTCGTCGACATCGCCGGGAAGCTCGCGGACACGTTCGCCGAGCGCGCACCCGAGCACGACCGGGACAACACGTTCCCGGTGGAGAACTACGACGACCTGCGTGCCGCCGGCTTCCTGCGCCTGACCGTGCCCACCGAGCTGGGCGGCCAGGGCGCCACCCTCGCCGAGCTGGTGCCGGTGCTGGAGCGGCTCGCCATGGGCGACGGCTCCACCGCGCTCGCCGTCGCGATGCACATCTCGCCGATCGGCCAGTGGGCCAGCGTCTGGCGGCGCACCAAGAACCCGCGCCTGGCCGACCTGCTGCGGCTGGCCGCCGAGGACAAGCTGATCTGGGCGTCGGTGACCAGCGAACCCGGCACCCGCAACGACATGACGGACGCGAAGACCGTCGCGGTCAAGGTCGACGGCGGCTTCCGGCTCACCGGACGCAAGGCCTACGCCACCAACACCGCCGTCGCCACGCACTGCTCCACGACCGCGCGCTACGAGGAGGCCGAGGGCGGCCCGCGGGTGCTGCTGTGCCGGATCGCGCTCGACCAGCCCGGGGTCACCAAGCACCAGACCTGGGACACGATGGGCATGCGCGGCACGCAGAGCAACGACGTCGCCTACGAGGACGTGTTCGTCCCGGACGAGGACGTGGTGCACTCGCTGCCCGTCGGCCACCTCGACGCGCGCGTGTTCGAGACGGTCTGGTCGTGGGCGATGGGCGCGTTCGCCGCGGTCTACACGGGTATCGCCGCCGGCGCGGTGGAGTGGACCGCCACCCAGCTCGCGGCGCGCGGCAAGGGCACCGACCCGCTCGTGCAGGACACGATCGGCGAGTGCGAGATCCTCGTCGAGAGCGCCCGCGCGCTGACCTACCGGCACGCCGAGGAGGTCGGATCGCGGCGGCTGTTCGACCTCGGGGTGCAGGAGGGCATCGCGCGCTGCGCACTGGTGAAGTACGTGGCCAGCAACAACGCGTCGCTCGTGATGCGCAGGCTGGTCGACGTCCTCGGCGGCGCGAGCTTCTCGAGAAAGCTGCCGTACGAACGGATGTGGCGCGACGCCCAGGCCGGCATCTTCATGCCGATGGGCAACCAGGCCGCCCGCAAGATCATCGGCGCGAGCGCGCTCGGCGTCGAGATCGCCCCCGTCATCGGCTTCGACGAGACAGGCCCCGACAGCCGGGCGAAAGCGTGAGCGCGACGGTCCGCGAGGTCACCCGGGACCTGCTGCGCGCGTACGGGCTGACCACGATCTTCGGCAACCCGGGCACGACGGAAATCGGTTTCCTCCAAGGGTTCCCGGAGGACTTCCGGTACGTGCTCGGCCTGCAGGAGTCGGTCGTGGTGGCGATGGCCGACGGCTACGCGCACGCGAGCGGCCGGCCGGTGCTGGTGAACCTGCACTCCGCGGGCGGCGTCGGGCACGGCCTCGGCCACCTGTTCACCGCCTACCGCAACAACACCCCGATGATCGTGCTGGCCGGCCAGCAGATCCGCTCGCTGCTGCCGGGGGAGCCGTTCCTCGGCGCGCTCGACGCGACGATGTTCCCGCGCCCGTACGTGAAGTGGTCCGTCGAGCCGGCGCGGGCGCAGGACGTGCCCGCCGCGCTGGCCCGGGCCTACCACGTCGCGACGCAGCCGCCGTACGGTCCGGTGTTCGTCTCCGTCCCGGCCGACGACTGGGACGCCGAGGGCGACCCGTTGCCGCCGCGCCCGCCGCTGCCCGGCTTCGCCCCCGACCCGGCCGCGCTGGCCGAGCTGGTGTCCGCTGTGGACGGTGCGGCGAACCCGGCGCTGGTGGTCGGGCCCGGCGTGGACGCCGAGGGCGCGATCCCCGACGTGGTCGAGCTCGCCGAGCGGGCCCGGGCCGGGGTGTGGGCGAGCCCGATGTCGTGGCGCAGCTCGTTTCCCGAGGACCACCCGCAGTTCCTGGGCTTCCTGCCGCCGGAGGAGCAGGGCACGATCGAGGCGCTGCAGGACCACGACCTCGTCGTCGTCCTCGGCGCGCCGGTGTTCCTGTACCACGTCTACCGCGGCTCGTCGGACCTCACGCTGCCGCCGCTGTACCTGGTCAGCGACGACGAGCAGGTCCTCGCGCGGGCGAGCACGGGCACCGGCATCCGCTCCGGCGTGCGGGCCGCGGTGCGGGCGCTCGCCGACGCGGTGGCCGAGCCGGCGCGTGCGGTGCCCGCGGGCCGGGCCCGCCGCGCCGCGCCCGCCGGAGTCGACGCCGATCACCGCCGAGTGGGTGTTCGCGACGATGGCCGACGAGCTGCCGCCGGACACGCTGCTGGTCGAGGAGATCCCCAGCCACCTGCTGGTGCGCCGGGAGTACCTGCCGGTCCGCGCGCGGCGGGCGGGCCTGCTGAGCACGGGCGGCGGCGCGCTGGGCTACGGCCTCGCCGGCCGCGGTCGGCGCGGCGATCGGCGCGCCGCGCCGCAAGGTCGTCGCGGTGCTGGGCGACGGGTCGAGCATGTACAGCATCCAGGCGCTGTGGACGGCCGCGCGCGAGCACCTGCCGGTGACGTTCGTGATCCTGGACAACGCCCAGTACGCGGCCGTCGACATCCTGGCCGGGCCGGAGAACGGCAAGATGCCCGGCGTCGAGCTCGGCGGCATCGACTTCGGCGCGCTGGCGACCGGCATGGGCTGCGCGACCCACCGCGTCGAGCACCCGCACGAGCTCAAGCCCGCGCTGACCGCCGCGCTGGCCGACGACCGGCCCACGGTCGTGCACGTCCGGGTGGACCCGAACCCGCCCGACCTGTACTGAGCTGTCGGGCGGGGCTCAGCGGTTCGAGCGCTGCCGCGCCTCCTCGCGTTCGGCCGCCAGGAACTTGTCGGCCGCGAGCACGTCGGTGGCCGCCGCGTCGCGCTCGGGGTTGGGCCTCGCCTGGCCGCCCTGCCGGTCGTGCAGCAGGCGGGCGATCTCGGTGCGCAGCTCGACGAACGTCGCCGAGCCGCGGGTGGTGATCTGGTCGCGCTGCGGCCGGCAGGTCGACCGTCAGGTCGGCGACGATCGTGCGCCGGGGACTTCGACAGCACCAGCACCCGGTCGCCCAGGTAGACGCTCTCGTCGATGTCGTGGGTGACCAGCAGCACCGTGCTGCCGTGCTCGCGGCGCACCCGCAGCAGCAGGTCCTCGAGCTCGGCGCGGGTCTGCGCGTCCACCGACGCGAACGGCTCGTCCATCAGCAGCAGCGACGGCTGCGAGGCCAGCGCCCGGGCGATCGACACCCGCTGCTGCATGCCGCCGGAGAGCTGCCACGGGTACTTGCCGGCCGCGTCCGCGAGCCCGACCCACTCCAGCGCCTCCATCGCCCGCGCGCGCCGCGCGCCGCGTCCGGAGACCCTGGTGCGCAACGGGAACTCGACGTTGCCGCGCACCGACAGCCACGGGAACAGCGACCGGCTGTAGTCCTGGAACACGACCGCGAGGTCGTCCGGCACGCCGTCACCGGGTCGCCGTGCAGCGTGACGGTGCCGGCGCTGGGCTTGATCAGCCCGGCGATGCAGCGCAGCAGCGTCGACTTGCCGCAGCCGGACGGGCCGACGATGCACGCCAGCTCGTGCTCGGCGACGGTGAACGTCAGCTCCGAGACCGCGACGTGCGCGTCCGGACCGCCGCCGTACCGGTGCGCCAGGTCGCGCACCTCGAGCATGGTCGGCATGTCACCCTCCTGCCTTCGCGGCCGCTACGGCCGCCCGAGTCGGCTGCCAGCGAAGCGCCCGGCGCTCGACGGCGAGCAGCGCGAGGTTCAGCCCGTATCCGATGATGCCAAGTAGCACGATCCAGGCCCACATGGTGGTGAAGTCGAACTGGGTCTGGGCGTAGTCGAGCTGGTAGCCGATGCCGCTGGTGGTGCCCACCATCTCGGAGACCACCATCAGGATCACCGAGATCGCGAGCGACAGCCGCAGTCCCGGCGAAGATCTTCGGCAGCGCCGCGGGCAGCACCACCATGGTGACCCACTGGCCGCGCGGGGTGCGGAACGAGCGGGCGGTGTCGGTCTTCACCGAGTCGACCGAGCGCACGCCGTCCACCGTGTTCAGCAGGATCGGCCAGATCGCGCCGAACACGATCAGCGCCAGCTTCATCCCGTTCTCGATGCCGAACAGCAGGATGAACACCGGCACCAGCGCGGGCGAGGGCAGCGCGCGGAAGAACGCGAACAGCGGCCCGACGTACTGCATGCCGGTCCGCGAGCGGCCCAGCGCGGTGCCGAGCGCGACGCCGAGCACGACCGCGAGCGCCCAGCCGCCGACCACCCGGCCCAGGCTCGGCAGGATGTCGTCGAACACCGTGTCGGCCAGGCCGAAGCCGCCGTCCGGTCGTGGTGAACCACAGCTCGCGGCCCCGCTGCACGATCTGCCAGCGGGGTGGGGAAGAACACGTTGTCCGCGGCCGCGGTGACGAGCTGCCACACCACGACCAGCGACCACGAACACGGCCCAGCGCTGCGCGAACCCGGTCAGCCGCTTCATGCAGGCGCCTCCACGCGGGTGGTGTCGCTCCACCGGAACAGCCGCCGGCCCAGCCGTTCGAGGCCCTCGTTGACCAGGTAGCCGATGATGCCGACCACGACCGTGCCGGCGAGCACCTGGTCCATGGCGCCGATGTTGGTGGCCGTGTCGATGATGAACGCGCCGACGCCGATCGCGCTGCCGGCCAGGTACTCGGTGGAGACCGTGACGATCAGCGCGATCGCCGCGGACAGCCGCAGCCCGGTGAACGCGAACGGCGCCGCGTGCGGCAGCGCGACCGTGGCCATCACCCGCAGCCGGCTGGTTGCCGAACGACCGGGCCGTGTCCAGCAGCAGCGGGTCGATGTCGTCGAGCGCGTAGATGATGTTGAACAGGATCGGCCACACCGACGCGTAGAAGGCGAGTGAGATCTTCGCCTCGGGTCCGGAGCCGACCATGATGATGACCAGCGGGATGAGCGCCACCGGCGGGATCGGGCGGAGGAACTCGATCAGCACCCGGGTGGCCGTGCGCAGCCACGGGCATGCTGCCGAGCAGCAGCCCGGCGGGCACGGCGACCGCGACCGCGAGGGCCAGCGCGATCAGCCAGGCCAGCACGGTCGCGATCACGTCGCGGAGGAAGGTCTCGTCACCGAGCAGGTCGACCAGCCGGGCCGCCACGTCGGTCGGCGTCGGCAGGAAGACCCGCTCGATCAGGTTGAGCCGGACGGCTCCTTCCCAGATGAGGAAGAAGCCGGCCAGCCCGATCAGGTTGCGGATGAACGGACGCAACGACGCGTCAGCTGGCCGGAGCTGGGGCCACGACCATCGACTTGACGTCGATCGGCGTCTTGATGACGTCGAACTCGAGCATCAGGTCGGGCACCCGCTGGATGCGGGTGGCGTCCAGCTTCGACTGGAAGGTCAGCAGCGTCGCCATCTTCGCGGTGTCCTCGTCGACGCCGGAGAACTCGACCAGCATCGGCTCGACCTTGCTGCGGTCGGACAGCGCCAGGTCGGTGCCCCGCTGCATGGCCCGCTGGAAGGCGGCGATGGTGTTCGGGTTCTCCTTGGACGAAGTTCCCGGTGGAGGCCCAGCCGGCGACCGGCATGTCGGCGGTCGGGCCCGACGGCGGTGTCGAAGATCGGCTGCGCGCCGGCCTTCTTCATCGTGTCCTGGATGAAGGGCTCGGTGACGAACGCCGCGTCGACGTCTTCGCCTTGAGCGCGGCGGCCGTCGCGGGGAACGGCGTCGGCACCCACTTGATGCCCTTGTAGTCGACACCGTTGGTCTTCAGCGTGGACATCGTCGAGCAGGTCGGAGATGGTGCCGGTGGCGGTGACCGCGACCCGCTTGCCGGCCATGTCCTTGACGTTCTTCACCGAGGAGTTCGGCGTGGCCACGACCATCGTGCTGCCGGGACCGGCGGAGGCCGCGTCGGCGACGAGCTTGATCCCGCCCTTGTCCTGCGCGGCCTTGCGGCTCTCGGCCAGGAAGAACGGCGTGTAGCTGGAGTAGGCGATGTCGACCTCGCCGCTCGACCAGCTTGCTGGCGGACTCGCCACCACTTGGCGAGTCGACGAACTTGACGTCGAGGCCCTCGTCCTTGAAGAAGCCTTCCTTGCGCGCCAGGTGGAACGGCGCGAGGTCGGTGGTCTTCATGATCGAGACCTTGATCGTGGTCTTCTCCAGCTTGCCGTTGCTGCTCTTGGCTGGCTCGCTCTCGTCGTCGGAGCCGCCGAGCAGGCTGCAGCTGGTCAGCGCCGTGACCAGCGTCAACGCGGTCGCGACCATGGGAAGACGGGTGCGGAGACCGCGCCCGGTGACGCCTTTAGGCATTGAGCCTCTCCTCGTAGGTGAGGTTGTTAGAAGCCAACATGGGTGGTGCCCCGTACACCAGGGCGCCACTCTAGAGAGTGTCTTCGTCGCGTCACAATCAGTGCCGGCGTTCTGCTGTCCAGGTGACGACGCCGGGAGAAGCGGGTTGTGGCTGAACTCAACCCACATGCGCACGGTGCTGTGTGAATGGCCAACATGTGGTCACCACCTGCGGTTCTGCCGCTACCGAGGGGCAGTGTCGTCACCCGCTAGTGAGGGTAACCCGCTAAACCGATGAAGAAAAATTGTTGTCTGCGTGTGACTTTTCCTACCCTGATGTGTGACCATCCGTCCGGAGGGCTTACATCGACGAGTAGACTCCGCTACCTTCTGTGGCCACAGTGAGGTAAAGGCATCGAAGCGGTTAAGGAGCGCGCCCAAAATGATCTTGCGCGTGCTTCCCGGCAGTGGGAGCTGGGAAGTAGAGCAGCATGGGTGTGTCACCGCTGGGGGCGCCCGATGGGTAGCCGTCATCACTGGGGTACTTGTCCGTTCGAGCTGGCGGGCTACCGGCTTGACAACCAGGGAGAGTGCTGGGAGTGCCCGACCACACTGCTGACATCCCACCTCGCGCCGGCTTCGGCACCGACTATGGTGCCGCCGTGCCTGACCAGAACTCCGTCACGCAGGCCTCCGGCCGCGTCGGCAAGCGCCATGAAGGGCGGTTCCCGCCTCCGCATGCGCAACTGGCGGCTGCGAACCAAGGTCATCGCAGTCATCGTGGTTCCGACGCTGACCGCGTTGATCCTCGGTGGCCTGCGCGCCAAGGTGGACCTTGATCGCGCCGCAGAGTTCCGCCAGACGGTGAGCCAGGTGGACCTGGCCCGGAACGTGACCCTTGTCGTCGACGAGCTGCAGAAGGAACGCACGCTCGCGGTGGCCCGCGTGGCCAACGGCAACCAGGGACCGCGTACCGAGCTCGACACCGAGGTCAACCTCGTCGACCAGGCGGTGCGCTCCGCGCAACAGGCGGCCGCGTCGCTGGACACCGACGACGCCGCGGCGAAGAACCGCTACAACATCGGTCTGCAGCGGCTGTCCGCGCTGGGCTCGATCCGCCGCACGGTCGACCAGACCGCGTACCCGGACTCCGCGGTGTTCTTCGCGTACTCCGCGGTGCTCGACGCGGTCGTCCGGCTGGGCCGCGAGATCAACACCGCGGTCACCGACCGGAACCTGCTCCGCGAGAGCAACGTGATCCAGTCGCTGTCGGAGATCAAGGAGAACATCGGCAAGGAGAACGCGATCCTCCAGATCGCGGCCGCCCGCAAGGCGTTCCCCGCCGACCTCCTCAACCGCGTCCGGGACGCGCAGTCCAGCGCGGCGAGCGCGCTCGGCGACTACCGCGCGAACGCCTCGACCGACCAGCTCCAGCTGTACTCGGACACGGTCTCCGGCGTCGAGGTCGACAACCGGGAGCGGATCAAGTCGTCGGCGATCGCGTTCGCGGAGTCCCCGCAGGCGGCTACCGACCCGCTGCCCATCGACGTCTCGCAGCTGACCAACAACGGCGCGACCACGCTCCAGCACATGCGCGCGGTCGAGACCGAGCTGCTCAAGAACCTGCGCAACGACGCCAACGCGCTGGCCGACGACGCCACCGAGGCGGCGTGGCGGGACTCGGCGTTCGTGCTGCTCGCGTTGCTGGTCGCGCTCGCCCTGATGGCCATCGTCACCAGGTCGCTGCTGAAGCCGCTGCGGATCCTGCGCCGCGAGGCGCTCGAGGTCGCGAACCGCAGGCTGCCGGCCTCGGTGCAGCGCATCCTCGCCGACCCGGACCCCGCCGAGGCGGCCAAGCACGCGGTCGAACCCGTCGCGGTGTTCACCCGCGAGGAGACCGGTCAGCTGGCCCGCTCGTTCGACGCGGTCCAGGAGCAGGCGGTCCTGATGGCGACCGAGCAGGCCCTCCTGCGCGACAACATCAACTCGATCTTCGTCAACCTGTCCCGCCGGTCCCAGGCGCTGGTCGAACGCCAGCTGTCCCTGATCGACCGGCTGGAGCAGGACGAGCAGGACCCCGACCAGCTGGCCTCGCTCTTCGAGCTGGACCACCTGGCCACCCGGATGCGGCGGAACTCGGAAAGCCTGCTGGTGCTCTCGGGCACCGGCCTGTCCCGCCAGCTCAACCGTCCGGTGCCGGCCTCCGAGGTCGTCGGTGCCGCGGTGTCCGAGGTCGAGCACTACGCCCGGGTCGAGGTCGCCTCGGCGCCCGAGGTCGCGGTCCAGGGCCGCGCGGTGTCCGACCTCGTGCACGTCATCGCGGAGCTCCTGGACAACGCCACCTTCTTCTCCGAGCCGGAGAAGAAGGTCATCGTCCGGATGGCCATGACCCGCAAGAAGGAACTGGCCATCCAGATCACCGACCAGGGCGTCGGCATGTCCGAGGACGAGATCGAGGCGGCCAACGCCCGCCTGGCCGACCCGCCGGACCTGGACGTCGCCGTGACGCGGCGGATGGGTCTGTACGTGGTCGCCCGGCTGGCGAAGCGGCACAACATCATCGTGCGGCTGCGGGACAACGAGGACATCGAGGGCGGCCTGATCGCCCGGATCAACGTGCCGGCCGAGCTGGTGGCGCCGGTGGGCGCGCCGTCCCGGTCGATGTCGGCCACCTCGACGACCTCGTCGCTGATGGCGGCCACCGCCATGGACACGCCGACCAGCACGAGCCTCCCGGTCCGCAACAGCGGCATCGCCGGTGCGTTCACCGGCGGCATGCCGCGGCTGCGCCCGGACGGCAGCTCGGTCGGCGACCCCGGCGCGGAGACGCGGCAGGACCGGACGCCCGAGGAGGTCGCCGGCTACCCGCCGTTCAACCTCGGGTACGACCAGACCGGTGCGGGCACCGCGAACGGGACGACCACCGACCCGTCGCAGACCGGGCAGAACGGCCGGCACGAGGAGCAGCCGACGACGGCGCTGTTCGGCACGCCGCTGCCCGAGCCGCCCCCGCCGGACCCGACGGAGGACACCGGCACCGGCGAGTACCCGCCGCTCGGCGCGAGCCGGCCGGCCGACGCGGACCTGAACGTGGACGCGCCGACCGAGCGACTGCCGATCTACGAGGCCGTCCTGTCGCAGTGGTTCGAGACCCCCGACGGTTCGACCGGCCGCCAGCCGGCCGTCACCGAGCCGCCGGTGGAGAACGGGACCACCAACGGCACGAACGGAACGAACGGCACGCATGCTGCGGCGCCGGAGACCCCAGACGCACCGGTGGCGGAAGAGGAGGCCACGTCGTTGTGGTCCTCGCCGGGCGACGACGGCTGGCTCGCCGCACAGGCGTTGCTGGAGACCAAACCCGAATCGCAGACCACCGCCGGTCTGCCCAAGCGCGTGCCCAAGGCACAACTCGTGCCGGGTTCGGCGGCGCCGCGTCATTCCGCGGCGACCGCAGCGGAGACACCAGCGGCTCCGCCATTGCCCCCGCGTTCAGCAGACGCAGTTCGCGGTCGCATGTCAAGCTTTCAACAGGGCGTCCGGCGCGGCCGGCATGCTCTCATCGATGCCTACGCTGGTGACCAGGCCGGTCCCGAGGACAGCCGTAAAGACGAGGAGCAGGAGTGACGACCCCGTCCGCCAATCAGCCCGGTAGCTTCGGGTGGCTCATCACAGATTTCGTCCGTCAGGTGCCGGGAGTGGCCCACGCCGTCGTCGTGTCGGCTGACGGACTGCTCCTCGCCGGATCGCAGGGCCTGCCGAGGGACCGCGCCGAGCAGCTCTCGGCCGTGTCCTCCGGGCTCGTCAGCCTCACCGCGGGCGCGGCGAGGTGCTTCGAGGCCGGTGGCGTCAACCAGACCGTGGTCGAGATGGACCGCGGCTACCTGTTCCTGATGTCGATCTCGGACGGCTCGTGCCTCGCGGTGCTGGCCGCCCCGAACTGCGACATCGGTTTGGTCGCCTACGAAATGACTCTGCTGGTGGAGCGTGTCGGCCAGCAGATGACTCCGGAACTGCGTGCCCAGCTTCAGGGCGCCCAGCGCAGGTAAGTCATGCTCACCGCGCGAAAGCGGAGCGGAGGCTGGACGACATGCGTCCAACTCGGGGACACCTGCAGCGGGAGACACCGCGCGCCGGAGAATCAGAGCGGAGGCGAATAGAGATGCCGGAGAAGGGGTGGGAGGACCTGCCCGAGCACGATGTCGGCGACGCGCCGCACCGGTTCGACGTCGACGGCTTCCGGGCCAGGTTGTTCGGCGGCCCGGGTGCGACGTTGTACGGCGACTCGGGCATCCCTTCCCAGGGCGCCTGGGACAGCAAGGAGATCCCGACGCTCGGTCCCGAGCAGAGCCAGATCAGCGGGTTCACCGGCAGCGACATGTGGGGCGCCAGTGCCGAGCTGCTGGGCGGGGATCCCACCGGTCGCGGGGCGCCCGCGCCACACGAGACCGGGTCGCTCGTCCGCCCGTACACCAAGACGGGCGGCCGTACGCGGTCCGATTATGATCTTGCAATCGAGGCGCTGGTCTCCACCAGCGAGCGGGGGAAGGCCCCGGAGGCGGCGGTGCGACCGGAGCACCGTTCGATCTGCGGCCTTTGCTTGGACACCAGGTCCGTCGCGGAGGTAGCCGCTCACCTGCGGTTACCGCTCGGTGTGGCCAGGGTGTTGATTGGAGACATGGCCGGTATGGGGCTGGTCCTGATCCATCAGAGCGGCATGGTCGTAGGCGACCGGCCGTCGATCGAATTCATGGAAAGGGTGCTCAGTGGTCTCCGCAGGCTCTAGTCCCCTCAGCCCGCGCGGCACGTCACCGCAGCCGACGACCTCGGCGAAGATCGTTGTCGCCGGCGGGTTCGGGGTCGGCAAGACGACTCTCGTGGGTTCGGTGTCCGAGATCGTCCCGCTCACCACAGAAGCCGTCATGACCGAGGCGAGCGTGGATGTCGACGACCTTTCCGCCACCCCGAACAAGGTCACCACGACGGTGGCCATGGACTTCGGACGCGTCTCGCTGGACAGCGACCTGATCCTGTACCTGTTCGGTACGCCGGGTCAGCACCGCTTCTGGTTCATGTGGGACGACCTGGTGCGCGGCGCGATCGGCGCGGTCGTGCTGGTCGACACGAGACGGCTCGCCGACGCCTTCGCCTCGATCGACTTCTTCGAGGACCGGCAGCTGCCGTACGTGGTCGCGATCAACTGCTTCGACCGGGTGCTCCACCACCGGATCGACGACGTGCGCGACGCGCTCACGATCGAGCAGTCGGTCCCGACGGTCACGTGCGACGCCCGCGACCGCGAGTCGACGAAGGAAACGCTCATCACGCTGGTCGAGCACGCCATGCACCAGCGGATGTCCGCTCGCGCCGGCTGAGGCCCGCACACACAAGCTCGGTACGCCGGCTGCGCTCTTCCCTGGCGCGGCCGGCTTCCGGCATGCCCGGGGGGCGGGCTCGCGACTCCGCCACCCGCCTATGGCCGCGACGATAGTTGGTCCCGGTTGCCAACAGGTGGACGACGCGCCGTGGATCCTCGGTGTCGAACGACCGTGGCGCGTGCTTTCGGGGTAGCGGCGGACCGCCGCGTGCCACTTTTCGCGAGTGCCGTTCGGCTCACGTCGCTGGTCGGGAAAATCAGGCCCGGGCGCGCCTCGCGTAGTAGGCCATCGACGCCGTCGCCTCGTCCGCGCTCGGCAGGTCGTGGCGCGCCAGGGCGCGGAGGGCGTCCGCCGCGCGGCTGACGCCCATCAGCGCGTCGATCGTCCGCTCGTGGTCCTCGTCGGTGCGGTACAGGTCGAGCTCGGCCAGCACCGCGCGCACCCCGCCGTCGATCACGTCGGCGCGGTCGAGGAAGTCCTCGCGCAGCACGCGCAGCCGCTCGCGCGTCGTGCGCGGCTCCGGGTCTGCTCTGTCGTTCGCCATGTATGGACGGTGCCTGGCCGCTGTCGAGAACGGGTCGCGTCCGGTTGGAGCCCGCTCAGTGCGCGATCAGCGACGCCGACGTGATCCGGTGCAGCGGGTACTGGCGCACGGCGTCGGACGTGTCGTCGCGGCCCTCCAGGATGCCGCCGCCCACCCGGTAGGGCGTCACCACCCGCTGGCTCGCGATCCCCCGCGAGTCGACGAAGTCGATCAGCACGTGGCCCTGCTGCTCGATGGCCTCGCGGAGCAGCGCCAGCGTGGCCGCCGTGTCGGCGGCGCCACCGCCCGCGGTCAGCGACACCGTCCGGCCCCGGCGGGTCGCGGCCGCCGTGTCGCCGGCGCGCAGGTGCGACACGATGTCGCGCAGCCGCTCGTCGGTCGGCGGGGCGGGCGGGCCGGTGCGCCGGGTCCGCGCCGCCGCGGCGGGCAGGCGGTGGCCGGTCGGGCGCAGGTCGAGCACCTGGCCGGCCGCGTCCTCGGCCGCCGGTGCGAAACCCGCGGTCCGCAGCTCGGCCAGCACGTCGGCCAGCGGCAGCGGGCTCACCAGCACCGTCGGCGCGATGCGGCGCAGCTCCACCGACGCCGAGGCGGGGTGGGCGAGCACCTCGGCCACCAGCACCGGGTCGTCGCAGCGCAGGAACGAGGCCGCCGCGCCGCCGCGCAGCCGCCCGTGCCGGCGGGCCACGTCGTCGATCATGTAGGTCAGCGACTGCGGCACCGGCGTGCGCGACCGGGTGCGGAACAGCTCCTGCAGGTCCTCCGCGGTGCGCCCGATGTCCAGCGCCCGGCGCACGGACGCCTCGGTCACCCGGTACACCGTCGCGCTGCCCGCCGACTCGACGTCGGCGACCTGGCCGATGTCGATCGCCAGCTGCGGCTCCAGCGGCCCCGGCGCGACGACCGTCAGGTCCGCCTGCACGAGGACGTGGTCGATCGGCTCGGGCATCGAGTCGGCCATCCGCTTCGCCGCGGCCGCCGGGCCGTCGGTGAGCAGCGCCCGGCCGGCGGCGGTGATCGCACCCAGGGCGACCACGCCGAGGGCGGTCGCCTCGGCCAGCGTCCAGCGCACGATCTCGTCGCGCAGCCGCCCGCCGCGCCGCGGCGCCCGCCAGGCCAGCACGTCGGCCAGCTCGTCGGGAGAGGCCACGCCGAGGCCGGCCGGCAGCTCCGCGAGGGCGGCCAGCACCCGCCGCCGCTCGGTCGCCGCGGGCGGGCGGCGCAGGTCGTCGGACAGCGGCGCCAGCACCCGGTCCTTCGCGTCCCGCATCCCCGCGAGCCCGGGCAGCCGGGGGAGGTCCAGCCAGGCCGAGGCGAGCGCGGCCCACTGGTGCTGCGGGCTGGCGGCCAGCCACGGGTCGACGTTCGTCGTCGGCTGCCACTCGGGGTTCATCGCGTTCGGGTTCTCGCCGACGAGGCCCGCGCCGAACACGAGCTCCGCGACCAGCCCGGCGCCGCGCTCGTCGGTGTCGAGCTCGCGGGTCAGCCGCCGCACGTCGCGCACGCCGAGCCCGCCGGCCTTGAGCACCGCGGCCGGTTCCTTGCCCCACAGCTCGACGAGGCCTTCCGCGCGCCGCAACAGTTCCAGCACCTCGCCGGCACCCGTCGCGTCCACAGTGGACGCCTTGTGCCGGGCGGTGCGCAGCTCCGGCTCGTCCAGCCGGACCGTCCCGAGTGGACTGTCGCCGCGCAGGGCGAGGCCGACCTGGCGGGGCAGCTCGACCGTCTCGGCGTCCCGGCGCAGCAGCAGCCCCTGGGCGAGGAGGCGCTGCACGGGCGTCTGCGCCCGCTCGAGCGGCACGACGACCGCCGCGTCCCGGGTCCGGCCGACCGGCGAGGAGCCGTGCGCGAGCGTGGTGAGCAGCCGCCGGTCCGCCTCGGGCAGCCCGGCGAGCAGCGCGCCGACGTCCACGCCGTCGAGCGCCTCGGCCGGCTGGCCGAGCCCGGCGGGGTAGAGGCCGCCGGCCTCCCGCGCGGCCGGCACGACGGAGACCTCCTCCTCGCCCCAGGCCAGGGCCAGGTCGACGAGCGTCCGGATCGCTGCGCGCACCCGCCCGACCTCCGCACCCGGTCCGACCAGCGCGGCGACCTCGCCGGGCGGCACCGGCGCGCGGTCCGCGTCGGCCACGAGCAGCCCGTCGAGCACCGCGAGGGTGAAGGTGTCGAGGCCCTCCGCCGTCCTGGTCACCGACGCCCGGCTGCCGGCACGCGCGGCGAGCACCGCCATGTCGGCCGGTGGCGGCGTGGCGAGGTCGGGGCGTGCGCGGAGCAGGCCGGCGAGCAGCTGGTCGTCCTGGCCGCGCAGCCAGTCGGTGAGCGGGACGGGCACGTGACCACGGTATACGCGCGTCCGATCCGCCACCGAGGTCCGGTAGCCTCTTACTCCGCAAGGCGCAGGCCGATTTCCAGGAGGGGCCCCGTGGCGAAGGCCGACAAATCGCATCACATCGACCCGCACTGGCCGGTCGACGTCGAGCACCCGGTGAGCGAGATCGCGGCGGACCGGCAGGGCGCGCTGTCTCCCTACGGCGACCTGACCTTCCCGCTGTCCGCCGAGGATCTCGGCTACGAGCACCCGGTCACCGAGATCAACAAGTAGGTCCGTCCACACAGGAGCGATCTCATGCCGGTTCCCGGTCCTGGCTACTCCATCACAGTCCGGGTCGAGGCCCCGCCGTCGGCGAGCGCGGCCGGGGACCTGGCCGCCGCGGTGGGCCGGGCGGGTGCCGTGATCACCGCGTTCGACGTCGTCGAGTCGCACAGCGACCGGATCGTCGTCGACATCACCGCGAACACCTACTCCGACGAGCACGTCCGCGACATCACGGTGGCGCTCGAGGTGCTGCCCGGCGTGGCCGTGCGCAAGGTGTCGGACCGGACGTTCCTGATCCACCTCGGCGGCAAGATCGAGGTCAGCGCCAAGGTCCAGCTCCGCAACCGCGACGACCTCTCCCGCGCGTACACGCCCGGGGTGGCGCGGATCTGCCAGGCGATCGCCGAGAACCCCGACGACGCCCGCCGGCTGACGATCAAGCGCAACACGGTCGCGGTGGTCACCGACGGCTCGGCGGTGCTTGGCCTGGGCAACCTCGGGCCGGCCGCGGCGCTGCCGGTGATGGAGGGCAAGGCAGCGCTGTTCAAGAAGTTCGCCGGGGTGGACGCGTGGCCGGTGTGCCTCGACACCCAGGACACCGACGAGATCATCCGCGCGGTGGAGCTGATCGCGCCGGTGTACGGCGGCATCAACCTCGAGGACATCGCGGCCCCGCGCTGCTTCGAGATCGAGCGGCGGCTGCGCGACATGCTCGACATCCCGGTGTTCCACGACGACCAGCACGGCACGGCGATCGTCGTGGTCGGCGCGCTGCGCAACGCCCTGCGGGTGGTCGGCAAGCAGCTGGCCGACTGCCGGGTCGTGGTGTGCGGCGCGGGCGCGGCCGGCTCGGCGATCATGCGGCTGCTGCTGCGCAAGAAGCCCGGCGACGTGCTCGCGGTCGACGTCAACGGCATCCTGCACCCCGGCCGGGCCGACCTCGACCCGGTGCGCGACCCGAACCTGACCTGGATCGCCGAGCACACGAACAACGACCGCGTGACCGGCTCGCTGGCCGACGCGCTGGTCGGCGCGGACGTGTTCATCGGCGTGTCGGCGCCCAACCTGTTCGGCGCCGACGAGGTGGCCACGATGGCGTCGAACGCCGTGGTGTTCGCGCTGGCCAACCCGGACCCGGAGATCGACCCGATGGAGGCCCAGCGCCACGCGGCGATCGTGGCCACCGGGCGCAGCGACTACCCGAACCAGATCAACAACGTGCTGGCGTTCCCGGGCGTGTTCCGCGGCCTGCTGGACGCCCAGGCGAACGGCATCACCGACGAGATGCTGCTGGCCGCCGCGGACGCGGTGGCGGACGTGGTGGACGGCGACCGCCTCAACGCGTCGTTCATCGTGCCGAGCGTGTTCGACTCGGCGGTGGCCCCCGCGGTGGCCGAGGCCGTGGCCAGGGCGGCGTCCGCCCAGAAGTTCTACGCGCCGTAGCGGGCCGCCGCCGAGATCATCGCCTGCCGCTGAGCTGAGCCCCGTTCAGCCGGCCCGGCTCATCTGGTACCGGCGGTGCCTGTCGACGGCCTGGTCGGCTCCTGGTAGAAGCAGGTGCAGGACCTTGTCGACGTAGAAGACATTCGGGTCGTTTTCGTGTGGCCCGTGGCCGAACGAGCCCCGCACCAAAGCAAAGCTCCCTGTCCGGACCTCCTGCCACCAGAACCAGGATCGGAACTCCTCGCCTGTGCGTAAACACCGAACGACGGCCTTGGTTCCTCGCCGGGCGTCCTGATAGGCGTTGTTCACCCGGATGAGCCGGGCATCCGGCACGCGGTCCGCGTCGGTCCTCATCGCCTCCCACTTGGCGTATAGCTCCTCGTCCCCCAGCGGCGAGCTCACCCAGGGCTTGTCGCTCCGGTCGGCGAGTTTCGCCAGCCGCACGATGACGAAGACGAAGGCGAAAACGATCCCGCCGTAGACCACCACGTCGGCCAGTGTGTCCAACGATTCCAGCGCTCCCATGGCTCTGCTCCCGTCACTCGGCACCGGTTGCGCGGAGGCTAGCGGGGGCCACCGACAATCCCGGCCCGTGTGAGGTTGACCGGCTGCGCGGCCTAGAGTCGGCTCGTGAGCGAGCTGAGTCATGTGGATGCCGCGGGTGCGGCGCGCATGGTGGACGTGACCGGCAAGGAGGTGTCCGCGCGCGTCGCGGTCGCCACCGGGACAGTGCGGACCACCGCGGAGGTCGTCGGGCTGCTCGCGACCAACGGGCTCAAGAAGGGCGACGCGCTCGCCACCGCCCGCATCGCCGGCATCATGGGGGCCAAGCGCACGCCGGACCTGATCCCGCTGTGCCACCCGATCGCGATCTCCGGGGTCACCGTCGACTTCGCGCTCGGGGACACGTACGTCGACATCACCGCGACGGCCCGGACGAAGGACGTCACGGGCGTCGAGATGGAGGCACTCACCGCGGTCGCGGTCGCCGGGCTCACCCTGCACGACATGATCAAGGCCGTGGACCCCGCGGCCGTGCTGGACGCCGTCCGGCTGGAGCGCAAGGACGGCGGCAAGACCGGCACCTGGACCCGACCGGAGGACTAGATGGCGCGCACGGCACGGGTGGTGACCGCGTCCAACCGCGCGGCGGCGGGGGTGTACTCCGACAAGACCGGCCCGCTGATCACCGGCTGGCTGCGCGACCGCGGCTACGACGTCGGGCCCGCCGAGGTGGTCGCGGACGGCGAGCCGGTCCGCGACGCGCTGTGGGCCGCCGTCACCGCCGGGGTCGACGTCGTGATCACCACGGGCGGCACCGGCATCTCGCCGACCGACCGCACGCCGGAGATGACCGCCGCGGTGCTGGACTACGAGATCCCCGGGCTCGCCGACGCCGTGCGCGCGGCGGGCCTGCCCGCGGTGCCGACCGCCGTGCTGTCCCGCGGTCGCGCCGGGGTGGCCGGCTCGACGCTGATCGTGAACCTGCCCGGCTCCACGGGTGGGGTGCGCGACGGCCTCGGCGTGCTGGCCGACGTGCTCGAGCACGCCGTGGACCAGGTGCACGGCGGCGACCACGCGCCGGCCACCGCCACGATCGCGACGCACGCGGCGCCGCGCGACGACGCGCCGGGCACCGCGGTCGCCGAGCCGGCCCGGGTGCTGCGGGCCGTGATCAGCGAGGCGCCGCTGTCGGTCGAGGAGCACGCGGGCCTGGTCGACGAGGCCGCCGCCGGCGCGGTCGTGACGTTCGCCGGCGTGGTGCGCGACCACGACAAGGGCCGCGGCGTGGTGAACCTGGACTACGAGGGCCATCCCAGCGCGAAGGGCGTCATCGAAGAGGTCGCCGCTGCGGTGGCCGACCGGCACCCGGGCGTGCGCGGGATCGCGGTCAGCCACCGGATCGGCGCGCTGGCCATCGGCGACGTGGCGCTGGCGTGCGCGGTGGCCGCGGCGCACCGCCAGGAGGCGTTCGCGGCCTGCGCCGACCTGGTCGACGATGTGAAGGCCCGGCTCCCGATCTGGAAGCACCAGAACTTCACCGACGGCACCGACGAGTGGGTCAACTGCCCCTGAGCACGAAGAAGGGCTCCACCGCCGGGGGATTGACGCGGTGGAGCCCCTCTTTCGTGGCGTATGTCTACGTCACCGGGCAGTTCACTTGGTGGCGATCTTCTGACCCACGAGGATCAGGTTGGGGTCGCCGATGAACTGCTTGTTCTTCGCGAAAAGCGCCTGCCAGCCGCCCTTCACCTTGTGCTCGCGCGCGATCTTGGACAGCGAGTCGCCGGCCTTGATCGTGTAGTCGCCCTTGGGGTTGGACTTCGCGAGCAGCGGCCTCACCGGGGCGGACTGCTGCGGAGCCTGGTACGAGGTCGACTCGTTCGAGGACTCCTGCGACGAGCTCTGCTGCTGCGGGGCGGAGGAGTGACTTCCGCCTCCGGACGAGCCGCTGCGGGCGCCACACACCGGCCATGCGCCGATGCCCTGGGACTGCAGGACGTTCTCCGCGACCCGGATCTGCTCCGCACGCGAAGCGTTGGCCGGGTTGCCGGAGCCGCCGTTGGCAGCCCAGGTGCCCTGCGAGAACTGCAGGCCACCGTAGTAGCCGTTGCCGGTGCTCGTGCCCCAGTTTCCGCCGCTCTCGCACTGCGCGACGGCGTCCCAGTTCACCGGGTCGGCCTGGGCCGGGGCCGTGGCGACCGCCAGCGGAACACCGATCACGGCGCCGGCTACGACGACGCGGGCGATGCTGCGCAGAGCGGCGGACGGCTTGCGGTGCTTGGCTTCGTACGCCATTTCGGTCTCTCCCTCAACACCTACGCGTTCCTGCGCTGTGGGCCGGCCTGGGTTCGGTCGGACCGGATCTCTCCGGCACCACGCCTCGCGTCGGGGGCTTGTCGTGGTCCCTCGTCCCCATCCGGAGGTTCTCTTTCATTCGGGGGTATTTCTTCCGGGAGCCCGCCGGACGGGGTTTGGTGTTTCGGGCACCCGGGTCTTGCGCGGTCGGTCGGGACCAACCGGGAGCGACGGTACGTACGAAAAACGCCGATCGGAAATTGAAAGCTATGTGATCGTCATCACAGTAACGTGTATAGAGGTGATTCGATCGCCTCCGTTTTCGCAGGTCAGCGAGGTGGTAGGCACCGTTATTGTGCCGAAATATTTGCACCCTTATTGGCTCGCGGTGAGGCGCGCGTCACCCGTTTGAAGGTCTGGTTACAGGTCCGGAAAACTATTACCCGAATGGGGGTGACGCCCCTCTGAAATCGGTTCGTTACCTGCAGCTAGCGTTAACCGAAACGAGGGACGCGGAAAACGTCAAGTCGATCTTGAAGCGTGCCTGGCGCACGCTCGATCGTCGGCGTGTCGCGTCAGGTGGCGGGCCGCCGGTGGCTCGGGTAGGGAAAGCGCGCTCAGCCGCCGGCGAACGGCGGCAGCACGTCCACGTCGGACCCGTCCGGCAGGGGGATCGCGGTGTCGCGGACCGCGACGCCGTCGAGCAGGAAGCTGCACGCGGTGAGCACGCGGCGCAGGGCGTCGCCGTGCCGGCCGGTCAGCTCGTCGACGAGGTCGCGCACCCGGGCGTCGCCGGCCAGCTGGACGGTCTCCTCGCTGACACCGGCCGCGGCGCGGGCCCCGGCGAAGTAGCGCACCCGCACCGTGGCGGCTGCTGGGGCGGTGGTCACCCCCACAGGTTAACCGCGGCGACACGCGGGTCCGGCGCCGCGTGCGGGAGCATGAGGTCATGGCCTGGACCTACCTGATGGACATGGACGGCGTGCTCGTCCACGAGGAGCACCTGATCCCGGGCGCGGACAAGCTGATCGACGAGCTGCGTGCCAGGGAGATCCAGTTCCTGGTGCTGACCAACAACTCCATCTACACCCCGCGCGACCTGCGGGCACGCCTGGCCCGTACCGGGCTGGACGTGCCGGAGACGTCGATCTGGACCTCCGCCCTGGCGACCGCGACGTTCCTCGACTCGCAGCGCCCCGAGGGGTCGGCCTTCGTCATCGGCGAGGCCGGCCTGACCACCGCCCTGCACGAGATCGGCTACGTGCTCACCGACCGCGACCCGGACTACGTCGTGCTGGGGGAGACCCGCACCTACAGCTTCACCGCGATCACCACGGCCATCCGGCTGGTCGAGCAGGGCGCCCGCTTCATCGCCACGAACCCGGACGCGACCGGGCCGTCGCGCGAGGGCTCGCTGCCGGCGACCGGCTCGGTGGCCGCGCTGATCGAGCGCGCGACGGGCCACTCGCCCTACTTCGTCGGCAAGCCGAACCCGCTGATGATGCGCTCGGCGCTGCGCTCGATGGGCGCGCACTCCGAGGCCACGCTGATGATCGGCGACCGGATGGACACCGACGTGCGGTCGGGCCTGGAGGCCGGCCTGCAGACCATCCTCGTGCTGTCCGGCATCTCGACCCCCGAGACCGCGGAGCGCTTCCCGTACCGGCCCAGCCGGGTGATCGGCTCGGTGGCCGACCTCGTCGGCAACGCCGACGACCCGTTCCCCGGGCAGTAGCAAGCGCGAGACCCCGGCCGCGCGGTGCCGCCCGTGCCGGCCGGGGTCTCGCATGTTCCCGAACTGACTGCCGCTCCCACCACGAAGCGACGGGATTAGGCTAGCCTAACTTAAATAGCGGGCGCAAGAGGTCAGGCCGTGCACCGCCAGAAGTCCGGCAGCCACTCCGGCGGGACCGGGCCGTCCACCGCCACCTGGGTGAGCAGGATGGTGATCGCGCCGGTCGCCGGGACGAGGTACGCGGTCGTCCCGGTGCCGCCGACCCAGCCGTAGCGGCCCGGCACGTTCCACCCGTTGGCGCGCGTGATGTCGACCGAGCCGCCGAAGCCCCAGCCCTGCCCCTCCAGGAACAGCGCGCCGATCTCGCGGTGGGCCGGCGTGGTGTGGTCGGTGGTCATGAGCCGCACCGACTCCGCCGACAGCACCCGGCGGCCGTCCGCGGTCGTGCCGCCGGCCAGCAGCATGCGGGCGAACGCGAGCCAGTCGTCCGCGGTGCCGGCCAGCCCGCCGGAGCCCAGTGGGAACGCCGGCGGCGTGCTCCACTGCCCGTCCGGCGCGTCCGCGAGCTCCAGCACGCCCGGGGCGGTGGCGCGGTAGTAGCTGGTGAACCGCCCGCGCTCGGCGGCCGGCACCACGAACGCGGTGTCGACCATGCCCAGCGGCTCGAACACGCGCTCGGCCAGCACCTCGGGCAGCGGCCGGCCGGTGACCCGCGCGATCAGCACGCCCTGCAGCGCGGAGCTCGTGTCGTACAGCCACGACTCGCCCGGCTGGTAGAGCATCGGCACCCGCGCGAGCGCGGCCATCCACTCGTCGACCGGCAGGAACGTCTGCGGCTCGCGGCCGTCCTTCTGCACCTCGGACAGGCGGTGCACCGCCGGCAGCGAGAAGTCGGCGGGGAAGCCGTAGCCCGTCTGGGAGGAGAGCAGGTCGAACACCGTGATCGGCCGGTTGGCCGGGACCACGTCGTCGGGGTCGGCGTCCGGCGTGCGGACGACCGACGGGTTCGCCAGCTCCGGCAGCCACCGCGACACCGGGTCGTCGAGCGCGATCCGGCCGTCGTCGACGAGCATCATGGTCGCCGCGGCGGTGATCGGCTTGGTGATCGAGGCGATGCGGAAGATCGAGTCCCGGGTCATCGGTGGGCCGCCGAGCCCCGTGGACCCGACGGCCACCGTCGCCACCTCGTCGCCGCGGGCCACCAGCGCCACCGCGCCGGGCAGCATGCCCTTGCCGACGTAGGTCTCCAACATGTCGCGCACGCCGTTCATCGCTCCACCTCCGAGGTCGGTCGGAAGGTAGACCACCGGCGCGGCCGGAACTCATCGGCGCGCGCGGGGATCAGGGCACGCGCGCCGCCACGACCTGGAACATCGTGTCGGTGCGGACGACCCCGCGGTGCTCGAGGCCGGCCCGGGCGAACAGCTCCGCGAACTGCTGCTCGGTGCGCTCCTGCCCGCCGACGAGCAGCAGCATCAACAGGTCGAGCATCGCGGGGAACGGGTGGTCGGGGCGGTCCGGGACGAGCAGCTCGATCACGAACACCCGCGCGCCGGGCGCGGCCGCGCGGACCAGGTTGCGCAGGACGCGCACGCAGTCCTCGTCGTTCCACATGTGCAGCACGTTGCGCAGCACGTAGGCGTCCGCACCGTCCGGAAGGGACTCGAACGCGTTGCCGGGGACCACAGTGCAGCGGTCGGCCAGCTCCGGCTCGGCCAGCTCCGGCACCACCCGGGCGAGCGCGGGCGGGATGTCGAACAGCACGCCGCGGAGCTCCGTGTTGTGCCGCAACAGATCCCGGATCAGCGTGCCCTGCCCGCCGCCGACGTCGACGACGGTGGTCGCCGTGCGCAGGTCCATGGCGGCCACGTGCGCCGGGTTCAGCGCGCCGGGCAGCAGCGTCATCGCGTCGTTGAACAACGCCGCCCCCTCCCGGTTGTCCTGGCTGAGGTAGCTGAAGAAGTCCTTGCCGTGCCGCTTCGGGAACGGGGTGGTGCCGGCGCGCACCGCTTCGGTCAGGTCGCCGAACGCCTGCCACAGCCAGTCGGCGGTGAAGAACGCCGCGAGCGTGCCGGCACCGTCCACACGAAACGGAGCGGACCGCTCGGTGTGCGCGTAGTGGTCGTCGCCGGCGCGGCGGAAGAAGCCGTAGGTGGACAGCGCGTCGAGCAGCCGGCGCAGCGTGTGCGGCTCGGCGCCGACCCGTTCGGCCAGGTCGGTGACGGCCACCGGCGCGTCGCCGATCTCGGTGGGCAACCTCAGCTCCACGGCCGTCTTCAGCAGCTGCCCGAGCGCCATCTGCAGGAACGAGGGCAGGATCTGCCGTGCGGCCGGTGGGAGGAGGGCGAGGACGTCGGCATCGTTGTCGGTCATCGCGGTCCCTTTCCGGGAGCGAACCAGGGGTGGTGCACTGTGGCACCGACGGCGCCGCCCGGCAAGGGTGCGATGGTCGTGGTTACGCGGCGTCCTGCTCCAGGCCCGGCGCGGTGACCGGTGGCTCCGCGGCCCGGCGGCGCGCGCCCCACCGCGGCCTGATCCGGTCGCGCATCTGGATCCCGCCGCGCCTGGCCAGCACGATCCCGCACACCGCCGCGCAGACCGTCGCGATGATCCCGCCGATGACGAACGGCGAGCGCCCGCCCATGGTCGCGGCCATCCATCCGGTCATCGGCCCGCCGATGGGGTTCCCGCCGAGGAACACCAGCATGTACAGCGCCATCACCCGCCCGCGCATCTCCGGCGCGGTGCTCAGCTGGACGGTTCCGTTGGCGGTGTTCATGAACGTCATCATCGCGACGCCGACCGGGATCAGCGCGAGCCCGAACGTCAGGTAGGTCGGCATCAGCCCGGCCACCAGCTCGAGCACCCCGAACGCCAGCGCCGCGCCGATCAGCAGCGGCAGCCCCGGCCGGCGGCGGGTGGACCGGCGCACCGCGAGGATCGCGCCGCCGAAGGTGCCGACCGCGAGCAGTGTGGAGAGCAGGCCGTAGCCGTCGGCCTGCCGGTGGAAGACGTTCGCCGCCACGACAGCCAGCGTCGTGTTGAACGTGATCGCGAACGTGCTGACGCAGAAGATCAGCACCATCACGGCCATGATGTCCGGCCGTCCGCGCACGTAGCGCAGGCCCTCGAGCAGCTGGCCGCGCTTGCGGGCCGGCGCCGGTTCGCGGTGCAGCTCCGCGGGGTTCATCCGCCCCAGGTTCACGATCACGGCCAGGGTCGAGACCGCGTTGACCAGGAACACCCAGCCGGTGCCGGTCCAGATGATCATCAGGCCGGCGATCGCCGGGCCGACGATGCGGGCCAGGTTGAACGTCGACGAGTTCAGCGCCACCGCGTTGGTCAGCTGCTCCTTGCCGACCATCTCGCCGACGAACGACTGGCGCACCGGTGGGTCGAACGCGGTGAAGAGCCCGAAGACGAAGCACAGCAGGAAGACCTGCCACAGCTGCACGAGCCCGGTCACGTCCAGCAGCCCTAGCACGACCGCGCTCGCCGCCATGCCGGTCTGGATCAGCATGAGCATCTTGCGCTTGTCGTGGCGGTCGGCGAGCACGCCCGCCCACAACGTCAGGAACAGCGTCGGCGCGAACTGCAGGGTCGCCGCGAAGCCGAGCGCCACGGGGTCGTAGCCGGACAGCTCCAGGACGAGCCAGTCCTGGGCGATGCGCTGCATCCAGGTGCCGACGTTGGAGAT
Source organism: uncultured Actinomycetota bacterium (assembly GCA_963841395.1). GTDB lineage: Bacteria > Actinomycetota > Actinomycetes > Mycobacteriales > Pseudonocardiaceae > Actinophytocola. The sequence continues at coordinate 33,774 of CAWJCX010000024.1, forward strand.
CACCTGGCCGGACGCGAACAGTCGGTAGTTACGAACCCGCAGCGATCCGAACGAGCTGCGGTGCGAGCTGGTTGCTTTTCCCACTAATCCTGATGGCTCGCCATCCGGTCGAGGATCTCCGACGCCTGCGACAGGAGCTCGCGCTCCGCCACGGTCAGCTCGGCCAGCCGCTTGTCCAGCCAGGCCTCACGCGCCGAGATGTCGGCCAGGATGTGCGCGCTCCCCTCCTCGGTGATCTCTACGATGGCCTGCCGGCCATCACTCGGATGCGGTCGTCGGCTGACGTAGCCGTGCTCCTCGAGAGCCGCGATCACCCTGGTCATGGATGGGGGTTGGACAACCTCCTTGGCCGCGAGCTCACCTGGGGTGAGCGGGCCGCACTTGTACAGGCAGAACAGCGCGGAAAGCTGGGTGAGCGTCACCGAGGAGCTGGTCCGCTGGGCGCGAAGCCTGCGGTTGAGCCGCACCGTCGCCAGCCTCAGCCGGCTGGCGAGCGAGCGCTCGGCCACGTCCTGCTCCTTGCTCGACACTTCGTTAGCATACCTCACGAATTGCGCTGAGTCACAATGATCATGATCCGTCGAGGGCGGCCTGGATCGGGCCGATCGCGAAGAAGACCACGAACAGCGCGGCCACGATCCACATGAGCGGGTGGATGCCCCGCGCCTTGCCGGTCGCGGTCCGCAACAACACGTAGCTGATGAATCCCGCGCCGATGCCGTTCGCGATCGAGTAGGTGAATGGCATCACGACGATCGTGAGGAACGCTGGTAGCGCGATGGAGAAGTCGGTGAAGTCGATCTCCCGGATCTGCGCCATCATCAGCACCCCGACGATGACCAGCGCCGGCGCCGCCGCCTCGACCGGAACCGCCTGGTAGAGCGGGGTGAAGAACATCGCGGCGATGAACAGCAGGCCGGTGACGACGTTCGCGAGGCCGGTGCGCGCGCCCTCGGCGATGCCGGCCGCGGACTCGATGTAGACGGTGTTCGAGCTCGACGACGCCGCGCCGCCGGCCACCGCGCCGAGGCCGTCGACGAACAGCGCCTTGCCGACGTTCGGGAGCTTGCCGTCCGCGTCGAGGAGCCCGGCCTCCTTGCCCAGCCCGGTCATCGTGCCGATCGTGTCGAAGAAGTCGGTCAGTACCAACGTGAACACGAACAGGATCGCGGTGATGATCGGCACCTGCACCCAGGCGTCGAAGTTCACGTCGCCGACCAGCGAGAGGTCCGGCGTGCCGACCACGTCGTCCGGCAGCGCGGGGTAGCCGAGGTTCCAGCCCTTGGGGTTGGTGCCCGCCGACGGCCCGGCCTTCACGATGGCCTCGACGACGATCGCGACGACGGTGGTGCCCAGCACGCCGATGAGGATCGCGGCCTTGACCCGCTTGGCCACCAGGACCCCGGTGAGCACGAGCCCGACGACGAACACGAACGTCGGCCAGGACGCGATCGAGCCGTTGATGCCGAGTCCAACTGGGACGGTCGTGTTGGCGGCGTCGGGGAGGCGGCGGACGAACCCGGCGTCGACGAGGCCGATCAGCGTGATGAACAACCCGATGCCGACCGCGATCGCGGACTTGAGCGCGGGTGGCACGGCGTTGAACACCATCGTGCGCACGCCGGTCACCACCAGGATCAGCACGACGACGCCGTTGAGCAGCACCAGGCCCATGGCGGCCGGCCAGCTCATCTGCGGCGCGATGCTGAACGTGACGAACGCGTTGATGCCGAGCCCGGTGGCCAGCGCGAACGGGAAGTTCGCGACGAGTCCGAAGAGGATGGTCAGGACACCCGCCACGAGCGCGGTCACGGCCGCGACCTGGTTCGCGGGCAGGATGTTGCCGAACGCGTCGTCGTGCGTGGCCGGGTTGTTCGGGTCGGCGGTGAAGCTGCCGATGATGAGCGGGTTCAGCACCACGATGTAGGCCATCGTGACGAAGGTGACGAGCCCGCCGCGGATCTCTCTGCCCGGCGTGGATCCGCGTTCGGAGATCTTGAAGAAACGATCCAGCGCCGAGGTTGCCGTCCTGTCCGCCATGAGGCGGTAGCCTCGCGCATGTGGCAGGCCCAGCGGAACCCCAGTCCAATCCAGATGGGCGAATCGAAACACAGAAGTCACCTCCGCCACCGCTGCCGCAGCGCCTGCTCGCGCTGCCGCCGGTGGTGTACACGGGGACGGCCCTGTGGCTGGTCGCGCTCGTCGCGCTGGTGATCGCCCGCTACGGGTTCGACGCGGGCCCGCCGATCTGGCTGTGGACCGCGCTGGCCGGCTTCGTGCTCGGCCTCGTCGGCGTCCCGGTCATGGTCTGGCAGCGCCGCGCGTCGCGCCGCGGCGCCCGCGGGGCGCAGCGCAACCTCTAGCTGAGGACGTCACCGGGGTCGTCGAGGAGCGCGGCGAGCAGGTGGCGGTCGGCCCAGCGGCCGGTGGCCCAGGCGAGCGCGCGGGCGAGGCCGGCGGTCGAGTCGACGCAGTGCGCCACGCCGCCCTCGACCCACCAGGTGACCTCGTGCTCGGCCAGTCCGATCCGCACGATCAGCCGGTGGTGCACGCGCGGCCCGCCCGGTGGCACGGGGAGCCCGGCCAGGTCGCACGCGTCGACGACCGCGCCGAGCTCCGCCCAGCGCACCGCCTCCGCCGGACCGGCGGCCGTCCCGACGATCACCTCGCCCGCGAGCGGCAGGTCGAGCAGCTCGGCGAGCGGCCCGGCCAGCTCGAAGTCGGTGCCCACGCCGATCGCCCGCTCGGCCTCGACCACGCCGAGCACCCAGGGCGCGTCCAGCACGAGCCCCTCGGCGGCGGGCACGACCTGCCCGGTCAGCGAGCGGACCGCGTTCGGCGGCTCGACCTCCGCGGGGTCGACGGAGCCGTCGCGCAGGGCCCGGGCGAGTGCGGCGTGGGCCCGCATCGTGGCGCCGGCGGGGACCTGCCGGTCCGGGTCGCCGAGCCGCTCGAGGACCTCGTCCGCGTCGTCGGCGACCCGCAGCGTGGTGCGGACGCCGATCACGGCGAGGACCGACGGGTCGACGTCGATCTGCGGGACGGGGTCGTAGAGCCCGGTGAGGTCGTGCGCGTCCGGCAGGCGCCAGTCGCGCGGCGCCCGCCCGGCGAGCAGCGCGTTGTGGCCGATCCACCAGCCGGTGTAGCCGTGCGGTTCGTGCAGCGCCCGCCACGTCTCGGGTTCGGCGGCGAGGAGCTTGAGCGCGGCGGGCCAGGCGTGGTCGGCGACGAGGTCGAGGTCGCGCACCGCGCTCATCCGGGCCGGCGGCTCGTCGAGCGAGTCCCACCAGTCGTGCTCGTCGGCGAGGTCGTGGTCCGGGCCGGCCGGCTCCTCGTCGACGACCACGGTGAACCCGTCGAGCACGCCGACCGCGGCCAGGACGTGTGCCGGCCACTCGCGCGCGACGTCGTCGTCCAGCACGCCGAGCGGGGCGTCCTCGTCGAGCAGGGCGAGGAAGGGGGCGCCGGGCATGGCGAGCTCGTCGGCGCGGCGGTGGTCGCCTGCGTCGTCGGGCAGGGCGAGCGCGGCGAGCCACGGGTGCTCGCCGGGGCGGACCGCGGCCTCGCCGACGAGGGTCAGGACGGTGGTGCGCAGGGCGGTGACGTCCATTCCGGACTCGGCGTCGTCGATGCTGCGCGCCACGGCGTCGCGGATCGAGTCGAGGAGGTCCTCGGCGCCGGCGCGGCGGGCGCCGAGGCGCTCGAGGAGGGGGTGCACGGCGTCCGGGGTGGACGATGTTGAGGTCGGTGTCGATGTCGACGTCCGAGATCAGGGTGGCGCGCGGCCCGGGCAGGGTGCGCCCGTCGGTGAGCGGTACCGGCAGCGCGCCGAGCGCCTCGCGGGCGTCGCGGTCGACGTCGGCGATGGGCGCGAGGGCGTCGTAGAGCCGGTGCCACCAGGTGGGTGGCCGGTCGATCCCGGTGACTCGCTCGACGATGTCGGCGATGGTCAGGCGGGTGACGTCGAGTGCCTGCAGGGCGGGCGTGTGCTCGGCGGTGGTGAGGCCGTCGATGGTGTCGTCGAGCGCGTCGACGAGTTCCTTGGCGGGGACCGTCCGTGCGTGGCGCGGCTCGACGGTGCCGGTGCGGGTGGGGAGCCAGGCGGTGGTGCGCAGCGTCTCTCGGACGTGGCCGCGCAACTGTTCGTCCACTTCGGACAGTGGGAAACCCGGTGTGGGCACCAGGTTCGTCCGCTCGTCCGGCTCGGTGCGCTCGAGCAGCCGGGGGTAGGCGCGGGCGGCGGCGCGCAGGACCTCGTCGGTGGCGGGCCCGGGCCGGACGCGGCGGCGGTCGGTCTCGGTGGGGATGGTCGCGATGAGCCGGGCGGGCAGGGAGAGGCGCTCGTCGGTGCGGGTGGGCGCGTGGAGGACCTCGTCACGCAGGGCCGCGTCACGGCGGGCGGCCCAGCAGACGGTCCACTGTGGACGCGCCTCCGCGCCGAGCCCGGTGCGGTCGGTCAGCTCACCGTGGTCCCGGACGACGAGCCACCGGCTGGTGCCGTCGGGCCCGTGGATCTCGGTCCGGTCGCCGTCGGTGGTGCGGCGCCAGGCCCGCCCCGCGATGTCGATGTGGTCGAGGCCGTCGAGCGAGAGCAGCAGATCGGTCGCCTGCGCCTCGAACTCGGCGAGCAGCTCGGCCGGGTCGACACCATCACGGAGTGGCAGCCGGACCTCGGTGTCGAAGCCGTCCGGCACCGTCTCGTCGGTGGGCCACACCAGCCGGAGGACCGGGACGCGCTCGTCGCGCCCGATGGCCTCCCGCGTCCGCGCGGCGGAGAACTCGACACCGCCGGACCGCGAGACCACGCGAGGCGCGTCGGTGACGGTGAGCACGGCGGCGAACCCGACGCCGAACCGCCCGACGCCCTGCTGCTTGGCGGAGGCCCGCAGGGAGGCGAGCGAGGCGACGCCGGCCTGGTCGAGCGCGCGCCCGGTGTTGGCGACGTGCAGTTCGCGCCCGGCGAGCTGGACGCGCAACCGCCCACCGTGCCCGGCGGCGTCGGCGGCGTTCTGTGCCAGCTCGACGAGCACGCGGTCGCGATAGCCGCCGAGGAAGAGGTCTTCTTCGGCGTTGGCGTCCTCGCGGAAGCGAGTGGGCGAGTCCCGCCAGGACGCCAGTACCGACTCCCGGAGAGCCGAGGTACCGAAGGGATCAGTCACCCTCGGTCCGGTCCTCCTGCTCGCCCTGTTTGGCAGCGCCTTCGGGGCGAATCCACGGCGTCAGGGTCGCCGGCGCGGCCTCCCCGGCGACAGAGGTCTCCGCAGTGACCACGGGCTCGATCGGCGCGACAGCCTCCGCCCCAGGCGGCGCGGTACCCGGTTCACTGCCCGCCTCGCCGGTGCCGTCAGCTGCCGCCGGTGCCGCGCCGCTCTCCGGCTCGACAGGCGCTTCGCTCGCGCTGGGGTCGGCGACCGGCTCGACGGGCATATCGCTCGTGCTGTCCTGGCTGGGCGCCACCGACTCGCCCGGCGTGTCGCCGGTGCTGTCAGCTGCCGCCGACGGTTCCGCGCCGCTTTCCGGCTCGGCAGGCGCTTCGCTCGCGCCGAGATCGACGACCGACCGTTCCGCCGGTGCTGTGTCCACGCCGCCCTCGGGCTCGGCAGGCGTGTCGCTTGCGGCGGGTTCCGCGTCCGGCTCGACGGGCATGTCGTTCGTGGTGCCGTGTGCTTCCGGTGCCGGTTCCGCGCTGGCGTCCGGCTCATCGGCCGTGTCGCTCGTGCTGTCGTGGCCGGGCATCGCCCACGCGTCCGACGTGTCGCCGGTCCTGTCAGCTGCTGCTGACGGTTCCGCGCCGCTTTCCTGCTCGGCAGGGGCTTCGCCCGCGCTGGGCTCGGCGACTGGCGTGTCGCTGGTGCTGCCGTGTGCATCCGGCGCCGGTTCCGCGCCTGCCGGCTCGACGGGGGCTTCGCTCGCGCTGACCTCCGCGACCGGCATGTCGCTCGTGCCGAGATCTGCGGCCAACGGTTCCGCGCCGCTCTCCGGCTCGGCAGGCAGGTCGCTCGTTCTGGTGGCCTCGCTCGACTCCGGCGCGACCGGCGATTCCGTTGGGTCGTCGGTCAGGGCTGTCGTCTCGCCGCTGCTGGCTACCACGAAGCCGGTGTGCGGCGCTTCGGGCTCGGCAACCGCGGTGGGCTCCTCGGGCGCAGCCGTTCGCTCGGCTTCCGGGGAGGGGGTGAGGAGGTGGTCCGCCGCCGTGGCGGAGATGCCCGGAACAACTAACTCCCGCGGCGGCGCGCTCTCCTCGGGCACGTCGTCGCTCGCAGCCGCCGGGTCCTCGGCGGTGGCCGCCGAGGTGTCCGCCTCGGGCGTCTCGGTCACGGTCGCTTCGGTCGCCGTCGCCTCCGCATCGGGCGTGTCGACCGCAGGCGCTTCGGGTTCGGTGGCGGTTGCCGAGGGTTCGGTCGCCTCGGGGGCGGCCGCTTCGGCGGTAGCCGCTGAGGCCTCAGCCTCGGGCGTTTCGACCGCGTCGGTGGTCGCTGCGGCGTCCTCCGTGTCGAGCGTCTCGACCGCGGCCGGAGGCTCGGCTGGTGCCGCCTCGGGCGCTGCCGCTTCCTCCACCTGCGACGCCTCGGCGTCGGCGGGGGAGTCCAGGGGGACTACCTCCAGCTGCGCGTCGTCGTAGATGAGGTTGGCCACCAGGACCGGGGAGACCTGCTCGACCTCCGCCTCCGAGTGGGCGCCGCAGCCGTACTCCACGTGTACGACGTGGCCGTCGGCCGGGGAGATCTCGTTGCCGCAGCTGCCGAAGGCCACCCGCAGCGAACCCGCCAGCGGCAGGTAGAAGCCGCACGTCCCGCAATGCGCGGGCGCGCCGCGTGCCATGTCCGACCGCGGGCCGAACTCGCCGTGCTGCCAGCGCGACGCCACGTCCAGCCGCGCCAGGCGGTCCAGCACCCGCACCCGCCCGAGGCCCGCCTCGTGGGCCACCTCCTCGACCGCGGGATCGTCCGACTCCACGTACGCCGGCACCAGGCGCGGGTCGTCGGGAGACGTCGGCAGCAGGTCACCCACGCCCAGGTCGCCGGCCTGCACCCGGTGTTCCCACGGCACCCAGTCCGGCGCGACCAGGGCATCCGGCCCCGGCAGCAGCACGACCTCGCTGACGGTCACATCCGTGTCCGGCCCCGCACTGGCCACGGTCACCGCCCAGCGCCAGCCGTGGTAACCGGGCTTCGCCGCCTCGAACAGGTGCGTGACCGCGGTCCCGCCCTCGACGTGCGTGCCCACGTGCCCGCCGACCTGCTCGTCGCCGGCTTCCTCCTGGGCGGCTGCGCGCGCCAGGTCGACCTCGCCCACCAGGGCGGGGTCCTGCAGCTCAGGCTCCGTGACGTTCATCGGGCACGATTGTGCCGCACCACCCCCCAACTCATGTAAGGCTGGTCCCGTGAGGGCTCCTCTGGCCGTCGCCGCGGCCCTGGTTCTCGGCCCTGTTCTCGCCGCCTGCGCGCCCCCGCCGCCCGAGCCGGCGGCCCCGATCCGGCTGCGTGCCGACGTCCTCGCGACCCTCCCGCACGACCGCGCCGCCTTCACCCAGGGCCTCGAGCTCGACGGCGGCGTCCTCTACGAGGGCACCGGCCTCGAGGGCAAATCCAGCATGCGCGCGACCGACCCGGACACCGGCGACGTCGAGACGCGGACCGCCCTGCCCGCGGACATGTTCGGCGAGGGGATCACGGTCGTCGGCGACACGATCTGGCAGCTCACCTGGCGCGACGGCGTCGCGATCCGCCGCGACCGCGCGACCCTCGCGGAGACGGGCCGCACGACCTACGACGGCGAGGGCTGGGGGATCTGCCACGACGGCAGCCGGCTGATCATGAGCGACGGCACCGACCGGCTCACCTTCCGCGACCCCGCCACCTTCGCGACCACCGGTGACGTCCACGTCACGGACGCCGACGGCCGGCCGGTCGACCAGCTCAACGAGCTCGAATGCGTCGACGGCGCCGTTTACGCCAACGTCTGGCAGACCGACCGGATCGTCCGGATCGACCCGCGCACGGGCGAGGTCGACGCGACCGTCGACCTCACCGGGCTGCTCCCCGCCGCGGACCGCGCGAACGCCGACGTGCTCAACGGGATCGCCGCGATTCCGGGCACCGACCAGTTCCTGGTCACGGGCAAGTTGTGGCCGACGATGTTCCGGGTGAGGTTCGTCACCGACGGCGATTGAGGCATCCCCTGACCGTGCGAGCCGACTTGGGCTCAAACTCACTCCACTTACGGCAGGATGGACTCGTGATTCGTTCCGGTTCCGGTGACCAGCAGCCGAACGGCCGTGATGGCCGCGCCGGCCGCAAGCGTCGCCGTAGCTGGACGGCCCAGCAGCAACCGAAGATCGGGCACCGGCCGACCAAGCCCTACGAGCCGCCGCAGCCACCGCCGCAACCGTCGCCGCAGCCGCCACCGCCCCGCGCCATGCCGCGCGAGGAGCCGCTGACCAGCGCGATCCCCACGGCGAGCCCGTACTCGAACGAGGACCAGCGGCGCACGCAGCCGGTCCGCCGCCAGCCGCCGCCCCCGCCCGCGCGCAACTGGCGGGACGTCCCGCCCCCGCGCCGCCAGCTCCCGCCGGAGCCGCCCGAGACCTACGGCCCGGACGGCTACGCCGACGACTACCCGCCGGACGCCCGCGAGACCCAGGTCAACGACGCGCGGCAACACGACGCCCGCCAGCCCGAGGCCGGCCGCCCCGAGCACCCGGCCGCGGCACCGCACTTCCCCAAGAAGCTGACCGTCACCCGCGTCGCCGCGATGCGCGGCCGCCAGCTCACCGGTAACGCGGTACGCGCGTTCCGCCGCGCCGCCAACGCCGACGGCGCCGACAAGTCCGGCCTCACCTCGCTCACCTACGCCACGATGCTCAACTACGCGAGCGACGCGGCGATGGCCGTGGCGCTCGCGAACACGCTCTTCTTCTCCGCCGCCAGCGCCGACTCGTCGAAGACCAAGGTCGCGCTGTACCTGCTGATCACGGTGGCGCCGTTCGCGCTGGTGGCGCCGGTGATCGGCCCGGCGCTCGACCGCATCCAGCGCGGCCGCCGGCTCGCCATGTGCGCCACGTCGGCCGGCCAGGCGCTGATGTGCGTGATGATGGCGGTCAACTTCAACACCTGGCTGCTGTATCCCGCCGCGCTCGGGAAGATGGTGCTGTCCAAGTCCTTCACGGTGCTGAAGGCCGCGGTCACGCCCAGGGTCGTGCCGCCGGAGATCACGCTCGCCAAGACCAACGCGCGGCTGACCGTGTTCGGCCTCGTCGCCGGCGCCGCGCTGGGCGCGGTCGCGGCGCTGTTCCTGCAGATCTTCGACTCGCCGGGCGCGCTGTGGTTCACCGCGGTCATCTGCGTGGTCGGCGCGGTGCAGGCCATGCGCATCCCGGCGTGGGTCGAGGTCACCGAGGGCGAGGTGCCGGCGTCGCTGTCGGCCAACCCGGAGAAGCCCAGACGCCAGCCGATGGGCCGGCACGTGGTCGTCGCGCTGTCCGGCAACGCGACCGTGCGGCTGCTCACCGGCTTCCTCATGATGTTCGCCGCCTTCGCGGTGCGCGCGCAGACCGAGGGCGAGCCGGTCAAGCAGCTGCTGCTGCTCGGCGTCATCGCGGGCGCGGCCGGTGCGGGCAGCTTCATCGGCAACGGGATCGGCGCGCGGATGCACCTCGGCCGCCCGGAGCAGATCGTGCTCGGCTGCATCATCGGCTGCCTCGTCTCGACCGTGCTCGCCACGCTCATGCCCGGCATCGGCACCGCCGCGATGGTCGGCCTGCTCGGCGCGACCGCGAGCGCGATCGCCAAGAACATCCTCGACGCGGTCATCCAGGACGACCTGCCCGAGGAGTCCCGCGCGTCCGCGTTCGGCCGCTCGGAGACCGTGTTGCAGCTGGCCTGGGTGTTCGGCGGGGCGATCGGTGTCTTACTGCCACCGACGTTCTGGCTGGGCTTCCTCGTGGTGTCGGTGCTGCTCGCGCTCGGGCTGGTGCAGACCATGCTCACGCGGCAGGGCTCGTCGCTGCTGCCGTGGTTCGGCGGCGACCGGCCGATCCGCCCGTGGCGGCCCGGCACGCCGCGCACGTTCACGCCCAGCCCGGCCGTGCGGGAGACCCCGGACCAGCGCACGTAGTCTCTGCGACGTGCGCATGCTCGTCCCCGTCGCCATAGTGGCGCTGCTCGCCGCCGGGTGCTCTTCCCAGCCGGAGCCGCCGCCCGCGCCGCCGAAGGTCGACTTCACGGTGGCCGCCGCGAAGGTGTCCGCGAAGCCGTTCCTCTACTGCGACGTCGAGATCAAGGACTGCAAGCGGGACACCGCCGCGCAGATCACGCTGAAGGTCGCCCCGGGCACCCCGGTGCGGGTACGGGTGCCCAAGGAGGTCGCGGACACCCCGTGGTCGGTGGTGATCCAGTACCGCACCGCGGCCGGCGTGGAGAAGGAGCCGGAGACCGTGGCCACGTTCGGCCCGGGCAAGCAGGACTCCTTCGAGGCCAAGGCACCGGCCGCCGGCGACCAGCTGCGGACCGTCGAGGTCAAGCAGGCCGGCGGCAAGCTGATCCAGGGTGCCGCCGGCCCGGAGCCCGTGACGCGTGGCGTGTGGTCGGCTCAGGTCGAGCCGGCCTGAGCCGTTACGGGTCCAGCTCGCGCGCGACCGCGCGGACCACGTCGGCGATCCGCTTGGTGGCCTTGCGGTCCGGGTAGCGCCCGCGGCGCAGGTCCGGCTGGACGCTGGCCTCCAGCATCTTGATCATGTCCTCGACGAGGCCGTGCAGCTCCTCCGCCGGCCGGCGGCGCGCCTCCACGACCGACGGCGGCGGGTCCAGCAGCCGCACGGACAGCGCCTGCGGTCCGCGTCGGCCGTCGGCCACGCCGAACTCGATACGCTGGCCGGCCTTCAGCCCCGGCACACCGGCCGGCAGGGCTGACGACCGGACGTAGACGTCCTCGCCGCCATCCTGTGTGACGAACCCGAAGCCCTTCTCCGAGTCGTACCACTTGACCTTTCCGGTCGGCACAACGGTCACCTCCAGACAAACGAACGCGCCCCAGGGCGTACCCAGGACGCGTCGGTCCAGCCTAGGCCACCCCGGGGTGTCGGGGGTAGCCGGTTTGCCGGCGTTAACCCGTGATCTCGTGGATGCACAGGATGTTGCCCTCGGTGTCGGCGAACCACGCCGCCCGTTCGGCACCCAGCTCCGCGATGTGGCCCACGGTTTTCAGGCCGGGCAGGTCGTAGTCGGCGAACGTGACGCCGCGGCCCTCGAGGTCGCGGATCTCCCCGGCGAGGTCGGGCACCTCGAAGGTCAGCACGGTGTGCGCGCTCTGCGCGCCGGCTTCGGTGGGCATCAGGCCGATCGCGTCGCCGTTGCCGGCGTCGAAGATCCGGCTGCCGTCGACGCCGGTCGTCCTCGGGTGCAGGCCGAGCGTGTCGCCGTAGAACCGGGCGGCCCGGTTCATGTCCGACACCGGGAGCATGGTGGTGGTCATGGCTTTGCTGAGCATGGTGGCCTCCTCGTGGCCGGGGTTGGCGGCGTGGCCCGTCCATGCTGCGCCGTCCGGCCCAGCGGAGCCAGGACGGCTGCGCTGCCGAACCGCCCGGTCACCGACCGCGCGCGAACTCCACCAGGCCGCGACGCCCGCCGGCGGATCGGCAGCGCAGCCGCAGGCCGCTTGCTGTCCGCACGGCGCTCAGGTCGTTGCGCACTTCAACGCAGTTGGTGTGCGGACGGGAGGACTTACGCCACATCGTTTACACCTCTTCAGCGTTTCTCAGCTAGCCAGACTTGCAGCTGCGGAAAGCGCATTTGTCGAGCTCGCCAGCGGGAGTAGTACGTGGCGACTCGTCGTGCAGGAAGACGCCGCCATCGACTCACATGGACACGGGCGAGTGTTCGCGAACTCGATCATCAGCCACGAGTGCCACACCATGAGGGCGAGTGCTCGGGCACACCGAACGGACCCGCGCCGCGCGCTCGATCAGTGCTGGAGCTGGCGCAAGCGTCTCCGCCGAACGGGTCGCACGGACTCGCGATGAAGCGAGTAGTCGACGTACAGACTGTGCGGCGAGCGGCCATCCAGCGCATCTATGTCCGGGGGATACGCTGGAGCGCATCGCCGACCGCGTATCGTAGGTCTGCAAAAGACCGGGAACCATCGTCACCGACCAGTCGGTGAGGCGAATCGCTTCGGCCTCGTAGCCGGCCAGAGTGCCGATGTCCTCGGGGACGCCGGGCAGCGGGCGGTCCCACCAACCGGCCGAGTCTCCGCTTTGCTCGGCGACAGCTCGTCGCGTTCGGCGGCGTGAGCTTGTAGATCGTGCAGCGTGGCACGTCTCAGTGGAGATCGTCCGCTCCGTTCTCTTGCGGGATGCGTTGCCGGTGACCACTGGCAAGCGCCGCCGCTTGCTCCAGGGACAAGTCGGTCCGCTCGCTGCGGATCGCCTTGAGACGCGCGCCGATCACCCGGTCGCGGGCCCGGGGCGCCTTGCGTAGACCACCCATTCGGGTACCTCTGCTTTCCGCACGCAAACGCCGCAGCCGGCACAGGCTACGGTTGCTGAAAGAGGGAAGGACAGCACATGACGCGACTGAGGTCGCTCGTGGGTCGCGATCCGCAGCGGACTGCCGATCTCTACCGGGTGAGCGATGACGACATCGAGATCCTGTGGTCTACGATGCGGGTTCGAGTTCAGTGGACGGCGAACCCTACGTCAGCTGGTGCGGGTCGGCACTCGGCGCTCGGCGAGGTGAGGAGTTGGGAAGAGGCCGGCTGGTCTAGGCGTGTTTCGCGGCGGCGGCGCGTCCCCAGGCCCAGCAGCTCCACCGAGACCTCGCGCATCTCGACCTTGCGGATCTTGCCGGTGACCGTCATCGGGAACTCGTCGACGATGTGCACGTAGCGCGGGATCTTGTAGTGCGCGAGCTTGCCGGTGCAGAACTCGCGCAGCGCCTCGGCCGTCAGCGGCTCGGCGCCCTCGCGCATCTGGACCCAGGCCATCAGCTCCTCGCCGTACCGCTCGTCCGGCACGCCGATCACCTGCGCGTCCAGGACGTCCGGGTGGGTGTAGAGGAACTCCTCGATCTCCCGCGGGTAGACGTTCTCGCCGCCGCGGATGACCATGTCCTTGATCCGGCCGGTGATGTTGAGGTAGCCGTCGTCGTCCATCACCGCGAGGTCGCCGGTGTGCATCCAGCGCGCGGCGTCGATCGCCTCGGCGGTCTTGTCCGGCTGCTCCCAGTAGCCGAGCATCACCGAGTACCCGCGGGTGCAGAACTCGCCCGGCGTCGCCGCGCGGCACGGTCAGCCCGGTCTCCGGGTCGACGATCTTGACCTCGAGGTGCGGGTGCACTCTGCCCACGGTGGACACCCGGCGGTCGACGCTGTCGTCCGCGCGGGTCTGCGTGGACACCGGCGACGTCTCGGTCATGCCGTAGCAGATGGTCACCTCGGCCATGCCCATCCGCTCGATGACCTGCTTCATCACCTCGACCGGGCACGGCGAGCCGGCCATGATCCCGGTGCGCAGCGACGACAGGTCGTGCGACTCGAAGGACGGGTCGGCGAGCTCGGCGATGAACATCGTCGGCACGCCGTACAGCGACGTGCACCGCTCCGTCGGCCACCGCCTCGAGCGTGGCCTTCGGGTCGAACGCGGGCGCCGGGATGACCATGCACGCGCCGTGGCTCGTGCACGCGAGGTTGCCCATCACCATGCCGAAGCAGTGGTAGAACGGCACCGGGATGCAGACCCGGTCGGCCTCGGTGTAGTTGCACAGCTCGCCGACGAAGTAGCCGTTGTTGAGGATGTTGTGGTGCGACAGCGTGGCGCCCTTGGGGAAGCCCGTGGTGCCCGACGTGTACTGGATGTTGATCGGGTCGTCGGCCGACAGGTTCGCCTGGCAGCTCGGCCAGGTGCGCGGCCGACCCGCCCCGGCCGACGCGACTGCAGGTCGGTCCACTCGGTCGTCGCCGATCAGCAGGACGTCGCTGCAGCCGCGGGCAGTCCGGGCGGACCTCGTCGATCATCGCGGCGTAGTCGGAGGTCTTGAAGCTGCGCGCGGCGACGAGCGTGCGGATGCCGGCCTGGTTGAGCACGTAGTGCAGCTCGTGCGCCCGGTAGGCCGGGTTGATGTTGACCAGGATCGCGCCGATCTTCGCGGTCGCGTACTGGGTGAACGTCCACTCGGCACAGTTCGGCGACCAGATGCCGACCCGGTCGCCCTTCGTCGACGCCGAGGTCGACGAGGCCCAGCGCGACCGCGTTCACCTCGTCGGCCAGCTCGCGGTAGGTCCATCGCCGCCCGGTGGCCCGGTCGACGAGCGCGTCGCGGTCGCCGTGCGCGGCCACCGTGCGGTCGAAGTCGTCGCCGATGGTGTCGCCGAGCAGCGGCTTGTCCGACGTGCCGGACACGTAGCTGACCTGGCTGGGGACGGTCATGTCGCACCTCCTCGTACGGGCCCGCTGTGGCACCCGTCACCATCTTGCCCGCTGCGCGTCCCGGGAGCGCAAGCCCGCCGCGGGTTTGGCTGCGGAGCTACAAACTCGGCGGTCCGGTGGGTAGCTTCATGGCGACCGAGCGACAGGAGGCCGTCGTGCGCACCTCCCGGCCTTCCGTGTGGATCGACCGCATCGAGCAGCTCGCGGGCGGCATCGACGAGCTCGGGCTGCGCCGCGGCCGGCCGGTGGTCGTGCTCGTCGGCGGCGCGGACGGGATGAGCGAGGACGACCTCGCCCTGGCCGACGGGATGCTGCGCGACGCCGTCTTCCCCCTGCTCGACCGGCTCGACGCGGCGGTCGTGGACGGGGGCACCGACTCCGGGGTCATGCGGGTCGCAGGCCGGGCCCGCGACGCGGCCGCCGGGCGGTTCCCGCTGGTCGGGGTGGTCCCGGCGGAGGCGGCGGCGGACGACGACGCGACGCTGGAGCCCGGCCACACGCACGTCCTCCTCGTGCCCGGCGCGTCCTGGGGCGACGGTTCGCCGTGGCTCGCGGGGGTCGCGTCGGTCATCGCGGGCGCCCGGCGCTCGGTGACCCTGGTCGTCAACGGCGGCGCGATCACCTACGACGACATCACCCACAGCCTCGACGCCGGCCGGCCCATCGTGGTCGTCGCCGGAACCGGCCGGGCAGCGGACGCCGTCGCGGCGGCCTCGGCGGGGCGGGGATCGAACCCGCGCGCCGAGTCGGTCGCCGCCTCCCCGCTCACGACCGTCGTCGACCTCGCCGA
The DNA here is from genome assembly GCA_963841395.1 of uncultured Actinomycetota bacterium. GTDB lineage: Bacteria > Actinomycetota > Actinomycetes > Mycobacteriales > Pseudonocardiaceae > Actinophytocola. The sequence continues at coordinate 48,986 of CAWJCX010000024.1, forward strand.
CGCCGGCGCGGTCACCGCCGCACTCACCGAGGCGCTGGGGGCGTAACAAGGTCGTCGCGTCGGGCGACGGAAGTCTTCGACGGCGCGTCGACCGGAGGGCTGCCCATGGCGCTGCAACTGTTCGCGCGCTGGCCCTCGCTTCGCACGCCGCGGGTGTCCCCGCCGGTCATCCCCGCCGAGGCGCGGGCGGCCTACCCGGCGCTGGCCGGCGACTTCGAGGTGCTCGACGAGGTCCTGTCGCCGGCGTTCCACTCCTCCGACCTCGCGGCGCTGCGCTACCAGAACCGCTACCGCCGCCAGCAGGTGACGATCCTCCTCGGCTCGGTGATCGCGAGCGGGCTCGGCGGCACGCAGGCGCTGCTGCCCGGCGAGCGGTGGCCGGGCCTGGTGCTCGTCGCGCTGGGCATCGCACTCGCCGCGAGCAGCCGGGCGACGAGCGAGCTCGGCACGCAGAGCGCGTACCTCGGCGAGCGGGCGAAGGCCGAGCGGCTGCGCGCGGTCTACTTCCGGTTCCTGTCGCGCACCGGCCGCTACGCGGGTGAGGACCGGAACCTGGCGCTGCGGCGCGCGGTCGTCGCGATCCAGGCGGGCCGGGAACCGCGATGAGCGACCGGGCGAAGGAGTTCCACGCGCTCTACGGCGAGCTGCGCATCGCCGACCAGAAGCGGTTCTACCAGGACCGCCGCGACGAGTACCGCAGCGCGCACCACCAGGCGATCGTCGTGCGCAACTCGCTGCTGATCGCCGCCGCGGTGGCGAGTGCGGCCGGACAGGCCACGCAGGGCACGGTGCGCTCGGCGATCGCCGTGGCGGCCGCGGTGTGCGCCGCGCTGGCCGGCGTGGTCACCGCGTTCAGCGCGCTCGTCGGCTTCTCCTGGCTCGACAAGCTGTACGCGGACGCGAGGCAACAACCTGGCCGAGGCGGAGATCGACTGGGACGCGCTGGACCCGCACGGCGACGTCGAGGCGGGGCTGGAGAAGGTCGAGCAGATCTTCCGCAAGGAGACCGGCCAGTGGGGCCAGCTCGCCGTCCAGGCGGAGTCGGGCCCGGACACACCGGAGCCCCGCACACATCCGTGAACATCCGTCCCCGTCAACCCGCAACGATCTGCCGCGTTTCCGCGACCAAACATGACGGGTAGAAAAGTCTGGCGAAAGGGTAGGACGGTGAGCCTGTTCGTCAGCTACACCCGGACCGACGAGGGCCTGGTGCGCACGATCAGGGAGGATCTCGAGCGGCTGGGCCGTTCGGTGTGGATGGATCACCAGATCCACGGCGGCGAGTCCTGGTGGCGCGAGATCATCCAGGAGATCCAGCGCGCGGAGATCTTCGTGTTCGCGCTGTCCAACCACTCCTGGCGGTCCAAGCCGTGCCGGCTGGAGCTGCGGTACGCGGAGAAGCTCGGCATCCCGGTGCTGCCGCTGCAGGTCGGCCCGCTCGACTCGATGTTCATCTCCCTGGCGGAGAAGCAGATCATCGACTACCGCGACCGCACCGCCGACGCGGTCGTGCGGCTCGTCGCGGCGCTCACCGAGCTGACCGCGCAGCCGGTCGTGCTGCCCGACCCGCTGCCCGAGCCGCCCGAGGTGCCCTTCGAGTACCTGTACCGGATCGCGGCGCTGATGGGCCCGGACCTGATCACACCGCAGGCGCAGGACAGCCTCATCGCGCAGCTGCGCAGCAAACTGAAGGAGGAGGACGACCAGGTCGCGAAGGCCGACATCGTCAAGCTCCTCAAGGAGCTCGGCGACCGCGGCGAGCTGACGGTCCGCAACGCCCGCGAGATCGACGAGATCCTCGCCGGTGTGGTGGCGAAGTCGGTCCCGGCGCCGTCCGGCGGCGCGACCCGGCTGCCGCCGAACTCCTGGCAGGCGGACGAAGACCCTGCCCCCGAACCGGTTCTCCCCGTTGAGTCCGATGTGGACACCGCGCGGCTGACGAGGCCGGCGGACGAGTCGGCTGCCGCTGGATCCGATGATCCGGTTGCCCCGCCGGACGGCCCGCAGGCCCCCGAGGACGACCGGGCCGACGACGCGGCCGACGACCAGGGCGGCGACGAGCAGGCCGACGATCCGGTCGCGGACGAGGGCGTCGAGCGGCCGGTCGGTAGCCGGACCGTGCCGGACTGGCTCGCGGACATCGTGCGGAGCGGCGCGGCGGGCGCCCAGCAGCGCGCGGACGCCACCCCGCCCGCGGACGCGACCCCGCCGGACGAGCCGTCGCCGGGCTGGTGGGCGCGGCGGCAACCGCCGGACCGCCAGGACCCGCCGACGGCCGTGCTGCCGCCCGCGAAGCCGGGCGCCGGCCAGTACCGGATCGCGAACCCGCGCGGCGCGGGCCACCGGACCGGCGGGGGCCGGTCCGGTGGAGCTGCGGCCGGCAGCAGTCAGGGTCCGACGGCCTCGGTCACCCAGCCGGTCGGCGGCCCGGGGACCCCGCCGTCCGGCATGCCGCGGCCGGCCGGATCCGCGACCCCGGCAACGAACGCGCCGCGCCAGGCCGATCACGCCACCCAGACGACGGGCGAGCCGCGGCATGCCGACCCCGTGACCCAGGTGACGGGCGCGCCGCGTTCGGCCGATCACACGACCAAGACGGCGGGCACGCCGTGGTCGGACGGCCACGCGACCCCGCCGTCGGGTACGCCGCGGCCGGGCCGTCACGCGGCGCCGGCCACCCCACCGCCCGGCGGCCACGCGAGCCCGGCCACCGGCACCGGCCAGGCGACCCCCGCGGCGGGCACGCCGTTGCCCGGCGCGGTCGCGAAGCAGGCCACCGGCTCGCGGCGGTTCGCGGTCGTCGGGACGGTGCTCGGGGCGCTGGGCATCCCGTTCCTGGGGATCGCCCTCCTCGCCCAGCACGAGGCGGACAACGCGGCGCTGGCCACCTTCCTGGTCCTCGCCACCGTGCTCGGGCTCTCGCTCGCGGTCGTGTCGGGCACGCGCCACGAGCGGGGCGCCCGGGGCGCGATCATCGTCGCGGCGGTCGGGTTGCTGGGCGCGCTCGTGTACGGGCTCAGCGCGTGGGCGGGCGCCTAGCCACCGCCACGCCGACGAGGCCGGCGACGATCGTCACGAGGAACCCCGCGACGAGCGCGCCGCCGATCACGCCGCCCGACACGGCCAGCACCAGCAGCGTGACCAGGACACCCACGCCGAGCGCGGCCAGCATCGCGCGGCCGGTCCGGGTGTTCTGCTCGGCGGGGCCGCGGCTCGCGGCGCGCACCGGCTGGTCCTGCCACCAGTTCGCACCCGGCTTGCGCGGTGCCTGCGGCGGCGCGCCGTACTGCACCGGCTGAGGGTCCGTCGGAGGCGGCGGCCCGGCGGGAGCCGGCTGGGGCGGTGCGGCCGGCGCACCCATACCGGCCGTCGCGAGCTGGGTCTGCTCCCACCACGGCATCGCTCGCGGCGTGATCAGGTCCCCAAGGCTCGCCGACGCCGTCCACCCCGGCACGCAGCACTCGATCAGCCGCCGCGCCAGCTGGTCGACCTGCCGGTCGCCGAGGCCGGACAGGTGCTTCCACGTCGCGGAGTCGAACGGCGGCCGGAAGTCCTCGCGGCGGAACAGCAGGTTCTCCCCGGTGTTCAGCACGTGCCACGGCGTCGGGTTCTTCGACAGCGCGAGCAGCGACGTGTAGATCACGAGCGCGGAGAACGTGTCCATCCACCGGCCCCACGGCCGCGTCTCCGGCTGGTAGTTGCGGTGCCCGGTCTCCGACGGCGGCGGCCAGCCGGAGAACCGCGTGATCCACGAGCAGTCGAAGTCCACCAGCCGCATCTCGCCGCCGGTGGCCACCAGGACGTTGCCGTGCTGCAGGTCGCCGTGGGCGAACTCCGCGCGCTGCAGCCGGACCACGAGCTCCAGCCACTCCTCGGCGAGCGCGCCCAGCGACCGGGTGTCGAGGTCGGCCACGAGCCCGTCGACGTGCTTGTTGAGCGTGTGCCCCTCCACCCACTGCATCCGCACGACCGGCCAGGTCTGCCCGTTGACCCGGATGCCGTCGTGCACCCAGCGCGGCATGGCGACGTTGCCGGCCAGCCCGCTGGTCGGCGAAGTGGTCGTGCAGCGCGTCGTACCGCTCGCTCGACCAGCTGTCGTCGCGGGTGAAGAACCGCAGCGCCTGCGTCTCGCCGTCGAAGTCCGCCTTGAACACGACCGCGCTGGTGCCCGACGCGGGCATCGGGATCTGGTACAGCGGGTGGACCACGATGCTCGGCCCGGCGCAGCTCGTCCGTGGTGAACGACTCGCGCCGCTGGACGGCCTTCATGTAGTCCTCGGGACTCGGGTACCGCATCACAGACACACCACCAGATACGCCGGTTGCGAGACGACGACCTGCGCGCGCAGCAGCGTCACGTCGTCGTTGCCCATCTCCCCGGCCGCCCGCCGGTCGGCGACGAGGCGGCGGAACGCGTCGGGGTGGCTCAGGCTCGCGAGCGCCGGCCACAGCCGCGCCGGGTCGCGCCGGTCCTGCTCGACCATCCAGTGCGCGAGCGCGTCGGTCGCCACGTACAGCACGTCGCCGTCGGCGAGCTCGCCCTCGCCGGTGAGCACCCGGCCGAGCTGGTCGGCCAGCGCCTCCGGGCGGGTGGACACGCCGTCCGGGTTGTAGCCGAAGTCCGCCGCCGCGAGCCGCGGGAACTGCGCGACCAGCTCGGCCGCCGCGGACGTGGAACAGCACGGTGTCGCCGAGCGCGATCGCCGGTCCAGCGCGGGCCGGTGGCCGGTGTCGTCGAGCTGGCAGCCGAGGAACGTCGCGAACGAGCCGACCTGCTCGAGCTTGATCTTCTCCAGGTCCGTGGCGCCGGCCAGCCGCGGGTCGTTGCGCCACCGGCTCTGCATCGCGGCGAACCAGCCGAGCAGCGCGTTCGGCGCGAGGTCGGGCGCGGCTGGCCGTGTGGTCCGCGCCGACGAACCCGGCGACCAGCTGCTGTGCCCAGCGGGCCGACCCGAAGCCCTGCGTGGCGCCGTCGGCCACGGCGAACCGCGGGCCGCGGCCGGCCGCGTCGCCGGGCGCGGTCGCGCCGCCGTCCTCCCACTCCGCCTCCGCGTTGCCGCGCTTCGGGGCGTAGTAGATGACCGTCCGGGCCTGGATCACGGCGGCTCCTACGCCGGCCGGTCCGGCACGCGGGTGCCGATCTGCAGGACCTTGAGCAGGGTGGACCGGCCGACGTTGAACGCGAGGCCGCGCGCGCCGGGCCGCACGTCGTAGCCGTCGACCCGGGCGTTCTCGATCATCGGCCGGGGCAGGTCGCTGCTCAGCGCGAACAGCTCCGGGCCGGGCATCGGCAGGCCGGCCGGCGTCGACGGGAACACGATCTCGGCGGCCTCGGCGGGGGAGAGGAACACGTTGAAGAACAGCGTGGGCCCGTCGTTGGTCTCGATCGAGGTCATCCGCTTGACCCACTCGGCGAGCGTCGCGCCCTCGTGCGGGCTGTCGGTGACCATGCCGTCGGTGATGTTGATGACGATCGGCGGGAACGAGTTCGGGTGCGCCGCGGCCCAGTCGAAGACGTGCGCGCCGACGAGCGCGATCGCCTGGCACATCGGCGTGCGGTAGCCGTGCACCGGGTCGACCCAGACCGGCATCTTCGCGCTGACCGACATCGCGTCGATGGACGGCTCGGTGCGCACGGTCATCGGGTGCTCGGCGAGGTCCGGCAGCGGCACGAGGCCGCGGCCGGCGAGCGGCCCGCCGAACGCGGACTCCACGCCCTCGCCCGGCTCGGTCAGCTTGGCGCCGTAGCTGAACACGCCGACGTCGAAGTAGTGCCGCACCGGCGCGTTGACCTCGGCGGTCGCCTTGATGCACATGTCCAGCAGGATGTTGTTCACCGCCAGCGCCGCGCCGTCGGCGAGCGTCGCGCCGGTGCGCCCCCACGACAGCTTCATCGAGTCCGAGCGGTCCAGCAGGATGACCACGCATCCCGGGTCCGACCGCGAGACCGACTGGCGGTAGGCGTCCATCTGTTCAGGTCTCCGTTTCGTCTACCGGCCGCGCTCGCGCCCGGTCAGGTTTCGCCGCACGACGACCGACGGCCAGGCGCGTGCCGGGGGTCCACCGCCATTCCTCGCCGCAGCTGCGGGTTGCGGCAGCGGAACGCGTAGCCGGGGTCGGCGCGGCGGACGTCGATGCGGAAGTCGCCGCAGTTCGGGCACTGCGCGACCAGCGCGGTCCCGTCGGCGACGTGGCTCGGCAGGTCCGGCGCCGGCGGGCTGTCGGTCCGCGGCGGCGGCCGCCGGGGCGGACTTGTTCCACCACTGCCCGCCGCCACCGCTGTCGCCACCGTCGCCGGAGTCCAGCGGCAGCACGACGTGGCCCGGGGTCGGCCTGCGGCTCCGGCGCGGCGGGCGGCCGCTGCGCGGGTCGCGGGCTCTGGTTGGCGGTCGCGTCGTACCAGGGGCGGGCCTGCGGCGGCGCCGACCGCGGGGCGACCGGCGGCCGCTGCGGCGCGGGTGGTGCCGCGGGTGGCCGGTGGGCCGGCGCGGGTCGTGCGGTCAGCACCAGGAACGCGACCGCGGTGGCGACCACGGCCACGCCGGCGACGACGAGCAGCGGCACCCACACGCTCGCCGCCTCGAAGCGTTCGGTGAGCAGGCCGACCGCGAGCAGCCCGCCGGCCAGGCCGCAGGCCGCGGTCAGCACCAGGACCAGCGGCTGGTGATCGCGCACGCCGTGCCGGGTCGCCGGTCATCCGTCTTTCCCGACGTTGATGGTGATGGCGTCGCCCGGTCTCTTCGGTTCGAGCGGGCCCCAGCACACGTAGTCGGTGTCCTCGAGCTTCTCCGCCTTGACCGCGACCCACCCTCTCGCCATCAGCCGCGCAGACCCGGACCGGCTCGGTGGGTCGCAGCTTCTCCAGGTCGGCGAGGCTTCTTCACGGTCTTCTTTTCGTCGCCCCACGACGACAATCGCGACCGTGACGGGGAAGGGTGTCTCCTTCGAGGAGAACCGCACCGACGACTCCTCGGGCTCCGGCTCGCCGTGACCGTCGTCGGGGCCTGCGGCTTCGGGTCCGCGCTCGGGCCTGCTCGACAGGGTGAAGCCGAGCAGGAGCACGAGCACGAACGAGATCGCCAGCGCGTAGAACGGCGCCATGTACCGGTTCCGCCAGCCATCGGCCATGGCCGCCTCCGCGTTAGGCGTCAGGAGAGCATTCGCCGTGTGTATCGAGGCGGAGATCCGATTACGTATCGGGTTCGCGGAAACGCGCGCGGAAACTATTCTTGGCGCCGGCGAATCTTCGCGCCGCTCGGCGTCACCGTCCGGCTCGGTGCCCGGATCATCGTCCGGGTCGTCATTCGGAGTCGTCATCGGTCGTCGTCGTCGGGTCGACCTCGGGTCGGCGTCCGGCTCGGCCGGCCTCGGCGGCGGTGTCCTCGGCCGGGTCGACTCGACGGTGTCGTCGAGCTCCTCGTCGTCCGGCTTGACGCCGAAGGGGAGCCGGACCACCAGGCAGGGGCCGCCGACGAACACGCCGCCGTCCACGCCGAGCGCGCGGCCGTCCGCGTACTCGTACGGGGCCTCGATCTGCGCGGGGGCCACGCCGAGCTGGTCGGCGATCACGCTGTGCCCGTGCACCACCTGGTCGCCGCCGAGCACGGCCGAGCAGCTGGCCGGCGACCTCACCGCCGTACGGGCCGCGGAACGCGTGCCGGGTGGTCAGGCGGCGCCAGACCTCCCACCACTCGACGATGTCGTCGGAGGCGCAGCACCTCCTGGATGCCCGCGTTGATCTCGTCGATCTCGGCGCCCCACACGAGGTACTCGAGCGTGTCGGAGTGCATCAGCAGGTGGTCGCCGACGAGCGCGAGCGCGGGCCGCGAGCTCAGCCAGTCGATGTGGGAGTCGGTGACGGCCTCCTGGTCGGTGAGCTGGCCGCCGTTCATCTCCCAGCTGCGCGCGAAGCTGCGCGGGCCGAAGTCGGAGGGCACGTTCGGTGTCGCCGAAGCGGTGCATGCCGAGCAGCAGGATCTCGTGGTTGCCGAGCAGCGCCTCGACGTGGCCGCCGGCCGTCCTCGGCCTCCGCGGCCAGCCGCATGACCAGGTCGATCACGCCGATGCCGTCGGGCCCCCGGTCGACGAAGTCGCCGAGGAACCACAGGTGCGTGTCACCGCCGGCCCAGGTCGCCTCGTCGTCGACCAGCCCGGCGTCGGCCAACGCCCCGAGCAGCTCGTCCAAGTGCCCGTGCACGTCGCCGACCACATATGTGGCGCGCCCGTCCTCCTGCACACCGCGACAATATGCCAGGTCGCAGACAGTTGCCTTACACGCCTCAGATCACCATCCAGGTGTGCACCGGCTGGTTGGACGACGCCAGCTCGATATACCGCCGCAACATCCCTACCAGCGCGGCATCCCGGTCCATCCCGCGGTCCTCGAGCCGGGCGACCGTCGCGCGCTGCCAGGTGGAACCGGTGCGCTGCGCGAGACAGCGCTGTTCGATCACTCCGAGGTACCGCTCCCGCGCCGCGTCGGACACGCCGCAGTCGCGCAGACCCTCGTGCGCCATCGGCAGCAGCCGGCGCAGCACCAGCTCGTCCGGCGGCACCCAGCCGATTCCCGGCCAGTACAGCTGCGCGTCGAACGCGTGCCGCGCGCCCGCGTAGAGGTTCTCCTCCGCGGCCTGGAACGACATCTGTGTCCACATCGGACGGTCCTCGGCGGCGAGGGCCCGCTGGGCGCCGTAGAAGAACGCCGCGTTCGCGACCAGGTCGACGACCGTCGGCCCGGCCGGCAGCACCCGGTTCTCCACGCGCAGGTGCGGCACGCCGCCGACCACGTCGTAGACCGGCCGGTTCCACCGCCAGATCGTGCCGTTGTGCACCCGCAGCTCGGCGAGCCGCGGCGCGCGGCCCGCGTCGAGCGCCGCGATCGGGTCCTCGTCGTCGATCTCGGGGAGCAGGCCGGGGAAGTAGCGGACGTTCTCCTCGAACAGGTCGAAGATCGAGGTGATCCACCGCTCGCCGAACCACACCCGCGGCCGCACGCCCTGGTTCTTCAGCTCCTCCGGCCGGGTGTCGGTGGCCTGCTGGAACAGCGGGATCCGCGTCTCGTGCCAGAGCGCCTTGCGCAGCAGGAACGGCGAGTTCGCCGCGATCGCGACCTGCACGCCGGCCAGGCACTGCGCGGCGTTCCAGTGCGTCGCGAACTCCTCCGGCGGCACCTGCAGGTGCAGCTGCGCGGACGTGCACGCGGCCTCCGGCAGGATCGAGTCCGCCCGGCTGCGCAGCTTCTCGGTGCGCTGGCCCGGGATCGACGGGCCCTCCATGGCGAGCACCATGTCCTCGCCGCGCGCGGCGAAGATCCGGTCGTTGAGCAGCGCGTACCGCGCGTTGCTGGACAGCCACCTGGCCTTGAAGTGCTCGTCGCGCAGGGTCGGCAGCATGCCGATCATCACCAGCCGCGCGCCCGCGTCCTGGGCCTTCATGTCCGCGTCGGCGAGCGACGCGCGCAGCTCCATCTCGAGCTCGCTGGCCTGGTCGCCGGCCAGCGGCCGCGGCCGCACGTTCAGCTCCAGGTTGTGCTGCCCCAGCTCGGTGGTGAACGAGGGGTCGTCGAGCTTCTCCAGCACCACGGCGTTGGTCATCGCCGGCTGCAGGCCGTCGTCGACGAGGTTGAGCTCCACCTCGAGACCCATCGTGGGTGGTTCGGTGGAGAAGCCGCCTTCGGTGAGCATTCTGGCCAGCGCGTCGAGACATCGTTGAACTTTTTCGCGATAACGCTGACGATCCGAGCGGTCGAACGTGTAGGTCGCTACATCCTGTCCCATACCGGCCCTCCCCAGCCGGACCGTGCGAAGTCCGGCCTGTGCGCGGGAGTTCAACCGTGACATACGAGCAAACGCGTTGCTAGGGGCCAAAACGGTGCACTGCCACGCTGCGGTTGTTACGCAGCGCGAGACAATTGGTGCCTCGACGTAACACCCCGGCGGGTACGACCGGGTGACGTCCCAGCCTGTGGGAGCATGCGCACGTGATCGAGGTGCGCGACCCGGCCGACGAGCGGGTGGACGACTTCCGCGCCCTGACCACCGCCGACCGCCGGCCGGACCGTCCCGGCGGCAAGGGGCTGGTGATCGCCGAGGGCGCGATCGTGGTCCGGCGCATGCTCGCGTCCCGCTTCCCGCTCCGCTCGATCATGGGCGTGCCCCGCAAGCTGGCCGAGCTGGGCGCCGACCTCGACGGCCTGACGGTGCCGGTGTACGCGACGTCGGCCGAGGTGATGGCCGAGGTCGTCGGCTTCCACCTCAACCGCGGGGTGCTCGCCGTCGCCGACCGGGCGCCGGCGCTGCCGGTCGAGGACGTGGTGGGCGGTGCCCGGCGGCTCGCCGTGCTGGAGGGCGTCGGTGACCACGAGAACCTCGGCGCGCTGTTCCGCAACGCCGCCGCGTTCGGCGTGGACGGCGTGCTGCTCGGCACGGGCTGCAGCGACCCGCTGTACCGGCGCAGCGTCCGGGTGTCGATGGGCCACGTGCTGGGCGTGCCGTTCACCTCGCTGCAGCCGTGGCCGGACGGGCTGAAACTGTTGCGGGACAGCGGTTTCCGGGTGCTCGCGATGACGCCGTCGGACTCCTCGGAGCCGCTCGTCCCCGACGCGGGCCACGACCGGGTCGCGGTGCTGCTCGGCTCGGAGGGACCCGGCCTCACGGCCGAGGCGATCGCCGCCGCGGACGCGGCCGTGCGGATCCCGATGGCCGGCGGGGTCGACTCGCTGAATGTTGCCACCGCGGGGGCCGTTGCCTTCTACGCGCTCGGTAGTTTCCTTGGGTAACGAGTCCGGTCGGTCGAGGGGAGCGGCGGTGCAGCTGCGCGCCAACGGCGAGCGTGCGGTGCTGGTGGGCATGGACGTGACGGCGGACGGCGTCGCCGAGCGCGAGGTCGACCCGCGGCGGCTGCCGCTGGGCATCGAGCTGACCGACGCGCTGCACGAGTGGGCCCGGGTGGCCAGTGCCGTGCGGCGCGGCACGCCGGACGGCAACGAGGCGGCCGGCACGGTCGTCACCCGCCGCGGCCTGCAGCTCGCCGCCCGGGTGGCGGCGTCGATGGGCATGCCGGTCCGCTACCTCGACCCGCTCAGCGGCGAGGAGTCGGTGGTCGAGCCGCCCGAGTCCGCCCGCAAGGCCCGGCCGGTGCACCCGCCGGAGCCGGTGCCGTGGCTGACCGGCCTGACCGTGGCCGGGGCGACCCTCGGGCTGCTGCTGATCACGATGATGACGCTCGCGTCCACGCTCGCCGAGACGAACGTGCTGCTGGCGCTCGGCTCGAACATCGTGGTCACCGGCGGGCTGCTGCCGTCGGTGTGGCTGGTGCGCCACCAGCCGATCTGGCGCTGGGTGGCGCTGGGCGTGGCGGTCGCGCTCGTGCTGGGCTGGCTGGCCCTGCCGTTCATCGTGCTCTAGGGGTACAGCCCGCTTCAGGGATACAGCAGGGCCACCCCGGCCAGCACCGCCGCGCGCAGCTCGCCGGCCGGCTCGTCGGCGAGCGTGATGATCGGGTCGCTCAGCATGGCCACGGCCTGGGCGGCACGCACCTTCTCCCGCAGGTCCGGGTCGGGGCCCGCGATCACCCGGTTGGCCTCGACCATCAGCTCGACGAACCGTGCCGTGAGGTCCTCCCGGGCGAGCAGGGCCATGTCGTGGACCATGTTGGCGCGCAACAGCTGCCGGTGTCGCATGTAGACGTCCACGATGGCCTCGATGACCTCCGCGCGCGCGTTCGCCGCGGTCACCGCCGCGTGCAGGTCGTCGAGGAACGGCTCGGCCAGCGCCACGAAGATGTCGGCCTTCGCGGGGAAGTGGTAGAGCACGGCCGTCTTGGTCAGGCCGAGCTGCTCGGCGATCTCCCGGACCGACGTGTGCTGGTAGCCCTGCCGGGCGAACAGCCGCCGGGCGGCGTCCAGGATCTGCGCGCGGGTGCTGAGCATGTTCTCAGCATAGCGTTGCCTGACCACCGGTCAGATATGTACAGTCGGATTTCACTGACCGACGGTCAGGAAAGGGGAGGAATCATGCGTGTACTCATTTCCGGGGCGAGTGTCGCGGGTCCGGTGGCGGCCCACCGGCTGGCCAGGGCCGGCCACGAGGTGACGGTGGTGGAGAAGGCGGCGGGGATCCGGCCGGGCGGCGCCCCGATCGACGTCCGGGGCCCGGCTCTCGAGGTGGCGCAGCGGATGGGCGTGCTGGCGGCGCTCCGGTCGGCGCGCACGGACACCCAGGGCATCGAGTACGTCGACCGCGCGGGCCGGCGGGTGGCGGCGATGCGACCGCGGGACGTTCGCGGAGCACGGCCCGACGACCTCGAGGTGGAGCGCGCCGACCTGCTGTCGGCGTTGTACGAGGCGTCGCGCGACGACGCGGAATACGTTTTCGGCGACTCGATCGCCACGCTTTCCCAGGACGCCGGCGGCGTGGACGTGACGTTCGCGGCCGGCGCGCCCCGCCGGTTCGACCTGGTCGTCGGCGCGGACGGTCTGCACTCGGTGGTCCGCCGCCTGGCGTTCGGCCCGGGCGGGGTGCGCCACCTCGGCCTCTACGTGGCGCTGGTCCCGGTGGACCCGCGGCTGGGCCGGCCGGACTGGGGCGTCATGCACAACTCGCCGGGCCGGGTGGCCGGCGTGTACAGCTTCCACGGGCACGCGACGGGCTTCTTCATGTTCCGCTCGCCGGAGCTGCGCTACGACCACCACGACCTCGACGGGCAGCGCACGCTGCTGCGCGACGAGTTCGCGGGCGAGGGCTGGCGGGTGCCGGAGCTGCTCGACGCCGTTCGCGGCGGCGGAGGACTTCTACTTCGACTCGGTGAGCCAGGTCCACCTGCCGTCGTGGACCCGCGGCCGGGTGGCGCTGGTCGGCGACGCGGGCTACTGCCCGGCGCTGCTGTCCGGCATGGGCACCACCCTGGCCATGGTGGGCGCGAGCGTGCTGGCCGACGCGGTGGCCGACGGTGCGCTGCACCGCTACGACGCGGCGCACCGGCCGCTGGTGCGCCGCGCCCAGGCCGGGGTCGGGCAGAGCGCGGCGCTGCAGGTGCCGGCGACGCGGTGGGGCCTGTGGAGCCGCGACCGGCTGACCAGGCTGCTCCCCGCGGCGGCGGCCGTGCGACGGGTGGCCCGGGCCGCCCGCGGCCAGGCCGCTCCCGTCTAGGCGAGCGACTCCAGCCACGTGCGGTGGAGGGCGGCGAACCGGCCCTCGTCGGGCTCGGCGATCAGCGACTCCGGCGAGCCGTCCTCCACGATCCGGCCGTCCTCGACCACCAGCACCCGGTCCGCGATCAGCACGGTCGAGAGCCGGTGCGCGATGATCAGCGCGGTCCGCTCGGCGAGCACCGACTCGAGCGCGCGCTGCACGGCCCGCTCGGTCGGCACGTCGAGGCTCGACGTCGCCTCGTCGAGCACCAGCACCGCCGGGTCGGCGAGGAACGCCCGCGCGAACGCCACCATCTGCCGCTGCCCGGCCGAGAGCCGCCCGCCGCGCTTGCGCACGTCGGTGTCGTACCCCTCGGGCAGCGCCGCGATGAACTCGTGCGCGCCGACCGCCGCCGCGGCCGCCTCGACCTCCGCGCGGCTCGCGCTCGGCCGGCCGAGCCCGATGTTGTCCGCGACCGAGCCGGCGAACAGGAAGTTCTCCTGCGTCACCATCACGACGGTGCGCCGCAGCTCGGCGTCGGACACCTGGCGCAGGTCGACGCCGTCGAGCGCGACGGAGCCGACGCGCCGGGTCGTAGAACCGGGCGACCAGCTTCGCGATCGTCGACTTGCCCGCGCCGGTCGCGCCGACCAGCGCCACCGTCTGCCCGGCCGGGATGGCCAGGTCGAACGCCGGCAGCACCACCGGCGTGTCGGGCGCGTAGCGGAACTCCACGCCGGTGAAGCCGACCGCCCGGCCGGTGTCCGCGGCCGGCAGCGCGACGGGCGCGGCCGGGTCGACCACGGTCGGCGCCTCCTCGAGCAGCCCGGAGATCTTCTCCAGCGCGGCGATCGCCGAGGTGTAGGAGTTCGCGAACATCGCCAGGTCGTCGAGCGGGTCGTAGAACCGGCGCAGGTAGAGCATGAACGCGGTCAGCACGCCCAGCTCCAGCCCGCCGCCGACCACCCGCACGGCGCCGATCCCCAGCACCAGCGCGAGCGAGAGGTTGCCGACGAGCCGCACGGCCATCGTGAACGTCGCCACGACGTCCAGCGCGTCCTTGTTCGCACCGCGGAACCGGTCGTTCAGCGCGGCCATGATCGCCTCGTTGCGCGGCTCGCGGCGGAACGCCTGCACCGCGCGCATCCCGTTCATGGTCTCCACGAACTGCACGATGATCTTCGCGATCGAGGTGCGGGTGCCCCGGTAGGCCCGCCGCGAGCGCAGGTAGAACCACCGCGTCACGATCAGCACCGGGACCAGCCCGGCGAGCACGAGCAGCGCGAGCGGCGCGTCGAGCACCAGCAGCATGATCGCGATGCCGAACACCGACAGCACCGCGGTCAGCAGCCCGTCGAGCCCGTCCTCGAGCAGGTCGTGCAGCGAGTCGACGTCGCTGGTCAGCCGCGAGATCACCTTGCCGGAGGTGTACTTCTCGTGGAAGGACAGCGACAGCCGCTGCGCGTGGGCGAAGATCCGCTGCCGCAGGTCGAGCAGCACGTCCTGGCCGAACCGGCCGGACACCTTCAGGAACGCGAAGCGCAGCCCGGCCGAGCCGAGCCCGGAGGCGAGGTAGCCGCCGACGCACGCGGCGAGCACGCCGGTGCGCCCGTCGATCGCGTCCGGGATGCCGGTGTCGATCGCGATCGCGATCAGCACCGGCCCGGCCAGCGTCAGCAGGTTCTCGCCGATCACCAGCGCCAGCGCGAACAGACCGGTGGCGATCCGCGGGCGGACCAGCGAGCCGAGCAGCCGCCGCGAGCGCGCCTGCAACCGGGTGCCGACGAGGGCGTCGACCTCCTCGACCTCCTCGGCGGCAACGCCGCGCCATTCTTCGGTGGTGGTCACGCGACCACCTCGTCCCGGATTTCATCGTCCATTGTGGACAGCAGGCGGCGGTACTCCGCGTTGCCGGCCAGCAGGTCGGAGTGCGTGCCGACGGCGGCGATCCGCCCGTCGACGAGCAGCGCCACCCGGTCGGCGAGCTGCACGGTGCTCGGCCGGTGCGCGACCACGAGCGCGGTCACGCCGGCCAGCACGCTGCGCAGCGCGTGCTCCACCTCGGCCTCGGTGTGCACGTCCAGCGCGGACAGCGGGTCGTCGAGCACCAGCACCGCCGGCCGGCCGACCACCGCGCGGGCGAGCGCGAGCCGCTGGCGCTGCCCGCCGGACAGCGCCAGGCCCTGCTCGCCGATGCGGGT
This sequence comes from uncultured Actinomycetota bacterium, assembly GCA_963841395.1. Lineage (GTDB taxonomy): Bacteria > Actinomycetota > Actinomycetes > Mycobacteriales > Pseudonocardiaceae > Actinophytocola. The sequence goes on from CAWJCX010000024.1 coordinate 64,317, forward strand.
GTCGAGCCCCCACGGCAGGTTCTCGACGAAGTCGGTCGCCGCGGCGACCGCAGCGCCTGGCGCACGTCGGCCTCGGTGAGGTGCGGGGCACCGAGCGCGACGTTCTCCCGCACGCTGGCCGAGAACAGCACCGGCTCCTCGAACGCGGTGGCGACGACCGTGCGCAGGTCGTCGAGCGCGAGGTCGCGCACGTCGACGCCGTCCACGGTGACCCGGCCCGACGTGACGTCGGCGAGCCGGCCGACCAGCGCGGTGAGCGTCGTCTTGCCGGAGCCGGTGGCGCCGACCAGCGCGACGGTCTCGCCGGGCCGCAGGTCGAGCGTGACGCCGCGGAGCACCTCGGCCTCCGAGCCGGGGTGGGCGAAGTGCACGTTCTCGAACCGCACGTGCCCGCGCGCGTCGGCCGGCAGCCGCCGCGGCCGGGCCGGGTCGGTGATCGTCACCTCGGCGTCGCGCACCTCCCAGTAGCGGGCGGCGGCGGTGGCGGCCTGGTTCATCTCGGCCAGCAGCCAGCCGATCGAGTCGGTCGGCCAGCGCAGGTAGGTCGCGACCGTGACGGCCGCGACCAGCGTGCCGAGCGTCATGCTGCCGTTGGCGATGCCGAACGTGCCGTACAGCAGGTGCCCGCCGATCGAGAGCTCCGGCAGCATGATGATCGCCGCCCAGAGCAGGCCGACGACGTGCACCTTGCGCAGCTCGAGCCGGCGCAGCTCGCGGGCCTGGGCGGCGAAGGTCGCGCCGAGGTGGCGGCCGCGGCCGAACGCCTTGAGCACGCGGATGCCGAGCACGGACTCCTCGACCGTGGTGGTGAGGTCGCCGTTCTGGTCCTGCGCGCGCCGGGCGAGCACCGCGTACTTCGACTCGTACAGCGTCGAGATCAGGATCAGCGGCAGCGCGCAGCCGATCGAGATCAGCCCGAGCACCGGGTTCAGCACGAACAGCACGACCAGGCCGAGCACCAGCGTGAGGCTGTTGACGATCAGGAAGATGAAGGCGAACGCGATGAACCGGCGCAGCGTCGACAGGTCGCTGGTCGCGCGGGACAGCAGCTGGCCGGACTGCCAGCGGTCGTGGAACGTGATCGGCAGGCGCTGCAGGTGGTGGTAGAGGTCGTCGCGGAGCTCGGCCTCGACCCGCGTGCTCGGCCCGGAGATCAGCCGGCGGCGGGTGAAGAACAGGACCGCCTCGGTCGCGCCGAGGCCGCCCACGAGGGCCACGAGCCAGCCGAGGCCGGTCATGTCGCCGGTCGCCATCGGGCCGTCCAGGATCCGCTGGATGACCAGGGGGATGGTGAGGCCCGCGACCATCGACCCGAGCACCGCGGCGCCCGAGCCGATCATCCGGCCGCGAACCGGTTTGAGGTAAGGGGAAAGCCGCCGCAGCGCGGTGATGTTCGAACCGCGGGCAGGCTGGTTTGCGTTGCCGTCAATGGTCATGATCTCCCCACGAGTGCCCATCGACGGTAGGTGATCGGTGCCGCCCCGGGCATCTGGTTTTCGGGGCCCAGCTTCCGACCTCGAGTGCGCTGGAGGTCAAGTTCGCGGCAAAATCAGCACATGACGCGACCGGAAGCCGTGCGATTCCTGCGCACCGAGTCGACGATGGCCTACCCCGAGGGCCGCCTCCTGGCGCTGCGCGCGGGCGCGATGCACGTCCTCGCCCCGGACGGCTGGACGCGCCTGCGCGCGAACCGCCCACCGGGCACGACGTGGCTGTCCCGCGAGGAGGCGGAGGACTGGTGCGAGCGGGAGGGCTGGGACCTGCACCTGCTGGACCACGTCCCCAGCGGCCAGCTCTGACCTCACGCGCCTGGCTTCGCTGCGCGGTGTGTTGCGCCGGCTTGATCTCGCCCGCCGTCGCGGCTGGCCGGGTCCCTGCGGTGTTCGCTACCCGCCGAACGTGCCCGCACGCATGCCGGGACCGCGACACCGGCCTTCAACGGCGCCGCACAGTATCTACGGGGGCGCCCCCCGATTCCAGTCTATCTGCTGGTCACGACGGTTTCGGGGTCGTCGAGCCCGGCTGTGGACAGGTCGAGCGGTTGTGGATAGCGCTGAGCCCGGCGGCGGCGGGTGCCGTCGCCGGGTCGAGCTTTGGCGGGGCGATGGCGAGGTCGGCCCGCGGTTCGGTCAGCGGTTGGAGCGGGTGCCCAGCAGGACGTCTTCCCAGGAGGGGACCGTCGGGCGGGCCTTCTTGCCCTTGCCCCGGCGCGGCGCCGGCTTCGGCGGCTCCTCCTTCGCGGCCGCGGGTTCGGGGGCCGGGTCGGCCTTCGGCTCGGGTGACGCGGTGGCCGCTGCTGGCTGGCGAGGCTCGGCTGCGGGCGTGCGTTCGGCGGCCGCGGGCTGCTCCGGGGCCGGCTGGCGTGGCTCGGACCGGTCAGGTCGGACTGACGCGGCTCGGGTCGGGACTCCGGCTGGCGAGGCTCGGTCTGACCTGAGGCGGGCTGGGGTTCCGGCTGGTGGGCGGCGGGCTGACGGACTGGCTGGCGCGGCGCGGACTGGCGAGGTTCGGGCCGGGTCTCGGGCTCGGGCTGACGCTGGGCCTGGCGAGGCGGGGCGGCGGCCTGGGACGCGGCGGCGCCCGGCTCGGGCTCGTCGGTCAGCTCGAAGTCCTGCACGAACTCCTGCTCGGTGCGCGGCTCGGGCTCCGCGGCCGACCGCCGGGGTGCCTCGCCGACCGCCTGGCGGTGCTCGACCGCCTGCCGGTGCTCCACGGGCTCCTCGACGGGGTCCTCCACCGGCTGCACGACCCGCTCCGGCCGCTCCACCTGCAGCGCCTGCGCGGCGAGCTCGGTGACCGGCCGCACGGTGCGCAGCTGGCGGTTCGGGTTGGGGTCGAGCAGGTCGATGGAGTGGTCGTCGAGCGGCGTGACGGTGCCGCCGTGCGCGCCGGGGTGAAACGACCAGTGCGCCCGGTTGTGCGAGCGGCCAGCGGTCCAGGTCAGCTGGACGACCCACTTGCCGTCCTCGCCCTTCCAGGAGTCCCACGTCGGCGACGGAGTAGTCCTGGCCGCGGGCCGCAAACGCTTGCGCGACGACCTCGCCCAGCTCCTGCACGTCGGGGCCGTCCTCGCGGACCGGGTGGGCGCGCTGCGCGAGCTCCGCGGTGCGGGACCGCTCGAGCAGCACGGGGTAGGCGAACCGCTCGACACGGTTCGCGGGTACGCCGGCCGCGGCCGCGACCTGCTCTACGGACTCTCCCGCACGGATGCGGGACTGGATCTCACGAGGACGCATCTGGCTCTCCAGCTCGATGGCGATCTGGCCGAGTCGGGTGATGTCGCCTCTGGCCGCTGCACGCAGACGCTCGTCCGCGGGAATCTGGAAACGCTCGCCGCGGTCCGACTCGCAGATGACGATCTTGCCGTCCTCTCCGAGTCCGACGACCCGCAGCGCACGCATCGCGGCCTCCTCTGGACCTGAAACAGACCTCACCTCGCCAGCTGCCCACGGTAGATCGGCGGGTCGCCTTGACGTGCGAGGCGCGCCGAGTACCGTGCCTCGGATCGAAATCGATCATGCCCGCTGACCGTCACGTTCGCCAGACCGTTCCGGTGATCTTCTCGTAGGCGTCGACGTAGCGCGCTCTGGTCGCGGTGACGACCTCCGCCGGCACCTCGGGCGCCGGCGGCTTCTTGTCCCAGCCGGTGCCGGCCGCCCAGTCGCGCACGAACTGCTTGTCGTACGCGTGCTGCGCGCGGCCCGGCGCCCACTCCGCGGCCGGCCAGAACCGGGACGAGTCGGGCGTGAGCACCTCGTCGGCCAGGGTCAGCGCACCGTCCGGGGCGTGGCCGAACTCGAGCTTGGTGTCCGCGACGATGATCCCGTTGGCCGCGGCCCGCTCGGCGCCGCGCCGGTAGATCTCCAGGGTCAGCGCGCGCAGCGACTCCGCGGTCTCGACGCCGACCTCGGCCGCCACCTGCGCGAACGTCGCCGGCGCGTCGTGGCCGCCGTCGGAGACCTTGGTGGTCGGGGTGAAGATCGGCTCGGGCAGGCGGCTGCCCTCGACGAGCCCGGGCGGCAGCTCGACGCCGGAGATCGCCCCGGTCGCGAGGTACTCGCGCAGGCCGGAGCCGGCGAGGTAGCCGCGCGCGATGCACTCGAACGGGACCATCTCCAGGCGCCGGCAGCGCACCGCGCGGCCGGCGAACTCGGCGGGCACGTCGGTGGCCGAGACCAGGTGGTTCGGCGCGACGTCGGCGAGCTGGTCGAACCACCACACGGACAGCTGGGTCAGCAGCGCGCCCTTGTCCGGGATCGGGGTCGGCAGCACGACGTCGTACACCGACACCCGATCCGAGGCCACCAGCAGCAGGTCCGCGCCGTCGGAGTAGATCTCGCGGACCTTGCCGCTGTAGACGTGGCGCATGGTCAGAGCCGCTCCACCAGCCAGTCGACGCACCGGGTGAGCGCGGTGACGTCGTCGGGCTCGATGGCCGGGAACATCGCCACGCGCAGCTGGTTGCGGCCGAGCTTGCGGTACGGCTCGACGTCGACGATCCCGTTGGCGCGCAACGCCTTCGCGACCGCGGCGGCGTCGGTGCCCTCGGCGAAGTCGATCGTGCCGACGACCTGCGAGCGGTTGGCCGGGTCGGCCACGAACGGCGTCGTGTACTCGGTCTTCTCGGCCCAGGTCGTAGAGCCGGTCGGACGAGTCCTTGGTGCGCGCGGTCGTCCACGCGAGGCCGCCGTTGGCGAGCATCCAGTCGATCTGCTCGGCCAGCAGGAACAGCGTCGCGACGGACGGCGTGTTGTACGTCTGGTCCTTGAGCGAGTTGTCCAGCGCGGTGGTCAGCGACAGGAACTCGGGCACCCAGCGCCCGCTGGCGCCGAGCTCGGCGACCCGCTCGAGCGCGACCGGGCTCATCAGCGCGAGCCAGAGCCCGCCGTCGGAGGCGAAGGACTTCTGCGGCGCGAAGTAGTAGACGTCGAAGTCCTCGGCGTTGACCGGCAGCCCGGCCGCGCCGGAGGTGGCGTCGATCGCGACGATCGCGGCGTCGGCGCCCGCCGGCCGCCGGACCGGCACGGCGACGCCGGTCGAGGTCTCGTTGTGCGCCCAGCCGACCAGGTCGGCGCCCTCGGCGTACTCGATCGGCGGGCGCGGTGCCGGGCTCGGCCTTGACCACGACGGAGTCGGCGAGGAACGGCGCGTCCTGGGTGACCTTGGCGAACTTCGCGGAGAACTCGCCGTAGGTGAAGTGCTGCGCGCGCTCGCGGACGAGCCCGAAGGCGGCGGCGTCCCAGAAGGCGGTGGTGCCGCCGTTGCCGAGGAGGACCTCGTAGCCGTCGGGCAGCTGGAACAGGTCGCGCAGGCCCGAACGGACGCGGCCGACCAGGGACTTCACCGGCTTCTGGCGGTGCGAGGTGCCCATCAGCGCGGAGCCGTCGGAGACGAGCCTGGCGAGCTGCTCCGGGCGGACCTTGGACGGACCGGACCCGAACCGCCCGTCGGACGGCTTGAGATCGGCGGGCAACACCAGCGAGGTCGGGTCGGTCGAGGTCGGTGACTGCGTCATGTTCGCGGCGCCTCTCGGCAGTACGGGTTGCGGACGAACCGGCGCCGTTGCCGGGACTCCAGTCTCCCCCATCCGGCCGACACGCTGGTCAGCCCCCCGGCCCGCGGACCCGGGTTGTCCACAACCCGGACCATTGTCCACAAGTCGATCTTGCCACCCGTCCCGGCCGCGTTTGCCCAGTACGCTGGACGTTGGGTGGCCCCCCGGAGAGGGTGGGGGACTGCGCTTCTCGCGTTCTGACCGCGCGCGTGCGCGCGAGGTCTTCGTGTGCCGGGTGGGGTGGGTTCGTCAGTCCGTGGTCGGCCAGGTGCCCAGGTCCAGGCCGCCCGGGATGGGGGCCGCCGGGTCGTACGGGGTGCGGGTGAAGACGAACGTCGCCAGGTCCAGGTGGCGCGGCGAGCCGTCGGCGTGGCGGTGCAGGCGCAGCGTCTCGCCCGGCGTAGTAGCCGTCCAGGCCCACCCACTCGTCGTCGCGCACCGGGCGGAACCGGGACGCCGCGGCCCGCGCCCGACGGCGGCCGCAGGTCCAGCCAGCCGTCGGCCAGCAGGCGCAGCACGAACGGCATCGGGCCCCAGAACCACTCGCCGGTCAGCGCCAGCAGGCCCGCCGGCACCGACGGCTGCGGCGCCCACTCCGCGGGCAGCGCCGGCTCGTACTCGTCCGCCAGCTTGATCAGGTCGAACGACAGCGCGGAGACCCCGACGCCGGCCGTGCTGTTGGCCATCACCACCGCGCCGGTCGTCGTCGCCGGGTCGACCACCACGCTCGCCAGGAAGCCCGGCATCGACCCGCCGTGCCCGGCGAACTGGCGGCCGTCCACGCGGAACGCCTGCAGGCCGAGGCCGTACCCGGACGTCCAGGCCGCGCCGTCCTCGACCGCCGCCGGGGCGCGCATCTCCGCCACCGTGTCCGGGTGCAGCACGCCGCCGGTGTCCCCGCCGACGAACCGCACCCACCGGGCGAGGTCGGTCACCGTCGACCACAGCTGGCCGGCCGGCGCCATCGCCCCGGCGTCCGGCGTCGGCTCGGGCAGCAGCACGTCCGCGTACGGGTGCACCGCCCAGCCCAGCGCGTGCGGCGCCTCCGGCATGGGCGACGTGCGGGTCATCTCCAGCGGCGCGAGGACCTCGTCGGACAGCACGGACAGCCAGTCCGACCCGCGCAGCTCCGCGACCAGCTGGCCGAGCACGCCGTAGCCGACGTTCGAGTAGTGGAACCGCTCGCCCGCCCGGTGCAGCGTCCCGGCTCGCCCGACATGCTCTCCACCAGCGCCGGCCAGTCCGTCGCCGGGCGCCCGCTCCCACCACTCGCCGGGCGACTCCGAGGTCAGCCCGGCGGTGTGCGACAGCAGCTGCGCCACCGTCAGGTGCCCGAACGACGTGCCGCTGACGTGCTTGTCCAGCGAGTCGTTCAGGTCCAGCAGGCCCTCGTCGCGCAGCCGCATCACCAGCACGGCGATGAAGGTCTTCGTGATCGAGCCGATCCGGTACTGCGTGTCGGGCGTGGGCGTCGCGCCGTCCACGGCGCCGCGCGCGCCGGTCCAGAGCAGTTCCTGGCCGCGGACGACGGCGGCGACGAGCGACGGCGCCCGGCGCTCCGCCTGCTCCGCGGCGACGCGGCGGAGCAAGGCGAACTCGGTGGTCTCCAGCATGGCCGCATTCTTACCGATGACCCGCCGCGCCTGGATCGGTCATCGGGCGTTACCAATTACCGCTGCTAACGATTCGCAGGTCAGGGGAGCAGGCCCTGGGCCATCGCGGTGGTCACCGCGGCGGTGCGGTCGGACACGTCGAGCTTGCCGAACGTCCGCAGCAGGTGCGTCTTCACCGTCGCCTCCGTGATGTGCAGCGACCGGCCGATGTCCGCGTTCGTCAGGCCCTTCGCGACCAGCGCCAGCACCTCGACCTCGCGCGCGGACAGCGTCTGCTGCGCCGGCCTGCGCACCTGGTTGACCAGCCGCCCGGCCACCGACGGCGCGAGCACGGTCTCGCCGCGCGCCGCCGCCCGGATCGCGCCCGGCCAGGTCCGCGCGGGACGCGTCCTTGAGCAGGTAGCCCGACGCGCCGGCCTCGACCGCGCGCAGGATGTCCGCGTCGGTCTCGTACGTGGTCAGCACGACGACCCGGGACCGCGCCGACTCGGCCAGGATCCGCTCGGTCGCGCCCACCCCGTCCAGCCCGCGCATCCGCAGGTCCATCAGGATCACGTCCGCCTCGGCCACGCCGCGCCTGCGCGACCGCCTCCTCGCCGGAGCCGGCCTCGCCGACGACCGTCAGGTCCGGCTCGGCCTCCAGCATCCCGCGCAGCCCCTCCCGGACCACCGGGTGGTCGTCGACCAGCATGACCCGGATCAACGCGGCACCTCCAGCTCGACCGTCGTTCCTGATGCTCCACTGTGGACGGACAGGGAGCCGCCGATCTGGGTGGCCCGCGACCGCATGCCGAGCAGCCCGAACCCGTCGGACGGCCGCGGCGGTGTCGAACCCGGCCCCGTCGTCGGCGACCTGCAGGATCGCCGCGGATCCGTTGACCCGCAAGCAGATCGACACCTCGGACGCGCCGGAGTGCTTGCGCACGTTGGTCAGCGACTCCTGCACCGCGCGCAGCAGCACGACCTCCAGCACGGTCGGCAGCTCGACGCTCTCGCCCTCCACCCGGTAGCTCGCCTTGATCGGCGTCTCCTCGGCGAGCCGCTCGAGCTGGCGGCGGATCGCGTCGTCCAGCGACCCGGTGCCCATCGCCGAGGGCATCAGGCCGGCCACCAGCGCCCGCGCCTCGCCGAGGTTCTCCCGCGCGGTGCGGGCGGCCAGCTCCAGGTGCCGCCGCGCCTTCGTCGCGGTCACCGTCCAGTTCGGACTCCGCGGCCTGCACCAGCGTGACGATGCTGGTGAAGCCCTGGGCGAGGGTGTCGTGGATCTCCGCGGCGAGCCGGGCCCGCTCGGCGGCCACGCCCGCCTCCCGGGACAGCCGGGCGATCTCCTCGCGGCTGGCCTCCAGCTCGCGTGATCAGCTGGGCCCGCTCCTCGCTCTGCGAGATGATCCGGTGGATCCAGGTGCCGAGCAGCACCGCGAACGTGACGGTCAGCAGCGTGCCCGGCAGGAACCCGAACAGCATCGTCTCGAAGCCGTCGTCGACCAGCGAGGTCAGCACCGGCACCAGGTTCGCCGGGATGACGATGAAGATCGCCTCGCGCAGCTCGCAGGGTCATGAACGCCAGCGGGCACACGGCGAACAACGCGAACGACGTCGACGGCTCGAACACCACGCCCGTGACGAGCAGCGCGATGTTGCCGATCATGTAGATCCGGCCCGGCAACCGCCTGACCCGGTCGCCGGTGACCACGCCGGCGGCCGCAGCGCGACGTACCAGACCGCCATCGCGGTCACCGCGCCGATCGAGCCGACGTGGTCGACGGTCGTGGCGCCGTCCGCGTCGAGCAGCAGCACGACCATCGCCACGTAGCCGAGCGCGAAGTACAGCTCCCAGAGCCAGTACCACCGCTGCCACGCGTCCGGGCTCGGCCCGCGCCGGGTGGGTCTAGCCTTCCCTGCGGTTGGTCCACCGGAACGTCAGCAGGCACAGCACCACTCCGATCACGCACCACACGCCCAGCACCAGCGCCGTCTTCCCGTGCTCCCACGATCCCGCCGCCTCCAACCTCATCATGCTGTCCGGCAGGAACACCGAACGGAACCCCTGCGCCACCCACTTGATCGGGAAGAACGAGCCGACCTTGATCATCCAGTCCGGCAGCGAGGAGATCGGGATGTACACACCGGACAGGAACTGCAGCGCGACGTAGGGCAGGTTCACGACGGCGGCGGCGGACTGCGCGGACTTCGCGATCGAGCTGACCGCGATGCCCAGCAGCGAGCAGGTGATCGTGCCGAGCAGGAACACCCAGGCGAACGTGAGCCAGCGGTCGGGCCCGCTCGGCAGCGTCACGTCGAACAGCACCATGCCGACCACGACCAGCAGGACCACCTCGGCGATGCTGGCGACGGCGACCAGGATGATCTTGCCGATGAAGTAGGCGCTCGCCGGGATCGGCGCCCCGCGCAGGCGTTTGAGCGTGTGGTCGTCGCGGTCCTGCGTGACGCCGATGCCCAGGTTGAGGAACGACGTCGCGATGATCCCGGAGCCGGCCATGCTGGCCGCGAACACCTGGCCGGCGGTGACCCCGGTGCCCTCGTAGGTGTCGGTGAAGATCGAGCCGAGCAGGATCAGGATCAGCGCCGGGAAGGTGAAGGTGAAGACCACCTGCTCCTTCTGCCGGAAGAACTGCTTGAGCTCGATGCCGCCGCGGGCCAGGCCCACGCGCAGCACGCCGGGCAGGGCGGTGCGCTCCAGCACGTGGGTGTTCATCGGGTGCCTCCGATCAGCTGCAGGTAGGTGTCCTCGAGGCTCGGCCGGGTCACGGTCAGCTCGGCGAGCTCGCGGCCGCCGGCGGACAGCTCGTTGATCACCGCGGTCGGCGTGTCGGTCATGACGGTGCGCGGGCCGGTCTCGTCGACCCAGCTCACGGTGGCCTTCGCGGTGGACCGGCCGCCGAGTGTGGCGGGCGTGCCCTCGGCGACGATCTTCCCGCCGGAGATGACGGCGACCTGGTCGGCGAGCGCCTCGGCCTCGTCGAGGTAGTGGGTGGTCAGCAGGATCGTGGTGCCGTCCGCGGCCAGCGCGCGGATGAGGTCCCAGAACTGCCGGCGGGCCTGCGGGTCGAAGCCGGTGGTGGGCTCGTCGAGGAACACGAGCTCCGGGCGGCCGATGATGCCGAGCGCCACGTCGAGGCGGCGGCGCTGGCCGCCGGAGAGCTGCTTGACGCGGGAGCGGGCCTTCTCGGTGAGGCCGACCTGCGCGATCACGGCGTCCGGGTCGGCCGGGTGCGGGTAGTAGCCGGCGTAGTGCCGCACGCTCTCGGCGACGGTCAGCTCGGCGGCGTCGTTGGCGGTCTGCAGCACGATCCCGATGCGGGCGCGCCACGCGCGGCCGGCGGTGGCCGGGTCCTGGCCCAGCACGGAGACCTCGCCCGCGGTGCGGGTGCGGTGCCCCTCGAGAATCTCGACGGTGGTCGTCTTGCCGGCCCCGTTGGGCCCGAGCAGCGCGAACACCTGCCCCGGCGGGATGTCGAGGTCGACGCCGTCCACCGCGACGGTGTCGGCGTAGGACTTGCGCAGCCCTCGAACCTGAATGGCGGTCATGGGGGAATCCTGTCCCTGCGACCCCGGCAGGGGAACGCCCACGCGACTGAACCCGGGTGTCAACCGATCGACGGACACCGCGTCAACCGCCCGCCACAACTGTCCACAACCCACAGACCTGTCCACAAGTCGATCTTGCGCACCGGTTCTGTCGGCACCCCCCGATACGATGGAGCCACGGGGTGCCCCCGGAGAGGGTGGGGGCGCCGCACCGTACGCGCGCGGGCGTGCGAGTCAGTTGTGGTCGAGGGTGTCCCAGCCCTCTACGTCTTCCGGCATGCGGGGGGCCGGGCCGACGTAGTGGGCGGACGGGCGGACCAGGCGGCCGGTGCGCTTCTGCTCCAGGATGTGCGCGCACCAGCCGGCCGTGCGGGCGCACGTGAACATCGCCGGCATCATGTGCGTCGGCACCTGGGCGAAGTCCAGGATCACCGCGGCCCAGAACTCCACGTTCGTCTCGATCGCGCGGTCCGGGCGGCGCTCGCGCAGCTCGGTCAGGGCCGCCTGCTCCAGCTGGGCCGCCGCCTCGTACCGGGTCGCGCCCAGCTCGCGGCACGCGCGCCGCAGCACCCGGGCCCGCGGGTCCTCGGCGCGGTACACCCGGTGGCCGAAGCCCATCAGCCGGTCGCCGCGGTCCAAAATGGACGATACGACCTTGCGGGCGTCGCCGATCTTCTCGACTTCCTCGATCATCGGCAGCACCCGGGCCGGCGCGCCGCCGTGCAGCGGGCCCGACATCGCGCCGATCGCGCCCGACATCGCGGCCGCGACGTCCGCGCCGGTGGAGGCGATCACCCGCGCGGTGAACGTGGACGCGTTCAGCCCGTGCTCGGCCGCGGACACCCAGTAGGCGTCGATCGCCTTGACGTGCGCCGGGTCGGGCTCGCCGCGCCAGCGCGTCATGAACCGCTCGGTGATCGTGGTGCACTCGTCGATCCGGCGCTGCGGCACCGCGGGCCGGCCGATGCCGCGGGCGGACTGCGCGACGTACGACAGCGCCATCACCGACGCCCGCGCGAGCTGCTCGCGCGCCTCGACGTCGCTGATGTCGAGTAACGGCTTGTAGTCCCAGATCGGCGCGAGCATGGCGAGCGCCGCCTGCACGTCGACCCGGACGTCACCGGTGTGCACGGGGATCGGGAACGGCTCGGCGGGCGGCAGGCCCTTGCCGAAGCGCCCGTCGACGAGCAGTGCCCACACGTCGCCGAACGTCACCTTGCCGGCGAGGTCCTCGATGTTCACGCCGCGGTAACGGAGCGCGCCGCCGTCGCGGTCCGGCTCGGCTATCTCGGTGCGGAAGGCGACCACGCCCTCCAGTCCCGGGCGGTAGCCGTCGTCCGCGTCCGCCACTGGTGTCGTGTCGATCTTCCGCACCGCGCTGTGCATAGCTTCAACCTCTCCGCAAAGTCCCCGAACATCGCAACTTTCCTCCTGCGCGGGTCCGGTGGCAATTGGCCCGCCCGGTGGTTTCGGTCACGATTCAGGAGAACGATTCAGAAAGAGCGGGTTGCGCGTCCGTTTCCGGAATCGAAACAGGGCGAGCGGTTTGTCGCGAACCGATCTCGGGCGGCCGTGCTCGCGGCGCCGGACCTGTGGTCCACTGTGGACGCTGAGGCGGCCCGCGCTCGGCTGTCCGCGCGGGCCGTCAGCTTTGTCCCCACTGTGGACAGCGGGTGTGGATCACCCTTGTGCTCACCGGCAGTTGCTCGTCGCCGGGCGGCCGGCGAAGCGGTCGCCCAGCCACGCCATCGCCGCCGGGCCGCCGACGGCCACGCCGAGGATGTGCTCCGCGAGCGGGATCTCCTGCCACCGGACCGTCGCGCCCTGCCGGCACCAGTCCGTCCGCAGCTGCCGGCCCACGGCCAGCGGGATCAGCTCGTCGGCCGTGCCGTGGTAGAGGTACACCGGCGCGGCGGGCGCCCGGCTGCCCGCGCGGTTCTCCGCCAGGCGGGCCTGCCAGCGCGGGTCGGAGAGCGGGTCGGGCATCGTGACGAACTCGCTCAGGTGGCGCAGCGGGGCGATCGTCGCCAGCTCGATCGTGCAGGCCTGCTCGACGCGCGGCACGGTCGCCCGCCCGGCGTCGTTCAGGATCTGCGCGAACGGCACGTCGGGGTAGGCCGCCGCGTAGCCCGACGCCGCCGCGAGCACCAGCGAGAAACCCACGTTGCCGTCGTTGAACCGGGCCACCGCGCCCAGGTCCGCCGGCACGCCGCCGGTCGCGATGCCGGCCAGGTTCAGCTCCGGCGCGTACGACGGCGCCAGCTCACCGGCGAACGTCGTGGCCTGGCCGCCCTGCGAATAGCCGAACAGCCCGACCGCCCCCGACGGCGACAGGCCCGAGCCCGGCACCCGCGCCGCCGCGCGCGCCGCGTCCAGCACCGCGTGGCCTTCGGACCGGCCGACCGCGTAGGTGTGCCGGCCGGGCGTGCCGAGACCCTCGTAGTCGGTGAGCACGACCGCCCAGCCGGCCAGCAGCGCCTGGCTGATCAGGACGATCTCGTTCTCCGTGCCGGTGCGCAGCTTGACCGACGGCGCGCACGAGTCGCCGAGCCCGTGCGTGCCGACCGCGTAGCTCACGAGCGGCCGCGGCCCGCGCGACCATGGTGTCCTCGGCACGAGCAGGGTGGCGGACACCGCGTTCGGTGCGTCCGTCGCGGACGTCGAGCGGTACAGGATCTGCCACGAGTTCACCGGCAGCGGGAACAGCGCCAGCGGATCGGCGAAGACGTTCACCTTTCGCTGCCGAATGACATCACCGGGGACCCCTGGCGGAAGCGGGTTCGGTGGGGTGTAAAACGGATCTCCAGATGGTGCGGAAATTGCGGACGGAGCTGCGGATGCCTGAGTCGGCAGGACGAGCAGCGCCGTGACCACGGCCAACAAAGGTGCGAGCATTCTGGTGACTGACCGTGGGAAGATTCGCATCATCGACGACCTCACGTGGTTGCCATCACAGTGGTAATCCTGATTTTCAGAAGTTAGTCCAACGGGACGTCGCTGTCCAGTTGGAGAATTCCCGGCGTCAGTGACAGCTGAGGAGCGGATCCGATGGGGCAGGGCGCGCAGAGTCGCATGTACCGCGGTGTGGACACCGAGCAGCGGCGCGCCGAGCGGCGGGAGCGGCTGCTCGAAGCCGCGCTCGACGAGTTCACGACGCGGGGCTATCACAAGACCAAGATCGCGGACCTGTGCGCGCGGGCCGGCGTCTCGACGCGGAACTTCTACGAGAAGTTCGCCAGCAAGGAGGCGCTGCTGCTCGAGCTGCACGCGCAGATCAATACCGAGGCGATGAAGCGCATGCTGCCGGTGCTCGACTCGCTCGTCGGCGCCGAGCCGCTGACCCGGATCACGACGCTGCTCGACGCGTTCGTCGCGGCCGTGACCGCCGACCCGCGCTACCCGCGGCTGAACTACGTCGAGGCGCCCGGGATCAGCCAGGCGATGGAGCTCCAGCACCGCGACTGGTTCACCCGCTACACCGACTTCATCGAGGCGGAGTGCAACCGCGCGGCCGACGTCGGCCTCGCGCCCAAGCGGGACTACCACCTGACCGCGATCGCGCTCGTCGGTGCGATGACCGGGATCCTGCGCGAGTGGCAGGCGCACCAGCCGCCGCTGCCGGTCGAGGCCGTCGCGACCGAGATCCGCGCGGTGTTCCTGGCGGCCATCACCCGTCCGGCGTAGTTCCCCGGGGCGGTATCGATTCGGGTGGGGGTCATCACCCGGCGCGCGGTTTCCGTGCGGGCGAATTACCCGTACCTTCATACGGGTGAGGGCTTTCCGGCGATCGGCGGCAAGGCCCTCACTTGATATGCGGACTGTGAGGTAATCCCTACACGGCTAGGAGTTCCGGGTATGGCGGACGGCGACATCGGAGCCAGCAGCATCGCTGTGGAGCTGCCGAAGATGCGGGTCTCCTACGAAGAGGGAACGCTCAGCGAGGGTGAGCTGGCCGCGACGTGGTACGAGCAGCTGCAGCGCTGGCTCGACGACGCGATCCGCGCCTCCGCCCCGGAACCCAACGCGATGGTGCTGGCGACCGCGAACGCCGACGGGCTGCCCGCGTCGCGCACGGTGCTGTGCAAGGGCCTCGACGGGCGCGGGGTCGTGTTCTTCACCAACTACACGTCCGCGAAGAGCCACGACCTGATGGCCACGCGGTACGCCTCGGCGACCTTCCCCTGGTACACGCTGCACCGGCAGGCGACCGTGCGCGGCATCGTGGAGAAGGTGAGCTCCGCCGAGACGGCGACGTACTGGGCGAGCCGGCCGCGGGGCTCGCAGCTCGGCGCGTGGGCGTCCCCGCAGTCCATTGTGGTCAGTGGGCGGTCCGCGCTGGAGAACGCGCTGTCGAACGTGCAGCGCCGCTTCGCGGACGCCGAGGAGGTGCCGGTGCCGCCGCACTGGGGTGGCTGGCGCATCCGGCCCGAGGTGGTCGAGTTCTGGCAGGGCCGGCGCGACCGCATGCACGACCGGCTGCAGTTCAAGCTGAAGCGCGACACGTGGAAGGTCGAGCGTCTCGGCCCGTAACCGCGCGGCCCAGCGCGGCCTCGCCGAGTTGTCCACAACCACCACACCTGTCCACAGCAAGCCGCTGACCTCTGGCTTTGTCGGCCCAGGCCGGTAGGCTGGCATCGAGGGTGGCCCCCGGAGTGGGCGGATTCCAGGGGTCGTGGCAACACAGGTGGTTAGCTGGCGTCGGTCAGGAGTTTAGCGAGTCGCTCGGCTGGGGTGTCCCAGCCGAGTGTTTTGCGTGGGCGCCCGTTGAGTTCGGTGGCGACTGCGTCGAGGTGCTCGCGGGCGTGGATGGCCAGGTCGGTGCTTTGGGGAAGTACTGGCGCAGCAGACCGTTGGTGTTTTCGTTGCTGCCGCGTTGCCAGGGTGAGTGTGGGTCGCAGAAGTAGACCGGCATGTCAGTGGCCATGGTGAACTGGTGGTGATAGTGCATTTCGCTGCCCTGGTCCCAGGTCAACGACCGCCGCAACTGCCCGGGCAGGGTCTTGATCGTGGCGGTCAGGGTGTCCCAGACCGCGGCAGGTGCGTAGCCGTTCGGTAGGTGCAGTAGCAGCACGAACCGGGTGGAGCGTTCGACCAGGGTGCCGATCGCCGTCTTGTTGTGCGCGCCCATGATCAGATCCCCTTCCCAGTGCCCGGGCACTGCACGATCGGCCACCTCAGCTGGCCGCTCGCTGATCATGATCATGGGTGTGGCCATCCGTTGCTGGCGTTGATCGGGCTGTTTGTGCGGGCGGCGCATAGCCCGGCCAGTGCGGAGCCAGGACGCGACCTCACGTCGTAACCCGCCCTTGGCTTGCACATACAACGCCTGGTAGATGGTCTCGTGGGTCACGTGCCACTCCGGACGGTCGGGATGGTCCCGGCGCAGCCGCCGCGTGATCTGCTGCGGGCTGTGCCGCTGCTCCAGGCCATCCTGGACGATGGCCCGCAGAACCGGATCGGCCGCCAGCTTGCCCGTCTTGGGCCGCGCTCGGCGCGCCACCGCCATCTGGTGGGCCGCGTGCGGCCGATAGGCACCGTCGGGCTGCTGGTTACGCTGCTTTTCCCGGCTGACCGTGGACGCAGGGCGACCCAACGCGCGCGATTGCCCGCACCGACACGTTCTCCCGCAACCGATCCGCGATCAGGATCCGCTCGGCCTCGCCGAGAAACCGCGACGAGACCTCCCACGACGAGACCTCCGCAGGCCGGACCTCCCGCGACCTGGGCCCACGCGGTGATATGGCCGGTCCTCGGACAGCCCGCCACCGCTTGGTCAGCCGATAATCCACACCCACCCGCCGGGCCGCTTCCCGGAACCCCGCACCCGCATTCACCAGGTCAAAGTAGGCCGCACGCTCTTCCACGAGACGGCTGCCACACCGACGCGAACCCCAAACCATCCTCTCGGACGATCGATCCTGACCGACCATCACAACTCCTGAACAACTCAGGTGTTGCAACGATCCCTAGAACTCAAGGTGGGTGGGGGACTGTCGTTTCTCGCGTTCTGCACGCGCGTGTGCGCGCGGGGGAGGTTTGTGGGCTGGGGTGCGGGTGGGGAGGGGTCCGGCGGTGGGGATTGTCACCGGATAACCGGTCGTTAGCGGGCCTAAGCTCTTAGGCGTGGGGGTTCAATCGGGTAGCCGGGTGCGGCGGATCGCCATCGACACGCGGCCGTTGCGGGTGCCGGCGTTCCGCAGGCTCTGGGTGTCCACGGCGATCACCGCCGTCGGGGGGCAGTTCACCGTCGTCGCGGTGCCCAAGCAGGTCTTCGACATCACCGGGTCCTCCGCGTACGTGGGGCTCACCGGGGTCTTCGGGCTCGTCCCGCTGCTGATCTTCGGGCTCTGGGGTGGCGCGATCGCCGACGCGCTCGACCGGCGCACCGTGATCATCGTCAGCAACATCGCCGTCGCGCTCACCTCCGTCGCCTTCTGGGGGCAGGCGGCGCTCGGGCTCGACAACGTGTGGCTCGTGCTCGTGCTGCTCGCGGTCCAGCAGGCGTTCATCGCGATCAACATGCCCACCCGCACCGCCGCGGTCGCCCGCCTTGTGCCGCTCGACCTGCTCCCGTCGGCCTCCGCGCTGACCGCGACCGTCACCGCCACCGGCATGGTCTTCGGCCCGCTGCTGGCCGGCGCGCTGCTGCCGCTCGCCGGGCTGCCGGTCCTCTACCTGTTCGACAGTGCCGGCCTCGTCGCGGCCACGGTCATGATCTTCACGCTGCCGAAGATGCCGCCGCTGGACGGCGTGAAACGGCGCGCCGGGCTCAAGGACATCGTCGACGGGTTCCGCTACCTCGCCGCCAAGAACGTCCTGCTCGCCTCGTTCCTCCTCGACATCATCGCGATGGTCGCCGGCATGCCCCGCGCCCTGTTCCCCGAGATGGCCGAGCGCACGTTCGGCGACCCGCCCGGCGGGGGGATCGCGCTCGGCCTGCTCTACGCATCGATCCCGATCGGCGCCATGGTCTGCGGGCTCGCCTCCGGCTGGATCCGCCACATCCACCGGCACGGCGTCGGCGTCACGATCGCCGTCTGCGCGTGGGGCGTGGCCGTGATCGGGTTCGGCCTGGCGCACGCGCTGTGGCTCGCCGTCGTGTGCATGGTCGTCGCCGGCGCCGCCGACATGGTCAGCATGGTCTACCGCAGCGCGATCCTGCAGACCGCCGCCACCGACGAGATGCGCGGCCGCATGCAGGGCGTCTTCACGGTCGTCGTCGCCGGCGGGCCGCGGATCGCCGACGTCGTGCACGGATGGGCGGCGGCCGGCGTCGGCACCAGCGCGGCCGCGGCGGGCGGCGGCGTGCTGGTGATCGTCCTGACGGTCGTGGCCGTGGTCTGCCTGCCCGCGTTCTGGCGTTACCACGCGACAGCCGAATAGTTAGTGAAATCTTAACTAAACCATTCTGGTCATCGAGGGCATGATCGGGCATGCTCAAGGGTCATGGTGACCGAGAACACATCGTCCACGGCAGACGAGAAGACGCCTGAGCTCAAGCGCGTCATGGGTCCGAAGTTGCTGTACTTCTTCGTGATCGGCGACGTCCTCGGCACCGGCATCTACGCGCTGACCGGCAGCGTCGCCGCGAAGGTCGGCGGCGCACTGTGGCTCCCGTTCGTGGCGGCGTTCATCGTCGCGTTCCTCACCGCCTTCGCCTACCTGGAGCTGGTCGGCAAGTACCCGAAGGCGGCCGGCGCCGCGCTCTACACCAACCGCGCGTTCCGCAAGCCGTTCCTGACCTTCGTCGTCGCGTTCGCGGTCATGTGCTCGGGCATCACGTCCGCGTCGGCCGCGGCCCGCGCGTTCGGCGGCACCTACCTGCCCGCGGCGTTCGACATCGAGCTGTCCGACACGATGATCGCGATCGTGGCGGTGGCGTTCATCGTGCTGCTGGCGCTGGTCAACTTCATCGGCGTGTCCCAGTCGGTGAAGGCCAACGTGGTCCTGACCTGCATCGAGCTGTCCGGTCTCGTGATCATCATCGGGGTCGGCATCTACGCGATCGTGGGTGGCAAGGGCGACACCGGCCGGCTCACCGAGATCAACACCGCGGACTCGAACTGGCTGCTCGCGATCACCGCCGCCACCTCGCTCGCGTTCTTCGCGATGGTCGGCTTCGAGGACTCGGTCAACATGGCCGAGGAGACCCGCGACCCGGCGAAGGTGTTCCCGAAGGCGCTGCTGTCCGGCCTCGCCACCGCCGCGGTCATCTACGTCCTGGTCGCGCTCACCTCCTCGCTGCTCATCTCCGCGAGCGACCTGTCCGACGCCGGCTCCGGCGCGTTGCTCGAGGTGATCAACGTCGGCGCGCCGAACTTCCCGCGCTGGGTCTTCGAGTGGATCGGCGTGTTCGCGGTCATCAACTCCGCACTGATCAACATGCTGATGGCCAGCCGGTTGCTGTACGGCATGGCCAACGAGCGGATCCTGCCGAAGATCTTCGGCACCGTGCACCCGTTCCGGCGCACGCCGTGGGTGTCCATCCTGGTCACCAGCGGCATCGCCGCCGTGCTGGTCGCGACCGCCGGCACCGACGGGGTGGGCAAGCTGGGCGGCACCACGGCCCTGCTGCTGCTGTGCGTGTTCGCCGTGGTCAACACCGCGGTGCTGGTGCTGCGCCGGGAAACCGTGTCGCACCACCACTTCCGGGCGCCGACCTGGGCGCCGATCGCGGCCGGCATCCTGTGCGTCTGGCTCGCGGTCCCGGTGCTGTCCGGCCGCCCGGCGTCGGACTACTACATCGCGCTGATCCTCGTCGGCGTCGGCATCGTGCTGTGGTTCGTGAACTGGTTGTACCTGCGCAGCAAGGGAGAGCAGGTCAAGGAGTTCGACCCGCAGGCGTTGAAGGAGTGAACCGGGCATCGCAATAAGGTCTGTGCACATGAGTAGACCCACCGGGGAGCAGCTGGAGATCGCGAACGGCGACGCGCGGGCGGTGGTCACCGAGGTCGGCGGCGCGTTGCGCGCCTACGAGGTGGCGGGCGTGCCGTACGTGGAGACGTTCGGCGTGGGCGAGAAGCCGCCGCTGGGCGCGGGCGCGGTGCTCGTGCCGTGGCCCAACCGGGTCGGCGGCGCCGCCTGGTCGCACGCGGGGATGCGTCAGCAGCTCGAGGTCACCGAGCCCGTCCGCGGCAACGCGATCCACGGCCTGGTCCGGCACGAGACGTGGACGGTCGCCGGGCGCGAGGACGCCTCGATCACGCTCGCCGTCGAGATCGGCGAGCAGCAGGGCTGGCCCTTCCCGTTCCGCACCACGATCACCTACGCGCTCACCGACGGCGGGCTCGCCGTCACCCACACCGTGTACAACGCCGGCAACGAGGAGATGCCCTTCGGCGTCGGCACGCACCCCTACCCGCGGCCGGGTGGCACCGACGTCGACGACTGCGTGCTCACGCTCGCCGCGGGCAGCGTGCTGCCGGTCGACCCGGAGACCATGGTGCCGACCGGCAAGCCGCAGTCCCTGGATGGCACCGACCTGGACTTCCGCACCGGCCGGCCGCTGCGCGGGGTGGAGCTGGACACCGCGTTCGGCGACTGCGTGCCCGGCGGCGACGGCCTGGTGCACCACTCGGTGACCCACGACGGTGGCGGCGTCGAGGTGTGGGCCGAGGCCTGCTTCGGCTGGGTGCAGGTGTTCACGCCGGGCGAGTTCCCCGGCAAGGGCGCCCGCGCGGTCGCCATCGAGCCGATGACCTGCCCGCCCGACGCGCTGAACTCGGGAACCGACCTGATCACCGTGGCGCCGGGCGAGGAATGGACCGGCCGCTGGGGTATCCGCCCGCTTTCCGGGTAGGTTGCACGGCTGTGAGTACAGCTGTCACGGGTGGTTATGTCGTTCCGGTCGACGGTGACCCGATCGAGGGTGGCACCGTCCTGATGGAGGGCGGGCAGATCGTCGCCGTCGGCCCCGAGGCCGATGTGGACGTCCCGGACGACGCCGAGATCGTCGACGCCTCCGGGACCTGGGTGCTGCCGGGGTTCGTGGAGTCGCACGGCCATGTCGGCGTCTACGAGGAGGGCGACGGCTGGGCCGGCGTCGACGTCAACGAGATGACCGACCCGAACGGGGCCCGGCTGCGCGCGCTGGACGGGATCAACCCGGACGACGAGGGCTTCCGCGACGCGCTGGCCGGCGGCGTCACGACGATCGTGGTCAAGCCCGGCTCGGGCAACCCGATCGGCGGGCAGACCGTCGCGGTGAAGTCGTGGGGCCGCACGGTCGACGACATGCTGGTGCGCCAGCCGGTCAGCGTGAAGAGCGCGCTCGGCGAGAACCCGAAGCGGGTGTACGGCGACAAGGACAAGCTGCCGGCCACCCGGCTCGGCGTGGCCGCGGTGATCCGGGACGCGTTCGTCAAGGCGCAGGACTACCGCGCGGCCCGCGAGTGGGCGACCCGCGAGGGCAAGCCGTTCGAGCGGGACACCACGTCGGAGATCCTGGTGCGCGTGCTGGACGGCGAGGTGCCGTGGTGCCAGCACACGCATCGCGCGGACGACATCGCGACGGCGATCCGGCTGGCCGAGGAGTTCGGCTACCGGCTCATCGTCAACCACGGCACCGAGGGTCACCTGCTGGCGGACACGTTGGCGGCCAAGGAGATCCCGGTGATCATCGGTCCGCTCATCGTCGGGCGGTCCAAAGTGGAGGTTCGCAGGCGGCACATGCGCAACCCGGGCGTGCTGGCCCGCGCCGGGGTGCACATCGCGCTGACCACCGACCACCCGGTCGTGCCGATCGACTACCTCGTGCACCAGGCGACCTTCGCGGTCAAGGAGGGCCTGGACTCGGACACCGCGCTGCGGTCGATCACCGTGAACCCGGCCCGGATCATGGGCCTGGACGACCGGGTCGGCGCGCTGAAGGCGGGCCTGGACGCGGACGTGGTGCTGTGGTCGGGCGACCCGCTGGACGTGATGAGCCGCGCGGTGCGGGTGTTCGTCTCCGGCCGCGAGGTCTACCACTTCGACGAGGCCAGCGGACGCGGCGTCACGGCCAACCCCTTCTATCAGGAGTAAGGGCAGAACCTAGGGATGTCACTGATGCCGGCACGGGGCTCGGCGGCCTAACGTCGGGCCGTGAAGGCAATCACGCAGGACCGGTTCGGCTCACCCGACGTCCTCGAACTCACCGATGTCGACCGGCCGGTGGCCGCGGCCGACGAGGTACTGGTGCGCGTGCACGCGGCAGCGGTCAACGCGCTCGACTGGCACTACCTGCGTGGCGACCCGTACCTGGCGCGCCTCGACATGGGCTTGCGCGGCCCCAAGCAGAAGACCAGGGGGCGCGACTTCGCGGGCACGGTGGAGGCGGCCGGCGAGGACGTGCGGGACCTCCGCCCCGGTGACGAGGTGTTCGGCGACGCCGACGGCGCGTTCGCCGAGTACGTGCGAGTCCCGGCCGACCAGGTCGAACGCAAGCCCGCCGGCCTGACCTTCGAGCAGGCGGCCGCGATCCCGATGGCCGGGCGCACCGCCCTCGCGGGCCTGCGCGACGCGGGACGCCTCGGGCCGGGACAGCGGGTGCTCGTCAACGGCGCGTCCGGCGGCGTCGGTACCTTCGCCGTGCAGGTCGGTACCGCGCTGGGGGCCGAGGTGACCGCCGTGTGCAGCACCCGCAACGTCGACCTCGTCCGCTCGCTCGGCGCGGCCGAGGTGATCGACTACACCGAGGCGGACTTCACCCGCGGCGGGCAGCGCTACGACGTCGTGTTCGACCTGGTGGGCAACCACTCGCTGACCGCGTTGCGGCGGGTGCTGACGCCCACCGGGACGCTGGTGCTCTCCGGCGGCGGCGTGTCGCGGGGCGGCAGCCTGTTCGGGCCGATGGGGCTGATCATCCGCGCCCAGCTGGCGGCGAAGATCGTTCGTGGGCAACGGATCCACGTCCTGCAGACGCCCGCCGCCAAGGGCCTCCTGACCGCACTGAAGGAGCTCGTCGAGGCCGGCAAGCTCGCGCCGGTGATCGACCGCACCTACAAGCTGGCCGAGGTCCCCGACGCCATCCGGTACCTGGAGACCGAGCACGCGCGGTCCAAGGTCGTCGTCACCGTTCCCTAGACCTTGCGGAGCTCCCGGGCGATCAGCATGCGCTGGATCTGGTTGGTGCCCTCGAAGATCTGCGGCACCTTGGCCTCGCGCATGTAGCGCTCCACCGGGAAGTCCCGCGTGTAGCCGGCGCCGCCGAGCACCTGGACGGCGTCGGTGGTCACCTTCATCGCCGCGTCCGTGGCGACGAGCTTCGCGATCGACGCCTGGCGGGTGAACGGGAGCCCGCGGTCGCGCCGCCGGGCCGCCTCCAGGTACGTCGCGCGGGAGGACTCGACCGCGGCGGCCATGTCGGCCAGCAGGAACTCCATGCCCTGGAACTCGATGATCGGCCGGCCGAACTGCGACCGTCCCTTCGCGTAGGCCACCGCCTCGTCCAGCGCCGCCTGCGCGAGCCCCACCGAGCAGGCCGCGATGCCGAGCCGGCCGGACGACAGCGCGGTCAGCGCGATCTTGAGCCCCTCGCCTTCCGCGCCGAGCAGCCGGTCCGCGGGCACGGACGCGTTCTCGAAGATCATCTGGGTGGTCGTCGAGCCGGTCAGGCCCATCTTGCGCTCCGGCGGCGCCGCGGTCAGGCCCGGCGTCGCCGCGTCGACCAGCAGGCAGCTGATCCCGCGGCCGCCGTCGGGTGACGTGCGCACCATCGTCGTGTAGAAGTCCGCGTGCCCGCCGTGGGTGATCCACGCCTTCACGCCGTTGACGACGTAGTCCCCGCCCGACCGGTCCGCCTTCGTGGCGAGCGCCGCCGCGTCCGAGCCGGCCTGCAGCTCCGACAGCGCGTACGCGCCGAGCAGCTCGCCGCCGAGCATGTCGCCGAGCCACCGCTCGCGCTGCGCCTCGGTGCCGTACTCGGCCAGCGCGAAGCACGACATCACGTGCACCGACAGCCCGACGCCCATGGACATCCAGGCCGTCGCGACCTCCTCGAGCACCTGCAGGTAGACCTCGTAGCCGAGCCCGCCGCCGCCCCACTGCTCCGGGTAGGGCAGCCCGAGCAGCCCGCTGCGCCCGAGCAGCCGGAACTGCTCGCGCGGGAACCGCTCCGCCTCCTCGTACTCCGCCGCCAGGGGCGCCAGCTCGTCCTTGGCGATCTCCCTGGTCAGCTTGATGAGATCCTCTGCGTCCCGGTTGGGCATCAGCCGTTCGGCGGGCATAGGACTTCCTCCGCAGGTCATTGCTCGGATGCCGTTTAGTATGACGCCCTACTATCGGGTAACCATCCGAAACGGATCGTGAGGTGGCCCATGCTCTGTGTCGGCGGCGAGGCGCTCGTCGACCTCGTGCCGTCGCCGGCCACCGGCGCCGGCGAGCTCGGCCCGCTGCTGCCGCTGCTGGGCGGCGGCCCGTACAACGTCGCCGTCACGCTCGGCCGGCTCGGCGCGCCCGTGCGGTTCCTGTCCCGGCTGTCGACCGACGGGTTCGGCGACGCGCTGCTGGACCGCCTCCAACTGTCCGGAGTGGACACTTCGCTGGTGCGGCGCGGCGGCGAGCCGACCACGCTGGCGGTCGCCGGCATCGGGCCGGACGGCTCGGCCCGGTTCTCCTTCCACGTCGAGGGAACCGCCGACCGGCTCGTGGCCGACCCCGGCGAGCTGCCCGCCGACGTCACGATCCTGTCGCTGGGCACGCTGTCGCTCGTGCTCGAGCCCGGTGCCACGACCTACGAGACGTTGCTGCGCCGCCATTCCGCGCGCGGCGGCCTCGTCGTCGTCGACCCGAACATCCGCCCGGCGATGATCTCCGACCCGGCGGCCTACCGCGCGCGGTTCGCCTCCTGGCTGCCCGACATCGGCGTGCTCAAGCTGTCCGTTGAGGACGCCGCCTGGCTCGCGGACACCTCGGCCGACGCGGACACGGTGTTCGCCGTGGTGCGGGAATGGCTCACCACGGGCCCGGCCGCGGCGGTCGTCACCCGCGGCGCCGACGGCATCGTGGTGCTCACCGCGGACGGCGGCGAGGTCGAGGTGGCGACCGTGCCGGCCACCGTCGTCGACACGATCGGCGCCGGGGACACCGTGCACGGGGCGTTGCTGCACTGGCTGTACGAACGGGGTGTCACCGATCCGGCAGCGGTGCGTGACATCGATCCAGACGGCTGGCGCGAGGCGCTCGCGCTTCGCGGCCAGAGCCGCGGCGGTGACGGTATCCCGGGCCGGGGCCGAGCCGCCGTACGCCACTGAGCTGGGAATTCACCCGTAAAGTGCCGTGGCCCACACCATGTGGACTGTCCGCCCGGCCCGAACCGCACTAGCGTTACAACAAAAGACGAGATTGTTGAGAGGGACACGCATGCCTGAGGCGAGGACCGTCCCTGCCGGGGCCGGCAACAACAGTGCCGTACCCGAGGCGGGGGCCAACAACGGCGCGCCGGAATCCGTCGCGCTGCGCTACCCCGGCGGCGAGTACGAGATGTCGATGACGCGTGCCACCGAAGGATCGCACGGGATCAACGTCGGCAAGCTGTTGTCGACCACCGACCTCGTGACGCTCGACCCCGGTTTCGTGAACACCGCCGCGTGCGCGTCGGAGATCTGTTACATCGACGGCGACGCCGGCATCCTGCGCTACCGCGGCTACCCGATCGAGCAGCTCGCCCAGCGCTCGACCTTCATCGAGGTCAGCTACCTGCTCATCTACGGCGAGCTGCCGACCCAGGCGGAGCTGGACGACTTCGCCTCGAAGATCAGCCGCCACACGCTGCTGCACGAGGACCTGAAGCGCTTCTTCGACGGCTTCCCGCGCGACGCGCACCCGATGCCGGTGCTGTCCTCCGCGGTGTCCGCACTGTCCACCTTCTACCAGGACAGCCTGTGGCCGTTCGACAAGGAGCAGGTCGAGATCTCCACGATCCGGCTGCTGGCGAAGCTGCCGACGATCGCGGCGTACGCGTACAAGAAGTCGGTGGGCCAGCCGTTCCTGTACCCGGACAACTCGCTCGGCCTGATCGAGAACTTCCTGCGCATGACGTTCGGCTTCCCGGCCGAGCCCTACGAGGTGGATCCCGATCTCGCGCGGGCGATGGACCTGCTGTTCGTGCTGCACGCCGACCACGAGCAGAACTGCTCGACGTCGACCGTGCGGCTGGTCGGCTCGTCGGAGGCGAACCTGTTCGCCAGCATCTCGGCCGGCATCAACGCGCTGTTCGGCCCGCTGCACGGCGGTGCGAACAGCGCGGTGCTCGAGATGCTGGAGGGCATCCGGGACGACGGGGGTGACGTCGACACGTTCGTCAAGCGGGTGAAGAACAAGGAGGACGGCGTCAAGCTGATGGGCTTCGGCCACCGGGTCTACAAGAACTACGACCCGCGGGCCGCGATCATCAAGAAGACCGCCGACGACATCCTGGCCCGCCTCGGCGGCGACGACAGCCTGCTCGACATCGCGAAGCAGCTCGAGGAGCGCGCGCTGGCCGACGACTACTTCGTCGAGCGCAAGCTCTACCCGAACGTCGACTTCTACACGGGCCTGATCTACCGCGCGATGGGCTTCCCGACGAAGTTCTTCACCGTGCTGTTCGCGCTCGGCCGGCTGCCCGGCTGGATCGCCCACTGGCGCGAGATGATGAACGACCCGGCCACGAAGATCGGCCGCCCGCGCCAGGTCTACATCGGCGCCACGGAACGCGACTACCGCCCCATCGGCGACCGCTGACCGCACCCACCATCCGACGACGCCCCGGGGTCACCCGGGGCGTCGTCTCGTGTCGGGGTCAGCGCAGCGCGTCGCGCAGGCGCAGCCGGGGGCCCATGTGGAGGACCGAGTTGCGGTAGACCACGCCGCCCACCCGGGCCAGCAGCACCACCGTCGCCAGGGTGAGCACGATGGCCAGGCCCACCTGCCACAGCGGGGCCGCCGCGAGCGCGATCCGGCCCGGCATCAGGATCGGCGACAGCGGGGGCAGCAGCGACAGCACGGTCGCCGTCGTGCCGGACGGGCTGCGCGACAGGACCGCGAAGCCCAGCACGAACGCCACCACCAGCACCATGGTGATCGGCATCAGCACCGACTGCACGTCCTCCTGCCGCGACACCAGCGAGCCCACCGCCGCGAAGACCGTGGCGTACAACAGGTAGCCGAGCAGGTACCACAGCAGGCCCCACGCGAGCGTGCCCGTCGCCGTGCCGGAGATCGTCACCACCCGCGTGACGATCGCCAGCAGCAGGCCCACCACGCCGACCGCGAACAGCTGGATCAGCCCGACGAGCCCCAGCCCCAGCACCTTGCCGGACAGCAGCTGCCACGGCCGCACGGTCGCGAGCAGCAGCTCCACCACCCGGCTCGACTTCTCCTCCACCACGCCCTGCGCCACCATCGACCCGTACAGCAGCAGCGCCACGTACAGCAGCGCCACCATGATCAGCGCGAGTGCCAGCCGCTGGTCGTGCTGCGGGTCCGCGGGCTCCAGCGAGTCGACGTGCACGCCGGCCTTGGCCACCGTGGCGAGCACCTGGTTCGCGTCCAGGTCCTCGACCGAGGCGAGCAGCCCGCTCAGCACCTGCTGCTGCACGAGTCCATTGAGGACGGTGCGCAGGTCGGGGTCGAGGTCGCCGCGGACGAGCACCCGCAGCTCCGCGGGCGCGCCGCTGACCAGCGCGTCCAGCTCGCCGTCGGACACCATGTCCCGGCCGGCCGCCACGTCGGCGACCTCGGTGGTCGCCACGTCGTAGGTCCAGCGGCGCGGCCGCGTCCTCGAGCGGCCCGGCGATCGCGATCGCCTGCCCGGCGAGCCCGACCCGGGTGGTGTGCTCCTCGTCGAACAGCGTGCTCTGCGTGAGCACGAAACCCGACGAGCACCACCAGCGACACGACGGTGCTGACCACAAAGGACCGGGTGCGCAGCCGCGTGTTCAGCTCGCGCCGCGCGACGAGGTAGACCGTCCGCGCCGGCCGGGGCTCCTCGGTCACGGGTCACCACGTCCCGGTACATCTCGGCCAGCGTCGGGCGCAGCCGGGTGAACTCGTGCACCGGGCCGGTCGCCAGCGCCGCGGACAGCACGGCCTGGTCGTCCACGCCGTTGGTCAGGTGCAGCCGGGTGCGTCCGTTGTGGACCTCGAGCACCTCGACACCGGGGATGCCCGCCGCCCAGCCCGGGGGCGCGTGCCGGCGCGTCCACGAGCAGCTCCAGCCGGCTGCCCGCACTCAGCTCCTCGACGGTTCCGGCGGCCACCATGTGTCCATTCTGGATGATGCCGACCCGGTCGCACAGCCGCTCGACCAGGTCGAGCTGGTGGCTGGAGAACAGCACCGGCGAGCCGGCGGCGGCGCGCTCGCGCAGCACGCCGGCGAGCACGTCGACGGCGGCCGGGTCGAGCCCGGCGAACGGCTCGTCGAGCACCAGCACGTCCGGGTCGTGCACCAGCGCGGCGGCGAGCTGCACGCGCTGCTGGTCGCCGAGGCGCAGCCGCTGCCACGTGGTCACCGCGCCGGTCGCGCAGGCCGAGCCGGGCGATCCACAGGTCGGCCGCCCGGTGCGCGTCGTTGACGGTCAGGCCGTGCAGCTCGGCGAGGTAGACGAGCTGGTCGAGGACCCGCATGCGGGGGTAGAGGCCGCGTTCCTCGGGCAGGTAGCCCATCCGCCGGCGGGCTGCTCAGCGTGACCGGCTCGCCGTCCAGGCGGACCTCGCCGGCGTCCGGGGCGAGCACGCCGAGCACGATCCGCAGGGTGGTGGTCTTGCCGGCGCCGAAGCTGCCGACGAGGCCGAAGAGCTCGCCCGGGGCGACGGCGAAGCTGACGTCCCGGCAGGCCACGACCTGGCCGTAGCTCTTGGCGACCCGGTCGACCTCCAGTACCGCTCGCGGCACGCGCCCCTCCTCGAGCTGTGTTGACGGTGCGCTCCGCTCGTGCGCGACCGCCGACCGACAAGAGTATCCAGGGCCGCCGACCACGCATGATTACCGGGCGTCCGCAACGGATTACGTTTGAAAATTGTTCGCGGAACTACGACCTTCGGCGGTCATGGCTGGCGTATGTTCCGGCCAGGATGCATGCATGATCCAGCAGGAACCAGTGGAGTGGCGAGGGCATGGACCCGGATAAGTGGTTCGCGCAGTACGACGAGAAACTGCGGGACGCGGCGCAGAAGGCGGAGAAGGCCGAGAAGGCGCTCAAGACCGTCGGTGGCTCGGCCACCTCGCAGGGACGGCGAGGTGACGGTCCGGGTGACCGCCAGCGGCGCGACCACCGACCTGGTCCTCCGGCCCGGGGTGTCGAGACCTCGAGCCCGAGCAGCTCGCGCGGGTGATCCTCGAGACCACCCGGCAGGCGCAGCGCGACGTCGGCGCCCAGGTCGTGGACGTGATGACGAAGTTCGTCGGCGAGGGTGCCGCGCTGGAGGCCGTCAAGGAGCACCTGCCGGAGGGGTACACCGGCGACGGTCGCGACGAGGTCTTCCGCATCGGAGAAGCAGCGGGACAAGCGTCCCGACGACGAGTACTTCGAGAATCCACCAGAAGTGATCAAGTGACATCGCGCCCCGGCCGGGTCGGGCCGGGGGCGTCTTCTTCGAATTCGACGGAAACGAACGGGGCATCCCTATGGGTGAGGGTTTCAACGTGGTGGTCGGGGAGGTGCGGGCGCATGCGACGACGGTGACGACGATCGCGTCTCAGGTGCGGTCGGCTTCCAGTGGTGCGCAGGATTCGGTGGGTGGTGGCGCGTTCGGGCAGATCGGGGAGTTTTTCGCGTCGGCGATCACGCAGGCGTGTGACTTGTTGCGTCAGGTGACGGACCAGGCGAGCCAGACGGTGGATCAGGTGCAGTCGGGGCTGTCGCAGGTGGCGGATGCGTATCAGGCGGTGGACGAGAACCACGCGTCGTTGTTCGACAAGGCCGTGCCGACCGGTTCGCAGAGTGAAGGGGCGCAGGCATGAGTGACACGGCGACGACTGACTTTGCCGGCCACCGGCGGCACGGGTGCGCAGCAGCACAATGCGTGGCGCGGATTTGTTGAAGGACATTCAGTCCACGGCCAGTGCGTTCGAGTCGGGTGACTGGATGCAGGGCGGGCTGGGTGTGGTCAAGGTCGCGATGGACGTCCTCGACGTGGCCGGTGACCCGCTGGGTGCGATCGGTGGCGCCGGGATGGGTTGGGTGTTGGGGGCGGTGTCGTTCCTGCGGGAGCCGTTCGATGTGTTGAAGGGCAACGCGGGCGCGGTGTCCTCGTCGGCGCAGTCGTGGGGCGGGTCGGCGTCGAGTTTGTTGTCGACGGCGGATCAGTACCGGTCGGCGGCGTCGGATCAGACGCGGTCGTGGACCGGGTCGGCGGCGGACGGGTACCGGGCGGCGTCGGGGAACCAGGCCAACGGGCTGTCGGCGTTGTCGGAGGCAGTCCAAGGCGGTGTCCGGGGCGATCCAGCAGGGTGGTCAGGCGGTCGCGCAGGCGCGTAAGTCGGTGATGGACCTGATCTCCGACGCGGTGCAGAAGATCATCCAGATCTGTATCGAGGCGTTGTCGAAGTCGTGGATGTCGTTCGGTGCGTCGATCGCGGAGGGCATCGCGAAGTCGGTGCAGCAGGCGGTGCAGACCGCGCAGAAGATGGCGCAGAAGATCCAGTCGCTGATCTCAGACGCTGCAGAAGATCATGCAGGTGGTGCAGAAGGTCGTCCAGATCGTGCAGCAGGTCAAGCAGCTGGTCGAGCTGATCGGTGGCAAGGCCAGCGCGGAGCAGCCGCACACCATGTCCACCCAGCAGGTCACCTCCAACGGGGCGATGGCCACCGACACCAACCCCACCGGTGGTGGGGTGCAGACCGTGGCGCGGCAGGCAGGTCGCGCCGGGCTACCAGTACCAGGACCCGGCGATGGCCGGCGCCAACGGCACCGGCGGCGTCCAGCAGGCCACCGCCCAGCAGATCGCCCCGGGCTACCAGTCCCAGACCCCGCAGCTGCGCCACCGGCGGCCACGACCACCTCCGCCCAGCAGTCGACCACCGCCGCCGCGTTCCAGACCCCCGCGGTCGCGGGCGCGCCGGCACGGGCGGCGTGCAGCTCGCGCAGGCCCAGCCGGGGGCCACGGCGCCGGTGACGGCTGCCGCCCGCAGGCGGCGGGCGGCCGGGTCCGGACGGGGCCGGTGTCGCAGAACGGCTGGCCGGTCAACCCGGACGCGCGGCATGCGGACGATCCCGGGCACGAACACCCGGGTCAACGTGGTCGACGGCCCCGGCGGCGACGTGCTCATGCACGTGCTCGGCCAGGTCAACACGCGCGTCGAGAACATCGACATGAACTCCGACGCGGGCGAGCACGACGACTGGGGCTACGCGAACCGCAACGTCCGCGGCAGCCACGACGTCTCCAACCACGCGAGCGCCACGGCGGTCGACGTCAACGCGACCCGCCACGTCCTCGGCGCGACGGGCACGTTCAACCAGACCCAGGTCAGCGAGATCCACAACATCCTCGGCGAGGTCGACGACGTGGTCCGCTGGGGCGGCGACTACACCGGCCGCCACGACGAGATGCACTTCGAGATCGTCGGCACGCCGGAGGAGGTCGCGCGGGTGGCCGAGCGCCTGCGCGCGGCCCAGGGCCAGTAGGAGCAGTACGTCGGGGGCGAGCCGGTCACCGGGTTTCCGGTGGCCGGCTCGGCTCGTTCAGGTGGCCGGGGCGAGGCCGGCGAGGGTGCGGTTCACCAGGTCGGTCACCCGGTCGCGCGCCGCGTCCGCGTGTGGCGGGACCAGGCCGAGCCGCGTGCGGCGGTGCAGGACGTCGTCGGCGTCCAGGGCGCCCTCGTGGCGGACCGCCCACACCACCTCGGCCGCGGTGATCTCCGTGTGCTCGGCCGATCGGTGCGCCGAGGTCCGGGTCGAACGACGCCAGCGCGGCCACCCGCGGGGCCTCGGTGCCGTAGCTCGCCACCAGCCGCGCCGATGCGTCCACAGTAGACAGATGGTGGCGGGTGCCCGCGCCGACCAGCGGCAGGTCGCGCGTCGTCGACGGGCCGGCGGTCAGGGCGGCGGCCGCGACCGCCGCGTCGACCGCGTCCTGGGCCATCTTCCGGTACGTGGTCAGCTTTCCGCCGACGATCGTCAGCACGCCGTTCGGTGCCGTGAGCACCGCGTGCCGGCGCGACAGGTCCGCGCTGCGGCCGGTGCCCTCCAGCAGCGGGCGCAGCCCCGCGTAGCTGCCCAGCACGTCGTCGCCGGTCAGCGGGCGGTCCAGCACCGAGGACGCCACGCGCAGCAGGAACTCCACGTCCGCCGGCGGCGCGACCGGCTCGTCGGGCACCGGGCCGTCGAACGGCTCGTCGGTCAGTCCTATGTAGACCAAGCCGTTGCGTTGCGGGAGCACGATCACGAAGCGCGAGCGCTCGCCCGGCACCGGCACGGTCAGCGCCGTGCTACCGATTCCCGACCGCGCGCCGTCGACCACCACGTGCGAGCCGAGCGACGGGCGCAGCCGCACCGAGTCGACCAGCGAACCCGCCCACACGCCCGCCGCGTTCACCACGGCGCGCGCCTTGCAGCGAGACCACGCGGTCGGACACCAGATCGTGCGCCTCGACGCCGTCGCCGGCCGCGGTGGTGACCCGCAGGCGCGTCAGGATCCGCGCGCCGAGCCCGGCCGCGGTCCGGGCCAGCGCCACCACCAGCCGCGCGTCGTCGGTCAGCTGGCCGTCGAACGACAGCAGCCCACCGCGCAGGCCGCGGGTACGCAGGCCCGGCGCGAGCGCCAGCGCCTCGGGACCCGACACCCGCCGCGGCCCCGGCAGCAGCGCCGACGGCGTGCGCGCGGCCCGGCGCAGCGCGTCGCCCGCGCGCAGGCCCGACATGACGATCGCCGCGCCGCCGCGGGAGATCTGCTCGTGCAGCGGGAAGAGCTGGGGCAGCGCGCGGCTCAGGTGCGGCGCCGTGCGCGTCATCAGGATGCCGCGCTCCACCGCGCTCTCGTGCGCCAGCCCGACCTCGCCCTTCGCCAGGTAGCGCAGGCCGCCGTGCACCAGCTTGCTCGACCAGCGCGAGGTGCCGAACGCCAGGTCGCGCGCCTCCACCAGCGCCACCGACAGCCCGCGCGCGGCCGCGTCCAGCGCGATGCCCGCGCCGGTCACGCCGCCGCCGATCACGAGCAGGTCCACGACCTCGCCGGCCGCGAGCGCCTCGAGCTCGACCGACCGCCGCGCGGCGTTCAGCGAGGTGTTGTCCAGGGGCGTGTTCATGGGCGCAGGGCCACGTCGAGCACGTGCGTCAGCTCGTCCAGCAGGTCGTCGAGCGGGAGGTCGGACGTGGCCGGCCGGATGGCGAACACGTAGGGCTGCAGCAGCAGGAAGATCGACCGCGCCTGCACCGCGGGGTCGGCCACCCGGATCGAGCCGTCCCGCTGCCCGGCGGCCAGCTGCGCGCGCAGGAACTCCTCGGTCATCCGCTGGCTCGTGCCGATCCGCTCCATGATGTAGGGCAGCAGCATCTCCGCGTCCCGTTCGATCACCGCGTGCATCAACGGGTTCGCCGCGAGTGCGCGGATCGTGTGCACGGCCGCGGCCACCAGCTGCCCGCGCGCGGTCGGCTCGGCGCGGGCGATCCGGTCGGCCTCGGCCATGATCTTGCCGAACTCGCGGGTGATCAGGGCGGACAGCATGCCGCGCACGTCCGGGAACCGCCGGTAGAGCGTCATCCGGCTGACGCCGGCGGTCCGCGCGACGTCGCTCAGCGTGGTGCGGCGCACGCCCACCGCCAGCACGCACTCCATCGCCGCGTCGAGCAACACGTCGTCCGCGACGCGGTTGGGTGACGGAGTGTGACGGATAGACGTCATATGTCACACTATAGCGGTGACCGAACCCAGGGACCACACCGGTGAGCACCTCGACCATCTCGTGCGTCGCAGTTGGACGCCGGCCGGCGGGCAGGATGCCATCCTGCCCCCTCACGCGGCCCGCTGGCTAGCCTCGAAGACCGGGCTGACCGCGCAGAGCACGCCCGCCGCGCCGGACTCCGCGCTCGTGGTCGGCGAGTCCGCGCTGCCCGACGTCGTGCGCAAGGCGCTCGAGACCGTGGTCGGCTCCGACCACGTGCTGCGCGGCCGGGACGACCGGCTCGGCCGCACCGGCGGACTGTCCTATCTGGACCTGTTGCGGCACAGGGGAACCGGCGAGCTGACGGTGCCGGACGCGGTCGTGCTGCCGGCCGATCCCGGCGAGGTGCAGCGGGTGGTCGAGGTGTGCGCCGAGCACGGCGTCGGGCTGGTGCCCTTCGGCGGCGGGACCTCGGTGGTCGGCGGCGTGCAGGCGCTGCGCGGGAGCAAGGAGTCGGTCGTCGTGGTCGACCTGTGCCGGCTCGACAAGCTGGTGTCGGTCGACCCGGTGTCGCGGCTCGCGGTGCTGCAGGCCGGCGTGGTGGCGCCGGAGGCGGAGCGGCTGCTCGCCGCGCACGGGCTCACCCTCGGCCACGTGCCGCAGTCGTTCGAGCGCGCGACGATCGGCGGGTTCGCCGCGACCCGGTCGTCCGGCCAGGCCTCGGCGGGCTACGGGCGGTTCGAGGACATGGTCGAGGGCGTGCGGATGGCCACGCCGCGCGGCGAGTGGCGGCTCGGCGTGTCGCCCGCGTCGGCGGCCGGGCCGGACCTGCGCCAGCTGGTGGTCGGCAGCGAGGGCGCGTTCGGGGTGATCACCGAGGTGACCGTGCGGGTGCGCCGGCGGCCGGCGGCGCGCCGCTACGAGGGCTTCGTGTTCGACGGCTGGTCCCGCGGCGCCGAGGCGGTGCGCGAGCTCGCCCAGCGGCGGGTGCTCGCCGACGTGACCCGGCTGTCGGATCCACATGAGACGGACATGGCGTTCGCGCTGTCCGGCGGCTGGAAGACCGCGGCGGTGCGCCGGTACCTGCGGCTGCGCGGGGTGGTCGACCCGTGCCTGCTGGTGCTGGGCTGGGAGGGCGAGACCGACGCGGAGGTCGCCGCCCGCCGCAAGGCGACGCTGCGCGCGCTGCGCGGGCTCAAGCCGGTGTCGCTGGGCACCGCGGTGGGGGAGAAGTGGCGGCACGGCCGGTTCGCCGGGCCGCGGCAGCGGGACGCGTTGATGGACATGGGGGTCTGCGTCGAGACGCTGGAGACGGCGACCTACTGGTCCGGTGTGGACACGCTGCGCTCGGCGGTGCGGGCGGCGCTGTACGACGTCGCTGGCCGAGCCGGGCATCGTGCCGATCGTGGCCTGCCACATCTCGCACGCCTACGAGACGGGTGCGTCGCTGTACTTCACCACGATCGTGCCGCGGGACGCCGACGACCCGATCGGGCAGTGGGAGCGTGCCAAGGCGGCGGCGTGCGAGGCCATCTCGTCGAACGGTCCACTGGGGACGATCTCGCACCACCACGCGGTCGGCGTCGACCACGCGCCGTACCTGCCGGCGGAGATCGGCGCGCTGGGCGTGGACGTGCTGGCCGCGGTGAAGCGCGAGCTCGACCCGGACGGCGTGCTGAACCCGGGCAAGCTGCTAGGTCGCTAGCGCGGGGCGGGTCGCGGCGGACCACGCCGAGCCAGATGATGCCGAGCGCGCCCGCGACGAACAGCGGCCAGGAGAACAGCAGCCGGGTGCCGATCGCCTCCTGGCAGGTGCCGACGTAGGTCGCGAGGACCGTGTCCTCGACGCTGCCGAGGTCCTCGCCGAGCAGCGGGGTCTCCACCCCGCCGATGGTGTTGCCGCAGCTCACCGAGGTCTGCTCGGTCGCGTCGAGCCCGGCGACGTGCACCGGCACGAGCGCCAGGATCAGGCCGAGCAGCATCCCGGCCACGGCGAGCACCGCCGCGAACGTGCGGGGCCGCAGCGTGATGCTCGCCAGCGGGTCGGGCGTCTCCTCGCCCGGCGCCGCCGGCGGGCCCGGGATGCTCGGCGAGGGTGGCGCTCGGCGGGACGGGTCACCAAGGGCTCACGCACCGTCGGCTGCGTCGCGATACTCGGTCTCCGGGTTCATGCCGTCAGCCTGCACGCCGGCCGGTCCGGATTCCAGCGAATCGAGCAAATTGTGGCTCTAGCCGAGATGCGTGCGGAAGAACGCCAGCACCCGGCGCCAGGCGTCCTCGCTCGACTCGTGGTGGTAGCCCATGCGCGGCGACCCGCAGCAGCCCGTTCAGCGGCCCGCCCATCCGGTTGGCGAACGAGTGACCCGCGGCCGGGTACTCCTTGACGTCGTGCGGCACGTCGTACTCGGTGAGCACGCCGTCGAGCCGCGCGGCGGCGCCCTTCATCCCGGGCGCCGGGTCGCGCCCGCCGAAGCTCGCGACGACCGGGCAGGCACCGTCGAGGACGGACGTGTCCGGCGGGATCTCGCCGTAGTAGGGCGCGCTCGCGTCGAAGTCGCGGGTGGCGGCGAGTAACGCGAAACCGCCGCCCATGCAGAACCCGGCGATGCCGACCTTGCCGGTGCAGTCCTCCCGGCCGGCCAGTGCGGCGCGGGCGGCGTCGAGGTCGTCGTGCGCGCGGCCCTTGCCGGCCATCAGCTCGCGGAACACCGTGCGCACGCAGCGGACGAAGCCGCCCCGGGCGTACAGGTTGGGCACCATCGCGACGTACCCGGCCGTGGCGAACCGGTCGGCGATGCTGCGGACGTCGTCGGACATGCCGAAGACGTCGTGCACCACGACGACCGCCGGCCACGGCGCCGCGCCCGAGACCTCGGGCTGCGGCAGCGCGAGGTAGCCGCCGATCGTGCCGTCCTGAGTCGTGATCGTCGTTTCCACGAATCCGAGGCTAGCGACTCGGAGCTGAGAAACTGTCAGCGACAGTGCGCTATTTCTTGAAATATGCGCTTCCGTCCACGTGCCCGCGGGCACACACCGACCCGAACTCGTAGGTCACGATGAATGCCTGGGTGTCGTCCGGCGGGATGATCCGCACGCCCGCCGACGGCGGCTCGCACGGCCCGGTCTGCGACTCGTTCCCGCTCGGCACCACGCCCCAGTGCAGCTTCTTGGCGGCGGTGCCGCCCGGCGGCAGCGTCACCACCGCCGGTCCCGGGTCGGGCTGGCGGGTCAGCTGGGTCGGCGTCGGCTTGCCGTCGCCGTCGATGAACTCCAGGCCGCCGTAGCCGTACATCGTGCACGTCCGGCCGGTCTTGTTGGTGACCACGAGCTCGGCGTACCGGTTGCCCGCGGCGGCGTCCAGCGGCGCCACGCTGCCCTTCAGGTCCTTGGCCGCGCATTTGGTGCCCGCGCCGGGTGGCGCGCTCTCGCTGCCGGTCGTCGGCGGCGTGGTGGTCGGTGCGGTCGTCGGGCTCGCCGACGGCGCCGGCGGCGGTGTGGTCACGGGCGGCTGCGTTCTCGCACCGTCCCCTGTGGACTCCGTCGGCGTGCCGCAGGCGCTCAGCATCGCGATCACTCCTGCGGCCACGGCTGCGGCCACGTGTGTTCGCCGGACCACGGCGATCACCTCCCGGTTTCGCTTTCCGGTCCTACCAGAGAAGACGTCCCGGCGCCGGGTCAGGTTGTCCCCCAGGGGGTGGTGAGCACTCGCATTCCGTCGAACGGGTCGACCCATACGTAGGTCCAGGCCTGCGTGCCACCGCGTAGCGTGACGCGGACCCGCCGGTACTCCTTGCCCTCGTATTCGTCCATAGTGGACAATGCGGTGGCGGGGTCGGTGAGCTCGGCCAGCCAGCCGGACACGCCCGGGCCGTCGCCGAGGCGCAGCGCGGGGTAGCCGTACCCGGTGTCGAACAGCGTGCCGGGCAGCTCCGCGCGCCGCGGTTCGCCGGCGGCCGCGGCCGCGAGCATCGGCCAGTGGGACGCGCCGGGCTGCAGCGTGCCATAGACGAACAGCCGGCCGGGTGCGTCCTCGGGCGCCGGGGTGCCGTCGACGACGTCCAGCGCGAGGCCGTCGCCGTCCGCCGGCTCGCCGGCCAGCGCCGCCGCGGCGGCCTGCGGGACGTCCGCGCAGCGCACCGGTCGGCCGTCGACCAGCAGCGGGTACCGCACGGTCCGGGCGCTGTCGCTGTGCGGCGCGGCCACGTAGGCGAGCGGCCGGTCGAGGTGGGTGCCGTCCTCGAGGCGGACCTCGCCGGTGGTGACGTACGCGAGCCGGTAGCGGTTGCCGCGGCCCTCGCAGCGGTCCAGCACCGCGAGCTGGTCGAGGGTGGCGAGCCAGACCGCGTGCGTCTCCCCGGCGCCCGGCAGCGCGGCGAGCGTGGCCGGCCGCTGGTCGTCGACGACCCGCAGCCCGGCCGCCCACACCGCGGCGAGCCCGGTGCACCGGGCGCGCAGCAGGACGGCGGGGCCGGGCAGGCCGAGCGTGCCGCGCAGCCAGGTCAGCTTCGACGGGCAGGCGTTGGAGCCGTAGCAGAGCAGCGGCACCCGCTCGGCCAGCGGCGGCGCGTCCCGGTCGGCGAGCCACTCGTCGAGGTCGCGGCCGTCGGCGAGGCGCCAGCCGGACAGCGCCGCGTGGTCGGCCCGCAGCGGGTACCCGGTGGCGTCGTCGTGCGCGAACGAGCACGGCGGCCGGGCCCCCGGGTAGGGCAGCGCGGGGTAGTCCTCGTCGGCGAAGGTCACCCCGACCAGGCTAGAGGGGGCGGAACGGGCCCGCGGTGACCTCCGGGCGCCAGCACACCTCCTGCGGGAACGGGGCCAGCGAGGCGGTGACCTCGCCGGCATCCTCGGTCACGACGACGTCGCCGCCGGCGGCGTGGGAGCACACCGGGTCGTCGTCGTCGGGGCGGACGCGGAACTCGTAGTCCTGGCGCACCCGGCCGCCGGCGAACACCACGAACCGTGCCGCGCGGCCGGTCGTGGTGACGTGGGTGGGCAGCGGTGCGCCGTTCGCCAGGCGCAGCTGCAGGTCGCCGTGCCCGGACAGGGTGCACGAGCCGCCGCCGGCCCGGGTCAGCACGAGCCGGGCGGTGACCGACTCGCCGTCCCGGCGCACCAGGTCGAACGACGCCGCGCCGAACTGGGCCGCCGTGCACCGCCCGTCCGGCAGCACCACCGGCGGCGGGGCCGTGACAGGCGCCGCGACGTCACCCGAACCGGTGTGCGCGGGCGCCGCGGCGCAGCCGGTGGCCAGCAGCAGGGCCGCGACGATCAGGAACCTCGGCATGAGGCCAGCACAGCATCGGCCCGGCCGGCGTGCGGGCGCGACGCGGCACCGTTGCCCGGGTGGGCAACGGTGCTGCGCGGACCGTCTAGTCGCTAGTGCGGCAGCTTCTTGCCCACCGGGGCGATGATGTACGCGACGCCGCCCGAGCCGCTGGAGATGCCGCCGTCGGCGTTGTGCCGCTTGGTGCGCAGCCAGATGTTCTCGAACTGGTCGCGCTTGTAGACGTTGCGCACGGCGGCATCGCTGCTGGACGCCGGGTCGTTGGCGATCACGTCGCCGTTCTCGGTGAAGCCGACGATCACCATCAGGTGACCGGCGGTGCCGTAGCCGGCGCCGTCGAGCTCCGAGGCCATGAACGACTGCGAGGTGATCACCGGGATGCCGGCGAGGATGTAGCGCTCCAGCTCGGCCAGCGAGTGCAGCCGGGTGACGTGCGCGGCCAGGCCGAAGCTCGCCGCGTAGGCGGTGTTGAACGGCCAGTTCCCGGTGCCGTCGTAGTCCTTGTCGTAGATGAACCGGGCGGCGTGGTCGACCTCCGGGTCCGCATAGGACGGATCGACCCAGGACAGGTCGTCGGGCTTGGGCCCGCGGCCCCAGTAGTCGACGACCATCGCCGTCGAGGTCGGGCTGCACCAGGCCTCGCCGCCGCCGCCGTACTGCGGGTACTGGCCCTCGTGGATGTTCTGCGAGAACGGCGGCACGGGCAGCTCGTGGCCCCACGCGCCGGCCGGCGGGCTGGTCGGCACCGTGAACCGGTCGGGGACCGCCGAGGTCATCGCGCCGGCCATGGCGAGCTTCGGCGACACCCGCGTGCCGGCCTCGCGGTAGAGCGTCACGCGCAGCTGGTAGGAGCGCAGCGTCACGCCGGTGTTGGCGACGAACGTGTCGACGTCGACGAAGCCGTTCGCGTCCTCCTGGTCGGGCACCGACGTGCGCGCGATGTCGCCGTCGCCCAGCGCCCAGCGGCCCATCGTGAACCAGGTGGTCGTCGCGCCAGCGGCGGTGCGGCCCTGCATCTCGACCTGCAGCCACGTGTCGTCGGGCGTAGCGGCGTTCCAGGACGCGACGAGCTGCGTGGCGCCGAAGCGCAGCCGGTAGGACGGCGAGGTCCAGCTGCCGTACTCGTAGGTGCGGGTGGTGCCGAGGTCGGGCTCGGTGTGCTCGACGGTGCCGGCGGGGCGGCCGATCACCAGGCTGCCGCCGGGACCGGGGCGCAGTCCGTCGGCGTGGCCGTGGCGAAGGTCGTGGCCGCGCCACTCGTGGAAGTCGACGGGGGCGTCTTCGGTGGGCTCGGCCGCGGCAGCCGCCGGCATGGCGGAGAGGGTCAGCGCGATCACGGCCAGCAGGGTGAGGGCCTTGAGCTGCATGGTGAGGATTTTCACCCTTGGCGGCCGGTATGTAAACAGCTTACGGCTGCTCGTCCTCGAGCTCGGCGATGAAGTCGGCCCAGAACTCTTCGACGCAGCGCTCGTAGCGGATGCCGAGCTCGATCGTCTTGACCTGCCACGGATCCGCGTAGTCGACGATCTCCTCGCGCTGCTCGGTGTAGCTGTCGGCGCGCGACTTGTGCGACTCGTGCCGGTCGCGGGCGAGGCGCAGCAGGTCCGCCGGCTGGCTGAGGCTGCCGAAGAACAGCTTGAGCACACCGAGATCGCGCACCTCGGTCTGCTCGGTGGTGCTGTCGGTGAGCCACTCGTGCAGCGCCTCGCGGCCGGGCGGCAGGATCTCGTAGGTCCGCCGCCGCCGGCCGCCCTCCTCGACGGTCTCGCTGATCAGCCCGTCGGCCACCAGGCGCGCGGGTTCGTCGTAGAGCTGGGAGTGCGCGAACGCCCAGAAGTTGCCGATGGTGTTCGCCACCCACTGCTTGAGGTCGTAGCTCGTCGCGGGCCGGTGGCTGAGCATGCCAAGGACGACATACGACGTCGCGTTGAGCCTGCGCCTCCTGCCGCGCGGGTTACCTCGGTCCGGCACGGGGGCGACGATACCGATCTGGATGTTGGTTGTCGCCCGTTTGGTCTAGTCCCTTCGGGGCTTGACGGACTCACCCGTGCGGGGCACCCCGCGACCCGGCCGCCTCAGAGCACCGCCTGCGTCTGGGTCACCCGCGCCACGAGCCGGTCGCCGTCGTCGCGCACGTCGGTCTCGACGACCACGAAACGGCGTCCCACGTGCATGGGCCGGGAGATCGCCGTCGCGTGGCCGTCGCGCACCGCGCGCAGGAAGTTCGTCTTCGACTCGATCGTCGTCGTGCCGCCCGAACCTTCCGGCAGGTTCAGGAAAGCGCACAGCGCGCCCGTGTTGTCCGCCAGCGACATGATCACGCCGCCGTTCAGCGCGCCGCCCACCGTGCACAGCGACTCGGCCCACGCGATCCGCCCGCGGACCTCCGCCGGGGCCGAGGACAGCATCTCGATGCCCAGCGTCCCCGCGAACGGGACCATCTCGTGCAGGGACGCCGTGCCATCGGAAGTGGCTTCGGAAGTGGTACCGGCAGGGGAGTCCGGTGACGTCACGACAGGTGCGCGATGTCGAGCCTGCCGTCCGCGACGGCCGCTCGCAGGCGCTTCTTGTCGAACTTGCCGACGCTCGTCTTCGGCACCTCGTCGATGAACGTCCAGTTCTCCGGCAGCTGCCACTTGGCGACCTTCGAGGCCAGGAACTCGCGCAGCTCGTCGGGCGTGGCCGACTTGCCCTCCGCGAGCACCACGGCCACCAGCGGGCGCTCGGACCACTTCTCGTCCGGCACGCCGATCACCGCCGCCTCGGCCACCGCCGGGTGCGCCATCACCTGGTTCTCCAGGTCCACCGAGGAGATCCACTCGCCGCCGGACTTGATGATGTCCTTCGACCGGTCGGTGAGCCGCAGGAACCCGTCCGGCGTGATCGCGCCGACGTCGCCGGTCCGCAGCCAGCCGTCCGGCGAGAACTTCTCCGAGCCGTCCTCGCCGTCGCCGACCCGGTAGTACGCGGCCGCGACCCACGGCCCGGACACCTCGAGCTCGCCGACCGCCTCGTTGTCCCACGGCAGCTCGTTGCCGTCGTCGTCGATGAGGCGCGCCCGCACCGACGCCGGGAACCGGCCCTGCAGGATCCGGTACTCCCAGGTGTCCTCCGGGGACCGGTCCGCGGGCGGGCGGGACACGCTGCCCAGCGGCGAGGTCTCGGTCATGCCCCACGCGTGGATGATCGTCACGCCGAGCTCGTCGAAGGCCGTCATCAGCGACGGCGGGCAGGCCGACCCGCCGACCACCGCGCGGCGCAGCGGCGAGAGGTCCTGCGGCTGCTGCTGCAGCAACGCGAGCAGGCCCTGCCAGATCGTCGGCACGGCGCCGGCCATCGTCGGCTTCTCGGCGGCGATCATCGCGGCCAGCGGCTCGGGCTGCAGGAACCGGTCGGGCATGATCAGCGACGCGCCGACCATGAGCGCCGCGTAGGGCAGGCCCCACGACATCGCGTGGAACTGCGGCACGATCACCAGCGCCCGGTCGGACTGCGCGAGCGCCATCGAGTCGGTCATGCACACCTGCATCGAGTGCAGCCAGATCGACCGGTGCGTGTAGACGACGCCCTTCGGGTCGCCGGTCGTGCCGGACGTGTAACACATCGCGGCCGCGGCGTTCTCGTCCACGACCGGCCAGTCGAACTCGTCCGGCTGCTCGGCGAGCAGGTCGGCGTAGGAGTGCACGGTCACGCCCTCGGGCGCGGTCAGCGCGCCAGCGTCGCCGTTGACGACCACGACGTGCTTGACCGTCTCGAACGTCGGCAGCACCTTCGCGAGCAGCGGCACCAGCGTGGCGTCGACGAGCACCACGTGGTCCTCGGCGTGGTTGGCCACGTAGGTCAGCTGCTCGGGGAACAGCCGGATGTTGAGCGTGTGCAGCACCGCGCCCATCGCGGGCACCGCCAGGTAGGCGACGAGGTGCTCGTTGTTGTTCCACATGAACGTGCCGACCCGCTGGTCGGAGGTCACCCCGAGGCCGCGCAGCGCGTGCGCGAGCTGGGCCGCCTCGCGGGCGACATCGGCGTAGGTGGTGCGCCGGGAACCCTCCCCGGTCCAGGTCACGACCTCGGCGGTGGCGTGCACCCGGCTGCCGTGGCGCAACAGGTTGGCGATGGACAGTTGACCGTCCTGCATGGTGCCCAACATCGCTGTTCAAGCTCCCTGGTGACTCGTGGCGTCTTGGCCGGAACAGTAGTGCCGAAATGTCACATCTGGACATGGGTGACGCTGCGTGTCAGACCCCCAGAACGTGGGTTACCTGCGGTTTCGCCGAGACGAATGCGCGTGTCGCGCGTATGTTCGTGCGCGTTGATGTGTTTACTGGTCCGCGGCACCGCGGGGGAGCGCTCCGGTTCTGACCTGGGCGTTGTCGATCGCGGAACAGCCAGCAGTCGAACAAGGAA
Source organism: uncultured Actinomycetota bacterium (assembly GCA_963841395.1). Lineage (GTDB taxonomy): Bacteria > Actinomycetota > Actinomycetes > Mycobacteriales > Pseudonocardiaceae > Actinophytocola. Next base: position 107,505 of record CAWJCX010000024.1, read on the forward strand.
GGATCACCACGGTGGCTCTGCCCACGTTGACTCCAGAGCAGCGCGCTGATGCGCTGGCCAAGGCTGCGGAGGCGCGCAAGGCGCGGTCCGAGCTGTTGGCGTCGATCAAGTCCGGTGAGCGGACCATCGCGTCGGTGCTCGGACGTGCGAAGGACGACAAGACGATCGGCAAGACCAAGGTCGCCGCGCTGCTCAAGGCCGTGCCCGGCCTCGGCGCGGTGAAGGTGGCCGCGCTGCTGGAGCAGGCCGGCATCGACCCGGACCGGCGCGCCGCCGGCCTCGGCGACCGTCAGCGCTCCGCGCTGATCGACGCGCTCAACTAGTTCTGCGAGGTCAGGGCCCGTCGGCAGCCGGTCGAACCGGCTGCCGGCGGGCCCTGTGTGCTGTCCGGCCGGATCTGAACGTGTTCAAAATCTCCCGGCCGGAGGGAGTTTCGCGGCCGCCCCGTGGGCATGATGAAGATGTGACCCCAGGGCTGATCGCGGACTACCGACCCGGCTCGTTCCTCCTCGCCTCGCCCGACCGCACGCTGCTCGCCACCGGGCGTGCAGGCGGTCGTCACCGAGCCCGACCCGGACGAGCTGTCCGCGCGGGTCACGAAGCTCCTGGTCGACTCCGACGTGCCGCTCGCCGTCGGCGCGCTGCCCTTCGACACCGCCGCGGCGCCGCACGTCGTGCTGCCCCGCTCGGTGCGCTGGTCCGGCCCGCTGCGCCCGGCCGGCCTCGAGCCGCTCACGCTGCCGGAGGTCCTCGACGCCGACGCCGGTGCCGACGCCGCCGAGGACCACGAGCGCGGCGTCGCCGCCGCCGTCGAGCTGCTGCGCGCGGGCGAGCTGGACAAGGTCGTGCTGGCCCGGTCGCTGCGGCTGCGGCTCGCGGGCCGGTCGACCCGGTGGCGCTGCTCGCCAACCTCGCCGCGGACAACGCCACGGGCTACACCTACGCCGTGGACCTGCCCGGCGGCCGCGGCCGGCGCACGCTGGTCGGCGCCACCCCGGAGATGCTGCTCTCCCGCACCGGCCAGACCGTGGTCGCGAACCCGTTCGCGGGCTCCATGCCCGCGCGACCCCGACCCGGTGCGGGACCGCCGCAACGGCGCGGCGCTCGCCGCGTCGGCGAAGGACCAGCGCCGAGCACCGGGTGGTCATCGAGTCGGTCGTCGACGCGCTGCGCCCCTTCTGCCGCACGCTGCCCGTGCCCGACGGCCCGTCGCTGGTCGCCACGTCCGCGGTGTGGCACCTGTCCACCCGGATCACCGGCGAGCTGCGTCGACCCGGGCATCTCCTCGCTGCGACTCGCGTGCCGCGCTGCACCCGACCCCGGCGGTGTGCGGCCGCCCGGCCGCGGCCGCGCGGGACACGATCGCCAGCATCGAGCCGTTCGACCGCGGCTTCTACGCCGGCGCGATCGGCTGGTGCGACGCGGGCGGCGACGGCGAGTGGGTGGTGGGCATCCGCTGCGCGGAGATCACCGAGCCCGCGATCGGGCCCGGCTCGACGGTCACGCTGTACGCGGGCGGCGGCATCATGCCGGCCTCCGAGCCGCACCTGGAACTGGCGGAGACGTCGGCGAAGTTCCGCACTCTGCTGCGCGCGATGGGACTGAACGCCCCGGCCTGAGCGTGGCCGCCGTCCGGCTAGGGTGGGATCGAGCTAGGACAGCTGCCTCTGGGGATGTATGCATGAGCCGCGTGCACGAGAGATCCGTCGCCGAACATTGCTGCGTGGTGCGGCCCTCGGACCACTCGCCGGGCTGACCGCGGGCTGTGGCGACCTCGCGCGAACCACCGGACTGGGTGACCTCGTCCGCGTCGCGGTGAGCTGGAGCGCCACCGAGCTGGCCGCGTTCCAGCGGGTGCTGGACCGCCGCGGGGTGAGCGACACCGAGCTGATCCCGCTCGGCGACGACATCGGCGCGGCCCTCGGTGCGGCCACGACCGGCCGGCCGGACGTCGTGGCGCTGCCGCAGCCCGGCCTCGTGGCCGGCAACCTGAACAAGCTCGCGCCGCTGCCCGACGAGGTGTGGCAGGGCGCCTACGACCGGGTGTGGCGCCCGGAGCTGCCGACCGGCCGGCACTACGCGCTGCCGTTCAAGACCGCGCACGCGTCCGTCGTCTGGTACCGCAGGTCGGTGTTCGACGCGCACGGCCTGACCCCGCCGGAGTCCTGGCAGGACTGGCTCGACCTGAACGAGTCGATCATCGACCGGACCGGGGTGGCGCCGCTCGCGCTCGGCGGCGCGGACGGGTGGGTGCTGGCCGGGTTCTTCGAGAACCTGCTGCTGCGCCACTACGCGGACACCTACGACGCGCTGCTGCGGCGCCACGACCCGCGGCTGTGGGTGGGCGGGGACGTGCGCTCGGCGTTCCGGATGGCGGCGGAGATGTGGGGCCGCGCGGGTGCGCTGTCGGGCGGCGCGGACCGCGCGCTGGTGCTGCAGTTCCCGGACGCGGTGCTCGAGGTGTTCCGCTACCACCGGGCCGCGATGGTGCCGGCGCCGGACTTCGCGGAGTCGGTGATCAGGCAGTTCGCGGTGCCGGCCGGTGATGTCGGCACGTTCACCTTCCCCGCCGGTGCGCCGGGCGCGCCGCTGGTGATCTCCGGCGACCTGCTGGTGCTGACCGAGCCCGCGAGCCCCGCGGCCACCGAGCTGATCCGCTATCTGTCCACTCCGGACGCTCCGCTGCCGTGGATCCGGGACACCGGCGGGTTCATCGCGGCCAACCCGCGGACGGAACCGCGTTACTACAGCCCGACGCTGCGCCGGCTGGCCGACGACCTGCGCGACAACGACGTGCGCTTCGGGCTGTCCGACCAGCTCGGCCGGCTCGGCGGTCGCGAGGGCCTGCAGCGGGTGCTGCAGGACCTGCTGCGCGACCTGGCGGACGGCACGTCCCCGTCGGCGGCGGCCGCCACCGCGGCGGCGTCGATGGTGCGGGCCGAGGAGCAGACGTGAGCATGGAGGTGCCCGCCACCGGCGGGTTGCGGCTCGAGGTGGCCGGGCGGGAGCTGACCGGACGGCTCGGGTCGGTGCGTGCCGGGCGGCGCCGGGGCAGCGTGCTGCTCGGGTTGCCGGCGCTGGTGCTCCTCGTGCTCCTCGTCGTGCCGATGGTCTGGACGCTCGTCCGCGCGCTGCACGCGACCACGCCCGTCATCGGCAACTTCCGGACGCTGTTCACCGACCCGGACGCGATCCGCGCCGCCGGGCACAGCGTGCTGTGGGTCGGCATCGCGCTCGTGCTGCTCGCCGTGGGGTACGGGATCGCGGTGGTCAGCCGGCACGTGGCGCGCCTGTGGCGGGTCCTGCTCTACATCATGATCCTGCCGTTCGGCGTCTCCGCGGTGGTGTCCGGCGCGGTGTTCCGGATGATCTTCGACCCGAGCCCCGAGCGCGGCATGGCCAGCGCGCTGTTCGGCGGCAACGTCACCTGGCTCGGCCCCGACCTCATCTGGTGGGTGCTCGCGTCCGCGTTCGCCTGGTCCTGGCTGGGTTTCGTGGTCGTGCTGTTCCGCGCCGGGCTCGACGCGAACCCCGGCCTCGGGCACCGGCTGGGCCCGCTGCGCCTGCCGCGCACCGGGCCGGTCACCTCGATCGTCGTGCTGACCGTGCTCGTCGCCGCGATCCGGGTGTTCGACCTCGTGCTCGTGGCCGCGCCCGGGTCGATGCAGAACGACGTGGACGTCGTCGGCCTGCACTGGTGGCGGCTGACGAGCCGGTCGGCGGACCCGGGCGGCCCGGCCGCGCTCGCGGTCACGTTGTTCGTCATCGTGGCCGCGCTGAGCGTGGTCGGCATGCGCGGCATGTGGCGCGGCGCGCCGGCGGAACCGGTACGCATCGCGGCGTCCACATCGGACGGTTCGCGACGCTGGTGGGGCCGGCTGGTCGGCGTCGGGCTCTGCCTCATGTGGATCATGCCGGTCGTGGTGCTGGTGGCGACCGCGCTGCACGACCCGGCGGCGGCCGGCACGGCCGGGTGGTGGCGGCTGGACGGGCTCGGGTTCGGCTCGCTCGCCGAGGTCGGCGCCACCTGGCTCTGGCCCGCGGTGGTGGGCAGCCTGCTGATCGCGAGCCTGGCCACCGCGCTGGTGGTCGTGGTCGCGGTGCCGGCCGCCTACCTGCTGACCTGGGGGCTGCCGCGGCGGCCGGCGCGTGCCCTGACGCTGGTGCTCGGCGTGCTCGCGGTGGCGCCGGTGCAGATGTACGCGGGCCCGGTGGGCGACGTGTTCGACGCGGCCGGGTTCGCCGGCTCGCGGGCGTTCCTCGCACTGGTGCACGCCGCGGCCGGGCTGCCGTTCGCGACGCTGGTGCTGCGCGCCGCGTTCGAGGCGGCGCCGCGCAGCGCCGAGGACGAGGGGCGCCCCGCGCTCGACACGCTGTGGCGCCGCGGCCGCTACCGGCCGGCGCTGGTCGCGGTGGCCGTGCTCGAGTTCGTGCTGGTGTGGAACGACTTCATCGTCGGCTTCCTGATCAGCGGCCCGGGCAACAGCCCGCTGACGCTGCTGCTGTGGGGCGAGGCGCGCCAGTTCGGCACCTCGGCCGGCACGGTCGCGGCCGGTGCGGTGGTGTCCGCGCTGATCCCGGTCGCGCTGCTGCTCGCCACGTGGCGCAAGGTCGTCACCGGGCTCACCGGGGAGGCGGCCCGGTGAGGCCGAACCGCACGCTGTTCCGCCAGATCCGCGTGGCGCTGTTCGCGGTGATCAGCTGGTTCGTGCTGAGCCTGGTCAGCGAGCTCGTCGGCAACCAGGCCAACGGCACCGGGTTCGGCCAGGCGGTCGGGCACTGGGTGTGGCTCGGCGCGGGCGTGCTGGTGCCGGTGGCCGGCGCGGTGTGGCTGGTGCTGGCGCTGCGCGAGCGCAGGCGGGAACGCGACAAGCCGGCGGCCGAGGAGGACGAGCCGTGGCTGCGCCCGGTCACCCCGTCCGCGTGGTACCGGCCGGAACCGTTGTGTGACCGGGGCAACGAGGTCGGCCAGGCGGTCGCCAGGGTGCTGGACGCGGGGGTCGTCGCGGTGGTCGGCCCGCGCGACGTCGGCACGTCCGCGGTGGCCGCGGCCGTGGTCCAGCGGCTGATCGACGACCACCGCGGCGAGGCGCGGCACACGTTCCGCTTCGACGTGCGCAGCCGCTCCACCCGCGGTCCCGACGACGTCACCGCGACCGCCAGCCGCATCGTGGCCGCGTTCGGCATCGACGAGCCGTCCGACGACACCGGCGAGGTGCTGGCCAGGGCGGCCAACCGGCTGATCGACGTGCTGGCCGAGCGGGGCGCGATCCTGTTGCTGGACAACGTGTCCACCGCCGGGCAGGTCGACTGGCTGGTGCGCGAGTGGCCGTCGGGCGGCTGGCCCCGGCTGGTCGTCGCGGGCGAGTCGGCGGTCGGCGACGCGGTCGAGCACCGGGTGGTGGCGGTCGGCGAGCTGGACCTCGCCGCGCTGCGCAAGATCTGGAACGCCGAGCTCGACGTGCCGGAACCCTGGCTGGGCGCGCGGCTCGCGGACGCCCTGCGCCGGTTCCGCCCGGACGGACCCGATCCCGTGGACGAGCTGCTGCGTGCCTGCTACGGCCGACCGCGCGCGGTGAAGGCGTTCGCCCAGGAGATCAAGCGGCCGGGCAGCACGGTGACCGCGCAGGGCCTGATCGAGGCGATGCGGGCGGGCGGCCACGCGGACGGCCCGCTCGAACGGGTGTGGACCGCGATCCTCGACAACATCACCGAGGGGCTGTCCACGGACGCGGACTGGCTGCTGCACGCGCTCGCCGAGCTGCCGGTCACCGGGCTGACCAAGGGCGCGGTGGCGGCCATGCTCGGCGCCGACGACCTCGGGCCGCTCGATGAGCTGCGGACCCGCAACCTCGTGCAGGAGCAGGGCGGCCGCTACCGGCTGCCGCAGGAGATCCGGCGCTCGCTCGTCGGCACCGCGGTGGAGGAGGACCGCCGCGAGGTCGCCCGGCGCGCGGTGCCGGCCCTGGTGCGCTTCGTCGCCGGGCACGCCGAGCGCTGGATGGTGCGGCTGGACACCGACACCGCGAGCGCGCGGGCGTGGCTGCGCGACTCGGAGCCGACGCTGCGGTCGTTGTTCAGCCGCGAGCACTACCGCGACAAGGAGCTGCTCGCCCTGGTGCTGGCGGACCTCGGCACGGTCGCGGACGCGCTGGAGAGCTGGTACGTGCGCGAGCAGCAGTCGAGCGGCCTGCTCGAGGTGAACGGCGCGCTGTACGAGTTGGTGTGCGACGCGCGGCGCGACGACCTGGCCGCGCTCGCCGCGATCCGCCTGTCGACCGCGCACCGGCTGGCCCGGCGGCCCGGCGAGGCGGCCGGGCAGCTGGACATCGCGCGCGACCACCTGGCGGCCGTCCAGGACGACCGGGTGCGGGCCGAGCTGGCGGCGCGGGCGCAGGTCGAGGCCGCGCTGCTCGCGATGACCGCGACGGACGCGGACGCCCTGACCGAGGCGGTCGACGAGCTCGGCAGCCTGCGCACCGCCGGCCTGCTGGCGGGACACCCGGCGCTGCTGGTCAACCTGGGCGCGCTGTGCCTGGGCTGCGAGCGCGCCGAGGAGGCGCTGGCGCACCTGACCGAGGCGGAGCGCCTCGCGCGCGACGCCCGGGACGCGGGCTGCGCGGCGCACGCCGTGGAGCTGCAGGGCGTCGCACTGTCCCAACAGGACGGTCAGCTGGTCGCCGCGGCCGTGCGGTGGTTGCGGGCGCGGACGATGTTCGCGCGGATCGGCGAGGACGTCGGCGAGGCGCGCTGCCTGCAGCATCTCGGCTCGGCGGCGCTGGCGGACCCGCGGGTGGCGGGGCGCCTGCGGGACGGCCGGCCCACCCCGCTGTCGCGGCGGGAGGCGGCGGTGGTGGCGGTGGAGTGGCTGGAGCGGGCCAAGGCACTGCGCACCGGCCAGCCGGACACGACGCTGGTGGACCACTACCTCGCCGAGGCCCGGTCCGCCATTGCCTAGCCCAGCGCGGTGATCAGGCCGTCCGCGTCCTGCTCGGTGACCTCCAGCGGCCCGCCGCCGAGGATGGCGACGCTCGCGCGGTAGTCGTGGCCCGGGGCCAGGTCGGCCATGTGCACCGCGGCCGGGTCCACTTCGGACGACTCGGAGGCCAGCACCCGCGGCGGGGCGTCGTGGGCGGACAGCGTCAGCTTGCTCATCACGATCGACATGCCCTTGCCGGTGGCCTTGACCACCGCCTCCTTGCGCGCCCAGTAGGTGAAGAACGCGCCCTGCCGGTCGTTCTCCGGCACCGCGTCGAACACCGACCGCTCGTCGGCGGAGAACGTGATCCGGGCCAGCTCGCCGACCTCCGCGCCGCGGAGCTGCTCCACGTCCACGCCGACCGGCGCGCCGTCGACCACCGCGAGGGCCACCAGCGAGCCGGAGTGCGAGATCGACATCTCGGGCGCGCCGTCGGCCACCACCCGCGGCTTGCCGTGCGGTTTGCCGCAGCCGTAACAGCTGCTGTCCAGCACCACGGCCTCCGGCTCGACGCCGAGCGCCCGGCCCGCGATCGCCCTGATCAGCGTGCGGCCGGTGAGGAAGCGCAGCTTGTCGAGCTCCATGCGGTAGTTGCCGTACCGCTCCCGCTCGACGTCGTCCAGCATCGCCAGCAGGCGGTCGGTCGCCGGCGCCGGTCGCGCCCACCACACGTCGCATCGCATGCCCCGATCATCGCGGGTCGCGCGCGGGGGCGAAAAGCGACCTACGGTTTCCGCCATCTGGCGCAAGCGACTACGCCCGCCTGGTGGACTACCGGGGTTAGGGCTTGCGCACAGGTTACTGTCGGGTAATTTGTCGGCCACACCGTGACACTCGTCTCGGTGTAAGTCGTCTCACCTCATCGAGGAGGTCCGTTGCGCCGCATCGTCAGCTTCATCCTGTTGGGACTCGGGGTGTTCGCGGTGGCGCTCGGCCTACTGCTGCGCTTCTACGCCTACCCGCAGCTCGCGAAGATCCCGCTGGACAACGAGTCCACGTCGGTGGCCGAGGGCGACGGCATCACCGCGCTCGTCATCCGCACGGTCAACGGCGCCCCGGTGCCCGAGGTCCGGCACAACCTCAGCCTCACCTCCACCACCTACGTCACGGGTGACCTCACCCAGCCCGAGGTCGAGGAGGACGGCGACGTCGCCGTGTACGTCGAGGCCGTCAAGACCAGCGACGACGCGACCGGCATCGTGGTCGACGCGTCGGTGCGCTCGCTGTGCATCGACCGCCACAGCAACGAGGCGGTCGCCCCGTGCGAGGGCCAGTACATCGAGCAGGAACAGGGTCAGAAGGTCACCTCGGACCGCAACACGGTCCAGCAGCCCGGCCTGTCGTTCAAGTTCCCGTTCGGCACCGAGCAGCGTGACTACCCGTTCTACGACCGTCGGTGCGCAAGTCGGTCGACCGCCCGCTTCGACGGCGAAGAGGTCATCAAGGGCGTCAACGCCTACCGGTTCGTGATGGACGTGCCGGCGACCAAGATCGGCGACCAGGAGGTGCCCGGCTCGCTCGTCGGCCAGGACGAACGAGCCGACCGTCGAGCGCCGAGCTGTACTACCAGGTCAAGCGGACCGTGTGGGTCGAGCCGGAGACCGGCATCATCATCGTCGGCCAGCAGCAGGGCAAGCAGGAGCTGCGCACCGCGGGCGAGGACGCCGGCAGCGGCACCATCGTCTTCGACGGGACGCTGCGGTTCAACGACACGACGATCAACGACAACGTCACCAAGGCCAAGGACAACATGTCCAAGCTCAGCCTGCTGACGTCGTGGCCGATCGCCATGTGGGTCATCGGCGCGATCCTGTTCGTGGTCGGTGCCGTGATGCTGGTGCTGGGCAACCGGCGGGGCGGCCGCTACGGCAGCGACGCGCCGCTGCGCCGCCAGCCCGCCGCGGCCAGATAGGCCCCGCTCAGACCTTTCTGAGTACGAGCACGAGATTCCAGGAGGCGAATTCTCGCAGAATCGGGACGTGCACGATCCAGGTGGCCCACCACGGATGGTAACGAGGTAGGGCGCGCACCAGTCGAGCCTGCTCGCAATGGCGCGCCCAGCTTATTGCCGTGCCGACCCGGAATGCGAAGAGGCTTTCCCCGAATCGGTTCTTCGGTTCGCGTCCGTTTTGCCGGATATATCGGCGTCGCGCATAGTGACCGCCGAGGAAATGCCACGGCGCGGTTTCGTGTCCGCCCCATGGGGAGAACCACGGCGTGAATGACGCGAAAATGGTTCCGCCGGGCCTCGTGACCCGGACCATCTCGTCGAGCATGGCCCCCGGGTCGGCCACGTGCTCGAGCACGTTCGACGAGTAGCAGATGTCCATCGAATCGCTCTGAACAGGCAGTTCGGTGCCGCTGCCGCGCACCATGCCGGCCGCCGGCTCCCCCCGTGCGGACAGCTCGCCGACGTCCGGGTCGATACCGAAGTAGCAGCGCGCCGGCGGCCCGGAAACTGTCGGCGAAATAGCCCGGACCACCACCGACGTCGAGGATCAGCCGGCCATCCAACGGTGTGTAACCGGAAATCTGACGCACCGAGTCCTCGGCCAGGATCTGGTAGAAGTGATCCGGGTCCGACTGTTCCTTGAGAAATGCGCGGAACAACCGAACGGATCTGCCGAAAGTGGCTTCGCGCGCGTTTACTGAATCGATTCGCGTTCCGCTACCTACCATTGGGGGTGTCGCTTTCATGATTCATTTGGTCCACTGTACCGGCCGGTAACCTACCACCTGCGATGCGGAGATTTTATGGGCCGCGAACGCGACTCCCGTCCGGCGGTGCTCTTCGTCAACTGGCGCGACACCGCGCACCCGGAAGGCGGAGGCTCCGAGCGCTACGTCGAGCGCATGGCCGAAGGCCTCGCCAGACGTGGCTACCGGGTGACCGTGCAGTGCGCCGCGCACCGCAACGGCCCGGCCGACGAGGTGGTCAACGGCGTGCGCTTCCGCCGCCGCGGCGGCCGCTGGGGCGTCTACCTGTGGGCGATGCTCGCGGTGCTCCAGCTGCGGCCCGACATCGTCGTCGACGTCCAGGCCGGCCTCCCGTTCTTCTCCCGGCTCGTGGCCCGCTGCCCGGTGCTGGTGCTCGTGCACCACGTGCACCGCGAGCAGTGGTGCGCGGTGCTCGGCCCGGTGCTGGGCCGGATCGGCTGGCTGATCGAGTCGCGGATCGCCCCGTTGCTCTACCGGAACTGCCGCTACCTCACGGTGTCCGACGAGACCCGGCGCGAGCTCGCCGGCCTCGGCGTGGCCACCTCGCGGACCACGGTGGTGCGCAACGGGCTGGACGCCCCGCCCGCGGTGAACGCCGAGCGCGACCGCGACCCGACGCTGGTCGTGGTCGGCCGGGTGGTGCCGCACAAGCGCGTGGAGCACGCGGTGGACGTCGTGGCGCGGCTCGCGCAGCGGTGGCCGAAGCTGCGGCTCGAGGTCGTCGGGCACGGCTGGTGGCTCGACAACCTGCGCCAGCACATCGAGCTGCGCGACCTGGGCGACCGGGTGACGCTGCACGGCTTCGTCGACGAGCAGGACAAGCACGAGATCCTGGCGCGTTCCTGGGTGCACCTGTGCCCGTCGGTCAAGGAGGGCTGGGGCATCGTGATCATGGAGGCGGCCGCGCACGGCGTGCCGTCGGTCGCCTACCGCCGTGCGGGCGGCGTCGCGGAGTCCATTGTGGACGACGAGACGGGCCTGCTGGCGGACGACTTCGAGGACCTCGTCCGCCACGTCGACCGGCTGCTCGCCGACGACGAGGAACGCAACGCCATGGGTGACGCGGGCCGCGACCGGGCCGGCACCTTCGCCTGGGAGCGCACCGTGGCCGAGTTCGAGGCGGTCCTCGTCGCGACCGCGGGTCTGTAGTCGCGTTTAATGCCACGCGTGAGCTTCGATGACGTACGCCGGGACTGGGTCCGGCTCGGCGAGGAGGACCCGCTGTGGGCGGTCTACGTGGCCGCCGACAAGCGGGGCGGTCGCTGGGATCCGTCACAGTTCCTGGAGACCGGCCGCGCGGACGTCGCGGCGTCGGTGGCCTGGCTGACCGAGCTCGGCGTCGGCCCGCGGTGGGCCAGGGTCCTCGACTTCGGCTGCGGCGCGGGCCGGCTGTCCCAGGCACTGGCCGGGCACGCCGACGCGGTGACCGGGGTCGACGTGTCGCCGCCGATGCTGGAGATGGCGCGGCGGCTCGACGAGACCGGGCGCTGCACGTTCGTGCTGAACGAGAGCCAGGACCTGAGCCGGTTCGAGGACTCGACGTTCGACCTCGTCTACTCCGAGCTGGTGCTCCAGCACCTGCCGGTGCCGGCGATCGACGCCTACCTGGCGGAGTTCGTCCGGGTGCTGCGCCCGGAGGGTGTGGCGCTGCTGCAGTGCACGACGCGTCCACTGTGGACGTTCAAGGGCACGGTGTGGCGGCTGGCGCCGGGCTGGCTGGTGCGGCTGGCGCAGAAGGTGTTCCTGCGTTACCCGGCGCCGATGCGGATGACGCGGTACGCGGGAGTCCCGGGTGCGGTCGGTGGTGGAGGCCGCGGGCGGTTCGGTGGTCGCGACGAAGATCGTGGACGACCGCGCGACGCACTGGCGGTCGACCCGCTTCGTGATCAAGGGTTCGTGATCAGGGCGTGGCGCCCCGACGGGGCGCCACGTGCCGCGAGCTCTGGGTCAGCCCAGGATCAGGGGTTGCTCGAGCCGTAGTTGACCGAGTCGCCGGACAGCGTGCCGGCCGAACCGTTCGGGGCGGCGGGGTCCTCGAGATTGACGCCCTTGTCCGGTGCGGAGGCCGATGACACCGCCACCGCGACACCTGTCGCGAGCGCGAGCCCGACGAGAACCGATGCGATTGCGCCAACCAGCTTTCCCACGTGTCTACTCCCGAGTCCGGCGGGTGGACCGCCTTAGGCTACCGGTCGGTAACACAAGCCACAACAGGCTGAGCGTGACCGTCGCAAGTGCTAACACGTCGGCCACGACGACCGGTCCGGCCGGTGGTGTCCCTGTCGAATCCCCTGTTACCGGCCCGCTTACTTCATACAGGTCGAGCCATCGTCCCTGGTAGATCCTTTCGTCGGGATTCAGCAGGTTCTCCTCGATCCGGCCGGGGGTGCCGTGCTCGACGAGCAGCCAGCCGATGCCCAGGTCCGCGAGGTCGCCACCCTCCGTGACCTGCTGCCGGATCCGGGCCGCGCGGCGGTCCTCGCCGGGGATCGGCCGGCCGTCGACCACGAGGGTGTCGTCGAGGACCGTGGGGCGGGGCAGGTAGCGCGGCGCGGGGTCGAGCTGCGTGCGATCGCCGTTCCAGCCGTAGCGGCGGAACGAGCCGAGCGGCAGGGCGAGGACGTCGCCCTCGTGCCGGCTGGTCTGCAGGATGTGCCGTACCGCGGCCCAGTCCTGGGGGAAGTCGGCCGGCTGCAGGCGGCCCCAGCCGCCCCAGGCGAGGTCGGGCATCATCGCGATCGGCACGAGCGCGGCCGCGACGAGCACGGCCGGGCGGCCGCGGCGCAGCAGGCCGGCCGCCTGCCGGACGCCGAGCGCGAAGCCGAGCGCCGCGGGCAGTGCCCACCAGGCGACCCATTTCTGCGAGTCGCGGAGCAGGCCGCCGCCGGGCACGTGCTCGACGACCCAGCCGAGGACCGGGCTGCCGCCCAGCGCCGCGAGCACGAGGCCGGCGACGCCCAGTCCGACCAGCGGTTTCGGCAGGTGGCGCATGCCGACGAGCGCGACCGCGGTGGTCGCGAGGATCAGCAGGGGCACGATCGGGTTGGTGCGGCTGTCCGGGACGACCTCGGCGTTCCAGATGCCGCCGAGGCCGAGCAGGCTCGTGATCGCGCCGCCCCAGCTCTCGGCGCGGGCGCCGAACGCGCCGACGCCGGCCGCGCTGGACAGGGTGCCGCCGGGATGGAGGATCGAGGGGACCCACCAGGGGGCGTTGAGGACGAGCGCGACGGTGGCGGTGAGCCAGAGCCGGCGCGTGCCGCCGCAGACCATGGCCACGCCGGCGGCGATGATGCCGCCGGACGGGGTGAGCACGGCCGGCGCGGTGACGAGGACCAGGATCGCGACGCGTTTGAGGGTGCGCAGGTCCCGGGCGGCGCGGACGATCCAGGGCAGGCAGGCGTAGGTGAGCAGGTAGGGCCAGTGCCCGATGAACAGCCGCTCGGCGACGTACCCGCTCCACCCGTACGCGACCGCGGCGACGACCTGCGTGCCCGGGTTCTCCTTGAGGAGTAGCCCGGCGCCGAGCGGCCCGGCGAACAGGGCGGCGGCGAGGAGGAGCTGCTGGACGAGGTCGCCGGGGACGACCGTGGTCAGCAGCCCGACCACCGCGTCGGCGGGCACCGAGCGGGGCAGCGCCGACCCGAGCCCGACGGAGTCCGGCAGCAGATCCTGCCGCGGCGCGAACACCATGTCGTAGGCGAGCGTGAACCCGCGCCCGAAGAGCGGCGCGAGCACGGCGACCATCATCGCGAGGCACACCCCGGGAAGCAGAAGGCGACGAGTTGTCCCCAAGCCGCCTCCTTGTCCACAGCAGAACCTCACCGCCCGAAATTGTCAGCCCACCCCGATACGATGGAGCCACGGGGTGCCCCCGGAGAGGGTGGGGGCGTCGGCCGTACGCGTGTGCGCGCGCGAGATTTTCGCTGGTTGGCCCCGTTCTGGGGTGTGCGGTCGGGTGGTTTGCCGGGCCTTCCTCGGGTTGACGTGGCTGGTGGGCTTCGGTTGGCCGGCGGTGCGGTGGGAGCCGAGGCGCCTCGCGCGGGTTCTTCCGTTGGGCTCGTTGTGCGGGCGAGCGTTCGGCTGGCATCGGGTTGGTCTGGCGGGGCCTCGGGCTTTCGCGGAGCGTGGGTGTTCGGCGGGGCGCGGGCGGTGCGCCGGGGTGGGCTTGCGTGCCAGGGTGGTGGGGACACGTATGGCTGCGAGGGCGGGCGGGGGAGTGGCGCCATGGCTCGGCGGGATCCGGTCGACGAGTCCTTCATCGTGGCGGTTCGGGGGCTCGAAAGTCCTGCCGTGCGACGGGTTCCGGGGCTCACGGACGCGGAAGCTGTCGAGCTGTTCGACGCGCAGGCGGCCAGTCGGCATCTCGACTTCGCTGCCCGGTGGCTGCGCGCCGAGGGCGACGGCTTCTACACGATCGGCTCGGCGGGGCACGAGAGCAACGCCGCCGTCGCGATGGCGTTGCGGCCCACCGATCCCGCTCTGCTGCACTACCGCTCCGGGGCCTTCTACGTCGTCCGCGCGCGGCAGGTCGACGGGCACGACCCCGTTCGCGACGTGCTGCTCGGGCTGGTTGGCTCCGCCGAGGAGCCGATCGCCGGTGGGCGGCACAAGGTGTTCGGGCACCCGGACCTCGCCGTCGTTCCGCAGACCTCGACCATCGGCAGCCACCTGCCGCGCGCCGTGGGCATCGCCTTCGCCATCGAGCGGGCGCGGGGGCTCGGGCTGACGACCCCGTGGCCGGCCGACTCGATCGTCGTGTGCAGCTTCGGGGACGCCTCGGCCAACCACTCCACCGTCACCGGCGCGATCAACGCCGCCTGCTGGTCGGCCTACCAGGGCGTGCCCGTCCCGCTGCTGCTCGTCTGCGAGGACAACGGGATCGGCATCAGCGTGCCCACCCCGCCCGGCTGGATCGCACACATCTACGGCAACCGCCGCGACCTGCGCTACTTCCACGCCGACCGGCAGCGACCCGGCCGCCACCTTCGACGCCGCCACGACGGCCGCCGCGTGGGTTCGCGAGCACCGCCGGCCCGGCCTTCCTGCACCTGTCCACCGTCCGGCTGATGGGCCACGCCGGCTCGGACGTCGAGACCGCCTACCGCACGCCGGCCGAGATCGCCGCCGACCTCGACCACGACCCGCTGCTCGGCCACCGCCCGCCTGCTCGTCGAGAGCGGGACCCGCACGCCCGCCGAGGTGCTCGACCGCTACGAGGCGATCCGCGAGCACGTCCGGCAGGAGGCGGAGAAGGCGCGCGCCCGGCCCCGGCTGGCCACCGCCGCCGCAGGTCATGGCGCCGCTGGCGCCGCACCGGCCCGACGCGGTGGCCGAGGCGCCGCGGCCCGGCGCGGAGGACCGCGAGCGCGGTGTTCGGCGGCGTGCTGCCCGAGGACGAAGGGCCGCTCACCCTCGCCCAGTCGATCAACCGCGCGCTGCTCGACGCCGCCGCCCGCCACCCCGGCCTGCTCGTCTTCGGCGAGGACGTCGCGCGCAAGGGCGGCGTCTACGGCGTGACCCGCGGGCTGCGCCGCCGCCTCGGTGCGCGCCGGGTGTTCGACACGCTGCTCGACGAGCAGACCATCCTCGGCCTCGCGCTCGGCGCCGGGCTCGCCGGGCTGCTGCCGGTGCCGGAGATCCAGTACCTCGCCTACCTGCACAACGCGGCCGACCAGCTGCGCGGCGAGGCGGCGACGCTGTCCTTCTTCTCCCAGGGCCGCTACCGCAACCCGATCGTCGTGCGCATCGCCGGCTACGCCTACCAGAAGGGCTTCGGCGGCCACTTCCACAACGACAACGCGGTCGGCGCGCTGCGCGACATCCCCGGCCTCGTCATCGCCTCGCCCGGCCCGCCCCGACGACGCGCCGGACTGCTGCGCACCTGCCTGGCCGCCGCCGAGACCGACGGCCGGGTGTGCGTCTTCCTCGAGCCCATCGCGCTCTACCACACCCGTGACCTGCACGAACCCGGCGACGAGGGCTGGCGTCGCGCCGTACCCGGTGCTCGAGCACGTCCCGCTCGGCCGGGCGCGCACCCACGGCGACGGCCGGACCTGACGATCGTCACCTTCGGCAACGGCCTGCGCATGTCGCCTGCGCGCCGCCCGCCGGCTGCGCGCCGCCGGTGTGCACGCCCGGGTGGTCGACCTGCGCTGGCTCGCCCCGCTGCCCGCCGACGACCTGCTGCGCGAGGCCGAGGCGACCGGACGCGTGCTGGTCGTCGACGAGACCCGCCGCACCGGCGGCGTCGCCGAGGGCGTCGTCACCGCGCTCGTCGACGACGGGTTCGCCGGCCCGATCGCCCGGGTCACGAGCGAGGACAGCTTCGTCCCGCTCGGCGACGCGGCGAACCTCGTCCTGCTCGGCGAGGAGCGCATCGAGGAGGCCGCGCTGCGCCTGGCCGGGCGCTGACGCGGAAACCGTCTTCCTACGGGTGTTCGGCCGCCCGGAGGCTGGGCTACAGTCGCTTCCTACTCGCTGGTAACCGGAGGTGCCCATGGCACTGGGGGTTTCCGAGCGGGTGCGGGTGGCCGCGCTGCTGGTCTCCGTCGGGGTCGCCGGGAACCAGGCCGCCTCCTACCTGCTCAACGTCGTCGCCGCCCGGCTGCTCGATGCCCGCCAGCTTCGGGGAGCTCGGGTCGCTGCTCGCCGTCCTCGTCGTCGGGGCGGTGCCGGCCATGGGGCTGCAGACCGTCGCGGCGCTGCGGGTCGCGCGGATGCGCGAGCACGGGCCACTGTCCACACGCGACACCGGGCAGCTGTACTCGCTCGGCCTGGCCACCAGCGGGACCGTCACCGCCGTGGCGCTCGCCGCCGCGCCGCTGCTGATGGTCCTGCTGCACCTGGACAGACATCTGGCCCGCGCTGCTGCGTCGCGGTCTCGCTGATGTCGATCACCATGATCGGCCTGTCCTACGGCGTGCTGCAGGGCACCCAGCGGTTCGCCGCCCTGGCCGGGATGCTCGCGTTCGAGGCGGTCGGGCGGATCGGCGGCACGGTCATCGGGCTCGTCGTGTTCCGCAGCGCCACCGGGGCGCTCGCCGGCACCGCCATCGGCGCGGCGTCGTCGCCGACGGCCGGCTGGGTGGTCTGCGGGCGGCCGCGCCCGGCGCGCCACCACAAGGGACACGTCGGCGAGGTGCTGCACGCCGTGCAGGCCATGCTCGCGCTCGTCCTGCTCGTCAACCTCGACCTCGTGCTCGCCCGCCACCACCTGCCGGCCCACGAGGCCGGCGAGTACGCCGTCGGCGCGATCGTCACCAAGATCGCCTACTGGCTGCCGCAGGCCGTCGCGATCCTCGTGCTGCCCCGGCTGGCGAGCGAGGAGGGGCGCCGCACGATGGTGCCGCGCGCGCTCGCCATCTGCGCCGCGCTCGACGCCGTCGTCGTCCTCGGCGCGGCGACGATGGGACCGACGATCGTCGCGGTCATCGGCGGCGACGAGTACGCCGCGGCGCGACATTCCCGTCTGGCCCTTCGCGATCGTCGGCTCGCTGCTCTCGCTCGTGCAGATCCTGCTGTTCTCCCGGATCGCGAGCGCCGACCGCAAGTCAACGGTGCTGCTCTGGCTCGCCGTCGCGGTCGAGATCGTCCTGGTGACGACGTGGCTCCACGACGAACTGACTCAGGTGGTCACCGCCGCCGGTCATCGCCACGGGCCTGCTCGTCGTCGCCGGCGCGGTCGTCGAGATCCGGTCTCGGCGAGTCGAACCAGTCCACACAGGACGAGACGACGGCGGCCGCGGCGAGCAGTAGCGCGGACTGCGCCAGCCACCCGTAGGCCCACGACTGCCCGTGGTCGAGCAGCCGCCCGGTCACCGCGACCACGCACGCCAGCGCCGCGCCGGCGAACGCCAGCAGCCGCGGCGCGGGCGGCCACAGCGACCGCAGCAGCAGGCACGCGATCAGCAGCACCACCGGCAGCATGCCGCCGAGCACCGCGACCAGCGCCACCAGCACGAACGGGATCCACCGCCGCCCGCCCGTGCGGACGTCGATCGGCCGGCGGCGGCGCACCGGGATGAGCACCGAGCCGACGAGCAGCAGCGCCGCGGCGCCGCCGACGCGCGATCCGGGTCCGGTACTGCCCGTCCGGCGCGAAGTCCAGCGTCACCGTGCCGCCCGCGCCCTCCGGCACGAGCCACGCCTGCTGCCAGCCGTCCACCCGGACCCGCTGCAGCTCGCGGCCGTCCAGCGTGGCCACCCAGCCGTCGTTCGCGTTCTCCGGCACCGACAGCACCGACTCCGGGCCGCCGGTCACCACGATCTCCCGCTTCGAGACGTCCCACTGGGTCACCGTGTGCCCGCGCACGTCCGGCGCCGGAGTGTCCGATGTGGACAGCAGGCGCAGGTCCTGCACGACGAAGGCGTCCGACGGGTCGGTGGCCAGCTCGTGGTCGCCTGCTTGAGGTCGACGCCGCCCTCGAGGTCGCGGCAGGTGGTGAAGTCGCAGCGGCCGGTGCGCGCGGTAGTCGGCCAGCGTGCCGGACACCGAGGTGGTGTAGCGGAAGCCGTCCAGCTCGATGCGCGGGCCCTGGCCGCACGGCACGGTGAACCGCGTGTCCGGGTCCACGCGGGGGAAGTCCACCCCGTCCAGCTGCAGGTCGGAGATGCCGGCCGGGCGCGCCCGGCTTCTCCTTCGTGGCCAGCACGGTGATCTGGATCGTCTTGGTGGTCAGCTCGAAGGTCGCGATCCCCTCCGGCGTGACCGGCACCGACTGGCTGCCGCGCGGCACGGTGATCAGCAGGTCGGTCGGCCGCGAGCCGCCCGAGTCGCCCTCGGTGGACAGGCGCAGGCCGTTGATCGTGCGTGGCCTGTCCCAGGTCAGCGTCAGCGTCGGCCGGCTGTCGGTGCCGTCGGCGATCCACGTCGTGTCCGGATCGCCGTCCACCGCGGCCAGCGGGCCCGCCGCCGGGTCGCCGGCCACCTGGGTCGAGCTGGTCACCCGGACACCGGGCAGCGTCACCGGGGTCGTGCCGCCGTCCACGGGCAGCACGGTGCCCTCGATCCGGTAGTTCGCCGGCGCGTCGGTGCGGAACAGCCGGTGCACGCCGGACGGCTCCTCGCCCGACCGCGCCGCGGCCCGCGTCGCAGGTGCCGGCCACGCACGCGTAGCGCGGCTGCGCGCCGCGGGTGAACGCGAAGCCCGTCTGCTGGTCCGGCGCCGGCGCCACGTCCGCGGGCACCGACAGCGCCCGGTTCGCCGTCACACCGGGGATCGCGAGCTCGGAGATCGCCGCGTTGCCGGTCTGCCGCCCGGCCGCCACCGACACGATCGTGACCCGGACCGTGCTGGTCAGGCCCGGCGAGGTGGTGAACTTCTGCGGCGTGCCGCCGCGGGCGACCTCGTGCTCGACGCTGCCGTTGTCGGTGGTGATCCGGATCCGGGTGACCGGCCAGCCGACCCGCAGGCTGTCCACGACGGACATCGTGACCTCGTCGACCTGCCGCGGGGTGTCCAGCTCCACCTCGAGCCACTGGCCGTCCGGCCCGTCGAAGCTCGACGAGCGCCACGCGGTCAGCGGGTCGCCGTCGATCGCCGCGAACGGCAGGCCGGACGGGTCGCTCGCGCCGCACGGCGTCGGCGTAGCTGATCGACGTGGACGCGTGCACGTCGCGGATCCCGCGGTAGGCGGCCACCGTCTGGTGGTCGCGGCCGCGGAAGGGCAGCACGTCGGTGGACGGCCGCTGCTGCCGCGGCACCTCGTCGGCGGTCAGCGTCTCGGACAGGTTGTCCCGCACGCGGCCGACGTTGCGTTCCCGGTAGCGCAGCCCGTCGGTGACCAGCCACTCCCGCGACGTCGGGCAGCGCGCCGTCGCCGGCCAGCATGGTCGGCGCCTTCGGGTCGAGCATGCCGGCCTCGAGCAGCGGCAGCAGCGACTCCGGCCCGCCGCTCACCGTCGGAATGTCCTCTGTGGACACCACGCTGGCGCGCGGCACCGGTGACGTCCACCTCGTACACCTCGAGCGCGGGCGCCTTGCCGACGCCGTCGAGCGACACCGGGCCGCCGAACTCGCGCGACCCGGTGCAGACCCGTCGGAGCCGGCGATCCCGGCGCGGAGCGTGGCCGGGTCCGGGGCGTCGGTGCTCTTCTGGTCGATGTCGTTGCGCAGCAACACGTACCGGTAGCCGCCGCGGGCGAGGAACTCGGCGAGCGCGGGCGAGCCGCGCCCGTCGGCGAGCGCGTCCTCGACCGCGTCCATCAGCCGGGTGTTGCCCTCCGAGCCGAGCGGGATCTGGCTGCGCACCGCCCACGGCGAGCGGGCCAGCGCCTGCGCCGGCTCGTCGACCGTGCGGCCCCACGTGTAGTCGCCGAACCCGGAGCCGGGCAGCAGCAGCGTGCGCGCGTTCGCGTCCTGCGTCGCCGAGCCAGGTCATCGCCTCGCGCCAGTGGTCGGGCACCTCGCCCAGCCGGGCCCGGGACGCAGCGTGAGCAGCCAGGCGGGCGCGGCCATGATCGCCACCAGCAGGGCGGCGACCGCGATCCGCGCCCGGGTCGCGCGCAGCGGCGAGGTGCCGCGGGCCATGCCGGGCAGCCGGCCGGTGATCGCGTGGGTGAACGCGAGCATCAGCGGCAGCCGCAGCACCGGCTCGAACTTGTGCACGTTGCGCAGCGGCGCGAGCGGGCCGTCCAGCAGGTCGCGGACGATCGACGCGAGCGGGCCGTCGAGCGTGCCGACGTAGCCGACGGTGAGCAGCGTGACGCCGGTCAGCACGCTGAGTACCAGGAAGCGGCGCTCCGGCAGCCGGGGGCGGACCAGGCCGTACAGCCCGATCGCCGCGACCAGGCCGGTGACCAGCATCAGCACCGGGTTGTCGATCAGCATGAAGCCGGACGGCCACCACGGCGTGCCGGCCACGACGTAGGCGACCCACTGGTTGGTGCCGCGCAGCACCTGGAACAGCGACATCGGCGCGGTCGTGTTCGTCGCCGACTCGATGTAGTCGAGGAACGGGAGGCTGTACTCGCCGAGCAGCAGCAGCGGCAGGATCCACCACAGGCAGACGGCGAGCACCGAGCCGCACCACCACGCGCAGAGCTTGACGTGCTCGCGGGTGAACTTGCGGGTGACCAGCCACAGGAACGGCAGCACCATCGACATCAGCACCATCGCGCCGTTGACCCCGCCCATGGCGAACACGGCGAGCGCCGACAGCCCGGCCGCGCGCCGCGGCGAGCCGATCCGGTTCGCCTTGACCAGCGGCAACAGCACCCACGGCAGCCACACGGCCGGCAGCATCTCCGCGGACAGCGAGCCGATCTCGGTGAGCATCCGCGGCGCGAGCGCGTAGGCGAGCGCGCCGGCGAAGCGGGCCGGCTCGGTGCCGATCCGCAGCGCCCGGGCCAGCGCCAGCATGCCGCCGAAGGCCAGGCACAGCAGCAGCGCGCACCAGATCCGCTCGGTCAGCCACGGCGGGATGCCCGAGCAGCTGGCCCGCGGCGAAGAAGGGGCCCATCGGGAACAGGTAGCCGTAGGCCTGGTTCTGCAGCTCACCACCGGTGGCCTCGGGGTTCCACAGGTGCAGCGCCCGGCCGAGGAACGCGATCGGGTCGACGGCCAGGTCGAGCTTGGTGTCGAACGTCGTGCGCCCGGGTCGCTGCAGGAACGACAGCACCGTCAGGCCCAGCATCACCCAGGCCGCCGGATTGCGCGGCAGACCGGCGAGCCGGCGCGCAACGGCGCCAGGAACGGTCCTACCGGTGGTTAACATCGCTCGAATACTAGGGCTATGGTGACCCGACCAAAGTCGGCTTTCGGGTAGGCAGGTGTCGGTGGACTTCGACCACGTCTGGGAGTCGGTGGCGGACGTACCGGGCTGGCTCACCGAAGGTCAGGCCCGGTTGCTGTGGGACGCGGTGCTGCCGGCTGGAGCCGGGTGCGACGGTGCTCGAGATCGGCAGCCACCAGGGCACGATCCACGGTGATCCTCGGCCAGGCCGCACGCGCGGTCGGCGCGCGGGTGATCGCCGTCGACGCGTTCGTCGACGGCAGGCTGTTCGGCGGCGCGTCGACGCGGGAACGCTTCGAGGCCAACATCGCCACGGCCGGGCTCACCGACGTCGTGGAGCTGGTCGTCGGCTACTCGACCAAGCTGCGACCGGGCTGGGACCGCTCGTTCGACCTGCTCTACGTCGACGGCAAGCACGACTACTGGACCTACGTCGACGACCTGCGCTGGTCGGCCCACCTGCCCGCGGGCGGCGAGATCCTGGTGCACGACTGCTTCTCCTCGATCGGCGTCACGCTCGGCACGCTGGCCAAGGTCCTGTTCGGCTCCCGCTACACCTACCTCGACCGCAGCCGCTCGCTGGCCCGCTTCGCGCTGTCGCGGCCGGGGATCGCCGACCGGCTGCGCGTGCTCGCCCAGCTGCCGTGGTTCACCTGGAACGTGTTCATCAAGGTGCTGCTGCGGCTGCGGCTGCGCCGGGTGGCGGGCTGGTTCGGCCACCACGGCCCGTACGACCCGTTCTAGGAGCGTCCGGCAGCCCGACCTCGACGTCGGTGACGCACAGCGGCGCGATGTCCTGGCTGCGGCTGACCTCGATCTCGGCGAGCGGGCCGGTCGCGACCACGTTCATCACGTGCAGGCCGTCGGTGAAGCGGACCTGGTAGGACACGCCCCCCGCGCGGACCGTGCCGGGGCCGGGGTCGGCGGTGTAGTAGCCGATGCGCACGATCTGGCGGCCGGGCACCGTGCGGTGCAGCGGGATGCGCACGACGCCGTCCTCGACGAGGTAGCCGCAGTCC
The DNA here is from genome assembly GCA_963841395.1 of uncultured Actinomycetota bacterium. Lineage (GTDB taxonomy): Bacteria > Actinomycetota > Actinomycetes > Mycobacteriales > Pseudonocardiaceae > Actinophytocola. The sequence continues at coordinate 129,954 of CAWJCX010000024.1, forward strand.
TTCACGGGGCCCTTCAGCGCGGTCACCGAGGTCGTGAGGTTCTCGATCTGGCTGCGGGGTGCCGGTGTCGTCGAGCCGGTAGATCTCCTCGGCGGGCCGGTCGAACCGCGGGTTCTCGGGCACCAGGCCGACGACGCGCGAGGTGACGGCGTCGTCGATGAACCAGTCGATCATGATCTCGCTGGGCACCTGGCCGTCGAACAGGACCATGCCGGGCCGGTCGGCCAGGGCCGCGCGGGCGGTGGTCACGTAGTCGCGGGCCTGGTGGAACTGCAGCGCCGGGGCCACGCTTGCAGGAAGCTCACCGTGGCGCCGGCGACGACGAGGAGCGTGATCGCGGCCGGGACGAGCGGGACCGCCGTCGTGCGGCGGCTCGTCGGCGGCTCCTGCGCCGGCTCGTCGCTGGCTCTGTCGCCGGCAGGAACGCGAACGTGGCGCAGAGGACGGCGACGGGCACGACGTCGGCGAGGTAGCGCGGGTCGGTGGCGACGGCCGGCGCCGACGACGCCGAGCCGGGTCGCCGCCACCAGGGTCAGGTCGACGGCGAGGTAGCCGGCGAGGAACAGCCACGGCAGCAGTGCCCGGCGCCGCGAGCGCACCGCGCTGAGCACGACCACGGCGATCGCCGCCAGCAGCGGCCAGCATCCGCACGACCGGCGGCGGCGTGACCCAGGTGGCGCCGCCGCCCGCCTCGGTGAGCGGCCCGCCGAACATGCCCGGCAGCAACGTGTCCACAATGGACCGACCGGCGAACTCGACGATCGTCCGGCTGGTCACCGGGTCGCCGCTGGCCTGGCTCGGCGGTCAGGTTGAGGTACAGCACCGCGTAGCCGGCGACCAGGACGGCGTGCGCGAGCCCAGACCCACCGGTGGCGGCGCAGCGCCCACATGATCGGCGCGAGCTCCGTGCGGGGCGCGAGCAGGACGGTGACGCCGAACAGCAGCGCGGGAATCAGCGCGGCCTTCTCGTAGAACGCGAGCCCGACGAGCGTCCACGCGGCGGCCTGCGACGGCGTGGCGCGGGCGGCTGCCGTCGAGGTAGCGCAGGTGCGCGTGCAGGGCGGCGAACATGGCCAGCAGCAAGGGAAACAGCTGCATGGCGTAGGCCCACCAGAGGGTGGGGAAGAGGATGAGCGGCGAGGCGGCGAAGACGGCGAAGGGCGGCAGGATCGCCCAGCGCCGGCCGAAGAGCCGGGTCAGCACCCGCCAGCACAGCCAGAGCGTGACCGCGTGCACGGCGAGCAGCGGCAGCACGGCGACGGTGTGGTTGAGCGGCGCGACGGCGGTGACGATCCAGGCGAGCAGGAACGCGCCGGGCTGCAGGTGGCCGCTGTAGTCCTGGAAGAGGAAGCCGAGGTCGTAGGGCGCGGCGTGCGCGGCGCGGTAGGTGAGGATGAAGTCGTCCTGGCCGAAGTACCCGTTGAGCGTGGCCCACGCGTGCACCAGGAACGGCACGCCGGCCACGACGAGCGCCGCGATCGACCGGCGGCGAGGAGAAACGCGGGGCACGGCGAACACTCAGATGTCGCGGAGCGGCCACCTTCTGGTCGACGGACACGGCTCTCCTTCGTCGCCTCGCACGGTCCCGACCTCTCCCCTTCATCGTGGGGTGTGCACGATCGTTACGCACGCCCGCTGGTGAGAAACCTACGAACGGACGGGTCGGATCGTCGGGTCGCCGCCTTGCGATACTCGCGCGCGGAAAGGGGCTATCGGATGCGATCTCGAACAAAGGGCATGTGGTGGGGGACCGCCATCGAGGCGCCTGATCCCGGCGCGCTGGCGAGGTTCTACTCCGAGCTGCTCGGGTGGCCCGTCGGTCACGAGGAGCCGGGCACCGCGATCCTCGCCGCTCCCGAGGGTTCCGTCTACGTCGTGTTCCAGCAGGCGACCGGTTACCAGCCGCCGGTGTGGCCACCCGCCGACGGCCGGCAGCGCCCGATGATGCACCTCGACTTCCAGGTAGGCGACCTCGACGCCGCGGTCGCCGACGCGGTCGCGCTCGGTGCCACGCTCGCTGCCCACCAGCCGCAGGACAACGTCCGCGTGCTCCTCGACCCGGCCGGCCACCCATTCTGCCTCTGCCGCGACGACGGCTGATCGCGCGAGGCGCACGCTCCGGCTCCTCGTCGGCGGCGGCCTGATCATGAAATCGCGCCCGATGAAGATCAAAGAAGCCCGGCCGCGGGAGTACCACGGCCGGGCTTCTTTGCGCTGGTCAGCCGCCTTGCTGTGGCTGGCAGGTCGGGGGCTGGCAGAGGAGCTTGGACAGCGCCGCGTAGAAGATGTCGCCGATCTTGGTCGGGTCGGGGGTGGTGAAGGACTGGCCGCCGGTGGCGCTGGCGATCATCTTCAGCTCGTCCTCGTCGATGTCCGGGCCGATGCCGATGCCGACGACCTGCACCGGGCGGCGCGGGTCGCGCAGCTCGCCGAGTTCGGCGAGCAGCTGCTGGCGGGTGATGCCGTCGCTGTCCTCGTTGCGGCCGTCGGTCAGGACGACCACCAGGTTGATCCGGCCCGCCTCGAAGTTCTGCGTCGCCGACTTGTACGCGGCCAGGGTGCTGTCGTACAGACCCGTCGCGCCGTTCTCCGGGGCCTTCACCGCGCGCAGCTTGTTCAGCGCGCCGCCGGCGAGCTGGTCGGCGACCGGCGCGACCGGGATCAGCTCCTTGTAGTCCTTGTTCTGCCCGTCGAGGTTGGTCGAGAACAGCCACACGCCGATCTTCGTCGTCGGTTTCATCAGGCCGATGCCCAGCTCGGCCGCCTGCAGCGTGACCGACATCCGGTTCTTCCCGGTGCCGGGCACCGGTTCGTTCATCGACCCGGACACGTCCAGCAGCACCTGGATCCGCGCGCTCAGGTTGACCCCGGCCCACTCGTTGAGCACCTTGCCCACATCGGTCGGGTTGGGCATCGGCGGCGGGGTCAGCTTCTGGGAGTTCGTGCGCCGGTCGCTCGCCCGCTCGCGCAGCATCTCGCCGTCCGGCGTGCGGAAACCGGCGTCCCCGAACGTCTCGGCCGCCTGCTGGTCGATCAGCACCTTGAGGAACCGCTCCGCCGCGTCCCGCTTGTCCGCCTTGGTGTCCGGCAGCACGACGAACGGGAAGTCCAGCGCCGGCACCGCCGGCTGCGCGTACGCCGCGACCAGCGGCGCGCCGCTCTGCTTCGCGTTGTACCGCAGCACCGACACCTCGGACGTGGGGAAGCCGTCCAGCGGCTCCTGCGCGCTGTCCGCACCCGGCAGCCGGGCGAACAGGTCGCTCGTCTCGGGCACCGTGTTCGGCGACAGCGCGCGCAGCTCGCTCGTGATCTTCTGGCCCGGGTTCGGGCCGGTGCCGAGCAGCTCGCGGATGCCGAACAGGGCGGAGACGCCGGTCGGCTCGCGGGCCGGGTCGGGCATGCCGATGGCCAGGTCGCGTGCCTGCGGGCCGAACAGCTGCGACCAGGACGGCGCCTGCTGCGGCCAGCCGAGCCGCTGGGCGCTGTCCTCGGTCAGCGCGACGACCACCGGCGAGCTCGCGATCGACGTGCCGCTGACCGGCACGTTCCACGCGCCCTTGTCCTGCGCGCGCTGCAGCCAGATCGTCGACTCGGGGATCCACACGTCCGGCCGCTCGGTGCCGTCGGAGACGACGAGCGACTCGGCCGTGGCGGCGGACTCGCGGCTCGCGACGTTGACCTTGTAGCAGGATCCTTCGTCCTGTTCGGACACTCTGTTGCCGATCTGGGTGACCACCGGCGCGATGTCCGGCGCCGCGGTCACGTTCAGCACGGTCGTGGTGTCACAGTCCGACGCGCGCAGCCGGTCGCGCAGGAAGTCGAACGTGAACCAGCCGAGCAGCGCGAGCACCAGCAGCGCGGACAGCAGGATCACCGGCGACCGTGAGCGAAGCCCACGCACACCGCGTGGCTGCGCCGACGAGTGTCGCCCCATCGTGTGGCCTCCCAAGTCGGCAACAGGACGCCTGAGCGGGTCCGGGTCGGTGAAACCCTACCCGGTGATCGACGGTGGTCGATCGGTTACGAAAATCAGGAATATAGCGCGTCCACTTCCTTGGCGAAATCCTTCATGATGACGTTTCGCTTCAGCTTCAGCGACGGCGTCAGGTAGCCGTTCTCCGGGTTGAATTCGGTGTCCAGCACCCGGAACTTGCGCACCGACTCCGCCGTCGACACCGCGAGGTTGCCCTCGTCGACCGCGCGCTGGATCTCGGCGAGCAGGTCGGCGTCGTCGGCGAGGTCGGAGACCGTCGCGCCGTCGGACTTGCCGGCCGTCGTCTTCCAGTAGCCGAAGTAGTCGGCGTCGATGGTGATGAGCGCCGCCACGTACTTCTGCCCGTCGCCGACGACGAAAGCCTGACCCACCAACGGATGCGCCGAGATCCGGTCCTCGATCACCGACGGCGCAACGTTCTTGCCGCCGCTGGTCACCAGGATCTCCTTCTTGCGCCCGGTGATCCGCAGGAAGCCGTCCGCGTCGAGCTCGCCGAGGTCGCCGGTGGCGAACCAGCCCTCGGCGTCGATCGACTCCTTGGTCGCGTCCTCGTTGCGCCAGTAGCGGGTGAACACGCCGTCGCCGCGCAGCTCGATCTCGCCGTCGTCGCCGATGCGCACCGCGGTGCCGGGCAACGGCTTGCCGACCGTGCCCGGCTTGAACGCGCCCGGCGCGTTGACCACCGACGCGGCGGTCGACTCGGTCAGGCCGTAGCCCTCGAACACGGTGATGCCGACACCGCGGAAGAAATGGGTCAGCCGCGGGCCGAGCGCCGCGCCGCCGGAGATCGCGTACTGGACCTGCCCGCCGAGCGCGGCCCGCAACTTGCTGTACACGAGCCGGTCGAACACCGCGTGCTTGAGCTTGAGGCCGAGCCCCGCCCCGGTCGCCGGCCTCGCTGTACGCGATCGCGGTGGCCGCGGCCGCGTCGAAGATCTTGCCCTTGCCGTCCTTGTGCGCCTTCTGCCGCGCGCCGTTGTACACCTTCTCCAGCACGTAGGGCACGGACAGGATGAACGTCGGCCGGAACGCGGCGAGGTTGTCGGTGAGCGTCTTGACGTCCGCCCAGTGCCCGAGCGTGGCGCGGGCCATCACCGCGCCGACCTCGACCATGCGGCCGAACACGTGCGCGAGCGGGAGGAACAGCAGCGTGCTGGCGTCCTCCCCGGCCTCGCCCTTGAACATCGGCGCGAGGTACTCGACCGCGTTGCCGACCGAGGCGAACAGGTTCCGGTGGGTGAGCACGACGCCCTTGGGCCGGCCGGTGGTGCCGGAGGTGTAGATGATCGTGGCCAGGTCGTCCGGCGTGACCGCCGCGCGCCGCTTCGCGATCTCGTCGTCGGCGGTGTCCTTGCCGGCCTCGACGAGCGCGGCGACCGCGCCGTCGTCGATCCGCCAGACGTGGGTGAGGTCGTCGAGCTTGCCGCGGACCGACTCGACCTTCGCCGCCAGCGCCTCGTTCTCCACGACGACCGCGACCGCGCCGGAGTCGGACATGATCCACTCGATCTGCTCGGCCGAGGAGGTCACGTAGATCGGCACCGAGACCGCGCCGGCGGCCCAGATGGCGAAGTCGAACAGCGTCCACTCGTAGCAGTTGGCGGACAGGATGCCGATCCGGTCGCCGGGACCGATGCCGGACGCGACGAGGCCCTTGGCGACCTCGACGACCTCGGCGAGGAACTGCGCGGCGGTGACGTCGCCCCAGACCCCGTCGACCTTGCGCCGGAACGAGACGGCGTTGGGCGCCTCGTCGGCGTTGGTGAAGACGACGTCTGCCAGGCCGCCGCTGTCCGGCACCGTGGCCAGCGGCGGAACGGCGAGTTCGCGCATGATCTACTCCTCGTCGAGGTCGCTACCTCACGGTAACTTGGTCGTATCTTGCCTGCGAAACCAGCCGAGGGCCACCCCCGGAAGATCGCGGGGATGGCCCTCGGCGGTTCGAACTTATCGGACAGAACGACTCAGACGCTGAGCTTCCAGCTGTCGAGCGTGCCGGTGTCGGCGCTGTACATGTCCTGCACCCGCAGCTTCCAGGTGCCGTTGGCCGTCTCGCTGCCGGCGTTCACCGTGTACGTGGCGTTCACGTTGTCCGCCGAGTCGTTGCGGCGAGTTCTTCAGCCGGTAGGCCGTGCCGTCCGGCGCGATCAGGTCGATCAGCAGGTCACCGCGGTAGGTGTGGGTGATGTGCACCTCGACCTGGGCCGACGTCGAGGCCGCGCCCGAGCAGCCGGAGATGGCCACCGAGCTGGTGATCGCGGCGCCGGCGTCCGGAATGGACACTCGGCTGGTGTTGGCCTGCGTGGTGCACGTCGGCGGCGGGGTGCCGCCGCCCAGGGTCGCCGCCGCGGCCGCGATGGCCGACGCGAACGTGCTGGTCTGGCTGTACACGCCCGGGTTCTGCGGCCGCGCGCAGCCGTAGCCCCAGCTCACGATGCCGACCTGGACCCAGTCGTTCGCGCTGTCGCGGCGGAACATCGGGCCGCCGGAGTCGCCCTGGCAGGTGTCGACGCCGCCGTTGTCCCAGTTGCCCGCGCAGATCTCCTCGGCCGGCACCAGCTCGCTGTAGGCCTGGCCGCACTGCGCGTCGGTGATGAACGGGACCTGGGCCTTGAGCAGGTAGCGCTGCTGCCCGCCGCCCTCGACGGCGGCACCCCAGCCGGCGACGGTGAACGTGCCGCTGTCGTAGGCCGTGGTGCTCGCGACCGGCAGCGTCGCGATGCCGCTGATCGGCGAGGCCAGCTTGATCAGCGCCCAGTCGTCGCCGGACGGGTTGTTGTAGCCCGGCGCCTGGTAGACGTAGGTGGACTGGCGGGTGACCCGGGCCGGGTCCTGCAGGTCCACCACGCCCGTGGTGGCGGTGATGCTCGTGTTGTTGCCGGTCCCGCTCACGCAGTGGGCGGCGGTCAGCACGATCTGGTTGGTGTACATGGCGCCGCCGCAGCCCATGGACAGCCGCACCATCCACGGGAACTCGCCCTGGGCCGCCCGGGTGCCGCCGACCACCTGCGGTTGCACGTCGTCGCCGGGGGCGGGCGGGGGCGCGGCCACGGCCTGACCGGCCGCCGCGCCGAGCACCGCCGCGGCGCTCACGGCGACGAGCGTGGCCTTGCCGGCCAGCCGTCTGAAGGTTGAGTGCAGGGTCATCTGAGAACTGTCCTTTCGATGGTTCGGTGAGAAGGTTCGGTACGACTGGTTCGGTGGGACTCAGAAGGTGAGCCGCCAGGAGTCGATGAAGCCGGTGTCGGCCGAGAAGAGGTCGCGCACGCGCAGCTGCCACGTGCCGTTCGCGACCTCGCTGGACGCGTTGACCGTGTACGTCGCGATCACGTTGTCCGCCGAGTCGTTGCTGGTGTTCTTCAGCCGGTAGGTGGATGCCGTCCGGGGCGACCAGGTCGATCTGCAGGTCACCGCGGTAGGTGTGCTTGATGTCCACGGCCACCTGCAGGGCCGCGGGCGCGTTGCCGGCTGACGCCGGTCACCGCGATCGAGCTGGACACCGCGGCGCCCGCGTCGGGGATGGTGACGTTGGCCGTGTTCTCGAACGACGGGCCGGCCGGCGGCGTCGTGCCGTCGCAGGTCGCGCCGATCACCCGCGGCGGGCAGTCGGAGTAGTCGAGCAGCATGAGCACGGCCTCGCGGTTGCGCGAGGTCTCCCGGCCGATCACCTCGTCGGGCGGGTAGAAGCCGTTGATGCCGCCCGAGGACGGGTACATCTCGAACGTGAACGAGTAGACGTGCTGGGTCGCCCACAGCCAGTCGTCGATCGAGCCGTCGGTGATGTAGAGGTCCGAGGCCTGCTCGGGGGTGTAGCCGTTGGTGGCGGCCATGTTCCGGCCCAGCGTGGAGAAGGTGTTGTAGTCCTGCTGGGTCATGCCGGGCCCGGTGTTCGCGGTCGTGTAGCCGTAGGGCCAGAGCACCAGCTCGGAGAACGTGTGGAAGTCGATGTTGGTCTTGATCTGCTGCATGCCGCCGACGACCCGGGTCGCGCACGAAGTTCATGACCACCTGCACCTCGGGCGAGGAGCCGGCGGACGCGCCGCGGTAGGTCTCGCTCGACGTGCTGCCCGACGAACCGCCGCAGCAGCCCCAGTTGTAGGGCCAGTTGCGGTTGAGGTCGGTGCCGACGTTCGAGGAACCCGAGTTCGGCTGGCGGTTCTTGCGCCAGCCCGCGTAGGAGCCGTTGCGGATGTCGTACTCGCCGCCGTCGGGGTTCATGTCCGGGACGATCCAGATCTCCCGGCTGTCGACCAGGTTCGTGATCCGGCTGTCGCGTGCCGTACTTGGTCGTCAGCTCGGTCAGCAGGTACAGCGCCATCTCGACGGTGAGGTGCTCGCGGGCGTGCTGGTGCGCGGTGAACAGGACCTCGGGCTCGTTCTCGTCGGTGCCGACGTTGTCGGAGATCTTCAGCGCGACGATGTCGCGGTTCTCGTAGGAGTGCCCGATGACCTGGCGGCTGACCAGGCTCGGGTACGCGGCCAGGGTGCTCGCGATCGCGGCGTTGGTCTCGGCGTAGTTGTGGTAGTTCGAGTCGGCGGACGGGAAGTCCAGCGGCGTGACGTCCTGCGCCGCGGGCATCTTCTGCTCGGCGTCGACCGTGAGGCCGAGGGCCTTGATCCGGGCGACCTCGGCGGGGGTGGCGGTGACGTTCAGCGCGCCGTGTTCGACGGAGTTGATCGCGGCGCCGGTCTTGGCGATCGCGTTGCGCACGTGGGTGTCGATCGTGCCGGAGACGAAGTACTCGGCGGACTCACGAGGCTGGGGTGCGGGCACGGGCGCTGATGCCGAGGCCGCCGTGCCGGACATGGACAGGACGAGGGTCAGAGCGGCTAGCGCCCCGACCATGATGGACGGGCGTCTGGGTCTCAACGCGTTCCTCCTGCAGGGGGCGCCGACCCCAGGTCGGCGCTGGAGGGGTGTGTTCAGTTGTCGGCGAGGCGGACCGAAACCCCGTGGGGTGCCCTCACGGCCCGGCTTTCGCCTGGTTAGGGATGCTTGCGTGCGAAGGTCATGTCCACAAGAGGTCAAATGGGCGTTAGGTCGGACTGTTTGTTACCAGTTAACGGATGCCGAGGCGGCGCATGAGGCGCAGCGAGGCCGCCATGACCTTGGTGTAGAGCCCGTAGGGCAACCACTTCGGCGGGTCGAGCAGCGGGATCCGTTGCGTGCCAATCGTTTGCGCCTCGGTGTACTTGAGCAGGCCCTCCGCGCCGTGCCGGCGGCCGAGGCCCGAGCCGCCCATGCCGCCCATCGGCGCGTCGATGCTGCCGTAGGCCGAGGCGTAGCCGTCGTTGACGTTGACCGTGCCGGCGCGCAGCCGGGCCGCGACCCCGGCCGCGCGGGCCCGGTCGCGGCCGAACACGCTGGCGTTGAGCCCGTACTCGCTCTGGTTGGCGAGCGCGACGGCCTCGTCGTCGGACGCGTACGCGTACAGCGACACGACCGGGCCGAACGTCTCGGTGGCGTAGGGGAGCATGTCCGGGGTGACGTCGGTGAGCACGGTGGGCTCGTAGAAGAACGGCCCGAGGTCGGGCCGGGGCCGGCCGCCGGTGAGCACGGTGGCGCCCTTCGCGCGGGCGTCGTCGACGTGCTCGGCGACGGTCTTCAGCGCGCGCTGCGAGGTGAGCGAGCCCATGTCGGCGGCGTAGTCGTAGCCGGCCCGCAGCCCGAGCCGGCCGGTCTCGGCGGTGAACGCCTCGGCGAACGCGTCGAAGATCGAGTCGTGCACGTAGATCCGCTCGATGGAGATGCACAGCTGGCCCGCGTTGGCGAAGCAGGCGCGCACGGCCTGCTTCGCGGCGGCGGCGACCGCCACGTCGTCGAGGACGACCATCGGGTTCTTGCCGCCGAGCTCCAGCGAGCAGCCGACGAGCCGGCGCCCGGCCCGCTCGGCGATCAGCGCGCCGGTCCGGGTGGAGCCGGTGAAGCCGATGTAGTCGCAGGTGTCGACGACCGCGCCGCCGACGGCCGGGCCGTCGCCGAGCACGACCGCGAGGAGGTCCGCGGGCAGGCCGGCCTGGTAGAGCAGGTCGACGCCGTAGAGCGGGCTGAGCGCGGTCTGCCGGTCGGGCATGAGGACCACGGCGTTGCCGGCCATCAGCGCCGGGATGAGGTCGCCGAGCGCGAGCGTGAACGGGTAGTTCCAGGGCGAGATGATGCCGACGACGCCGACGGGCACGTGCTGCTCGACGGCGGTGACGACGCCGGGCATGAGGCCGGCCCGGTTGCGCCTGCTTCAGCAGTTTCGGCGCCTTGCGCAGGTAGTAGCTGGTGACCAGCGCCGGCTCGCAGAGCTCCTCGAACGCGTCGCGGCGGGCCTTGCCGGTCTCGGCCTGGATGAGGTCGAGGACGGTGTCGCGCTGGCGCAGCAGCAGGCCGTGGAAGCGTTCGAAGACGGCCAGCCGCGCGGCGAGCGGGGTCGCGGCCCAGTCCCGCTGCGCGCGGGCGGCCCGCTCGAACGCGGTCTGCACGTCGTCGACCGTCGACTCGGGGAGCGTGGCGAGCTCGCCGCCGGAGAACACCGCGGTGCTCGTGTAGGTGGCGCCGGACCCGGCGGTGACGCGGGTGCGCAGGCGGTCGAGGAGGTCGTCGGTGAGCGTGGCGGGCCTCATCCGGCGATCTCCCGGTCGGTCGTGGGGGCGCTGGCGGCGGCGCGGGCCTCGTAGTCCTTGCGGGCGGCATGCTCGGCGCCGAAGAGGACCTGGTCGCCCTTGAGCGCGCGGACGATCCACTCGGCGACGGAGCGGGGCAGCAGGCGGGTGATGCGGTTCATCGCGTCGAGCGAGGCGGGGACGTAGACCTCGAACTTCGGCCTGCGCAAGGTCTTCACGATGGCCTCGGCAACGTCGGTGGCCTCGACGGACTTGAAGAAGCGGGCCTCCTTGAGCCCGGCGGCGAGCTCGGTGCGCACGATCGCGGGCAGGACGACGGACAGGTCGACGCCGGAGCCGCGCAGCTCCATGCGGACCGCCTCGGACAGCCCGACGACGCCGTGCTTGGTCGCGCAGTAGGTGGCGGCGCCGGGGAAGCCGGCCTTGCCCGCGGCGGAAGCGATGTTGACGATGTGGCCGGAGCCGCGCGGGCGCATGCGCCGGATGGCCTCGCGGGTGCCGTGGATGACGCCGTGCAGGTTGATCTCGAGCAGGTGGGTCGTCGAGCGGTCGGACTCGTCCTCGAACCGGCCGAGCGGCATGATCCCGGCGTTGTTGATCAGGACGTCGACGGGCCCGAGCCGGCCCTCGACCTCCTCGAGGAACTTCGTGAACCCCGTCCGGTCGGTGACGTCGAGCGGGAACGCGGTGGCGCCCAGCTCGTCGGCGGTCCGCTGCGCCACGTCCAGATCCAGGTCCCCGATGGCGACCTTGGCGCCCTCGCGGGCCAGCGCGGCCGCCGTGGCGGCCCCGATCCCGCGCCCTCCTCCGGTGATCGCGACGACCTTCCCGGCCAGTGAGCGCGGCTGAGCCATCTCATCTCCCGACGTAGACCTGACGCGGACATACAGTCCGGCAGAAATGTTTCCAGCCCCCGACACCACCACGCAAGACCGCCGCCCCCCGGGTGGGGAGCGGCGGTCAGGGCGGCGGTGTCGGGGTCGGTGTCGGGCCCGTCACGAGTGGCAGGCGGCGCGGTCGCGGAAGCGGAGCTCGCTGGAGATGCGCTCCGAGTCGCGGTCCACGATGTCCGAGCTGCCGGCCAGGTGGGTGTGGGGCTGGGTGGCCTGCCGAACGCGGTTGCGCTCCAGGCCGTAGATGAGGAGTCCGATGACGATGGCGGTGACGAGGAGTTCCATGGCACTAAGTTTGCGCTGAACCTAATCCTGCCAACAGTGGCAGATCAGACCTTGTGCATCAATATCCTGCCAACTACTCTCGAGGCATGCTGAAGACCGTCGCCGCCCTGCTCATCGACAACTTCGCGCCCTTCGAGTTCGGGGTCCTGTGCGAGGTGTTCGGCATCGACCGCACCGAGGACGGCGTGCCACCCGTCGAGTTCCTGGTCTGCGGCGAGCGGGCCGGCGAGCCGCTGCGCACGAGCGTCGGCGCGCGGGTCATCCCCGAGCACGACCTGTCGGTGGTCGAGCGCGCCGACCTCGTGGCCCTGCCGGCCGCGGACATCCGCGACGAGTACCCGACGGTCGTGCTCGAGGCGCTGCGGGACGCGTCCGCGCGGGGCGCCACGTTGATCTCGGTGTGCAGCGGCGCGTTCGTGCTCGGCGCCGCCGGCCTGCTCGACGGCCGCCGCTGCACGACGCACTGGCGCCACGTCGACGAGCTCGCCGAGCGGTTCCCGAAGGCGCTGCTCGACCCGGACGTGCTGTTCGTGGACGACGGCGACATCATCACCAGCGCGGGCACGGCCGCGGGCATCGACGCGTGCCTGCACCTGGTGCGCCGCGAGCTGGGCTCGGCCGCCGCGACCGCGATCGCGCGGCGCATGGTCGTGCCGCCGCAGCGCGACGGCGGCCAGCGCCAGTACGTCGAGCTGCCGATCCCGGAGTGCTCGGCGGACAGCCTCTCGCCGGTGCTGACCTGGATGCTCGACAAGCTCGAGGTCGACCACACCGTCGCCGCCCTCGCGCGCCGCGCGCAGATGTCCGAGCGCACGTTCGCCCGCCGCTTCGTCGCCGAGACGGGGACGACGCCGCACCGGTGGCTGTCGATGCAGCGGGTGCTGCACGCGCGGCGGCTGCTGGAGGAGACCAGGCTGAGCGTGGAGGAGATCGCGGAGCGGTGCGGTTTCGGCTCGGCGGCGTTGCTGCGCCACCACTTCAACCGGGTGGTCGGCGTGTCGCCGATGGACTACCGGCGCACGTTCGGTGCCGCGGCCGAGCTCCGGTCTTGAGTGGACTTCGAGGCGGCTTGGGCAGAATCCGTCACTGGTTGGTCATTCCCTTGCTCGCACCCGGGTCGAGGTGTGCTCGGGAAACCTGGCCGCCGTGCCCGGGCTTCGGTACACCTGATACGTCAGATGTGCCGTGCGCACGGGAAAGGCCAGTCCGGTGAACGACCGCGAGCAGCAGATCGACAGGTACGTCGGCACGTGGAACGAGTCCGACGTCGAGGCAGCGGCACGTGCTGATCGAGTCGGCCTGGGCGCGGGACGGCGCCTACCACGCCCCGGCGATCGAGGCGCGGGGCCACGGCGCGATCAGCGACAACATCGAGCGGATCCAGCGGAAGTACCCGAACCGGGTGTTCTGCCGGACCAGCGAGGTGTTCCTGCACACGAACCGCGCCCGCTACACCTGGGCGATGCTCGACCTGGCCGGCTCGGCCACCATCGCGGGCGTCGACTACGCCCTGTTCGCCGAGGACGGCCGCCTGCGCCGCGTGCACTGCGTCTACGACCGCAAGCCCCGCACGGGTGAGCTGGGCCCGGCCGCACCGAGCTGACCGGGCGGGCCGTCAGGCGGTGGCGGCCAGGGGCGGTGGGGCGGCGATCACCGGGGCTGCGGCCGGGACGGCGGTCAGCGTGAAGCTCGACCGGGATCGCACGACCTCGCCGTCGTGTTCGAACCACAAGGGGTGGCCGTCCAGGCGTTCCAACCGGATCCGGGAGCCCCGCGCGTAGACCACGCCCGGCACCTCGACGTGCGCGCCGGTTCGCGTCAGGGCAAGCATCTCGTGCACCTCGTGCTCCGCGCCCAGGACGCACACGTCCAGCAGGCCGTCGTCGAGCACGGTGTGGGGGAGCAGCTCGTAGGCACCACCGCGGAAACGGCCGCCGCCGACGTTCGCCAGCAGGGTGGGTCCACTGTGGACCAACACGCCGTCCACCAGGACGCGGCCCGGGTAGGGCTCGTAGCGATCGGCCAGGTCGGCCAGGGCCGCGCCGTAGGTAACGCCCCGCGCCTTCGCCACGTGGATTGCCTGGGGCGGGAAACCGGCGCACGCACCGGACAGCACCAGCCGGTCCAGCTCGGCGACCCTGGCCAGGTCCACCCGCACCGGCGCCGCCCCCATGAGCGCCAGCTCCAGCGCCACCTGCCACGGCGTCGAACCCCACAGCGTGCGGTAGAAGGAGTTCGCCGTCCCGGCCGGCACGATGAACAGCGGCGTCGTGCCCAGCCGGCCGGCGACCGCGCCCGCCGTGCCGTCCCCGCCGACCACCACCACGAGGTCCACAGTGGACGGCGAGGAACCCAGCTCGGCCCGCCGCCGGCAGCGGCGGGTCACGTCCGCGAGGAGCGGGTCCGAGAAACCGCCCGCCGCCGGGTTCGCCACGATCAGAACGCGTGCGACCACGCCGACTCCCGGTACAGCAACCGCACCCGCGCCGTGCACACGACCGTGCTCTCCGCCAGCTCCACCGACACCCCGACGACCGCCTCGACATACCCCCGCGGCCGGACCGCCGCCGACACGAGGTCGGCCACCAGCCGGACCGACGCACCGGCCGGCACCGGCGCGAGGAACCGCACCCGGTCCAGCCCCTTGTTCACCACCAGCGACGCCCCGTCGACGGCGAACACCTCGCCCAGCAGCGGCACGACCAGCGCCAGGCTCAGCATGCCGTGCGCGACCGTGCCGCCGAACGGCCCGCGCGACGCCCGCGTGACGTCGTGGTGGATCCACTGCCGGTCGCCGGTCAGCCTGCCGAACTCGTCGATGTCGGACTGGGGCACCGGCCGGAACCCGGACATGCCGAGCGGCGACCCGGCATGGTCGACGAGCGCGCGCGGCGAGGGAAAGGTGATCACGACAGTGCCTCCTCGCTGACCGAACTGCTGACCGAACTGCTGACCGAACCCAGGAACCGCGCCACCTCGCGGTAGGACGCCCACGCCGACACCTCGGCGTACGGGATCCCGTGCGCGGCGCAGTACGCGCGCACGATCGGCCGCGCCCGCGACAGGTTCGCCCGCGGCATCGACGGGAACAGGTGGTGCTCGATCTGGTAGTTCAGCCCGCCGTACAGGAAGTCCGTCACCCGCCCCGGCCGGATGTTGCGCGACGTCAGCACCTGCCGGTGCAGCCAGTCCAGCTCGACCTCGCCGCGGTAGGTCGGCATCCCCTTGTGGTTCGGCGCGAACACCGCGCCCAGGTAGCACCCGAACACCGTCTGGGACACCAGCAGGAACACCACCGCGTGCACCGGCGACAGCACGAGGAACGCCGCGCCGGCCAGCAGCACGCCGTGCGCCACCACCAGCGACAGCTCCAGCCACGGCCGGCGCAGCAGGCCCGCCCGCGCCGTCCGGAACCCGGCGGCGTGCACCCGCCACGCCTCCTGCGCGAGCAGCACGAAGAACATCACCGACTGGAACCGGATCACGAACCGGCGCAACGGCGTCGTCCCCTTCGCCGCCACCTCGGCCGCGTCGAAGGTGACCTGCCGGCGCACGGTGTCCGGGTCGCGGTCGAGGTTGTTCGGCTCGCTGTGGTGGCGGTTGTGGTGGGCCACCCACCAGCCGAACGCCGCGCCGGCCAGCAGGTTCATGTGCACCAGGCCCAGCACCTCGGCCGCGCGCCTGCCCCGGGTGACCTGCCGGTGCCCGGCGTCGTGGCCGAGGAAACCCGACTGCACGAACGAGACCCCGAGCGCGACCGCGACGCCGAGCTGCCACCACGAGTCGCCGACGAGCACGAAGCAGGTCCAGCACGCGGCCGCCAGCGCCAGGTTCAGCGCGATCCGTGCGAAGTAGTACGAGCGGCGCGGCGCCAGCAGGCCGGCCGCCGCCACGCGGGCCTGCAGCTCGGCGAAGGTGGGGGAGAGGGTACGCATCGGGTCCTCAGTTCGCGGTCAGCACGAGCACGGCGTTCTGCCCGCCGAAGCCGAAGGAGTTGCTGATGGCCGCCGCCACCGGCAGCCGCCGCGGCGCGGCGCGCACGACGTCGATGTCGAGCTCGGGGTCGGGACTGTCCAGGTTGGCCGTCGGCGGCACCTCACCGTCCTCGATGGACGAGCACCGTGCACGCGGCCTCGATCGCGCCGGCCGCGCCCAGCGAGTGGCCCGGTCACGCCCTTCACCGACGTGACCGCCGGCAGCTCGGGGAACACCCGGGACAGCACGCGCGCCTCGACCGCGTCGTTGAGCGGCGTGGACGTGCCGTGCGCGTTCACGTGGTCCACATCGGACGGTGCGAGGTCCGCGTCGGCCAGCGCCGAGCGGATGGCCGCCTCCACGCCGGCGCCGGACGGGTCGGGCGCGGTCGCGTGGTGCGCGTCGGCGGACGCGCCGTAGCCGCTGACCCGCGCCCGGATCCGCGCGCCGCGGGCCACCGCGTGCTCGTGCCGCTCCAGCACCAGCACGCCCGCGCCCTCGGCGGCCACGAACCCGTCCCGGTCCTTCTCGAACGGCCGCGACGCCGCCGCCGGGTCGTCCACCCGGCCGGACAGCGCGCCCATCCTGGTGAAGCCGGCGAGGATCGGCCGGGACAGGCCCGCCTCCGCGCCGCCGGCCAGCACGATGTCGCAGCGCCCGGTGCGCAGCAGGTCCCGCGCGGTGCCGATGGCCGTGGTGGCCGACGCGCACGCGGTGGTCGTGACGAGGTTCGGGCCCGTGCGCGCCGCAGTCGATCGCGAGGTAGCCGGCCACCATGTTGACCCCCATCATCGGGATCAGCATCGACGACACCTTGCTCGCACCGTCCGCGAGCAGCGTCTCGTGCTGCGCGGTGAACGTGGCCACGCCGCCCAGCGCGTTGCCCATCACCACGCCGACCCGCGCGCCGTCCCACGACTTCGGGTCCAGCCCGGCGTCCGCGATCGCCTCCCGGCAGGCGACGAGCGCGAGGTGCACGTACCGGTCCAGCCGCCACGCGGTGCGCCGCCCGAGCAGCGCGTCCGCGTCGAAACCCGGGACCCGGCAGGTGAAGTCCACCGGCATGCCGTCCAAAGTGGAGTCCGCGCGTCGCGGTCGGGCGGCCGGCGCGGATGGTCCGCCAGCTCTCCGCGACGCCGATGCCGGCCGGGGTCACCAGCCCGAGCCCGGTGACCGCCGCGTGGAAGGCGGTGTCAGCCATCGCCGCGGATGCCCTTCGCGTCGAGCAGGGCGAGCGCGTCGCGCACCCGCGCCTGCGGGGACACCTCGTCCTCGCCGATGGCGACGCCGAACTCCTTCTCCGCGACCAGCGCGAACTCGACGATCGCGAGCGAGTCGAGGTCCAGCTCGGCGAACGTGGCGTCCGGGTGCACCTCGTCGGCCTCGACGCCGAAGTAGCCGACCAGGATCCCGGACAGACGCTCGAGAACCGATGCGACATGGCTTCCTCCACTAGACACTGTCAGAGCACTGTGATGTCCGGCCAGCGCAACACGGTCGAGCCCCAGGTGAGCCCGCCGCCGAACGCGCCGAGCAGCACCTGCTGGCCCGCCCGCAGCTCGCCGCTCTCGCACGCGGCGGTGAGCGCGAGCGGCACGGACGCGGCCGCGGTGTTGCCGACCTGGTCGATGTTGCGCACGAACTTGCCGGCCGGCTGGCCGAGCATGTCCGCGACACCGTTGAGGATCCGGGCGTTCGCCTGGTGGATCACGAACTTGTCGACGTCCCGCAGCCGCAGGCCCGCCTTGCCCAGCACGGACTGCGCGGAGCCGGCCATCTGGAAGATCGCCTTGCGGAACACCGGCCTTGCCGGCCATCGTGAAGAACTCCGCGCCGGGCTCGGCCGGCGCCCGGTGGACCGCTGCCGCGAGCCGCCGGCCGGCACCATGATCAGGTCGGCGTCCTGGCCGTCGCTGCCGAGGTCGAACGGGCCGAGCGCGCCCAGCTCGTGCGGCGAGCCGGCGCGCAGCACCACCGCGCCCGCGCCGTCGCCGAAGATCGCGCCCGTGCTGCGGCACGTCCGGGTCGACGATCGTGGAGAACGTGTCCGCGCCGATGACCAGCACGTGCTCGGCCACGCCGCGTCGCGATCAGCCCGGCCGCCGACGCCAGCGCGTAGAGGAAGCCGGTGCACACCGCGTTGACGTCGAACGCCGCCACCCGGTCCAGCCCGATCCGGTGCGCCACGTCCGGCGCGGTCGCCGGGCACGGCCGGTCGGGCGTGGTGGTGGCCAGCACCAGCGCGTCGACGTGGTCGAGGTCGGCGGACTTCAGCGCCAGCCAGCCCCGCCTCGACCGCGAGGTCGGAGGTGGCCGTGCCCGGCTCGACGACGTGCCGCTGCCGGATGCCGGTGCGCGCGCGGATCCACTCGTCGGACGTGTCGAGCCGCCGCGCGACCTCGGCGTTGGGCACCACCCGCGGCGGCAGGAACGTGCCGAGTCCACACAGGACCGCCGCCGTGCCTTCCTGCGGCGCGCCGGGGAACGGCAGCACCTCGGCCAGATCCTCAGTTCACAGCGCCTCCTCCAGGCCGATGTAGGTGAGCCGGCTCGGCCTTCATCTCGCGCCGACCACTCGTCCGCGGTGGCGGCGCGCTCCTCGCGGCGTGGTGTCCACCAGCCGGCGGCCCGGCCAGACCTCGTAGTCGCCGACCACGTCCGCGTGCCGCTCGAGGCCCCGCTGGAACAGCACCTCGCGGCGCAGCACCAGCTCGTGCACCGGCAGCACCGTCCACAGGTGCATGCCGCGCGCGATCAGCTCCAGCGCCCGCTCCTTCTCGCCGGGGTGCTCGGCGAGGTAGCTGCTTCGCGATCGCCGCGCCGACGGTGAGGTGGCGGATCTCGTCGATGCCCGCGCCGCGGTCGATCTCCGCGGCCGCCGGGTCCAGCGGGCGCCACTTGCGCTCGGACAGCTCCGCGGCGGGGGCGAGCGCGCCCTCGATGATGATCGTCATCATCACCACGCCGCCGAGGAAGTCCGCGTCGTCGCGCATGACCTCGAGGCCGAAGTCCTCCAGCGGGTCGAGCACCGCGTGCACGTCCGCGCCGGCGAACTTCGTCGATCGCCTGCCACAGGTTGGCCGCGGGCACGCCGAGGGAGAGCAGGTGGTTGCGGAACACCATCGCGTGCCGCGCCTCGTCGAGCACCTGGGTCGCGTAGAACTCCATGGTGTCGGTGTCCGGCGCGATCGCGACCAGGTAGGACAGTGCGCGGGTGGCCTTCTCCTCGGCCACCGAGCGGAACGCGTACTCGGCGATCAGCGCGTCGCGCAGCGGGCCGGGCTCGCGCATGAAGTCGGGCACGCGCGAGCGCCGGGTCGTGCCCGTCGGGCCGGCCGAGCAGCGTGCCCTGCGGCACGGCCTGCAGCCAGTACCGCAGGTTCGCCGTCCGCGGCGTCAGCTCGACCGACATCGCGCCGTCGACCAGCGAGGGCGCGGGGTCCCAGCCCGCCTCGCGGTGGCACGGTCGTCATGAGGTGACCAGCTCCCGGTCCAGCCGGGCGAACGCCGGGTGCGCCTCGGGCTCGAACGGCACCGAGAACGGCTTGAGCGCGTTGCCGAACAGCGCCCGGTCGCCGAGCAGGTGGATCGGGATCGCGAGCAGCGCCCACTCCCAGCCGAACGCCAGCACCCACACGCCGACGACCGACCGCCTGCGTGGCGAAGCTGTGCATCACGTTGTAGAGCACGTAGTACGCCTTCGGGATCCGCGCGCCTTTCGCGCGGTGGTGCGCGACCGCGCCGGGCAGGTAGCCGATCAGGTCGATGTAGACGAACAGCAGCCACCGCCGGCAGCCAGCGGATCTCGCCGAGGTGCAGCGACGAACAGCGCGACGCACGCGGCGAGCGCGATCCCGTACTCCAGCCGCACCAGCGCGTGCGTCGTGCGGGTGTCGAAGCGGTTGACGGCGTCCATCAGGCCGCCCGCCCGGTGTCAGGCCGGCAGGTCGGTGAGCGCCTCGCCGCCCTCGAGGACGGTGATGTGGCCGAACAGCGCGGCGAGCACGTCGCAGACCACGCGCTTGATCACCCGCTCGGCGATCGGGTCCATGATCCCGGCGAGGCTCTCGATGCCGAAGTCGTAGCCGCACCTCGAAGCGCACCACGCAGCCGCCGATGCCCGGCGACCAGCTGCCACGAGCCGGCGAACGCCGCGAAGTCGCCCTCGGTCTGCGCGAAGTCGATGCGCAGCCGCGCCGGGTCGACGGTCTCGGTCTCGGTCCAGCGCATCGGTCCGCGCCGGAAGTTCACCACCCAGTCCGTGCGCCGCGCCGCGCGCGGACGACCTCGCGGACGTCCGCGGCCAGCTCCGGATACCGCTCGAAGTCGGCGATCCGCGCCAGCGCCGCCCGCGCGTCGCGCGCCGCGACGTGCACGGTCAGTACGACGTTGCGCATGTCGTCGGCCCTCCCTCAGTCGAGCACCGCGCGTGCGGCCCGCTCGAACGCGTCCAGCAGGAACTGGCGCTCGCGCTCGTCGAGCACCGCGGGCGGGGTCAGCCGCAGCACCCGGTCGGAGTTCAGCGAGTGGTTGGCGATCACGCCGGCCTCCATCAGCTCCAGCAGCAGCTCGCCGGCGAGCCCCTCGACGGCGCACTCGATCCCGATCAGCAGGCCGGCGCCGCGCACCTCGGCCACCGCGTCGCCGAGCACGTCGGCGCACAGCCGGCGCAGCTCGCCGAGCAGCCGCGTGCCGAGCCGGTCCGGCGCGGGCCACCAGGTCGTCCTCGCGGATCGCCGCGATCGCGCCCCGCACGGCCGCCATGCCCAGCGGCGCGCCGGAGAACGTCGACGTGTGGATGAACGGGTCCCGGTCGAACGGCGCGAACGCCGCCTCGGTCGCCACCATCGCCGACACCGGCACGACGCCGCCGCCGAGCGCCTTGCCGGCCAGCAGCACGTCCGGCACGACGCCCTCGCGGTCCGCGCCCCACCAGTGCCCGAGCCGGCCGAGGCCGGTCTGGATCTCGTCGAGCACGAGGAACGCGCCGTGCGCCCGGCACAGCGCCGCGACCTCGGGCAGGTAGCCCGCCGGCGGGACGACCACGCCCGCCTCGCCCTGCACCGGCTCGACGATCACGCACGCCTGGCCCGGGCAGCGCCGGCCAGCACGCGCGTCCAGGGCGGCCGGCGTCGCCGTACGGCACGTGCGACACGTCCGGCAGCAGCGGCCGGAACGGCCGCTGGAACACCGGCTTCGCGGTCGCCGACAGCGCGCCGAGCGTCTTGCCGTGGTAACCGTCCACCATGGACACCAGGTGCCGCTTCCCGTTGGCGCGGGCCAGCTTGATCGCCGCCTCGACCGCCTCCGCGCCGCCGCAGGCGAAGTGCACCCGGTCCAGGCCCGGCGGCGTGACCGACGCGAGCGCCTCGGCGGCCAGCGCCGCCTGCGGCTCCAGCAGCAGCCGGGTGGCGACCGGGTTGCGGTCCAGCTGCTCGCGCACCGCGGCCACCACCCGCGGGTGCCGGGCGCCGGTGATGAACACCCCGTAGCCGCCGCAGTTCAGCAGCTCGCGGCCGGCGCCGGTGCGCACCCACGCGCCCGCGGAGCCGACCTCGACGTCGCCGCCGAACATCTCGCCGAGCGCGGCGCGGCCCGCTGGACAGGTGGCGCCGGTAGCGCGCGGCCGTGTCGACCGGGTCCACAGCGTGGACGTGACAGCATCAGGCCACGACCATGGGGTAGCCGCGTAGAAGTCGACCAGCCCGCCGGCCACGCTGGTCCGCGACGGCGGGTGGAAGGCGATCGCCTGCGACGCGGCGGCCAGGTAGGCGATGTCGCCGTTGCCGATGAACGCCATGCCGCCGAGCAGCTCGACCGCCTGGTTGACGGTCGCGCGCGACCGCGTCCTGCACCGCGTAGCGGGTGACCAGCGCCGCGGCGAGCGTGTCGTTGTCGGTCTCGCCGTCCATCATCCGCCGGGCCAGGCCCTCGGTGAGCGCGGCCGCCGACTCGATCCGCACGGCCAGCGCCGCCCGGTCCGACACGCTGCCGCGCCCGCCGGAGAGCACCTTCTCCACCAGCACGCTCGCGATGCCGGTGTAGGCCGCGCACACGGTGAGCTGGAACCAGATCAGCCCGACCGTGGTCAGCTGGTCCATCGCCTCGGCGAGGTCCGGGTCCGGCGCGATGATCTGCTCGGGCGCGACCAGGACGTCGGTCAGCCGCACCTCGTCGCTCTCCGCGCCGGCCAGCGCCGAGCGTCGACCAGAACGGGTGGACCGAGATGCCGGGCGTGTCCGCGGGCAGCATCAGCAGGCCCATCGCGACCGAGCCGTCCTCCTGCTCGATGCCGACGCTGGCGGTGAGCAGGTCCATCGACCGCGACAGGCTGCACGGCTTCTTCGCGCCGTTGACCAGGTAGCCGCCCTCGACCGGCTCGGCCATCATCGTCGGCGACAGGATGCCCTGCGCGGTGCGGCCCTCGGCGAACCCGGACGCGACCAGCAGCCGCTCGCCGACCACCCGGCGCAGCAGCAGCTCGTCGAGGTCGGAGTCGCCGCCGACCAGCTCCGCGACGGCGAACAGCGTGCCGAGCGAGAAGTGGTGCATCATCGTCGCGACCGTCATCGACGGCGCCGTGGCCGCCAGCGCGCGGACCACCCGGGCGGCGTCCAGCGGCGTGGCGTCCAGCCCGCCGTAGTCCGCCGGCACCAGCAGGTTCGTGCCGCCGTGCGCGCGGAAGATCTCGATCGCCGGGCTGTCGGTGGACTCCAGCTCCGGCAGCGGGATCTCCGCCAGCTGCTGGCGCAGGCCCGGCAGCAGCTTGTCGCAGACGATCCGGTCCGCCTCGAGGAAGTGCATGTCAGCTCCTCGCTCGGGTGGTCGGTGCCGAAGACGGCGTCGCGCGGCCGGATCCCGGTCGCGCGGGAGACGCCCTGCAGGTGCGAGGTGCGCAGCATCGGGTAGTTGGCCTCGCCGAACGCGCCGCCGGTCAGCCCCGTGCCGCCGTGGGTGGGCAGGTAGGGCAGGAAGCCGATGTGCGAGTCGTTGATCTTGAGCACGCCCGCCGTTGCGCGGTCCGCGCGACGAACCGGTCGATGACCGCGTCGTCGCCGGCCCACAGCGAGTTCCGCAGCCCGTAGGGGTTGGTGTTGACGTGGGCGAGCACCGCGGTCGAGCAGGTCCGTCCGCCGGCTCGGGCACGATCACCGGCAGCAGCGGGAAGAACGTCTCGCCGCGCACGGCGTCGATCTCCCGGCAGCCGGCCAGACCGTCCACACGCAACACCGTCGGCTCGAGGAACAGGCCCGGTGTCGCACGGCGTGCCGTCGACCTCGAGCCGCCGCGCGCCGTGCACCAGCGTGGCGCCGCGGTCGAGCGCGTCGCGCACGTAGGCGAAGAACCGCTCGCTGCGCAGCACGGGGGAGAGCAGCACGCCCTCCTCGTCGGGGTAGCCGGGGCGGATCGCCGCGGCGGCCGTGCGCGAGCCGGGCCAGCAGCTCGTCGGCGATGTCCGGGTGCGCCACGACCTGGTTGGGCACCATGCAGATCTGGCCGGAGCCGTAGAAGCACTCGGTCAGCGCCTCGACCGCGCGCGTCGAGGTCGGCGTCGCGCCAGACGACCACGCAGTCGTTGCCGGCCAGCTCGAGGATCGGCTTCTTGCCGCGCGCCACGCACTCGCGCTCCAGCTCCAGGCCGCGCTCGACGTCGCCGGTGTAGAAGATGTCGGCGACGTGCGGGCTGTCCAGCCAGGCCGCGCAGCACCGGGCCGGGGCGGGCGCAGAAGAAGTTCAGCGTGCCCGCCGGGCGCGCCCAGCTCGCGCAGCGCCGGGCACGACCAGCTCGCGCAGCGCGAACATCACGCCGAGCGGCGCGCTGCGCGGCGCGCGGACGACGACCGCGTTGCCGGCCAGCAGCGGGGTGATGCCGAACAGCGCGCTCGCGGCGGGCGCGTTCTGCGGCGGGTTCACGCACACCACGCCGTCGGCGACCCGGCGCACGGTCAGCGTGCGGCGCCCGGGCAGCTCCTGGCGGAACTCCTGGTGCAGCTGGGCGGCGCAGTAGCCGCAGCGTCTCGGGGCTGAACAGCTCCAGCAGCCCGGCCACCTGCCAGCGGGCGAGCGCGGCCGGGCTGCCCTCCGCGACGAGCAGCGTCGACCAGCTCGTCGCGGCTGCGCGCGCACGCCGCGCGCGGACCAGCTCGCCGAGCCGCATCCGGGTGGCGAGCGGCGTCGCGGCCCACTCGGGCGCGGCCGCGGCGGCCGCGTCCAGTGCCGCGCGCGACGGTCTCCGGCGTCGGCGACCGCGCAGCGGCCGACCACGTCCTCGGTCGGGACGTCGTCGCAGCCGCCCTGCTCGAGCCGGCGCTTGAGCGTCAGGCTCGCGAACACGTCGGTCAGGATCGACCGGGTGCTCACGGTGTAGAGGTAACGCCCCGAGTCCACGTCGCGGCCACCCACGTGGGAAAGTACGTGGGCACTCGGGTCGCGCGTGGGTTCGCGGCGATACCACTGGCCAGGCTGAGCGTCACGAATTCGAGTCTGACAACGAGTCCTGATGTGCCACTGACAGCGGACTCGGGCCGTTCCGTGCCGGCGCTGACGCACGGCTGATCCGCTGGTCGCGAGGCGGTTTGGCGAGCCGTGCCGCGCGGACCGATACTCGGTGTGCGCGGAAAGTAGCAGGCAGCGCAGGATCGGTGGATCGAGAATGACTACGGCTGCGTTGAAATCGATTCCGTGCATTCCGCCGTCGCGGCGTACGCGGACAATCCGAGCGCGTTTCTCGCGCTGAGCTCCGGCAACGAGCACTTCACCGCGCCGGGTCTGGACGGGGTCGTGGTGTACCGGCGCTCGGGCCGGCACCTGGTGGTGTTCGGCGCCCCGTTCGGCCCCGACCGGGCGGCGCTGCTGCGCGCCTTCACCGAGTTCGCCCGCGCCGACGCGGCGCGCGTCGTCGCGATCCAGGCGCAGGAGTCCGATGTGGACACCTACGCGGCGGCGGGGCTACACGGTGAACCAGGTCGGCGCGTCCTACGCGGTCGACCTCGCCGCGTTCACGCTGCGCGGCTCGCGGTTCGTCCGGCTGCGCAACAAGATCTCCCGCGCCACCCGCAGCGGGCTCGTCGTGCACCGAGGTGCCGCACGGAGGACTGGGCCGCCGAGCATGGCCGCGCTGGACGCGGAGTGGCTGCGTGGCAAGGGCAAGCACGCCAAGCCGCTGGAGTTCCTCGTCGGCGAGTACGGCGGGCCGGTGCAGCACGCCCGCCGCCTGTTCGCCGGCACCATCGACGGCGAGCTCGCCGGCTACATCTCCTACTCGCCGGCCTACGGCAGCCGGCCGGGCTGGCTGCACGACCTGTCGCGGCGCCGCCCGACCGGCCCGCCCGGGGTGATGGAGGCGATCAACGCGGCGGCGATCGAGGCGTTCCGCGCGGAGGGCGTGCCGTGGCTGCACTTCGGCTTCACGCCGTTCACCGGCCTGTCGGCCGACCTCGAGCACCCGTCGCGCGAGCGGCTGGTTCCGCCGGCTCGTCGGCCTGCTGTCCCGCCGCGGCGCGGCCGTGTACCCGGCGGCCACCCAGCTCGCCTACAAGCACAAGTGGGCGCCGCACGCGGTGCTCGCGCGAGTACGTCGCCTTCTCCGACGGCGCGAGCCTGACCGCGTTCCTCCAGGTCTTCCGCGCCTCGAACGCCCTCTGAGCTATCGGTTCCGCGCTTGCCTCGAGCCGGTCTTGATCCAGAACTCGTGTCGCTAGTGGACCGGTCGCGGGGTCAGGCGTGCGTCATCGGGGTGTCAGCCGGCTCGCCGAGCATCGGCTGGGCGATACGGAGGGAGGCGGGTCGGTATGACGGACAGGCACTTGTCCCCGGTACGGGCGCGCACGGTCATCTTCAAGTTGTTCGGTTCCGTCGGGCTGGTCGCGGACGGGCGGCTGCTGGCGATCCAGGGCGGCCGGCAGCGCACGTTGCTGGCCACCCTGCTGATCAACTCCGGCAAGGTCGTCACGAAGGAGCAGTTCTTCGAGGAGCTGTGGGAGGGGCAGGCCGCTGGCGAAGGCGAACAACGCGCTGCAGGCGCTGGTCACCCGGCTGCGCAGGCTGCTGCGCGACCACGTTCGGCGAGGAGTTCGCCCGCGAGCGGCTGATCACCCTGCCCACCGGCTACGTGCTGCACGCCGACACCGAGGAGATCGACGCGAAGCTCTTCGAGCACCTCGTCGGCCTCGCGCACCACCGAGCTCGACGCCGACCCGGTCAAGGCACGCGACCTGCTCACCGAGGCGCTCGACCTCTGGGACGGCCCGGTGCTCGAGGGCGTGGCGGGCGGGCCCGCTGTGCCACAGCTCGGTGCTGCACTACGAGGAGAGCCGGCTCGCCGCCATCGAGGACAAGTTCCACGCCTGCATCGTCGCCGGCATCCAGGGCGGCGTGATCAGCGAGCTCAAGAAGATGGCCATGCTCTACCCGTGGCGCGAGCGGCTCGCGGAGATGCTGATGATCGCGCTGTACCGGTCCGGCCGGCAGGCCGACGCGTTGCGCGAGTACAACGTCGTTCGCCGCAGGCTCGTGGACGAACTGGGAATGGAACCGTCCACGATGCTCCAGGATCGGATGCAGGCGATCCTGAACCACGACCCGTCGCTGGACCTCGTTCCGGAGGTCGGCCGGCCCCGCCAGGCCGCCGGATAATGAGTTGTCGCAGTTAACTAGACAACGCACAGTTACTCCTCCTGGCGCATATGTCCGATTTGTGAGCGCGTAGGGTGACTGGTGTGCTGACGTGGAGAAATGCCCCGTTGATCAAAAGAAACCAACCAGCCGGTTTCTATTGACAAACCGGGCGGTCGGTTTTGTAGTCTTGAGGAGCGGCCGAGCCGTTGTCGATCAAACCGGTTGGCAGTCGGTCGCGACGAAGGCCTCAGGAGACCGAAGTGGACATTGACGTTTTAGGGCCCCTAGTCGCCCGCGAAGGTGGCACGTCGGTGGTCCCCACCGCCGCCAAGCCCCGTAAGGTGTTGGCAATGCTCACCGTGCACGCCGACCAGGTGGTGCCGATGGCGTCGCTGTTCGAGGAGCTGTGGGGCGAGGACATCCCGCGCAGCGCCAACACGACGGTGCAGACCTACATCCTGCACCTGCGCAACCTCATCGGTGCGGCGCTCGACCAGTCGCCGGCCGACGGTCCCAAGGACGCCAAGCGCGTTCTCGTCACCTACCCGGGCGGGTACCTGCTGGACACCATGGGGGGCCGGGTGGACGTCCACGAGTTCGACCGGCTGGCCGCACTTGGACACCGCGCACGGGAGATGGGCGACTACGAGGCCGCGTCGCGCACACTTCACCGAGGCGCTGGCGATCTGGCGCGGCCGCGCGCTGGTCGACGTGCAGACCGGCCCGCTGCTCGAGGTCGAGTCGCACCGCCTGGAGGAGGCCCGGCTGAACGTGCTGGACCGCCGCATCGACGCGGACCTGCGCCTGGGCCGCCACCACGAGCTGCTCGGCGAGCTGGCGGGGCTCGTCGGCCGCTACCGCACGCACGAGGGCCTGCACGCGCACCTCATGCTGGCGCTGTACCGCTCGGGCCGTCGCGGCGAGGCGATCGACGTCTACCGCCGGATGCGCACCGGTCTGGTGAACGAGCTCGGGCCTCGAGCCGTCGCCCAGCCTGCGCCGACTGCAGCACGCGATCCTGATGTCGGACCGCCGGCTCGCCGAGGTCGGCACCGAGGCGGCCGCGCTGGACCGGGCGGGTTGACCACTTGACCCACGAACACCGACCAAAAGTAGGGCTGCGGCGACGCGCCCTACTTTGGCATATGACCCGAGGTGAGAGCCCTCGGCAGGACAATCCGCTCAACGGTTGAGCGGATCACGGGGCCCCGGGACGTGTCGTGACAAAACAGTCGAGATCGGAGAACACGCGGTTGCACCTCGTGCGATCGGCGGCGGAGCTGTTCGACCGCAACGGTTTCTCCGGGCGCCACGCTCGAGGACGTCAGCCGCGCGGCGGGTGTCACCAAGGGCGCGTTCTACTTCCACTTCTCCTCCAAGGACGAGCTCGCCGGCGCGATCCAGGCCGAGGCGTGCGCGCTGCTGCGCAACGCCGTGTACCGCGTGCTCGACGACCGACCGGCCGGTGCTGCAGTCCCTTGTCGACCTGACCCACGAGCTCGCCCACTGGCTGGAGACACGAGGCGGTCGTGCGGGCGAGCCTGCGCACGGCGCGCGAGTGCGGCCACCGCGGCCCGCCGTTCCTGGACTTCTACGTCGACCTGCTCGTCCGCCGTGGAGACGATGCTGGGCAGCGCCTCGCGCAGGCGGGCGACCTGGCCGACGCGGGTCGCGATCGACCAGGCGAGCACGCTGGTGCTGACCGATCTGCGCCGGCGTGGAGATGCTGTGGTGGTCGGGCATCCGGCACGGGCCCATCCGCGAGAACATCCGGGAGATGTGGACGGCTGATCCTGCCCGGAATGGCCGCCGGGGAGCGAATCGCCCTGATCACGCCGGGTGGCACGGAACGGGCCAAGTAAGAGCCGAACCGATGCGGCGCTCTTACAAGACGTGCCTGCTCAGGCGATGGCGGAGTCGAACGACGCCGTGCCCGCCGGCACGAAGCGGCTGAGCCGTCGCGGCGGGACGAGACCCGGGATCGCGATCGACCAGAGCATGGTCAGCCGGCTGTGGATGTCCTCGAGGTTCGTGAGCACAGAGGACTGGGTCCAGACCCCGAGGAACACCGCGGACACCCAGTTCGCCACGTCGTCGACGTCGAGCTCGCGGCGCAGGTCGCCGCGCTCGAAGGCCTTCTGCAGCGGCTCGCGCAGCATCTTGATCCACTGCAGGTAGCTGTCCGGCGTCGGGTCGCTGAAGTTGGCCTCCACCACCAGTCGCATGCTGGCCCGCACGCGGACGTCGTTCTGGAGCGCGTGGCCCATCTCGTGGCTCATGTCGATGACGCTCTGCAGGCCGACACCCGTGCTGGGCTGGTCGCCGACCGCGAACTGCTCCGCGATGAGCACCTTGGCGAGCTCGTCCTTGGAGGAGAAGTGGAAGTAGAGCGCGCCCTTCGTGACGTCCGCCCGGGCGAGGATGTCCGAGAGGCTGGCGCCGGTGAAACCGCGTTCGTCGAACACCTTCGCGGCAGCATCGAGGATGTTGCTGCGGGTTCGTTCGGCGCGTTCCTGACGTGCCAAGAGAAGGGCCTCCAGACCATACGGCTGTACAGAACAAACCGAGGTTGCCATGCCCCCGGCACCGCCGCAGCCCCGTTGCTGCGCGGCTCAAGGCTTCCTCGACTCGCCACTCAGGATAGCTCAAGAATCGGCTACACGGGCCTCGAAAAGAAACCGGTTGGTAGGTATTGTTTCAACGTGGTCTAGAACACACGCCCCACCCGACGAAGTTTGATCTTCCTGCGAGCGAGGTAGTCAGATGACTCTCAATCTCGAGCCAAGCCCGGAAGAGTTACCGGGAACCGCGGCCCAGACCCCGTCGCACGCTGTTCGCACCATCCCCCGGGAGCTCGTGCACTGCACGGTCTCCGAGGTCCTCATCACCGACATGTCGGCGCTGAACGACAACATCTTCGAAGTGGGAGCCCGGTGGCCCCGATCCCACTCGTTCTTCGAGCCCCGTGCGGGCGTACACAACCCGATGCTACTCGTGGAGACCGTCCGCCAGGCGGGCATGGCGATCGCCCACAAGTTCTACGGCGTGCCCCGCGCCGAGAAGATCGTGTGGCAGGACGTCAGCTACACCGTCGAGGAGGACGGGCTGCGGTTCGACGACGCCGACGCCGAGCTGACGCTGTTCGTCGGTGCCTACGAGATCCGCAGGCGTGGCGCCCGGGTGGCCGGCATGCGGCTGGAGTACACGGTGGACCGCGACGGCGAGCCGGTCGCGTCCGGGCAGACCACCTGGAGCTCGCTGACCCCGGCCGCGTACGCCCGGGTGCGCGGGGAGCGTCACATCGACCCCGGCACCCTCGTCCCGCTCGCGCCGCCGGTGCCGCCCGCGACTGCCGGGCGCGTGCGGCCGGAGGACGTGCTGCTCGCCGCGACGCCCCTGCCGAACACCTTCCTGCTCCGGGTCGACCAGGACAACCATCGCCTGTTCGACCACCCCCAGGACCACGCGCCGGGCATGGCCGTGGCCGAGGCCGCCCGCCAGGCCGCGTTGCTCACGCTCGCGCGTCCGGGCGCGGTCGCCCTGCACGGCTCGTTCGCCTTCGAGCGCTACATCGAGCTGGACGAGCCCTGCGTCGTCACGGTGGTACCGCGGCCGGCCGAGGGTGACGCGTACGCGCTGCAGGTGACCTTCGAACAGCTCGGGCGCACCGCCGTGACCTGTCAAGTCGACGTGGTGGACCGGGACTGATCGCGGCCCGGGAGCGCTGTCATGGCGCCATGGACCGCCGCCGGCATTCCCGACCAGACCGGGCGGACCGTCGTCGTGACGGGGTCGAACCGGGGGATCGGGCTGCAGGCCGCCTTCGAGCTGGCCAGGCACGGTGCCTACGTGGTGGTCGCGACGCGCCGGACGGACAACGCCGAGGCCGCGGCGGTGCACATCCGCCGCAGGGTGCCCGGCGCGCTGGTGGAACCGATGCGGCTCGATCTCGCGGACCTGGACTCCGTCCGCGAGTTCGCCGCTCGGTTCCACTCCGGGCACGACCGGCTCGACCTGCTGATCAACAACGCCGCCGTGGGGTACCTGCCCTACGGCCGGACCGCCGACGGCCTCGAGGCCACCCTCGGCACCAACCACTTCGGGCACTTCGCGCTGACCGGGCTGCTGCTGGACCTGCTGCTCGACCGGCCGGGCGCGCGCGTCGTGACGGTGGCGAGCCGGGTGCACGAGCTGCCCGAGGCGGGCCTGGACTTCGACGACCTGCTGTTCGAACGCGACTACGACCGGGCGAGCGCGTACGCCCGGTCCAAGCTGGCCAACCTGTTGTTCGCCCAGGAGCTGCACCGCAGGCTCGTCGCGGCCGGCGTGGCACTGCGCAGCGTCGCGACGAGCCCGCGGCTGACCGCCACGCAGTTCGGTCCGCCGGAACCGGCGCAGCGGCTCGCGCTGCTGCGCCGGCTCGGCTCGGACGCGCAGTCCATCCCGGTCGGCACGGCGCCGATCCTCTACGCGGCGACGGCACCCGGCGTGCGCGGCGGCGACTACATCCAGCCGGTGCGCCGCGGCGGTCCGCCGGTGACGCTGCGGCCGGCCGCGCCGGCGGCCTACGACGTCGTTGCGGCGCAACGGCTCTGGGCGATCTCCGAGGAGACCACCGGGGTCTGCTACCAGGTGGTTCCCACGGCGTGGCGCTCCCTCGCGGGAGTGACGTGGCGGTCCGGCGAGGACCGTTCCGCCGAGGGATTGTCTCCGCCGCCGACCGGCCCGGACAATGGACATGTCGATCCGACCGGACACATGACCGGGTACACGTAGACCCTGGGGAGACGCGCATGACCCCGCACGACGAGGAGCTCGGCTTCCCGGGCAACCGGGAGATCGTCGAGCGGGCGCTGCGCACCTCCACCACGCAGGTGCTGCACCTGGCTCCCGACACCGGCCCGGCCAACCGCACGCTCGCCGAGCGCGCCGCGGACCTGCTCCGCGGCTTCGAGTGCGTGCCGGCCCTGCCCGCCGCGCGCGAGAGGGCCGCCGACCCGGTGGCGGTGCCGGTGCGCGCCACGGACGTCCCCGAGACTCCCGCCGACCTCGCCGGCGCCTACCTGCCGGCGATGCTCGCGGAGCAGCTGGGCACCGTCGACCAGGTTTCCTGAGCACCGCCGGCTAGACCCGCGGCATCCGCTCCGGCGTCAGCAGGCGCAGCGACGCGAGCAGCGCCTCCTGCCGGCTGGCCAGCGCGTCGATCCGCTGCTGCAGCTCGGCCAGCTCCCGGCTCAGCTCCACCGACTCGTGCGCGACCTCCTGCGGCGCGAGCTGTGGTGCGGGCTGTGGCTGCTCCGGCGTGTTCGCGAGGATCGACCTGCATCCGCGTACGCAGCACCGGTCCCGGCTCGACGCCGAGGTCGTGCAGCAGCCTGCGGCGGGCCCGGTCGTACACGGCGAGCGCGTCGGACTGCCGGTCGCTGCGGTACAGCGCGATCATCAGCTGGTCGTGGAACCGTTCGCGCAGCGGGTGCGCGGCGCAGATCTGCTCCAGCTCGCCGATCACCTCGCGTGTGCCGGCCCGCGCGCAGGCTCGCGTCGTACAGCGTCTCCAGCGCGGTCAGCCGTTGCTCGTCGAGCGCCACCGCCTCGGCCGTGCACACGTCGCCGAGCGCGCAGCCCTCCAGCGCGGGCCCGCGCCACAGCCCGAGCGCCGCGCGCAGCAACGGCACCGCCCGCGCCGGGCTCGGCGACGGCGAGCGCCTGTCGCGGCCTCGACCTGCCCGACGAACTCGACCGCGTCGCTCTCCCCGGCGCGCAGCGCCAGCACGTAGCCCGGCGGGCGGGTGACGATCCGGTCCGGCTCGCCGCACGCCTCCTCGATCACCCTGCGCAGCCTGCGCATCTGCGCCTGCAGCGCGTTCGCCGCGTTGGCCGGCGGCCGCTCGCCCCACAGCTCGGCGATGAGCCGCTCGGTGGACACCGTGCGGCCGGCGCGCACCACCAGCGCGGCGAGCAGCGCGCGCCGCTTGAGGCCGGTGACCTCGACCGGGACGCCGGCCGCGTCGTGGACCTCCAGCGGGCCGAGGATGTGCAGTCGCATGGTGGAGTTCCGCGTCACCGGTGCTCGGGGGCGGCCAGGCCGGACTCGAACGCGTAGATCACCGCGTGGATCCGGTTGCGCAGGCTCAGCTTGCCGAGCAGGTTCTGCATGTGGGACTTGACCGTGTGCTCGGAGACGGTGAGCTCCGCGGCGATCTCGGCGTTGGACATGCCCGCGCGCGACCAGGGCGAGCACGTCGCACTCGCGCTCGCTCAGCCCGTCGCGCACGGCGACGCGGCGCCCGTGGCCCTGCTCGGGGATCGGCACCAGCTGACCCGGGTGGCCGGCCGTCCCGGCCGGTGCAGCGCGAAGCCGGCGGCCGCGATCCGCACCGCGGCGACGACCTCCTCCGGCGTCGCCCACGCGGGCAGCGACCCGCACACGTCCGGGCTCGGTCAGCGCCTCGCCGTCGCGCATGCCGATGCCGAGCACCCGCACCACCCGGTCCGACCGGCGGACCGCGGCGAGCACCGGCGCGGCGTCTTCGGCCCGCAACCCGTGCAGCAGCAGGACATCCGGGTGCCGGGACGCGAGCGTGGTGAACACGGCGGGCCCGTTGCGGTGCTCGCCGACCACGACCATGCCCGGCTCGCCGTCGAGCGCGGCCAGCACACCGCGGCGGGCGAGCACGTCGTCGCCCACGACGAGCACGCGGATGCCGTCGGGCTCGTCGTCCTCGGCCAGCCGCGGGTGGCCGGCCGGGTCGTCGTCGAGCCGGTCACGCCGGGCCGGGGCAGCACGCGCACGGCGTGCCCGGCGACCGCGCGCAGGGTCGGGTGGTCGGCACGGTTCAGCCACGTCGCGTCGGTCCAGTGGTCCATGGTCTCGCCTCGCCTCGCCTCTCGTGCCGGAGCGCAGGACTCCGGCACGGTTCACGCTAAGACGAGCCGACACGCTGGTGTTCTTTCGTTGAGCGGTCTTCAACTCGCGACATACGGACGATCGAGGGTCGTCGTACGCTGGCACTCGCCTGAGCGGTCGCGCTGCGACGAGCGGCGCCCGGCCGGACGCGGCCGGTTTGACGCCCCGGCCGCCGGTCACTCACGATCAAGAACAATTTCCCCAGTTTCTTGAAACGGAGACCAACGTGCGTGCGCGCTTTCTCGGCAAGGACCCCTACTCGCAGGAGGGGCAGTCCCCGACCCTCTTCGCCACCGACCGCACCGACCGCCGGACGTTCATCGCCCAGGGCTGGGTCGTGACCGATCCCAGGCGCTCGCCGACGTCGGCCCGGTGCCCGCCGGGCGAGGCGATCATCGAGATTCCCGAGGACGTGCTGCGCCTCTACGCGCTCGGGTACGCGGAGGAATGCCACTAGCGTTCGTCGATACGGCAGATTTCACTGAGGCAATCGGGCGAGATTTCCGAGAAATTTCTCGGAAATTCTCCGCGGTGGCCGCTATCGTTGTCGTGGCCGCAGTGGCGCGACGTCGCCGGACACGCGCCGTGCGAAACGGGACATGTGGTGCCACCGATTCGAACCAGCGGCGTGTCCAGCCTCCACGAGGCACGCCTCGCACTCGGCAAGCGGCTCCGCGAGCTGCGCCGCCAGGCCGGCCTGAGCGGCCGCGAGCTCGCGGAGTCGCTTGCGCTGGCCGCCGTCGAAGGTCTCCAAGCTGGAGAACGGCCGCCAGTCGCCGACCGACGAGGACATCCGCGTGTGGGCGAAGGCGACCGCGCGGCGAGGGCGAGACCGACGACGCTGCTCGCCTCGCTGCACACGCTCGCGGTGCAGAACATCGAGTGGCAGCGCCAGCTGCGCGGCGGGCTGCAAGTCGCACCAGAACGAGATCGTCGCGCTCGACGAGGCCACGCGGCTGTTCCGGGCGTTCGAGAGCCACTTTCGTGCCGGGGCTGCTGCAGACCGCCGAGTACGCGCGGGCCCGCTTCGCGCAGAGCGTCGCCGTGCTCAAGCTGCGCGGCGACATGGACGAGGCCGTGCAGATCCGCATCCGGCGCCAGGAGATCCTCTACCGGCAGGACAAACGGTTCCACTTCGTGCTCACCGAGGCGGCGCTGCGGTACCGGCTGTGCCCGCCGGAGGTCATGCTGGGCCAGCTCGACCGGCTGATCTCGCTGGCCGCCCTGCCCAACGTGAAGTTCGGCATCATCGGCTTCGAGACCGCGTACGCGGTGGCGCCCGCGCACGGCTTCTGGCTGCTCGACGACGAGCGGGTGATGGTCGAGACGTACTCCGCGGAGCTGAACCTGGCCGGACCGCAGGAGATCGAGCTGTACCGGTCGATCTTCGACTCGATGGCGGCGGCCGCGAGCTACGGCCGGCAGGCCCGCGAGATCATCAAACGGGTCGTCGACGACCTTTCCGATGGACGACTTGCCGGATGGGCAATAAACGCGCCGCGTTACGGCCGAATCCGGTGGTCGCGAGAAATATCGGGGAAATTTTCTGTCGTGCCAGGTCGGCACGGTCCTACCGTTCGGTCATGACCCGGGCATTGATCCTGGTTCGACTGAAACCCCGGCAGCCGGACGGGTCGATGATCGGCGAGAGCCGGCGGACGTGCCATCTCGTGCCGCTGCCGGACGCCGACGCGATGCCGCGGTTCCTGACCGCCTACTGCGGACTGCGCATCGCGCCCGGGTCGGGGGAGGTGCTCGCGTCGCCGTGCGGCATGCCGTGCGAGGCTGCCTGGCGCGCTCGCCGGTCGTGGCGTTCGACGATGCTCCGCCAGTTCCGCGCGGCCGGCTCGGCCGGCCCGTCGAGCGCTGACGGAAGGGGAGATCAGCCGGTGACCAGGGCGAACGCGAAGCCGTCGTAACCCTTGGCGCCCACCGTCTGGATCATGGTCGCGTCCACCGTCGGCTCGGCCGCGAGCAGGTCGGCGAGCGCGCGGGTGCCGACGACCGCCGGGTCGGTGCTGGCCGCGTCGGCCACCCGGCCGCCGCGCACCACGTTGTCCACGATGATCACGCTGCCGGGCCGGGTCAGCCGCAGCGCGTGGCGGAAGTAGCCCGGGTTGTTCGGCTTGTCGGCGTCGATGAACACCAGGTCGAACGGGCCCTCGAGGGTCGGCAGCGTGTCCAGCGCCGGCCCGACGCGCACGTCGACGCGGTCGGCGAGCCCGGCGCGCGCGAGGTTGGCGCGGGCCACCTCGGCGTGCTTGGCCGCGTACTCGAGGGTGACCAGCCGGCCGTCCGCGGGCAGCGCGCGGGCCAGCCAGATCGTGCTGTAGCCGCCGAGCGTGCCGATCTCCAGGATCCGGCGGGCGCCGCGCAGCCGGGCGATCAGGTGCAGCAGCTTGCCCTGGTTGGGCGACACCGCGATCTGCGGCAGCCCGGCCGCGTCGCTGGCGGCGAGCGCGGCGTCGAGGTGCCGCGTCGTGGCCGACGAGCAGGTCGCCGTAGTAGCCGTCGACGGCGTCCCATGTCTGCTGGTTCATGGGCTCATTCCTACCCCGGGCGGGGGACTACGCGCCGCCCACTCGTCGCACGTCACATCCCGTTCGCCGATCTTCGGGCGCGCGTCCGGCGACCGCCGGCGCGCGTCCGGCGTTCGTTCGGCGCGGTCGGATCAGCCGTCCGCCGGCTCGAGGACGAAGACGGGGATCTCGCGGTCGGTCCTGCGCTGGTAGTCGGCGTAGTCCGGGTAGGCGTCGACGGCGATCTCCCACCACTTGGCCTTCTCGTCGCCGGTGACCTCGCGGGCGACCATGTCCTGCTTGACCGGGCCGTCCTGCAGCTCGACGTGCGGCTTGGCCTTGACGTTGTAGTACCAGACCGGGTGCTTCGGCGCGCCGCCGAGCGAGGCGACGACCGCGTAGCGGCCCTCGCTCTCCACCCGCATCAGCGGCGTCTTGCGCAGCTTGCCGGACTTGGCGCCGCGCGAGGTGAGCAGGACGATCACGGCATGCCCGCGCAGCGTGTTGCCCGCGGCGCCGTCCGAGCCCTCGAACTCCTCGGCCTGCTTGCGGGCCCGTCCATCGGGCTCGGCTCGTACTCTCCCTGTAGTGGCATGGCTGCCAGTCAACCCCAACGCGCCGCGGTCAGCAGGACGCCCACCAGGAGTCCATGCGGGCGACCGCGGCCGCGGCGGCGCCGTCGCGCGCGACCCGGGCGGCGCGGAACAGGACGGCCGCGATCCCGGCCGCGCCCTGCTGCCAGCCGACGCCCGGCGCCAGCAGCGGCTCGGCCGCCCGGTGCTCGATGAACCGCCAGTAGGCGTGCGGCCCCTCGCGCACGGCGCGCTCGACGAGGACGTCCGCGAGGTGCAGGGCGAACCCGAGGTCGGCCGGGTCGCCGCGGCGCTGCGCGGCGTCGAGGAACGCGTCGGCCACGCCCGCCGTGCCGCAGCAGCGCCCGTCGTTGTCCCAGAATCCGGGGCGCAGCCGCGCGGGCAGGCCGGACGTGCGGACGCGGTGCAGGCACCGGCGCTGCCAGGCGATCGGCGGCGCGCCCGCGACATCCGCGACACCGGCCCGGTCCAGGGCGACGAACAGCAGCGAGGTGCCGGTCGGGCCGTGGCACCAGCCGTAGGCGAACTCCTCGTCGTCAGAGTCGGAGTGGTCGTCGACGGCCGGGACGCGGTGCGGCACGGCGAAGCCGTCGCCGCTCCTGTCGCCCAGCGTCACGAGGTGCGCCGCGCCCCGGCACGCGGCGGCGAGCAGGTCGGGGCGGTCGAGCTCGGTGCCCGCGAGCGCGAGGGTGGTCGCGATGCCCGCGAGCCCGTGGGAGAAGTTGGGCATCTCCACGGGTGGGGTGGCGCGGAACCGCAGGGGCAGGAAGCGCCAGTTCGCGCCGGTGGGCACGTCCTCGACCTCGGCCATGAGCACCCGCGCGGCCCGGCCGGCCAGCTCGTCCGCGTTCGCGGCGCCCGCGCGCCGGGCCCACAGCGCGCCGAGCAGCACGCCGGCGGTGCCCAGCACGAGGTCGCTGACGCGGGCGCCGGGCACGGCGCGGGGCGGCCCGATGGCGGTCTGCGGCCAGCCGTCCGGTTCGGCCAGCGCCAGCAGCCGGTCCACGGCGGCGTCCACGCCGGGGGCGTCGAGCGCGGTGAGCACGCCGATGGAGCTGACCAGTCCGTCGAAGTAGGTGCAGTCGACCTCGGCGGGGATCCGCGCGCGCTCCCGCTCGGCGATCGCGTCCGCGAGGCGCCGCTCCTCGGCGGTCCACGCGCGGGTGGCGCGGATCTCGGCGAGCAGGAGGGCCAGCCCGCCGGTGCCGCTGTTCATGCCGTGGCGGTAGCGCGGGTTCATCGGCTCGTCGGGGGACTCGGGCACGAACGGGCCGTCGCCGTCCCGGCGCACCTGGTCCAGCACCCACCGCCAGGCCGCCTCGGCGACGTCGAGGTAGACGGTCACGGCTTCTATTGTGGCCGCATGGACCTGGAGTTCAGCGGCGAGCTGTGGTTCTGGAAAGGCCCGGCGCCATGGCACTTCGTCACCGTGCCGGACGAGCAGTGCGCCGCGGTGGAGGCGACCGCCGACCTCGTGACCTACGGCTGGGGCATGGTCCCGGTCGCGGCGCGGATCGGCGGCACCAGCTGGACGACGTCGCTGTGGCCCAAGGACGGGAGCTACGTCGTGCCGGTGAAGGCGTGGGTCCGCAAGGCCGAGGTCCTCGAGCTGGGCGACCTGGTCAAGGTCCGGCTTTCCATCGACGTGTGAGCCGTCAGCCCGGCCGGCCCGACCGCGGCCGCCAGCCGCCCGGCGGGTCCTCGCCGACCCGACCGTCCACGGCCTCGCGCAGCAGGTCGGCGTGCCCGGTGTGCCGGCCGTACTCCTCGACGAGGTCGCAAACGAGCCGGCGCAGGCTGGCGTGCTGCCCGTCCGGCCCGCTCACGTGGACGAGCTGGTCGAGCCCGCCCTCGGCCAGCGCCGCGGCGAGCCGCGTGCGGGACCGCGCGACCGCGCCGTCCCAGAGGCTGTACAGCTCCTCGGGGGCGTCGGCGGCGGCCGAGAAGAACGGCCAGTCGTCGTCATCGGGCGCGGTGTCCCACGGCTCGCCGAGCTGCTCGCCGCTCAGCTTGGGGCCGAAGTAGTAGTCCTCCACGAGCGCGAGGTGCTTGAGCAGCCCGCCGATCGTCAGCGTGGACGCGCCGACGCTGGCCGCCAGCCCGGCGGCGTCGAGCTCGTCGGCCTTCCAGCGGAAGGTCGCGCGCATCCGGTCGAGCGCGCCGACCACGTGCTCGGTCTCGGTGCCGGCCAGCGGCGGTTCCCACGGCCGGTCGTTGTCGGTCATGGCGGCCACCGTAGCCGCCGGGCCCGCGGTCAGCGGATGCGGTCGCGGACCCACTCGCCGGACGGCTTGAGGCGGTCCGGGTCGGTGTACGGGCCGGACGGGCAGGTGCCCTCCTCGAAGACCGCGCCGGAGCGGAAGTCGTCGGAGAAGTTCCAGTTGGTCCAGCTGATCTGCTTGGCCGCCATCAGGTCGAGGTAGCGCTGGGCCATCGCGAAGTCGTCCGGGCCGTCGCCGGTGTACTCCTGCGTGCCGAACTCCGTGACGAACATGGGGATCCGGTCGGCGGCGCGGGACAGGGCGTCGAGGTACTCCTCGCCGTGCGAGGCCGCGTAGAAGTGGAACGTGTACATGATGTTCGACGCGGCCACCGGGTCGTCGACCACTTCGGACTCGTCCGCGCCGTCGGACACGCCGAGCGAGGACCACGCCCGGGTGCCGACGATGATCGGCGTCTCCGGGTCGACCGCGCGGATCACCGGGATCAGCTCCTCGGCGTAGCTCTTGATCGTCGGCCAGGAGACGCCGTTCGGCTCGTTCGCGATCTCGTACAGCAGGTTCGTGTTCCCGTTGTGCCGCCGGGCGATCTCGGTGAAGAACGTCTTGGCCCGCTCGAGGTTGTAGTACGGGTCGCCGGGGTCGAGCATGTGCCAGTCGACCAGCGCGTACATCCCGCGCTCGGTCAGCTCGTCGATGATCGAGCTGACCCGGTCGGTGAACCCCTGCGGGTCGGTCTCGTAGCCGTCTTCCTGGATGTACATGGAGATCCGCATGATGTCCGCACCCCAGTCGCCGGCCAGCGCGTCCAGCGAGGCGTCGTTGACGCACTGGGAGTACCACTGCAGCCCGTGGGTGCTCATCCCGCGCAGCTGCACGGCTGCGCGGTCGGCGTTGCACAGCTTGACCCCGCAGACGTGCAGCTGTCCGTTGGCCTGCAACGGAGTCACCGGCGCCGCGGTGGCGGGCGCGGTGATCAGGAACGGCGCCAGCAGCGCCAGGATCGGCAGCAGGAGCAGGCGGCGAGACATGGCGATCTCCTCCCCGTGGGGGATCGTCGGTCCGGTCCCTATTAGTTAGACAGCCTGCCTATTGCCCTGTCAAGGGTCTAGACCATTTCACGGTTGCCGTTCGACGGGCAGCCACAGCTCGCAGGTCGCGGTGCTGAAGTCGGCCGCGCGGTCGAGGACCGCGACGATCGACGGACCGGGTCGCAGCCGCCACGGGTTGGACGGGAACCACTCGGTCGCGGTCGCGGCCCAGGCGTCCTGCAGGGTCTGCGGATGGGGCCCGGCGGTGTGGAAGACCGCCCACGTGCCGGCCGGGACCTCGATGGTGTCGAGGCCGTCGGGCGGCGTCCCCGGCGACCGCGACCCCGTGCAGGTAGGTCAGCTCGCTGCCCTCGGTGCCGTCGGGGTCGAGGTCGTCGCAGACCTGGAGCAGGCCCGTCGGCTGGGTGTCGCCGAGGTCCTTCAGCCGCTGGTGTTCCTCCGGCGGCAGCGCGGCGATGTGCTGCTGGATGTGCGGGTTGACGCCGCGGTGGATCAGCGGCACCCGGGTCGCGTGTCCGACGAGCCGGAACGCGGGGCGGTTGGCGATGCGGGTGTCCATGGGGGTGCTCCCTTCGACGGTCAGGCGGAACCTGAGCTGCGGTTGTGTGCGAAGGGGGCCTCCGTCGCGGCGCACGTCACCGGGACCGGCGCCGTGCACGGCCCGGAACGCGCGGCCGAACGCCTCGGTCGAGCCGTAGCCGTGCCGGACGGCGATGCCCAGCAGGTCGTCCTCGCCGCGCACGACGTCGGCCGCCGCCACAGTCATGCGCCGGCGGCGTACGTACTCCGACAGCGGCATGCCGGCCAGCGACGAGAACATCCGCCGCAGGTGGTACTCGGTCGTGCCGAGCGAGCCGGCCAGCCCCGCGACGTCGAGTTCCTCGGTGAGGTGCTCCTCGACGAGGTCGACGAGCCGGTTGAGTGCCGTGATCATGAGGCCTCCTTCCGACGTCAACACTGGCCGACGGCGTCCCGGCCGCGCCCGATCATCGCGGCCCGATCCGATCATCCAGTGATCCGGGCCGTCGCGCAGGTGGCGTTCGGCCGCCGTCGTGGTGACCACGTTGGGCACGACGTGTGGCGTGACGGTCTCCGGGCCGGTCCGGTCGGTTAGTGATCGAGAGCGTGGCGCAGGCGGCGTTCGGCGGCGGCGGTCGCGCCCAGCGCGTCGAGACCGAGCAGCGCGGCGCCGAGCACCGGCGGTGTGGTGACCACGCTGGGCACGACGTGTGGCGTGACAGCCAGCCGGGGCCAGTCCGGTCGGCTAGTGATCCAGGGCGTCGCGCAGGTGGCGTTCGGCGGCGTTGGTCGCGCCGAGCGCGTCGAGGCCGAGCAGTGCGGCGCCCAGCACCG
The DNA here is from genome assembly GCA_963841395.1 of uncultured Actinomycetota bacterium. Lineage (GTDB taxonomy): Bacteria > Actinomycetota > Actinomycetes > Mycobacteriales > Pseudonocardiaceae > Actinophytocola. The sequence goes on from CAWJCX010000024.1 coordinate 170,973, forward strand.
GCGGCGTGGTGACCACGCTCGGCACGGCGTGCGGCGCGACGGCCTGCAGGCCGTCCCGGATCACGCCGGACAGCACCGGGTCGCGCGAGCGGAGCACGCCGCCGCCGAGCACCACGGCGGCCGGCGCGCGGGTCAGGCCGAGCCGGCGCAGCGCCGCACCGGCGAGCGCCACCACCTCCTCGCCCTGGCGGACCACGACCGCGCGGGCCGTCGCGTCGCCCGCCGACGCCGCGGCGAACACCAGCGGGGACAGCTCGCCGAGCCGCTCGGCGAACCGGGGGTCGAGGTGCGCGGCGGCGGCCACGTCGGCCGCCGTGGCGAGGCCGAAGTGCGCGGCGACCGCGCCGGCGAGAGCGGTGTGCGGCCCGCGGCCGTCCTCGCGCCCGGCAGGCGTGCCACAGCGCGAGCGCGCCGATGTCCCAGCCGCCGCCCCAGTCGCCGCTCAGCGTGCCGAGTGCGGGGAACCGCAGCGTGCGCCCGTCGGCGCTGCGCCCGACGCAGTTGATGCCCGCGCCGCACACGACCGCCACCGCGTCCGCCGCGCCGGTGCCGGCCCGCAGCAGCGCGAACGCGTCGTTGTCCACTATGGACTTGTCGGCCCAGCCGGCCGCGCCGACCGCCTCGGTGAGCGTGGCCAGCTCCACCGGCAGGTCCGCGCCCGCGAGGTAGACGGCGGCGAGCGCCGCCGGCTCGCCCTGCCCGGCCCGGCGCAGCGCGGCGCGCACCAGGGCGTCGAGCCGGCGCAGCGCGGTGTCGAACCCGCCCGCGGTCTGGTGGTTCGTGCCCGGGCCGCGGGTGCGGGCGAGCACCCGCCCGGCCGTGTCGCAGACCAGCACCTCCGTCTTGGAGTTGCCGCCGTCGACCGCGACGATCGTGCTCATCCCCGCGGGAACCCCGGGTTGGCGGCGAGCAGGGCGTCGGTGAGCCGCTCGACGCGGTCGAGCTGGCCTGCCAGCGGGTGCGCGAGCAGCGCGCGGCGCACCCGGTCCGCGCCACCGTGCAGCGCCGCCTCGACGGCCAGCTCCTCGTAGGCCGCGACGTGCGCGACGAGGCCCGCCTGGTCCGGCGCGAGCGTGGTCGGCAGCGGCGACCGGCCCGTCCGTGTCGACCCGGCAGGACACCTCGATCACCGCCTCGTCCGGCAGGAACGGCAGCGTGCCGACGTTGCGCACGTTGACCGCGTGCACCGCGCCGTCCCCCGACCGCAGGGAGCCGAGCAGGCCGACGGCGGCCTCCGAGTAGAACGCCCCACCCCGCTCGCCCAGCAGCTCCGGTTTGGTCGACAGCGCCGGGTCCGCGTACATCGCCAGCAGCTCGCGCTCGATCTCCGCCACCTGCTCGCCGCGCGTCGGCGCGTTCCGCTGCTCGGCGACCACCTGGTCGTGGCAGTAGAAGTACCGCAGGTAGTACGACGGCAGCGTGCCGGTCAGCCGCACGGCCTCGACCGGCAGCCCGAGGTCGTCCGCGAGCTCCACCGCCCGCGTGGCGACCAGCTGACGGCAGCCGGTCCACACCGTCCACAGTGGCCGCCCGGACCCACGTCAGGTGGTTGAGCCCCGCGTGGTCCAGCACGACGTCGTCCGGGGCGACCCCGAGCAGGCCCGCCAGGTAGCGCTGCACGCCGATGGCCACGTTGCACAGCCCGACCGCCCGGTGGCCGTCGTCGAGCAGCGCGCGGGTGACGATGCCGACCGGGTTCGTGAAGCACACCAGCCACGCGTCCGGCGCCAGCTCCCGCGCCCGCCGCGCCACGTCCAGCACGACCGGCACCGTGCGCAGCGCCTTCGCGAACCCGCCTGCGCCGGTCGTCTCCTGGCCGACGCAGCCGCACGCCTGCGGGAACGTCTCGTCGGTGATCCGCGCCGCCTGCCCGCCCACCCGCAGCTGGATGACCACCACGTCCGCGCCGCGGAGCCCTGCGTCCACATCGGACGTCCACGTGACACGGTCGTCGAGCAGGCGGCGGCAGAACGCGCCGACCACCGCGAGCCGGCCGGCGGCGGGGTCGATCAGCGTCACCGAGTCCACGTCGAGGGCGCCGAGGCCCGACACGAGCTCCGGGGTGTAGGTCGACCCGCCACCGACGACCGCGACCTTCATCCCTTCACCCCGGTCAGCGTCACGCCCTGCACGAAGGCCTTCTGCGCGAGGAAGAACACGATGATCACCGGCGCCATCACCACGATCGTCGCGGCCATCACGAGGTTCCACTCGACGTGGTGCAGGTGCTTGAACTGGGACAGCGCCAGCGACAGCGTCCAGGCCGACTGCTCCTCGCTGGTGTAGAGCAGCGGCCCGTAGTAGTCGTTCCAGGCGTAGAAGAACTGGAAGATCGCGGTCGCCGCGATGCCCGGCTTCGCCATCGGCAGCACGATCCGCAGCAGCACCTGCCACTCGCCACAGCCGTCGATGCGGGCCGCGTCGAGGTACTCGTTCGGGATGGTCAGCAGGAACTGGCGCAGCAGGAAGATGCTGAACGCGTCGCCGGCGAGCATCGGCAGGATCAGCGGCCACAGCGTGCCGGTCAGGCCGGCGTTGGCCCACATCAGGTACAGCGGCACGGTGACGACCTGCGGCGGCAGCATCATCATGCAGATGATCACCACGAACATCGCGTTGCTGCCCCGCCAGCGCAGCTTCGCGAGCGCGTACGCGGCCGGCACCGACGACAGCAGCATGAATCCGGTCGCGAGGCCCGGCGTAGGCGACCGTGTTGAGCAGGTAGGTCAACATCGGCAGCGTCGTGAAGATCCGGACGAAGTTCTCCGGGTGCCACGACTGCGGCCACAGGTTCGCCGTCAGCGCCTGGTTGCTGGTCATGAACGCGGTCAGCAGCACGAACACGAACGGCGCCAGGAACATCAGCGCCACCGCGATGGTCAGGCTGTACCGCGCGACGAACCTCATGAGCCCGGCCCCGCGAACATCCGGAACCGCCGCAGCAGCACCAGGGTCACCGCGAACGCGACCACGAACAGCACGACCGCGAGCGCGTTCGCGTAGCCCATGTCGTAGTAGCGGAACCCGGAGACGTAGAGGTGCAGCGGGTAGGTCAGCGTGGACTCCTCCGGGTAGCCGAACGTCGAGGACACCCCGCCGCCGGTGGTGGCGGTGCCGCTGGCCACGCTCGCCGCGACGGCTGCCTGCGTGAAGTACTGCAGCGTCTGGATCACGCCGGTCACCGCCGCGAACAGCAGCACCGGTGAGAGCGCGGGCAGCGTGACGAACCGGAACCGCTGCCACGCGTTCGCGCCGTCGATCTCCGCCGCCTCATACAGCGGCCGCGGCACGTCCAGCAGCGCGGCCAGGAAGATCACCATCAGGTCGCCGACCGCCCAGGTGCCGAGCAGCACCAGCGAGGGCTTGGCCCAGCCCGGCGAGTCGAACCACAGTGGACCGTCGATGCCGAGCAGGCCGAGGAACGCGTTCACCGGCCCGGTCGCCGGGTTGAACAGGAAGACGAACGCGATCGTGGCGGCCACCGGGGGAGCGAGGGCGGGCAGGTAGAAGATCGTGCGGAAGAACCCGCCGCCGCGCCGGATCGAGGTCAGCAGCATCGCGGTGAGCAGCGCGGCCAGCATGCGCGCGGGCACCAGCACCACGACCAGCCACAGCGTGTTGGCTGCGGACTTCCAGGCCGTGGTGTCGGCGCCGAACAGGTAGGCGTAGTTGCGCAGGCCGACCCAGACCGGCGTGGTGAGCAGGTCGAAGCGGGTGAACGAGAAGTACACGCGCGGCGAGCAACGGGTAGACCAGGAACACCGCGATGCCGACCAGCGCGGGCGCGAGGAAGCTCAGGACGGTGAGCCGGTAGCGCCACCGCCGCGGGTCCCGGCGCCGCGGCGGCACCGGCCGGGCGGCCCGCACCGGCCGCACGTCCACAGTGGACGCCATCTACCGGCCGAGCTCGAGCGCCTGGTCGATCTTCTGGTCCAGGTCCTTCAGCCCGCCGTCGAGGTCGGTGGCGGTGCCGGCCAGGTAGCCGTTGACGTACTCCTGGGTCAGCTCCACGTACTTCGGGCCGGCCGAGTTCGGCGGCGTGGTCGCGGTGGCGGGGTTGGCGAAGATGTCGACGAACGTCTTGAACTGCTCGTCGACCTCCAGCTCGTCGGAGGCCAGCGCGTCCTTCGTGGTGGGCACGTTCTTGATCGCGTTGGCGAGCGTGACCATCGCCTCGGTGTCCGTGGTCAGGTAGCGCACCAGCGCCCACGCGGCCTCGGGGTTGTCCGAGTTCGCCGAGATGCCGGCGATGTTGCCGGTCACGAAGCCGGCGCCGTAGCGGTCCGGCGCGGCGTCGGGCACCGGCAGCGGCGCGGTGCCGAATTCGAGGTCCGGCGCCTGTTCGCGGATGAACGCGATGCGGTACTCGCCGTCGATGGCGAGCGCCACCTTGCCGCGCTGGAAGGCGTTGTCCGCGCTCCACTCGTCGCCGAGCCCGGCGGTGAACTTCTGCAGGTTGTCGTAGCCGTACCAGTCGACGAGGTCCTTGTGCCACTTCAGCATCGCCGGCCAGGCGGGGTCGCTGCCGATGGCGGACTTCTCGTCGTCGGTGAGCCACTGCGCGTTCCACGCGGGCGCGACGTGCTGCGGGGTGTGCTCGTAGAAGTTCAGCAGGGGCACGAAACCGGCGGTCTGGATCGTGCCGTCGCCCGCCCGCTTGGTCAGCTTCCTGGCCATGTCGGCGAGCTCGGACATGGTCTTCGGCGGACCGTCGTAGCCGGCCTGGGCCAGCAGCGTCTTGTTGTAGTACAGGCCGTAGACGTCGGCGAGGAACGGCATCGCGCAGCGCTTGCCGTGGTAGGAGGTGTACGAGCGGACGGTCGCGGGGAGCTGGTCGAGGTCCACGCCGTCGCGCTCGAGGTAGGGCGCGAGGTCGCGCCAGGCGTTGCTGGCGCAGAACTTCCCGACGATGTCGGTGGAGTAGGACAGCCCCACGTCGGGGCCCTTGCCGGAGGAGATCGCCTGCAGCATCTTGGCGTCGTCCTGCCCGGCGGTGATCTTGACGTCGATGTCGGGGTACTTGTCCTCGAACCGGCCCACCGCGTCCTCGATGGCCTTGGCCTCGCGGTCGGTGAAGAAGTGCCAGAACTCGACGGTGCCGGCCGCCTTCTCGCCGGCCGGCGCGACCTCGTCGGAGTTGCCGCCCGGGGTGCAGGCGGTGCCGACCGCCAGCAGCAGCGCGGCCGCGATCAGTGTGGTGCGGGGGCGGTTCATCGTTCCTCCCGGCGTCTGGCGGTGCTGTCTGACGGAGCTGTCTGACGGAGTTACTGACGGCGGTCCAGCAGCGAGTCGCGGACCGCGGTGAGCGTCGTGTCGAGGCAGCCGAGCAGCACGGCGTCCTCGGTCAGGCCGGTCGCGGCGACTGCCGTGTCCAGCACGGACAGGCCGCGCAGCGCGGCGCCGACGGCCTCCTCGAGCGGGGTGCCGCCGGCCTGGCCGACCTCGCCGGCCAGCACGACCAGCGACGGGTCGAGCACGGCGACGACGGCGGCGAGCCCGACGGCGATGCGCACCGCGAGCTCGTCGAGGAAGGCCGGGTGCTCCTTCGCGGTGGCCACCGCCTCGTGGCCGGTGGCCGCGTCGATCCCGTGCCGCCGGGCCAGCTCCCGGATCGCGGTGCCGCTGACCAGGTCGTGGAAGTCGTGCACCGCTGCCGAGCTGCCGTTCGAGGCCGCCTCGGGCAGCCCGACCGGCATGTAGCCGATCTCGCCCGCGCCGCCCTTCGCGCCGCGCAGCAGCGTGCCGCCGAGGTCGATGGCGAGGCCGAGCCCCTCCTCGCCGAGCCACAGCAGCGCGAAGCTCTCCGCCTCGCCGGCGATGCCGCGGGACCGCTCGGCGACCGCGGCGAGGTTGACGTCGTTGTCCACGCCGACGTCGGTGCGCAGCGCCGCGCGGATCTCGTCGATCAGGCCGGGCCGCGACCAGCCGGGCACGTCGACGTAGCGGATCACGCCCGGCCCGTTCGTGCACCGAGCCGGGCACGCCGAGCTGCACGTGGTCCAGGCGGCGCAAGGGGATCCGGGCCTGCTTGGCGGTGGCGGCGACCGCGTCGCGGACCGCCTGGACGGGGTCGGTCGCGGCGAAGTCGACGGGTGTCTCGGTGCGTGCGCGGACCTCGCCGGTGAGGTCGCAGACGGCGGTGACGAGCGACCGGGCGCGCAGCGAGACGGCCGCCGCGTAGGCGGCGTCCGGGTTGACGGCGTAGATGTCGGCGTTGGGGCCGGGGCCGCCGCTGGTGCGGCCGACGACCTTGGCGAGCCCGGCGTCCTGGAGCCGGCGCATCACGTCGGACGTGGTGGGCTTCGCGAGCCCGGTGAGCTCGCGCAGGTCGCCCCGGGTCAGCGGGCCGCGGTCCAGCAGGTGACGCAGCGCCGCGGCCTCGTTGATCTCGCGGAGCAGCCGGGACGATCCGGCCAGCTGGTCCATGCAGCGGCTCCGTTAGTTAGGCAGACTGTCTAACTAACGGAACCGTAGAACTCATGGACCAGCGGCGTCAAGACGGTGTTTCAGGCGGTCACGCGGACGTAGTCGACGGTCAGCGAGTTCGGGAACGGGGTGTTGCCGTCGGGGTCGCCCGGCCAGTACCCGCCCACCGCGAGGTTGAGGATCATGAAGAACGGGTGGTCGAAGACCCACTGGTTGCCGTTCAGGTCGCCGGGGGTGCGGGTCTGGTAGGCGTTCCCGTCGACCGACCAGGTGATCGAGTTCGGCGCCCAGTCGACCGCGAACGTGTGGAAGCCGTCGGCGAACACCGGGCCGCCGTAAGGCGCGCCGATCCCGCCCGCGCCCGAGTAGCCGGGCCCGTGGATCGTGCCGTGCACAGTGGACGGCTCGAAGCCGACGTTCTCCATGACGTCGATCTCGCCGCACTGCGGCCAGCCGGCCCCGCCGATGTTGTCGCCGAGCATCCAGAACGCCGGCCACATGCCCTTGCCCGCGGGACATCTTGATGCGGGCCTCGAAGTGGCCGTAGGTCTGGGTGAACCGCCCGGACGTGTTGAGCCGGGCCGAGGTGTACTCGCAGGTGCCGTACCAGCACTGGTAGCCGGCGGGGTTCTCGCGGCGGGCGGTGATCACGAGGTTGCCGCCGCCGTCGAGGGACGCGTTGCTCGGCGAGGTCGTGTAGTACTGCCGCTCGTGGTTGTTGACGTTGTCGCCGGTCTCGAGCACCCACTTCGACCCGTCCGGCCCGGCGCCGGCCGGCCCGTCGAAGTTGTCCTCGAAGACCACTGCCTGGGGTGCGGGTTGCGCGAGCGCCGGATCGTTGGCCGCGGCGGCGACCGCCCCGGGCAACACGGTTCGCGGCGAGCGCGACGACCAGCAGGGAGATGCGTGCGGACATCATTGTCGTCTCCGTCCGTTCGGCAACTGAACATTTTGTTGCGCGCACCAACAAAGGATGAAGCGGTCTAGACCATTCACACAACCGACGATCGGCGGGTTGTGCTCAGTTCTTCGGCCGGGCGCCGATGTCCTCGACGACCGCGCAGGTGCTGTCCACCGGGTCGATCGCGTTCGCGTGCGCGGCCAGCCGGGCCAGCAGAGACTTCAGCGTCCGCTGCTCACCGGCCGCGAGGCCGGCGAGGATGTGCGCCTCCGCATGGGCGAGCCGCTCCTCCAGTGTGCACAACAACGCGCGGCCCGGCTCGGTGGCGACGATCTGGCGGGTGCGGCGGTCGGCCGGGGCGGCCTTGCGGGCCACCAGGTCGGCGCGCTCCATGTCGTCGAGCAGGTAGGTGAGCACCGTGCGGTCGATGCCCAGCTGCGCGCCCAGCGCGGACTGCGACGGCGCCTCGTCGCGCGCCGCGGCGGTCAGCACCTGGTAGCCGCGGTGCCCGCCCGGCACGCCGGCCATGACCACGTCGCATGCCTTGACGTACGCGCGGAAGACGACGCCGAGCGTCCAGCCGAGGTCGCCGTCGAGTGCCGTCATGCGCTCATGGTACGCGGTGCGGCAGAACGTCTGCTCGACAGAATATCTCGTGGCATACTGATCTCATGCCCGACTACGGCCACCCCCTGGAGTTCGGCGTCTTCCTGCCCCCGCAGGCCGACGCGGCCGGCGACACGCTCACCCTCGCCCGCCTGGCCGACCGCCTCGGTCTCGATCTCGTCAGCGTGCAGGACCACCCGTACCAGGCCGCCTTCCTCGACAGCTGGACGCTGCTATCGGTCATCGCGGCGAGCACGACCGCGGTGCGGGTGTTCCCCAACGTCGCCAACCTGCCGCTGCGCCCGCCCGCCGTCCTCGCGCGCAGCGCCGCGAGCCTCGACATCCTCTCCGGCGGCCGGGTGGAGCTGGGCCTGGGCGCCGGGGCGTTCTGGGACGGCATCGAGGGTATGGGCGGCCCGCGCCGCACCCCCGCCGAGTCGGTCGCGTTGGTCGAGGAGGCCGTCCGCGTCATCCGTGCACTGTGGACACCCGGGCGCGGCGTGCGGCTGGCCGGCGAGCACTACCGGCTCGCCGGCGCGCATCCCGGCCCGTTCCCCGTGCACGACATCGGGATCTGGCTCGGCGCCTACGGGAAACGCATGCTGGCGCTCACCGGCCGGCTCGCCGACGGCTGGCTGCCCAGCTCGCCCTACGTGCCGCCGGAGCGGCTGGCCGGCCTGAACGAGATCATCGACACCGCCGCCGAGGAGGCCGGACGGTCCACATCGGACATCCGGCGGCTGTACAACATCTCCGGCTCGTTCACCGGCTCCGGCACGGAGTTCCTGCGGGGCCCGGCCACGGTCTGGGTCGAGCAGCTCGCCGAGCTCGCGCTGACCGAGGGCATCAGCGGGTTCGTTCTCATGGTCGACAGCGGCGGCGAGGACCACCTGCGCCGCTTCGCCGAGGAGGTGGCGCCCGCGGTGCGCGAGCTGGTCGCCCAGGAGCGGAACACCGGTGCGCCATCGGAACCCGCCGAGCCGTCCTCAGTGGACTTCGACCGGGTCGGCGTGACGCCGACCTCCGACGACGGCACGCGCCTGTCCACCCAGACGGTGTGGGACGAGTCGGCGCGCCCGACCGGGCCGTCCGCCGACCCGGACGCCACCTACACCGACGGCGGCCGGCTGACCGGCCGGCACCTCGTCGACATCCACGACCACCTGCGCGGCGAGCTCGAGCGGGTGCGCTCGATGGTCCGCCAGGTCGCCGACGGCGTGCTCGACGCGGGCGCGGCCCGGTCGGAGATCAACGAGATGACCATGCGGCAGAACAACTGGACGCTCGGCGCGTTCTGCGAGAGCTACTGCCGGTTCGTCACCATGCACCACTCGCTCGAGGACGTGTCGTTCTTCCCGCAGGTGCGGCGCGCGGACCCGCGCCTGGGCCCGGTGCTGGACCGGTTGTCCGCGGAGCACCGCGTCATCCACGACGTGCTGAACCGGGTCGACGCCGCGCTCGTCGCCACGGTGAGCGATCCCAAGGGCATCACCGAGCTCGGTGACGCGGTCGACCTGCTCACCGACACCCTGCTGTCTCATCTGTCCTATGAGGAGCGTGAGCTCGTCGAGCCGCTCGCCCGGCTGCCGCTGGGCCTCGCGTAACCGGCCCGGGAATGCCGAGAGGCGCCCGCCGTTCCCCCAGGTACGACGAACGCCTCCGCTCGAACAGAGTTGCTACGTCATCGCCATTCGGTCGGACGGCCGGTGCGGCGGTCGCGGGGGCGACCGGTGCTGATGGCGACGGTTGCGGACATGACTTCTCCTGGGGGTTGGGGCCAGCCGGTCACTCGTTTGGAGCTACGACAGCGGGTGGCCGCGCGGTTACAGTTGACCTCCGTGAGGAGGGACAGGGTGGTGCACGGAGCGGATCATCCCGACCCCGGACCGCGGTCGGAACGGCTCTCACCACGCCGCTGGCGTCTATGGTCTCTCTCGCGTGCGATGTTGGCATACGTCCTGTTGGTCGAACTTGCTGCCCTGGTCGCGGTAGCCGGCACTCTGACATTTGCCTCGGTGGTCCGGCAGGACTGGATCTGGTTCGGCCTTCTGCTCGCCGCCGCGGTCGCCTACCAGGAGGCCGCCCGCGGCATCGAGCGTATCCGCGAGGTCAGTAACGAGGGCGCGCCGTACAACCACCTGCTGTCGGTGTGGCTGTTCGCGAGCGTGCTGCTGCTGCCGCCGTCGCTGACCGCCGCGCTGATCGTGCTGGGCTACGTCCACGCCTACGTCCGCGTCTACCGGTGCCGCGCGCTGGTGTACCGCAAGGTGTTCTCGGCGGCCACGGTCGTGATCGCCTGCGTCGCGGCGTACGCGACGCTCGCCCTGATCTACCCGGCCGCCGACCACCCGTTCGCGTTCGCGCTGGGCGGGCCGCTCGGCCTGGCCGCGGTGGTCGCGTCGGCCATGGTCTACCGGCTGGTGAACTACGCGCTCGTGGTCGCCGCGATCCTCGCCACCAACCTGGACCGCCCCGCGCGCACGGCGCTGGGCAACGCGAACGACCAGCTGATGATGGCCGGCGCGGTCGGCCTCGGCGCGGGCGTGGCGGTGGTGATGACCGCACAGCCGTGGCTGACGCCGCTGCTGGTGGTCACCGTGCTGGGCCTGCACATGGGCCTGCTGCTGCCGCAGTTCCGCGACGCGAGCCACAACGACGCCAAGACGGGCCTGTTCGACGCGGTGTTCTGGGCCAAGCTGGTCTCCGACGAGCTGGACCGCGCCCGCCGGCTCGACGGCAGGACGGCCGTGCTGCTCCTCGACCTCGACCACTTCAAGCGGGTCAACGACCGGCACGGCCACCTCGCCGGCGACGCGGTGCTGCGGCGGTGGCCGGAGGCGATCAAGCACTCGGTGCGCGGCCACGACATGGTCGGCCGGTACGGCGGCGAGGAGTTCGCCGTCGTGTTGCCGGGCCTGGGCCTGGACGACGTGCTGCGTCACGGCCGAACGGATCCGCACCGCGGTCGCCGCGCTGACGGTGACCGTGATCGACCTGGACGGGACGGAGCGCACGGTCGACGGGCTGACCGCGTCGGTCGGCGCCGCGATCTTCCCGGAGCACGGCGAGGACCGGACGACGCTGCTGCTGGCCGCCGACGCGGCGCTGTACGAGGCGAAGGACGCGGGCCGCAACCGCACGCGGATCGCCGGCATGTCCGTGAGGGCCACCCTGTCCGCGCCGATCTTGCCGGGCGTCCCGGCTGCCCCAGGACCTGCCCACCGCCCGGCAGCCGCAGGACTAGAAACTAGCTCGCCAGCCGGCGCTCGGCCGGTGCGGCGTCCTCGCCGTCGGAGCCGAGCTCCTCGGTCGAGGATGGTGTCGATCCGGCGCGACGCGCGGCGCAGGGCGTTGCGGGCGGCGACGAACAGCACGATCGCGACGACGAGCCCGACGGCGAGCATCTGGGTCCACGTCCAGGGCGTCAGCAGGCCGGCCAGGCCGAGCCCGGCGAGCACGGTCAGTGACAGCAGCTGCCGGTACACGGGGGACAGATTTCGCATGGTTCCTCGAAAGGCGTGGGGTCACGGAGAGTTCGTGATCAGCCTGACGGCTACTGGGAGTAGCCGTGGACCAATCTGGAGATCGCGGTGATCACGCTCCGTGTTACCCGGTACGAAGACGCCACTCGAATGGCGTAAACGGGCCCAGCTCTCAGGTCTCCGCGGCCACGACGCGTACGAGGTCACGCAGCCAGCACTGTGCGGGGTCGTCGTCGAGGCGCGGGTGCCACACCATCAGGTACGGCATGGTGTCGATCTCCGCCGGCGCGCCGACGATCCGCACCGCGGGGTCGTCGCGCCGCGGCCGCGAGCATGCGTTCGGGCAGCGTGGCGACGAGCGGGGTGCCGGGCACGGCCAGCACGGCGGCCGAGTGGTACGGCACGGTCAGCGCCACGTGCCGGGTCCGGCCCAGGCCGGTCAGCGCCCGGTCGATCGCGGGCGTCTCCCCGGCCTGGACCTCGACCAGCACGTGCGCGGCGGACAGGTACTCGGACAGCGACAGCGACGCGTGGCCGGCGAGCGGGTGGTCGGCGGACATCAGGCAGCCGAAGCGCTCCTCGTAGAGCAGCTCGCTGCGGACCGACGGGCCGGGCGGGAAGCCGTAGAACGTGAGGTCCACCAGGCCCCGCTCCACGTGCTCGATCGCGCCGGCGTCCCACGTGCCGAAGTGCAGCGACGCGCCCGGCGCCTGCTCGTGCAGCCGCCGGGCGAGGCCCGGGCCGAGCACGGAGGCGGCGTAGTCGGTGCCGGCGATGCGGAAGCGGTCGGTGGCCGTGGCGGGGTCGAAGCTCTCGCCGCCGAACAGGATCTCCAGCCGCGGCACGAGCCGCGCGAGCTCGGCCTGGATGCGCTCGGCGCGCGGGGTGAGCTGGTAGCCGTCCCGGGTGCGCACCAGCAGCTCGTCGTCGAGGGTGTCGCGCAGCCGCTGCAGGGCCCGGCTCGTCGCCGGCTGGGACAGCCCGATCCGGTCGGCGGCCCGGGACACGTGCCGCTCCTCGAGCAGCACCGCCAGGGCCACCAGCAGGTTCAGGTCGACCCGCTGCAGCCGCGTGGTGCGCATGAGCGGCACGCTACGCGGCACCGCCGTTCGCGTAGATGACCTGGCCGTTGACCCAGCGGCCCGGGCCCGGCGAGGAACGCGACGACCTCGGCGATGTCGTCGGGCCTGCCGAGCCGCTCCAGCGGGGGCTCCGCGGCGATGCGGTCGATCAGCTCGTCGGACTTGCCGTCGAGGAACAGGGCGGTGGCGGTCGGTCCGGGCGCGACCGCGTTCACCGTGACGTCGCGGCCGCGCAGCTCGCGGGCCAGCGTCAGGGTGATCGCCTCGACCGCGCCCTTGCTCGCCGCGTAGGCGGTGTAGCCGGGGCGGGCGAGCCTGGTGACCGAGCTGGAGAAGTTGACGATCGCGCCGCCGGCCCGCAGCCGCCGCGCGGCCTGCTGGTCGACCACGAACGTGCCGCGGATGTTGGTGCGGTGCATGCGATCCAGCACGTCGAGGTCCTGGTCGACGAGCGGGGACAGGAGCATCACGCCGGCCGCGTGCACGACCACGTCGACGCCGCCGAACTCCGCCTCCGTGCGGTCGAACATCGCCGCCACGGCCGTCTCGTCCGCCACGTCGGCGCGGACCGCGACGGCCCCGGCCGCCGGCGGCGGCGATCTCCTCGACCGCGCCGTCCGCCTCGTCCTGGTTGCCGGCGAAGTTGACCACCACGGCGTAGCCGTCGCCGGCGAGCCGCAGCGCGGTCTCCCGGCCGATTCCGCGTGACCCACCGGTCACGATCGCCACTCTGGGCTGTGGGGTGTTCATGAGACCCATGGTGGTCTCGCTGGAACTATGTGTCCAATGCAAGTTTAAGATCTGTGGTATGCGTTGAGCGCATCACGTGGTGCCGAGCGCGGGGGCGCGGTCGTTCGCCGCCCGCCACGACCAGGCGACCCCGACCGCCGCGAGCCATGCCGAGCACCCCGGCCCCGCCGACCACCAGGTACGGCGCGACGCCCTCCGCGGCCAGCCCGGCGAGCGTGACGCCGAGGCCCTGGGAGACCTTCAACGCGGTGACCGCGAGCCCGAACGCCTGCCCGCGCCGCGAGTCCGGCACCGTCGAGCACGAACGTCGTCGACGCGATCACCTGGTACGCGCTGCCCATCCCGGACGCGACGAACAACGCGACCACCAGCCCCAGGCCCGGGTCGGCGAAGCAGAGCACCAGCGGCACGCAGGTGCCGACCGCGAGCGGGGACATCAGCCGCAGCCGCACCGGTTCCGGCAGCCGGGCGAGCACGAGCATGCCGACCGCCGCGCCCGCCGCGTACCCGGCGAACATGAACCCGACCGCGACCGCGCCGCTGCGCAGGGCGTTCGCGTAGGGCACCGCGAGCGCCTCGCCGACGATGTAGAACCCCGACAGGCAGGCGAAACCGACCAGCGCGCGCAGCCGCCGGTCGGTCCACACGAGCTTCGAGCCGGCGACGAGGTCCGGCCACCAGGCGCGGCGCACGACGTCCGCGTCCGCCGCCGCCGCCGGGCGCGACCGGACCAGCGACCAGACGAGCAGCGCGGACGCGGCGAACGTGCCGGCGTCGGCGAGCAGCACGCCGCCCGTGCCGATGGTCGCGACGAGCGCGCCGCCGCCGGCGAACCCGATCACCTGCGCGGCCTGGGTGACCGACTGCAGCGCCGCCTGCCCGGCCGGGTAGTCGGCCTCGCCGAGCACCGCGGGCAGCAGCGCGCCGCGCGCGGCGTTGGCGGGCGCGCTGATCAGCTGCACCGCGACCAGCAGCGCGCACAGCACGCCAGAGCGGCATGCCGGGCACCGCCATCAGCGCCACCAGCCCGGCCCGCGTCAGGTCGGCGCCGATCATCAGCCCGCGCCGCGGGTACCGGTCGGCGAGCCCGGACAGCAGCGGGCCGCCGACGAGGTCGGGCAGGAACGTCAGGCCGTAGGTCAGCGCGGTCCACGCGGGCGAGTGGGTGCGGTCGAACACCAGCACCGACAGCGCGACGCGGGCGAACTGGTCGCCGACCACCGAGATCGTCTGCGCGCCGAACAGCGCGCGGAACTCGGTGTTGGCGAAGATGCCGCGGTAGCCCAGTTGCAGGGTCGTGGCCACCGAACCTCCCCGGAGTTGGTGTCACGCAACGCCATCGGGTCGTTACGAACCGTACTACGGTACGCCAGCCCCCACCGCCGTCCGCAAGGCCGGATTGCCGTTTTCTCTTTCGTGAGAACATGTGCCGTGCGCTACCTGTTGCTGATCGGCGGCGAGCGGGCGACGACTCGGGGCCGTCCGTCGAAGGACGTCTGCGAGGCCGACGACGCGGTCGCCTGGGCCGAGGAGATGACCCGGCGCGGCGTGCTCGTCAGCGGCGAGGTGCTGCACCCGCCGAGCGACGCGACCACCGTGCGCGTGCGCGACGACGAGGTGCTGCTCGCCGACGGGCCGTTCGCGGAGACCAAGGAGCAGATCGGCGGGCTGTCCGTGATCGAGTGCGCGGACCTGGACGAGGCGGTCGCGGTCGCGGCGGCGCACCCGGTGGCGCGGTACGGGATGGTCGAGGTGCGGCCGCTCTGGTGAGCTGGCCCGACCGGACGTCGAGGCGGCGGTCGCGGACGGCGTTCCGCGCGGAGTGGGGCCAGGTCGTGGCCACCCTGATCCGGGTGACCGGCGACTGGGACCTGGCCGAGGAGTGCGCGCAGGACGCCTTCGCGACGGCGCTGGAGCGCTGGGCGCGCGACGGCGTGCCGCGCAGCCCGGGCGCGTGGCTGACCACGACCGCGCGCAACCGGGCGATCGACCGGCTGCGCCGCGAGGCGGTCGGCGCGGCCAAGCTGCGCGAGGTCGCGGCGCTGGCCGACCCGGGCCCGGACCCGGAGCCGCCGGAGGAGATCCGCGACGACCGGCTGCGGCTGATCTTCACCTGCTGCCACCCGGCGCTGCCGTTCGAGGCGCGGGTGGCGCTGACGCTGCGCACGCTGGCCGGGCTGACCACCGCGGAGATCGCGCGCGCGTTCGTGGTGCCGGAGGCGACGATGGCGCAGCGGCTGGTGCGGGCGAAGAAGAAGATCCGCAACGCCGGCATCCCGTACCGGGTGCCGCCCGCGCACCTGCTGCCGGAGCGGACGAACGCCGTGCTCGGCGTGCTGTACCTGCTGTTCAACGAGGGCTACGCGGCGAGCGCGGGCGCGGACCTGGTGCGCGTCTCGCTGACCGGCGAGGCGATCCGGCTCGCCCGGGTGCTGGTGTCGCTGATGCCGGGCGAGCCGGAGGTCGAGGGCCTGCTCGCGTTGCTGCTGCTGCACGACGCGCGGCGGGCGGCGCGGGTCTCGCCGGCCGGCGAGCTGGTGACGCTGGAGGACCAGGACCGCGCGCGGTGGGACGCGGCGGAGATCGCCGAGGGCGTCGCGCTGCTGGAGACCGCGCTGCGCCGCGGGAGGCCCGGGCCCTACCAGGTGCAGGCGGCGATCGCGGCGTGCCACGCGACCGCGGCCGACGGCCGGCGGACACCGACTGGCGCGCAGATCGCCTCGCTGTACGCGGAGCTGGCGAGGTTCGTGCCGTCGGCGGTGGTCGAGCTGAACCGGGCGGTCGCGGTGGCCATGGCCGACGGGCCGGCGGCCGGGCTCGCGCTGGTGGACGAGCTGGCCGCGGGCGGCGAGCTGGCCGGCTACCACCTGCTGCCGGCCACCCGGGCGGACCTGCTGCGCCGGCTGGACCGCCGCGCCGAGGCCGCGGCCGCCTACCGGGCGGCGATCGAGCTCGCCGGCAGCGACGCCGAGCGCCGCTACCTGGCCGGGCCGGCTCGCCGAGGTCACCGGTTGACCGCGTGCCCGGCCTGTTGCGCCGCTTCGCGAGGTCGCGGCGTTTACCGGGCAGCGACGTCGAGCGCCGCTACCTGGTGGGTCGGCTGGACGAGGTGTCGAGCTGATCGCGCGCGCCCGGCCGAGACTTGTCGCGCCGCTTCGGCGAGGCGTGGCGCTTGCCGGTCAGCGACGCCGAGCGACGCTACCTGGCGGGCTGGTTCGCCGAGGTCACCGGTTGACCGCGCCCGCCCGGCCGAGACTTGTTGCGCCGCTTCGCGGGGCCGCGGCGTTTGCCGGGCAGCGACGCCGGGCGCCGCTGCCTGGCGGGTCGGCTGGACGAGGTGTCGAGCTGATCGCGCGCGCCCGGCCGAGACTTGTCGCGCCGCTTCGCGAGGCCGCGGCTTTGCCGGGCAGCGGGACCGAGCGCCGCTGCCTGGTGGGCCGGTTCGTCGAGGTCTCGAGCTGACCGCGCCCAGCGTGGCGTGTTGCGTCGCTTTGGTGAGGCCGCGGCGCTTGCCGGGCAGCGACGCCGAGCGCCGCTACCTTGCTGAAGTCACCGGTTGACCTTGTCGATCCCCGCCCGGCCCGTTCGTCGGTGGGGTGACCACGACTCAGGGAGGACATCATGACTCAGCTGCACGCCGCGGACCTCGACCTGCTGGCGCCCTGCTTCCGCGACACCGGTGCGGTGCTGGCCGCGATCCCGGCCGACCGGTGGGACGCGCCGAGCCCGTGCGCCGAGTGGACCGTGCGGGAGGTCGCCGACCACCTCGTCGAGGCGCTCGGCGCTGCTTCGCCGCGATCGTGTCGGGCGAGGCTGCGAGACCGCCCGGCCGACGTGCTCGCGGCCTACGACGACGCGACCCGCCGCTGCCTGGCCGCCTTCGACCGGCCGGGCGTGCTCGCCGCCGAGCACCCGTTCCTGGACGGCGGTACGGTGCCGGGCCACGTCGATCGCGACCATCAGCCTGTCGGAGTCGCTGGTGCACGGCTGGGACCTGGCCACCGCCGCGGGCCTGCCCTACGCGCCGTCGCCGGACGCGGTGACCGTGCTGCATCGCGTTCTCCGACGGTCCGAAGCGCCGCGGACTGTTACGCCGACCCGGTGCCGGTGCCCGCGGATGCGCCGCCGCTGGTGGCGCTGCTGGGCAAGCTCGGGCGGGTGCGCGTGATGCTGCTCGACGTGCGGCGGGGTGCGGCTCGCGGCCTCGACGTTCGGCTCGCCGGCCGACCCGGCGGTGCTGCTGATCATGGGCGCGGGCGCGTCGATGGACTGGTGGGAGCCGGCGTTCTGCGCGGCGCTGGCCGCCGCGGGACGGTACGTGGTCCGCTACGACCACCGCGACACCGGTGAGTCGGCGAGCTACCCGCCGGGGCGGCCGGGCTACACGTCCGACGAGCTGTTCGCCGACCCGCTGGGCGTGCTCGACGCGCTGGGCGTGCGCGCGGGCGCACGTGGTCGGCATGTCGATGGGCGGGGCGATCGCGCAGCTGCTGGCGATGCGCGCGCCGGTCCGCGCGTGCGGACGCTGACGCTGATCTCGACGAGCGGCGGCGCCGGGCGACCGGACCTGCCGATGGGCGGCGTTCGAGCCGCCGCCGGAGCCGGACTGGACCGACCGGGCCGCGGTCGTCGAGTACCAGGTGGCGAGCCAGCGGGCGGCGGCGTCGCCGACCCGGCCGTTCGACGAGGCGGCGGTGCGCGAGGTGGCGACCGCTGGCGCTTCGACCGGACCGCGTCGCCGGAGTCGGCGGAGAAGAACCACTACGCGACCGAGGGCGGCGACGGGAGCTGGCGGCCGAAGCTCGCCGACGATCACGGCGCCGACGCTGGTGCTGCACGGCACCGAGGACCCGCTGTTCCCGCTGCCCCACGGCGAGGCGCTGGCCCGCGAGATCCCGGGCGCCCGGCTGGTTGCGCTGCCGCGACACCGGCCACGAGTTCCCCCGCGAGAACTGGCCGCTGGTCCTGCGCGAGCTGATCGCCCACACCCTGACGATGATCGACAACGAGACGACGCCTTCGCGGATCGTCCGCGAAGGCGTCGTTCGGTGTCGGCGGCCCGGTGGGGCCGGACCGGTCATGCCGCGTGGTCGGTCGGGCGGTGCTGCACCCGCACGCGGCGCCACCAGGACGGGTGGCTCGCGCGTGCCGCGCGCAGGTGCTCCAGGGTCGTCCCGTGCCGGACGTCGCCCAGCGCGCGCTCGAGCCGGTAGTCCATCTCCGCCTTCACGACCTCGGGTGAGGTGTTCATTGTCTTCTCCTTGCCGGTGTTCTTCGTTGGCAAGGAGAAGATTCGTCCTGAGGCCGGGCGCCGGGCATCGGACGATCACCCATATCTGGCCCGTCCGATCCCTTACCCCGACCCCTGAGGGAGCGCCTGAGGAACGGGTAAGGGGTAAGGGGCCCTCAGGCGGTGAAGAACTCCCGCAGCACCGGGGCCAGCGCCTTGGCCTTCACCAGGTGGGTCTGGCCGGGCACCGTCCGGTACGTCGCGTTCGGCAGCACCTCGGCCAGCGCCGCGGCAGCCGTGGTGCATCCACGTCCGGGCTCTTGCCGCCGTCGGCCACGAGCGTCGGCAGGGTGGCCGTCGACCAGCGGGTCTGCGGCAGCGGCCGGCCGCGCTGCAGGTCGGCCATGAACGCGAAGTCGTAGCGCAGCGTCGGCGCCACGGCCTTGAGCTTCGACCACACCGGCAGCAGCCGCATGATCGCGATGCCGAACCCGGGCACGTCGACGAACCGCATGAAGTCCTTGACCGCGTCGCCGGTGCGCCCCTCGGCGACCATCGCGTCCAGCCGCGGCACCGCAGTCCGCGGGCAGCGGCCGGTGCGTGTCGTCCACGATCAGCGGCGGCTCGTACATCGCGAGCTTCGCGGCCCCGACGCCGTGGTTCGCCGCCTCCAGCGCGAGCACCGCGCCGGAGGACGCGCCGAACAGCAACGGCGCGCCGCCGGCCTCCTTGGCCAGCGCCGCGAGGTCCTCGACCTCGCGTTCGAGCGCGAACTCGCCCGGCTCGCCGGACTCGCCGCGGCCTCTTCGGTCGTAGGTGAGACGGTGAAGTCGCCGCCGAGCTCGGCGGCCAGCGGGCCGGACGGGCCGCTGGCGCGGTAGCACATCGCGCCGTCGACGATGATCAGCGGCGGGCCGCTCGCCGGTGCGCTCGTAGGCGATCCTGGTGCCGTCGGCGGAGGTGACGAGCTGGTCATGGCGGTGCCTCTCCAGGAGAAGGTGGTGTCGAGCCAGGACTGCCAGGCGCGCTCCTCGGCGTCCGGGTCGGTCGGGTCGAACAGGTGGTGGCCGGCGACGATCGGGGCCGGCGAAGCCCCGCATGAAGCGGTAGAGCGCGTCCGCGGTGCGGATGCCGAGGGTGTCGGCGTTGGCGAAGTAGACCTCGCCGTCGATCTGCCTCGAGCCCGGCCGGCTCGACGTGCACCGGGTCGCCCGGTGCGGGCTCGCCGGACAGGCCGAGCGCGGCGCATGAGCGCTGACGCGGGTGGCGGGCCAGTCGGTGATCATCGGGCCGAACACCGTGACCGGCACGGCGGTGCGGCCGGCGAAGTGGCGAAGGTAGGTGGCGAGCGTGGCGAGGAACAGCGCGCCGCCGTTGGTCATCGCCTCGAACTCGGCCTCCCAGTCGTCACCGGGCAGGAAGCCGCTGGTGGCGATCCGCAGCACGGTGCTTCGCCCGGTCGCGGCCCTCGATGAGGAACTCGTAGGCGACGAACCGGCCGTCCGGCCCGTCGCTGCGGTAGGCGAGCCGGTGCGCCGGCTCCCACGCGGTGACCCGGTGCTCGGGCTGCGTAGCCGCCGAACGCCTGCCGCACGACGCCCCGCCCGGCGGCGGTGTCGTAGTCGACCTCGTTGCGGCCCATGAACCAGGAGTCGATGCCCGGGCCCGGTCGCGATGGCCGTCCAGACCTCCTCCGGGGTGGCGCTCGACCTCGATGCTGTCGTTGCGGTCGAAGTCGCGGCCCATCACGCGCCTGCCCGCTCGGCCGTCGGGTGGATCGCGAGCGACGAGCCGGTGGTCGCGCCCGTTCGGCGCGCTCTCGTCGTGGTAGCGGCCGATCAGCGTGGTCACCGCGTGCGGCCAGCTCCTCGGCGAACGCCGCCCGGTCGGCCGCGCTGGCGAACCGGACCTCGCCGTCGAGGGCGAACGTGGCGAGCCGCTTCTGGGCCTTGGTGGCGCCGGTCAGCAGCGTGCCGACGTCGCGCACCAGCCGCGAGGCGACGGCGAGCAGCCAGCGGGCGGAGAGCCGGTCGGGCGCGCGCTCCGGGTCGGGCGCGACGGCGGCCAGCGCGGCGGGGGAGATCACGTACGAGGCGGCGGTGGCCTGCAGGACGCGCTCGGTCACGTTGCCCTTGCGGCGTTCCTCGACGAGCTCGACCAGGCCGTGCGCTCGAGCGCGCGCAGGTGGTAGTTGACCTTCTGCCGGGGCAGGCCGACCCGGTTGGCCAGCGTCGTCGCCGACCCCGGCTCGGCCAGCTCGGCCAGGAGCCTGGCCCGCATGGGGTCCAGGGAGACCTCGGCCGCGGCCGGGTCCTCGATCACCGCTACGTCGAACATGCGACGAAGTCTGCTCCCGACAACTCATATTGTCAAGACAAACTTATTTGTCGGTGAACGGAGAGCCGAAGGCGCCTTCGGCGTGGTCGCTGCGGGAGGGCCGCGTGAGCCTCGGTGGGCGCGGGGCCGAGCTGACCGGGCTGCGCGGCTCGGCGGGCGTCTGGACGTTGCCCGCGGGCGCGGTTCGGGTTGCCCGGTGGGGTGCGGTGGGCCGGGCCGCCCGGATTTGTCGGTGCCAGACTGTGCGCGTGGCAGCGAAGCGCAGTGCGGGAGTCCTGTTGTTCCGCCAGGTCCCGGCGGGTGTCGAGGTGTTGCTGGGACACATGGGCGGGCCGTTCTGGGCGAAGAAGGACGCGGCCGCCTGGACGGTGGTCAAGGGCGAGTACGAGCCGCCGGAGGAGCCGCAGGCCGCGGCGCGCCGCGAGTTCACCGAGGAGCTCGGCCTGCCCGCGCCGGGCGGCGAGTACGTCGCGCTCGGCGAGGTCCGCCAGTCGGGCGGCAAGACGGTGACGGTGTGGGCGGTCGCGGGTGACCTCGACCCGGCCGCGGTGGTGCCCGGGACGTTCGAGATGGAGTGGCCGCCGCGCTCGGGCCGGCGCCAGGAGTTCCCCGAGCTGGACCGGGTCGAGTGGTTCGCGCTGCCGGCCGCGGCCGAGAAGATCGTCGGCGGGCAGCGGCCCTTCCTCGACCGGCTAGCCGAGCACCTCGCGGACCTCGATCATGCCGATCGCGGCCCAGGGGTGGGTTGACGCGACGCGCAGGGCCTCGTCGCGGTCGGCGCACTCGATGAGCGTGGCGCCGCCCATCTGCTCCTTCGTCTCCGCGAACGGGCCGTCGGTGTAGAGCACCTCGCCGCCGCGGACCCGGACCGTGGCCGCCTCCTCCGGCGGCCGCAGGCCCATCGTGTCGAGCAGGACGCCCCGCTCGGCCATCTCCTTCGACCACTCCGCGCAGCCCGGCAGGCCGTTGCCCCGGTCGTCGGACGTGTCGGCGGACAGCATCAGCAGGAACCTCACGGCGCTCCCTTCGTGGCCGGCTGCATCGTCGGCGGCAGGCCGAACGCGGCGAACAGCGTGTCGTCGAACGTGGTGACCTCGGCGATCCGGCCACCGGCGCAACGCACGACGTCGATCTTGAACGCGCGGTAGGTGTCCTCGCCCGGCGCGCGCAGGTAGTTGGCGGCGGCGAGCTGGCGGTTGGCCATGGTGGGCACCAGCAGCCAGTCGCCGTGCGAGCCGCCGAACGCGGCCTGGAACAGCGGCGCCGAGCGCGGCGATGCCGTCGTAGAGCCACGGGTGCGGCGGCATGGTGATGCGGATGTCGTCGCGGACGAGCTCGGTCAGCGCGGACACGTCGGCGCGCTGGTGGGCGTCGATGTAGCGGTCGAGGAGCTCGCGCTCGACGTCCGTCGGGCTCGCCGGGGACGTGCTCGTCGCGACCCGGGCAGCCGCGCGCGCAGTGTCGCGCGGGCCCGCTGCAGCGCGCTGTTCACCCCGGCGACCGTGGTGTCGAGCAGGTCCGCGGCCTCCTGCGCCGACCAGTCCAGCACGTCGCGCAGGATCAGGATCGCCCGCTGCTGGGCGGGGAGCAGCTGGATCGCGGCGAGGAAGGCCAGCTCGATGGTCTCCCGGGCGACGGCCGTCGCGTCGCGGCTCGGCGTCCGGCGGCGCGGCCAGGTCGAGCAGGTGGTCGGGGTAGGGCTGCAGCCACGGGACCTCGGCGAGCGAGTCCGCCTTCGGCACCTGGCGCTGCTTGCGCCGGATCGTGTCGAGGCGCGGCGTTCGTGGCGATCTTGTACAGCCAGGCGCGGAACCCGGTGCCGGTGAAGCCGTCGCGGGCCCGCCACGCGCGCACCAGCGTCTCCTGCACGACGTCCTCGGCGTCCTCGAAGTTGCCGAGCATGCGGTAGCAGTGCACGTGCAGCTCGTGGCGGTGCCGCTCGGCGAGCCGGCCGAACGCGTGCTCGTCGCCCGCGGTCGCGGCCGCGATCGCCGCCTCGTCGGTACCGGTGTTCCCACGCCGCCGATTGTGCCCGCCTCCCGATGAGTTTCGGCGCGCCGAGCCGTCACAGGTGAGGATGACGGAGCAGGGAGGCGACATGGACGGCGAGCGGACGAGGTGGTGGCTGCCGCGCGCGACGGCGACGAAGCGGCGTTCGCCGAGCTGACCGGCCGGTACCGCGGTGAGCTGCAGGTGCACTGCTACCGGCTGCTGGGCTCGGTGCAGGACGCCGAGGACCTGGTGCAGGAGACGTTCCTGCGGGCGTGGCGGCGGCGCGAGACCTACCGCGGCACGGCCACCTTCCGGGCCTGGCTGTACAAGATCGCCACCAACGCGTGCCTCGACCAGCTCGACCGCCGCGTGCCGGTCTCGCTGCCGTGGCCACCGCCGCGCCCGCCGACCCGACGGCCGCGCCGCTGCCCGCGGTGGCCGTGCCGTGGCTGCGGCCGTGCCCGGACCGGCTGCTCGACGAGCACGTGGTCGCGCGCGAGACCGTGGAGCTGGCGTTCCTCGCGGCCGTCCAGCACCTGCCGGCGCGGCAGCGGGCCGTGCTGGTGCTGCGCGACGTGCTCGGCTGGCCGGCGCGCGGAGGTCGCGGACCTGCTCGACTCGACGGTCGCCGTCGGTGAACAGCGCCCTGCAGCGGGCCCGCTCGACGATGCGCACGCAGCTGCCGGCGCGGCGCCTGGACTGGTCCGCGCGGGCGTCGACCGACGAGGAGCAGGCGCGTCGTCCGGCCGGTACATGGCCGCGCTGGAACACGCCGACGACGCCGCGCTCGCGACGCTGCTGCGCGAGGACGCCCGGTGCGCGCCAGGCGCCGTGGGCCGGCGGCAACATGTCCGACGACCCGGCCTGGTACGAGGGCCGCGACACGCTGGTCGAGGCTGGCGGCCGGTGCTGCACGGCCCGGACCGCCGCGAGTTCCGCTGCGTGGCGACGCGCGGCCAACGGCGACCCGGCGGTCGCCACCTACGTGCGGCACGCCGGGCGGCGGGCCGTTCCGGCCGTTCGGCCTGAGCGTGCTGCGCGTGGTGGACGGCCGGATCGCCGAGATCACCGTGTTCGGCGCCGAGCTGTACCCGCTCTTCGGGCTCCCCGCGGAGCGCTAACCCTTGCGGGCGGCCATGAAAGCGCTCGCGCCCTTCGGCGAGGTCCACGATCGGGGCCGGGTAGCCGCGCCGCTCGCCGGCCGGCAGCCGCCACGGCTCGTGCACGGCCTTACCGTCCACATGCGACAGTTCCGGCACGTACCGGCGGACGTAGCTCGCCGTCCGGGTCGTAGCGTTCGGCCTGGCGCAACGGGTTCAGCACCCGGTTGGGCCGGGTGTCGGTGCCGGTGCCCGCGACCCACTGCCAGTTCAGGCAGTTGTTCGCGACGTCGCCGTCGAGCAGCCAGGCGGAAGAAGTGCGCCGCGCCCGCGCGCCAGTCGAGGTAGAGCGTCTTGGTGAGGAAGCTGCCGGTGATCAGCCGGGCCCGGTTGTGCATCCAGCCCTCGGCGCGCAGCTGGCGCATGCCGGCGTCCACGATCGGGATGCCGGTCTGCCCCTCTTGCCAGGCCTGCCAACGCGTCCGGCGTCGTCGCGCCACCGGTCGCCGCGCGGGCGGTAGTCGCGGTGCGCGGCGTCCGGGCGGGCGGCGAGCACCTGGTGGTGGAAGTCGCGCCACGCCAGCTGCCGCACGAACGCCTCCGCGCCCGCCGACTGCCCGGCCCGGCGCGCCAGCTCCAGCGCGGACACGCAGCCCAGGTGCAGGTACGGCGACAGCCGCGAGGTGCGGTCGGCGGCGAGCGCGTCGTGCTGGTCCTCGTAGTCGCGCGACGTCCGCGTCGAGCCAGTCGCCCGCGCGCGCGCGCCCGGCCGTCTCGCCGCCCGGCATCGCCCGTCTTACCCGCGGCACGTCGCCGAGCCGGACCTTCGCCGGCAGCGTGATCCGCTCCGGCGCGGGCACGAACTGCCGCCACGTGCGCGTCGAGCCAGCGGCGGTGGTACGGGCTGAACACGGCGAAGTGGTCGCTGCCCTGCGGCAGCACCGCGCCCGGGCGGCACGACCATGTGCACGTCGTCGTGGACGACGAGCTCGCGGCGGCCGAGCGCCTCGCCGAGCGCGCGCTCGCGCCGCGTCGCGAACGCCGACACGTCGCCCGCGATGTGCACCCGCTCCGCGCCGACCTCCCCGGCGAGCCGCGCGATCTCCGCGACCGGGTCGCCCGCGCGCACGACCAGCCGGCCGCCGAGCTTGCGCAGCGATGCCGTCGAGGTCGGCGAGGCTCTCGTCGAGGAACCGGGTGCGCCCGGCGGCGAACCCGTCGCGCGATCCGCCCGTCCCGCACGAACAGCGGCACGACGTGGTCGGCGCCGCGCGCGGCCGCGGCCAGCATCGGGTTGTCGCGCACCCGCAGGTCGCGGGTGAACACGGCGATCGTCGTCGTCGTGCAGTCGTCATTCTTCTTCCGGGTGGCCAGCGCGGACAGCGCGCACAGCGCGGCCCAGCCGCCGGCGGCCGCCATGACCTTCGCGCTGCTCGGGCTTGCCGCGCAGCGCCTGGCCGAGCACCACCAGGTCGCCGAGGTCGGACACGCACCCGCACGGCGATCGCGGTGCGCATGCGCCTTGCGGCTCGGGGCGAGCGCCATCGCCGACGCCGGAGGCGAGGTCGCGGACGCCGAGCGTGCGCACGAACGTCTCCTGCTCGGGCTCCGGCTTGTCGCCGCGCAGCATGCCCGGACGGCTTGAGCAGCAGCGACGGGCCTGCGCGGTGATCGCCGCGCCGTAGGCGGCGGTGGCGACGCCCAGCGCGCGGGGGAACCAGTGTCATGTGGACGACCTCCTGGTGCTCGGCGGTACCCGTGATGTTGCGGGCCATGCCGCCGAAGATGACGTCGTGGAACGGGGCGATCGACTTCCAGTACAGGTGGCCGGCCAGCCCGTGCGGCTCGAAGACCGCGCGCTGCCGGTAGGTCGCGCCGCCGTCCTCGCCCGGGGTCGCGGACAGCTCCAGCCAGGCGCGGCCGGGCACCCGCATCTCCGCGCGCAGCCGCAGCAGGTGCGGCCGCTCCAGCCGCTCGACGCGCCACCAGTCGAGCGCCTCGCCGGTGTGCAGCCGGCGCGGGTCGCGCCGGCCGCGGCGCAGCCCGGCGCCGCCGGCGAGCCGGTCGATCCAGCCGCGCACCGACCAGGCGAGCGGGAAGGAGTACCAGCCGTGCTCGCCGCCGATGGACTCGATGACCTGCCCAGAGCTTGCCCGGGTCGGCGGCGGTGCGCAGCTCGCGGACGTCGGTGTAGATCGCTGCCGCCGGACCAGTCCGGGTCGGTGGGCAGCGGGTCGGACGGCGCGCTCGCGTCCGACCAGCGGGTCGGCACGTCGGCGTCGCGGATGCGGGCGAGCGCCAGCTCGATGGCGTGCTCGTAGGTGCGTCGGCCCGGCCGGCGGGTCGGCGATGTAGCGCGGCGACGTCGTGGTCGCGGACGACGACCTCGTGCACGAGCGACTCGATCAGCGGGACCGCGATGCTGCGCGGCACGGGCGTGACCAGGTTGACCCACTGCGCGGACAGCCACGGCGTGAGCACCGGCACCGGCACGACGACCCGGCGGGGGAGCCCGGCGACGACCGCGTAGCGGCGCATCATCTCCAGGTAGGTCAGCACGTCCGGGCCGCCGATGTCGAAGGCGCGGTTGACCTCGGCGGTCCACGGTCGCGCGGCGTGGGTGAGGTAGTGCAGCACGTCGCGGACGGCGATCGGCTGGATCCGGTTGTGCACCCAGCGGGGCGTGACCATGGCGGGGAGCCGCTCGGTGAGGTAGCGCAGCATCTCGAAGCTGGCCGACCCGGAGCCGATGATGATCGCCGCGTTGAGGACGACGGTCGGGCACCCCGGAGGCCGAGCAGGATCTCGCCGACCTCCTTGCGGGAGCGCAGGTGCGGGGACAGCTCGCCGGTGTCCGGCGTGATCCCGCCGAGGTAGACGATCCGCCTCGCCGTGCCGCGGCCGCCTTCGCCGACGGTCCGCGCCGCCTCCCGGTCGACGTCGACGAAGTCGCGCTGGTGCAGCGAGTGGACGAGGTAGTAGACGACCTCCTGCCCGTCGACCGCCGCCTCGACGCTCGCCGCGTCGGTGACGTCGCCGCGGACGACCTCGACCCGGTCCCGCCAGGGCACGTCGTCGAGCTTGCCGGGGTCCCGCGCCACCGCCCGCACCTCGTGACCCGCCGTCGAGCAGCTCGGGCACGAGCCGCCCGCCGAGGTAACCCGTCGCTCCGAACACCACACACCGCATGCGCGCGATCCTGACCCACGCGCGGCGATTTCCGCAGATCAGCGGGTATCGCTCGAACCGGGTGCGGCGATCGGGGCCACGCGTCGCGCCGGCGAGCCGGACCAGCGTCGGCGGGGGCCAGCTCGATCTCGAGCCCGCGGCGCCCGCCGCTGCAGAAGATCGTCTCGAACCCGGTCGGCCGAGCTGTCCACCACGACGGGCAAGCGTTTGCGGTGCCCCAGCGGCGAGATCCCGCCGGCGACGTACCCGGTGGCCCGCTCGGCCGCCGGCGACGCTCGGCCATCCTGGCCTTCTTGCCGCCGGCCGCGGCGGCGAGCGCCTTGAGGTCGAGCTGCCCGGCCACCGGCACCACGCCGACGGTCAACACCCCGTCCACCTCCGCGACGAGCGTCTTGAACACCCGCTCGGCCGGCAGCCCGAGCAACTCACTGGCCTCGGTCCCGTACGACGCGGACCGCGGATCGTGCGCGTACTCGTGCACCTGGTGCGGCACCTTCTGCTTCGCCAGCAGCGCGGTAGCCGGCGTTCCCTTACCCGCCACGCGGCCAAACCTAGCTGGTGAGCTGCGCCTCCTCGCCGGTGACGGGCGCTTCGGCGGGGATCGACGTGGTGAGGTAGCGCGCCACCGTCCGCCGGAGGTACTCGGTGTGCGCGTAGATGTCTTCGGCCCCGGAGATCGGGATGCGCGTCTCGACCTTGTGCTCGTCGAAGACACCCGAGGTACCGCTTCGACCGGTACGTCTTGTCGTCCCGCGCCTCCACCCGGTTCGGGGCCACCTGGCCGCACACGATGGCCCACACCATCCGGCAGCCCCGAGTTTGTGTCACGATGTCGCCCTCCGGCACGGCGCTGGCGGATGGGCGGGCTCCCGTTCCTCGGCCGTTTCGCTGGACACGCTGACGTACGAGGCGGACCCGGCCGGCGCATTCTTCAGCCAGTCGTTCACCTGCTCGTACAGGAACTGCTGAGCTAGTTCGCGCACGCGCTGCGTGAATGGCCCCTTCGTAGACGCGGGTGGTGAGGAACTTGACCCAGTCGTCCGTGGGTTCCTTGAACTGGCTCGCGAGAACTCTTTTGAGCTGCCCGATGTATTTCAGCTCGCCGGCTGCGCTGATGACCGAGTCGAGGTCGAAGGACTCCTTGGTGAGTTTCGCCAGCTCGGGCAGGAGCGTGTCGTCGATGTCGGAGAGGTCCAGCACCAGGAACGGCTTGGAATCCATCCGGTTGGGCGCGTCGAGGTCGGTGTAGAACTCGTACTGCTCGCCGTTGGTGAGGATCGCGATGCGGGCGTTCGTGACCGCGAAGTAGCGGTACAGCTGGGAGGCGTGCTCGAGCCGCAGCGGCTCGGTGACCTTCTTGACCTCCACCAGCAGCTGGATGTTCCCGTCGTGGGCGATCGCGGGCCGAGCGCACGCGGGAAAAGACGCCCGTTGCTGATCATGGTCGGTAGGCATGGTCGAGCAGCCGTACTTGCTGACTTTCCTTCCACAGCTGGGACATCTGCCCCTGGGAGGAAAGGGCAGTACGGATCCCGTGTGCATGAGTCGGTGGCGTCGATCTTCGTGTTACCGAAGATCGACGCCACCGTCCACACCGCACGAACTACCCGATATCAGGTGCCCGGCTGGGACGTGTAGACCGTCGGGTCGCCCTGCTTGAGCCACACCGTCGGGTGGTCGATCGGCAGGAAGGAGCGGTCGCCGCCCGGCTCGCGGCTGTCCGGGACCGTGTCGCCGGACGGCAGGTGCATGATGAAGTTCACCGGCTTGGTGTCGTCCACCAGCGGGATCTCGTACACCGCCCAGCCGTCCTCCACCCGGGTCAGCGGCCACGGCTTGTCCCACGCGATCTGCGCCAGCACCGCCGGATCGACCGCGTCGCCCCACATGTGCAGGCCCCACTGGCCGTAGTCGCCGGCCGGGCGGAAGTACCGCAGCTCCGCGGTCTCCAGCGGCGGGCCCGCGTAACGCACGGTCCGCGTCGCGCTCACCGCGCCGCACGGCAGCGTCGCCCGGTACGCCACCGGCGTGCCGGCCGCCAGGCCGAGCGCGCTCAGGTCGTCGAACACCGTGTACGCCGGGCGACGTGTCGTCCCGTGCCGATCGTCGTCCACGCGCCGCCGTCGACGCTGCGCTGGAACGTCACCACGTGCGACGGCTTCTCCGGGTCGGCCACCGCGCGCACCTGCACCGTGCCGCGCACGCCGCCGCCCTCGGCCGGCGCCTCGATCGTCAGCAGCGGCTGCGGCACCCGCGCGCGCACCGCCGGCGCCGACCGGGTGTGCCCGGCGTTGTCCGCAACGACCGCCCGGTACTCCACCGGCGTGCCCGGCGCCAGCGACGAGACGTCGTGGAACACCCGGTACGGCGCGTTGTCGTCCGTCCCGATCGGACTGCCACCGGCCACCGGCCACCCGCGCCTCGAACGACACCTCGTACAGCGACGAGCCGTCGACCGACGCGGCGACCTCCATCCGGCCGCGCGACGCGGCGGCCGGCGTGGGCGTGCCGCAGCGAGATCCGCGGCGCGGCGTGCGAGCGCGGGATCCGGCCGTCCAGCTCGTAGACCACAGTGGACAGTGCGGGCACGGTCACGCGTCAGCTTGCCGTCACGGTCCGAGGACAGCCGCGCCGGGCCGGAGCCGTACACCCGCGAGTAGGACTGGCGGGTCGTGTAGGTCGGGATCGCCGCGGTGGCCGGCGCCTCGCTGTTGTTCAGCGCCACCACGTACTCGCGCTGCCGCGACCGGTCGATCCGGGAGAACGCGTAGACCCCGGCGTCCGAAGAGGACAGCCGGTCTCTGCTGGGTGCCGTCGCGCAGCGCGGGGTTCGCCCGCGTCACCGACGCCAGCTTGCCGATCGCCGAGTACAGCGGGTGCGTCGTGACGTAGTTGTCGGTCGCGTGCGTGGCCGACGTGCCGAGCAGGTCGTCGTCGAGGTACTCCGGCACCCGCGACGCGAACAGCGTCTGCCGCGCGTCCTGGTCGCCGCCCGGGCCGGTGAAGCCCTGCTCGTCGCCGTAGTAGATCACCGGGTTGCCGCGCGAGAAGTACATCAGCTCGTGGCCGAGCCGGTCGCGCGACACCCACTCCGCGTCGCCCGCGCCCGGGTTGTCCGCCACCACGAAGCTGCCGAACCGCCCCATGTCGTGGTTGCCGAGGAACGTCGGTAGCTCGTAGACGTTGGAGTCGGCGTCGGTGTACCAGTCGTCGTCGGCGAAGAACGTCGACAGCGCGTCGGTCGCGACCACCGCCCGACGCGAACTTGCGGGCCGCGTCCTGGAACGGGAAGTCCAGCACCGACTGCATCGTGTCCGTCGTGGTGAAGTGCGACGTGTAGCTCTTCGTGGTGTCGAAGACCTCGCCGAACATGAAGAACTCGCGCTTGCCGTGCTGGTGGGCGAACTTGAGCACGTCCGGCCCGAACTTCTGCCAGAACTCGTCGTTGACGTGCTTCATCGTGTCGATGCGGAAGCCGTCCACGCCGAAGTCGGCGATCCACTTCTCGTAGACGTCGGTCATGCCCTTGACGACCCGCGGGTTCTCGGTGAACAGGTCGTCGAGGCCGAAGAAGTCGCCGTACTGCGAGTCCTCGCCGGTGAACGTCGTGTCGCCGCGGTTGTGGTACAGCGTCGGGTCGTTGAGCCAGGCCGGCACCTTCAGGTTCTGCTCGGCCGGGTCGAGCACCGGGTGGTACGGGAACGACGACGCCGCGTCGAGCGCGGGGAAGCCGTTGGTGCCCGCGTAGTCCCGGTCGTCGAACATCTGGCCCGACGCGGTCCTGTACGGCGCGACGTCCTTGGACGTGTACGCCTTGCGCGCGCCCTCTTGGTAGCCGATGACGTCCGCGGTGTGGTTGGTGATGATGTCGAAGTAGACCTTCATGCCGCGCTTGTGCGCGTCCTTGATCAGCGCGGCGAGGTCGGCGTTCGTGCCCAGGTGCGGGTCGATCTGGGTGAAGTCGGTGATCCAGTAGCCGTGGTAGCCGGCCGACGGCCCGTCCTCCAGCTGCACCGCCTTGTTCTTGAAGCTCGGCGTCAGCCAGATCGACGTGGTGCCGAGGTCCTGGATGTAGTCGAGCTTGCCGCGCAGGCCCTTGAGGTCGCCGCCGTTGTAGAAGCCCTTCTTCGTCGGGTCGAAGCCCGACACCAGCGGGTCGGCGCCCAGCCCGCCCTGGTCGTTGGCGGTGTCGCCGTTGGCGAAGCGGTCCGCCATGACGAAGTAGAAGTTCTCGTCGGTGACCGGCCCGCGCAGCGAGTGCAGCGCCTCCGGCCCGTGATCGTGCCCGCGATCGGCGACCGCCGGGGTCGTGGCCAGCCCGGCGACGACGAGCGGGACCAGAAGCGCCACCGCGGCGCGACGGACTGACATGCTGTCCTCCAGTGTTACGGCTGCGGCGCAGACCGTAGCCCTTGATCGACCGCGTCTGCGACGGCCAACCAGCGCATTCCCGAGGTGGAGAAGAAACGGACTTCGCGTGGTCCGGGAACAAAACCGAGGGCGCGGCGGGTTGGCGCGAAGGTGATCGATGTGCCGCTGTCCGTCCTGGACCTGGCCCCGCTGGCGCGCGACGCGAGCGCCACCGACGCCCTGCGCGCGACGACCGACGCTCGCGCAGCGCGTGGAGGAGCTCGGGTACCGGCGGATCTGGGTGGCCGAGCACCACAACATGCCGTCGATCGCGAGCTCCGCGCCGGCGGTCCTGATCGCCCACCTCGGCGGCGTCGACCTCGACGATCCGGGTCGGGTCGGGCGGGGTGATGCTGCCCAACCACGCGCCGCTGGTGGTGGCCGAGCAGTTCGGCACGCTCGAGGCGCTGCACCCGGGCCGGATCGACCTCGGCATCGGCCGCGCGCCGGGCACCGACCAGCGGACCGCGCTGGCGCTGCGCCGGACGATGGCGGGGCTGTCGGCGGAGAACTTCCCCGCGGAGCTGGAGGACCTGATCGGCTTCTTCACCGGCGAGGGGTCGCCGATCACGGCGGTGCCCGGGCCGCGGCAACGAGCCGGCGATCTGGCTGCTCGGGTCGAGCGGGTTCTCCGCGCAGCTGGCCGGGCTGCTGGGCCTGCCGTTCTCCTTCGCGCACCACTTCAGCTCGG
Source organism: uncultured Actinomycetota bacterium (assembly GCA_963841395.1). Lineage (GTDB taxonomy): Bacteria > Actinomycetota > Actinomycetes > Mycobacteriales > Pseudonocardiaceae > Actinophytocola. The sequence goes on from CAWJCX010000024.1 coordinate 203,169, forward strand.
CGAACACGGTGCCGGCGCTGGAGCTGTACCGGTCGTCGTTCCGCCCGTCGCGGTGGCTGGCCGAGCCGTACGCGAAGGTCGCGGTGAACGCGGTCTGCGCGGACACCGACGAGCGGGCGCGGTTCCTGGCCGGGCCGGCGTCGCTGGCGTTCCTGAAGCTGCGGCAGGGCCGGCCGGAGCCGCTGGCGACCCCGGAGGAGGCGGCGGCCTACCCGTACACCGACCAGGAACGCGCCTTCGCCGAGGACCGCTTCGCCGACCAGGCGGTCGGCTCACCGCAGACGGTTCGCGACCAGCTGGACGAGCCTGCTCGTCCCGCACGTCCGCGAACGAGCTGATGCTGACCACGATGGTCTACGACGTCGGCGACCGCATCCGCTCGTTCGAGCTGATCGCCGAGAAGGTCGCCGAGGGCCTCACCGGATAGGACGGAGCCGAAGGTCCCGGTGGGTGAGGCACTAGTGCCCGAATTCCGGCCGAGTGGCTAACTGCGGGTCATCGAGTCCGGATAAGGCCGGGTGACCGACCCGCCACTCGCAAAGGACCGCCGCCATGCCCGACGTCTCGCCGAACCCGCCCACCTCACCCCAGCCGGCCGCCAAGTCGAAGGCCGGCCCGGTGGCCGCGGTCGTGGTGGCCGCGTTGATCGTCTTCGGCTTCGTGAACTCCGGCGACGACGAGCCGGTGGCGACCACTTCGGACGCCCGGCCGGCGTTCGTGGCAGAGCCCGACGCGGCGGAGGCCGACGCGGCCCAGAACCTGACCGCCGCGCTGCCCGAGACCGGCTCGGCCGGCCTCGCCGACACCGCGGTCGTGCCCGACGTCGTCGGGCTGAACCACCAGCTCGCGCAGGACACCCTGCAGGCCGGCGGCTTCTACCTGCTGCACGAGGAGGACGCCACCGGCCAGGGGCGGATGCTCGTCCTGGACCGCAACTGGGAGGTCGTCTCGCAGTCGGTCCCGGCGGGGACCACTGCCTCCACGGACACCGCGATCACGCTGTACGCCAAGAAGATCGGCGAGTAGCGCGCGTCCGGATTAGATTCGGGCGCATGTGCGCAGACCGTGTGGCGACCGCGTCCGGGACCTTCGAGCTCGGCGGCGACCTGCCGGTGGTCCGGCTCGGCTACGGGTCCATGCAGCTCACCGGGCCCGGCGTCTGGGGCGACCCGCCCGATCGCGACGAGGCCGTCCGCGTCCTGCGCCGGGCCGTGGAGCTCGGGGTCACCTTCGTCGACACCGCCGACTCCTACGGGCCCTTCGTCGCCGAGCTGCTCATCCGCGAGGCGCTCCACCCGTACCCGGACGACCTCGTCATCGCCACCAAGGCCGGGCTGACCAGGGCCGGTCCGGGCGACTGGCGGGCGGTCGGGCGGCCGGAGTACCTGCGCCAGCAGTGCGAGCTCAGCCTGCGCCACCTCGGCGTCGACCGCATCGACCTGTTCCAGCTGCACCGCATCGACCGCGCGGTGCCGCTCGCGGACCAGGTCGGCGAGCTGAAGCTGCTGCAGGACGAGGGCAAGATCCGGCACATCGGGCTCAGCGAGGTCGGCGTCGAGCAGCTGACCGCGGCCGGCGAGCACGCGGAGATCGTCTCCGTGCAGAACCTCTACAACGTCACCAACCGGCGCGCCGAGCCGCTGCTCGAGCACTGCGAACGGCACGGCATCGGCTTCATCCCGTGGTTCCCGCTGGCCACCGGCGAGCTCGCGAACCCCGGCGGGCCGCTGGCCGAGCTCGCGGCCCGGCACGACGCCACGCCCTCCCAGCTCGCGCTCGCCTGGCTGCTGCGGCGCTCGCCGGTGATGCTGCCGATCCCGGGCACGGCGAGCGTCGCGCACGTCGAGGAGAACACCGCGGCCGCCGCCGTCGAGCTGTCCGACGACGAGTTCGACGAGCTGTCCGAGGCCGCCTGAGACGCGGGCCCGGGCCGCCGGTGATCCCCCTCATAGCGATCACCGGCGGTGTCCCGGCGCGGTCGCGTGGCCGGCCTGAGCACCCGACGGCACCCCTCATCCGGGCCGCCTGGCGCCTGCCGACCGTGCCCGGCCGCGCCGGGGACAGGAGTTCAGGTTGACGATGACACCGATGAACGCGGACGAGGATGGTCGCCCGCGGCTCGGATTCATCGGTGTCACCGTCGCCCCGGCTCCCCGACCCGCAGCCAAACCGCCGCGGCTCGTTGTTCGTACACCGATCCCCTCGGCACACTGCAAGGTGCGTAGCGGGGCAACGCGGGGGTGCGTACGAGGCGACCTGCGGATCCCTGGATGCATTCACTCGTTCGGAGTAGCGAGGATCATGGCTCCCGGGCGAACACGGTGCGTAGCCGATCGGGCACACTGGTGTTCCGTGAGGACGGTTGGGGGTGCTTCGTGTCGTGAGTGAGGAGAGCCTGCCGTACCGGCACGGCATCCATGAGGCGATGGGCGCGCTGTCCGGCCAGTGGGTGACGGCGGTGCTGGCGTCGCTGACCGCGCCGCCCATGACGTACTCGAAGCTGCTCGAGCACATCAACCGGACCGAGGAGCGGCTCGGCTGGGTCACCCACGAGCGGCCGCTGCGGCAGAAGGTCCTGACCGACACCCTGCACCGCATGCAGCGCGACGGCCTGGTGATCAAGATCGAACGCCCGAGCCGGTTCGGCTCCACCTGGTACCAGCTCACCCCGATGGGCCGCTCGCTGCTGCGCGCGCTGCTGCCGCTGGCCAAGTGGGCGGAGGACCACCGCGGCGAGCTGAGCCGCGCCCGCGCCGCCTACCTGGCCGCGAAACCGGACGACACCGACTCCTGACGGACCCGGCCGGGTCCTCGCAGGAGCCCAGGCCGGGGCGAGCCGTCGCCCGCCCGGCCCGCCGACTTTCACCGCTGCCCGGACCTCGCTGGACGAGCCGCCTCGTACTCGGGGAGCAACATCCACATCTCGACGCTCATGTCGAGCCGCCCGAGCTGCTGCAGCCGCCACAGGCCGTAGGACGGAACCGGGTCGAGGACGAGGCGTCGCACGCTTCGACCGGGCCCGTGGTCACCGACCATCCGCCGGAACAGCGTGCGTCGTGAGTCGAGACGGGACCGTTGCGCGTCGGGTCAGGAGCCCTGGCTCGGGGCGCGGGGCGCGCTCAGGTCGCCGATGGCGGCGATGATCGTCTGGACCTGGTTGCGGCCGGAGTCCTTGGCCACGAACAGGGCGTCGTCCGCGGCCAGCAGGACGTCCTGCAGCTCCGGGCCGAACTCCGGGTACAGGCGCGATGCCCACGGACACCGACAGGCCCGTCGACCGCGCCGAGGGCCGTGGCGGTCTCGCTCCGACACCGGCACCCGCAGGTCGCGCACCTGCTCGCAGACGCGCTCGCCGATCTGCCGCAGCGCGTCGGCCGACACCTCGGGGCACAGCACCACGAACTCCTCGCCGCCCCAGCGGCCGACCACGTCGTAGCGGCGCGCGCACGCGGTCAGCGCGTCGGCCACCGCCTGCAGCACCCGGTCGCCGACCAGGTGCCCGTGCGCGTCGTTGACCTGCTTGAAGTGGTCGAGGTCGACCATCAGCACGCCGACCTGCGTGTCGTCGCGCTGCGCGCGCTGGATCTCCGCCGAGGCCATGTTCGTCCACGCCGTCGCGTTCGCCAGGCCCGTCTTCTGGTCGGTCGACGCGGCCTCCTCGAGCTGGCGCATCAGCACGCTGCGGTGCAGCACCAGCAGGGCCGGCACGATCATCAGCGCCCAGCCGGGGTGCATCGAGATCAGCAGCGCGTTGACCGCGCCGAGCCCGATCGTGCCGAACTCCAGCGCCGCCTCGCGGCCGGTGCCGAGCGCCTTGCGCATCGACAGCCGCCGCTCGTGCAGCGTGATCGCGACGACGACCAGGCCCCAGTTCACGCCCGCGTACGCCAGCGTCGCGAGCACCGCCGCGATGATCGCCACCGGGTGGTCCCAGTCGGCCATGTCGGCCGGCGCGAGCCAGGTGCTGCACGGTCCGAGGCGGGGTACGCGCCGAGCGCCACGGTCGACGCGGTGAACACCAGCCGGTAGGCGTGCACGCTGCGCACCCGGTACCAGCTGCGCCAGAACAGGTGCAGGTAGAGCGTGCCGATCACGGCGGGGATGAGCGCCGGCGGCAGCGACCAGCGCCGCGGAGAACGACCACACCGAGGTCAGGTTCACGTGCGGGGTGTCGTTGAACCGGCGGCGCACCCGCTCGACGTTCCGGGTCAGCTCGCCGATGCGCCAGCCCGAGCCCGATGATCGTGCCGAGCGTCGACGAGATCGCCCCGGCTGATCTCGCTGTGCCAGGCCAGCAGCCGGTCAATCGCGAGCGCCGCGGCCTCGACCAGCAGGATCAGCACCAGCAGCCGGGCCGGCTCGCCCCACAGTGCCCACCGCGTCGGGATTCTGGACCGCTCAACAGTCGGAAAGGGATGCTGATTGTGCGATCGGGCGAAGATCGGACCTGATCGGCCCCGTTGCCGTGCTCGGCGGCAATCCCGTCGGGAGGAGGCGACAGTGATGCGTCGTGGGAGTGGTGAGCCCCGCGTGCCCGCCTGACATGTCCGTTGCCGCGCTCGGCGGCAGGTCCGCCCGGAAGGAGTGCGCACGTGACGAACGTGGGACTGGTGAGTCTTCCGTGCCCAGCAACAAGCCCATTCCGTTCGCGCATGCCCATGGGAGGAGGCACCACCAATGTCGATGGGACTGGTGAGACCGACGTCATGATCGAGTTCGTCCTCGCGTCCGCCCGCCCCGACTTACGATCCCGGCCGGCGCGGCGCAACGACATCCCCACTACAGCGGTGAGAACGGCGCCGGTGACACCACCGGCGCCCACCGCTGACGGCCGGACTGGTCGCGTCGGCCAGCACGCCGGCGCCGAGCACCGCGACACCCTGCGAGGACAGCACGCCGGCGCCGGCCAGTCCGGACACCCGCGCCCCGGTGCTGGTCGGGCACTGCGCGCACGAGCGACGCCTGGGCGAGGAACAGGTAGCCGATCGCGCACGCGCCGGAGACGCGCCCAGAGCACGCACCACCACCGCCAGCGGCGGGCCGAGCAGGCAGGCCGCGAGCGGCACGCCGGCGGCGACCGCGAGCGCGGTGGTCGCCGCGGTCCCGGCGGTCCGACGGTATCCGCGGCACCAGCCAGGCGGCCGACGATGCTGCCGAGCGGGTCGGCCGCCATCAGCAGGCCGACGGCGGCGACGGCGCACGCCCAGCCCGGCGGCGTACGGCGCGGCCAGCCCCTCGGGAATGACGAACAGCCCCACCAGCCAGGACAGCGCGATCAGCCCGCGCAGCTTCGCGGTCGCGCCAGATGAGCCGGACCGCCCCGGTCGACCGCTCGGCGTGTGCGCCGCGCCGCGGCGGGCCGGTGGGTGACGCCGGAGACCAGCACGGCGGCCGCGACGAGAAAGGTGACCGCGTTGAGGCCGAGCGCGAGCGTGCGGGTCGAGCAGCGGCGAGCGCCGCGCCGCCGCCGAGGAAGCCGGCGACCTGCGCGGTCTGGTTGGTGACGGTGCGCAGCGCGAGGCCGGTGACGTAGCGGTCGCCGGACAGGATGGTGGGCAGCAGGGCCTGCTGCGCGGCCTTGAACGGCGCCCCGCCCAGCGTCAGCGCGAACACCAGCGCCAGAAGCACGGGCAGCGGCAGCGACGGGATCGCCATCAGCCCGGCGACGCCCGCGCGGGCGAGGTCGACGACCACCATCAGCTCGCGGCGCGGGAAGCGGTCGGCGAGCCCGCCGAGCAGCACGCCGCCGAGCAGCGCGGGCAGGAAGGTGAGGGCGTAGGTCAGCGCGGTCCAGCTCGCGGAGGACGTCTGCGCGTAGACGAGGACGGCGAGGCCGACCCGGGCGAGTTGGTCACCGGAGACGGACAGCAGCTCGGCGGCCCAGAGCGCGCGGAACTCGCGCACGGCGAGCACTTCGCGAAAACCAGCCCGACGCCCCATCGCCCGCCTCGCTCCCGACGCCAACAGGCCGTGCCCCGCACGGCCTGCGGACCTCACATTAGAACGCCGCCCGTGACAGATCACTGTCGCTGGGCTTGTCTACCCGAATAGCCCAACGCCATGACAAAGCGTAGTAGCCGGCGGGGTTTCCCGGTTGGCTCGCTGCCGCCTCACTGAGGCATGTCGATGCCGTATTCACGGATCTTTCGGTAGATGGTGGCGCGCGACATGCCGAGCGCCCGGGCCGCCTCCTTCTTGTTGCCGTCGGCGTCCAGCAGGCCGCGCACGATCGCGTCCCGCTCGATGGACTCCAGCGGGTTGAGCACACGGCCGGTGACGGTCTGGAGCTCGGGCGGCAGGTCGCCGGGCTCGATCACGCCGACCCGGCGGTGCAGCGTCACCCGGCGCAGGACCTCCCGCAGCTGTGCGACGTTGCCCGGCCACTTCGCGCGCATCAGCAGCCGCATCGCCGCGGTCGAGCAGCGCAGCGTGGTGCCGGACGCGAGCGTGACGAGCAGGAACGGCACGAGCTCGCGGATGTCCTCGATGTGATGGCGCAGCGGCGGCACCTCGACCGAGCTGGGGAAGCTGGCCAGCACGCCGTCCAGGTCGTGGTCGGCCGCGAGCGTGCCGTGCGTGGCGGCGACCCACCAGCGGGTGCCGCGGGCGCGGTGGCGGGCCAGCAGCGCGCCCAGCTCGCGGCGCGCGGCGGGGGCCAGCGCGTCGATGTGGCGCAGCACGAGCGTGCCCTCGCCGGCCGGCTCGCGGGTGCCCTCGCCGGCATCGAGCTCACGGGCGACAGCCGGCAGGAAGTCGCCGGCCGCGGCGTCGAGAACGTGGATGCGGCCGGCCGGGTCGTACCGCCGGTGCACGGCGCGCAGCAGCGCGAGCTTGCCCACGCCGGGCTCGCCGTGGACCGTGACCCACTCGCCGTCGCGCTGGTGCGCGCACACCTCGTCGCACGCCCGTTGCCACAGCGCGCCCGTGCCGACGATGCCGGGCAGCAGCGGGTGCGTGGCCGTCCGGCCCGGCGCGGCCGGGTCGGCGGGCTCGGCCAGGCGCACCCGCACCACGCCGCCGGACGGGCCGGACTCGGCCAGCACCGGCGAGCAGTACAGGCGGGCCTTCACGCCCGTCGGCAGGTCGACGTCGAGGATCGCGCGCTTGCTGCCGCGCATGGCGTCCGCGGCCGTGGCGAGCAGCATCGCCTGGTCCTGCGGGGAGAGCACCTGGCGGGCGTAGTCGTTCATCATCACGACGTCGTTGTTCAGCGCGAACACGATCCCGTTGCTGTGCCGGCAGGCGCGCAGGTACTCCTGGAACAACGCGAGCTCGCGGCGGCCGCTGATGGCGGTCAGCTCCCGCTCGATGTGCCCGGCGGTGGTCCGGGCAAGAGCCATCAGCAGCGGGCTCGCGTCCTTGGACCAGCAGGTCAGGTCCAGCACGCCGAGCAGCTGGCCGGAGATCGGGTGGCGCACGGGGACGCCCGCGCAGCCGAACTCGTCGAGCCCCTCCGCGTAGTGCTCGTGGCCGAACACGTCGGCGGCCTGGCCGCCCTCGAGCGCGGTGCCGATGCCGTTGGTGCCGACCGACGACTCCGCGTAGGAGAAGCCGGGCGCGAGGTGCACCCCGTCCAGACGCTGTTCGAGCGCGCCGTCGCCGGTGCGGCGGTCGAGGACCACGCCGTCGGCGTCGGTCAGGATGATGCTGACGGCGGTGCCGGACAACTGCTCGGCGAGCCGGGTCAGCACGGGCGCGGCGCTGTGCGCGAGCGGCGACTCGAGGTTGGGGTTCTTGACGAAGGACAGCTCGATGTGGTCCGCCGCGACCTTCCAGGTCCGCGAGCGCCACCAGGACGCCACGATGCTCTGCCGGACTCCGCCTCCCTGCGGCGGCGAGGCCGTCGACTCCGTCGCGTCGGACGTGAGGAAGCGCTCGCGCGCCTGGGCGAGGGCGTCGTTGGCCTCGGCCGGGCGTGGAGCATCGGAGTTCGTCAAGGAACCATCTCCTCGCTCGCTCGCGTCCCGCCGCAACGCGCCCAGCGACATTGCCGGCATGTAACGCAGCGTACGAGAAAAGGCGGCCGGGAACTGTCTCATATTGAGACGGCCGAAAAGAGTATCGACGCTGGGTGACGCCTCGCTCGAGATCCACAGTGGACTCGCCGGGAAACCGGACGGCGGGTGTCAGGTTTTCCCGGCATGGTGTCGGCATGACCGAGGACAAGGTGGCGCTCGTCGCCGGGGGAACGCGGGCGGCCGGCCGGGCCGTCGCGGTCGAGCTGGGGCGGCTGGGCATGACGGTGTACGTGACGGGGCGGACCACGCGCGAGCGGCGTTCGGAGATGAACCGCCCGGAGACGATCGAGGAGACCGCCGAGCTGGTCGATGCCGCCGGCGGCACCGGCGTCGCGGTTCGCGTCGACCACCTCGAGCCGGACGCCGTGCGCGCGCTCGTCGAGCGGATCGACGACGAGCAGGGCCGGCTGGACGTGCTGGTCAACGACATGTGGGGCGGTGACGTCTACCTGACGTTCGGCAAGAAGCTGTGGGAGCACTCGCTGGAGGGCGGGCTGCGCATGCTCCGCCTCGGCGTCGAGACGCACGCGATCACCAGCCACTTCGCGCTGCCGCTGATGATCCGCCGGCCGGGCGGCCTGGTGATCGAGATGACCGACGGCACGGCGGAGTCCAACGCCGAGTACCGCAAGGACGCCGGACTGTTCTACGACCTGGTGAAGACCTCGGTGCAGCGCCTGGCGCTGGCGCAGTCCGAGGAGCTGCGCGAGTTCGGCGGCACCGCGGTCGCGCTGACCCCGGGCTGGCTCCGCTCGGAGGCGATGCTGGAGGCGTTCGGCGTCACCGAGGCGAACTGGCGCGACGCGACGAAGGTCCAGCCGCACTTCGTGATCTCCGAGTCACCGACCCTCGTCGGCCGCGCCGCGGCGGCGCTGGCCGCCGACCCGGACGTGGCCCGCTGGTCGGGCCAGTCGCTGTCCTCGGGCCAGCTGGCAAAGGTCTACGACTTCACCGACGCCGACGGCAGCCGCCCGGACGCGTGGCGCTACATCGAGGAGGTGGAGAGCCAGGGCAAGCCCGCCGACGCCACCGGCTACCGCTGACAACGCTCCCGCCCTCAGCCCGCCGGGGCGTTGCGCGCCGCCATCGCCAGGCCCACCTCGGCGAGCGCGGCGCGCAGCGACGCCGGCGACAGCACCTCCACCTCCGCCCCCAGCGCGGTCAGCTGGGTGAGCGCGACCTGCTCGCTCTCCACGTCCAGCGACACCTCGCGCCAGCCCTGCTCGTCCGCGGGCGCGGCCGCCGCCAGCGCCGCCGCGGCCGCCTCGCGGTCGGTCACCTCCGCGAGCCTGCGCTGCGCCCGCGGCCCAGCCGCAGCCGCACCCGGTCGCGCAGCAGCGAGCGCTCGAAGCGGGCCGAGGTCTGCGACCACCACGACACCAGATCGAACGGCGGCCGCTCGAACGCCCATCGAGCGTCGCCTCGGCGATCCGCGCCACCCGGTAGGTCCGCGGCCCGCCCGGCGCCGACTCGCCTGCCTCGCCCGACATCGGCTCGCCCGGTGGCGACCCGTCGCCCGCCGCGCCCACCGTCGACTCACCCGGCTGTGGCCCGCCGCCCGCCTCGCCCGCCACAGATCCGTCCGGTGGCAACCCGTGCCTTACCGCGCTCGTCGCGAGCGTCGCGGCCGCCGTCGGCTCGCCCGGCAGCGACCCGGCGCTGGCCGCGCCAACCGTGCTCGCTGTCGGTTCGTCCGATGGCGATCCGCTGCCCATCGCAGGCGTCGCGCCCGCCTCGCCTGCCGTCGGTCCGGTGCCCGGTTCCGGTCGGGCAGCTGGTGCCGATCCGTCCGCGGGCGAAGCCGCCACCGGCTGGGCGATCAGGTACCAGACGCCCGCCTTCACGACCAGGCCCGAGCGGTTCCAGCAGCCGCTCGACGGTCCGGTCGGGCCGGCCGTAGCGCACCCGCAGCCGCCGGGTGTCGGCCACCGCCGAGGCGACCGTCGCCAGCTCGGGCGACCTCCTCCGGGCGGTGGAACCAGCCCGGCGCGTCGAGGTGGAACCGGTCGCTGACCCGCGCCGCGTACTCGCGCAGCCCGGCCGGCAGCGTCGCCAGCACCTTCGCCCGCGCGCCGGTCAGCGCCGAGCCGAGGCCCAGCTCGGCGAGCACCTCCGGCACGCCGATCGCGAAGATCGCCGCCGCCTCCCGGCCGGTGAGGCCGTCCAGCCGGGTGCGCCAGCCGTCCATCAGCCGGATGCCGCCGGCCCGGCCCTGCTCGGTCCACAGTGGAACGCCGGCCGCGTCCAGGGCGGCGATGTCGCGGTACACGGTCCGCTCGGACACCGCGAGCGCCTCGGCCAGCTCGGCCGCCGTGGCGCGGCGCCGCTGCTGCAGCAGGAACAGCAGGGTCACCAGACGCTCGGCTCGCATCCCGCCGATTGTGCCGCGCGGGGCCGGCGTCAGTGATCAGCCGTCGTCGGCGAGCGTGGGTGGAGCAGGCCGTCGCGCTCGTCCGAGCGGGATCGTCACCGTGCGGCGGTTGCCCGCCGACATCGACCTCGGCCAGCCCGGCGATCGTCGGCGCTGGCGATCACCGTGGACAGCGGCACCTCGACGCGCGAGCCCGGCGCGGATCCGGGCGATCAGCTGGGTCGCGGTCAGCGAGTGGCCGCCGAGGGCGAAGAAGTCGTCGTGCACGCCGAGCGCGATGTCCGGCGGGATGCTGAGCACCTCGCGCCAGATCGCGGCCAGCCGCCGCTCGACGTCGGTGCGCGGCGCGACGGTCGTCGACTTGTGCCGGCCCCACACCGGTTCCGGCAGCGCCGCCCGGTCGACCTTGCCGGTCGGCGTGACCGGCAGCATGTTGAGCGTGACGTACCGGTTGGGCTGCATGTAGTCCGGCAGCCGCGCCGGCGAGCCACGGGCGCAGCTCCGCCATGCCGATCCGCCGCCGCGGCACCAGGTAGGCGACCAGCCGCACGTCCGCTCTCGCGCACCGGCCAGGTCGCGACCGCGGCGTCCCGGATGGACTCGTGCGCGCGCAGCGCCGCCTCGATCTCGCCGAGCTCGATGCGGAACCCGCGGACCTTCACCTGCAGGTCGGCGCGGCCGAGGAACTCCAGCCCGTCGCGGCGGCGCCGGACCAGGTCGCCGGTGGCGTACAGCCGCGCGCCGGGCCGGCCGGCGAACGGGTCGGGCCGGAACCGCTCGGCGGTCAGCCCCGGCAGGTTGTGGTACCCGCGGGCCACGCCCGCGCCGCCGATGTGCAGCTCGCCGACCACCCCGTCGGGCACCGGCGCCAGGGCCGGGTCCAGCACGTGCAGGGTCGTGCCGGCGACCGGCGGGCCGAGCCGGATCGGACCGGCGGGACACCTCGCCGGCGGCGGAGTACACGGTCGTCTCCGTCGGGCCGTAGCCGTCGATCAGCCGGGCGCCGCCGGCGAGCAGCGCGTCGGCGAGGTCGCGGGGTCAGCGCCTCGCCGCCGCTGATCCGCAGCCGCACCGCCGGCGGCACGCCGCCCGCGGCGACCAGCGACCGCCACACCGACGGGGTGGCCTGCACGACGGTCGCGCCGACCCGCGCCAGCCGGTCGCGCAGCCGGTGCCCGTCGGCGACCTCCGCGGCCGGCACCACGATCACCCGTCGCGCCGCGCAGCAGCGGCGCGAGCAGCTCCACGACCGACATGTCGAACGACGGGCTGCTGATCGCGGCGACCCGGTCGGCGGGGGACAGGTCGAGCAGCGTCGTCCAGATGGGACAGCAGGTTCGCCGACGTTGCCGTGGGTGACCGCCACGCCCTTGGGCCGCCCGGTGGAGCCGGACGTGTAGAGCAGGTACGCGAGCGAGTCCGGGTCCGGCGGCGGGACGTCCGGCGGGGTGGCCGGCTGGGCGGCGAGGTCGGCGGTGTCGAGGTCGATCACCCGCCAGTCGCCGGGCAGCTCGATCCGCGCCGGCGCGCGTGCGTGACGAGCACCGGCGCGCCCGCGTCGGCGGCCATCGCGGTCAGCCGGTCCACCGGCCAGCTCGGGTCGAGCGGCAGGTACCCGCCGCCGGCCCGCCACGCGGCGAGGATGCCGACCGGCACGGCCGCGCCGCGCGCCAGGCACAGCGCGACCGGCACGTCGGGGCCGACCCCGGTCGCCCGCAACAGGTGCGCGAGCCGGTTCGCGGCGGCGTCCAGCTCCCGGTAGGTCAGCGCGCCGCCCGGGCCGGCCACCGCGGGTGCGTCGCCGAACCGGCGCAGATCCGGCTGGAGCACCCGGCCCGGGCGCACCGCGGTGACCGGCGGGGAGGCGGTGGTCAGCGGCAGCTCGGCGATCCGGCGGCTCGGATCGGCCACCGCGGCGCGCAGTGCCACCGCGTAGATCTCGGCGAAACCGGCGACGGTCTCGGCGTCGAACAGGTCGGTGTCGTAGGTCCACCGGGCCAGCCAGCGGTCCGGCCCGGGCACGACGGTCAGCGTCAGGTCGAACGCCGACCCGCCGGTGCCGACCCGCTCCGGCGCGAAGGTCAGCTCGTCCACAGTGGTCGGTTCGACCGGCGGCTCGACGACGAACATCGTCTGCACGACCGGCGCGTGCGCCGACCGTCCGCCGCGGCGCCAGCAGGTCGACCAGCTGCTCGAACGGCAGGTCCTGGTGCAGCGAGCGCGCCCTCGACCGGCGTCCTCGGTGCCGCGCCGCGAGCTCGGCGAACGTCGTCTCGGGCGTGATCCGGGCGGGCAGCGCGAGCGTGTTGGCGAGGAACCCGACCACCCGCTCGGTGCCCGGCCCGGTGCGCCCGGGCACGAGCGTGCCGACGAGGAAGTCGGCCTGCCCGGACAGCCGGTGCAGCACCGCCTGGTAGACCGCGAGCAGCGTGCCGAACGACGCGCCGGGCACCGGCTCGAGCTCGGTGACGACGTCCGCGCCGCGGCCGCGGGCGGTGGCGTGCGGCCGGTCGGTGGGCAGCGACGAGCACGGTCGGGACGCCGGCGAGCGTCGTCGGTCCAGTAGCGCGCGGCGTCGGCGTAGCTGTTGGCGTCGGCCTGTTCGCGTTGCCACACCGCGTAGTCCGGGTACTGCAGCTCCGGCGGCGGCAGCCGCTCGCCGCCGTAGAGCCGGGCGAGCTCGTCGAACAGCAGCGCGCAGGACCAGCCGTCCGCGACCGCCTGGTGCACGACCAGCACCAGCTCGTGGTCGGTCGGCCGAGTGCCGGACCAGCCCGGCGCGCAGCAGCGGACCGGTGGTCGAGGTCGAACGGCTCGCGGACCAGCCGGTCCACATCGGACTCCTCGACGGCGATCAGCGGCACCCGGGACCTGGGCGGCCACGACCTGGGTCGGCATCCCGTCGGTGTCGGCGAGCGTCGTGCGCAGCGCCTCGTGCCGGTCGACCACCGTGCGCAGCGCCTCGGCGAGCCGGCCGGGGTCCAGCGGTCCGGTGCAGCCGCACCCGCCAGGCGTTGTTGTAGGCGGAGCTGCGCGGCATCAGCTGGTCCAGCAGCCAGAGCCGGCGCTGGCCGGAGGAGGTGGGGAAGAAGAACACGTCGTCCGCGGCTGTCGGGTTCACGACTGTCCCAGCTCGATCGGCGGCCAATCGGCGGAGGAAACGCCCGTGCAAACGTTCGGGAAGCTTTGCTTCAGAGAATTCGGTGTCTGAATTACATCGGCCATCGCTTGACTGCCCCGGTCGCCCATGGCCCGCACCTTTCCCGGTCAGGCCCCCGCTGGGCGCCTGACGGTACTCCTGCGGCGACGGCGGCGAATCGCCCGAACGGAGCCATGCGACGGTCCGGAATGGACTATGCCCGGAAATGACGTTCACAATAGGAAACCGGCCGAGTACAAGACGCGAATAGTCAATGGCGTGGCCACGACTATCGCTACAACGTTGCCATTGTTTGCATTCGTGTTTCCAGGGTGCGTTTGCCCGGCGCCGGCGGCAACGCGATCGCAACCCGCGCCCCTCCCCAACGGCGTCGCCGAGGTGGCATCCTGGGTAGCCGACGACGAGCCGCGCTCGCCCGTGCGGCCGGTCGCCGGTGCGCCAGCCAATGGAGTGAAACCTGCTGGTCACAGCTTTGTGCGCTGACGTACTGCCGCCGACTACTCTGAATCGGTCACGAGGAGGGTGGCGATGGCGCGCAACGCGAGGACGAGGGCGATGGCGCCGGACCAGGTGCTGGCCATCATGACGGCTGCGGTCGACGCGGTGTGCGCCCGCCTGCCCGGCGAGCGACGCGAGACGATCGAGCGGACCGTCTACGAGGTCACCGCCGAGCTGGTCTCGACGATCACCGACCCGGAACGGCTGGCGACGATGCTGCGGCTGCGCGCGACCGCCCGGCTGACCGCCGCCACGGGCGAGCTGACCCCGATCCGCTCGAGACGACTGCCCGCGCCGCGCTGAGCCCAGGCAGTTCGCCTGGTCGGGGGTAGCGCCCGCCGGACGGGGTACTTGTCGGGTGAGGAGGACGTCATGAACGTGAACAAGGTGCTCTACAAGCCGGTCGGCCTGGTCGTGGGCGCGCTGGGCGGCGTCGCGGCCACGGCCGTGTTCCGCAAGGTGTGGACGATGGTCACCGGCGACGACGAGGCCCCGGACCCCACCGACCGCAACCGCGGCTGGGGCCAGATCCTGCTGGCGGCGACCGTGCAGGGCGCGATCTTCGGCCTGGTCAAGGCCGCCGTGGACCGCGGCGGCGCCACCGGCTACAAGAAGGTCACCGGGGAGTGGCCGGACGACTGAGCTGGCCCGGCGGTCACCGGGCCAGCGACTCGGTGACCGCCCGGATCCGCAGCTTCTCCAGCTCGTCGGCCTGCCGGCGGGCCCGCGTGAGCAGGTCGTCCAGCCGTCGCCCGGCAGCCGCGGCTCGGTCTCGGCCACCTGGCGCAGCGTCCGCCACCCGGCCGACTTGCCCTCGACCCCGAGGCGCATCAGCTCCAGCTCGACCACCCGGCGACAGCGGCGACCGCTTGATCAGCCGCAGGTTCGGCTTGAGCCGCCCGGCCTTCTCCGCCGCCCACGCGAACGCCGACTTGTACCGCCGTACCGGCACGTCCAGGCGTCGCATGAGCTCCAGCAGCGCCTCCCGGTCCTCCCCGATCTCGCCCGCGAGCCGGCCGAGCTCGGGTGCCCAGTCCGCGTCACTGGACGCCAGCCGGCGGATCAGCGCGAGCCCGCCCGTCGCACCGGCGAGGTGGTCGTTCAGGTACACGCCGAGCAGGGCGCGTGCGTCAGGTGTCATCGTGCCGGGCTACCCGCTCACCGGCGGGCGAACCGGCTGGCAGACCGGCGAGGTCAGGGCCCGGGCAGCGGCCAGGACATGCTGACCGTGGTGCCGCGGGCCGACGGGGTGATCGCGGAGTCCGGGGTCAGGCCGCGGATGAGCGGCAGCCCGCGCCCGCGCGTCCCGGGGTCGGTCGGCGGCGGCCGCCACTGCCCGAAGTCGGTGACCGTGACGACCACCCGCCCCTCGGCGGGATCGCGCTCCGCACGCAGGTCGAGCACGCCGTGGAGCTGCCCGGCATAGGCGTGCTCGACGGAGTTGGCCATGGCCTCGTAGCTGGCCAGCGTCAGCGCCTCGCGGTCCTCCGGGGCGAGCCCGGCGCGCTCGGCCCACTCGGCGAGCGCATGTCGCAGTCCGGTGAGCCGGCCCGCGACGGCCGGGACACGGACGTGCAGGTCGCCCTCCTGCACGTCGTCGAGCTGCTGCTGCCCCTGGTTCACGGCTCAGCCCCCGGACAGCGCCTGGTCACGACTGGGATGGATGGAGAACTCGCCGGCGATGCCGGTCAGCTCCATCGGGCGCAGCGTCGCGCTTCCCGTCGCCACCAGACGGAAGTCCGTCTTGTCACCGGCGAGCTGGTTGCCGCCGATGAGCGCACTCATCCCGGCGGAGGCGAGGAAGCTGACCGCGCTCAGGTCCACGACCAGGACCTCGGGAGCCCGCCCGAGTGCTTCCTTGATCGACTCCTCCAACACCGGTGCGGTGGCCATGTCCACCTCGCCGTACACGTCCAGCACCACCGCGTCGCCGTGGCGCTCCGCATGCACCCCGAAGCCGGGGGCCACGTTCTGCTGCTCGCGAGTCGACTCGGAGTTCATCGTCTCACCACTTTGCTGGAATCCCAGGTCACAAGCCACATGGCCACCGATGTACCCCCGCGCGCGCGTTTCAAACGCGAGTTGACCGTGGCCTCTCGAACGGTGGGGTAACCGCTGGTCACCACCCCCAAACACGGATGCGTGAAATCGGGGTGAGCACCGTTTCGGCCCGCGGCGGCGCGGCAAACCGGGCGGCATGGCAGAGCTGCCCGATCCCAGGTCGCCCTACTCGTCGCCGTTGCCGGCCGTGACGGAGGTTCTCGTGATCGGCGCCGGGATCGCCGGGCTGACCGCCGCGTGCCTGCTGGCCGAGGCCGGCCGCTCGGTGCTGGTGCTGGAGGCGCGGACGGTCGCGGGCGGGGTCGACGGCGCGACGACGGCCACCCTGTCGGCGCACGCGCCGGGCTATGGCCGGCTCGCCGCGAAGCTGGGTCCGGCGGCCGCGGCCGGGCACGGGGCGAGCCTCGCGGCGGCCGTGGACTGGGTGGCGGCGACCGCGCGGCGCCTGGACGTCGACTGCGAGCTGGCGCGGACGGACGGCTACGTCTACTCGACGGACCCGGCCCGGTGCGCGGCGCTGCGCGCGGAGGCGGTGGCCGCGCGGGCGGCGGGCCTGCCGGCCGAGTACGCCGACGAGCCGGAGCTGCCGCTGCCGGTCGCGGGCGCCGTGCGCTTCGCCGGCCAGGCGCGGTTCCACCCGCGGCGGTGGCTGCGGGGCCTGGCCCGGCGGGTCGAGGCGCTCGGCGGCCGGATCGTCGAGGGCGTGCGGGCGACCCGGGTGCGCGCCGGGCGGCCGGCGGTCGTCGGGACCACGTCGGGCGTGGTGCGGGCGGGGCAGGTCGTGGTGGCGACGCACGAGCTGATCCGCGAGCCGCTCGCCGGGCGGTTGGCGCCGGTGCGGGACGTGGTGATCGCGGGCCCGGCCGGCGTGGCGCTGCGCGGGGCCTACCTCGACGCGGACACCTCCCGGTCGGTGCACCTCGCGCGCGTCGGCGGCGAGCCGATGCTGGTGGTGGGCGGCGAGGGCCGCGGCGACCCGGCCGACTCGGCGACCCGGTACGCGCGGTTGGCCGGGTGGGCCGCCGAGCACCTGGGCCTGACCGACGTGCGGTACCG
This sequence comes from uncultured Actinomycetota bacterium, assembly GCA_963841395.1. Classification (GTDB taxonomy): domain Bacteria; phylum Actinomycetota; class Actinomycetes; order Mycobacteriales; family Pseudonocardiaceae; genus Actinophytocola. The sequence continues at coordinate 220,333 of CAWJCX010000024.1, forward strand.
GTGGCCGGCGACCGGGGTGTCTACTGTGGACGGTCTGCCCTACGTGGGGCGGCACCACCCCGGCAGCCGCAACCTCTGGGTGGCGACGGGCTTCGGCCGGTGCGGCGCGGCCGCCGCCACGGCGGCCGGCCTGCTGCTGCGCGACCTGATGCTGGACCACCCCAACGAGCTGGCCGCCCTGTACGACCCGGCCCGCCACCTCCGTACTGCCGAGCTGGCACGCGGGTAGGCGTCGCCTAGACCGGGTCGACGCGGCGGCGCAGCAGGCAGAACTCGTTGCCCTCCGGGTCGGCGAGGACGTGCCAGTTCTCCTCGCCGGTCTGGCCGACGTCGGCCGGGCGCGCGCCCAGGGACAGCAGCCGCGCGAGCTCCTCCTCCTGGTCGCGGTCGGTGGCGTTGACGTCGAAGTGCAGCCGCAGCTTGGCGGGCCTGGGGTCGGACGACGGGCTGAACACCAGCGTCGGCTGCGGGCCGCCGAAGCCGACGCCCGGCGGGCCGATCTCGATGCCGTCCTCCTCGCGGCCGACCTCCACGTACCCCAGCACGGCACACCAGAACGTCGGCCAGCCTCTCCGCGTCCACGCAGTCGACGACCAGCTCGGTGATCCGGCAGCTCATGCGCCCGACCCTAACCGCTGCCGCATGACCACCCGGGGCCACGCGTCGAGGCCCCTGGCCGCCTCGACGGCGCGGATCGCGCGCATCCCGCCGCTCACCCGCTCCGGCGGCACCACCTCGAAGCCGAGCCGCGCGTAGTACGGCCCGTTCCACGGGACCTCGGCGTACGTGGTGAGGGTCAGCGCGGGCAACCCGTGCGCGACCGCCCACTCGCGCGCGACCTCGATGAGCCGCCGCCCGATGCCGCGCCGCGCGTGTTCCGGGCGGACCGACACCTGCTCGATGTGCGCGTCCCCGTCCACGACGTCGACGAGCAGGTAGGCCACCGGCCGGTCCGTCGGCGTCGGCGAACACCCAGGCGCGGCCGTCGTCGGCGAAGCGCGGCGAGCTCGGCCACGGTCCCCGGATCGTCGTCGGCGACGGCGTCCATGCCGATGCCGCGGAATGGCAGCCCGGCGGCGATCTCGACGTCGACCAGCTCGGGCAGGTCGTCGGGGCGGGCCGCACGGATCATGCCGCTTTCTAGCCACCCACCACAGCTCACGGCCCGAGCGAGATCCAGTCCGCTTCCAGCGCCAGCAACGTCTCCAGCGGCGCCCGGCGCGAACTCGCCGCGTGGCCCGCGCGCCCGGTCCCACACGAGCGCCCGCGCGACCTTGCCGACCCGGCACGCCAGCTCGACCTCCGCGACCAGCGTCGCCCGCGGGCGCCAGGTCGGTGAACGGCTCCAGGTAGGCGTCGCGCGCCCGGCGCACCAGCGGGTCGTCGGCGGGCACGCCGTGCCGGAAGTGCAGGAACCCCAGCGCCACCAGCATCGACGCGAACGGGTGCGCCACCACCGCGTCGCCCCAGTCGTAGAACCGCGGGCCCGCCGCGAAGACGTTGCCCGGGTGCAGGTCGTTGTGGTCGATGCTCGCCGGCACCGGCGACTCCGCCAGCCGCGCGCACCACTCGTCGAACCGTGGCCGCAGCCCGGCGATCCGGTCGAGCGCCGCGCGGTCGCCGGACGAGCCGTGCGCGGCGACGAAGCGGGCCGCCATGGCGAGCGCCTCGTCGAACCGGGCCGGCATCGCGGCAGGGCGCATGTCCGCCAGGCCCACACGCCAGCAGAGCGTCCACATGCGACTCCAGGTCCCGCTGGAGCCGGCCGTAGCGAGGGCAGGACCCCGGCGAGACGCGTCGAAGCGTCGTCGGGCAGGGTCGGGCCGCCGTCGGGCAGCAGCAGCCACCCGCGCGCCACGTCGACCGCGAGCGGCACCGGCACCCGGTCCGGCACGACCTCGCCGAGCAGCTCGTACAGCGCCACCTCGAACACCGTGCCCGGCCCGGGCGCCTTGAGCCACACCGGCCCGGCGGTGGTCGGCGCGGTCAGCACGGTGCCCCACGCCCGCTCGCGGGCCGCGCGCACCGCGGCGGTGCGCGTGGCCCCGGCGGCGGCGAGCCGCGAGTCCAGCCAGGCGGTCGCGCCGGCCGGCACACCGCTCACCTGCGCGCCCGCAGGCCGAGTACCGCCAGCACCCCGGCGAGCAGCACGAGCCCGGCACAGATCGCCGCACTGGCGTGCAGGCTCGTCCGTGATCGCGGCGAACGCGCTGTCCAGCAGCCGTGCACCGTCCACAGGGGACAGCGAGTCGGCCACGGCGATCGCGCCGCCGACGCTCTCCCGGGCCAGGTCGGCCGACGCGGCCGGCAGCCCCGACACGGTCACGCCGCCGGAGTACAGCGCCGTGCCGACCATGCCGACCATCGCGACGCCCAGCGCGAGCCCCAGCTCGCCCGCGGTCGAGGACAGCGCGCCCGCGGACCCGGCCCGCTCCGGCGGCGCGGACTGCATCGCGAGCACCGCGCACAGCCCGGCCATCGGCCCGAGCCCGAGGTTCGCCACGACCAGCCCGGTCGACCAGCAGGCCCAGCCCGCCACCGGAGACCTGGGTCAGCAGCAGGAAACCGATGGCCGACACCACGAGCCCGCCGCCGATCGCCACGGTCGTCGGCACGACCCGCGCCAGCTTCGGCGCCGAGCTGCATCGAGAACGACCATGGCCACCGTCGACGGCAGCAGCCACAGTCCCGGCCGCGGCGGGGGAGAGCCCCGCGACCGACTGCAGGTACATCGACACGAACAGCTGGTTCGCCCCGATCAGCCCGGCGAACACGGTCATCGTGAGCGCCGTGGCGAACGTGCGGTTGCCGAACAGCCGCAGGTCCAGCAGCGGCGGGTCGAGCCGCCGCTGCCGGGTGACGAACGCGACCGCGCACCCGATACCGGCCAGCACGGCCAGCACCGCCACCACGCCGAACCCGTTGCGGGACAGCGACTTCAGCCCGTACACGAACGGCAGGACCGCGGCCAGCGACAGCGCGACGCTCGGCAGGTCGAGCCGGCCGGCCGCGGGGTCGCGCTGCTCGGGCAGCATCCGCGGGCCGAGGACGAGCAGCAGGCCCATCACCGGCACGCCCATCAGGAACACCGCGCCCCACCAGAAGTTCTCCAGCAGCACGCCGCCGACCACCGGGCCGAGCGCGGCGCCGCCCATGAAGCAGCACATCCAGATGGTGATCGCCTGCGCGTGCTGGCGCGGGTTCGGTGAACAGCACGCCGATCAGCGCCATCGTCGACGGCACCATCGTCGAGCCGGCGACGCCGAGCAGCGCGCGGGCGGCGATCAGCATCTCGGGGCTGGTCGAGTACGCGGCGAGGACCGAGGCGAGCGTGAACCCCGCCGCGCCGGCCAGCAGCAGCCGGCGCCGGCCGATCCGGTCGCCCAGGGTGCCCATCGTGACCAGCAGGCCGGCCACCAGGAACCCGTAGATGTCGGTGATCCACAGCTGCTGCACGCCGCTCGCGTGCAGGTCCGTCGCCAGGTGCGGCAGGGCCAGGTACAGCACGCTGAGGTCCAGCGCCACCAGGATCGTGGGCAGGGCGAGCACGGCGAGGCCGAGGTACTCCCGGCGTCCCGCGCGGCTTTCCAGTGTCGCGGTCACGGCGCTCACCCGATCGTGTTGACGCTGTCGGGAAGGCCGGGCATGTCGACGGCGACCCACATCGGGCGCCAGTCCGGCACCTCGTGGAAGCGGCGCAGTTCCGCGAGGCCGCCGAGCCAGCCGCCCCAGCCCGCGTACGGCGGCTCGTCGAACCCGCTCTGCACGAAGGTCAGCCGGGTGTGGCCCGCCGAGCCCGCCAGCTCCCAGGTGGTCACCATGTCGGACCACTCCATGGTGAGCTTGCGTCCCGGTTCCAGCTCGATGATCTTCGCGGTGTCCTCGCTGACGTCGAAGCCGCCCATCGCCCAGCGCCCGCCGACGTGCGGCTCGATGTCGATCCGCGCGCCGAACCAGCGCTGGAAGATCTCCGGGTTCATCAGCGACTCCCAGACCTCGCCCGGCTCGGCGGCGATGTCGATGTCGCTCGTTCATCTCGCGCGGAGGTGTAGTCGACGCGCGGCGTCGGTTCGCGGCCCTCGAGGTAGGCGATGAGGTTCGCGACCGCGAGCGACCAGAACGTCGACAGCGCCGCGAGCCCCTGCTCGCGCACGGCGTCGTGCCAGTCGACGTGGCTCTGCGACACGGAGATGACCGTGGCCGCGTCGCTCTCCGGCTCGATCGCGATCTCCGCGGTCGTCGCCTGGCCCTGGACCGTCCACTCCAGACGGATGGTGTTGTCGTCGGCGTGCAGCACGCGCTGGTGCGGCTCGGCGCCGTCGGGGGTGTAGCGGCCCCAGAACTCGTAGCGGGCGGGCAGGTCGACCTCGGCGTGCTCGGCGAGCCAGACCCGCAGCGCCGCGACGTCGGTGAGCGCGTCGCGCACGGTCGCGAGCGGGGCGTCGACGCGGGCGCGCATCCGGAGTGTCTCGTTCATGGTGTCTCCTTCGGGTAGGTCGGGTAGCAGGCGAGCGCGAGCCGGAACGCGTCACCCTCGTCGCCGCCGTAGCGGGCGAACAGGTCCTGGAGCGTGTCGCGGAGGTCGTCGAGGAACTCCTGGCGGCGCTGCGGCGCCACGCGGATCTCGCCGGACACCCCGATCGACGGCAGGTCGTCGGCGAGCCCGGTGCCCGCCGTCTGGTCGAGTGCGGCCACCTCGCCCTGCACCTCCTCCATGAGGTCGAGCAGGTGGCCGAGGCTGAGCTGGTCGCGCGTGCGGCGGGCGCCGATGCGGCCGACGAGGCGCGGCGAGAGCCAGTACGAGTGCGCGGTGGCCTGGTAGAGGCCTTCGTGGATGCCGCGCACCCGGCGCTCGGACACCTGGTGCACGAGACCGGCGTCCACCAGGCGTTTCACGTGGTAGTAGACGCGCTGCGGGGTCTGGTCCAGCTCGGCGGCGACCTCGGTGCACGACCGCGGCTCGGCCAGCTTGCGCAGGATCTCGACGCGCGCCGGCTTGAGCAGCGCCTCGGCCTGCTCGATGTCGTCCAGGTAGAGCAACGTCTCTCACGAGAAAACATCCTTGTACGTAAAAACAGATTTTGTCAATAGGGCAAGAGCAAGCGGCGGCCACCCGGAGGCGACCGCCGCTCGCTGCGGTAGCTCTAGCTCAGTTGTAGATCGTCTTGAACTCGCCGGTGGCGCCCTTGAAGCCGTTGGCCCACAGGCTGTTCACGCGCCCGGACTCGTCCCCGTTCGGGTACGCGTTCGTGCACGACGTGCCTGGTCCACCGCCGGACATCAGTTCCGAGCACGGGCCCGAGTAGTGGTCCGGCAGGCCGAGCACGTGACCGGTCTCGTGCGCGGTGATCCGGACGATGTAGTACTGCTGGGCCTGGGTGTAGTCGATGAAGATGTAGCCGCTGCCGTGGCCGTCGGTGCTGGCGTACGAGCCCGAGGGGTCGTTGCCCTCGTAGTACGACAGCGTCGCGCAGGACGGGTTGTTCACGAGCTGGACGTTGCTGACCGACGAGTTCCAGATCGCCGCGCCCTGGTTGATGGCGCTTGCGAAGCTCGGCGCCCCGGAGGTCTCGTAGCAGACCGTCGTCGCGGCGGCGTGCACGTCGCCCGCGGTCGATGTTGTTTCGGCGGCGGCCTGTCCGGCAGTCAGCGGCGCAATGATCATCGCGGCCCCGACGGCGACGGACAGGAATGACTTCTTGAACATGAAGGCGTTCCCTCGCTCTCACGATTCTTGCAGGGGAGCCCACTTTCGTAGGGGGCTCGACCACGACGTTAAGAGCGGGCGGGGCCCCCTGACACCAACTTTCGTAGGGTCCGACAGTTGGTGAATTGCCACTATGTGACGGAGTATTGACAATCAGTAACCTGCGAGCGCAGGATGCGCAGTCGCATACGGTCCTCAATGGACGGACGGGCCCGGGGCGACCGCCCCGGGCCCGTCGTCGTCGCGGTCAGAAGCCCGCCGTGATCCGGGTGAACTCCCAGTCCGGCTGGCAGATGCCGCTGCAGTTGGACACCACGCCGCCGCCCGGGCAGCCGCGGTCGCGGTTCACCGACCAGAACGCCAGCCGGGCGAGGCCGTGGCTCTTGGCCCAGTCGCGGATCTGCGTCCAGGTCGAGGTGCTGGTCTGCTCCTGCTGGTCGGACAGGCCGTTCATGCCGGAGATGCCCATGTGCTGGTAGGCCGTCGCGTCGGACCAGCCGAACGCCGACTTCAGCCGGTTCTTCAGGCCCTCCGACGCGTTGACCGTGTCGTTGTAGATGTTCGAGCCGCCGAAGTCGAACGGCATGATCGTGAACACGTCGATGTTGGCGCCGATGCGCCGCGGCACGGTCGATCAGCTGGCCGCCGTAGTAGTTCGGCCCGGTGGTCGTCGTGCCGAAGGTGACGATCGTCTGGATGCCGGGGTTGTTCTGCTTGACGATCTTCAGCGCGTCGAGGATCCGGTTGCGCACGGTGTCGTTCTCGAACTCGTCGGTGTTCTCGATGTCGATGTCGATCGCGTGCAGCCCGTAGGCGTTGATCACCTGCTGGTAGGCGCCGGCGAGCGCCTGCGGCGTCGAGCAGTTCGGGCCGAGCTTGTTGCCCTGCCAGCCGCCGAACGACGGCACGACGTCACCGCCGGCCGCGCGGATCGCGTTGATCGTCTGCTGGTCGACGCCGCCGGTGAGCGGGCGGCTCGAGTCCCAGGACGGCGTGCAGCCGCCGCCGGAGAGCACGAACGCCATCGTGAACCAGCGGACGCCGGTCGCCGACATCACCGTCGCCGGCGCGGGCGGGTCGCCCCAGCCCAGGTACAGGTACGGCGCGCCGCGTCCGCCGGTCGGCTGGGTGCAGCCGGTGGTCGTGCCGGAGACCGCCGCGCTGCGGCCCGACTCGCCGCGCTGTTGTACGCGGCGACCGTGTAGCTGTGCGAGGTGCAGCTGCCGAGGCCGCCGATCGTCGCGCTGGTGCCGGTGACCGTCGCGCGCACGGTCGAGCCCTCGTAGACGCGGTAGCCGGTGACCGTGCCGCTGGACGCGTTCCACGCCAGGGAGATCGAGGAGTTGGTCGTGCCGGTGACGCGCGGCGTTCGCCGGGGTCGACGGCGCGCCGGGGTTGCCGCCGCCACCGCCGTCGCAGCCCTCGCCGTTGAACCGGCAGTTCTGGATGCCGCCGGAGAAGTTGCCGGGGCTGCCGTTGAAGCCGAACGTCGCGGACGTGCCGGCGGCCAGGGTCGGCGCCCAGGTCGGGTTGCGGAACGTGTGGTGCTGGCCGGACGCGGTGTGCTGGGCGTCCCAGGAGCTGCTGACCGAGTAGCCGGCCGGCAGGTCGAACTCGATCGTCCAGCCGTTGACCGCGCTGGACGAGGCGTTGGTGACGGTGACCTTGCCCTCGAACCCGGAGCCCCAGTCGGACACCTTGGTGAAGGTCGCGGTCAGGCCGGCCGCGGCGGCCGCCGGCGCCACGCTCAGGCCGAGAATCATCGTGGCGAGTCGCCACCAGCAGGACCGGGAGGCGTCTTCGCATCGTGGACATCGGTCTCCTCGCGCAGGGTTTGCAGGGTCCCCGTGAACATCCACCTCTGTAAGGAGAAGTGTGGTCTAGACCAGGCGTAATCACAAGGTCTGGACCAATCAAGGGGTGCGCGCGACGACCTCGACGGTCAGCAGGACGGCGACGGCCTCGATGCCGAGCAGCGAGACCAGCACGACGAGCTGGGTGACGCCGGCCTGGATCGGGCCGCCGCCGCCGAGCAGCACGCCGACGAACGCGCCGGGCAGCGTGACCAGCCCGACCGTGCGGGTCTGGTCGAGCACCGGCACCAGCGCCTGGCTCGCGGTCGGCCGGGTGATCAGCAGGGCGGCGTCGCGGGTGAGCAGGCCCAGCGCGAGCGCCGCCTCGAACTCGCCGTGCCGGGCGTGCAGCTCGTCGCGGGCGCCGGCGGCCGGCGAGCGACGTGGCCGTCATCGCGCCGCCGATGAGGATGCCCGCGATCGGGATGATCGCCACCGGCCGCGCGGGCACGATCCCGGTGAGACCAGCAGCGCGAGCACCGGCCCGACCCCGGCCGCGATGGACGTCGCCGGCCCCGGCATCGCCCGCAGCGCCGCCCGCCCGCCACCGTGCGCGATCCGGCTGGCCGAGGTGAACGCCGCGATGGCGTACATCAGCAGCACGAACCCCGCGGTCAGCCAGCCCGACGCGAGCACGGCCGTGATCAGCAGCGACACCGCGGCGAGCTGCACGGCGGCCCGCAGTGCCGCGGTGACCACCGGCCGCCACCCGTCGATGCGTCCGAGCCACACGACCAGCGCACCGGCGACGGTGAGCAGCACGAGCACCCCGGCGAGTGGCCACCCGGCCACGATGGTTCTGGCCATCCATCGGCCCAGCGTGCCACCTGGGCGGCGGCGCTCAGCGGGTGTAGCGCAGCAGCACGGTCGCCCCGTCGAAGGTCCGGGTCTCGGCGAGCTTCAGGTCGAACCGGTCCGCGAGCCGGGAACAGCTGCTTGCCGCCGCCGAGCACGACCGGGTGCACGACGACCTGGTACTCGTCGATGAGGTCCAGGTCGGCGAGCGCCTTCGCGAGGCCCGCGCCGCCGGTCAGCTGCAGGTCCTTGCCCGGCTCCGACTTGAGCGCCGCGACCTCGGCCGCGAGGTCACCGCCCACGATCGTGGTGTTCCAGTCCGCCGTCTCCAGCGTCGGGAGAACACGACCTTCGGCGTCGCCCGCCAGACCGGCGCGAAGTACAGCGCGTGCTCGTCCTCGGTGTTCTCGTCGGCCGTCGGCCAGTAGCTCGACATCAGCTCCCACACGGCCCGGCCGTACAGGAACGTGTCGACGCGGTCGTTCTCCTCGTGGGAGTAGCGGGCCAGCTCCGGGCCGAACACCGGCCAGTCGAACTCGCCGTTCGGGCCCGCGATGTGGCCGTCGAGCGACACGTGCACCCAGTAGATGATCTTTCGCATGGTTCCGGCTCCCTCGGCTCGGGTGGCGCCCCGGTGGGCACCGTCGCGAACAAGTCGGCGGCGCCCGCCGGGGTTCGACATCCGGGCCGGGAACATTTTCTCAGCCGCGACGAGGGCGATGTCCTCGCGGCGTGCGCCCGCTCGGTCCGGCGCGGCGGTGATGTCGCCGTCCTCCCGGTCGGTGACCATCGGCGGCTGGATCACGGTGGTGGTCGTGTCCGGGTTGATCTTGAACACGTACGCGCCGGTGTAGCCGGAGTGCGACTCCTTCGAGAACCCGAACGGGGTGAGGCCCGGGCCCTTGATCTTGCCCGACGCCATGGCGTCGACGAGCTTGCCGCGGGTCAGGTCGCGGCCGGCGAGCTTGAGCGCCTGGGCGAACGTGTAGGCCTGCGCCATGCCGAAAGCGACCGTGTTGGTGAGCGGCTCGTCCGGGATGTACTTGTCGTGGACCTTCTTGAACAGCGCGATCCACGGGTCGTCGGTCTGGCCGACGTCGGGCAGGTAGCCGGTGCCGATCAGCCCGTTGAGCAGCGCCGCGGGCGAGACCTCGGCGCCGCCGCGCTTGGCGAAGTCCGCGAGCAGCCCGGTGAGCGTGGACCGGGTCGGCGCCGATGCTGCTGACCACGAACTGCGGGCGGAAGCCGAGCTTCGCGGCGGTGAGGATGGAGAGCGCGGTGAACGCCGGCACGCACGAGCAGACGACGACCTGCGCGCCGGCGGCCTTGAGCGCGGACAGCTGCGGCAGCACGTCGGTGTTGGCCGGGTCGTAGCCCTGCCGGGTCACGACGCTGTCCTCGATGTAGCTGGTCGAGCCCCTTCTGCGCGTCGCGGCCGACGTCGTCGTTCTGGTACAGCAGGCCGACCTTCTTGCCGGCCAGGTTGCTCGTCGATGTACTTGCCCTGGATCTTGCCCTCGCGGGTGTAGTCGACCTGGAAGCCGAACGTCATCGGGCGACTTCGCCGGGTCGTCCCACGGCAGCGCGCCGGAGGAGACCAGCAGGTCGGGCACGCCCTCGGAGTTGAGGTAGTCGACCACCTTGGAGTGCGTGGGCGTGCCGAGCCCGCCGACGATCGCGAACACCTCGTCCTGCAGGACGAGCTGCTTGACGACCTCGACGGTGCGGGTCGGGTTGTAGCCGTCGTCCTCGACCCGGTAGTCGATCTTGCGGCCGTTGATGCCGCCGTGCGTCGTTGACGTAGTCGTACATCGCCTTGGCGGCCACGGAGATCCGGCTGTAGCCGGGTGCGGCGGGGCCGGTCAGCGGCTGGTGGGTGCCGATCACGACGGTGTCGTCGGTGACCCCGGGCGCAGCGTCGCCCGCCGCGGCGCCACCCCCGGCGGCCGGCTCGCCGGCCCCGGAGCACGAGGCGAGCAGCATCGAGGCCGCGACCGCCGCGGCGAGCGCCTTACGGGTTGTTCTCATGCGATTCCTTCTTTCTCGAACAGGCGGGCGAGGCTCGCGTGGATGCCGCCGTGGATGCCTCGGGGAAAGGCGAGGACGACCGCGATGAGGACCGCGCCGAACACCGCGAGCGGCAGGTGCTGGGCGACGTCGGTGCCGAGGTCGAGCGACCGGGTGAGGTCGTTGGCCCACGCCGGCACGTAGACCAGCGCGAGCGCGCCCCACAGCGCGCCCCAGAGGCTGCCGACGCCGCCGAGCACCATGGCGGCGAGCAGGGACAGCGACAGCGCGAGCGTGAACGAGCCGGGCGCGGCGGTGCCGAGCAGGAACGCCTGCAGGCCGCCGGCGAGCCCGCCGCACACCGCGCTCAGCAGGAACGCGAGGATCTTCGTCCGTCCGATGTGGATCCCGGCGAGTGCGGCGGAGACCTCGTCGTCGCGCACCGCGCGCAGCATGCGGCCGAACCGGCCGCGGACGACGTTGGCCAGCAGCACAGCACGAGCAGCGCGGTCGTCCAGACGACCCAGGCCTGCCAGCGGGTCTGCGGCACGGTGCCGGTGAGCCCGGCGGGCAGGCTGTGCACGGTGAACGCGAGCCCGTTGCTGCCGCCGAGCGCGTCGGGGAAGCGCTGGGTGATCGCGGGCAGGCCGACGGCGAGCGCGAGCGTGGCGCCGGCCAGGTACGGACCGTGCAGCCGGGCCGCTGCCGCGCCGGTCAGCGCGCCGGCGAGGCCCGCGGCGACCGCGGCGAGCAGGAGGTCGACCCAGAACGGGAAGGCCGGCACGTGGATCACCAGCAGCGCCACGGTGTACGCGCCGATGAACATGAACGCGCCGTGCCCCAGGGAGATCTGCCCGTTGGTGCCGGTGAGCAGCGTGAGCCCGGCGACCGCGACGAGGTAGTAGCCGACGGTCGCGATCTCGACGTCGGTGTAGGGCGACACGACGGAGGTGAGCACGACGATCCCCGCGAGCGCGAGAAGGGCCGAGCAATGCGTGCCGCGCGAGGAGGCTCATCAGACCCTCCGCGCGAGGCCGCGCCCGAACAGCCCGTTGGGCCGCAACGGTCAGCACGACGACGAGGATCGCGAGCGAGGCCAGCGTCACCAGCTCCGGCCCGAGGTAGCCGGACACGTAGGACAGTCCGATGCCGACGGTGAACCCGGCGACGACGGTGCCGATCGGGTTGTCCAGCCCGCCGACGACCGCGGCGGTCAGCGCGTAGACGAAGATCCCGTCGAGGACGGTCGGGTAGAGCAGCGGCGGGACCGCGAGCAACCCGGCGAGCGCGCCGACCGCCGCGGCGAGCGCCGCGCCGGCGGTGACCATGAGCCCGACCCGCACGCCGACGAGGCTCGCCGCCTCCGGCGCGAACGCGGCCGCGCGCATGCGCAGCCCCAGCGAGGTGAACTTGAACAGCGCGAGCACCGCGCCCGCGGTCGGCCAGCACCACGAGGACGGCGAACACCCCGGCCGCGGAGAACAGCCCGCGGAAGTCGAACGCGTAGCCGAACGAGCGCGGCTCGCTGGTCCAGAACATGCCGGCGATCGCCTGCGCGACAAGGAGAAGCCCGAGCGTGACGATGACCGACCCGAGCTCGCCGTGGTCGCGAGCGGGCCGGACGAGCAGCCGGTCGGCGACCGCGCCGAGCACACCCCCGGCGACGATCGCGACGGCGAAGCCGAGCCAGTAGCCGCCGGTGGCCTGGTTGACGGTGAAGGCGAGGTAGGTGGACAGCAGGGCGAGCGCCGGCTGCGCGAAGTTCACCACCCGCGTGGCCCGGAAGATGATGACGAGCGAGAGCCCGAGCGCCGCGTACACCGCCCCACTGGCGATCCCGCCGACGGTCAGCGTCCACCACTGGTCCATCAGCGACCACCTGTCCACAACCGCGCGAGTTGTCCACAGCGAACCCGCGGACAACCCTGCCGCCCGGGAGGCGCCGGTAGAGTGGCGTGAGGGTGGCCCCCGGGACAGGGTGGGGCTTTCGTTTCTTGCGTTCTGCCCGCGTGTGCGCGCGGGGGTTGTTCGGTGTCATCGGTCGACCTCGTTCCGGCCCAGGTAGGCCTCCTGCAGGTGGGGGTCGGCCAGCAGGTCCGCGGCCGGGCCCGAGGACGTCACCCGGCCCAGCGTCAGCACGTACGCGTGCTCGGCCACCGACAGCGCGCTGCGGGCGTTCTGCTCCACCAGCAGCACGGTGAGCCCGGCGTCCGACCGCAGGTCCCGCAGCACCCGCATGATCGCCGCCGTCACCATCGGCGCGAGCCCCAGCGACGGCTCGTCCAGCAACAGCAGCCGCGGCCGCCCCATCAGCGCCCGGCCGATCGCGAGCATCTGCCGCTCGCCGCCGGACAGCGTGCTCGCCTGGCTGCCCGAGCCGCGACTCCAGCGGCGGGAACAGCGACAGCACGAACTCGAGCGACGACGCCCGCCGCCACAGCCCGCCCAGCCGCAGGTTCTCCCGCACGGTCAGCTCGGTGATCACGCCGCCGTGCTCCGGCACGTGCCCGAGCCCCAGCCGCGCGATCCGGTCCGGCGCGAGCCCGGTGATGTCGCGCCCGTCGAACGCGACCGATCCCGACCCCGGCCGGACCAGCCCGCTGACCGTCCGCAGCAGCGTCGTCTTCCCGGCCCCGTTCGCGCCGAGCACCGCCGTCAGCGAGCCCTCCGGCACCGTCAGGTCCACACCGGACAGCGCGCGCACCGCGCCGTACGAGGTGACCACAGTGGACAGTTCGAGCACGGCGCCGCCTACGCCGGGACGCCGAGGTAGGCCTCGACGACCCTCGGGTTCGCGCGGACCTCGGCCGGTGTGCCGGTCGCGATCACCGAACCGAAGTCCAGCACCACGATCCGGTCGCATACCCGCATCACCAGGTCCATGTTGTGCTCCACCACGACGACCGCGCGGTCCGCCGACGCGAGCCCGCGGACCCGCTCGCCCAGCTCGTCGATCTCCTCGGCCGCGAGCCCGCTCGCCGGCTCGTCGAGCAGCAGCAGCCGGGGCCGGGCGACCAGCGCCCGCGCGAGCGCGACCCGCTTGCGCGTGCCGTAGGGCAGTGAGCTGGGCATCGCGGCGTGCGCGGAGGCGATGCCCAGCTCGGTCAGGGTGGCCATGGCGCGCTCGCGGAGCGCCGCCTCGTCGCGGGCCGCGCGGCGCAGGCCGAGCAGTGTCGACAGTGGACCGGACCGGGCCAGCGGGCCGGCGCCGACGAGGACGTTCTCCAGCACGGTGAGCCCGCCGAACAGGCCCAGCCCCTGGAGCGTGCGGGCGATGCCCAGGCCGGCGAGTGCGTGCGGCCGGTGCTCGTGCAGCTCCGCGCCGCACCAGCGGAGCACGCCGTGCTGCGGGCGGAGGAACCCGCACACGACGTTGAACAGTGTCGTCTTGCCGGCGCCGTTGGGCCCGATGACCCCGAGCACTGTGCCGGCCTCGACCGTCAGGCCGACGTCGTCCAGCGCGACCAGGCCGTCGAAGCGCACCGTGACGTTCTCGATCTCCAGGAGCATGAACGCGGCTACTCCTATCGGGGCGAGGGGCGCGATCGGCACCCGACTCTCGCAACGCGACGGCGCCACGCGCATCGGTGGAATCGCCAGTCCCGCGAGATATCTGCCCCGGTGCGGCGGCCGCGGTCGTACGCTGCCGTCGTGAGCCCTACCGCCGAGGAGATCGTCCGGACCGCCGCGCACTGGATCGGCCGGGGCGTCCGCCTCGACACCCGCACGCTCGCGGCCGAGCTGGGGATCTCCCGCAGCACGCTGTTCCGCCGGGTCGGCAACCGCGAGGACCTGATGGGCGAGGCGCTCTGGTGGATGGCAGAGCGCACGATGTCCGGGGCCATTCGCGACTGGGCGAAGGTCAACGGCCCGGCGGTCCGCGACACCGGCGGCGAGTTGCGGTGCCTGGTCGTCATGAAGCAGTACCGCGAGGCCATCGCGAGCAACCCGGGCTTCCGCCGGCTGCTCGACGACGAGCCGACCGTCGCGATGCGGGTGCTCACCGACCCGCACGGCCGGGTGCAGCCGCGGGTCATGACCATGCACGTCGAGCTGCTGCGTCGCGACGTCGACGACGGCGGGTTCGTGCCGGCGGTCAGCCTGGACAGCCTCTGCTACGCGCTCGTGCGCCTCGGCGAGGCGTTCCTGTACTCCGACGTTCTCGCCTCCCGCACGCCGGACCTGGACGCGGCGACGACCTTGCTCGCCGCCCTCGTGGAAGCACACGTGCCCGCGCGCGAACAGCTCTTGTGAAACACATCGCGGTGGTGTTTCATCGACAGGGCGCTCACTGAGGAGGCTCGATGTCGGTTCGCACCGCCGAGAGCTGGCCCCCGGGCCTGCCCGAACGCCTCACCTACCCCGAGGTCCCGGTCGGCGCGATCCTCGCCGGCTCGGCCCGCCGGTTCGGCGACCGGGTGGCGTTCGCGCGCGGCGCGGAGTCCCTGACCTACGCCGAGCTCGGCGGCCGGGCGGCCCAGTTCGCCCACGGCCTGCTCGCCCGCGGAGTGTCCACAGGGGACCGTGTGGCGCTGCGGATGCCCAACTGCCTCGAGTATCCGGTCGCCTACTACGGCACCCTGCTGGCCGGGGCGGTGTTCGTGCCGGTCAACCCGCTGCTGCCGGAGGCGGCCGCCGCCGCGCAGATCGCCGACGCCGGCGCGAAGCTGATCGTGACCGCCGCCGACGTGCCCGGCATCTGCGCCGGGCAGCCGGCCGCGCCACCCGAGGTCGACGTCGACATCCACGACGACCTCGCGCACCTCGCGTACACCGGGGGGACCACCGGCGAGTCGAAGGGCGTGCGGCTGCCGCACCGCAACGTCGTGGTCAACTCGCTGCAGTACGCGTGCTGGGGCACGGGTTCGGTGCCGGCGCTGGACTCCTACGGCGGGCTCGTGCTCGACCAGGTGGGCAGCGCGGCGGAGTGGCCGACCCGGCTTGGTACCGCGGTGGCGATCAACCTGACGCCGTGGTTCCACGCGATGGGCACGATCGCGGGCCTGAACGCGCTGGTGCTCACCGGGCACTCGGCGACCCTGCACGACCGGCTCGACCCGGCGGCGTACCTGGCCGACGCCGAGCGGCTGCGCGTCACCTCGATGGGCGGCGCGCCGGCGCTGTTCGCCGCGCTGCTCAGCTGCCCCGACATCCACACCCGCGACCTGTCGTCGGTGCGCGGCATCTCCTCGGGCGCGGCCCCCATGCCGATCGAGATGATCAACCGGCTGCGTGAGCTGGCGCCGGACGCGACGGTCAGCGAGGGCTACGGGCTGACCGAGGTCACGATGGGTGCGACGGCGGGCCCGTCGCACCGCTCGGGCGTGCGCAAGGTGGGGACGGTCGGCGTGCCGGTGTTCGACACCGAGGTGCGGATCGACGGCGCGTCCGGGCCGGGGGAGCGCGGCGAGGTGTGCATCCGCGGCCCGCAGGTGATGACCGGCTACCACAACCGCCCCGACGCGACGGCCGACGTGCTCGTCGGCGGCTGGCTGCACACCGGCGACATCGGCGTGCTCGACGAGGACGGCTATCTGTCCATCGTGGACAGAATGAAGGACATGCTGCTGTACAAGGGATACAACGTCTACCCCCGCGAGCTGGAGGAGCTGCTGGCCGCGCACGCCGGGGTCCTCGCGGCGGCGGTCGTCGGCAAGCCGGACGAGTCGGTCGGTGAGCTGCCGGTGGCGTTCGTGGTGCCGGCGGGGCCGTCGGTGTCCGCGGCGGAGGTGATGTCCGCGGTGAACGAGCAGGTCGTGGCGTACAAGCGGCTGCGGGACGTGTACCTGGTGGACTCGATCCCGGTGTCCGCGGCGGGGAAGATCCTCAAGCGCGAGCTGCGGGGCCGGTTGTCGTGACGGCCGCGCCGGTGCTGTACGGCCGGGACCGTGAGCTCGGCCGGCTGCGCGCCCTGCTGTCCGCCGCGCGGTCCGGGGCCGGTGGCTGCGTGGTCGTGCGCGGCGAGGCGGGCATGGGCAAGACGGCCCTGCTCGACGCCCTCTCGCCGGATGACGCGGTGTCGCTCGAGGTGCGTGGTGTCCCGGCGGAGCGGTCCCTGCCGTTCGCCGCGCTGGACCGGCTGCTGCCGGCCGCCGGCGTGCTGGGCGAGCCACTGGAGTTGCGGTGCCGGGTGCACGAGCGGCTCACCGGCCTGGCGGCGCGGCGCCCGGTCCTCTGCCGGGTCGACGACGCGCAGTGGCTGGACCCGGAGTCGCTGGACGTGCTGGGCTTCGTGGCGCGGCGGCTGGCCGGGCACGGGGTGGCGCTCGTGATCGCCGGCCGGCCGGAGCTGGCGCCCGTGGCCGGCGCGGAGACGGTGTGGCTGGGCCCGCTACCGGACGAGGCGTGCGAGCGGCTGCTGCACGACCGCCCGGTGCCGGCCGGCATGCGGTCGGCGCTGACCGACCTGGCGGGCGGGAACCCGCTGGACCTGGTGGCGCTGGCGTCCTCGTTGACACCGGAGCAACTGGCCGGCCGTGCTCCGTTGCCGGACGAACTCCCCGAGGGCCCGCGCCGAGCGTCGTTCCGCACGCGGCTGGACAGGCTGTCCCCCGATGCCCTGGTACTGCTCCTGTGCATCGTCGCCGAGTCCACAGTGGACCTCCCCTTGGCAGCCCAACTGGGCCCGATGGACGAACTGCTGGAGTCAGGCCTGCTGCGGGTAGCGGGGACGACGCTGCTGCTACCAGGCAAGGCAGTCCGCTCAACGCTGTACGCCCTGACGCCGGCGCAGGTACGCCGAGAGGCCCACGCCCTGCTTGCGGGTGTGCTGCCCGGCCCAAGATCCATCTGGCACAGAGCAATGGCCGAACCCGACGCGAGCGCACCACTGACCGGCAAGCCCGGCGCGAGCGCGCGACTGGCTGACGAGCTGGCAGCCGCGGCTGAGCCGGGTATGAGCGCACGGCCGGCCGGTGAGCCGGCGGTCGCCGCCGCACCACAGGTTCCAGGCTCGCGCACGGCCGCCAGGTCATCCGCCGGCCGCGCACTCACGTTGAGCTTGGCTGCGACCACCGGCTCGCCAGCCAACGGCACCGCGCCCGAGTCGGCCGCGGCCGCCGGCTCACCGGCCCGCCGCAGGCTCGCGCCTGGCTCAGCCACCGCCACCAGCTCATCAGCCAACGGCACCGCGCCCGACTCCGCCGCCGCCGCCACCGCATCAGCCAACGGCACCGCGCTCGAGTCGGCCGCAGCCGCCGGCTCAGCGGCCCGCCGCAGGCTCGCGCCTGGCTCAGCCGCAGCCGCCAGCTCATCAGCCAGTCGCGCACGCATACCCGGCTCGGGCGCAGCCAGCCCATCAGCCGGTCGCGCGCTCACGCCCGGTGAGCCGGCAGAGCCCGTCGCCGCTTCGCCGCTGGCCGACGAACTCGCCGCCGCAGCCGAACTGGACCCCCGGTCGGCCGCGACCCTGCTCGAGCGTGCCGCGATGCTGACTGTCCACAAAGAACTCCGGGCGTCCCGCCTGCTCGCCGCCGCCCGCCAGGCGTGGCAGGCGGGACGCCCGGGCTGGGCAAGGGTCCTCCTCTCCCGAGCCGCCGGCGCGGACGAGGGCGAGGTGGCCCTGCTGCACGGCGAGATGGAACTCCGCGACGGCGAACCGTCAGTGGCCACCCACGCCCTGGCGACGGCCGCGGCACACCTGACGGACCCGGCCGAGGCCGCGAACGCCCTCCTGCTGGCCGGCGAGGCCCGCCGCCTGAGCGGCGACCTCCGCGGCTACCACGACCTGGCCCAAGCCGTACGCGTCGCCGCCCCAGGAACGCCCCCGCAACCGAACGGCCCACCCCCACCACCGCAAGAGCAACCACCCGCCAGCTCCCACCCCCCGAAGCCGCCCCATGACCCGCGGCCCCCACCCTCTCCGGGGGCACCCCTCAGCGCCAGTCTATCGAACATAAGCCCTGCTCAAAGCGGTCGCGCCAGCCTGTGGACAACTTCGCCGCGCGACTGGACCACTCGCACGGTCCCGCTGATGGTCGCCCACTTCGGCGGGCTCAGCGCCACCTTCGAGGGCCGCCACGCCGACGCGGCCACCGCCCTGCACGAGGTCATCGAGCTCGCCGCGGCCGGCGGGGTCGCCGAGGCGGTCTGGGCGGCCGAGGCGGCGTTCGCGCACGGGCTCGGCGAGAAGGCGTTCGAGTGCGCGTCCGCGGCGGTGAGCCGCGCTCGACTGTCCGGCCGCGAGTCGGCGCTGCCATGGGCGCTCGTCCACCTGTCCCTGGCCGCGATCGTGCTCGACCGGCACCCTGCCGCGCACGCCGCGTCCACCGAGGGGCTCGCGGCCGCCGCGGCGCAGCGCAACACCTGGATCGAGCACCTGTCACTGCTCGGCCTCTCGGCAGCCCTGCGCGGCGACCGCGACACCGCACTCTCCACATTGGACGCCGCCGCACCCGGCATCGCGGAGCGCGGGCTCGGCCGGCCGTGCGCGATCGCCTCCTGGGCACACGCCTGCCTCGACCTCGCCGACGACCGCCCCGCCGACGCGCTCGGCCGCCTCGAGGCCATGGCCGCCGGCGTGAGCGGCGCCCAGCCGGCGATCCAGGTCCTGGCCACCCCGCAGCTCGTCGAGGCTGCCGTCCTCGTCGAGCAGCCGGACCGGGCGCACCGCGCGCTCGCCGTGTTCGACGCCTGGGTCCACGCCGGCGGCAGCGACGCGTGGCTCGCGCTGTCGTACCGCTGCCACGGCCTGCTCGGCGCGGACCACCACTTCGACACCGCGATCGCGTTGCACCGCAAGGCGGGCGCGGCCATGGAGCTGGCGCGGACCCAGCTCGCCTACGCCCACCGCCTCCGCCGCCGGCGGCGGGCGCGCGCCGCCCGCGAGCAGTTCCGCGAGGCGCTGCGCGTGTTCCGGTCCGTCGGCGCCGACCGCTGGGCCGACCGCGCCCGCGCGGGCTTGCGCGCCGCCGGCGAGACGATCGACTCCGCGGCGTCGCTCGACGGCCTGACCCCACAGCAGGCCGAGATCTCCCGACTGGTCGCGGTCGGCGAGACGAACAAGGAGATCGCCCGCCGCCTGGTGATCAGCCACCGCACGGTCGACCACCACCTGCGCAACATCTTCACCGCCCTCGGCGTCCGGTCCCGGGTCGAGCTCACCCGCCGGGTGGCCGGGCTGAAGTAACGGGCCGCCCGGTCCGCCGATGCACAGGCGTGATTGAGAACTCGGCGGCCGGTCTGGTGATGATGGTGGGCGAGGTGACCGTGACGGTCACCGGCGAGGACCGCCACCAGCCCGCGCTCGACCCGTACCGCGTCGGTATGGGTGGGCAGCGGCGCGTCGCTGTCGAGCTCGCGTGGTGTGCCATCCGGGCGGGTAAGCACCGCGGCGAGGGAGCGATCGAGGTCCGCCTCGACGGGCAGCGGGTTGGCGAGCTGACGTACCTGATGTCCCAGCGCTACGGCCCGCTCCTGATGCAGATCGCGGGCGGCGGAGGCCGGCCGGGCTGCGAGGCGATCGTCCACCGGGGCACCAGTGGGCTCGAGATCGGGCTACGGCTTCCGCGGGTCGCCGAGACCGCGGTGCCGACGTTCGTGACGGCCCCCGCCGCGCCGATGCCGCCCGTGTCGCCGCCGCTGACCGGCCGCCGCGCGGGCTGGATCGCCGCTGGCGTCGTCGGCGCGATCGCCTTCTTCGCGATCATCGGCAGCAACATGGACGACTCGTCCACGACGTCGTCCCCATCGGACGTCGTCGCCGAGACCACGACGGACGCGCCACCGACGACCGACACCACGACGACCTCCGCCGTGGCGACGACCCCGAAGCCCGTGGCCCCGAAGCCCAAGCCGAAGCCGGCCGCGGCCGCGCCGCGCACCACGACACCGAAGCCCGCCCCACCGGCCCGGCCCAAGCCGAGGCCGGTGTCCACCTGCGACCCGAACTACACCGGCTGCGTCCCGGTGGCGAGCGACGTCGACTGCGCGGGCGGCAGCGGCAACGGCCCGGAGTACGTGGCCGGTCCCGTCGAAGTGATCGGCTCGGACGTCTACGACCTCGACCGCGATGGCGACGGCGTCGCCTGCGAGTAGGTTCGGCGACCATGGAGTACCGCACCCTGGGGGCCACCGGCACCGTCGTGTCCGCGCAGTGCCTCGGCACGATGACGTTCGGCCACGAGAGCGACGAGGAGACCTCGCACGCGCAGCTCGACCGGTTCGTCGAGCGGGGCGGGAACTTCGTCGACACCGCCGACGTGTACACGCGCGGGCGGTCCGAGGAGATCATCGGCCGATGGCTCGCGAAGTCCGGGGCACGCGACCGGCTCGTCATCGCGACCAAGGGCCGCTTCCCGATGGGCGACGGACCCAACGACGCCGGCCTGTCGCGCACCCACCTCGGCCGCGCGCTGGACGCGAGCCTGCGCCGGTTGGGCATCGACACTGTCGATCTTTATCAGGCCCACGCCTGGGACCCGCTGACCCCGCTCGAGGAGACCCTCGCCTTCCTCGACGACGCCGTGCGTGCGGGCAAGATCCGCTATGCGGGCGTCAGCAACTTCGTGGGCTGGCAGCTGCAGAAGGCGGCGATGCTGGCGAGCGCCGCGGCGCCGATCGTCACGCTGCAGCCGCAGTACAACCTGCTGGTCCGCGACATCGAGTTCGAGCTCGTCGACGTGTGCCGCAACGAGGGCATCGGGATCCTGCCGTGGTCGCCGCTGGCCGGTGGCTGGCTGACCGGCAAGTACACCCGCGACGAGACGCCGACCGGCGCGACCCGCCTGGGCGAGGATCCGCGGCGCGGCATGGAGGCCTTCGGGCCGCGCAACGCCGAGGAACGCACGTGGCGCGTCATCGACGCGGTCCGCGAGGTCGCCGAGGCCCGCGGTGTGTCGATGTCCCAGGTGGCGCTCGCCTGGGTGGCCGGCCGCCCGGCCATCACGTCGGTGATCCTCGGCGCCCGCACGCTGACCCAGCTGGACGACAACCTGGGCGCGGCCGACCTCCGCTTGTCGGACGAGGAGAGAGCACTGCTCACCGATGTGAGCACCCCGCTCGTTTCGGACTATCCGTACGGTGCGCCCGGAGTGGAGCAGCGCTCACGCAATCTCGGGTAGGTGTTTCAGGGCTGGCGAGCCTGTGCAAGCTTGCGCAGGCTCGTCGCTGAATTCGGATCTTTTCCCGACCAGGTCTTGCCTTGTGGCCAAATGCATTCGATGCCAAGTGTCGCAAGCATTGTGGCGAAGGCGTCACCCACGGGTTCGGAGAATAGTGCGACGAGTGGCGGATCGGGGAGATCATTCTCGCGATAGTAGAAATGTCGGTACGAGAACAGTTGGCCAATCGCTTCTCTTGCTGCGTGCTCAGCATTGTTCCGTACCGTCTTTGCTTCAATCAGCCAATGTTGGCCGTCCCCATCGACGGTGAGGTCACGTGGATGAACATTGTTGGCAGGTATCATGCCGCATACCTTCAGCCAGTTTGCAAAATTCTCGAGTAGTGCCTCGTGTCGTCGGCCTTTTGTCTGAGTGTTCTCCTTGATGTGCGCCACATAGTCGGCGGAGTTCTTTGGGCGAAATGTGGGTCGACTAGGCGTGATGGACGGTGCCAGCTTCTTGGCTGTTGCGGACGTGAGAAATCGTCCGGGATCGTACTCGAGGTAGGTATTCTTGATACGTACGCAGTCATCGTAGAGTGCGCGCATCTGCTCGAGGTCCGCGCGAAGTGTGGATTCCTCCGGAATTTTTGCGGTGTTGTATTCGATTGCGCCTACGTTGCCCATCTCGTAGCCCAGTGGGAGGAAGCGTCCAGGCGCAGCAAGATCGATGTCTTTCGTCAGCTCATCTACTAGCTGCCTGCTGAGGTGACCGAACATGGTGGCGCTCTCGTCACGCAGTTCAGCCAAGGCAACTCGCTCGGCAGTGCGCCCTTTCGGGTGGTTTACCTCCGCATTGCGGAGATGTTGGGTCGCTCCCTGATTCATGCTTAGGTAGACGCTGGTCAAGTCGCTCCGGTAGAGATAGACGAGGTAGCTACCCTCTTGAGCTGTCGTGGTTACCTCGGGATCCAGCACCGCGATCCATGGCACGACTGGAAGGCTCTGACCAGACCCGCTCACGAGGACTATCCATCCGGGTGGGACGAGCTGCCTGAGTTCGCGCCTGACTTCCTGCAAGTGGCGCTGAGCTGGCTGATCTCTTCCGTCCCGATACTGATAGTTGAGCTCCCGCACGCCCGAAAGCATTTCCCGGAGGTCCATGATCACCAGAGTAGTCCCAGGGACAACCGCCTGACACGGAAGTGTGAATCAGGATCAGGCGGTCCGTCCCGCACTTCATGCAGCGCGCGAGACCCGGGCATCGGCCGGCGAACACCGAGGTCGCATCGTCGGCGTTGTCAGCCGCGAACGCATCTGCATAGCTCGTCGTCGATGCATAAACCATCGACGATCGCGCGTCGCGGCCTCGTTCCGCGTCACCGTCTTGTTGGTCCGCCACCGGATTGATAGGAGTCGCGCGATCGGAAGACCACGAACAGCAGCCGCAGCCCCAGCAGCGCGCTGACCACGAGCAGGTTGTAGCCGAACAGCTGGTTCAGCGTCAGGTCCGGCAGCACCCGCGGCCCGCCGGTGCTCGCGAGCAGCAGCACGGCCATGATGCCGGTCGCCGCGCCGGTCAGTGCCAGCAGCAGCTCGTGCAGCATCCCGGTCACCACCGCCCGGTCCCGCTCGTCGGCGAACAGCCGCACGTTCACCGACAGCCGGCCCTGCTCGAGCGCCGCGCCGACCCGGTCGACCCGTCGCGGCAGCCGGCGCAGCACGGGCAGCAGCGACAGCAGCTCGTCGGTCGCCGTCGCGCGCATCGAGTCCGGGCGCATCCGCTCGCCGACGAGCGCGGTCGCGAACTCGCGCGACTCCAGCAGGATGTTGAACCCGGGGGAGAGCAGCGCGAGCGTGCCCTCCAGCGTCGCGAGCGCGCGGAACACCGCGGCGATCGGCGGCGGGATCGACAGCCGGAAGTCGGCGATCACCCGGAACAGGTCGGTGAACATGTCGATGTCCGGCGCCTGCCCGTGCGAGACATGCTTGGCGACGAGCCCGCCGAGCGCCCGCTCCAGCCGCTGCTCGTCGATCTCGTCCGGCCGGTCGACGATCTCCAGCAGACCGTCGCGCAGCGCGGCCGGAGTCGCCCCGGTCGACCGCGGCCAGCACGTCCCGCAAACCGTTGCGCAGCCCCGTGTCCAGCCGCCCGACCGAGCCGAAGTCCAGCAGGCCCAGCGTGCCGTCGGCCAGCAGCAGCACGTTGCCGGGATGCGGGTCGGCGTGGAACACGCCGTGCAGCAGCACCTGCCGCAGCACGCAGTCGAGCAGCGCCCGGGCCAGCTCCTCGCGCCGCGCCGGCTCGACCTGGCCGACCGCGGTGCGCACCGGCGCACCGTCCAGCCGGCGCCATCACCAGCACCCGCTCGCCGGACAGTTCCGAATGGACAGTCGGCACGGTCACCGCCGTGCCCGTGTACGCGGCCGCGACCGCGGCGATGTTGCGTGCCTCCACCCGGAAGTCGAGCTCCTCGGCGAGCGCGGCGGCGAACCCGTCGGCCAGGTCGACCACGCCGAGCGAACGCGCCCACCGCGCCCGCAGCTGCAGCGACCGCGCCACCCGGTGCGACGATGTCGAGGTCGCGCTCGACGACCCGGTCGATGCCCGGCCGCCGCACCTTCACCACGACGTCCTCGCCGCTGTGCAGCCGCGCGCCGTACACCTGCGCGATCGACGCGGAGGCGATCGGCTCGCGGTCGAACGACGGCGAACACCTCGTCGAGCGGCCGGCCGAGCGCGTCGGCCAGCTCCCGTTCGATCGCCTCCGGGTCGACGGGCGCGACCTGGTCCTGCAGCGGGGACAGCTCGTCGATGAACGCCGGCGGCAGCAGGTCCGGCCGGGTCGACAGCACCTGGCCGAGCTTGACGAACGTGACCCCGCCGTCCTCGAGCGCGCGGCGCAGCGACCGCGCGAGCACGGCCTGGCGCTCGACGTCGCCGCGACGCCCGGCGAGGTACTGGCCGATGCCGTGCCGCACCGCGATACGGCTGACCTGCGAGTACCGGCGTGCGCGGGCGATCCGGCGGCGCAGCGACCGGACCCGGCCGACCACGCCGAGCCCGCCGCCGCTGGGGAAGGCCATCTCGGCGAGGAACAGGAAGATCAGCGTGGCCAGGAACGACGCGCCGGCGATCGGGATCAGCAGGCCGACGAACGCGCCGGTCGACCGCCCGAGGACCGGGAACAGCGACAGCATCACCTGCCTGGCCACCGCCCAGCCGATCGCGGCGCCGATCAACGCTCGCACGGTCCGGATGCGCACCCCGAGCACCCGGCGGGACGCGACGACCAGCGGCCACAGCATCAGCAGGTAGATCGGCAGGGTGAGCAGCGGGATTATCACGGTTGTCATCGATGGAGATCGAATCACACGGCATTGACGCCGGCCGAGATAGCTATAGACTATAGCCGTGGCTAGCACCTATAGCTCAACGGATCGCCGGTCGGCTCGCCGCCGGCAGACGATCGAGGACGCCCTCGACGCCGCCGTCGCGGTCATGGGGGAGGCGGGCGTCGGCGGCCTGTCGATGTCGGAGGTCGCCCGCCGCCTCGGGATGCGCCAGCCCTCGTTGTACAAGTACTTCCCCTCGCTGCACGCGTTGTACGACGCGCTGTTCGCCCGCGGCCTGGCGCGTGGCGACGCGGCCGTCGCGGCCGCGATCGAGGGGCGGCCGCCGGGTGTGCCGCGGCTGCGCGCCGGAGCGCGGGCGACGGTGCGCTGGTCGGTGGAGAACCCGGCGCTCGCGCAGTTGCTCTACTGGCGGCCGGTGCCCGGCTTCGAGCCCAGCGCCGAGACCTTCGCCGCCGGCCGCGACCTGCTCGCGATGGTGCGCACCGAGCTCGCGACGGCCGTCCACTCCGGACAGCTGGGCCCGGCGGCGGCGACCGACGACACGCTGCGGTTGTTCACGGTCGTGCTGAGCGGCGTGATCTCCCAGCAGCTGGCCAACGAGCCCGGCGCGGACTTCGCCACGGGCCACTTCTCCCGCCTCGTCGACGAGGCCCTCGACATGTTCTTCGCCCGGTACGCACCCGCTGGAGGAACCGATGCAGACACTCGACCATGACCAGGTGACCACCCACGTCGCCGCACCGCCCGAGGCCCTTTACGCACTCGTCTCGGACGTCACGCGCACGCCCGAGTTCAGCCCGGAGATCGTGAGCTGCACCTGGCTCGACGGCGCGACCGGCCCGGCCGTCGGCGCCCGCTTCCTCGCCGTCAACAAGCTGGGCAAACACCCGTCGTGGAAGAACCGGCCGTGGTGATCACCGCCGAACCGGGCCGCGAGTTCGGCTTCTCCCGCACCGAGATGTTCGCCGGCACCGTCGTCTGGCGGTACCGGTTCGAGCCGGACGGGGACGGCACCCGGTTGACCGAGTCCTACGAGGTCACCCGGCCGATCACGCGGCTGGGCTGGCTGATCATCCGGCTGTTCGGCGGCGGACGCGACCGCGGCGACGCGATCCGCGACGGCATGACGCAGACCGTCCGGCGCATCCGGGACACCGCCGAGCGCGACGCCCGCCTGGAGTCACGGTGAAGGCTGTCGTCTACGACGCGTATGGTGCGCCGCCGCTCGTCACGGACGTGGCGGAGCCGGCCTGCCCGGACGACGGCGCCGTGCTCGAGGTCCGGGCCACCGGGGTGTGCCGGTCGGACTGGCACGCGTGGCGCGGGCACGAACCCGTTGCGCTGCCGCACATTCCGGGCCACGAGCTGGCGGGCGTGGTCGCCTCGGTCGGGCCGGACGTCACGCGGTGGCGGGGCGGTGAGCGGGTCACCGTGCCGTTCGTGTGCGGCTGCGGGACGTGCGAGTACTGCCTTGCCGGTGCCGCGCAGGTCTGTCCACATCAGACGCAGCCGGGCTTCACCGGGCCCGGCTCGTTCGCCGAGCGGGTGGCGATCCACGCGGCGGACTTCAACCTCGTGACACTGCCCGACGGGGTCGGCTTCGCCGCCGCCGCGGCGCTGGGCTGCCGTTTCGCCACGGCGTTCCGCGCGCTGACCGGCCACGGTCGGATTCGTCCCGGCGACTGGCTCGCCGTGCACGGCTGCGGCGGCGTCGGGCTGTCCGCGGTCATGATCGGCGTGGCGCTGGGCGCCCGGGTGGTCGCGGTCGACGTCGCCACCGCGGCCCTGGACCGGGCGCGGGAGCTGGGCGCCACCCACGCCGTACGCGATCCGGCGGTCGTGCGCGAGCTGACCGGCGGCGGCGCGCACATGTCGGTCGACGCCGTCGGGCTCGCCGGCCGCCGCCGTGGCGTCCGTGCGGAGCCTGCGCCGCCGCGGCAGGCACGTGCAGGCCGGGCTGCTGCTGGGCGAGCACGCGACGCCGCCGCTGCCGATGGACGTGGTCGTGGGGCACGAGCTGTCGATCCACGGCACCCACGGCATGGCGGCGCGGGACTACCCGGAGATGCTGGCGCTCGTCGCGGACGGCACGCTGCGCCCGGAGCTGCTGGTAGGTGGCGTGATCGAGCTGGCGGGGGCGCCGGCGGCGCTGTCCGCGCTGGACGGTCCGGCGGCCGGGGCGGGCATCACCGTCATCGAGCCGTGACTACCGTGGCGGCATGGCGGAGGACACCTTCAGGTCGGTACGGATCGAGCGCGACTCGGTCGGGCAGTACACCGTGCACAACGCGCGGGGCGGCACGCTCAAGGTCGGCGGCGACGACTTCACCCCGGTGGAGCTGCTGCTCGCGGCGATCGGCAGCTGCACCGCGATGGACACCGACGTGGTCACGAGCCGGCGCGTCGAGCCGACCGACTTCACGGTCACCGTCAGCGGCGACAAGGTCTCCGACCGCGAGACGGGCAACCGGATGGACAACCTGGCCGTGACTTTCGAGGTGCGCTTCCCGGAGTCCGAGGCGGGCGATGCGGCGCGCGCCCTCCTGCCCCGCACGGTCGCCCTCTCCCACGACAAGCTGTGCACGGTGAGCCGCACCGTCGAACGCGGCACCCCGGTCACCGCGCGCATCGCCTGAGCGGTTCAGAGCTTCATGCGCGCGTCCACCACCGTGTTGACCGCCGCGCGCAGCTCCGCCTGTGCCGCGGTACGCACGGCGGACACCGTCGTCAGGTCGGTCTTCGGCTCGGGTTCCGTTCCGGTCGGGATCACCTCCTCGCTCCAGTCCTGCGGCGGAGCCTGGTCGAGCCCGGCCGCGACCCTGCGCAGGTACGCCTCCCGTCGGGCCTCGTCGGCGATGCCGGTCTGCACGTAGTAGGCCGTTGTCACGGCGCGGCAACGCAACCACGCCTCGTTCACGGCGCGGTCGCGGAAGTAGGCATCGAGCAACGCGTTGATCACGGCCTTGCTGCGCTGCCAGTCCCGGTACGCCGCATCGAACGCGGCCTGATCCTGCGACGTGGCGCCGACCTGCGCGAACTGGGTCGCCGTGAACATCTCGGTCGCCGCCTGGGTCAGTCGTTCGATCAGGGTGGCCTTGAGCTCCAGGCTCTTGCGCCGGTCCTGGAGCCGCTGGGCGAACCGCGGGGCCAGCACGGCTGACAGCACGCCACCCACGACCAGGATGAGAAGCGGATGTTCGAGGATGTTCGCCAATCCGTCCATGAACCGAGGTCGCGGACGCGTGCGCCGGCGTTATGGCCTCATGCCCGATGGGGCGTTCTCCAGCAGGCGCTTGAGGTTGCGGTAGCTCACCGGCGCGCTGCGCTGGGCCTGGCGGCGGACGAGCGGGATGAGCGGCACGCCGATCCCGTGTCCCGCGAAGTCGAGAGAGAACGTGACGCGCGAGCCGGTGCCGCCGTCGAGCGGCTCGATCGTGATGCTCGCGCTGGGCCGCACCGGGCCGTCGACGCCGCGGGCGGACCAGCTGCGTGGCGCCGCGTCCTCGGTGATCTCCTGCGTCATCTTCCGCTCGGCACGGCCGATGCGCCGCGTCGTGGTGAAGCGTCCGTCGCCGGCGGGCGTCACGCGCACGATGTCCTTCTGCCACTGGGGAAAGCGGGCCGGGTCGGTGGCGTAGGAGTGGACCTCGTCCGGCGGGCGCGCGATGTCGATCGTGGACCTGATGGGTGCCATGGTCTCCTCCTCGGTCACACGGATCGCGGCCCGCGCGTCTGTAGAGGTGACGGCCCGCGACGAGAGAATGTGACCGATGGACGACCGGCTGGCACGCTTCGAGGACAATCGGGCGCATCTGCTCGCGGTGGCCTACCGGATGCTCGGCTCGCTGCCCGAGGCGGACGACGCCGTGCAGGAGTCGTGGTTGCGCGTCAGCCGAGGGGATCCTGGCGAGGTCGAGAACTGGGCCGGCTGGCTGACGACCGTGCTCGCCCGCGTGTGCCTGGACCGGCTGCGGGCCCGGCGGGCGCGGCCGGAGGAGCCGGTGGGTGCGCACCTGCCGGAGTCGCTTCGTGAGCAGCGAGCCGACCCCGAGCAGGAGGCGGTACTGGCCGACGCGGTCGGCCTGGCGCTGCTCGTGGTGCTCGACGCGCTGGGCCCGGCGGAGCGGCTGGCGTTCGTGCTGCACGACATGCTCGCCGTCCCGTTCGACGAGATCGCGCCGATAGTGGGCCGCTCGGCGACCGCTACCCGCCAGCTGGCGAGCCGGGCCCGTCGTCGAGTCCGCGGCGTGGACGCGGTACCGGACGCGTCCCGGCAGCGCGCCGTGGTCGACGCGTTCCTGGCAGCCTCCCGCGACGGCGACTTCGCTGCGCTGCTGGCATTGCTGCACCCCGAGGTCGTCGTCACGGCCGACCCGTCCCGTCTCGTCCGCGGCGCCCGTTCGGTCGCCGGGCAGGCCCTCCGTTTCGCGGGACAGGCCCGGTCCGCCCAGCCGGCTCTCGTGAACGGTGCGGTGGGCATCGTCGTAGCGCCCCAAGGCCACCTGACCACGGCGATGACCTTCACGACCGCCGCGGACCGGATCACCAGCATCGACATCGTCACGAACCCGGAACGCCTGGCACAGCTGGACTTCGCCATTCTCGACTGAGCCGGCCTGACAAGCGAAATGGGGCATTGCCGCCTGTACGTGGCAATGCCCCATTGTCGATTAGTTCTCAGCTTGCGGCTGCCGCCGCGATCATTTGTACGATCACGGGCTGGCCGTCCTGAGACTTCGTTGTCGGGTTCACCGAGTAGGCCAGCTTTCGCTCCAGTTTGCGGGTGGCGAAGATGCCACTCGAGTAGCCGTAGCGGCTGCCGGTCTTACCCCAGACCGTGAGGCCGTTGACGGTTACGGTCATCAGGCCCTGGCTGTAGTAGGCCGGGCCGCTGCCGTCGAACATCTGCACCTTCGGGATCGTGAACAGGCGCGTCATCATCTTGCTGCCCAGCAGGCGGCCCCGGAACAGGCCGGTGATGAAGGTGTCGAGGTCTGCCGACGTCGAGATGATCGCGCCGGCGGCGCCGGGGATGGACTGGTTCATCTCGGTCACGTCCACCAGGTCGCCGTTCACGTCCAGGTAGCCGCGCGCCGCCGGGTTCGGCAGGTGCGGGTCGTCGTTCGGGTAGTAGGTGTGGCGCAGGTGCAGCGGCTCGGTGATGCGCTCACGCAGGTTGCGCGCATAGGAACGGCCGGTCACCTTCTCGACGATCATGCCGGCGGTGACGTACGCGGTGTTCGTGTACTTCTGCGCCGTGCCCGGCTGGAAGTCGATCGGGTGCTGTAATGCCGTGTTCACCACCTGCCGCGGGCTCCAATGCTCGTAGCGGTGGTCGAGGATCCACTGCGGGTCGTACAGTCCCGGAATGTCGACCGACGGCAGGCCGGACGTGTGGTCAAGCAGCGTGTACACCGGGACCGGCGGGTAGTCGGCCGGAAGCAGGCCGGGCAGGTACCGCTGGACCGGCTTGTTCAGATCGATCCGGTGCTCCTGAGCGAGCTGCAGCACCATCACGGCCGTGTACACCTTGGTGGTGCTGCCGATCCGGAAGGACCCGTCCGGCCGGACCGGGGCGTGGGTGCGCAGGTCGGACACGCCGGAGGTGCCGGACCAGTCGCCCCCCGAGCCGGTGATCCGGACCAGGGCACCGGTCGTCTCCTGGTTGGGCAGGCCCGCGATGGCGGCCGTCAGGGCGGTGTCGTTGGGCGGCGGAAGCTCGGTCGACGCATCCGCGGGGATCGCGGTCAGGGCGACGGCGGCAGCTACAGCGGCAACTGCGACAGCGGCTTTTCTCATGTCACAGAGCATGTCCACTCGCGATAGTCGTGCCATCAGGGAATTGCCCTGCCATTTGACTCAGGGTCACTCAGGGCCGGGCCCTCGACGTCGCGGGCCATCTGTTCCCGATCGCGGCCTAGCCTCGCTATGGGCGGTCCCGGTGAGCTGCCTGTCCGATGAGAGCAACATTGAGGGCCAGCGCGCTGGCCGGCTTACGGGAAGAAGGACGGGACGGGTCGGAGAGATCCTGGCTCATAGTGTCTCCCCAGCCTGCGTCTCGCTTCCATTTGACCTTGACGGCCGTGTCCTTCGTGTACGCCAGCAGATCGTCGGTGCCCATGACGATGAATCGGGTGTCTGCTGCCGTCGCCATCTCGCGGTCGCGGCGGGCACCGCGCTGCTTTTGGCTCTCGTTACCGACCGGGTGGTGCCAACGCTCGCGGACCGGCTTCGCGAGATCCAGGAGCTGCATGTCCTGTCGTCATAGTGGCTGATACGGGCTCGCTGTGGTCGCCACCGCGTGCGCGTCCGGAACGGCGCCGAGTCGGATCGGGTGGCTGGCACCAACACATGCGGACGGCAGGTCGTCACGATGTTTGTCCGCGACGACGGCTTCGAAATGGGCTAGTGGTGCGTCACGCAACTTTGGTTGGGTATTGGGTCCAGGTTCGGATGGGTGAGTCGGTGGCGAATCCGGTCTTGGGTTGGGCGCGTGTGTTGCGCCAGCGGATGTAGGCGTCGATCGCGGCGTTCTGCTCGCCGTGGCTGTGGTGGTCGGTGCCGTTGAGCGCGAAGTAGCGCAGGGCGGCGAACTCGGCCTCGATCCAGTTCAGCCAGGACCCGTAGGTCGGGAGGAACACCAACTCGACCTGGTGGTCAGCGCACCAGGCGCGGACGGTGGGGTGGCGGTGTGGGGAGAAGTTGTCGGCCACGACGTAGAGCTTCTCGCCGGGCCAGCGGGCGCGGAGTGTCTTGAGGAGGTCGAGGAACTCGCGGTGACGCTTGCGAGGACGGATGCGGTAGTAGATCTTGCCGGTACGCGAGGTCCAGCGCGGCGAGCATGTGCATCACCCCGTGATGGCGGTTGTAGGTCGCTCGCTGCCGCTGCGGCTTCCCTCTCGGGCGCCAGGCCTTTCCTTTGCGGGGTTGGAGATTCAACGGGCCGAACTCGTCGACGCAGACCACCCGGCCGTCGGCGGGTGGCTGGTCGTAGAGGTCGAGGATGCGGTGCATCTTGGCGATGAAGTCCGGGTCCGTGGAGGCCTTCCAGGTCGTGGTGGTCTGCCACGACACTCCGCCGGCGCGCAGGATCCGACGCAACGTCTCTCTCGACATCGCTGCGACCGTGCCGCGGTCGATCAGATGCGTCCCGCAACTTGGTCAGCGACCAGGTGGAGAACGCGGTGATACCCCAGTCAGCGGGGGACGTCCTGGCGATCAGGCAGATCCGTTCCCGGACCCGCTCACCGATCGTCTTCGGGCGTCCCCCGTTCCATTTTGGGTCCAGCGCGTCGAACCCCCGCTCGTTGAACGCGTGGATCACATCCCGCACATAGTCGGCGCTGACCTGCAGCAACGAGGTGATATCCCGCACCGCCTGGCCCTGACCAGACATCATCACCACGATCGCGCGCCGCAACCTGACCGGATCCTTCGCGGTCCTGCTCACCCGCGCCAGCCGGCGACCTTCCTCCATCGACAGGGTCCGGACGAACACCTCGGGTCGACGAGCCACAACCACCTCCCACACTCGAACTGCGGGATCAGCCTGACCCACAACCACCAAGATCAATTACCGGGTCAACCTACTGAGACGAGCCACTAGGTCGTGTAGCCGCAGTGCGGACCGGTAGCAGTCGGTGGCTTCCTGGAACCGGGTGAGCTCGACCAGGGCGCGGCCGAGACAAGTCAATGTCCATGCCTCGCCCCAGTGGTTACCTGTTTCGCGATGGACCGCGAGCGCGTCCTGCTGGCGCTGGACCGCCTCGGACAGGCGGTCGAGGCCGGCGAGGGCGATGCCGAGGTTGGTGAGTGCGTGGCCTTCGATATTCCGATCGCCGATGGTTCGCGCGATCTTCAGTGCCTCAGTGCAATAGTCGGCCGCGTTGCTGAACTGCTCGTTTTCGACGTGTGCGGTGCCGAGGTTCGTCAGCATCCACGCCTGGCCGAGGAGGCTGTGTGTGCGTTGCGCCGCATGGAGTCCGATGCTGTGGGTGCTGATCATTACGGCCCAGTGTTTGCGCTGGAAGAGGTACTCACCCAGCACGGCCGCGAGCTGCCAGGCCACGTCCGGCCGATTGCCGCCCGCCTGCCGGATTGCTGCCACGAGGTTGGCGTGCTCGGCTTCGCACCACGACAATGCCGTACTCGACGAAATGAAAGTCGGAGGCGGCAGGTCCGGTTGCGGAAGACCGAGCGGCACGCGTCGGCGGCTCGGTGCGAACATGCGGTCGGTGGCGTCAACCGCATGCAGGTACCACGAGAGTCCTCGTCGGACAGCATCGTCCCGGGTGTCCGGTGGTTCATCTTCCACCGCCAGCTCGGCCGCGTACGCACGGAGCAGGTCGTGGAAGCGAAAGCGGTTGTGCGCCCGGCGTATCACGAGATGCACTTGTGTCAGATGGTCCACCAGCCGCCGGGTCTCCGCGTACGACAGGCCTGCCAGCGCCGCGGCCGCCTCGATCGTGAAGTGGGGTCCGGCGTGCAGGCCCAGCAGGCGGAACATGCGTGCGGCTGGTGACCGAAGTGCCTTGTAGGACCAGGAGAAGACGCTACGAATAGCGCTGCTGTCATCCTCGAGGTCGCTCAGCGCGTCGATGCGGGCGCGTTCGTCCTCGAGGTCGATGAGGAAATCGGCGAGGGGTGTGTCGGGGTTCGCGTTGATGCGTTCGCCGACGATGCGGACCGCGAGCGGGAGTTGCCCGCAGATTTCTAGCAGTCGCCGGGCAGCGTCGGGATCCCTATCGACCCGTTCCTCGCCGGCGATGCGGCTCAGCAGCAGCAGTGCTTCGGCGCGGGGGAGCACGTCGATGGCCACCAACCGTGCTCCGTTCCGGATCGCCAGCCCGCTGAGTCGGCTGCGGCTAGTCACGACGACGACACACGTCCGTGTAGCCGGCAAGAGAGGGCGGACCTGCACGGTGTTGGCGGCGTTGTCCAGGAGGATCAGCATGCACTTCCCGTCGAGCAGGCTCCGGTACATCGCCGCCCGCGCGTGTGTATCCGCCGGGATCCTCTCGGGTGCGACCCCGAGCGCGCGGAGGAAGCCGCTCAACGCGTCGTGCGGCGTGACGGGTGGCTGTGAGTCGTAGCCACGGAGGTCGATGTAGAGGTCGCCGTCCGGAAAGCGTTCCCGAACGCGGTGCGCCCAGTGCACGGCCAGCGTCGTCTTGCCCACGCCGGCCGTACCTGCGATCGCGGACACAACTACCACGCCTGGCCGCCCGACATTGGGCGTGAGCTGCTGGTCCATATCACCCAGTTCGGTCTCCCGACTGACGAAGTCGCTGACGTCAGCGGGAAGCTGGCGTGGCACGAGGACAGACATCGCGTTTTCGATGTCGATCAAAGACAGCGTCGTACCGGGCGGCGCAACCGCGGGTGCGATCGAGTTCGTGCCAGGCGAAGTGACGACCCGCGCAGCGGCCTGGATGACCCGGGCCATGTCTGCCAGCAGACGCGACGCGGTGACCTCGACGGCCTGGCGCAATGCCAGATCTCGGATGTCCAGAGGCAATGTGTTCGGCGTGGGCATCGGAGTTCCGTCTAGCAGCACCGGGATGATCACGATCTTCCGTTCCAGCGCACGGCGGATTTCTTGCCGCACCCAGTCATGGTCGCGATCGACGAGCCGACGCACAGTGCCGGGCTCCACGCACAGCCACTCCGGGCCGATCAACACCACCAGGACACGCGCCTGCTCCAGCACGTCGCGAATCCTGTCCGGATAGACCTCACCGGGTCTGATCATCTGGCTGTCGAGAAAGACCCGGTCGTCACCGAAATGCCGGGAGAGCTCCGCGTACGCGCTAGCCGCACCGAAACGTGCGTCCGCCGTCCGGTAGTTCACGAAGACGTCGATCACGCCACTATGATCCCCTGGCCGACAGACAAACCCAATACCTGTCGACGCGCGCCGGCAGCGGAGCGGCCAAGGGCGTCCCGATGACGCCGTTGGCCAGCTCGCATGACAATGCCGGGAGTCACAGCCCGCCCGCTGATCCGGGCAGGGCTGGACACCCCACAGCATCAGCCTCTTGTGTTGAGGCTAGTTTCCGCCCAGTCCGTCCGTGTATTTCCAAGGGCCACAGTTCGCGTCTCCGCCGGGTGACTCGCACGAGCGCACGGCGAGTGCGTAGTACGGAGCACTCGTCCAGTCCTTGGTGATGCATCCATTGTCGGGGCCGTCGGTGTCCCAGACCGTCCAATATGTGCCAGGCGCCGCGCCGCCGACGTGATACTGCGTGAATGCGTTGATTCCATCGTTCTCGCCATCGCACGCGACGATGATGTCCTCATTCACGCCGATACTGCGCCCCCAGTTGTTACCGTAGGTGGCAACTGCGCTCGTCGCCTGCGCGGGCGACGAGTTCACCACAAGGGCAGCGGCCGTCACGACGATGAAGGACAGTGCTCCAATTCTTTTCATGAATTCTCTTCCCGATTCCTGCCGTCGGCATGCGGGGTCAGATAGACCCAGTCATGCCTTGAGCATGACGCGATTTCCCCAGTGTTTCTAACTCGTTAATTTCTACCAGGGCCGCCCCGCGTCGCGCAACGACCAGAGTTGCAGACTTATGAGCCAATCCAGAAAAAATGCATAAGCAGGGAACGCAGGACCGATCAGAAGATCGGTTCCCACTCGCTCTCACCGTCGTCGTCGAGTACCGAGGCGTCGCTGGGCCGGGCCGGCCGGGCGCCGTCCTCGCTGAAGCTGGTGGTAAGCCCCGTGTCGTTCGCGATACGCAGCCCCCGACGGCAAGGAGGTTCATCGAGTTCTCATAGGCCACCGTGCGCCAGGGCAGCGATCATGTCGCCCACGGTTGCGAGTTGGTGGTCGGTCATCGCGGGTCACCTCGTGGTCGTGGGTTGGCGCGGGAGGTAGGGCTAGCGAGCGGTCGCGCGAAGTCAAACCGGTTGGTCGACTCGCGCGCCGCGGCCAGGACGGCTCGAACTGCAGATGGGAAAGTCCGAGAACGGTGACTCGTTGGGGACTCGAGGGCGTCGGACGTACTCGGCGGGTGAATGCTCGAATATGGCGTCGATTACACAGGTGCGATAGAAGCCGGTCATGACCGCCATCCGGCGGAACGCGGTCGAGGGCTTGTACCGGCGGACCTCCTGTATCCACCGCACGTACAACTCCACCTGCGGTCTACCGATCGCCAGTGGCTCCAGGTGCCGCTCGGTGCCAGGCGAGGAACAAGCGTAGGTCCGACTCCGAGTGGATTCTCGAGGTGCCGGTGTATCGACCCAGGTACGCCGACGCCGCCAGTCGCGACACAGCATCATCTGAGCTCGTCACGTCCATGCGACGAGGGTGAGGCCGGCCATCTGCGCAGACCATCGGTGAGGGCTGCCAGGCGCACGATCAGCAGCATGAGTGAGCTTCCCCCCGTTTGCCGGACACCTACGGTGTGGGGTCAGTGATCTTGGTCTGACCCGGTGTGTAGGGCTTCAAACGTGACGGGGCTGTGCATCCCGATGCTGGAGTGTCTCCGTTTCGGGTTATACCAGCACTCTATCCATTCGAATATCGCGTTGGCAAGCTCGTCGCGGGTTTTCCAGGGTTGTTTGTCGAGAAGTTCGAGTTGTAGCGTGCCCCAGAAGGACTCCATCATGGCATTATCGTAACAATCACCAACAGTGCCCATCGAGGCGAGCAGGCCGGCCGCGCGGAGTCGCTGCCCGAATGCCCACGAAGTATATTGCGATCCGTGATCGGAATGCAGGATTGTTGTGTCGTTTTCGGGTTTGCGTCGCATAATGGCCATGCCGAGCGCGTCGGTGACGAGTTCGGTGCGCATGTGATTGTTGATGGACCAGCCGATGATGAGGCGGGAATAGGCGTCCATGACCGCGGCGCAGTAGATCTTCCCTTCCTCGGTGGGGTGCTCGGTGATGTCGGTGATCCACAAGCGGTCCGGCGCATCGACGGTGAAGTGGCGGTTGACCAGGTCAGGGGCGGGTTCGGCGGCCGGGTCGCGCACCGTGGTCCAGGAGCGTCTGCGCCGGTAGAGGCCCTGGATACCGGCCTCGCGCATCAACCGTTCGACCCGTTTCCGGTTCACCGGCAGACCCAGACCCAGAGTGAGTTCGGCGTGCACCCTCGGTGAGCCGTAGGTGCCGCGTGAATCGGTGTGGATCTGCTCGATGTATTTCACCAGCAACTCGTTCTCCTGGAGCCCGGCCCGAGCGCGGCCGGTCGCGCCATTCGTAGTATCCGGAACGGGACACGCGCAATACCCGGCAGGCCACCGCGACATCCACACCGTCGTCGGCTAATTCACGGACCAGCGGGTAAATTACTTTGGGAGAACGTTCTCCCGCGCGAAATACGCGGCAGCACGCTTCAGGATCTCGTTCTCCATCTCAAGCTGCCGGTTCTTACGCCGCAGCTCAGCGAGTTCCTTCTTCTCCGCGCTCGTCAACCGCGTCGCGTTGCCACCGTTCTCATCGACATCGGCCTGGGCCACCCAGTTCCGCAGACAGGACTGGCTGATCCCCAGATCCTTCGCCAACTCGGCGACCGGTTTGGTCTGCTCACGAGCCAGCTCGACGGCACGACGACGGAACTCAGGCGGGTGTGGTGCAGGCACCTGAACATCCTCCCTGGTGACCACAGGTCACCTCAGACAAGGTGTCCGGGCCACAGGGGGAAGCTCATGAGCGCGTTCGTGGAAGGCGCTGATCCAGCGTCGCTCTATTTGCAGTGGGGCTGGCGTTCGTCGGTGATCCGCTCAGGTGGTTTGAGGCTGGCGTGGTGCGATCTCTTCTCGCTTGGTGGGCGGGTTGATGGTGTGGCGGTGCGCGGTGGGTTGGTCAGTCGTCGGCGGCCTGTGCTGGCGCGACAATTGGCTTGTGCGTCGTGGTCAGCTTGTCGAGTTCGTCCGCGGTGAGCACGTCGTACGCCGGTGTCGCCAGCTTGTCGGTGGGGGCTCGTCCGCCCGCTGGTCTTCCGGCTGGTGTCGGTCCGACCGATGGCATCTACGAGGTCGCGGGCCGCACTGAGCATGCCCGAGATGTGCCGCGGTGACACGGTCAACGTTGGGCATGAGGAAGCGGACGGTCTCCCAGCTGAACTGAGACCCGGTAGGGCCGAGCATCCGTCGTCTAGAGGTGTTTTTGCTGGTCAGGCCTGGTGCCCCCGGCAGGATTCGAACCTGCGACCTGCCGCTTAGGAGGCGGACGCTCTATCCCCTGAGCTACGAGGGCTTGCGCGGACCAGGGTAGCGGGTGCGTCACCCGCGCGGGCAGCTGCTTGACATGGTTAACGTTGGCGTTAATAGTTACGCGCATGGGCAAGGATCTGGACGGGGTGTTGGCGGCGCTCGCCGACCCCGCGCGGCGGCAGGTGGTGGACGTGCTGCGGGTGGGGCCGCGGCGGGCGGGGGAGCTTGCCGGGGCTGTTGCCATGTCGGGGCCGGCTATGAGCCGGCATCTGCGGGTGCTGCGGGCCACCGGGCTGGTCGAGGTCGCCGGCGGCGACGGGGACGCGCGGGTTCGGGTCTACCGGCTGCGGGCCGAGCCCTTTGTCGCCCTGCGGGCCTGGCTCGACCAGGTCGAGGCGTTCTGGGCCGACCAGCTCGGCGCGTTCGCCGAGCATGTGAAGGAGCGGCGCGATGACCGATGAGGCCCACGTCAGCGTCGAGGTCGAGATCGCGCCCGCGGCCGCCTTCGACGTCTTCACCCGGGAGACCGGCGCCTGGTGGCGCGCGGACCGCTCGCTGCACGGCGGCGACGGGCCCGTCACCTTCGAGCCCGGCGTCGGCGGGCTCGTCCGGGACGGCGACGCCGAGGTCGGGCGGGTCAAGGTCTGGGAACCCGGGCCGCGCCTGGTGTTCGGGTACGGGGACACCGACGTCGAGGTGCGGTTCGAGGGCACCGACACCGGCACCCGGGTCGTGCTTCGGCACTACGGCTGGGGCCGCCGACCGGGCCACTGGCAGGGCCTGCTCGCCAGCTTCGCCCGGCACTCGCTCGAGCACGCGCTCCTCGGCCGGCTCGGCGAGTTCCTCGACGCGATCGGCGCCGGCGACATCGACTTCTTCGAGCGCAACCTCACCGACGACGCCCTGCTGATCTTTCCCGGCGCCGGGCAACACCTACACCAAGGCGCAGTGCGTCGCCTCGATGGCGCGACCACCCGCCCTACGTCAAGTACGACCTGTCCGACCCCACGGATCGTCCACATCGGAGAGTCCACCGCGGTGCTGACCCACCACGCGACGGTCATGCACACCGCCGACGAGAAGCCGAGGTCCATCGTGGTCGCCACCGTGCTCGTGCAGCGAGGACGGCGCCTGGCGGATGGCGCTGCACCAGTGGACCCCGGCCGACGAAACGGAGTGAACATGCTCGGCTACTTCGCCATCCACGCCCCGGACACCGGCGCGCGCCAAGGACTTCTACACCGCCGTGTTCGGCTGGACCTACGACTCCCAGGGCGACTACCACCACATCGCGGGCTCCTCGCCGGCCGGCGGGATCACCCCGGGCGAGCCGCGGATCGCGCCGTGCTTCGTCGTCGACGACGCCGCCGCGGCCGTCGGCAGCGCGAGCGCGGGCGGCACGCGCGACCGAGCCGGCGCTGCGCGACTCGGGCTGGAGCTTCGAGGTCGAGGACGGGCACGGCGGCCGGGCTCGCGCTCTGGCAGCCGGCCGACGAAGTACCGCGACGACGACCCCAAGTGCGGCGAGGGCGACCTCTTCTACTTCGTCCAGCCCGTCGCGGACGACGACGCCCGCGCGTTCTGGGCCGCGCTGCTCGGCTGGGAGCTGACCCCGGGCAGCCACGAGAACGGCTGGAACATCGTCAACGTCAACCCGCCCGGCGGGCGTGTTCGTCGGCAGCGCCGGGCGCCACCGTCCTCTACTTCCACGTCGCCGACGTCGACGCCACGGCCGAGCGGATCCGCGCCGCGGGCGGCACCGCCGGACCGCCGCAGCCGAACCAGGCGGGCGCGCACGCCGCGTGCCGCGACGACCAGGGGATCGCGTTCGGTATCGGCTCGCTGCGCCAGAAGTAGACGCAGTAGGGTTCCCCGCAGACGCGCTGCGCACGGGGAGGGGACCGAACGGTGGGTGACGGGCGGCTGGAGATCGACGGCATCTCCAAGCGGTACGGCGACGTGGTCGCCTTGCGGGAAACCACATTCGACGTCCGGGCCGGGGAGCTGTTCGGCTTCGTCGGCAGCAACGGCGCGGGCAAGACCACCACCATGCGCATCGCGCTCGGGGTGCTCGCCGCCGACGCCGGCGAGGTCCGCTGGGACGGCACGCCGATCAACCTCGAGACGCGGCGCCACATCGGCTACATGCCGGAGGAGCGCGGGCTTTACCCGAAGATGAAGGTGGGCGAGCAGCTCGTTTACCTCGCCCGCCTGCACGGCCTGTCCGCGTCGGCCGCGACGCGGTCGATGGAGGAGTGGACCGAGCGGCTCGGCGTGGCCCCGCGGCGCGACGACGAGGTGCAGAAGCTCAGCCTCGGCAACCAGCAGCGCGTCCAGCTCGCCGCCGCGCTCGTCCACGACCCGAGCATCCTCGTGCTCGACGAGCCGTTCTCCGGCCTCGACCCGATCGCGGTCGAGGTGATGAGCAAGGTGCTGCTGGACAAGGCGGCCGAGGGCATCCCGGTCGTCTTCTCCAGCCACCAGCTCGAGCTCGTCGAGCGGCTCTGCCACCGCGTCGGCATCATCCGAAGTGGACAGATGGTGGCCGTCGGCACGGTCGACGAGCTGCGCTCCGGCGGCACGGTCGAGATGGTCGTCGACGCGCCCGACGCCCGCGACGGGCTGGGCGGACGGCCTCACCGGGGTCACCGTGCGCGGCCACGAGGGCGGCCGCACGGTGCTCGAGCTCGGCGACGGCGCCGACGACCAGGAGGTGCTGCGCGCGGCGCTCGCCACCGGCCCGGTCACCGAGTTCAGCAGGCGCCGGCCGTCGCTGACCGAGCTGTACCGCAGCGTCGTGAGCCACCAGGAGGCGAAGTCGTGAACGACCAGCCGAACGTCGAGTTGGGGTCGTGGCAGGCGGTCAGCCTGGTCGCCGGCCGCGAGATCAACACGAAGCTGCGCTCCAAGGCGTTCATCATCACCACCGTCGCGACGCTGGTCCTGCTGGTCGGCTTCGCGCTGGTGATGAAGCTCATCGGCGGCGGCTCGGACGCCACGGTCGGCTTCACCCAGCGAGAACGCGGCGCTCGCGCGAGCCGTTCAAGGCGGTCGCGAGCTCGATCGGCGAGAGCGTCGACACGAAGACCGTGTCCGGCGAGCAGGCCGGCCGCGACCAGGTGGCCGACGGCTCGCTCGACGCGCTGGTGGTCGGCGACGGCAAGACCGTGCGCGTGGTGGTCAAGAAGGACCTCGACGACAACCTGCGCAACGCGTTCAACGTGCTCGCCGGCCAGGTCGCGCTCAACCAGGAGATCGTCCGGCTCGGCGGCGACCCGGCCCAGGTCAACGCGGCCGTCGCGGACGCGTCGGTCGACGTCGAGGAGCTCGAGGAGCCCTACCCGTACGACCCGCAGCAGCTGGTCCTCGGCATCATCGCCGGCATCCTGATCTACATGTCGCTGCTGCTCAACGGGCAGATGGTGGCGCAGGGCGTGGTCGAGGAGAAGTCGAGCCGGGTGGTCGAGCTGCTGCTGTCCACCATCCGGCCGTGGCAGCTGATGGCCGGCAAGGTGCTCGGCATCGGCCTGGTCGGGCTGATGCAGATGGTCGTGATCGGCGGGGTCGGGGTGATCGCCGCGCTGCGCGCTCGACGTGCTGACGATCTCGGTCGGCGCCGCGGTCGGCACGGTCGTCTGGCTGGTGGTCTGGTACCTGCTCGGCTTCCTCATGTACTCGCTGGTCTTCGCCGGCCTCGGCGCGCTGGTCTCCCGGCAGGAGGACGTCGGCGGGGTGATCTCGCCCGGCGCTGATGTTCGTCATCGTCGGCTACGTCATCGGCATCTCGGTGCTGCCGTCCGATCCGGACAACGCGCTGGTCGAGGTGCTGTCGATGATCCCGGTGTTCGCGCCGACCCTGATGCCGATGCGGCTCGCGATGGGCGGCGTGCCGGTGTGGGAGGCCGTGCTCTCGGTCGGCCTGGTCGTCGCGATGATCCCGGCGCTGGTCTGGTTGGCGGGCAAGATCTACGCGAACGCCGTCATGCGCAGCGGCGCCCGGGTGAAGTTGACGGACGCTCTTCGTACGGTGTGACGTGTCACTCACCGCAACCAGGTAGCATTACTGACTGGTAGCGCTTTCAACGCCACCGCGTCAGGTAAGCCCGCGCATGACCGCCCACTGTCGGGGAGGCGTTCGTGATCAAGGTGCTTCTCGCGGACGACGAAGATCTCGTCCGCTCGGGACTCCGCACAATACTGTCCAGCGCCGGCGACATAGAGGTCGTCGCCGAATGCGATGACGGGCTGTACGTGGCCGATCTGGCCAGACAGCACCGTCCACACGTGGTGCTGCTCGACATCAGGATGCGTTCGGCTGACGGCATCGTCGCGCTCCGCAGGCTGCGCAGCCTGCCGGAGCCGCCGGTGGTCGCCATGCTGACCACGTTCGACGTCGACGAGTACGTGCAGGAGGCACTGCGCATCGGCGCCAGCGGCTTCCTGCTCAAGGACACCGAGCCGTCCGTGCTGGTCAAGGCCGTGCGCGACCTCGCCCGCGGCGGCGCCGTGCTCGACCCGAAGGTCGCGGCGCGGGTGCTGTCGGCGGTCGCGGACGGCGAGCGTGCCGCGGAGCCGGCCCGCCGCCTGCTGGCGTCGCTGTCCGATCGGGAGCGTGAGGTCGTCGCGCTGATCGGGCAGGGGATGTCCAACGCGGAGATCGGCAGCGCGCTGCACCTGTCCGAGGCCACCGTCAAGGGCTACGTGTCCGCGGTGCTCGGCAAGATCGGCGCGGTGAACCGGGTGCAGGCGGCGCTGGTCGCCTACCGCGGTGGCCTGATCGCCTGACCGTCCTCATCGGATAGCGCGAGGCTCACCCGGCGCGGTGCGGGCCCGAGGCGGTCGCCGAGCACGGTCATCAGCGCGCGCAGTCCGGTGTCGAGGGCATCGAGCTGGTCGGTGTCGAGCTGGTCGAAGATGGCGCGTTCCGCTTTGGCCTGCTCGGCGACGATCTGCTCGAACAGGACGCGGCCGTCGTCGGTCAGCTCGGCGGCGAGCACGCGGCGGTCCCGCGGGTCGGCGACGCGCGTCAGCATGCCGCGTTTCTGCAGGCGGTCGAGCCTGCTCGTGACGCTGGTGGCCGGCGCGAGGGTGCC
The DNA here is from genome assembly GCA_963841395.1 of uncultured Actinomycetota bacterium. GTDB lineage: Bacteria > Actinomycetota > Actinomycetes > Mycobacteriales > Pseudonocardiaceae > Actinophytocola. Next base: position 263,355 of record CAWJCX010000024.1, read on the forward strand.
CGCGGCGAGCTGGGACGGGCGGAGCCGGTGCGGCGGGCCGACCCAGTACAGGCGGGCGAGGATCTCGTAGTCGGCGAGCTGCAGATCGTGCGGGGCGGACAAGCCGGCGGCGAGGCGGTCGAGGTACTTGGCGCTGATCAGCAAGCGGTCCACGATGCGCTCCACCCGCGGGTCGATCTGGGGTACGGCCTGCGCCCACTGCTCGACGAGCGCGTCGGTGTCGTCCGCCACGGCCACCTCCTTTGCAATCGAATACTACTAGATCGTATTACTTGCTACGAGATCGGAATATCCCTTAACGTAGCGATCCTCCGGAGAGGCACGAGAAACCCTGCGCTCGAGTCCGAGGAGGACTTCGCACATGACTTCGCTTTGAAGAGGATCGCCGTCGTCGCGCTGGGCGCGGTGGCGCTGACCGTCGGGCTGGCGGTTCCGGCGTCCGCCGCGTCGATCGACGCGTACGTGACCGGCACCGAGGGCCTGCCCCTGATGGTGCCGGTCCGGCCCGGGGACGGGCTACGGCACGGTCGGCCAGCTCGGCCCCGACCAGCACGTGAGCGTCTCCTGCCAGGACGACGGCGACGTCGTCGAGGGCACCGGCCTGTGGGACTACCTGCCCGAGTTCGGCGGCTACGCCTCGGACGCCTACCTGTACACGGGCTACGACGGCCGCCACCCCGCGCTGTCGTCCTGTTCGGGCACGCCGGAGCCGCCGTCGTCCATCGGCGAGGAGATCAGCCGCGTCGCCCAGGGGCAGCTCGGCAGCACGGACGGCTGGTCCTACCACGAGGGCCAGGGCGACCCGTCGGACGCGTGGTGCCAGTACTTCGTGAACTGGGTGTGGCGCAACGCGGGCGTGCCGAACATGTTCGGCGCGGACGGCTTCACGGGCGACTTCTACTACTGGGCCGCGGACCGTGGCCTGGTGCGCGACGGCTACGCCGGCATCTCGGTCGGCGACGCGGTCCTGTTCGGCACGGGCCCGTCGGACCCGAGCACGTCGCTGCACGTGGGCATCGTGGTGGCGGTGCACGGTGACGGCAGCATCGAGTCGGTCGACGGCAACTACGCCAACGCGGTGGCCTGGGTGGGCCCGTACTAGCCGGGCAACGCCACGACCCACGAGCCGGGCAACGTCTACGCGGTGGTCGCGCCACCGTCGGCGTGAGCGCGGGGCCGCCGGAACCGGAGTTCCGGCGGCCCTACTGCGTGGCGCCGTCGGGCGAGTCGCGCCACTGGTCGAACGGGCGGTCCAGGTGCCAGCGCTCGCCGTCGTGGTCGAGGACGCGGTGGGCGCAGTGCTCGGGGTTCGACAGCGACTCGAACAGGTCGATGCTCCACGAGAACAGCCGCCGGCACAGCAGCCGCATGGTGAGGCCGTGCGACACGACGAGCACCGTGTCCGGGTGGCGCGGGTCCTTCGCGATCCGCTGCTCCAGCTCGTTGAGGAAGCTCGCCACCCGGTCGTCGACGTCCGCGCCGGACTCGCCGTGGGACAGCCGGTAGAAGAAGTGGCCGAACTCGTGGCGCTTGCGCTTCTGCACCTCCTGCTCGAGCGGGTCCTGCAGGTTGCCCCAGTCCTGCTCGCGCAGCCGTGGCTCGGGCACGGTCCGCACGATCCGGTCGCCGACGTCGAGCAGCGCCAGCGTCCGCATCGCGCGGACGTACGGGCTGACGTAGGCCGCGGCCGGTTCGGTGAGCAGGTCGCGCACGGTCTGGCCGGCCTTGCGCGCCTGGACCTCGCCGCGCGGGGTCAGGGGTAATGCGTGGTCAGGGGTTCGCGTGTAGGCCAGCTCGTCGATGTTGCCGAGGCTCTCGGCGTGCCGCAGCAGGATGATCCGCACGTCGCTATCGTGCCCCGTCGCGTGCTATTACAGTTCGAGCGCCGACCGACACGAGGAGCGTCACATGATCAAGTACATCGCGCTGTACAAGCCGCCGGCCGACCCCGAGGCGTTCGACGAGGCCTACTTCTCCTCGCACAAGCCGCTGATCGACAAGGTGCCGGGCCTCGTCCGCCAGGAGATCGCCAAGGTGCAGCGCGTGTTCGTGCCCGGGATGCTCGGGGAGACCCAGCCGTACCTGATCGCCGAGCTGTACTTCGAGTCCAAGGAGGCGATGAAGGCGGCGTTCGCGTCGCCCGAGTGGCAGGCCTCCGGCGCGAACCTGACCGAGATCGGCGGCATGGAGCTCGTGTCGATGTTCTCCGCCGAGGTGGTCGACGAGTGACGGCTCCCGGCACCGCCGCGGTGGTCGGCGGCGGCACGATGGGCGCGGGCATCGCGCACGTCCTGCTCGCCGCCGGCAGCCGCGTGACCGTCGCCGAGACCGACGCCGAGCGCGCGAGCGCGGCCCGCGAGGGCGTCGCGCGCTCGCTGCGCAAGGCCGAGGAGCGCGGCAAGATCGACCAGCCCGCGGACGCGCTGCTCGCCCACTTGTCCACTGTGGACTCGCTGGGGGACCTGCCGCCCGGCGCCGAGCTCGTCGTCGAGGCCGTGCCCGAGGACCTCGACCTCAAGCGCCGGGTGCTCGGCGAGGTCGCGAAGACCTGCGCGAACGCCGTGCTCGCGTCGAACACCTCGTCGCTGTCGATCACCGCGCTCGCCGCGGGGCTGCCCGGCGAGCGGGTGGTCGGCATGCACTTCTTCAACCCGGTGCCGGTGCAGGCGCTGGTCGAGCTCGTCACGCACGACGGCCTGCCGGCGGACACGCTCGCGACCGTGCGCGGGTACGCCGAGGCGCTGGGCAAGACCGTGATCGAGGTGCGCGACTCGCCGGGGTTCGCCACGTCGCGGCTCGGCGTGGCGGTCGGGCTCGAGGCGATCCGGATGGTCGAGGAGGGCGTCGCGTCGGCCGAGGACATCGACACCGGCATGCGCCTGGGCTACGGCTGGCCGATGGGCCCGCTGCGGCTGACCGACCTGGTCGGCCTGGACGTCCGGCTCTCGATCGCGGCGCATCTCGAACGCGAGCTGGGGCCGCGGTTCACCCCGCCGGACCTGCTGCGGGACAAGGTGGCGCGCGGGGAGCTGGGTCGCAAGACTGGCCAGGGTTTCTTCTCGTGGTCGTAGGGGGTTGCGCGTGATCGTCCGGCCGCACCGGGAAGGCGACGACGAGAACATCTACCGGCTGGCGCGCCTGGCGTTCGGCGGCCCGCGCGAGCCGTCGCCGGAGATCCTGTGGTCCAACCAGCGGGGCTGGCACGGGCTCGTCGCCGAGGACGGCGCGAACCTGGTCGGCGCGTTGAAGGTCCGCGACTACCGGCAGTTCTTCGGCGGCTCGGCGGTGCCGATGGGCGGCGTCGCGTCGGTGGCCGTCGACCCGCACGCGCGCGGGCACGGCGTGGCGACCGCGCTGATCGACGCGATCCTGCCGGTCATGCGCGAGCGGGGGCAGGTGATCTCCGCGCTGTACCCGTCGGTGCCGCCGCTGTACCGCGCGCGCGGCTGGGAGCAGACGGGAAACTACGAGCGGGTCACGCTGCGGCCGGAGCTGTTCGCGCTGCTGCCCAAGCCCGCGTCGCGGCTGGTCCTCAAGCGTGCGGAGGCCGCCGACCTGCCCGCCCTGCACGACGCCTACCTGTCCTTCGCGTCCACAGTGGACGGAATGCTGGACCGGTCGACGGCGGCGTTCGACCTGGAGCGGGTGCTGGACCTGGACATCGTCGACATCGTGCCCGGCCCGGACGGCTCGGTGCGCGGCTTCCTGACCGCGGACCGGCCGGAAGGCGACGAGCTGGTCACGTACGACCTCGTCGCGCTGGACCGGGAGACCGGGCTCGGGCTGCTGGCGAACCTCGGCCGCTGGGCGGGGATCATGACGGAGGTCTCGCTGCGGATCGTCGACCCGGCGTGGTGGCAGCTGCTGATGACGTTGCCGGTGCTGCACGACGTGCGCAACCACCCGTGGATGCTGCGGGTGGTCGACCTGCCGGCGGCGGTCGCCGCGCGCGGCTGGCCGGCGGCCACGTACCTGATGCCGTTCACGGTGGACCTCGAGGTGGTCGACGAGCACGCGCCGTGGCAGGCGGGCCGGCACCGGCTGATCGTCGACGGCGGCAAGGTCGGCTGCGAGCCGGGCGGCACGGGCGCGGTCCGGCTGGCGGCCCGGGCGCTGGGTCCCTGGTACGCGGGCTCGGCCGACTCGGCGATGCTGCGCCGCGCCGGCCTGCTGGACGGCGACCCGGCGGACGCCCGCCTGCTGGACCTGCTGACCGGCGCCCCGCACCCGGTCCGCATGGCCGACTCGTTCTGACCTGCCCACCGCGAGCCCGCTTGTCGACATGTCGATCTTGCGCTTCGAGTCGTTCGCTCGGTGGTTCCTTGCTGTCGAAGGTGACCCTGCGGATGCCGCGCCTGCTGACCGGTGCCCCGCACCCGGCGCGCATGGCGGACTCGTTCTGATCTGTCCGCCGCGGGCCTGCTTGTCGACGTGTCGATCTTGTTCCCCGAAGCGTCGGTGCCCCTCCGCAAGCCGGGTGAGCCGCCTGCTCGATGCGGCTCTGCTGTCGAGGGCGACCCTGCGACGCCCCGCCTGCCGGACCTGCTGACCGACGCCCCGCACCCGGCCCGCGTGGCCGACTCGTTGACGCGTCCATCGCGAGTCGGCTTGTCCTTATGTCGATCTTGTGCCCGGGGGGCTCCTCCGCGAGCCGGGTGAGCCGCCCGCTCGGTGCGGGTTTGCTGTCGAGGGCGACCCTGCGGACGCCCGCTTGCTGGACCTGCTGACCGGCGCCCCGCACCCGGCGCGCGGGGCTGACTCCGGTCTGACTGTCCACAACGAGCCCACTTGTCCACATGTCGATCTTGTGCCCCCGAATCGTCGGTACCTCTCGATACGCTGGAGCCACGGGGTGCCCCCGGAGAGGGTGGGGGCTCCGGATCACGGGGGCGTGCGTGCGCGTGTGGGTGGATCTGGGGTGGGAGCGGTTTGCCCAGGTCAGGGGGTGGGTGGGGATTTCGGGTTGAAAGTGCCGGTGTGGTCTGCGAGGTCCTTCTCAGGCGGCTCTCAGCAGCAGGGTCGACACTGACCGCATGCGCATCCTCGTTGTCGACGACGACCGGGCCGTTCGTGAGTCGCTCCGGCGGTCGTTGCAGTTCAACGGGTACCAGGTCGACCTGGCCAGCGACGGGCTGCAGGCCATGGACTCGATCACCGCCGAGCGGCCGGACGCGATGGTGCTCGACGTGATGATGCCGCGGGTCGACGGGCTCGAGGTCTGCCGGCGCCTGCGCGGCACCGGCGACGACCTGCCGATCCTCGTCCTCACCGCGCGCGACACCGTCTCCGACCGGGTCGCCGGCCTCGACGCGGGCGCCGACGACTACCTCCCCAAGCCCTTCGCCCTCGAGGAGCTCCTCGCCCGGCTGCGCGCGCTGCTGCGCCGCCGCACGCTTCGACGTCAACGGGCCCGCCGCCGCAGACGCTCAGCTTCGCCGGTCTCGAGCTCGACCCCGGCACCCGCGACGTCCGCCGCGGCGAGCGCCCGATCAGCCTCACCCGCACCGAGTTCGCCCTGCTCGAGCTGCTTCTCGCGCACCCCAAGCAGGTCCTCACCCGCAGCCGCATCCTCGAGGAGGTCTGGGGCTACGACTTCCCGACCTCCGGCAACGCGCTCGAGGTCTACATCGGCTACCTGCGCCGCAAGACCGAGGCCGAGGGCGAGCCCCGCCTGATCCACACCGTGCGCGGCATCGGCTACGTCCTGCGGGAGACGCCTCCGTGATCCTGACCGCCGGCGGGCGGCGGCGGATGTCGCTGCGCGTCCGGGTCACCTGGCTCGCCGCGAGCTGTGTCGCCGGCGCCGTGGCACTCGTCTCGCTCGGCGCCTACCTCACCGTCCGCCAGAACCTCTACGACCAGATCGACGCCTCGCTGCGCGCAGAAGGCCGCCAACACCGTCCGCTCGACAGGACGTCGCCGACACCACGGCGGGCCGTTCCCGGCCGCGTTCCTGTCGCTGACCGACGTGCAGTTCGCGCTGATCGACGACCACGGCGGCCTCGTCTTCGGCGACGACACGAGCACCCGCCGCCGATCGGCGCGGGCGAGACTCGCGGTCGCCGCCGAGCGACGAAGCCGACTACCTGCGCACCGACAGCCGCACCGACAGCCGGGTGTACGCCGTGCCCTACCGCGGCGGCGCGCTCGTGCTCGCGCAGTCGCTGCAGCCCGACCAAGGAACAGCTCACCGACCTGTCGCTGGTGCTGTTCCTCATCGGCGGCGCCGGCGTCGTGGTCGCGGCCGCCGCCGGCACCGCGGTCGCGCGCACCGGGCTGCGGCCGGTCCAGCGGCTGACCCGCGCGACCGAGCGGGTCGCGCAGATCGGTGACCTGCGGCCGATCCAGCGTCGACGGCGACGACGAGCTGGCCCGGCTGTCGCACAGCTTCAACCAGATGCTCGCCGCGGTCGCCGTTCGCGCAGGACCGGCAGCGCCAGCTCGTCGCCGACGCCGGGCACGAGCTGCGCACGCCGCTGACCTCGTTGCGCACCAACCTGGAGCTGCTGCTCGCCGCCGAGGCGCCGGACACCCCGCAACTGTCCGAAAAGGACAAGTCGGAGATCCACGCCGACCTGCGTGCCCAGCTCGACGAGCTGACCCAGCTGATCGGCGACCTGGTGGAGCTGGCCCGCGAGGACGCGCCGCAGCTCGACCCGCGAGCAGGTCGACATGGTCGAGGTCGTCGAGCAGGCGCTGGCCCGCGCGCGCCGCCGGGCCGGCGACGTGCACTTCGAGGTCGACCTGCAGCCGTGGTTCCTGCTCGGCGAGCCGCGTCGCGCTGGAGCGGGCGGTGCTGAACCTGCTGGACAACGCGGTGAAGTTCAGCCCGCCGGACGGCACGGTGCGGGTCGACCTGCGCCCGGCCGGCGACGGCTACGCGTTCCTGCAGGTGGCCGACGCCGGGCCGGGCATCAAGGACGCCGACCTGCCGTACGTGTTCGACCGGTTCTACCGCTCCGACGAGGCACGCACGCTGCCCGGCTCGGGGCTGGGCCTCGCGATCGTGAAGAGCGCGGCGGAACGGCACGGCGGCGCGGTGTACGCGGGCCGGTCGGCCGACGGCGGCGCGCTGCTGGCGATCAAGCTGCCCGGCCGGCCGGAGGCCCCGTCGAGCTGAACTCACGGGTCCCCATAGGTTGGTCTCAGGAGGTTCTCAGGACCAGCGCGCAAGGTGGGTGACATGACCGAGGAGAACCGGGAACCGACACCCGGAGGAGCCGGCGCGCAGGACGGGACGGGCACCTCCGGCCCGGCGACACCTGGCGTGCCGACGGCAGTCCGGGCGGACCGGCCGCACCGCCGGCACGGCCGACACCGCGGCCGACGCCGCGATACGCACCGCCGGCCGAGCCGGTCCGACGGCACCGGCGCCGGCCGGACCAGTCGCGACCGCAGCACACGGCGGACCGAGCAGCCGCGGACCGGGCCACCCGCAGCACCCCGGGCACGGCCGCACCGGCCGGGCAGCACGGCGCCGGGCGGCTCCGCCGCCGGGGGAGCGGGTGCTGTTCGGCTCCGCGTTCGCCGGCCACCAGGGCGGGCTCGGCACGCCGCCGCAGCACGGCCGCCTACCCGTCGATGGGCCCGCCGACCGGTCCGATCGGGCCGCCGCTGCGGGTCGGCCCCGGCCAGCCGCACGCGACCGGCAGCAGCAGCGCCGGGGCCACACCGCGCTGATCGCCGGGCTGACCGTGCTCGCGCTGCTCGTCGGTGGCGGCGCCGGCGCGGCCGGCGGCTACCTCGTCGCGGAGAACAACAAGGCCAACGGGCCGGTCACGAACGCGCTGGACGAGCCGCCGCCGGCCAAGCAGACGTCCGCCGCCCCGTCCGGGTCGGTCGAGGCGGTGGCCGAGAAGGTGCTGCCGAGCGTGGTGCAGTTGCAGGTCAGGGGCCAGTCCTCGGCAGGGGAGGGCTCCGGCTTCGTCATCAGCTCCGACGGGCTGATCGTGACCAACAACCACGTCGTCGAGGGGGCCGCGGACAGCGGCCAGATCGTCGCCGTGTTCCACGACGGCAGCACCGCCCAGGCCAAGATCGTCGGGCGCGACCCGACATCGGACGTCGCCGTGGTGCGTGCGGACGGCAAGACCGGGCTGCCGACGGTGGAGCTCGGGAGGTCGGACGACCTGCGCGGTCGGCCAGAGCGTGGTGGCCATCGGGTCGCCGTTCGAGCTGTCCGGCACCGTGACCTCCGGCATCGTGTCCTCGCTGCACCGGCCGACCCGGGCGGGCGGCGAGGACGGGTCGCAGGCGACGGTCATGGACGCGATCCAGACCGACGCGGCGATCAACCCCGGCAACTCCGGCGGGCCGCTGGTGAACATGGCCGGCCAGGTCATCGGCATCAACTCGGCGATCTACAGCCCGACCAGCGGGGGCCAGAGCCAGGGCGGCTCGGTCGGCATCGGCTTCTCGATCCCGATCGACCAGGCCCGGCGCACCGCGGACGAGATCGTCAAGACCGGCAAGGCGACCCAGACCATCCTCGGCGTCACCGTGAAGGACGGCGAGGAGGGCGGCGCGCAGATCGTCGACGTCAGCGCCAACGGACCGGGCGCGAAGGCCGGCCTCAAGCAGGGTGACGTGGTCACCAAGCTGGACGACCGGACCATCGACACGTCGGATGCCTTGGTCGCCGCGGTCCGCTCGCACAAGCCTGGGGACAAGGTTCGGCTCGAGTTGAGCAACGGTTCGCGAACTGTTGACGCGACACTTGCCGGACAGCAGGTCGAAACTGAATGATTAGCGTGGGCAAACCCCACCGACGCTCGGCCCCGGAACGGGGCCGAGACCAACCCCGGCTCGATGCCCCCGAGCCGGAAGAGCTCCTCGAGGGGCTCTGAGAACGGCGCCGCACGCGGACGGTTAACCCCTCGCTCGCCCGCGTGCGGCGTCCGTTTTGCTCATGTGACGGATCGTCCCGCCGACGGCGACGCCCAGCCACACCACGCCGAGCGCGACCGTCAGGCCGAGCACGTAGTTCGCGTCGTGCAGGCCCGGGTTCGTCGCGACGCCGAACGGCCGCCACAGCAGCGGCACCGCGATCAGCGCGAGCACCCCGCTCAGCACCGCGCCCACCGCGACCGGCACCCGCCAGGCCACCGGCAGCACGCGCGCCAGCACCAGCCCGCCGACGCCGACGACCGGCGCCACCAGCCCGTCGTGCACGACCGGCCCGCCGACGAACCACAGCGCGGCCTGGATGGCGTCGTGCCGGCAGGCGAAGTCCCACGCCAGCCACGCTCCCCAGGCCAGCGCGGCCAGCCCGGCGAGCGGCGAACATCCAGCGCAGCATCTAGAGCACCTCCAGTCGCGTGACCCACTTCGTCTGCAGCACGCCCGGCCGGTTCGGCGCGATCAGCCGGCACGGGTACCCGTGGTCGAGCGCCAGCGGCTCGCCGTCGAGCCGCATCGCGAGCAGCGTCTGCGGATCGCGCCGAGTGCGACCCGGGCAGCACGCTCGACCCGTACGCGCCGCGCTGCTCGAGCGAGGACACCCGGACCCGCGCGCCGGGTTCCGCGCCGGCGAGCCGCAGCAGGTCCGCGACGCGCACGCCCGACCACGACGCGCGACTGGCTCCACCCCTCCACGCAGGCGATCGGCAGCTCGACGCGGTCGCCTGCGGCAGCCCGGCCAGGTCGGCGAGCGACAGCTCCCGCGTGCCGCCCGGCGTGACGACCGACAGCCGCCACGCGTCGTCGACCGGCGTGACCCGGGCGGCCGCGCGCCGTGCGGTTGACCGGCAGGCCCTGCGGCCCGCGGTCCGAGCGCAGCGACAGCGGCGACACGTCGCGCAGCAGCGGCACGGTCGCGCCGGCGGTGGCGACGACCGCGACGCCGGTGGTGAGCCAGGTGTTGCGCAGGAACGCGCGCCGCGACAGCACGCCGCGTCGCCGGCGCCGGCTCGGCGTCCAGCCGGGACAGCGCGCGCCGGATGACCGGCAGCTTGACCGCGACGTGCACGAGGATCGACCCGATCGCGATCCACGCGACGGCGTAGTGCGCGGGCGGGAACGAGAACCCCCACACGTAGTTCTGCGCGCTGTTGAACAGCCCGGTGGCCAGCTCGAAGAAGGCCGCGCCGGACAGCACGAGGATCGACGCCGCGCTCCAGCGCGTGCGGCAGCGAGCGGACCAGCGGGCGGCCGAACAGCTTCGGGTAGACGCTCCACAGCTTGGCCAGCAGCAACGGAATCGCCGCGACGCCGGAGATGACGTGCAGCGCCCTGGGTGACCCGGTAGAGGTTCACCGGCGCCGAGCGGCCAGTAGAACCACGCCGGCCCGCGCTGGATGAAGTGGCTGATCAGCCCGGTGAGGAAGCAGAGCGGGAACGCGATCCCGAGCCAGAGCCCGATCCGCGCGGTGACCCGCTCGTGGTGCGCGGCGCTCGTGAAGTCGTCCTCGGCGGGCGGGCGCAGCAACGTTCGCAGCCCGCGCCGCCGCTCGCGTCGTGCACGGCCGGTGCCGTCCGTTCCGCGGCTGGCATCGCCGCCGGCCGTCGGTCGGTGCGCGGTGCGTCTCGGCTGCCCAGGGCGTCCGGTCACGAGGTCACCTCCGCGAACCAGCGGCCGCCCGCCTCGCGGACCCAGCGACGTCGACCATCCCCGCGGCGGCGGCCGTCTCGGCGGCGGCGTCCGCGGCGAGCCAGGCCCACGAGAACCAGCGGCCGCCGCCCTCGGCGTCGGTCGCCACGCGGACCGGGCCGTGGCGCAGGCCGCCGCCCGGCGGGTCCAGCTCGACCAGCGCGCTGCCGCCCGGCGCCAGCACGCTCGCGCACCCGGCGCAGCAGCCGCACCGGGTCGCCGCCGATGCCGATGTTGCCGTCGGCCAGCAGGGCGTGGCGCCAGCGGCCCTCGCCCGGCTGCCGCTCGAACACGTCGCGCCGCAGGGCCACCGCGCCCGCCGCCCGGGCCAGCCGCACCGCGACGGCCGACACGTCCGTGCCCAGCGCCGGCACGCCCCGCTCCAGCAGCGCCGCGGTCAGCCGGCCCGGCCCGCACCCGATGTCGAGCGTCGGGCCCGTGCAGCCGGCCAGCAGCAGCTCGTCGCCGGGCGACGGCTCGGACCGCCACCGCTCGGTCGGCAGCGTGATCCGCTCGCCGGTCGCCAGCTCCAGCCAGCACTGCCGGCCGAGCAGTCCCGGCGCGAACTCGTCGGTCGCGGGCCGGCCGAGCAACCCCGGTGCGCACTCGTCCGTGGCGGTCACCGGGACGCCCCCACCAGGTCGAGCGCCGCGACCGCGCGCGCGAAGCGGCCGTCCGGCGCGAGGCCGGCGACCCGCAGCGCGTCCGGCATGGTGTCCACATCGGACAGCGCGGGCAGGCGGCCCACCCGCAGGCCCGCGCCGCGCAGGGCCAGCAGCGTGCGCATTCCCGTGTCCCCGCGGGACATCGGCACCGCGCGCAACGCCGCGGCCCGTGCCGGGTCGCGCAGGCCGAGGCCCCACCAGCCGCCGTCCGCGGCCGGGCCCAGCACCGCGTCGGTGCCGTCCTGCGCCAGCGCGGCGAGCGCGCCGGTGAGGATCTCCGGGCGCAGCTGCGGGGTGTCCATGCCGATCTGGAACACCGGCATCCCGGCGAACTCCGCCGCGACGTCGGCGTGCGCGTTGGCCAGCCGCTCGGCGAAGTCGCCGCCCCGCTGGCGGATCACCGTGCACCGGGACAGCAGCACGGCCAGCTCCGCCGACCGCTCCGCGGCCGCGACGTCGCCGGTCAGCGCCACCACCGGGACCGTGCCGGGCGTGGCGAGCACCGCGTCCAGCGTGTCCAGCAACGCCGCCGCCGCCAGCCGGGCCGCGGCGCTGCTGCCGACCACCCGGGCCAGCCGCGTCTTCGCCAGGCCCGCCACCGGCGCCTTGGCCACCACGAGCAGGCAGGCGTTCATCGCAGCACCCCCGCCATGTCGCGCACGGCCCGCATGGTCCCGCGCACCGAGCCCGACACCTTCGACCGCGTGCCCAGCGCGCGCGGCCGGTAGGCCACGTCGAGCTCCACCACCCGCCACCGCGCGTCGGCCGCGCGCAGCAGCAGCTCCAGCGGGTAGCCGAACGCGCGGTCCCGCACGCCGAGGTCGAGCAGGTCGCGCCGCCGCGCCGCGCGGGCCGGCGCGATGTCCGACACCGGCAGCCCGCGGCGGCGCAGAATCGTTGCCAGGACGAGATTTCCGGCCCGCGCGTGCCACGGCCACACCCCGCGGCTCACCGGCACCCGCCGGCCGACCGCGAGCTGCGCGCCGCCGGCGACCGCGACCACCAGGCCGACGAGCTCGCCGGGGTCGAGCGAGCCGTCCGCGTCGAGGAAGCACACGACGTCCGACCGGGCGTGTTCGAGTCCGGTGTGGACGGCCGCGCCGTACCCCTTCCGCGGCTCGTGCACGACGGTCGCGCCGTGGGCGGCCGCGACCTCGGGGGAGCCGTCGGTCGATCCGTTGTCCACCACGATCGCGCGGTAGCCGGCGGGCAGGGCGGCCAGCACTCCGGGGAGTGCGGCGGCCTCGTCCAGGCAGGGCAGCACCACGTCTACAAGGTCCATGGGGCGACGCTATGGCGCCCGGCACGCGGCGGAAAGCCTTGTGGCGCTTACCGAATTGTGACGTCTCGGCACTTCTTACGGAGTGCTGACGGATCCCGCCGCGAGGGCGCGGGACCGGCCCGCGCGGCCTACCGTCCACCACGTGTCCACTGTCATCACCCGTGCGGACCCTGCCCCGCCCGCGCGGCGCTCCGGCGTGCGCGCCGACCTCATAGCGGGGGCCGGCCGCGCTGCGTGCTCGTGGCCGTCGCGCTCGCGGTCGGCATGCTCACCGGCGCGCGGCTCTACGGCGGCGCCCAGTTCCCGCACGCCTCCGCCCGGTTCGGCGAGTACCCGATCCTCGGGCACCTCGCGCCGCACGTCGGCCCGGGCACGCGTGCTCGCGGTCGTGGTGGCGATCGCCGCGATCGCCTGGGGGCCGGGGCTCGCCGAGCGGCTGCGCTGGCGGGCGGCGCTGTTGAGCGCGTACCTGCTGTCCGTGTCCTGGATCCTCGCACTGGCCCTTGTGGACGGTTGGCGGGCCGGGGTGGTGCACCGGCTCGCGACGCGCGACGAGTACCTGCACGAGGTACCCGGCATCACCGACATCCCCGCGATGCTGCGGACGTTCAGCGACCGGATCCTCTCGCTGCAGCCGGGTTCGTGGACCACGCACGTCTCCGGGCACCCGCCGGGTGCGACGCTCGTGTTCGTCTGGCTGGACCGGATCGGCCTGTCCGGGCCCGAGCGCGGCGGCGATCTTCTGCGTGCTGGTCGCCGGGACGGTCGCCGTCGCGGTACCGGCCACGGTCGCCGTGCTCGGCCGGCCCGACCTCGCGCGGGCGGCGCTGCCGTTCGTCGCGCTGCTGCCCGGCGCCGTCTGGATGGGCGTGTCGGCGGACGCGATGTTCGCCGGTGTGGTGGCCGCCGGCATCGCGACGCTCGCCGTCGGCGCGACCCGGCTGACCGCCGGCCGATCGGCGGGCGGTGCGCTGTGCGCGGCGGCCGGCGTGGTGCTCGGCTTCGGCATCTTCCTGTCCTACGGGCTGCTGCTGATGGCGCCCGTCGCGCTCGCGGTGATCATCGTGACCCGCTGCTGGCGTGCCCTGCTGTACGCGGTGCCGGCCGCGCTCGCGGTCGCCGGGGTGTTCGCGCTGGCCGGGTTCTGGTGGCTGGACGGCTACCACCTGGTGGTGGAGCGGTACTACGCGGGCATCGCGGCGCACCGGCCGTACTGGTACTGGGTGTGGGCGAACCTGGCCTGCCTCGCGCTGGCCGTCGGCCCGGCCGCGGTGGCCGGCCTGCGCCGGACCGTGCCGCACTTCCTCGAGGGGCTGCCGCGCCGGCCCGCTGCCCGATCCGGTCGTCGCGCTCGTGCGCGGCGCGGCGCTCGCGGTGCTCACCGCGGACCTCACCGGACTCTCGAAGGCGGAGACCGAGCGTATTTGGCTACCGTTCGCGGTGTGGCTGGTGCTGGCCGCGGCGACGCTGCCCCGGGCGTCGCGGCGCTGGTGGCTGGTCGCGCAGGCCGGGACCGCGCTGGCGGTCAACCACGTGTTGCTGACGAGCTGGTGAATCGACATGACTTCGTCAGGTGCTGGTGGTCGACGACGACCTGACGGTGCGGGACGTGGTGCGCCGGTACCTGGAGCTGGCCGGGCACCAGGTCGCGCTCGCCGACAACGGCGAGGACGCGCTCGCGCTGGATCGCCCGGCACGAGCCCGACCTCGTGGTGCTCGACCTGATGCTGCCGGGCATCGACGGCCTCGAGGTGTGCCGGCGGCTGCGGCAGACGAGCGCGGTCCCGGTCGTGATGCTCACCGCGCTCGGCGAGGAGGAGAACCGGATCGCCGGCCTGCAGCTCGGCGCGGACGACTACGTCACCAAGCCGTTCAGCCCGCGCGAGCTCGCGCTGCGGGTCACCTCGGTGCTGCGCCGGGCCGGCGCCGCGGTCACGCCGCCGGCCGCGAAGGAGCTCACCGACGGCGACCTGCGGCTCGACGTCGCCGCCCGCACGGCCACGCTGCGCGGCGACCGAGCTGCCGCTGACCACCCGCGAGTTCGACCTGCTGGTGTTCCTGCTGTCCAACCCGGGCGAGGCGTTCACCCGCGAGCAGCTGCTGGAGAAGGTGTGGGGCTGGGACTTCGGCGATCAGTCCACTGTGACCGTCCACGTGCGACGGTTGCGGGAGAAGATCGAGGTCGACCCCGGCGAAGCCGGCGCGCATCGCGACGGTGTGGGGAGTGGGGTACCGCTATGACCTCGGTGCCTGACCAGGCCCAGATGATCGACCCCGGCGAGTCGCTGGGGGAGATGCTCACCCACGCGCTGCACATCCTGCCGGTGGCGCTCGCGCTGGTGCTGCCGGTGGTCGCGCTCGGCACCGCGTTCCTGTACTTGCGTGCGCCGCGGTTCGCTGACCACCACGATGACGCGTGCTGGTGCTGGTGCCGATCCTCGCGATGATGACCGGCGTGCTCGGGGTCAGCGGGTTCATGTTCAACGCGACGCTGACGACCATGGCGCTGGTGTGCCTGCTCGTCGTGCTCGTGACGCTGCCGGTCGCGCTGCTGCTCGGGCACGCGATCGCGCGGCGCAGCGTGTGGGAGCGCGAGGCCCGCGACCGGGAGCGGGCGGCGGAGGCGTCGCGGCGCGAGCTGGTCGCGTGGATCAGCCACGACCTGCGCACGCCGCTGGCCGGGATCCGCGCGATGGCCGAGGCGCTCGCCGACGGCGTGGTGTCCTCGCCGCGCGAGGTCGCCGGCTACGCGCACCGGATCGGCGGGGAGAGCCGCCGGCTGTCGGGCATGGTCGACGACCTGTTCGAGCTGTCCCGGATCACCGCGGGCGCGCTGCAGCTGACGATGTCGCAGGTGGCGCTGCAGGACGTGGTGTCGCGACGTGCTGGCCGCGCAGACGCCGGTGGCGCACCGCAAGCGGGTGCGGGTGCTGGCCACCGCCGCGATGGCGCCGATCGTGCTGGGCAGCGACCCGGAGCTCGCGCGGGTGGTGCGCAACCTCGTGTCGAACGCCATCCGGCACACGCCGCCGGACGGCACGGTGGCCGTCCAGATCGACGTGGACGGCGCCGACGCGGTGCTCGCCGTGGACGACGCCTGCGGCGGCATCCCCGACGGCGAGCTGACCCGCGTGTTCGACGTGGCGTTCCGCGGCTCGGCCGCCCGCACGCCGAGCCCGACCGGCGAGGACCAGGTCGGCGGCGGGCTGGGGCTCGCCATCGCCAAGGGTCTGGTCGAGGCGCACCGGGGCCGGATCGACGCGCACAACCACGGCCCCGGCTGCCGCTTCGAGGTGCGGCTTCCCCTGGCTGTGGTCTGACGCTACGGCCTGACGTTACGGCCTGAAGTAGCCGGCGAGGTCGGCGATCAGGCCGACGGTGCCCGCGTTGTTGAACAGCCACACGTCGGCCTCGGGTCCGAGCGCGACCGACGACAGGTTCGGCAGGATCTGCCCGCGGACCAGGTTGAGGTTCGACGCGCCCGGCCGGGCCGGTGTCGCTGTGGTCTTCGGGTACGCGGTCACGAACGTCGACGTCGAGGGGGAGACGCCGGTCAGGTTCAGGATCGCGCCCGTCGCGCCGGACGGGACCGGCCCTAGCATGCCCAGCGCCACGGCCGATCCGCCGCCGCTCGCGCCCTCCCAGCGGGCCGCGCTGTTGCGGGTGTCGAGCACGCGCATCGGTGAGAGCGCGACGAACCGGGAGCCCGCGTCGGGTGCGTAGTAGCCGGCCAGGTCGGCGAGCAGGTTGACCGACCCGGAGTTGTTGAACAGGTCGATCGAGCGGTTCGCGCCCAGCGCCACGGTGACGAGGTTCGACGTCGGGCTGGCATTGGCGATGTTCAGGTTGGACACGTTCGGCCGGGCCTGCCCGGTCGGCCACGCGGACACGAAGGTCGAGCGGGACGCGCCGGCGCCGGTGAGGTTGAGCGTCACCGCGGTCGCGCTCGCGGGCACGGCCGCGGACAGGTCGAGCGTGACCCGGCCGGCGGAGCCGAGCGGGCGCTTCGGCGCGCCGACGCCCCAGCGGGTGTCGAGGACGCGCTGCGGGGAGCGGGCGGTGTGCAGTCCGGCGGCGTCGGTGGCGTACCAGCCGGCGAGGTCGGCGAGCAGGTGCGTCGAGCCGGAGTTGTTGTACAGCTGGACCTTGCGGTCGGGCCCGACCTGGACGGTCACCACGTTGGGCCGGATGTCGCGGGCGACGAGGTTGAGGTTGGACGCGTTCGGGCGTAAGGCGCCGCTGGGCCAGACGGTCACGTAGGTCGCGGCGGTGGCGATGCCGGTGACGTTGAGGACGGCGGCCGTCGCGGTGGCCGGCAGGCGGCCGGAGAGGTCGAGGGTGACCGACGTGTGCGCGCCGAGTGGGGTCCGGCCGGCGACGCCGATGGCGTTGCGGGTGTCGAGGACGCGCAGCGGGGCGGTGGCGGTGTAGCCGGACGGGTCGGACGCCTTGGTGGCCAGCGCCGCGAGGGCGGGCTCGCCGCCGTTGGCGTAGTTGAGGTCGGTGGCGGCGCTGATGCCGGGGACGTTGCCCTGGCCGTACTGCCACAGGGTCCAGTTCGACCAGCCGGCCGGCAGGCTCGGCGCGGCGGCGATGGAGGCGACCCAGAGCGGGTTGCCGGCGAAGGCCGTGCTGGCGCCGGTGCAGCTCTGCCACCAGCCGGCCGCGGTGTAGACGATCGCGGGGACGCCGGTGCGCCGCTTGACCTCGTCGACGAAGGCGCGGATCCAGGTGACCAGCTGGGCCGGGGTCTTGCCGTAGCAGGAGTTCGTGTGGTCGTCGGCGACGTAGGGGTTCCACTCGATGTCGAGGACGGGGTTCAGCGTCTTGCCGTCGGGGGCGTACCCGGCGCGGTCGAGGAAGTAGTCGGCCTGCGCGGCGCCGCCGGAGACGTTCGGAATGGCGAAGTGGTAGGCGAAGGCGTACATCCCGGCCGCGCGGGCGCCGTTCTGGTCGCCGGCGAGGAACGGGTTCGCGTAGTAGTTGCCCTCGGCGGCCTTGACCCCGACGAAGCGGTTGCCGGCCCCCGCGACCTGCGTCCAGTTGATCGCCGCGTCGTTCGGATGCTGGTGGCTCGCGACGTCGATGCCCTTGACCTGGCCCGCCGCCGCGGCGGCGCCCTTGCGGGTCGTGCCCCGGGCCAGCTCCGCCTCCATCTGCGGGCTGTGCGCGCGGTCGACGTTGTCCCGCACGACGTTGTCGACGACGATCGGCGCGGCGGTGGCGGACGAGTTGATCACCGCGACCGCGCCCGCCGCGAGCGCGACCCCGGCGACGCCCGCGAGCCACTTTCCCGGTCTCGAACGAATCCCCATGACGCACCCCTCCGGTCATTGATCGCCGGCGGAATGTTCGCACAGATGCACCCCGTAGTCGCTTCGGGATAGCCGTGTAATCAGGGGTTTTCCACATGTAACGGAGTTGTCCACAACAACGACCTATGGTGCCGTTTTCATCGCCCCGGCCCGGTAATGTGGAAACCGGGGGGACCCCCGGGGCGGCCGGATTCGAATGCTTTTCGCGATTCGGAAATGTCCCTGATCAGGCGACCGCGGCCGGTGCCCGCAGCGGCGCGGCGGCGAACTCGGCCACCCCGTCCGCGAAGCGGGTGCGGGCCGCGAACCCCAGCAGCGCCCGCGCGCGGGCGGGGTCGGCGACCACGTGCCGCACGTCGCCGGGGCGCGCACCGCCGACCACCCGCGGGGCCGGCCCGGCGCAGGCCTTCGCCAGCTCCGTGGCCAGCTCGCCCACCGTGTGCGGGTCGCCGGAGCAGACGTTCGCCGCGGTGAGCGCACCCGCGGCGTGCTCGGTCTCGACCGCGAGCGCGTTGGCCAGCGCCACGTCGCGCACGTGGACGAAGTCGCGGCGCTGCCGGCCGTCCTCCAGCACCGTGGGTGCCTCGCCCCGCTGCAGCGACGAGCGGAACAGCGACGCCACGCCGGCATAGGGCGTGTCGCGCGGCATCCGCGGTCCGTAGACGTTGTGGTAGCGCAGCGCCCACACGCCGCCGCCGGTCTGCCGCGCCCACGCCGACGCCAGGTGCTCCTGTGCCGCCTTCGTCGCCGCGTACGTGCTGCGCGGGTCGATCGGCGCGTCCTCGCCGACCAGCTCCGGCGCCAGTGCCGCGCCGCACACCGGGCACGGCGGCTCGAACCGGCCACCGTCCAGATCGGACTGGCGGCGCGGACCCGGCCGCACCACGCCGTGCTCGGCGCACACGTACCGGCCCTCGCCGTAGACGACCATCGAGGAGGCCAGCACCAGGCGGCGGGTGCCGGCCCGGTACATCGCGGCCAGCAGCACGGCGGTGCCGTAGTCGTTGTGCAGCACGTACTCCGGCGCGTCGGACGGGTCGAGGCCGTGGCCGACCACCGCCGCCTGGTGGCAGACCACGTCCACGCCGCGCAGCAGCTCGTCGAGCAGCGCGCCGTCCCGGACGTCGCCCACGGTCACCCCCGGCGCTGTCGCATGTGGACCGTGCGCCTTCGGCAGCAGGTTGTCCAGCGACACGGTCTCGTGGCCGCGCGCGGCCAGCTCCTCGGCGATGTGGGAACCGATGAAGCCGGCCCCGCCGGTGATCAGCACTCGCATGCGACCGACGCTAGGGGCGGCCGCCGGCCCGCGCGAGGCCGGCGGCCGTCCCGTCACAGAACCGTCAGATCTGGCTCGCCACGGCGTAGTCCGGCAGCGGGACGTCGTCGGTGGACGGCCCACCCTCGGGCGGCGCGGCGGTCATCGCGTCGAGCATCTCCTGCGTCGGCGGGATCGCGAGCGACGCGGCCGCCTGCCGGCCCAGCTCCTGGTTCGCCTCGACGTAGCCGCGCAGGGTCCGCTCGTAGGCGGCGAAGGCGGCGGTGTGGTCGCTCGCCGTGGCCAGCTCGCCGGCGAGCACGTAGGCACCGACGATGGCCTGCGACGTGCCCCGCCCGGACATCGGCGACGCGCACTGGCCCGCGTCGCCGACCAGCGCCACCCGCCCGGCCGACCAGCGGTCCATGCGGATCTGGCTGAGCGTGTCGAAGTAGAAGTCGGGCGACGCGGTCATCGCCGCGAGCAGCCGGGGGACCTCCCAGCCGACACCCGCGTACACCTCGGCGATCGCCCGCTGCTGCGCCGCGACGTCGCCGCGCGGCGGTGCGGCCGCCGGGGCCGGGAACATGAACATCGCGCGCGCGTCGGCGTTGTCGTTGGCGGCGAAGACGGTCGCGCCGCGCCGGTCGGCGACGTGGGACAGCCCGCTGCGGTCGAGGCCGAGGTAGTTGTCGAGCGAGAACGAGGCGAACCAGTAGCCGAGGTCGTGCGCGAACCGTCCCTCGGGGCCGAAGGCCAGCGCCCGCACGCGCGAGTGCAGCCCGTCGGCGCCGATCACGAGGTCGAAGGTTCTGGTGGCGCCGCGCTCGAAGTCGGCCCGCACGCCGTCGTCGAGCTGGGTCAGGGCGGTGATCGAGTCGCCGAACACGTACTCGGTGCCGGCGCTGGTCCGCTCGTGCAGGATGCGGGTCAGGTCGTTCTTGAGCACCTCGAGCTCGCCGGCGAAGATCTCGCCCGGCATGGTCGCGATCGGCGTCCCGTCCTCGGCGACGATGGTGGCGTCGCCCGACCCGGTCGCGTGGCGGCGCAGCTCGTCGAGGATCCCCATGCGTTCGAGGATCTCCATCGCCGACCCGCGGAAGTCGACGGCGAGCCCGCCCGGCCGCACGGTGGCCGCCTTCTCGACGACGGTCGTCCGCATGCCGTGGCGGTTGAGCCAGTACGCCAGTGCGGGGCCTGCCACGCTCGCCCCGGAGATCAGTACGTGCATTGTCTTCCTCTCGCTGTTGCCGCTGTATGTACACTGTATGTGAACTAGTGCACCGGTCTGTCGAGCGCAATTCGCTGCTGGTGCACTAGTGCACCAGGAGGTGTTCGGGTGACCGAGGTGGCCTACGCCGGGATCGTCGAGTCGATCCGCCGCCGCATCGAGTCGGGCCGGCTGCGGCCGGGCGAGCGGGTGCCCTCGACGCGGCAGATCACCCGCGAGTGGGGCGTCGCGATGGCGACCGCGACGAAGGTGCTCAACGCCCTGCGCGAGGAGGGTCTGGTCGTGCCGCGCCAGGGCGTCGGCACCGTGGTGGCCGACGTCGCCGCCGGGTCGCGGCCCGCCCCGCCCGCTCCGCGGCCGCGGGTCCGCCCGGGGCGGGCGGGCGCGGAGGTGACTCGCGAGCGGGTGGTCCGCACCGCGATCGCGATCGCCGACGCCGAGGGCACGGCCGCCCTGTCGATGCGGCGGATCGCGGCCGAGCTCGGCGTCGCGACGATGTCGCTGTACCGGCACGTGCCGAGCAAGGACGAGCTGCTCGTGCAGATGGTCGACGGCGTGTTCGGCGACCACCCGTTCCCCGCGGACCCGCCGGCGGGGTGGCGCGCCGGGCTGGAGGTCGCGGCGCGGCTGCAGTGGACGATCTTCCGGCGGCACCCGTGGGCGGTCGTCGCGCTGTCGCTGACCCGCCCGCGGCCGACGCCGGGGACGCTGGCCTACGGCGAGGGCGTGCTGCGGGTGCTGGCCGGCACGGGGCTCGACGAGTACCGGATGTTCCAGGTGTACCTCGCCGTCTTCGGCTACGTGCGGGGGATCGCGACCGGTCTCGAGTGGGACGCCGCCGAGGAGCAGGAGACCGGGGTCAGCAGCGAGGAGCACCTCCAGGCGCAGGACGCGACGTTTGCCGACGCCACCGCGTCCGGCGCCTACCCGACCTTCGTCCGGGTGGTCCAGGCGGCGGACTTCGATCTGGATCTCGACGAACAGTTCGAGTTCGGACTGCGACACCTGCTCGACGGGTTCGCGGCAAGCCTGCCCGGGCTCCGACTACGGTGAGCGCCATGGAACGCAGTGCGCAGCGGCTCGGCAGGGCCCTCATCGTGATCGTCGACGACCGGGTCGCCCACGGCGAGCACGAGGACACGGTTGGCCCGCTGGTCACCGAGCTGCTCGAGGAGAACGGGTTCATCGTGGACGGCGTCGTCACGGTGGCCGGCGAGATCGTCGACATCCGCAGCGCGTTGAACACGGCCGTGATCGGCGGCGCCGACCTGGTGATCACGGTGGGCGGCACCGGCGTCTCGCCGCGCGATGTCACCCCGGACGCCACGCAGGGCGTGCTCGACCGGCCGATCCCCGGCATCGCCGAGGCGATCCGCTCGTCCGGCCTCGCCGCCGGCGCGGTCGACGGCGGGATCTCCCGGGGACTCGTCGGCATCTCGGGCAGCACGCTCGTCGTGAACCTGGCCGGCTCCCGCGCGGCGGTCCGCGACGGCATGGCCACGCTGTCGGCCCTGGTGCCGCACGTCATCGACGAGCTGTCCGGCCTGGACGTCAACTAGCGCGATGGGCCGCGGGCCGGAGAACCCGACGGGCGCGGCGGACGAGCCGCGCCGCACCCGGCCACGCCGCCGGGACCTGGACGACATCTTCGGAGACGTCCTCCCGGCCACGACCTCCGACGAACGTGACCCGGAGCGCCCCGAACCCGACGGCGACTCCTGGTACGAGCGCAACCGCCCGCCCCACCACGACCGCGACTGACCGGAGTCCACGGCCGTGGACCCGGCGCCGCGACGTGGTCGAGCGCTGCTTTCCTAGCTAGGCGCCACCTTTCACCAGTTTCGGGGGCCGGGGCCACCCGGGGGCGGGCCTGACGGACCGGGGCCCATCGGACCACCGGGACCACCGGGACCCTGGCCGGGGCCGCCGGGCGGGTACGGGCCCGCCTGGCCGCCGGGGTACGGGCCGCCGTGGCCGCCGATCGGCTGCTGCATCTGCGCCTGCTGCTGCTGGCGGAGCAGGTCGCGGATCTCGAGGAGCACCTCGACGTCGGTCGGCTCGGACGGGCCGGCTTCCTCGCCACGCTTGCGTCGCTCCTGGATCACCTTGACCGGCAACACGAAGCCGAAATACACCACGATCGCGACGATCAGGAAGTAGACGGCCGCGGATATGACCGCGGCGAAGTCGATCGTCGAGGCCGGGTTGCCGTCGACGATCGTCCAGGCCAGACCGGTGACGTTCGTGCCACCGATCGCGGCGATGATCGGCTTGATCAGGTGGTCGACGATCGTGGTGACGATGGCGGTGAACGCGGTACCGACGACTACCGCGACCGCCAGCTCGACCACGTTGCCGCGCATGAGGAAGTCCTTGAACCCCTTCAGCACGTGACAGCTCCCTTCGGGGTCGGATGCAGGGCTACCGCAGCGTAACGGCGACCGGTTGACCCAAGGAGACCGACGCGAGCCGCGTCGCCGACTGCCGCGGCACTGCGATGACGACCAGCCTGCCGGGTCGCCCGCCGGCCCGCACGGCGCCGTCCGGCTCGTCGGCTCGCACGGTCACCACCATCGCGTCCGCGGCCAGCAGCACGCCCTCCGAACCGCCCTCCGGCGCCACCGTGACGACATCGACGTGCGCGCCCGGCGCCAGCAGCGCCGCCACCTCGGGATCGGCCAGCCGCACCGGCACGGCCACCGCGTCCGGGTCGCCGGTGGCGAGCAGGCTGTTCTCCCGGCCGACCAGGCGCGTGCGGGTGACCGGCTCGCCCCGGCTCGCGGCGCCCGCGAGTACCCGGCCGGTCGCCTGACCGGCGGCGGTCAGCGCGGCGGCCGGGCGCAGCGACTCCGGCGCACGCACGACGCGCACGTCGCCCGGGCGCAGGCTCGCGCCCGGCGCCAGATCGCGTGCCGCGACGAGCATCGGCACCGTCGGCTCGCCGCGCGCCTGTGGCGGCGGGCGGATCGCGAACAACACGGCGAGCAGCACGAGAACGCCCGCGACGACGCGGCGCAATGCGAGCGCGCGGGGCCAGCCGCGGGCGGCGAGGAACTGTCGCAGGCGGTCTCGGAGCAGCGGCGTGAGCGGTGGTGTCAGCGGAGGCATGAGACCGACGCTACGGGCGGAAGGCGCCGCTCAGCCGGGGCGAGCCGTCAGCTGTGGACAACTGCCGGGGTTGTGGACAACCCGGCCGTCAGGACGCGATCTTCGACGCGCTTGTCGTACCACCGGAGGACGATGACCCCGACGACGAAGAACCCGAGGACGACGAGTCCTTCGAGGACGAGGACGACGACGAGGAGCCGGAGTCCTTCGAAGACGAAGACGACGAGGAGGAAGAAGATGAGTCCGAGGACTTGCTCTCCGACGAGGAGGACTTGCCGTCCGAGGACGACGAGGCCGTGGCGGACGACTTCGCCTCCGACCGGCTGTCGGTGCGGTAGAAGCCGCTCCCCTTGAACACCACGCCGACCGAGCCGTAGAGCTTGCGCAGCCGGCCGGCGCACTCCGGGCACTCGGTCAACGACGCGTCGCTGAAGGACTGCACCGCGTCGAAGCGGTGCTCGCACGCCGTACACGCGTACTGGTAGGTCGGCACGGGCCTGCTCCCTCTTCCCCGGGTCTTGGCACTCGCGTACTCAGAGTGCTAAGCACATTCTGCGCCAGAACGCGGCCGGAGCGCAAACGTCCTCCAGCGGAAGTGTGTAGATCACACGAACCGGAGTAGACCCCGGTTCGGCGTCAGCACGGCGGTCATCCGCACGTCGTGCGGCTCGCTCGGCAGCTCCTCGAAGATCTCCTGGTCGCGCACCACGGCCACGACCTCGGTCCCGTTCGAGGCCAGCGGCAACGACTGGTCGTAGTGGCCGGCGCCGCGCCCGAGCCGCACGCCGTTGCGGTCGACGGCGAGTGCCGGCACGAGCACGAGGTCGGCGATCCGCAGCGCCGAGGTGCCCAGCACCTCGCCGATCGGCTCGCGCAGACCGTAGGGTCCGGGGCGCAGCGAGTCTCGACCCGCGTAAAAGCTCCACTCGAGCGGGCCGTTACCCGTGACGATCGGCAGCAGCACGCGGGCGCCGAAGTCGTTCATGTCGTCGAGCATCTGCACGGAGCCGGGCTCGGACGCGATCGGCACGAAGGCACACACCGTCTGGCCCGGAAACACCACTCGACCGCTGGTCAGGTGGCTGGACAGCGACATCGCTTCGGCGAACCGCACGCTCGCGGGCACGCGGCGTCGTTCGGAGAGCAGCTCCTTGCGCCACCGCCACTTGGTCATCGCGGCGGTCTGTTCTCGATCACTCCCAGGCCGGGCCACGACATGAGGTTAGGCTGGTTGTCCATGGCCCCCACTACCGCCGTCAGTTCCGAACATGGTTCCGCGTCCGCGAGCGGCATCAGAACGGCCATCGTGCCGGCCGCCGGACTGGGTACCAGGTTCCTTCCGACCACCAAGGCCGTGCCCAAGGAACTGCTGCCGGTCGTCGACACGCCGGGCATCGAGTTCATCGCCGAGGAGGCCAAGAACGCCGGCGCCGAGCGGCTGATCCTCGTCGTCTCGCCGGGCAAGGACGCCGTCGCGAAGTACTTCCAGCCCCAGCCCGAGCTCGAGGAGACCCTGGCGCGGCGCGGCAAGACCGACCTGCTGGCCAAGGTCCGCCGGGCGAGCGAGCTGCTGCACGTCGAGACCGCGATCCAGGAGGAGGCGCTCGGCCTCGGCCACGCCGTCGGCTGCGCCGAGCCGAACCTGACTCCGGAGGACGAGGCGGTGGCCGTGCTGCTGCCCGACGACCTCGTCCTGCCGAGCGGCGTGCTCGGCCGCATGGCCGCCACCCGCGCGCGGCACGGCGGCACCGTGCTGTGCGCGTTCGACATCCCCCGCGCCGAGATCTCCCCGTTCGGCGTCTTCGACGTCGAGGACACCGACGACCCCGACGTCAAGAAGGTCAACGGCATGGTGGAGAAGCCGGCGCCCGAGGACGCGCCCTCCACGTTCGCCGCGGCCGGCCGCTACCTGCTCGACCGGGCCGTGTTCGACGCCCTCAAGCGCATCACCCCGGGCGCGGGCGGCGAGTTGCAGCTCACCGACGCCGTCGCGATGCTGATCGCCGAAGGTCACCCCGTACACGTCGTCGTCCACCGCGGTGGACGTCACGACCTGGGCAATCCTGGTGGTTTCCTGCGTGCCGCCGTGGACTTTGCGCTCCAGCACCCCGAATATGGGCCTGACCTTCGCGAGTGGTTGCGCGGGCGCGTAGAGGAGTAGCGACAAAGACGGGGTCGGAATGAGGTCAGTCGACGAGCAGCTCGGCAGGGCGCTTGCCGCTGCGGTTCGCCCTGCCCCGGTTCGGGTTGCCATCTCCGAGGCGCAGGGCCTGCTCTGCGCCGAGGAGGTCGTCGCGGAGCGCGCGCTGCCCGGGTTCGACCAGGCCGCCGTGGACGGTTACGCGGTGCGCAGCGTCGACGTCCGGGAGGCCGGCAACGAGCCCGTCGTGCTGCCGGTCGTCG
Organism: uncultured Actinomycetota bacterium; assembly: GCA_963841395.1. GTDB lineage: Bacteria > Actinomycetota > Actinomycetes > Mycobacteriales > Pseudonocardiaceae > Actinophytocola. The sequence continues at coordinate 289,202 of CAWJCX010000024.1, forward strand.
GCGAGATCCCGGCCGGCTCGCGCCAGCCGCGGCGCCTGCAGCCCGGGCAGGCGGTCCGGGTCGACACCGGCGCGCCGCTGCCCACCCTCGCCGACGCCGTCGTGCCGGCCGGGTACACCGACGGCCACCACGCGCGGGTGACCGTGCACCAGCCGGTGCCCTCCGCGGCGTTCGTCCGGCGGACCGGTGAGGACGTGCAGACCGGCGACGTCGCGGTGCGCCGCGGCTCGGCCATCGGCTCCGCCCAGGTGGGCCTGCTCGCCGCGGTCGGTCGCGCCAAGGTGCTGGTCTACCCGCGGCCCCGGGTGTCGATCATCTCGCTCGGCGACGAGCTCGTGGACATCGACCGCACGCCGGGCCAGGGCCAGGTCTACGACGTCAACTCCTACTCGCTGGCCGCCGCGGCGCGCGACGCCGGCGCGGAGGTCAACCGGGTCGGCATCGTGCCGAGCGATACCCGGCGGCTGCGGGAGATCGTCGAGGGCCGGCTGCTGCTGAGCGAGATCGTGGTGATCGCGGGCGGCGTGGGCGGCGAGTTCGCCGCCGAGATCCGCTCCTCGCTCTCCGAGCTCGGCGACGTCGACATGACGCGCGTGGCCATGCATCCTGGCTCCGTGCAGGGCTTCGGCCGGCTCGGGCCCGACGCCGTGCCGACCTTCCTGCTGCCCAGCAACCCGATGAGTGCGCTCGTGGTCTTCGAGGTGATGGTCCGCCCGCTGATCCGCGCCGCGCAGGGCAAGCGCAACCCGCACCGCCGCCAGATCACCGCGCGGCTGCTGTCGCCCATCACGTCGGCCAAGGGGCGCAAGGGTTACCTGCGGGGGCAGCTGCTGCGCGACGAGAACAACGGCGAGTACCTCGCCCAACCGCTCGGCATGTCCGGCTCCCACCTGCTCGCCTCCCTCGCGGAGGCGAACTGCTTGATCCTCGTCGACGACGAGACCACCGAGGTCGTCGTCGGCGAGGAGGTCCACGTCAGTTTCCTGGCGCAACGTGGCTGAAGGGACGGCCCACGGGGTGAGCTGGTCGGTGCCGCAGGGCCGCCATCCCGGTTGGCCCACCGAGCTCGGTCCGTTGCGGGTGGCCGCCGGTGTGCTCGAGGTGCGCAGGCCGCGGCTGCGGGACGCGTCGGCGTGGAGCCGGGTGCGCCGCCGCGACCGGCTGCACCTGCAGAGCTGGGAACCGACCGTGCCGGGCAGCTGGACCGACAACAACGCCGCGCTGGCGTGGCCCGGCCAGTGGTCGACGCTGCGCGGGCTCGCCCGGCGCGGGCTGACGCTGCCGTTCGTCATCACCGTGGACGGCGAGCTGGCCGGGCAGGTCACCGTCGGCAACGTCGTGCGCGGATCGCTGTGCTCGGCCTGGATCGGCTACTGGGTCGGCACGCACGCGACGGCCGGCGGCGTGGCCACCGGCGCGGTCGCCATGGTCGTGGACCACTGTTTCGCGCAGGCCGGGCTGCACCGGCTCGAAGCGACCGTCCGGCCGGAGAACCACGCGAGCGTCCGGGTCCTCACCAAGGTGGGCTTCCGCGAAGAAGGCTTGTTCCGCCGTTATCTCGACGTTGCCGGCGGTTGGCGGGACCACCTCTGTTTCGCACTGACCACAGAGGACGTTCCGAGTGGACTCGTCAACCGTTTGGTCGCCGAGGGACGCGCTGAGCACCTCTGATCCGGCTGTCGATCTTGGTCGACTTTTCGGCGCGCCTCCGACACACGTGTGACTGTTGTGACTAACGTGGCGAACGAAGTCGCCACGGAATCGTCACAGGGGGAGGTGTCGAGGCATGCCGAGCTCACTTGTCGTGGTCGCGCTCGTGCTGGCATGGCTCGTCGTTCTCGTGCCGATGATCGTGCGCAAGCGCCAGGAGGTCGCGAAGACCGCGGACTCCGAGCTGGCGGCCAGAGTGGTGCGGAGCGGGAGCGGTGAGGCCGAGGAGGACACGCGGGAGGACGCCGAATACGGCATGGAGGAGGCCCCCGTGCGCGACACTGAGGGGATCGACGAGGATTTCGGTGAGGAATTCGCGGACGACGGGCCCGTCGCCGCCGAATCCGACGCCGAAGACGCCTCGGAGGATGCCGCCCATGATGCCGACCGGGATGCGCGGGACGAGATGAGCGCTGGCTACTACGACGAGGCGGACCTCCAGTACGCCCCGCGTTACCGCCCGGGCCGCGGCGGCTTCGACCCCGAGGCGGCGGCCATCATCGCGAAGGCCAAGTACGCCTTCCGTCAGCGTGTCGTGCTCGCCATGCTCATCGGTGCCGTGGTGACCGCGGTCGTCGCCGGAGTCGCCGTGCCCATGTTGTGGTGGGGACACGGCGTCATCGACATCGTGCTCGTCAGCTACCTCGTGTACCTGCGGCGCCAGGTCCGCATCGAGACCGAGATCCGCGAACGCCGCCTCGCCCGGATGCAGCGCGTCCGCCGCGCGCAGGCCGCCGCCGCGCGCCAGCGCCCGATGGAGCCCGAGCCCGCCGTCCACGAGGACACCTTCGAGGACACCTTCGAGGACACCTATGAGGACGAGGCGTTCGAGGAGGAGTACGAGCCCGAGGAGGCCGTCGGCCCCCGCGAGCGCGTCGCCGACGGCCCGTACACACCCCCCGTGATCCGCGCCGGCGCTGTGCTCGTGGACGTCGACGACGAGGACCCCGCATTCGAGGAACTGGACGAACCGGGCTCGCTGCCCTACCGCCGGGCGGTGGGCGAGTAGCTGTTATGCTCACGCCGCACCACCAGGGGCTGTAGCGCAGTTGGTAGCGCACCTCGTTCGCATCGAGGGGGTCAGGGGTTCGATTCCCCTCAGCTCCACGTCCTCGGGCCGATCCTGCTCAGTGGCTTCGCCACTTTCGCCGGGTCGGCCGTCATTATTTTGCGGGGCGCGACCCCCGCAGACCCCACGGTGCGGGATTCTCCCGACCCAGCATTGTTCGTTGCGGTTTCCGCTGTCCTCGTTGCTGCGCATTGTTGGCGTCGAGCGTGGGTCGAGGCTTGTTGACCACGGTAAATGTGCCTTCCACCATGGGAATCACGAGCGGGGAACCTGGTCCCTGGCCGGCAGCGGGAGCGTTGGCCCACGCTGCCGGCCAGCACCCATCCCACCCGTGACAGATCCCTCCTTGCGCCGACGAGAGCCCATCGGTCAGGCTCGTGTTTCCCTCGCGAGGTGGTTGATGCGCACGCTGATCATCGACAACTACGACTCGTTCACCTACAACCTGTTCCACCACGTCGGCGCCGTCACCGGCGTGGCGCCCACGGTCGTGCGCAACGACGAGCCCGGCTGGGTCCCCGCGGACCTCGAGCGGTTCGACAACGTGATCATCTCGCCCGGCCCCGGCCGCCCGGAGCGCGCGCGTGACTTCGGCATCTGCGCCGACGTCATCCGCGCCGCCACGATCCCGCTGCTCGGCGTCTGCCTCGGCCACCAGGGCATCTGCCACGTCCACGGCGGCCGCGTCGGCCCCGCGTCCCAGGTCCGCCACGGCCAGGTGTCCCACATCGTCCACCAGCAGGCCGACATCCTCGCCGGGCTGCCCTCGCCGTTCGACGCCGTCCGCTACCACTCGCTGACGGTCACCGCGCTGCCCGTCGACCTCGAGCCGATCGCGACCACCCCCGACGGCGTCCTGATGGCCGTCCGCCACCGCACGAGGCCGCAGTGGGGCGTCCAGTTCCACCCCGAGTCCATCCGCACCGAGCACGGCGACCGGCTCCTCGCCAACTTCCTCGGCGCCACCCGCCGCGAACGGCCCGTGGTCCGCGTACGGCCCGCCGCCGGGCCCCGGCCGCACCACCGCCGGGTCCGCGTGGACATCTCCGCCGAGGCCGTGTTCGACGCCCTCTACCGCGACTCCGACCACGCCTTCTGGCTCGACAGCGCCGACAGCGCCGACAGCGCGAACAGCGCGGTCGGCCGGTTCTCCTTCCTCGGCGACGCGGCCGGCCCGTTCGCCCGGGTCGCCACCGCGGACGTCACGGCCCGCCGCGTCACGGTCCGCTCGGCGGCCGGCGACCACACCGTGCCCGGCTCCTTTGTGGACTGGCTGGCCCGCGACCTGGCCGCGCACCGCGTCCGCGCCGACCTGCCGTTCGACTTCGCGCTGGGCTGGGTCGGCTACCTCGGCTACGAGCTCAAGGCCGAGTGCGGCGGCGCGAACGCCCACCGTGCCGAGCAGCCCGACGCCGCGATGATCTTCGCCGACCGGGCCGTCGCGGTCGACCACCACGCGCGGGAGATCCACCTGCTGGCCCTCGACCACCCCACGAACATCGCGTGGCTCGACGACACCGAGACCCTGCTCCACGCCCTCACCGAGCCAGAGCCCCCGCCAGAGCCCTCGGACGTCGAGCTCGGGCCGCTGACCGCGCGCCACACCCCGGCCGCCTACCGCGAGCTGGTCGCCGCCTGCCAGCGGGAGATCACCGCCGGGGAGACCTACGAGGTGTGCCTGACCAACCGCCTCACCGCGCACGGCAAGCTCGACCCGTGGCCCGCCTACCGCGCGCTGCGCCGCGACAACCCCGAGCCCTACGCCGCGCTGCTGCGCCTCGGCGAGCGCAGCGTCCTGTCCGTGTCGCCCGAGCGGTTCCTGCGCGTGTCCGCCGACGGGATCGCCGAGTCCCGGCCCATCAAGGGCACCCGGCCGCGCGGCGCGACCCCAGCACAGGACGCGGCGCTGCGCGACGAGCTGGCCGGCAGCGCCAAGGACCGTGCCGAGAACCTGATGATCGTCGACCTGGTGCGCAACGACCTCGGCTCGGTCGCGGAGCTCGGCTCGGTGACCGTCGACGAGCTGTTCGCCGTCGAGACGCACCCGACCGTGCACCAGCTGGTGTCCACGGTCCGCGCGCGGCTGCGCCCGGACGCGACCGCCGTCGACTGCGTGCGCGCGGCGTTTCCGGGTGGGTCGATGACCGGGGCGCCGAAGATCCGTACGATGTCGATCATCGATCGGCTGGAGGGTGGACCCCGCGGTGTCTACTCCGGTGCGCTCGGTTACTTCTCGCTCACCGGCGCCGCTGATCTCAGTATCGTGATCCGTACGCTGGTGGTCGAGCCGGACAGAGTGTCCTACGGTGTCGGCGGTGCGATCATCGCACTGTCCGATCCGGACGCCGAGCTCGCGGAGACCGCGGTCAAGGCGACCCCGCTGCTTCGCCTGCTGGACCAGGAGTTTCCCCGATGATCCTCGATGAGCTGCACCACCCGATAGTGCAGGCGCCGATGGCGGGCGGCGCGTCGACGCCCGAGCTGGTGGCCGCGGTGTCGAACGCGGGCGGGCTCGGCTTCCTGGCCGCCGGCTACCTCATTCCGCGCGACGTCCGCGAGCAGATCCACGCCACCCGCGAGCTCACCGACAAGCCTTTCGGGGTCAACATCTTCGTACCGGACACGTCCACTGTGGATGGCCCGGCGCTGGCCAGGTACCGGGACCGGCTGGCCAGCGAGGCGCGGCGGTACGGCGTCGAGCTCGGCGACGCGGTCGACGAGGACGACGGCTGGATCGGCAAGCTCGCGGTGGTGCGCGAGGAGCGGGTGCCGGTGGTCAGCTTCACCTTCGGCTGCCCGGACTCGTTCGTGCTGGCCGAGCTGAAGGAGGTCGGCTGCACGGTCGTGGTGACGGTGACTTCCGCGACCGAGGCGAGCAAGGCCGCGGCCGCCGGCGCGGACGCACTGTGCGTGCAGGGTGCGGAGGCCGGCGCGCACCGCGGCACGTTCCGCAACGCGGACCCCATCGACGACACGGCCCTGCTTCCGTTGCTGCGCAAGGTGACCGCGGCGGTGGACGTGCCGCTGATCGCGACCGGCGGGCTGTCCTCGGGCGCGGACGTCGCCGCCGTGCTGGTGGCCGGGGCGACGGTCGCGCAGCTGGGCACGATGTTCCTGCTGTGCCCCGAGGCCGGCACGAGCCGGATCCACCGCGACGCGCTGGTCCGGGAAGGACGGACGGCGGTGACCCGGGCGTTCACCGGCCGGCCCGCACGCGGCCTGGTCAACCGGTTCCTCACCGAGCACTCCGCCGAGGCGCCGGCCGCCTACCCGCACGTGCACCACCTGACCAAACAGCTGCGCGGCGCCGGCGACCCGGACGCGATGTCCCTGTGGGCGGGGCAGGCGCACGAGTTCGCCCGCGAGATGCCCGCCGCCGAGCTGGTCACGACCCTCGCCGACGACGCCCGGGCCGCGTTCCGCGCGGCCGCGCGCCGCTTCTCCTAGTTTTGTCAGACCCCCGGCGTAGCTTCTCGGACATGACCAAGTGGGGCTTGACCATCGACTGCGCACACCCGGGTGAGCTGGCCGGGTTCTGGGCGCTGGCCCTGGGATACGTGGAGTCGCCGCCGCCGGAGGGTTTCGCGACCACGCACGAGTGGCTCGCCGACATCGGCGTCCCCGAGGAGGAGTGGGACGACGGCGCCTACCTCACCGACCCCGCCGGGGTGGGGCCGACGCTGTCCTTCCTGAAGGTGCCCGAGGGCAAGGTGGTCAAGAACCGATTACACGTCGACGTCAAGGCCGGTGACGGCCGGCAGACGCCGTGGGAGGTGCGGTGGCCGCGGGTGCTCGACATGGTCGAGCGGCTCGAGGCCGCGGGCGCCACCGTCGACCGTGTGGACGAGGAGAACGGGCGGGGTGACCACGTGGTGATGTTCGATCCGGAGGGCAACGAGTTCTGCGTGGTCTGACTTTCGGGTCGCGGGACGGGCGAAATGGCTTAGTATCGCGGCCGTGCGTCGCTACGTGATCGAGAAGTCCGCACGGAGCTCCGCGGAGCCGACTGAGGTGTACCGCCTGCTGCGGGACGGCACCACCTGGCCGGATTGGACCGCCATCGACACGTTCGAGCTGGAACGGGAGGGCGACGGCGAACCGGAGGGTGTCGGCGCGGTACGGGTGTTCGTCAACGGCCGGATCCGCGGCCGCGACGAGGTCATCGGGTTCGCGCCGGACCGGCAGTTCCGGTACAACCACCTCGATGGCCTGCCGGTACGCGACTACCGGGCCGTGATCGACCTCGTGCCACTGGAGTCCGGTACCGACATCACGTGGACGGTCAGCTTCGGTGCGAAGTACTACGGCACGGGCTGGGTGGTGCGCCGCGCGCTCGACCGGTTCATCGGGAACTGCGTCGAGGGCCTGGCGCAGCACGCGGCCGCCTGAGGACACTCACAGTTTGCCTACTGGGCAAAGTGAATCCGGGTTTCGGGCGGGTGGGCGGCTCCGCCCGGTGCTCCGGCGTGCGATCGTGAGGGCATGACGGATCTTTCCGGATGGCTGCGCCAGGGTGTCGACGCCGTGGCGGCGTGGCAGCAGAGTTTTGCCGCCTATCCGGCGCACCCGTGCCAGCAGGTCGATCCCGACCGCTTTCGCGACGCCTTCGCCGAGCTCACCGAACGGCTCAAGGACAACTACCCGTTCTTCCATCCCGACTACGCCGGCCAGATGCTCAAACCGCCACACCCGGTGGCGGTCGCGGGCTACCTGACGGCGATGCTCGTCAACCCGAACAACCACGCGCAGGACGGTGGCCCGGCCACCGCCAGGATGGAGCGCGAGGCCGTCGCGGCGCTTGCCGAGATGTTCGGGTTCGGCACGCATCTCGGGCACCTCACGGGTGGCGGCACGGTGGCCAACCTGGAGGCGTTGTTCGTCGCGCGCGAGTCCCACCCGGGCAAGGGGGTTGCGTTCAGCGCGGAGAGCCACTACACCCACGCCCGGATGTGCCAGGTGCTCGGCATGGCCGGGCACGCCGTCCCGGTCGACGCGGCCGGGCGGATGGACATCGACGCACTCGAGGACCTGCTGCGGAAGGAGGAGATAGGCACGGTCGTCGTCACCGCCGGCACCACGGGGCTCGGCGCGGTCGACCCGATCCACGATGCTCTTGCGCTGAAGGAGAAGTACGGCATCCGGTTGCATGTGGACGCCGCGTACGGCGGCTTCTTCACCCTGCTGGCGGGGGAGGAGTCGATCGACCCGCGGCCGTGGCGGGCGATCGCCGCGTGCGACTCGGTGGTCGTCGACCCGCACAAGCACGGGCTGCAGCCCTACGGATGTGGCGCGGTGCTGTTCGCCGACCCGTCGGTGGCGCGGTTCTACCACCACGACTCGCCGTACACGTACTTCACCGACGCCGACCTGCACCTCGGCGAGATCAGCCTCGAGTGCTCGCGGGCCGGGGCTGCGGCCGCCGCGCTGTGGCTGACCTTCCAGGTCATCCCGCCGACGCCGGACGGGCTCGGGCGCCACCTCGCCGCGGGCCGGCGCTCGGCGCTCGGCTGGGCGGAGCTGATCGAGGACTCGCCGCACCTGGAGCTGTACCAGCCCCCGGAGCTCGACATCGTCAGCTACTTCCCGCGTCGGGACAGCCTGTCCGCGATCGACGCGGCGAGCGCGCGGGTGATGGTCGAGGGCATGCGGGACAAGGACGACCCGGTGTTCCTGTCGGTGCTGAAGGTCGGCGCGGCCGACTTCGCACGGCGCCACCCCGGCGTGCCGGCCGACGTGGACGGTGCGCGGCTGCTGCGCAGCGTGCTGATGAAACCGGAGTCGGAGGCGCGCGTGGACCGGCTGCACCGGCGGGTGGAGGCGCTGGCGGACCGTGCTCGCTGACGTCCTGCCGTACCTGGCGTGCCCGCACTGCGGTGCCGGCCTGGCCTCGGCCGGGCCGGCGGTGCGCTGCGCGTCCGGACACGGGTTCGACGTCGCGCGGCAGGGTTACGTGAACCTGCTGTCCGGCAAGACATCGGTGGGCGGCGACAGCGCGGAGATGGTGGCCGCGCGCGCCGAGTTCCTCGACGCAGGCCACTACGCGCCGATCATGCGGGCGGTGGCGGGCGCGGCCGGACTCGCGGGCGGCTGCGTCGCCGACCTGGGGGCGGGGACCGGGCACTACCTCGCCGCCGTGCTCGACGCGGACCCGTCGCGAGTGGGCGTCGCGCTGGAGATCTCGAAGCCCGCGCTGCGCCGGGCGGCCCGCGCGCACCCGCGGCTGGGTGCGGTCGGCTGCGACGCGTGGGGGGCGCTGCCGGTGCGGACGGGTGCGATGTCGGTGCTGCTCAACGTGTTCGCGCCGCGCAACCCGGCCGAGCTGGACCGCATCCTCGCGCCGGACGGCGTCCTGGTCGTGGTCGCGCCGACCACCGGGCACCTGGCCGGCCTGGTCGCCGACCTCGGCCTGCTGACCGTGGCGCCGGACAAGGCCGCAGCGCGTCGCCGAGCAGCTGGCGCCCGCGCTGCGTCCGTCCACTCAGGACACGTGCGAGTTCGAGCTGACGCTGTCGCATGCGGATGTGCTGTCGCTGGTGGGCATGGGGCCGAGCGCGTGGCACATTGGACGGGAGGCATTGGGGGAGCGGGTGGCGGCGCTGCCCGAGCCGGTGCGGACGACCGCATCGGTCGTGGTGACGGCCTTTCGGAGGGCGTGATGGACCGGCCGGTGACGTTCGCGGTGGTGGGCGCGGGGCAGCGAGGCTTCGGCTATGGCGAGTGGATCGCCGCGCATCCGGATCGTGCCCGGGTGCTCGCGGTGGCCGAGCCGCGTGATCATCAGCGCGAGGAACTCGCGCGGCGCCACGGGATCGCGCCGGAGCGGGCGTTCCGGTCGTGGCAGGAGCTGGCCGCGGCCCCCCGGCTCGCCGACGCGGCGATCGTCGCGACGCAGGACTCCGACCACGTCGGCCCGGCGATCACGCTGGCGGACAACGGCTACCACCTGATGGTGGAGAAGCCCTTGGCGCCCACCGAGGACGAGTGCGCGGAGCTGGTCCGCGCGGTGACCGACGCCGGCGTGCTGTTCGCGGTGTGCCATGTGCTGCGGTACCGGCCGTACACGCGGCTGGTCAAGCGGCTGGTCGACGAGGGCCGGATCGGCGACGTGATGAGCGTGCAGCACCTGGAGCCGGTCGGGCACTGGCACTACGCGCACTCCTACGTGCGCGGCAACTGGCGGCGCACGGATGTCGCGTCGTTCATGCTGCTGGCGAAGTCCGGCCACGACATCGACTGGCTGCGGCACGTGGTCGGTCAGCCGATCGAGCGGGTGTCGAGCTTCGGCTCCCTGACGCACTTCCAACGATCCCGGCAGCCGGCGGGCGCCGCGGACCGCTGCGTCTCGTGCGCCGTCGAGCCGGACTGCGCCTACTCCGCCCCGAGGCTGTACCTGGGGATGCTGCGCGAGGGTCGCACGGGCTGGCCGGTCAGCGTGATCACCGACGAGCTGACGGAAGCCGGTGTGCGCACGGCCCTGGAGAACGGTCCGTACGGCCGCTGCGTCTACACGTGCGACAACGACGTGGTCGACCACCAGGTGGTGGCCCTGGAGTTCGGCGGCGGCGTGACGGCGACGTTCACGATGACGGGGTTCACCCCGCACGTGGACCGCCGCACACAGATCTTCGGCACCCGGGGCACCCTGGACGGCGACGGCGAAAGGGTGACGCTGCACGACTTCGTCACGGGCGAGGAGACGCTGCACGAGGTCCCGTCCACCGGCCAGGACGCCGCGGCAGGCCACGGCGGCGGCGACGCGGGCCTGCTGGACGCGTTCACCACGGCGGTGTCGACGGGCGACCCGTCGCACATCCTGTCGGGCCCGGCGGAGTCGCTGGAGTCGCACAAGGCGGTCTTCGCCGCGGAACGCGCGCGACTGACCGGCACGGTCCAGGCGGTCGGCGACGCGGCACCGTGATATCCATCTGGCCGCCACCGTCCACGGCCTAGGATCGGCTGCGTAGCGCTCGAACGCTCAGGTTCCTGTCGGGGGGATTGTGCATGGATGGCCGGCACGGAGCCGATGTCGAGTACAGCAGCGAAATGACCTCGCCCGACACCGATGGCCGCGACGCAGCGGCGAGCAACGAAAAGCAGAGTCACTTCCTCGCCGACTACCTGAACGACCTGACCCAGTGGTGGGGCGAAGGCGTCGCGGTCACCCTGATCGTGCTCGTCGTCATGGGTGTACTCGCCCGTGGGCTGACGACATTGGGGTTGCTCTACTGGGGCCTGCCCGGATCGATCGTGGTCGCGGTCGTTCTCTCGGCCCTGTGCGTCCTCCAGCTCACCGGCGTCGTCGTGGCCTTCGTTCGTGCCGGGTCCGGCCAGCACGGCACGGCATGGCAGATGGGCAACCTCATTCTGGTGCTGATGTCCCTCGGCCTTTACGTGGAGACATTCGCCTCGGTGACGGTGTGCCTGTGGCGCGGCGCCGGTCAGCACGTCGGTCCGTGGAGTGACCTGTGGAATGCCGAGTCGTTCTATTTGTGGCAGGTCGTCCGGTCGATTCCGTTGCTGGACATCACGGGCACCGTGCATTGGCGCGAGCCCGCGTACGGTGCGGCGCACACCCCCGGTGGGCTGGTCCTCGCGTTCAAGGTCCTCGTCATCCTGCCGTTGATTCAGGCGGCCATCAGCGGATACCGGCTGGCCGTCGAGCGCGTGACCGTCGAGAGCTCGAGCGAGCGTTTCCTGCATCAGACTCAGTCGAGGCAGAAGTCGGGTCTGCTGGATATCGTGCGGATGGCCGCAGCCGTCGGGGTCGTCGGCTACGGCGTGACCTGGCTCGCGTCGCAGGTCTTCAACGGTGACTCGGCGTTCAACGGGTGGTGGACGCGGACGGCGATGCCCGCGATACACGCCGGTGGCTCGTCCTGGCTCGCGGTGGTGCCGTGGATCCTGCTGACGATCGCGGGCCTGCTCGTCCTGTACTGGGCGGTGCACTCCGTGCGCGAACAGGCATTCTTCCACCGCCATGGATGGTCCTGGTGGATGACTGGTACCGCGGTCATCGCGGCGCTCGCCGCGCTGTACGGCGCCATTCTGTGGGATGCCGGACTGTTGCTGACTCTCGCCCGCCTGGATCTGGGAGTGGACCTTCCGGACACGACCGGGCCGCTGACCGTGATGCAGGCACTGGCGTGGCACGTCGTCCACATGCTGCCGGGGCTCGACGTCACCGGCACGCTGCACTGGACCGCGCCGGTAGCGCTCGCTGGTGGAGCGGCCAGCTGGCTGGTGCTGGCGCTCAAGGTGTTCTTCCTGGGGATGCTCGTGTTCGTGGGCGTGCCGGTCGTGCGCACGGTCATCGTCTGGACGCGGTACGGCCCGGTGATCGACGCGTGGAGTGCTATGCGGGACGTCGCCATGTTCGTCCGGTTCCGGACGCCGGGGGAGTCCCTGGGCTACGAGCGCGTACGCGAACTCCTCCACTGGACGGCTCAGGACCTGGCGGCCCGGCCCCGGTTCGCCGTGCTCGCCCCTCCATTGCAGGCGTTTCGCGGCACGCTGCCGGAAGGAGAGTCCGCGCTGACCCGGGCCGACGTCGCCGACGCCTTGACGGCATTCCGCATCGGGGTCGTCGACCACGTGCCTGGTGCCGCCTCGTACGTCGAATGGCCTGCCTGGCTCGAAGTCGACGGTGAATCGGCGCGGACGTCCGCCTGAGCCGGGTCGTGAAGCCGAACGTGGTGCGCCCGCCGCCGGGATGTTCGAACCCGGCGACGGGCCACGAGCTCAGTCGGTCCAGGGAATCTGGGGCGACCGGTAGAAGTCGATCCCC
>CAWJCX010000025.1:0-42215 GCA_963841395.1 uncultured Actinomycetota bacterium
AACCGCGCCACAACCGGGGCTGGGTAGACCTTCCGCCATGAGTTCCAGGATGTGGGGAGGGCGGATGCGCGCCAGGGTGTTCGCGGTGGTGGCGGTGCTCGCCGCGGCGGTGGGGAGTGTCGTGGGGGCCGGGGTCACCGCGGCGGCGGCGCCGGCGGTGTGCGCGCCGCCGGTCGTGTCGGTGGCCGGGACGCAGCAGTACGAGGGGTCGGGCGGCGGCACGAAGACCTTCGCGCTCACCGTGACGATGGCGCCGGCCGCGGCGGGCTGCCCGGCGGCGGGCTCGGTGCGCTACCGGACGGTCGACGGGTCGGCCGTGGCCGGGCAGGACTACGTGGCGACGACCGTCGACGCTGACCTGGACCGAGCCCGGGCCGCGGGTGGTGCCGGTACAGGTGGTGCGCGACGACCACGACGAGCCCGACGAGCAGTTCACCGTCGAGCTGTTCGGGCCGCGCGGGGTGACGCATCGGCGCGGGCACGGCGGTCGTGACGGTCCTCGACGACGACGCGGGCGCGTCCGGTCCCGGTGTCGTGGTGGCGATCCTGGAGAGCGGGATCTGCTGGTGGCCCGGCGACAAGTGCGTGATCCCGGTGCGGGTCAACACGATCGCGCAGGCGCCGGTCTCGGTGCGCCTGCACACGGTCGACGGGACCGCGGTGGCCGGCAAGGACTACGTGCCGGTCAAGGCGCAGGTCGTGACCATCCCGGCGGGCGCGGACCACGTCGACGTGCCCGTCGAGCTGCTGGCCGGCGCCCAGCCGGGGATGTACTTCGGCGTCGAGATCAGCGACGCGACCGCGGGCACGATCGGCGCGGCGTCGGCGAAGGTCATGATCCGCCAGGGGTGAGCGCCTCGGCCTCGGCCGTGGCGTTGACCCGGAGGTAGAGGTGCACGGCGCGGCCGCGGTGGTGGGAGGCGGCCGCGCCGTCACCGCGCGCGTCGGCGAGCTCGGCGAGGTCGCGGTGGATGTGCGCCTCCTCGTAGCCGTCGGGTACCTGGGCGCGGACCGCGAGGGCCCGCTCCAGGTGCTCGGCGGCCTCGGCCGTCCGGCCGGCCCGCAGGTGCACGCGGCCGATCAGCTCGAGCGCGATCGCCTCGCCGTTGCGGTCGTGCACGGCGCGGGTGACCGCCAGCGACTGTCCGAAGTGGTCCAGCGCGGCGGCCGGGTCGCCCGCCGCGAGGTGGGTGATCCCGCAGTCGCGCAACAGCTCCCACTCCAGCCACCGGTCGCCGATCTCGCGGCTGATGGCGAGCGCCTCGGCGAAGTCGCGCAGCGCGTCGGCGTGCCGGCCGAGGTCGCGGTGCGCCTCGCCCAGCGTGTCGAGCGTGCCGGCGCGGAGCCGGGAGTTGCCGATGTCGTCGAAGATCGCGAGCGCGGCCGTCAGCGGCGCGAGGCTCTCCCCGGCACGGCCCATCCGCACGAGCACGTGGCCGAGGTTGCGCTGCGACAGCGCGACACCGATCCGGTTGCCCGCGGCGGTGGCCCGCTCGCCGGCCTCGCGGAACACCGGGACGGCCTCGTCGAACCGGCGCAGCTCGGCGTAGGCGTTGGCGAGGTTGTTGAGCACGTGCCCCTCGCCGGCGAGGTCGCCGACATCGCGGACCACGCCGAGCGCGGTCAGGTTGGTCTCCACCGCCTCGGTGAGCCGCCGGGTCATGTAGTACGCGACGCCGAGCGCCCGCAACATCTCCGCCTCGGCGGCCCGGTCGCCGGTGTCCCGGGCGGCGGCGAGCCCGGCGCGGCACAGCTCGACCCGCTCGGTCCAGTGGCCGCTCACCTCGTAGAAGCTGGTGAGCAGGTACACCAGGTGCCACGCCTCGGTGGGCAGGCCCTGTTCGCGTGCGTGCTGGACGACCGGGAGGAAACCGTCCCGTTCGGACTCCAGGAACGCCGTCGCCGCGTGCCGGCCGGCCGGGAAGGGCAACGGCGGCAACGGGAACCGGAACGCGGGCTTGACCGCGTCGCGGTCGGGGTTGACGAGCCGGTTGGCCTCGTCGGCGATGAACAGGTACCAGTCGAGCGAGCCGCCCGACCACCGCGGCCGGCTCGGGCTCCTCCACGGCGGCGCGGTCGCGGGCGAACTCGCGGGTCAGGTCGTGGAACCGGTAGCGATCCTCCCCCGCGCCGACCAGCAGGTGCGCGCCGGACAGCTCGCCGAGCACCGCGCGCCCGGTCGCGGCCGGCACGTCGGCCAGCGCCGCGCCCAGGTGGCCGCTCACCGTCGGCGCGGGCACGGTGCCGAGCAGCCGCAGCATCCGCGCCGCGTCCGGCGAGAGCGGGCGGTAGGCGCTGGCGAGCACCGCGCGGACCGTGCGCGCGTCGCCCTCCACGGCGAACCCGTCGAGCCGGGCACGGGACAGCTCGTCGGCGAGCTCCGCGGCCGACCGGGCGGGCTCGCCGACCAGGCGCGCGGCCGCGATCCGCAGCGCGAGCGGCATTCCGGCGCAGACCCGCGCGAGGTGGGCGACGGCGTCCGGTTCGCGCGCGACCCGGGACCTGCCGAGCACCTTCTCCAGCAGCGCCACCGAGCTGGCGGCGTCGAGCGCGTCGAGCACGAGGTGGCGCACGGCGTAGCGGGCGACGAGCCCGGTGAGCGAGCGCCTGCTCGTCACGATGAGCAGGCTGGTGTCCGAGCCGGGCACCAGCGGCAGCACGTCGTCGACGGTGCCGGCGTTGTCCACCAGCACGACGCATCGCCTGGCGTGCAACAGGGTCCGGTACAGCGCCGAGCGCGCCGACTCCCCCGCGGGGATGCGGTCCTCGGGCACGTCGAGGCCGCGCAGCAGGTGCGCGAGGGCCTGCTCGGCGCCGATGGCGTGGTCGGGGTCGTGGCCGCGCAGGTCGAGGAAGAGCTGGCCGTCGGGGAACGCGCGCGGCGATGCCCGCGGCCCACTGCACGGCCAGTGACGTCTTGCCCATGCCGGCCGGCCCGGAGATCACCACGATCGGCGGATCGTCACCGGTGAGCGCGTCGTCCAGGTCGGACAGTTCGGCGGCCCGGCCGGTGAAGTGCCCGGCCCGGGCGGGAATCTGCGCGGGAACCTGCGCCGGCGCCGGTGCGGGGGCGGCCGGCTGCGGGCGCGGCGAGGGATGGGTCGCGGCGCAGGATCGCGGTGTGCAGCTCGGGCGAGCTCCGGGCCGGGGTCGGCGCCGAGCTCGTCGGCGAGGCGGTGGCGCAGCTTCTCGTAGGCGGTGAGCGCCTCGGCGTGCCGGCCGCAGCGGTGCAGCGCCAGCATCAGCAGGCCGGTCAGCCGTTCCCGCAGCGGTTCCCGGGCCACGAGCCGGGGCAGCTCCAGCACGGCCGCGGCCGCGCCGCCGGTGGCGATCTCGGCCTCCCACCGGTCCTCGGTGGCCGACAGGCGTAGCTCGTGCAGGCGGTCGAGCTCGTGGTGGCCCCACTCGCCGAGGTCGGTGCCGGCGAACGGCTCGCCGCGCCACAGGTCCGACGCCGCGCGCAGCGTTCGCACCGCGGCGCGCGTGTCGCCGCGGGCCAGGTCGGCGCGGGCGCCGCGGACCAGCAGCTCGAAGCGGTGTGCGTCCACCCGCTCGGGCGCGAGCTCCAGCACGTAGCCGGGGTCGCGGGTGGTCACCACCGGGGTCACCCCGGACGCGGCGAGCGCCTGGCGGATCCGGGCGACGTGGCTGTGCAGGGTCTTGAACGCCGTGCGCGGTGGCGACTCTCCCCACAGGACGTCGACCAGCTCGGTGTAGGGCACGACCCGGCCCGCCCGCAGGGCCAGCACCCCGAGGATCACCCGCCGGGTGCTGGTGAGCGCGACCGTCCCGTGTGGCCCGACGGCCTCGACGGCACCGAGTACGCGGACCTCGAGATCGGCCACCCACCGCTCCTTCCAGGGGCGCATCCGCCCGACATCCGCGCCACAGCCGCCCGGCAACTGGCGGTCAGTAGACCTTCTCGCAGGACGGCAGACAAGCAGTGCCGGTCCCACCTCACGGAAGGAAAATACCCATGCGTGCACGCCCATACGCACGGTCCGGCGCGCTACGCCGGTACGCCCTGCCACTGATCGCGGTCGCGGCGGTCACGGCGACGCTGATCCCCGCCCAGGCCGCGGCCGCGCCCACCGCCGCGGGCGGCGGCCGAGGACCCGGAGTTCCCGGCCCCGCCCACGCCGGGTGACCTCAGATCCGACCCCGAGATCGCGTCGATCATGCAGGACGCCGACTTCGCGCTGAAGTACTCGATGGCCGTGGTCGCCGCCGATCCGTCGAAGCAGTTCCCCGCGGGCAGCATCGAGGAGGACCTGCGCACGGGCCTCCTCACGATGCCGGCCGAGCGGCAGAAGGTCGGCGTCCGACGCCGCGCGGGCGATGATCGCCGACCCGGCGGTCCGCAAGCGCGAGTTCGGCCGGCACGGCGCGCTCGATCCGACGAAGTACGCGTCGCTCGGCTTCGCCGGCGTGTTCACCCCGGAGACCGTGCCGTTCGACCGGGAGGGTCTCAAGCGCAGGCTCACCTCGCAGGCGGCCCAGCTCGAGGCGACGCACAACCTCGAAGAGGCGTCGGCCATGAAGATGGCGTCGAAGTACCAGATCCCGATCCCCCTGCAGATCCCCACGCTCACGAGCCTGGACTACCGGATCGAGCGGGTGAAGTGCGCGGACGAGACCAACCCGGAGTGGCCGGGTGACGACGAGATCGCGATGGGCGGCGTCGCGGTCGACCACAAGGGCGGCACGTCGAAGGTCAACCAGTTCACGGTCGCCGACGACTTCGACGACAACGAGGTCAAGGTCTACACCGACCCGGGCAAGCTCTTCCACCGGTTCGACCTCACCGGGACCGGGACGTTCCCGCGGACCTACAGCACCGTCGTGATGCTCGCGGAGAAGGACGGCTCGGGCTTCGCCGACGCGATCAACACCGTGTGGCAGAAGGTCAAGGACGACGTGCTGAAGGTGATCGAGGCGGTCATCACCGGCGTGCTCACCGGCTACGTCGGCGCGGCACTGGCCGAGGCCATCGGCAAGGCGGTCGCCTGGCTCGTCGGCACCTTCTTCGACTGGCTGTTCGAGCTGTTCCAGGACGACCTGTTCCACCCGGGCGAGCACTACGTGTACCTGCCCAACCGGTACGAGTGGATGTACAAGAACGCCGCGGACTACGGCTGGACCAACTTCCGCGCCTCGACGGGGACGTTCACGTTCAACGGGCACGGCGGCAGCTATAAGGTCAACGTGCACTGGCAGGTCAACCCCTGACCCAGGTGAAGGCCGGTGGCCGGGTGCTTTCGCACCCGGCCACCGGTCCTACTCACTCAGGCGTCAGCTGGTCGACACGTCGTCGATCAGGAAACTGGTTTGCAGGGACTGGTCTTCCACACCCGTCCACTTCAGGGTCACCGACTGGCCCGCGAAAGCGGCCAGGCTGGAGGACCGCGCCACGTACCCGGTGCCGGAGTTGACGTTGGAGAACGTCGCCAGCGTGGTGCCGTTGGCCGTCAGGGTCAGCCTGTCGTAGGCCGTCCCCGGCGCCTCGTCGGTGTCGATCCACAGGAAGTAGTTCAGCGTCGCACTGCAGCCGGCCGGGATGGAGATGACCTTCTGCAGCGAGTCCGTGTGGCTGCGGCCGTAGCCGTCGAGCCACGCGAAGCCGGTGCCGGCGTGGGCGTTGGCACCGGTGCTGACCACACCGGCGGTCGCCGTCCACCCGGTGCCGCCGCTCTCGAACCCGCCGTTGGTGATCAGGTTCCCGCTGCAGCCACCGCCGCCACCGCTGACCGTGAACGTGAACTGCGTCGACCCGCTCTTCACCGGGTTCGAGCTGTCGGTCACGTTGACGGTCACGCTGAACGTGCCACCCGCCGTCGGGGTGCCCGACACCTGGCCGCTCGTCGCGTTGATCGAGACGCCCGCGGGCAGCCCGGTCGCGGCGAAGTGGTACGGCGAGGTGCCGCCGCTGGCGGTCACGGTGAACGGCGTGATCGCGGTGCCCACCGTGCCGGTCTTGTTGCCCGGGTTGCCGACGGTGAGGCCGCCGCTCGCCGAGCAGGTCGGGTCGGCGGTCTGCGCCGGAACGCTCACCGCGTCCCACGCGGCCTTGGTCTTGTTGAACAGGCCACAGGTGGCGTCGAGGTTCTTCGCCGAGGTCAGCGTCCAGGTGCGGTACTTGAGGTAGGAGCTGCTGGACGTCTTCATCAGCATGGCGCCGTACATGACCTTGATGGCGCTCTGGATGCCGACACCGGTGAGGGTGCTGCTGTTGCAGGTCGGGCTGGTGGGCTGGCCGTTGGTCGGGTTGGTGCCCATGGCCAGCAGGTAGAACCAGTGGTTACCCGGACCCGCTGCCGCGTGCACCTCGCCGCCCGGGATCGAGCTCGAGTAGCAGTTCGGGTCGCCGAGCGCGGACGGGTTGGACATGTTGCGGATCGGGCCCTGGCCGACCAGGTTGACCTGCTCGCCGACCATGAAGTCGGGGACGTCGCGGGTGGCCTCGTTGGCGAACCACTCGCTGGCCGCACCGAAGGTGTCGGCCACGAACTCCTGGGTGCCACCGTTGGAGATGCTGCCCGGGGTGTGGTCGTCGATGCCGTGACCCTGCTCGTGCGCGATCACGTCGATGGCGCCGATCCAGCCGCCGGCCTGGTTGTGGCCGATCTGGATCTGGGAGCCGTCGTAGAAGGCGTTGAGGTCGTTGAGGCCGACGCGGATCGGCCATGCGCCGCCGCTGCCGTTCGGGCCGTTGCGGCCGAGCCAGCTGGCGAGCATCGCGTTCTCGGTCTGCGAACCGAAGAACGCGTCGACGCAGCCGGTCTCCCGGTTTGTCGCGGTGCCGTTGCCCCAGTTGTCGTCGGGGCCGGAGAAGACCTGGTTGTTCGCCGCGTCCTGGCAGCTCAGGTTGGTGATGCTCGGGTCGCGCAGGGAGAAGGTGGACCCGGACTGCGTGGTGTTCAGGGTGACCGGGTTGGCGTTCCACGCGCTGGTGCCGCTGCCGTGCATCACGTGCTCGCGGGACTGCAGCACCTTGCCGGACTGCGCGTCGACGACGACGGAGAGCTTGCTGTAGCCCTCGCTGCCGGTGCCGGTGACCGTGGTCTGGTAGGCGAGCTTGGAGCCGTCGGCGTAGACGACGAGCTGGGGGGCGCTGGCCTCGGTGACGGACTTCAGTGCCGTGCGGGCGGTCGCCGCGGCCTGGGCGGCGGTGAGCTTCGGGGTGGTCGAGGCCAGGTTGATGGCCTGGCTCTGGGCGACCGAGGTGTCCATGACCTGGCCGGCGGAGTTGGTGACGACGACGAAGTCACCGCCCACCACGGGAAGGCCCTTGTAGCTGCGGTCGAAGGGCACGTACTGCGTGCCCTTGAAGTCGATCACGGAGTGCTGGGTGAACGTGTCGCTCGCGCTCGCGTGCAGAGCGGCGGGCTTCGCCGCCACGAAGGCGGACGCGGCGCTCGCGGCGAGCGGCTGCGCGCTCGGCGCGGCGCTCGGGGTTGGTTGTGCTTGTGCCGGGGAAACCGCGACGGCCGCGACACCCGCGGCCAGCGCGCCGGCCGAGGCCAGGACGGCAATACGTCTCAAGGACATGGACGGAACTCCTCAGTGCAGGGCGCAGCGCTCCCGAAGCCCCGATCGGGAGTCACATGCGTGGAGAGAGGTGAACTGGTTCGCGCGAACCGGGTCAAGAATCCGGCGCCGCGCAACCCTGCACAAGTACCGGTGTCCATCAACGTATAAACAGATAAGCATATGGCCGTACGGCCTTCGTCCGGCCGCGTCACGGCGGTGGCCTGCTGGAACGCCCGCCCGCACCACGCGGCCGCCGATTTGCGGGTTTCGCGGCGATAGCACTTGATGGCCGCTTCCCTTAGGTAAACTAATAAATCACTCTGAGTCATAGCAGAAACGTCGACCAAGTCGGATAAATCCGGGCAATCACCCGATCCTGGTCTGTTTCGTTTCCGCCATTTGCGCGCACTTCTGTGACAATGCGTCACTTCTCTGGGTGTCGACCACCCGAACGGCTGACTGGCGACCTTTCGCTGAACCGTTAGCCGTTCTAAGGTCTCCGGCCGTTCACAGTGGGCTTCGAGAAGGGACTCAAATCGTGCGTCGAGGCTTCATGTTGTTCGCCTCCCTCGCCGCGGTCGGTGGCCTCGCCTGGGCGGTGCCGGCGATCGCGGCGACGGACGGCCGAGCGACCATCCCGCGATCGCATCCGGACTGGGCCACCGCGCACAGCTTGGTGACGGCCACCGATCCGCAGTCCCGGCTGTCGTTCCGGGTCCACCTGAAGATGCGCGACCAGGCCGGCGCCGAGGCGCTCGCGCGGGCCGTGTCCGACCCGAAAAGCCCGTCGTTCCGCGATTTCCTGAGCACCGCCCAGGTCCGGGACCGGTTCGCGCCGACCCAGCAGACCGTCGACTCGGTGCGCCAGTGGCTGTCCGACTCGGGCTTCGGCATCGGCGAGATCCCCGCCAACCGGGCCTACATCACCGGGACCGGCAGCGCCGACCGACGTGCAGAAGGCGTTCGGCGTGCGGCTCGGCCAGTACAAGGTCGACGGCCGGACGCGGCGCGCGTCGGACCGGGACCTGAGCATGCCGGCCGACCTGGCCGGTGACGTGCTCGGCGTGGTGGGGGTCGACCAAGAGCATGGTCACGCCGAACCACGAGACCGGCACCAGCGGCGCGCCCGCCGCCACCGCCGCTCCCCGCACCCGGCCCGCCGAGGTGCCGCCCGGGGCCGGCTTCCGCAACGCCAGGCCGTGCGGCGCCTACTACGGCGAGCAGACCGACACCACCGACCCGGCGTTCGAGGGCAAGCAGCGGCCGTACGCGCCGTGCGGGTACAAGCCGGGCCAGCTCCGGTCCGCGTACGGCATCGACGGCACCGTGAAGTCCGGTGTGGACGGCCGGGGCACCACCGTCGCGATCGTGGACGCGTTCGGCTCCCCCACCATTTTCGACGACGCCAAGACCTACGCGCAGCGCAACGACCCGAACCACCCGCTGCGGCAGTCGCAGTTCTCGCAGAAGGTGTACCCGCCCACGCCGGGCATGGAGTCGCCGGACCAGTGCGACGCGGCGGGCTGGTACGGCGAGGAGACGCTGGACGTCGAGGCCGTGCACGCGATGGCACCGGGCGCGAAGATCCTCTACGTAGGCGCGGCGGACTGCATCGACGCGTCCATCGACGAGGCGCTGAACTACGTGGTGGCCGGGCACCGGGCCGACATCGTGTCCAACTCCTACGGCGACCTGGGCGAGGACGTCCCGGCCGACGAGGTGGCAGGCGTTCGACCAGATCGCGGTGCAGGCCGCGCTGGAGGGCATCGGCGTGTACTTCTCCTCCGGTGACGGTGGCGACGAGGCGGCCGAGCTGGGCTTCCCGTCGCCGGACTTCTCCGCGTCCTCGCCGTGGGTCACGGCGGTGGGCGGCACGTCGATGGCGGTGGACGCCGACGGCAAGCGCACGTTCGAGACGGGCTGGGAGACCGGCAGGAGCACGCTGACCGACGGCAGCTACTCGCCGGTGGAGTTCGGCGGCGGTGCGGGCGGCGGCACCAGCAGGCTGTTCGCGGAACCCTTCTACCAGAAGGGAATCGTGCCGGACGCGCTGGCGCGGCAGAACCAGACCGGGAACAAGCGTGGCCGGGTGGTGCCGGACGTGGCGGCGCTGGCGGACCCGAACACCGGCTTCCTGATGGGCCAGACCCAGACGTTCAGCGACGGCGTGTACTACGACCAGTTCCGCATCGGCGGGACCAGCCTCGCCTCCCCGCTGATGGCGGGCATCGTCGCGGTGGCCGACGACCTCGACCACGTGCACCACGGCTTCATCAACCCGGTGCTGTACCAGCTGACCTCACGCACCGGCTCGGTCAACGACGTGAAGCACGTGGACGCGGCGGTCGAGCGTGTCGACTACGCGAACGCGGAGAACGCCGACGACGGCCTCGATCACCTCGGCGCGGACGCTGGACTACGGCGACCTGACCATCCACACCACCCGCGGCTACGACACCGTGACCGGCGTCGGCTCCCCCGGCGGACGGCTGTTCCTGTCGTTGCTCTGACCGCACCGTGATCGCGGGCCCCGGCGCACCAGCGCCGGGGCCCGCTGTGGTGTCGGTGGCCGCCGGCAGGTCGGCGCGGACCGTGCCGCCGGGTGACGAGTCCATCGCTGCCAGGTCGTTCGGGGTGGATCCGACGGGGTACGAGGCGGCCGCGGACTCGTCCACAGCGCTGATGTCGGACGCACCGGCGCGCGTGCCGACCACGCGACAGGCGGCGGGCGGACCTGGCTGTACGAGCTCACGTCCGGCGAGTCCGGACACGACGCCGACGCCCCCGTTCCGGGTCGCCGAGTGCCGCTTCTCCGCGCGGCTGCTGGCGCCCCGCCGCCCGCGGAAATAGTCGGGTAAACAGAACGCCCTCGGGTGGAGTCTTTAGTAGTGATGGCTGACTACGAGAACTTCGTCCGGGCGCAACTGCCGCGGCTGCTGCGCTACGCGACGATGCTGACCGGAGAGCGGGAGCAGGCCGCTGATCTGGTGCAGGACGTGCTGGTCAAGGTCTACCGTCGCTGGTCGCGGATCAGCGACGCGGACCATCCCGACCGCTACGTCTTCCGGATGGTCACCAACGGCTATCTGTCGTGGCGGCACAGCAAGTCCGCGCGCCTGGTCGTCGCGGGTGACGTTCCGGACGAGGTGCGGCGGGACGACTTCGCCTCGGATCACGCGCTGCGCGAGGACATGTGGCAGCGCCTGGCGCGGTTGCCCCGGCGCCAGCGGGCCGTGGTGGTGCTGCGGTACTACGAGCAGCTGGCCGACGCCGAGATCGCCGACCTGCTCGGCTGTGCGCAGGCCACCGTGCGCGCCCACGCCCACCGGGCACTGACGACACTGCGAAACGGCTTGGCCATCGAGCAGCTGGCCAACGCCAAGGAGAGCTGATGGAAATCGAGAAGCTGATCAAGGAAACCTTCACCGCGCACGAACACGTCGTGCCCGACGGCGACCCGGTGCTCGCCGCCGCGCGGCGGCGCATCGACCGCAGGCGCACCGTGCTGAGCCGGCCGCTCGCGGTCGCCGCCGGGGTGGTCGTGCTGACCCTCGCCGCGGTCACCGTCGTGGCGCTGAACCGGACCGGCCCCGCCCCGGCCCCCGCGGGCAAGGCCGCCGCCCCTCCCGCGAAGGTCGCGGCCAAGCCGGCTGCCGCGGACCTGTCGATGCCCTACTCGCTCGGCTGGCTGCCGCCGGGTTCGGTCAGCTACGTGGCACGCCGGATCAACATCGGTGGCATCTCGGAGGACTCGCCGCCGCTGTACGGCGGTGAGTACATGATGACGATCACCGCCGGCGGCAAGGCTCTCGACGTCGACGTCCAGCAGATGCGGATGATCCCGGTCGACGACGCGGCGTTCAAGTCCGGCCCGGGCAAGAGCGTCACCATCAACGGGCAGCGCGGTGTCGAGAGTGCGCACTCCGGCGGTCCCGGGGGCTACGAGCTGTACCTGGCACACCCCGACGGCGGCTCGATGTACGTGAACGTGGCCGGCGGCGGCGCGTCCGCGCAGCAGCTGGTCGCCTACGGCAGGCGGGTGGCGCAGAACATCCACTTCCCGGGCACGACGACCGTCACCCCGGCGTACGGGCTGCGCGACCTGCCGGGCGGCATGCGGATCTGCGCCTTCGACGTCGAGGAGCCCGACCGCGCCGACCTGGGGCCGGCCGGCACGAGCTACGCGCTGGGCGACTGCAGGACGACGCCGCCGGTCAACGTCTACAACCCCGCCACGAACGAGGCGCCCCGCACACCCGGCAAACCCGTACAGGGCCACAAGACCCGCGTCCTCGACGAGGACGGCTTCCGCACCCTGTGGGTCCTGAACGCCGTCGACGGCCGCCCGGTCAACGTCGCCGGCCGCGTGCCGCTGAGCAACCTGTACGACATCGCCAACCGCCTGGTCCTGCCCCACTGAGCCCACCGAACGCACGACAAGGGGCGCCGGCCACCAGGCCGGCGCCCTCGGCATGTACGCCAGCGATTGACCTGGGTCGCTCTGTCACCCGTACGGGTGGAGGTTCGCAGAGATCTCAAGATTTTTCTCGACGGCACGATACTGGCCGGTTCAGAGGCTTCCGAGACCCGCCGAGGCGACGCGCCCAGTAGCGATTCGACGTTGCGCGCTGCCAGAACCGGCCCCGTGCATTCAATTCAGATATTTCCCGCCCGCGGCCCGGTGGACGGGTCGCTGCGAGCGCCAGCTTCTCCGCTCCTGAACTCACGCGCGACCCGGCACGCCGGCGACGGCAGGCGTGGGCCACGGGCGGCGAGATGCGCGGCAACCAACCCGCCCGGAACGGGCGCGCCACCCTAGATTCGAACACTTGCCGTCACGCAAAGAGTTCCTTTGCGTTCAATACAAATCCAATGCCGCATTAAGTGAAACAGAGAGCCAGAACAATTCGTGATCAAATTCAGTCCGGGCAACAGACTCCTGCCGAGAGCATCGCTTGCAGATGGCCTGATGCTACGCAAGACTTCCTCGCATCAACCACCTTTGCGCAAAGAACAGGATGCGATCATGAAGTTCGAGATCAAAATCAGGACGAGCTGCAACAGGTTGCCCGAGGCTGTCATTCGCTATTGGTGTCACCACGTCGTTGTGGTCGTCATCGTGCTTATGGTTGCCAGCAGATACTTGCCGGTGCTGTCGAGTTACATTCCGCAGTAATGACACAAGAAGCCGACTGTTACAGAACCAGCGCGCGGCGGTAGTCGGAAAACTCCGGATCCGGCGATGGCAACACTGCGATGCCATCAACCTCCACCCAGGAATGAAAGCGGACTGGGTCGTCAGCCACACCGATGACCCAGTCCAGTCTTTGCCGGTAGAGTATCGCCGCCACGACGGCGCTCAACGAATTCTCGAGGCACGCGACTCGTCCCGGATAACGCTGAGCGGCCTTGTCCAGCGCAATGAGTATCCCCGCGACGTCCGGCATCGCGGCATCCCGCCGGCACCAGCGACGCCGAGCGGAGGAGACCAGGCGCACGGTCCACCGAAATGGCAAGCGCAGGAGAAGCACGGACAACAACAAAGCCAGATGAGCCCGGGCGCTACGCACCGTACGTGCCGACAGATCAGCCGCATGCACAGACGATGTCCCCCCGTCTGTGCGCTCATCTTCCGTATTCGGCGGTCGCTCCTCGACATCTCCGATGAGCACGAGGCGCCGGTCGGCAAGCTCTCGTACGAGCCGCTCTCCGTCCGCACGAATCTGCCCCTCCCACACGTACGGGAATGCGGCCGCAACGGACCGCACCGCGTCGTCAAGGCTTCCTGTCCTGCGCAGTTCTCGCCACATTCGCTCTGCGGTCGGGTTCAGCGCATACCATCGCCCGGCCCGCAGATCCAGCACGATGCAACCACCGTGGGCGGAGACACTTCCCCGCACGTGCTCCGAAACCCGTAGTTGGCTCACGACTGCCTCCTTCGTAGCCAGGGCACTTATCCGATACTCCGGAGCCACATCTCTGCGCCGAGCAGCCTGTTGAACGCGCCGAACGGCACAGGCAGGCCATCGATCGCCCGGTCGACGAACGCCTGGAGTGATCGCTGATCGACAACGCCCAATTCGGCCAAACGCATTTCGGCGATCCGCCGACGGAGATCACCAGATGCGCGCCGGGCACCTCGAAAGTCCTCGGTCGAGTAGTTGCCCTTGGTCTGCCGAGCGAGAACTGGCGCGGGCACCAGTCCGGCCAACGCCTTGCGCAACAACGGCTTGAACGTTCGCGGGTCGTCGCGACGCCACGCCGGGACGCTCAGGCATGCACGGATCACGTCCTTGTCGAGGAACGGCGCTTGCGGCCAGACGCCGAACTGCCTTCCCTCCTCACCCAGGTGGCGCTGTACCGCGCCCGCCGCCCGCATCTCGGCGAGTGAAGCCAGATCGGCCGCACCGAGGCCGAACTCCGGCGCGGACGCGCCCATCTTGCTCCGCACCAGCTCGGCAAGTTCCCGTCGTATTCGCGGCGTGAGCCAGCTTCCCTCCATGCCGGGCTGCGGCCACCACGCGATCGCGTCCAGCCAGGCGACGCAGCGGTCCACCGGTTTCTCCAGCCGGCGCGCGAGAAGCCGAAGGGCCTGGTCGATCGAGGTTATCGACAGCCGGGTGGACCGGATCAGCACACTCATCGGCGCGACGCGGCGGATCTGCGCCAGGTCTCGACAGTCGCGGCGCAGCCGGCGCATGGTTCCGCGGCGGGCCAGGTCCGCCAGGTAGCCGGGCGGAGCGACCAGCAAGGCGTCCGCTCCTTCGCCGCCGAGGTGAATTCCGGAACCAGTGGCGGCAACCTGCCGCAGCAACGTCCGAGTCCGACTTCGGACGACCGCGGCCGGGTCGGGGACGTCGGTTGCGCCGACATCGTCCAGGCACTGATAGGTCAGCGTGACGGGGCCGCCCCGAACGACGTTTGGCCGCAGCCGGGCCTCCAGGTCCGCATGCCGCCGCGCGAAGGCAAGATCTTCCGCCGGGCCGTCGGGCTGGTGGTAGGTGAATACGGGTATCGGGCCGGGTCGGTGCCGTGCGGCTAGAAATGCCAGCGACGTTGAGTCCAGACCGCCACTGAAGTCAGAGGTGAGGTGGGCAGCGCTGCTGGCGCGCAGTCGAACGGCCTCGTCCAGCGCGCCGCGAAGAGCGTCAGCCGCCTCGGCGAACGAAACGTTCTTGTCGGGGGCCGCCGGTTCGCAGCTCCATGTGACACATCGTCCATCCGCTGTGGCGCGCAACGCTTGGCCGCCACCGAGTCGCGACAGTCCGGCAATCATCGATCGGTCGTCGATCAGCATCGGCACCGCCGGGCACACCACGTGAGCAGCCAGGGCTAGCAAGTCGGGTTCGCCGGCAAGCCCCGCTTCATGCGCCGTCGTCTTCGCATGGGTGCCCACCACGGTCACGGTGCCGGACGACCGGTAGTAGAGCGGATACTGGCCAGCGGGATCGGTGAACGCGAGAAGCTCGTGATCGAGCATCATTAGCGCGAGGTACGCCCCCGGCCACCGGGTCACGAGCTGCGGCCGGCTGGTGGCCAACGCTTGCCGGAAGTCGATGTGCAGCTGCCGGTCGTCGGCGAAACACTGGCCCACGACGATGAGCGTTCCCCCGGGAGCCGCAACCGTGCGAAGCTCACCGTGCCGCCACGATCCCCACGTCCGCAGCGCCTCCTGTCCGGTCCCGCCCGCCCGCGAACAGACGGCGACGAGCCCGGGCAACCCTCCCTCCACGGCTCCGCCTACCAGTAGTACTGCGAGTTGGAGTCCGCGTTGCCACTGGAGGAACTGCCGAGAGTCACTTCGCGTACGCGACCGAGGTCGGTCAACCGAGGTGGTTCGTAAAACAGGTCGTGGTCCCGTGACTCGGTACCTGCCGAGCCGGACTCACGCACGGAGCCCCGCGACAGGATGCGCAGCAGGTTCATTGGTCAACACCTTCGACGTTCGACAAACTCCAGACACCGGCCTCGTTCGAGCCACCGGTGGCGGCCTCAGCAGAGAGCCAGGATCGTAGCGGAACCATTTTCGCTCTTTCGAAGGCGCCTGAACAGGTTAAACAGGCATTCACGATTGCCATCCAAGCAACACGTCAACCGCGAATTCACTCAATTGAGTGACGTGATTTCGAACTGAGAATCTGCCTCGTTCGAATCGAACACATCGGCAGTGCAGGCCCGCGATCCTCTGTCATTTTGATGACAACGAGTCAGTCGACAGACTCGAGTTGGCGAGAACGGAGACCGAGGATGAGCGCTCCGTGCGCCTCCGCCAGACCGCCGAGTTCGCTGATACGAAGGGTGAATCCCTCGCCGGTGCGGACCGCGCCCGACAGCGCGAACCGTTCCAGCTCATGCCGACACGGCTCGAGCACGAGATCTTTTCCGTCGGCGAGCTCTCCGCCCACCACGAGCAGACGAGGGTTGATCAGGTTGCACAGCTGAGCGAGGGCGAGACCGAGTATGCGCCCGGCATCATTGAGGATCCTGCCGCATGCGACATCTCCGCTGTGTGCTTGTTCGATGAGCGCCCGCAACGAAGAAGGCGGGACGCCCGGGCTTCGCCGGCGGGCCTGTCGAACCTGGGCGAGCAGGGCCTCGGCGCCGATGATTGTGTCCAGGCAGCCTCTACCGCCGCAGAGACAGACGTCACCTGCGGGGTCGATGGTGAGATGGCCGATCTCGCCGGCCATGCCCCTGTCGCCACGCATCAACCTGTCGCCGATCATGATCCCGGCGCCTACCCCCGTAGATGCCTTGATGTACACGACGGCCTCGATCGGTTCGTCCATCCCGTATGTCTGCTCGGCCATGGCCCCCAGGTTGGCGTCATTGTCGATCGCGACCCGGACCGCCAGGAGTTGCTCCAGCGCCTTTGCCGGTTCGTCCTCGGCGCTCCACGGCGGTAGAACCGGCGTCGTGAAACGCCCGGTCCTGGGGTCGATCATGCGCGGAACGGCGATCCCGGCGGAGATGACGTCAGACTGCTCCTGCCCGATCTCCTCAACCACCTCGTTGATCATACTGCCGATAGAGACAAGGGCATGTGGAAAGCCGCGGTTGGCGCCCTCGTCCCGCCGCTGCACGGCGATATCGTCGAACCGGCCGTCCACGCGCCGTCCGATCACGGCAGTACGTCGGAAGCCCAGGTCGATGCCCAACGCGATCCCCCGCATCGGACGGAGCTTTACATTCGTGGGCCCCTTGCGGCGATCCGCGTCCCGCCCGTCCTCGACGATCCCGTCCGCGATCAACTCCTGCACAGCGGTCGACACCGAGGCGGGCGAAAGCCCCAGCCGCCGCGCGATCCGCGCCTGCCGGTCCGCCTTGATCATGACCTCGATGATCATTTTCCGCCGGTTCTGATCGCGCACGCCCACCTTTGGGCTCAGGATCTCCCGCGCTTCAAGCATTGAAGCTCGCTTTCCGGGTACAACGCGCCCGACATGAAGTGTTCGGGACTTCACCGTAGCAGCAGTCCTTCAAATTGAAGGCTACGAGTCTTCAACGACTGAACGTGCAGGATTTTTCCAGATCCGCGCCACATCAGGTTTTTCCTCAACCTAGGCCAGATCGTCACCATCGCGTCCACGCGCCGCTTCCGTTCGGTGCGGCCGTGGCGTCGGTGAATCTTGCTGCGGACACGGCAAAACGGTGCCGCGCGAGACGCTCATACGGCTCCAGCAACCCGGCGGATGGACACAGGCTCTCGGCGACCACCGCAGCCATCGAATGACACGGACCAGTCCAGGCCGAAACACACGCTAGAAAAGATCGGACGGCTTAGACAATTTCCCAGGAACGTGTTTTTGCCTCACGCGGAACCGCGTCCGGTAATCGGCAGCCAGCACCCAATAGATGGAGATCAGTGCCGACATCAGATCGATCAAGATCGAAATAGTCACGCCGCGCTGGGCTACACCTGGAGGTGTGCGGGCAGGCAGCTGCGTGGCCGAGGTGCGCGGCCGCCCCGACCACCCCCCGCTACACCGGTTGGGCTCCTTCTCGGCTGCCGGTCCAGCCAGGATTGCCTTCAGCAGCGGGCGAAGCGCCACACCGCGGACGTCCGTGACGGGCAACGCCGCAGGTCGTGGTCCCGCGTGGCCGCGCATACGTCCTCATCGACGGTAGTCGTCGTCGGACAGCCGGGCGTGCAGACCGCGTCGGGCCGGTGCGCCAAGGGCGGCCGTGACATCGGGGACGACCGGACTGCCGTGTCCCACGTCGCCTACGTCACGGCCGGCGTTGTAGCGATCAACGACCGTGACCACGCGGTCGGACCGGTACCGCAGCACGCCGGCCAGCGTTTCAGCTCGTCCATCGACCGGGCTGAGCGTGGCCGCCGCGCTTGTTGCGGCGGCCACGCCACCGATCACGGCACGCCGAGGTAGCACCAGTTCACGTAGCCGCCGAACCCCCAACTGTCGATTCCGCCGGCCCACTGGTCGACGTAGGTACCTGTGGCCGGGCACCAGACCGCCTGGCCGGTGACCTGCTCGGTCTCGTTCCAGCAGTCGCCCGGCTGATCGACGACCACGACGCCCGTCGCGGTGCTGGGGCCGTACCGGACGTTGACGTTCGTGGCGTAGAAGTCGAGCACTCCGGCAGCCCGGCACGCTTCGTGGACGTCGGCGGGTGCGACCGCCGACTGCGCGGCCGGGGCCGGCTGCCGGGCCGAGTGGACCGGATCGGCTCCGGCACTGGTGGCGACGAGCGCGAGGGCCGCCGCGGCGGTCGCGATCGTTGCTGCCATTCGAACAGCGATTCTCAAGGCGAGATTTACCTTTCAGGCATGTCGAGTCACCCCGACGAGCGTTCATGACGCCGTCGATGACACCAACACGCGCTGGCAAATCTCTTTCTGACTCCTGTCAGATCTTGAAAAGTTCTACCATCCTCACGCCAGCAGGCGGGCTCGCAGGGCGTCGATGGTGGCGTCGTCGAGACCCAGTCCTTGACGGGCGTACGCGTCCATCGAGCCGTAGAGGTGGTCGACCTCGTCGAAGGCCGCGCGCAGCCAGCTGAGCTCCACCGCCTCCGGGTCGCCCAGCTTGTCGTTGCTGAGCATGAAGTCGGACTCCACCGTCGCCCGCGGCACACCGAGGAGGCTCAGCAGCACGGCCGTGCCCCAGCCGGTGCGGTCCTTGCCCGCCGAGCAGTGGAACACGACGGCGCCCGAGTCGTTGGTGGCGACGGCTCGCAGGAGATCGCCGAAGGCGTGGTCGGCGCCGCCGAAGTCGACCATGAACGGGTAGGCGATCGACTGCGCCAGGTTCCCCGAACCGTTGAACAGCCCGGCCGCCAGCGCCTTCGCGAGCGTGACCGTGGCGTTGTCGTGGAAGTGCAGCCCATGATCGAGGGACACCACGTCGGCCACCTGGTACCGGGTCGTGGCGGGAATCCGGTCCGGGTCGTCGTGGCGCTCGACGACGTTGCGCAGGTCGACGTCCAGGGTGACGCCCAGGTCGCCGAGGCTCTGGAGATCGGCATCCGTGAGCTCGGAAAGCTTGTTGGACCGGTAGACCACGCCGGTGCGCACGGTGTGGCCGTCCGCGGTCGGGTATCCGCCCACATCCCGGAAGTTCTTGGCGCCGACCAGTTCCACCGCGTTGACGGTGGCGACGCCGACCGGGGCCGCCGTGCTCGCCCATGCGGAGGCGCCCACCCCGCTCGCCACCGCGGCCATGGCCGCGACCACCACGATCGACTTGCGCACGCGCATCTCTCTCCCTCCGCAGGTGCGGACGCTATTGGTCCGCACCGGTGAGCATGGTTTCGTACCAGGACGTGTACGGGGTGTTGGTCGCCGGATAGTTGGCGAGCGGGTCGGTCGCCAGGTCGGCGGAGTCGAAGTCCCACCCGCGCACGAGGTGGCCGGAGCCGCGCGCGGAGAGGATGAAGTCCTTCGCGGTCGCGGGTGCGCCGTAGAACAGCGCGTCCTGCGCCAGCTCGGCGCTGTCGTCGCCCTGCTGGTACTCGTCGAAGGCCGTTTGCTGGTAACGGATCGGCCCGTCGGCGACCTGGTCGGACGTGTAGTGCAACGAACCGTCGGCCGCGGTGGCGACGTGGACCGACCTCGTGCCACTGTCCGACGTGGACTGGTCGAAGCGCGGGCCGGACGTGGTGGCGTTGCCGCTCCAGGCGACCGAGCCCGCGCCGGCGTCCAGCGCGCCGTTCCAGGTCCAGTTCTGCTCGTTCGACTGGCTGCGGTGGATCTCCTGCACCGTGCCGGGGCCGGTGAACCGCACGGTGGGCAGCACGCCGTTGTCGTACTGGTGGCTGGCCGACCAGCTGATCTCCCCGTCCGCGCCGAGCTGCCCGACGCGGGACCACAGCGTGGTCGCGGTGTCCGACTGGTGAACCTCGACGAGCCGGCCGGCGTCGTCGAGGGCGACCGCCGGCGTGGTGCCCGTGTCGTAGTAGCCGTGCCGCAGCCACGTGACGGTGCCGTCGGCGCCGTAGGTTCCGGTCCAGTACCAGAGCGTGCCGTGGCCGGAGTCGTGCACCTCGACGATCTGACCGTTGCCGTTGATGGCGACCGCCGGGTGGGCGCCCAGGTCGCGCCGGTACTCGAGCCGGGTGGTCTGGTCGCCGGACAGGAGCGTGAGGACCTTGCCGCGCAAGGCGTCCACTGTGGACCCGGGCTGGTAGTCCGTGGCCGGCAGCAGCTGCGACCCGAAGGCGGTCGCCAGCTCCCGGTTGAGCGCGGTCAGGTTCCCGTCCGCGTCGGTGTGGTTGTCGGTGAGGTCGTCCTTGAGGTCGACCATGACCACCAGCGGCGCGTGGGCAGGGTGGGCCGACGACCACGACGCGATGGCGTCCAGCCAGTCGTGCAGCAGGTTCGACGCGGGGTTGCCGGCGTGGTCGACCTTGTCACCGGGTGAGTCGTGCCCGACGGAGTAGTCGTGGTTGGCGGCGTAGCCGTTGTCGTGCACGTCGAGCTCGAGGAACCGGACGCCGTGGTCGAGCTGGTAGGTGAGCGAGCCCTTCGCGCCGTCCACGTCGCCGGAGTAGCTGTTGTGCGTGGACCGGAAGACAGCCGAGGTGAACGGCTGGTCGTCGGCGGCCCCGGCCGCCTCCGCCACCCCCAGCCCGCCCACGGCCAGGAGCGAGGCCGCCCACAACGCGACCACGGGACGAAAGCGACGACGGGGCATGGCCAGTCCCTCGGCTCGACTGTGACGCAGGTTCGCCCCATCGTGCCCGGCACACCGATCGCCGAGACAACCGACTTTCGTATGTCACAGTTGCCATTGACCGCCGGGCTAGAAGAGATCCGGCGTCACCGGCGGCACGTCGTCGAGGAACGCGGTGACCATCGGCGCCAGTACGGCCGACTCCGCCGCGATGCCGACATGCGACGTCGCCGGCAGGATCACCAGGCGCGCGGCCGGTGCCGTCTGCAGCATCCCCGACCCCGCCGCTTCCTCGTCGCCGCCACCGCGCAGCAGGAACATCGACAGCGCGTGCTCCGGCCGCACGGCATCGGCGTCACCGACGATGATCATCGTCTTCGCGGGGATCGAGCGCAGCTGCGCGTCGGTGATGTTCTGGTCGTCGATGCTCAGGACCTTCATCTTCGCGAGGTAGGCGTCGAACGCCGCGGCGTCCGGTGTGTGCCCCTTGAACGCCTTCTCGACGGGCGTGCCGGCGAACGCCGTGGCGCTGAGCCCCTCGATGCCCGCCATCACCGACGGGTACCAGCCGTCCTTGCGGTAGGTGGCGGAGAGCGAGACCAGCTTGCCGACGAGCGCCGGATGCCGGAGCGCGAGCTGCAGCGCGACCCCGCCGCCCTGGGAGTAACCCATCACATCCGCGCGCTCGACGTCCAACGCACGCAGCAGCTCCGCGGCATCGTCGCCGAACTGCTCGTAAGACATCGCGCGCGACGTATCGGGCGTGCGGCCGTGCCCCTGCTGATCGAAGACGATCACCGCCCGCTCACCGGCGAAGGCGGACACCCACGACTCCATCGAGTCGGTGGCCATGAACCCGCCGGGGATGAGCAGCAACGGAGACGTTCCCGACTTGCCGAGCTCGCCGTGGACCTCGGAGTAGAGGCTCAGACCGTTGATCGGCAGATGACCACTGCGCGAAGGCTTTGTCGCCACAATTTCAACCCTCATGACTCATATCGCTGGCGGATCACCCTACGACCGATTGTCTGGCCGCGGGTCAGCTCGGCCGGAAGAACTCGAGAACTCTCCGGCTGGCGTCCGGCGATGTCAGCATTTCCTGCATACGTGCGGACATCCGGGCGGCGGCGCTGGTGCGGTCGAACATCTCGCGCTCGTACTCCTTGACGGCGACGGGAAAGTCGTCCGGGTGCGCGGTCAGCGCGAGGGCGAGCAGGGCGCCGTCGAGCAGCGCCATGTTGGCGCCCTCTCCCACCGGCGGCATCAGGTGCGCGGCGTCGCCGAGCAGGGTGATGCCCGGAGTCGACGTCCAGGTCAGGCCGACCGGGAGGGTGGTGATCGACCGTGGCACGACCGTGTCGTCGCAGGCGGCGATCAGTGCGGTGAACCGTGCGTCCCAGCCGTCGAGCAGGTCGATCAGCCGCGCGCGGGCGGCGGCCGGGTCGTCGAACGGGATCCCGCTGGTGGCGAACCAGTCCTCGGCGGTGTTGTAGAAGCTGACGCCGATGCGGACGCGGCCGTCGCCGTTGCGTTGCGCGCCAAGGGACATTCCGTTGCCGAGCACCCAGTAGTTGCCGCGGCCGACCATCGCCGCGAGGTCGGGGTGCGTGCGGTCGATGTCGGGAATGCCGACCTCGACGACGTTCTGGCCGATGTGCGCCGGGCGGGCGTCGGTGAGCAGCGCGCGGACCCGGGACTGCGCGCCGTCCGCGCCGACCAGCAGGTCATACGTCGCGCTGCTGCCGTCGGCGAAGTGGAGCACGCCGTCGTCGGCCGACTCGAAAGCGTGTCCCCAGCGCACCACGTCTTCGGGGAGGGAGTCCAGCAGCAGGTTGCGCAGATCGGCGCGGTCGACCTCGGGTCGGTCGAGCGGGGCGTCGTCGGGGGTGTCCTCCTGGAGCAGCAGGGTGCCGTCCGGCTCGAGAAGGCGCATGTCCTGGCCTTCACCACGGGCGATCGCGTGGAACCGGTCGATCAGACCGGCCTCGCGCAGCGCCCGCTGGCCGGAGTGGATGTCGAGCATGCCGCCCTGCCCGCGCACACCGCGCGAGGGCTCGCGTTCGTACACGACGGAGTCGATGCCGTGCACGTGCAGCACCCGGGCAAGGGCCAAGCCACCCAACCCGGCTCCGACAATGGCGATGGTCATGACGCTCCTCCGATACAGTGCATCTCTCGATACAGTGTATCGCGTCATGCGATGTATGGTCCGCGACATGTTGGTGTGGGAGCGGCCGGAGCCGCCGGATCGACCGGTGCCGGCCCAGCTGAGCCGGGAGCGGATCGTCCAGGCGGCGATCCGGCTCGCCGATGCGGACGGCCTGGAGGCGGTGTCGCTGCGCAAGGTCGCCGCCGCGCTGGAGGTCGGGCCGATGCGGCTGTACGGCTACATCGCCACCAAGGACGAGCTGCTCGACCTGATGGTCGACGCGGTCTACGCCGAGATCCGGCCGGCCGGCGACGGTTGGCGAGAGGTGCTGCACTCCCTTGCCGAAACCACCCGGCAGACCGTTCACCACCACGAATGGCTCGCCGACCTGATCGGTGGGCGACCCCAGCTCGGGCCGAACGCCCTGGCCAGAGGGGAAGCCGTGACGGCCGCGCTGGACGGCGTCGACGTGGACCTCGTCATGCCCGTGGTCACCGCGGTCGACTCGTACGTGATCGGAGCGGTGCGCCGGGAGATCGCCGAGCGGCGCGCCGAGCGGGCCACCGGGCTGGACAAGGAGCAGTGGCAGGTCTCCTTCGGGCCCTATCTGAAGCGGACCCTCGCCACCGGCCGGTTCCCCGCGCTGGCCACGGTCATTCGCGACGCCGCCCACCTCGACGCCGACCAGACCTTCCGGACCGGCCTCGGTTTCCTCCTCGATGGCATCGCGGCTCACCTGCGTCGACCGAAATAACGGTATTGTCGGATTCACCGGTTTCTTCGACGAGAGGTTCGCCCCCCATGGGTCTGTTCGACTCCATCCGCGACAAGGCCACCGAGCTGCTTTCCGGCGCGACCGAGAAGATCGAGGAGGTCACCGGCAACCTCCCTGGTGAGCAGGCGGTGGAAGGTCTGTCCGAGACCGCGACCGGCGCGGTGTCGGACACAACCGGCTCGGTCACGGACGCCGCGGACACGATGACCGGTTCCTTCACGGAGACGACGGAAGCGGTCGGCGAGCAGATCGACCCCTACCGGCCATAGCCGAGTGTGCGGATGCCGGCCGATGCCCGAGTGAACGGCATCGCCGGCGTCCGGACTTCCGCCTATTTCTTGATCTCGTAGCGCATGATCACTATGCCGTTTTCGAACCCGGTGGCCTCGATCAGCTTCAGGTCCTGCCGGTCCTCGAAAACGCGCGTTCCCTTGCCGCGGGTCGCCGCGCAGACCATCATCCGGACCTCGTCGACGAGGCCGGCGGCCAGCAGCGAGCGCATGAGGGTCAGGCTCCCCCACAGCCAGATGTCCTTGCCGCTCCGCGCCTTGAGCTCCCGGACGGTGACGGCCGGGTCGCGGGTCACTGTCGCGGCGGGAAAGTCGCCCCAGGGGGCGTCCGCCAGCTTCGACGAGGCGACGAACTTGGTGAGCTTGTTGAGCTTCTCGCCGTACTCGCCCTGGTCCTCGGCGTGCGGCCAGTAGTCCTTGGTCTGGGCGTAGGTATTCGCGCCGAGAATCATCGTGTCGACCGAGTCGATGAAACCCATCACGGTTTTCTTGAACGCAGGGTCGGTCTTCTCGGAAAAGGGCTCTCCGGACACGAAACTGAGCCCGCCGTCCTCCTCCGCGGCGATGTTGTCGACGGTAACCCACTGCTGGACCACGAGCTTTCGCACGGTTTCCTCCGTGATGATGCTTTCGGCTTTGACACCACAGGGACGGAGCCGTGCGCGGCACCTCGACACGATCGACTGTGACGTAGGGCACACGTCATCGACCTGTCCTCGCCCGGCTCCCCCTGGCGACACGTTGCGTAACATCCGTCCACACCTGCGAGAAAGCGAAGGTCGATGAGCGAAGCGCCGGGCCGGCGGCGACCCGTCCGGATCAGCGACGTCGCGAAGGCGGCCGGGGTGAGCAAGGCCCTGGTGTCCTACGCGCTCAACGGACGGCCCGGCGTGCGGGAGTCGACCCGTGCCCACATCGTCGAGACCGCCCGCACGATGGGGTGGACGCCGAGCGTGCGGGCGCGCGGGCTGTCGGTGTCGCGGGCCTACGCCGTCGGCCTCGTGTTCGAGAAGTCGCCGGAGGCGCTCGCGAGCGACCAGTACTACACGAGCCTCATGGCCGGCCTGCAGAGCGTGCTGGGGAAGTCGAAGTACTCGCTGGTGACCGAGGTGGTCGACAGCCAGGAGGCCGAGCGGGACGCCTACCGGCGGCTCACCGGCGACGGCCGGGTGGACGGGATGATCATCGTCGACCTGCGGGCGGAGGACGCGCGGTTCGGCCTGGTCCAGGAGGCCGGCCTCGCGTTCGTCAGCCTCGGCCGGCCACCGGGACCCACGACCATGCCGGTCCTCGTCCACGACGAGAGCCAGGCGATCGCGGACGTCGTCGCCCACCTCGTCGCGCTCGGGCACCGGCACGTGGCGCAGGTGG
Source organism: uncultured Actinomycetota bacterium (assembly GCA_963841395.1). Lineage (GTDB taxonomy): Bacteria > Actinomycetota > Actinomycetes > Mycobacteriales > Pseudonocardiaceae > Actinophytocola. Next base: position 25,249 of record CAWJCX010000025.1, read on the forward strand.
TCGGCCCGCAGGTCGGCGCGCCCGCCCGGTTGCGGCACGAGCTGTACCAGGAACACCTGCGCGCGCACGGCCTGGACGACTCGCGGTGGGTCGAGAGCGACTACACCGCGGCGGGCGGCCGGGCGGCGACCACGCGGATCCTCGACGGCGACCCGCGGCCGACCGCGATCGTCTACTCCAACGACCTGATGGCGGTCGCCGGCATGAGCGCCGCGTTCGCGCGCGGGCTGCGCGTGCCCGACGACATCTCCGTCGTGGGCTGGGACGACATCACCGTCGCGCAGTACCTCCACCCCGCACTGTCCACAGTGACCCAGCATCCGTTCGACGACGGCCGGATGGCGGCGACCCTGCTGCTACAGGCGATCGAGGGCCGCGAGTTCGACGAGCACGTCCGAATGCCGAACCCGCGCTTCGTCCCGCGCGACTCGAGCGGGCCCGCAACCGTGCATTGAACCGGTTCAGGCAAGCATTGCCCGGACCGCGGCCTCCCCTGCACAGCGCCGTAAGGAGAGTCCCAGGGGGTGCTCAAGGGCTGAGGCCGTCGTACGCGGCGAGCCACGCGTCGGCGATGATCCGGTGTCCCAGTGCCGACGGGTGCACGCCGTCCGGCGCGACCGCCGCCGGGCCGCGCTCGGCGGCCGCGGCCGTGAACGCCTGCTGCAGCGGGACTATCACCGCGCCGCGCGCCGCCGCGAGCTCGCGGACCGCTTCCTGCTTGGCCGCGAGGTCCGCGGCGAAGAACTCGTTGCCGTCGCACCAGCGGACGCCCTCGTCGTCGGTCCCGACGAAGAACGGCTCGAGCACGACCAGCCGCGGCACCGCCGCGGCGCGGTCGAGCAGGTCCGCGTAGCGCTCCCGGAACACCTCCGGCGGGGTCGGCCGCCCCCGGGAGAAGGTGACCATCGTGTCGTTGACCCCCGCGAACACCGTCAGCACGGCGGGCCGGTGGGCCAGGGCGTCGGCCTCCCACCGCTGCGCCAGGTGTTCCAGCCGGTCGCCCGAGACGCCCGTGTTCAGCACGGCGGACGCGTCGCCGCGGGCGTGCAGCGTCGTGGCGACGATGTCGACGTAGCCACCGCCGAGGCCCAGCGGGTCCGTGCGCCGGTGGCAGTCGGTGATGCTGTCGCCGATGAACACGAGCGTGCTCACGACCGCACCACCAGGTCGTTCGCGGTGCGCAGCACGGGATGGCCGAGCAGCTCGTCCTCGCGGCCCCGCGGGACGCCGCGCACCCGCAGCGTGCGCCGTTGTCCCGGCAGCAAGGTGACGAGGCAGTCGTCGGCCTCCGCGGCGGGGTCGATCCGGTCGGCGAACAGGCACAGGTCCCGGACGAGCGTGGTGGCCTGCACGGTCACGACCGCGACGCCGTGGTCGCGCTCGACGGTCGGCTCCAGGTTCGCCGGCCGGTAGGCGAGGTCGCGGTCCTCGGCGAAGAACCACAGCGCGCGCTCGCCACCCGCCTCGGCCACCAGCAGCTCCGCGGCCGGATCACCCGGCGTGGCAAGCAGTTCGGGCAGGCCGATGGCGGCGACACCGAGCGGATCGACGGTAATTCGTCCACTGTGGACCGCGAGTTTCGTGCCGTCGAAGGCGATCCGGCGCACGGTCAGCGAGGCGCGCCACGGCGCGGTCGTGTCGTTGACGGCGACCAGCGCCGGGTGGCCGTCGCGGGGCTGGAAGGTGAGCAGCCGCGACGCGTAGGAGGCCCGCAGCGCGTACCAGAGGGGCTTGCGCCGGCCGTCGCCGTCGACGGCCGCCCACGAGATCGCCGGCCAGCAGTCGTTGAGCTGCCACAGGACCACTCCGGAGCAGTGCGGGCGCAGCGACCGGAAGTGCTCGACGCCGAGCGCGACCGCCCGCGCCTGGTTGAGCTGGGTGGCGAAGTGCCAGTCCACGACGTCGGCCGGCTCCGGGAAGTGCGGCGCCAGCCCGCGGGAGAGCTTGCCGTCGCCGTCCTCGGCCTTCTGGTGGTGGCGCATCCCGGGCGAGGTCGGGGTCAGCGGGTCGTCGCCGACCGCGCGGGTCAGCGTCGACCACGCGGGCGGTCCCTGCCAGCCGAACTCGGCGACGAACCGCGGCCGGTAGTCGCGGTAGACGGTGTAGTCCGCCTCGTTCCAGACGTCCCACACGTGGCGCGGCCCGTGGCCGTCGTCGTTCGGGTGAACGTCCATCGACCCCGAGTACGGGCTGCCCGGCCAGTACGGGCGGGCCGGGTCGATCTCCGCCACGGCCGCGGGCAGCGTCTCCTGGTAGTAGCGCAGCCCCCACGGCCGGCCGTCGAGGGAGTCCTGCCAGTCCCAGTCGAAGAAGCCCCAGATGTTCTCGTTGTTGCCGTTCCACAGCACGAGGCTCGGGTGCGGCATGAGCCGGGCGACGTTGTCCCGCGCCTCGGCGTCGACCTCGTCCGCAAGCCGGTCGTCCTCCGGGTAGGCGGCGCAGGCGAACAGGAAGTCCTGCCAGACCAGCATGCCCAGCTCGTCGCAGACCCGGTAGAACTCGCGGCTCTCGTACACGCCGCCGCCCCAGACCCGCAGCAGGTTCACGCCCGCCTCGCGCGCCTGGCCGATGCGGGTGCGCAGCCGGGCCTCGGTGACCCGGGAGAGGAAGCAGTCGTCGGGGATCCAGTTGACGCCGCGGACCGGCACCGGCACGTCGTTGACCACGATGACGAACGCGCGTGCCGGCGTCGTCGGGCGTGGTGTCCAGGCGCACGGACCGGAAGCCGACGCGGTCGTGCCACTCGTCGTGCGAGTTCACCGTCCTCGCCGGTGAGCCGGACGTCCGCGTCGTACAGCGGCGCCGGACCGAACCCGGCCGGCCGCCACAGCCGCGGACGGTCGATCCGCACGACGACCGTGGCACGGTCCTCGCCCGCGGCGAGGTCCACGCGTTCGGTCACCGTGCCGACCGAGGCCGCGACGGTGGCGGCCGCGGTGAGCGGGGTGTCGAGGCGGACGTCGAACTCGGCGACGCCGCGCCCCGCGTCGACCGTCACGGTCGGCCGCACCTCGCTGATGCGCGGCGCGGTGTGGCGCACGAGCGTGACGGGCCGCCAGATGCCCGCGGTGACGAGGGCGGGGCCCCAGTCCCAGCCGAAGTTGCACGCCATCTTGCGCAGGTAGTTGAAGGGCGCCGGGTAGGCGGCGGGCAGCGGCCCGATCCGGGCCTTCTCGGCCTCGCCGAACGCCCAGGCCGAGTCGAACCGCACCGACAGCCGGTTCGTGCCGTCGTGCAGCGCGTGTCCGATGTGGACCTCGTAGCGGCGGTGCATGTTCTCGGTCCGCGCGACCTCCACGTCGTTCACCCGCACGACGGCGACCGTGTCCAGTCCTTCGAAGGCGAGCAGCACCTGTTCACCGTCCACGGTGGAGTGCTGGAGGTCGCGCTCGTAGACCCACGTGGCGCGGCCGACCCAGTCCAGCTTCACCTCGTTGCGGTCGAGGTACGGGTCGGGGATCAGGTCGGCCGCCAGGAGGTCGGTGTGCACGCACCCGGGGACCTGCGCGGGGATGGGCAGCGCGGCCCGCACCTCCTCGGGCACGGCCTGTTCCTCGTCATCGCCGGCGAGGCGGAGGGTCCAGCCGTCCGAGAGGTCCATGCGGGTCGTCATGTGGAGTCTCCCCGGGCGTCGACGATGCGTCACCCGGGAGCCTACCGACTACTGAACCGGTTCAACTCGCTACGCGCGTTACGTTCCCGTCGATATCGTGCCCGGCATGGCCATCGCGCGCATGCCCCTCATCGTCGTCGACTGTCCCGATCCTGGTGCGCTCGCCAGGTTCTACGGCGCGATGCTGGACTGGAAGGTCGACGTCTCCACCGACCGGGCCTCGGCTTGCGGAGAGGACGGCCGGTGCATCTCCTTCCATCGGGTGGCCGGTTACACGCCGCCGACGTGGCCGAGCCAGGAGCGGCCCCAGCAGCTGCACCTCGATTTCATCGTCGACGACCTCGACGCCGCCGAGGCAGCGGTGATCGAACTCGGCGCGACCACACATCCGGACCAGCCCGGCACGTCCTACCGGGTCTTCCTGGACCCGGCAGGCCACCCCTTCTGCCTATGCCTGCACTGATCCGGGCCGCAGCGCCAGGAGCAGGCTGCTCACCGTCATGACGGCGACGACGCACGGGACGCCGAAGAAGACGGTGAACAGGCTGCCGTCCTGAGGGTCTCCTGCCACGGCAACCACGGCATACCACCCGTAGGCCGCGCACACCAGCAACTCCAGCGCCCCTCCGGCGAACAGCATCCCCCGGCCCGCTCCGGTCGAGAACCGCCAGGCGCCGGCGAGCAACAACACACCCGCGCTCACCTGAACGACCGCGAGCCCGGCGGCGATCGCGGTGAACAGGTCCGACCCGGTGGGATCGAACAACGCGATGGCGAGAAAGACCAGGCCGAACAAGGTTCCACCGCCGACCACCGCGGCGAGCGCCGCCGAGGCCGTGACCGAACCCGGCCGAACAAGCACCGCATTCCCGCGCACCACCATGAACCCACCTCATCGACTGAGCCCCATCACTGGTGTCGCCCGCACGAACCCGGCCGTGTCACATAAGCGGAAACGCGCCGGCACCCCGAGATGGGAGGTGCCGGCGCGCCGAGGGCGAATTCACCCGATCTTGTAGCTCAACCGGTAGTGAGCGCCGTTTTTCTTGAACGTCATGATCCCGTCCCCGCTGCCGGGTTCGAGGATCTTCTCGCCGAGATAGTCGTCGCCGCTGTTCGGATCCCTCTCGTACAGCTTCACCGACACCTTGCCGGTGAACTGCACCGTCTTGCCGATCTTCTTCTGGTCGCCCTGGTCGATCTGGACGTTCTTCCCGAGCTTCTGGCCCTCGACCATGATCGTGATCTCGTCATCGCCGCCGCTGTCCTGCTGGTTCTTGCTCTGCAGCGTGCCGAGGTAGAGGCGGCCACCGGACATCGCGGTCAGGTCGCCGAGTTTCGCCTTGTGCACGCCGTCGATCACGTTGCGGGCCCGCGGACCGTTGTGGCCGTTGTACTCGTACGAGCCGGACTCGAACAGCAGGTAGGCGTTGGCGCCATCGGTGGCGAGCCCCTCGGCCATGCTCGGCGCGCGGAAGCACCGCACCGACGCCTTGTCGAGGTTCGTCTCGGCGCGGTTGGTGATCCAGACGTTGCTGCGCTTGGTCCTGCCGTGCGAGGAACTGAAGATGAAGCGGTTGCCGGCCACCGTCACGCCCTGCGTCCTCGCCGGAACCTCCCACTTCAGGCCGTAGCCGTCGTCCTTCCGGTCCAAGGACAAGGACCCGTCGCCCGCGATCGTGTAGCGGTACATCCAGTCGCGGCGCTTGTCGTTGAACAGGCCCGCATAGAGCTTGCGGGCGCCGCTGTCAGTGGCCAGGAACGAGGTGCCGTACAGGTTCTTGGTGACCCTGGCCGGGTCGATCTTCGGGGTCTTCTCCGTGCCCGTGTCCTGGGACTCCCGCATGGCCTTGTGCAGGGCGGACTTCTTGAAGGTTCGGATGGTGTGCGGGCCGTCGGACACGAACAGCCAGTCACCGTGCAGCGCGATCCCACCGGCGTGGTCGGACTCGAGCTGGACGACGCCGATGGTCGCGCTCTTGTCGTTGTGTGCCGGGTCGAGGCCGACGATGATCGCGTGGCGCGTCCCGCTGTCATAGGCCGTGGCCAGCAACAGGTCGGCTTTGCCGTCCCAGTCCTTCCAGTACGTGAGGCCCTGCGGCGTGAACTGGGTCAGCTCGCTGTAGCGCAGGTCCGGCCCCGACCGGAACCGCTCGTCATACGTGTACGAGGCGGACTTGCCGTCGTAGTGATCCAGGTCCTCGCGGTCGCTGGTCGCGGCCTCGCACATGATGCTCGTCGTGGCCTCGGGCGGTTTCCTGCTGTCAGCCGCGTCGGCGGTCCCCGACACGGCGCCGAACAGCAGCGTCGCACCGATCGTCGCGACCGTCGTTCGCCGTACAAGCGTGGTCATATCGTCCCCTTGTTCCCTCCTGCCATCCCAGTGGCAGGCCGGACGCTACGAGGGCCGGCTACGCCGAAGCTAAGCCGCGGCTAAGTGTGCGAGTCCGTGACCGCCAGATTTCGACACGATGTTTGACATCGCGGCAAATGAGCAACCCTGGGGTACGGGCTGTCGGGCGAGAGCGAGGTCAATGCGGCATGACCGACGAGGGACACCTGCTCGCCGGGCGCTACCGGCTGGTCCGGCAGATCGGCACGGGCGCGATGGGTGTCGTCTGGGAGGGCCACGACGAGCGGCTCGACCGAACCGTCGCGATCAAGCAGCTGCGGCTGCGGCCCAACCTCCCGCAGGCCAAGACCACCGAGGCCGTCGCCCGCTGCCTGCGCGAAGGCCGCATCGCCGCCCGACTGCACCATCCCAACGCGATCACGGTGTTCGACGTGGTCGACGAGGACAACGTGCCCAACCTCGTCATGGAGTACCTGCCCTCGCGCAGCTTGGCGACGGCCATCGCCGAGGACGGTCCCCTCGCGCCGGATGACGTGGCCGCCATCGGTGCCCAGGTGGCCACCGCGCTCGCCGCCGCGCACGAGGCCGGCATCGTTCACCGGGACATCACGCCGGGAAACATCCTGCTCGGCGAGGACGGCTCGGTGAAGCTCACCGACTTCGGCATCTCCCGGGCGGCCGACGACGCCGCGGTGACCAAGACAGGTCCCTTCGCCGGCACCCCCGCGTACCTGGCACCCGAGATCGCGCACGGCGCCGAGCCAACCCCGGCCTCGGACGTCTTCTCGCTGGGCGCGACGCTCTACGCCGCGATCGAGGGAGCACCCCCGTTCGGGAGGGCGCCGAACGTTCTCGCCCTGCTGCACACGGTGGCCGGCGGTCAGATCAACCCACCGCAGCGAGCCGGCCCACTCACCGACGTCCTGCTCGCCCTGCTCACGACCGACCCGCACGCCCGCCCCACCGCGTCGCAGGCGCACGACCTCCTCGCAGCGGCCGACGCGAGCGCGGCACTGGTCACCGCTCGCATCGAACCGGCCCGTCCGCCCGAGCCCGCCGCCGGCCGTTCCCACAAGCCGATGGCGGCGGCCGGGGTCCTCGTCGTCGCCCTGATCGCGGCAGGCCTCTACCTGCTGGGCAGCCACAACGGCATCACGCCGTCCCAGGAGCGGGCACCGGCGGACGGAAAAGCGCCCAACCACAGCACCCGAACCTCCGGCGCCGCCCCGGTGACACCGGTGGGAGAACCCATCGACATCCACCAGACACCGTCGGCCGCGGCTCCGAAATCTCACCCAGCGCCGAAACCGAAGACCTCCGACGCAGCCCCACCAGCGGCGACCGACAACACGAACCCACCCCCGACCACCACGACGACGGACAAGGTGGACGAGCCGACGACGAGCGCCACCCCCGAGCCCCCGACCACCAGCGAAGCAGCAACCACAGCACCGAACTCCGGCATGTGATGTGTGACGGCACCGACGCACGTCTCGGCCGGTGGTCAGGACCCCGGCTTACGGCGTCACTGTGACGGCATCTGTCGATGCCGTCTTGCTGTCACAACCCTCGTTTCCGCAGGTCAGGACAGAATTGATGCTGTCACAGAGGTGTGACAGCAAGACAGCATCCTCGGCGTGTGTGACAGCATCCAGGGCCGTACTGTCACAGGTCCAGGAAGCGGCGGTCAGGTGAGTTCGTCGACAGCGGCGAGGACGTGGGCCGCACCGTCTTCCGCGGCGATGGCGGCGGCCAGCTCGCTCGCCCGCCGGGTGTACACAGGATTGGTGACGGCTTCCCGCACGGCGGCGGCGAGGTTGTCGGTGGTGAGGTTCTTGTACCGGATGGGGCCGGGGCTGACGCCGAGCGTGGTCAGCCGGTAGGACCAGAACGGCCCGTCGCCGGTCACCGGGATCGGTACGGCCGGGGACGCCGGCGCGCAACCCGGCGGCCGTCGTGCCGGCGCCGGCGGCATGCACGACCGCCGCCGTGCGGGGGAACAACCATTCGTGTGGCACGTCGCCGATGGTCGGCATGTCATCGTCGCTTGTGGACAGATCAGCCCCGCCGGCCTGAATGACGCCGCGCTGCCCGGCCTGACGCAGCGCCGCGGTGACAGTGCCGCTGACGCGTTCGGCGTCGCCGGGATTGGTGCTGCCGAGGCCGACGAACACCGGCGGCGGGCCGTCGTCGAGGAACCGGCGGAGCTCCGCCGGCGGTGCCCAGCCGGACGGCACGGGTGGCCACCAGTAACCCACGACGTCGAGGCCGGGACGCCAGTCCCGCGGGCAGGGCACGACGTAGCGGCTGATGCCGTGCAGGATCGGCCAGCGCTCGTCGGCCTGCTTGCGGCGGGTGGCGGTCGACGTGGTCGGCCGCAGGCCGTGCTCGGCGCGGATGTCGTTGATGCCGCCGAAGTACATCCGCTCCAGCCGGCGCACGAGGCGGCCGGCAGCCCGGTTCCCGAACCTGCCCAGGGAACGGCCGAACACGATCGGAGGAAGCTCGGCCGTGGGCTGCTGAGGTGTCAGGTGCAGACCGATGCTGGGAATGCCGCAGGCTTCGGCGACGTGGTAGGCGGCCGAGGCCAGCGGGCTGGACAGCACGATGTCCGCGCCGCTGTCGGCGGTGATGGTGGCGACGTCGGCATTCAGCTCGCCGAAGAACTGCTTGGCCGCCTTCAACAGCTTGGCGCCGCTACGGGAGACCGCACCGTCCCGGGCGGCGTCGGAATGCAGCTCCGACTGCGTGGCCGCGCGCACGTCGCCGATCATCGGACGGAACTCCAGCCCCGCGTCCTCCACGAGACCGGCGAAATCCTTGGTCGCTGCCATGGTCACGTCGTAGCCCGCCTCCCGCAGCCGGACACCGACTCCGGCCGGCGGGGCGACGTCACCGCGAGTCCCCCACGCGATGATCAGAACCTTCTTGCCTCCGCTCATGACTCCCCCTCGTTGCTCGATTCCAGGCTGGCCGTGTCGATGGCTTGGCGGACCATCACGGACATCACGTGCGGATCGAACTCGCAGAACTCGCCGTTCCGCTGGCCCTCGATCAACAGATCCCGGATGCCGTCGGCACCGCCCTGGTCGGCCGCTAGCCGGAGCCGGCCAGGCAGCGACCGCGTCATGTTCCAGGTCTCCAACGCGGCCAACGTGTACGTGCGGTGCGAGGCCATGAACCCGACCAGCGACTCGATGATCGCCCGGAGCTTGCCGCGCGCGGTACCGGCTGCCGCCATGGCCGCCGGCAGCGTCTCGGCGCTCGCCAGCGCCACCGCCATCAGCACCTGCTCGACCAGCTCGTCCTTGTTGGCGAAGTGGTACAGCACAACACTCTTGGCCACCCCGGCCCGTTGCGCGATCCGGGAGAGGGACGCCTGCGCGAACAGCGGCCACCGACCCACAACAGTCAGCACGACAACACGAAGAACGAGGCCGCCCCGGGTGAAGGGCGGCCTCGTTCCTGGCTCTCGGTAAATCCGGTGTGGACGGTTACTCGGCGAGACCCGACTTGAGCGCGTCGGCCTGCTTCTGGCCGACGGCGGTGACCAGGTCGGCCGGCACCGGGTCGTTCGGCGCGCTGTCGAACTGCATCACCACGAATGCCTTGCCCTGCTGGAAGATCAGGACGGTGCTGGCCTTGCCGTTCTGGGCACCGGTCACGACCGTGCCGCCGTCGCCCACCTGCACCGGCGCCGCAGTCCCGCCGGTGACCTGGCCCTGGGTGGCGGTGAGCGCGGCCTGCATCGCGGATTTCGCCGCCGTCTCGTTCGGCAGGACCACGATCGTGTCGCCGAGCTCGCGGGCGTCGGCCGCGTCGGCGAAGAGCACGGCGATGCCGTTGGCTCCGCTTTCCGACACCGGCGTGGAGGTCTTCTGCGTGAAGCCCGGAATCGGGATGTCCTCCGGCTTGATCACCAGCGCGGCGAAGTCGGTCGAGGAGGAGGCCGAGCCGGCCGCCGCGCTGGACGTGGGAGGCCGGGTGGTCGCCGGCGTGTCGCCGGAGTCGGAGGACGATCCACAGGCCGAAGCACCGAACGCGACGATGGACAGCAGCGCCAAGCTGCCCACGGACAACCGCCCGCGGAGGGAAACAAGCATGCGTTTTTCTCCCGATCACTGAAATGGGAATTGATTCGCGAGGCTAATGTCCGCTCCGCCGCCCCGCCATTCGAAACCGCGAAATGCACCCGATCGAGGAAAGTCGATACCAACCTCACGGTCTTGCGATCGTGGTGACGAAGACGTCGCCGTGGTTGTTGGTGTCGTGAGGAACCAGGTTCGTCGCGTCTGACGTGTAGGCGACCCGGCGCCCGTGCGCATCGAGGGTGGGTGAGTTGGAATCGGCGTTCGGGTGTGTCGGCACGAGCCTCGTTCGCCGCGTCACCTGGTCGTAGAGCAGGACGTCCGGGCGGTCCGGCGTGCCGCCGGCGACAAGGTTGCCCGCGAAGGTCGAGTAGGCGATGTACCGGCCGGAGAAGTCCATCGAAGACGTGTAGGTGTCATCGTCGGCCTGGGTGCCGTCCGGAGTGACCGTGACGAGGGTCGTCCGCTGCGCGACCGTGTCGCGGACGAAGAGGTCGGCGACGTAGCCGGTGTGTCCCGGCACGAGGTTCGTCGACTGGGTTTCGAAGGTGACGTAGCGGCCGTTGCCGCTGATCGCCGGTAGGAACGAGTACAGGTCGCCCTCGCCGGCGTCGCCGACGGATGCCCGGGTGATCCGCCCGGTCGCCATGCTGTAGACGAAGATGTCCGACGCCCAGTTGGTGTCGGCCGGCACGAGGTTTGAGGCGTAGGACATGAAGGCAACGAAACGGCCGTTGGCGCTGATTCTCGGTGTCATGCTGTAGGCGGCAGCCGCACTGCCGTCCGGGGCGGCCGAGACGAGAATCGTGCGTCTCGCACGCCGGTCCCGCACCATGATGTCGCCGCCGCTGGAGGTACCGGTGGTGAACGCGACGTACCGGCCGCTGGCGTCGATCGACGTTTCCGTCGAGTACGTGCTCAGCTGGGTGCCGTCGGTGGCCACCGACACGCGCTCGGTGCGGCCCGTCCGCCGGTCCCGCACGAAGACGTCCTCGACGCCGTTGGTGTCGTCGGGCACGAGGTTGGTCGCGCGGGACATGAACGCGACATACCGGCCGTCACCACTGATCGACGGATACCACGACGGGCCGTCCCCGATCGTGCCGTCGCCAGCCACCGACACACGCTCGGTGCGCCCGGACCGAAGATCGCGCACGAACACGCCACCGGTGTTGCCGGGCGTCAGGTTGGTGGCCTCGGACGCGAACACCACGAACCGCCCGTTGGTACTGATCGTCGAGGCGGACGATTCCCCGTTGCCCTGCTGACCCGCGGTCGACACCGACACCCGAACGGTTACCGGCGCCCGCCCACTTGCCGGCGGGTCGGCGCCCGCCGGCACGCCTCCCGAACTCAACACCACGACGGATCCGAGAACTCCCAGCATGAATCGCTTCATCATGACTCGTTCCTCTCCGATTTCGCGCAACTCATGGGATGTATTGCTCCACAACGGAGTCGACGCGGTCATTGTGAATGGTCAGCCAGAACGGGTTGTGCCAGAGCTTGTTGTCGTGCGGTTCGAGATCGCCGGCCAGATAGGTCGGGAACGTCGCGAACGAGATGCGCTGCTGCTCGGCGCCGTGCATCGGCACGAGGACGCTCAGCGAAACACCCGGACGCACCGGGAGCGTGCGCAGGCGCGGGTTCTGGTTGACGATGTAGTAGCCGTTCGGCACATGCCGGTCGGGGGCCTCCGGGTGCTCGCGATGGAACGCCGCGTCCGCCGCGGCGCCGGTCAGCCACTGGACGACGTCGAACGTGACAGTGCCCGAACGCTGGTCGAGCCCGGTAAGCCAGACCGCGTAGCGTCCGTTGCCCAGCACCGGCGACCGGGGAACGGCCGGCGGTGACGGTTTACGGGTCGTGGCCGGCGGCGGACCGGTGACCGAGGACCTGGCCGGCGACGGCCTGGCGGACGGGACCGTGGCCGTGGCCGTGGCCGGCGAAGTGCTATCCGCCGCGGGTTCTCCTGGCCCGCACCCGGCGAGCAGCACGGCGCCGACGACTATTCCGATCAACGAACCGGTTCTCCACGACATTTTGCTCTCCCCTGTTTTGTTCGAAATCTGCCTGACTCATACCCCCAGGACGGCTCAACGCGGCGCAGGTTGTACCGCGAGAATAATTGTTCAGAGATTGGGACCATGTCGATCTCCGGCATCGGTCGCGCGGGCACTCCTGACGGCGCGTGAACCTGTGCGCCATCTCATATTGATCCCGACAAGTTCTTGTGTTGGTGACAAATTTTGGCTTCGACGGCTCGAAAACCACTGCGCCAAACGGGTAGATCGCGCCCGGCCCCCTTGGAATTGGCCGCGATGAATGATGAGAGTGTTCCTCGCCGTCCGCAATTGGTGCGGCGGCGAAAGGAGATAATCATGATCCGACTCGCTCGACTGGCCATGCTTCCCGTTGCGGCGGCCGCCTTGCTACTCGGCGCCGGAACGGCTGGGGCGTCGGTCGCGGCGGCGCCCGGCGGAGTTTCGCCGCTGGCTTCCTGCAGTGGCACCTTTACCTCCGGCGGGGCGACGGTTACCGTGCGCTGCGACGCCGGCGTGGCGGGGACCGAGTTCCGCGCGGTGGCGAACTGCCCCAGCGGCGACACGCACTTCGGCCCGTGGGTGCTGCAGGGTCCCGGCCACGTCTCGGTGGCCAGCTGCGCGAACCCGATGGTCGGCTGGGGTTTTGACCTGAGGTAAGGCTCGAAAGGTTCGGGGCGCCCCGCCGTTTCCCTGCGCGGCGGGGCGCTTGCGCAAATTCGACGGCGAAGGGTTACTTCTAATCCACTCGGTCGGGCGCGCTTTCACCCATAGGAACTTCGTTTTCCTGACTCCGCTCCATTAACGTCCATTTCGGACTCATACCGCGGACGGGAAGAGGATCCTGCGATGAACGCATTTGCACCCTGCGGCATCGACGCGGGAGGCGGCCCGGTCACCAGCACGGGTCTGCCGCTGGCGATCGTCGCGTTGGCTCTCTTCGCGGCCGCCGTCGCGGTGGCCATCCTGGCCCGCGTGCGCGGCAGACGCGCCGCGGGCGCGGCGGCCGTGGTCGTGACACTGGGCCTGCTGACGTTCGGTGCTGTCGCGATCGTCGCCCCTCCCCAGGCGACCGCCAGCGCCCCCTGCCCGGTCACCCCGGCGCACCCCGTCACCACCACCTCCTCCGCACACACCAACACGACGACGTCCGTCACCGGCCCGTCGACGACGACCACCACGACCACGACCACGGACGTTCCCACCACGACCACACCCGTGGAGGTCCCCGCCACGACGACAACCACGACGACCACGACGGGCGGCGGTGGCGGCGGCAACAACTGATCCGTTGACCCACCAAGGCAACCGCCCCCGGCGAGACCGCCTCACCCGCGTGCTGGCCGTATCGGCCGCGGTGCTGGCCGGCGGGGCCGCGGTCGCGGGCTTCCTCGCCGTGCGGACCTCACCGCCCGAACTCCCCCTGGCCGCCCCCCTGCCGAACACCGTCACCACGGTGCGCTCGGTTCCAGCACCAGCAACCACCAGAAACACACCGTCGACGGTGACCGTTCCCTCCATCGACCAGCGCAACGTGCCGGTCGTGGCGGCGACGGTGGACGGCGACCAGATCAGCCCACCGCGCGACGTCCACGTGGCCGGCATCTGGACCGGTGGCGCCTCCCTCGACGCCACCACCGGCACCACGACACTGGTGGGCCACGTCAACTACGTCCACCAAGGCAACGGCGCTTTCCATGACCTGTCGTTCGTCCCGGTCGGCTCCTCTGTCACCACCGTCGACGCGACCGGCAGCCCCACCGCGTGGATCGTCACCGCGGTCACCACCACCCCCAAGACCGCCGGCGTGGACCCCGGCGCCCTGGCAGGACCAGCAGGCCCGCGACGCCTGGTCCTGGTCACCTGCGGCGGCGAATACGACGGGACTCTGCACTCCTACAGCAACAACGTCTACGTGTGGGCCACCCGCCTGGTCATGGTCGGACGGTCGTGATGGCGGATGCCGTGTCGTTGCCGGGGTTGTCGTCGGTGGACGGGTAGTCCAGCAATGTGACGGCCGTGAACGTCACTGGGCCGACGTCCTCCGCGCCGAAGGTGTAGGCGAACGGGAACGTGACGGTCCCGCCCGCCGGCACGGTTTGCGTGAGCCTGCCGACGGTCTCGTACCAGTCGGCGGTCTGCCGGCGCAGCTCCACGGTCACCGTCTCCGCGTACCGCGTGTTCGTCACCGTCACCGACAGCGGCTTGGGACGGTCGGGCCGTGCCGTCGCCGGTGCGGTGAACGTGGTGATGCCGACGTCGTGGGACTCCACCCGCAGCGTCGACGTGCCGGTGGCGGTGCGGCCGTCCTCGGTGGTGACGGTGAGCGTCAGCGTGCGGGCACCGTCCACTGTGTACTGGTGCTCGACCGGCTCGAGGCCCGTGAGGTCGGTCGACGTGCCGTCGCCGAAGTCGAGGTGCGCGGCGGTCACCGGCTGGTTCAGCTGGTCGCCCGACCACGGGGACAGCGTCACCGGGCGGAACACCGTCGCCGGGTCGGGATAGCCGGACACGCTGGGGTGCAGCGCGGGCGCGGTCCGGAAGTGCACGTTGTACCGGTCCGCATCGGCGACGCTGGTCGCCACCCGCACGTAGTAGGTCTCGCCGACCTCGGCCCGGAACACCGCGTACCCGGAGTCGGCCGCACAGTCCACCTCGGACATGTCGGTCGCGCGGTGGACGGACACCGCGGGTGGTCCTCCGGTCGCCTGCGCGCTGACCCACCGGGCGGTCGACGGGGTGTAGGAGTACCAGACCGACTGGGTGGCAAGGGGATCGCACGACGGCGGGACCTCGTCCGCCTCCGCCGACGCCCGGGTCAGGTCGCCGGTGGTGCTGGTCGGCAGGCCGGGCACCGGCTCGGCGTCCGCCACGTCGTCGTTGGGCGAGGGCGCCGTCTCCGTCACCCGCAGCGTGAGCTCACCACCGTAGCCGTACTGCGACGCGACCAGCAGGTGGTAGGTCGTGCCCGCCGTGACATGGAAGGTCTCCCCGATGCCGCTGTAGAACGAGCACATGCCCGGCACCGGCTCGAGCGCGCCCCGGGCGCCGGTGTACGCGGACAACACCGTGCCGAAGGTGGCGACCGGGGTCGCCATCACGTACCCGTCGGTCTGCGCCGTGTAGCTGAACCAGACGCTCCTGCTGCTGTACGCGTAGCAGTCGGGCGGATCGTCCGGCGCGACGGTCGCCTCCTCGGTGTCGACCGTGTGCGTGAACGGCAGCGCGGTGACCGGCACGGCGTCGTCGAAGTCGTCGCCCGCGGGTGGCGCGGCGGCCGCGACGCCGGGCGTCAGCACGACCAGTGCCGCCGCGGCGAACCCGGCCAGCACGGATCTTCGGATGATGCGAGGTCTCATTTCCCTTACTCCCCAGGGTGCTGTGGTTATGCGAACCGGAGATCGGCCGCACTCGGCGTGACGGTGGTGGCCTTGGAGATCAGCTCGTTGTCGAACGGCCGCGCGTCGCGGACCCCGTCGCGCAGCGACACCACCGTCCGGAACGCCACCTTGCCCACCACGGCGTCGGCGGCGGTGAAGGTGTAGGCGAACGGGAATTTCACGGTCTTGTCCTTCGGCACGGTCAGCGTCAGCGTCCCGACCTGCTGCCAGCTCGACCCGTCCGACCGGTACAGGGTCGCCGTGACGCCCTGCTCGCGGTAGCGGGTGTTCGCGACGCGCACCGTGACGGACGCGGTCTCGCCGGCCCGGGCCTCGGCGGGCACGACAAGGCGGGCGACCGACACGTCGTGCGTCTCCACGGTGACCGTCCTGGTCGCCGTCCCGGTCCGGCCGTCCGCCGTCGTCGCGGTCAGCCCGACCTCGTAGGTGCCGTCCACGGTGTAGTGGTGCGCCACGCCGGATCCGTCGAGCTGCACGACCGTGCCGTCGCCGAAATCCAGCTCACCGCTGACGACGGGAGTGCCGAACTCACCGGACTCGACGTCGAACTGGGTGAGCTCGTAGATCGTCGGCGTTTCGGAGCCGACGTTGACGTACGGCTGGATCGGCGGGGCCTCGGCCAGGGTGAAGGTGGCCTGGTCCGCGTTTTGCGAACCGGTCACCTGGAACCAGTAGGTCGTGCCCGCCGTCGCGCGGAATAGTGCCCGGCTCGAGAAGCCGTCGTCGGCGCACGCGACCGACTGCAAGGACAGCAACGAGTCGCCGGTGTGGGCGGTCACGCCGGTGCCGTAACCATCGGTGTCCGCCTGCAACGTCGTGGTCGAGGTGGGGGTGTACCGGTACCAGACCGACCGGTCGCCCGTGGGGCACAGCGACCCCGGTACCGGTTCGTCGTACTCGGTGGACGCGACCGACAGGTCGATCTCCCGCGTCGTGGGCAGCACGGTGACCGGCTCGGCGTCCGCGAACGCGTCGTTCGGTGCGGGCGCAACGGCCTCGAGCCCGGGAGAGAGGTCGCCGCCCGCCACGTTGTAGCCCGCCACCATCAGGTGGTACGTGGTGCCCGCCCGCACGGGGAAGGTCGCCGCCGCCGTCGTCTGGGTCCCGATCTCACACGATCCGTCGACCGGCGTCAGGTCCCCGCGGGTGCCGGTGTAGGCGGAGAGGATCACGCCGTTCGCCGGGTCCAGCGCGGTCGCGCGCAGCAGGAGGTCCTCGGCCGGCGTGTAGTCGAACCAGACCGTCCCCCCGATGGCGAAATACTGGCACCAGGCCGGATCGTCGCCGGCTCGCGTGGCCGCACTGGTGTCGGCGTCGACGTTGTAGGGCAACGCCGTCACCGCCGTCGCACCCTCCAGTTCGTCGTTCGTCGGCGAGTCAGCGGCCGCGACGCCCGGCAGGGCCGGCGTGCTGGCCACCGCAGCGGTGGCAAGCGCCACAAGCCGTCTTCTCATGGTTGTCGGCATCGTG
>CAWJCX010000026.1:0-7992 GCA_963841395.1 uncultured Actinomycetota bacterium
TGGAAGTTAGTCGAGGATTGCGAAATTGTCAGCGTCGAACGGGACCAATGGGGCTGCTCGGCCCTGAGAAATCAGATGATCTTCACCTGTTTGGACCAAACATGATCCAAACGGCCTACATCAATCGCGGCGTGTTGCGAGACCGTCGCTTTGGGCTAGTCTCGGCGCACGATCCGGGTAACCGGCTCTAAGTCGCGCCAACCCCTCGGACCGTTACACGTCAGAGACTTTAGATCACCCGTGGAATGGGGATGGACGTTGACCCGGCGTAACCTCGATCGCAGGCCCGGTTTCCGGCTGTGGCGGCGAATTCTGATCGCCTTCGCAGCGGTGACGATGCTGCTCGGTACCGCTGGATGCGGACTCCTCGGTGGCTCCGAAGAAGCGCAGAGCGACCCAGCGGCGAAGGTCGAAAAGACCAAGATCAAGATCGGCATCATCCCGTCGACCGACGTGGCTCCGCTGTTCATCGCGGTGAGCCAGGGCTACTTCAAGCAGGAGGGGCTCGACGTCGAGCTCGTCACCCTCGGCGGTGGCGGTGAGGCGATGACCTCGTTGCTCGGCGGCGATGTGGACTTCACCTTCGCCAGCTACCCACTGCTCGTCCAGGCGCAGCAGAAGGGCAAGGGCAAGGTCAACATCAAGATCGTCGCGGACGCCTCGGCCGCCAAGCCGGACGTCGCCGCGGTCGTGGTGAAGAACGACTCCCCGCTGCGCAACCCGGCCGACCTCGAGGGCAAGAAGATCGGCGTGTCCTCCACCGGCAGCATGGCCGACCTCGCGGTGATGGCCGGCATGAAGGCCGCCAAGGCCGACACCTCCGGGATCCAGTGGAAGGTCATGAAGTTCCCGGACATGCTGCCCAAGCTCCAAAGTGGTGAGTTGGACGCGGCGTTCCTCGTCGAGCCGTTCATCACGGTCGCGCAGGCCCAGCTCGGTGTGTGGACGGTGTTCCAGCCGCTCATCGGCCGCCTCGACGGCATCGGCCTCAACGGCTACGCGGCGCTGGAGAAGACCACGTCGGCCTACCCGAAGTCGGTCGCCGCGTTCCAGCGCGCCGTCCTCAAGGCCAACCGCGCGGCCGCGACACCGTCCGGCCAGAACGCGATCCGCCAGGCCCTGATGCAGAAGGCCAACGTCAAGCCGGAGATCGCTCCGGTGCTGCACCTGCCGACCTACCCGCTGACCACGGACCCGACGCGACTGCAGCGGGTGCCGGACCTCATGCGGGAGTTCGGGCTCATCAAGCAGCCGTTCGACGTGCGGCCGATGATCGTGAAGAGCAAGAGCTAGCCCAGCCATGTCGGCAGTGGTGCTCCGGCTTTCCGGGTTCGTCGGAGCCCTGCTGGCATGGGAGGCGGTCGGCCGGTCCGACCTGTTCCTCGACGGGTACTTCCCGCCGCCGTCCGAGGTGTTCCCGCAGGCCGTCGCGATGCTCGGCAACCAGGTCTTCCTGTTGCACCTGGTGGCCACGACGCTGTCCGTCGCGATCGGACTCGGCATCGCCACGGCGATCGCGGTGCCGCTCGGCATCGTGCTGGCGTACAGCCCGCTGACGCGTGCCGCCAGCCGGTCGGTGCTGGAGTTCCTGCGGCCGATCCCGCCGGTGGCGATCGTGCCGCTGGCGGTGATCTGGGTCGGCGGCGGGCCGGGTACCAAGATCAGCCTCGCGGTGTTCGCCGCGCTGTGGCCGATTCTGTACAACACAATGTATGCCGTGGACGAAGTCGAGCCCCTGCACATCGCCACGGCCCGCGCCTGCGGCTTCGGCCGGGCCCGGGTGATGCGCGCCGTCGTGCTGCCGTCGGTGGCGCCGTTCGCGCTGACCGGGGTGCGGCTCGCGCTGCCGATCGCGCTGTCGGTCGTGATCAGCGCCGAGATGCTGACCGGCGCCAGCGGCGGGCTCGGCGGGTCCATCCTGGAGGCCGCCAGCGGAGTGACCAGAATGGACCAGGTGCTGGCGATCGTGGTCATCGCCGGCCTGCTCGGCTTCGCCCTCCACTTCGGCCTCGAGCGGATCCAGCACCGGTGGTTCCGCTGGGCCGTGACGGAGCGGGTGGCCGGCAGATGAAGCTCCTGCGGGGTTTTCTGGTGCGCTGGGCCGCGCTGATCGCGCTGCTGCTCGCCTGGCAGGCGATCGCCGTCGCCGTGGCCCACCCGTTCTTCCCCGCACCGAGCGAGATCGTCACCGCCGCCGGCCGGATGTGGTTCTCCGGCCCGCCCGCCGACGCGTTCCTCACGCCGCAGGCGTGGGACAACCTGTTCACCACGATCGGCCGGGTGCTCGGCGGCTGGGCGCTCGCCGCGCTCGCCGGCGTGGTCGTGGGCACCGCGTGCGGCCTGTCGCGCACGGTGATCACCGCCGCCGGGCCGCTGTTCGCGTTCTTCCGTTCGCTGCCGCTGCCCGCGCTCGTCCCGGTCTTCGTGCTGATCTGCACGCTGGGCACGCCGATGGTGCTGACGGTGATCATCTTCGGCGCGGTGTGGGCGGTGCTGCTGAACACCGTGGACGGGGTGCGGTCGGTGGACCAGGTCAAGATCGAGACGGCGATGGCCTACCGGCTCCCGTTCGCCGCACCGGCTGTTCGGGATCGTGCTGCCCGCCGCGCTGCCGAAGATCTTCGCGGGCCTGCGGGTCAGCCTGTCCCAAGCACTGCTGCTGGCCGTCGTGGCCGAGCTGTTCGCCGCGAACGGCGGGCTCGGCGACCAGCTGCGCGACGCACGCAACCGGTTCGAGTTCGCCGAGATGTGGGCAGTGGTCGTGATGCTCGGAGTACTGGGGTACCTGTTCAACATGATCTTGCTCGCGGTGGAGAAACGGGCCCTCGGGTGGCATCGCGCCGCCGGGCGCGCCTATCGGTGAACCGGAAGTAGAAAAGTCGGGGTTCACAGTGGACACAATGGACACACCAGCAACGCCCTCACCGCCGATGCCCGGGATCGGTCGAGGTGATCGACTGCACGCTGCGCGACGGTGAGCAGACCCCCGGGGTCTGGTTCACCGTGCCGGAGAAGGTCGAGCTGGCGCTGCTGCTGGACGACGGCCGGCATCTCCGTGCTCGACGCGGGCTTCCCCGCCGCGTCGGCCGCGGACATGGAGGCCATGCAGGAGATGCGCGCCTCCGGCGTGCGCGCGAAGACTCGGCGCGACCGCCCGGCCGGTGCACGGCGACATCGCCGCGGCCGGGAAGGCGAGCGCGGACGAGGTGTTCATGTTCATGCCGACCAGCGACCTGCGGCTCAAGGAGACGCTCGGCATCACCCGCGACGAGGCCGCGCGCATCATGCGGGCCGGCGTGGACGACATCGTCGGCGCACGGCATGGTCGCGAGCGTCGTGTTCGAGGACGCGACCCGCGCCGACCCGGAGTACATGATCCGGCTCGTCAACGACGTCTGCGAGCCGGGCACCGTCGTCGCGGCTGATCCTCGCGGACTCGGTCGGCTGCGCGCACCCGGCGAGCATGACGCATGCTGGTGCGCACGCTCGCGCGCGCAGCTGGACCCGAGCATCGTGATCTCGATCCACGCGCACAACGACTACGGTCTCGCGGCACGGCCAACGCGCTGGCCGCGGTCGAGGCGGGCGCGCGGTCGATGAGCTGCACGGTCAACGGCATCGGCGAGCGCGCCGGCAACGCCGACCTCGCGGAGTGCCTGGCGGCGCTGACCCACCTGCACGGCGTCGAGCACGGCGTGGACGCGCACGGCGCTGCCCGCGCTGTCGCAGCTTCGTCGAGCGGATCAGCGGGATCCACATGAGCGCCACGAAGCCGGTCACCGGCTTCAACGTCTACCGCCACGAGTCGGGCGTGCACGTGGACAGCATGCTCAAGAACACCCGCAGCTACGAGGAGCTGCCGCCGGTCGTGGACCGGCAGCGAGCGGGACTACGTGTTCGGCAAGCACAGCGGCGCCGTCGCTGGTCCGCCACGTGCTCGGCACGCGGCCAACCCGCCTCGCGAGGTCGACGACGACGCTGGCCCGGCAGCGTCGTCGACTCGGTCAAGCAGATCGTCGAGGACACCGGACAAGAACCGGCACGAGGAGGCGTTCACGGCGAAGGAGAGCGTTCACCGAGACCGCGCTCGCCGGCGTGCCGGCCGAGGTCGTCATCGCCGAGTACGACCGGCTCGCCGGCGAGGAGGCTTCGTGACCGGCCAGACGCTCAGCGACAAGGTCATCGACGCACACGCCGTCGACGGGGACGACGCGCTCTACCGCCGCGTCAACGTCGACGCGGTGCTCGGTCCCGACGCGACGATCGCGCTGCTGATCGACGGCTTCGAGCGACGCGGGCTGTCCATCTGGGACAAGGACAAGGTGCTGCTGGCCAACGACCACTTCTCGCCCGCCGGCGACCGCCGAGCACGCGGACATCGCCAACCGGTTCCTCGCGTTCGCGCGCGGCCAGGAGATGCCGAACCTGTTGCTGGACCGCGGGATCTGCCACCAGCTGATGGTCGAGCACAAGCTGTGCCAGGCCGGCGGGCTCATCGTCGGCGCGGACAGCCACACGATCATGGCCGGCGGCGTCGGCGCGTGCGCCACCGGCATGGGCGCCACCGACATCACGTTCGCGCTGGCCACCGGCACCACGTGGCTGCGCAGGCCGGAGACCATCGCGGTGCGCTTCCACGGCACGCTGCCCGAGCAGTCCAGCGGCCGCGACATCGTGCTGGAGCTGCTGCGGCTCCTCGGCGAGAGCGGCGCGCAGTACCGCTCGCTGGAGTTCCACGACGAGTCGCAGTCACCCGGCTCGGCCAGGACGACCGGTTCGCGATCTCCAACATGGCCGTGGAGATCGGCGCGAAGTTCGGCGTGTTCGTGCCCGACGAGGTCACCGAGGCCTACTACGTCCAGCGGGACGGCGAGTTCCTCGGCACGCAGGTCCGGCCCGACGCCGACGCCCGCTACGAGCGGGTGATCGACATCGACCTGACCGAGCTGGACGCGCGGGTCGCGAAGCCGTGGCAGCCGAGCAACGTCGTGGCGCTCGCGGAGCTGGAGCCGGTGAAGATCACCACGGCGTTCCTCGGCTCGTGCGCCAGCGGCCGGCTCGGCGACATCGAGGCGGCGGCGGACGAGCTGGCCGGCAAGCACGTGCACCCGGACGTCCGGTTCGTGATCATCCCGGCGTCGGTCGAGGTGTTCAAGCAGGCGCTGCGCGCGGGCCTACGTCGAGACGCTGACCGAGGCCGGCGCGATCTTCAACCACTCCAGCTGCGGCGCGTGCGGCGGCATCGACAAGGGCGTGCTCGGCGCGGACGACGTGTGCGTGTCGAGCTCCAACCGCAACTTCCGCGGCCGGATGGGCCACTGGGAGAGCCGGACCTACCTCGCGAGCCCGCGCACGGTGGCGCGGGCCGCGCTGCGCGGCGAGCTCGTCCCCCGACCTGTACGCCGACCTGGAGGTCCGATGACCGACACGACCGAGGGTACAGCAGCACGATCACGGGCCGGATCTGGCTGTTCGGCGACGACATGAACACCGACGTGATCCACCCGCCGGCGTTCTTCAGCCTCGACCCGGAGAAGGTCAAGCGCGGCCTGTTCCACGGCTACGACCCGACCATCCAGCCGAACATCCAGCCGGACGACATCATCGTCGGCGGGCGCAACTTCGGCTGCGGGTCGAGCCGGGAGACCTCGATCCGGGCGATCAAGCTCAACCAGATCGGCGCGGTCGTCGCGGTCGACTTCGCCCGGATCTTCTTCCGCAACGCGACCAACAACGGGCTGCCCTGCCTGCCGCTCGCGGACCCCGCGGACCTGGCGAAGCTGACCGCCGGGCCGGCGGATCACGGTCGACCCGTACGCGGCGACGCTGACCACCGAGGACGGCGAGACCATGCCGCTGGAGCCGCCGGGCGAGTTCATCAGCCAGATCTGGGCGGCGGGCGGGCTGCTGCAGATGCTGCCGGGGAGCCCCCGCGGAGTGACAGGATCCGGGGATGAGCGAACCTCCCAGTTCACCTTCCCCGGCCGCGACGGCGTGGAGATCACCGCCTACCGGTGGGACGCCGGCGGCCGCGCCGCGCGGCGTCGTCCAGCTGACCCACGGCATGGGCGAGCACGTCCGCCGCTACGACGCCCTCGCCGGTGCGCTCACCGGCGAGGGGTTCGTCGTCGTCGGGCCAGGACCACCGCGGGCACGGCGCCACCGCGACGACCGGCGGCGAGCTCGGCGGCTCGACCCCGGCGGCTGGGGTCGAGCTGGTCGACGACATCGGCGTGCTGGCCGGCCGGACGCGAGCCGAGCACCCGGACCTGCCGCTACGTGCTGGTCGCGCACAGCATGGGCTCGTTCGCCGCACAGCAGTACCTGCTCGACCACAGCGCCGAGGTGACCGCCGTGGCGCTGACCGGCACGAGCCTGCTCGACGTGCTCGAACCGGCGCTCGACCTCGACGCGCCGCTGGACCTGTCGCGCGTTCAACGCGCCGTTCGCGCCCGCCCGCACCGACTTCGACTGGCTGTCCCGCGACGAGGCACAGGTCGACGCGTACATCGCCGACCCGCGCTGCGGGTTCGGCATCGACCAGGCCGCCCGGGCAAGGCGATGTTCGCCGGCGCCCGCGCGGTCGCCGACCCCGCCCGGCTCGCCGCGATGCGCACGGACCTGCCGGTCTACCTGGCCGTCGGCGAGCTGGACCCGGTCGGCGGGCAGACCGCGCTGGTCACACGCGCTGGTCGACCGCTACCGCGCGGCCGGCCTCACCGACGTCACGCTCACCGTCTACCCGGGCGCCCGGCACGAGGTCTTCAACGAGACCAACCGCGACGAGGTCGTCGCCGACCTGCTCGCGTGGCTCGCCCGTGCCACCGCGTGAGGGTGCGGGCCGACGGGCTGAGTGAGGTCGTCGGCGTGCTGCGGGAGTGGCAGTACGACGGAGCGCCGATGCAGCTGCATCCGGGCGACATGGGCTGGTACTGGCGGTTCGGCGCCGAGGCGACGGCCGCGGCGGTCCGGACCTGGAGCCAGGACGGATCCTCGCCGTCGGGCTGCTGGACGAACCCGAGCTGTTGCGGCTGACGGTCGCGCCGGACGCCACGCAGGACGAGGAGCTGACGCGGCAGCTGGTCGAGGACGGGAAGGGGTTGGGGGAGGGTGTGAGGCGCGGGTGTGCTGTAAGATTGGTGGGCTGGGACGTCGCCGAGCCGTGGACGCCACTGCGTCGCGATCTCACCGAGCCGGTGGCCGACCCCGGCGTGCGGATCGAGGTGATCGGGCCGGAGCGGGCGCCCGTGCGGGCCGCGGTGCAGCGGGCATCGTTCGACAGGTCGACGTTCACCGACGAGCGCTGGCACGCGGTGGCGGCGGTGACGGTGTGGTCGGCCGGTCCGGGCAAGCCCGGGTTGATCGAGCACTCTCGCCGCCGCGGCCGCCCTCCGGCAGCTGGGCTCGGCGAGCGCGATCGTCTGCACTCCGAGCGCCAACACCGGCGACGTCGCCACCTACGAGTCGGCCGGCTTCCGGCGACTCCCGGAGATCCACGATCTGTACCGGGACGCCCCGGTCGCCCGGCACGACGGCGTGGGGTAGAACGGCGGGCATGACGACGAAAGTAGTTGTGCTCGGCACCGGGATCATGGGTGCCGGGATGGCCCGCAACCTCGTGCGCGCGGGGTTCGAGGTGACGGTGTGGAACCGCAGCGCCGACAAGGCGGCGCCGCTAGCGGAGGACGGCGCCACGGTCGCCGGCGACCCGGCCGCCGCGGTGGCCGGTGCGGACATCGTGCTGACCATGCTCTTCGACGACGCCGCGGTCACCGAGGTGATGGACGCGGCGCTGCCCGCGGTGGCGCCGGGGGCGGTGTGGGTGCAGTCGAGCACGGTCGGGCTCGAGGCCACCGACCGGCTGGCCGAGCTCGCGGCGCGACACGACCTCGGGTTCGTCGACGCGCCCGTGCTGGGCACCCGCCAGCCCGCCGAGCAGGGCAAGCTCACCGTGCTCGCCGCCGGCCGCGCGGACCTGCGGGAGCGGGTCAC
>CAWJCX010000027.1:0-39094 GCA_963841395.1 uncultured Actinomycetota bacterium
CCCTGGCACCGTGCACGCCGGACACCTTGGCACCGGCTGTCCCGCAACATACAAGGGGAATAGATTCTGAGGGTATCGACGCGCCCTGATTCTGCGGAGCGGATCGCGGGCAGCGGCGTCGCGTCTTGCGCGGAGCCGTCCGCCTGTATCCCGCAGCCTGGGAATCGTGGGACGATACGGCGGTCGCGTTACGCAACCCGTGAGGCAATGCCGTGAAGGAGGCTTCGGTCGGGCAGGCTGCGTCGAACTACGGTTCCGACAAAGCCGGCATCGTGTGCGGTTACGCGTTCGGCCCCGGCCGCCCCGGCCGCGAGATTGATTCCGTGGCGGCGGCGCAATGGCTCGCGCATCCCCCGGGCGACGAGTTCATCTGGCTCCACTTCAACCTGTCCAACAGCGCATCTGAGCGCTGGATCGATCAGCACCTCGTTGTCCCGGCCGCTTTCAGGGAAGCCGTCGGTGCCAACCCGTCGACGCGCGTCGAGATTGCCGAAGACTTTCTGCATTGCCGTCGTCAACGACGTGCTCTTCAACGCCTTCGATGCCTCGAGCGCGTCGACGATGACGCTGTGCGTCGACCCACGTGTGCTGGTCAGCGCACGCATCACGCCGCTCAGGTCGGTCGACCGCTTGCGCGCCGCGGTGAAGGCCGGCGAGTCGTTTCGGTCGACCGTCGAGCTAGCTGGCGCATCTTCTTCGCGACCAGGCCGAGGTGCTCGTCCACATCGTGCGGGATGCGACCGCGCAGGTCGACATCATCGAAGATCGCATGATTGGTCACACGGTGATGTCGGGCCGCTCGAAGCTGGGCTCCCTGCGCCGGACGCTCGTGCGCCTCCAGCGGCTGCTCGCGCCCGAGCCCGCCGCGTTGTTTCGGCTCCTGAATCGGCCTCCCACCTGGATGGGCGCCGACGATGTGACCGACTTGCGGCAGTCGGCCGAGGAGCTGGCGGCGGCGGTCGCAGATTCCGCGGCGCTCGGTGAGCGCGTGCGCCTGCTGCAGGAAGAGCTCGTCGCCCTCGTGAACGAGCAGACCAGCCGCACGCTGTTCGTGCTCACGATCGTGACCGTCGTCGCCCTGCCACTCACCATCATTCCGGGGTTTTTCGGGATGAACGTCGGCGGCGTTCCGCTCGCGCAAACGCGCACGGTTTCTGGCTGGTCGTAGGGCTCGTCGCGGCCGTCGTCGGAACCGGCGCCGCCGTGGCGTTCAGGCGGCGCGATCGCGGCTGACCATCGCCAAGCATCTTCGCGGCCGTCATTCGTGCCGACGTCGCGCCAGCGTCGCCGGATCGTGACAGCAGGTGCCGATCATGTGGCATGCACACCATGCCCGGTGACGCTCGAATGGCGGACATCCCCGACGTCTTCGAGCGGACCTACGGGCGGCTGGCGCCGGTCTATGACCTCGTCTACGGCGCAGCGCTCGAGAACGGCCGTCTGAACGCGATGGAAGCGCTGCGGCTGTGCCCAGGCGAGCGTGTCCTCGAGATTGGCGTCGGCACCGGGGCGATGCTGCCGCTCTATCCGGAAGGTGTGGCGGTGGCTGCCGTCGATCTGTCGATGCCGATGCTGGCTCGTGCGCAAGTGCGACGCCAGGGGGCGGCGGTCGTTGCCGACATCAGCCTGATGCGGATGCATGCCGGCCGGTTGGCCTTCCCGGCACACAGCTTCGACGTGGTGTTCGCCGCCTACGTCGTCAATGCGGTCGCCGATCCGGCTCCGGTCGTTCGCGAGATGAAACGAGTGTGTCGCCCCAGGGCCGAATTGTCTTCCTGAACCACTTCCAGAGCTCGCGCGGTCTGGCGCGCGCTCGAGCGCTGAGCACGCCGATGGCGCGAAAGCTCGGGTTTCGATGGGACCTGCCGCTCGCGGAAGTAGTCGGCGGCGCGCCGATCTCTCAGTGCTGAGCTCCCGCCGTGAACATCCCACGTCTGTCGCGGCTCGTGATTTGCCAGCCGTAACGCTCGCGCCGCGCGTCGACGCGACGCGGGCCAGCGAGGGCCGGCACGTCAGCCACTCATCGTGCAGCGCGAAGTAGCGGGCGGTCATGCGCTCCCAGGCGAAGCGGCGGGCGGTGTCGCGCGCCGCCGCGATCCGCGGGGTCGCCGGCGGCGGCGGCGCGGATGGCGCCCGCGAACGCCGCGGCGGTCGGGCGCGGCGAGCCACGCGTTCGCGCGGCGGCGTAGCTGAGGACGCCCCCGGCGTCGGGCAGCACGACGGGCACGCC
The DNA here is from genome assembly GCA_963841395.1 of uncultured Actinomycetota bacterium. Lineage (GTDB taxonomy): Bacteria > Actinomycetota > Actinomycetes > Mycobacteriales > Pseudonocardiaceae > Actinophytocola. The sequence continues at coordinate 2,231 of CAWJCX010000027.1, forward strand.
CGATGCCATGGCCTCGAGTGGACCGATGCCGAACGGCTCGCGCGGGTTGGGGTGGACGAACACGTCACAGCTGGCGCAACGCGCGGCCAGACTGCGTCGCGCGCGAGGTTGCCGCACAGCAGCAGGCGCCCCGCGAGCGCACCGCGTGGCCTGCGCTCGCAGCCATCGGCGCCAGCGGGCCGTCGCCCGCGACGACCAGGCCGTAGTCGCCGATCGCGGATCGTCGCGGATCAGCGGCGCGCAGCGCGTCGACGAGCAAGCCGACGTTCTTCTCCGGCGAGAGCCGGCCCGCGTAGAACAGCAGCACGGCGCCGGCGCCGAGGCCCAGACCGCGCGGCGAGCGCGGGCCCGCACCTCGCGCGATCGACGATCGGGGCCGAAGGCGCGAGTATCGACGCCCATCGGACAGACGCGAACGAAGCCGGGCGCGCGATCGTGGAGCGCCGCCGCAGCTCGGCGGCGGTGTAGTCCGAGTTGGCGACGTGCGACGTCGAACGGCGGGCCGTAGATGTGGCGGATGTACCAGCGCGTGAACGCTGCGGGCGGCGCGGCCCGCGATGGAGGTAGGCCGCCATGTTGTCGTCGAAGCGCTCGCAGCTCAGGCCCACGAGCACGGCGGGCGCGCCGACGCCGGGCAGCAGCCGCTTGCGCAGCAGCGCCGCGAGATACGGCAGCGAGTACTTGTCGCAGATCTCGACGACGTCTGGCCGCTCGCGGGCGAGAATCGCCGGACAGCCGACCGCCCACGAGCGGCAGATAGCTGCGGCGGATAGAGGATGCGATAGCGCCGATCGAACGCCGGCGCCCGCGGCGCCGCGAGCGATGTAGATGCGCCCGTGCGGTCCGAGCTCGTGCGATCGCGGTGCGCTCGCCGGGAACGACCAGCACCACCCGCCGCCCGTCGCGCCGCGGCCGCCGTCGATCAGGGCGCGTGTAGAACGTGCGGATGCCGCCGGACGCGGCGTGCCAGGCGTTGGTGAGGTGCAGGCTGGTTACAGGCATGCGCGGACGCACGTACGGGCGAGCGTGGCGACGAACAGCACGATCAGCCGCGGCATCGCGCGCAGGTCGTCCAGCATCGTGCGCGCCGGCGTCGCCGACGACCAGGGTGCCGCGGCGCATGGCGAAGAGGTTGAACGCCGGTCGACACGATGGTGAACGCGACCGACGCGCCGATGCTCGCAGCGAGCTCGGGTGCCGCTCGCCACCAGTGGACGAGCGAGCTCGAGCGAGTGCGACACGAGCGGCAGCAGCACCAGCACGCACACCGCGGCGCGCACGCTCGGACTCGACGCGTCGGAAGGCCTGCGTCAGCGCGCCATAGAACCCCGACGTGCCGAAACGGAACACCCATTCCGTGAGCATGGCGGCGGTCGCGGCCTCGGGGCCGGCGCGACAGGTTGACCGCGAAGAACAGGCTCGAGCGAACCAGCGAGCTCAGAACCGCCGACTTGTAGTTCCAACGACGGCCGAGCGCCTGCCACGGGTGCCGCACGAGCCACGCGAACACGCCACGAATCGTCGTCGGCTCGTTCATGACAGCGGCGCGCCGCGTGGCAGGAGATCGGGCATGGCCGACGATGCGGCGGAGGCGGCCGCCAGCTCGCGATAGGTGCGGAAGAGCGGCTCGAGCGCGTGCTCCCACGTCCGCGACTCGGCATAGGCGCGCGCGGCCGCGACCCATGCGCTGGCGCACGTCCGCGTAGCGCAGCAGCGGTGTGAGCGCGCCCGCCCACGAGCCCGGCTCCATGCCCGAGACGACGTGGCCGGTGCTACCGTCGCCGATGTTCTCCCGCGGCCCGCCGGCGTCGGTGACCAGGACCGGCAGCCCGCTCGCCTGCGCCTCGAGCACGACGTTGCCGGCCGTGTCGGTGCGGCTCGGGAAACACGAAGACGTCGGCCGACGCGAAGACCGTCGCCACGTCCTCCGGCGTCAGCACGCCGGTGAACACGGCATCGCTCAGTCGCGCCTGCAGCTCTCCCAGCATCGGCCCGTGCCCGCGACGATGAAGCGGTGCGCGAGCCCCAGCTCGGACAGGCGGTCGCCGATGGCCGGGCAGCAGGTCGAGGCCCTTCTCGCGCGACACGCGGCCGACGTAGAGCAGCGCCGGGCGTCGGCGAGACACGCGCCAGGCCCGGCGCAGCGCCTCCGAGCGCGCGACGCGGATGGAAGTGCGCGCTGTCGACGCCGCGCGCGCCAGACGCGAACCGGCGGCGCGGATCGCCCTGCGCGCCGATCAGCAGCCGGCGCGTGTCGTCCGACGGCACCAGCACGCGCGCGCAGCGGCCGTAGGGCCAGCGCATGTACTCGCGCATCAGGCCGCCGAGACGGCCGGAGCCGCTGAGGATGTCGGCGTAGGCCGCGAGATCCGTGTGAAAGCTGCCGACCATCGGCACGCGCAGCTGGCGGGCCACGCGCATGGCCGCCAGGCCGATCGGTCCGGGCGTCGTCAGGTGCACGACGTCGATGCGGTCGGCGCGCGCGCGCCGCGAGGTACTCGCGCACGCGCGGCAGGTACATCTGCATCTCGCCGTAGAACGGGATGCGGCACCCCGAGCGAGCGCAGCGCGAGGTAGTCCGGCTGGTCGACCGCGTGGCGCGCCGCGGTGTAGACCCGCGGCCGGATGCCGGGCGGCGCGTGGCGCAGCACGGCCCTCAGCGTGGTCGTGACGCCGTTGACCTTGTCGAAGTCGTTGTCGGTGAAGATGGCGACGTTCATGTCAGGCGGCCTCCGGAATGTTTCGATCGCCGGCCGCGCGACCAGGTCGAAGAGCAGCGTTCTGGTTGAAGCGCTCTTCGAGGATGAAGTGCGCCAGCGGCACCGGCGAGCGGCAGGCAGATCAGCGGCAGGCCGAGCAGGCCGCCGAGCACGAACGCCTGGCGCCGCCAGCACAACGGCGACTTGACGGCGAGCGCGAATCCGCTCCTGGTAGAAGCCCGCCGCCAGCCGCAGCATGTCGGACGCCATCGTGAAGTAGTGCCCCTGGCGTCCGCCGACGGCGACGCGTCCGGCGTGCAGCGCCGACGAGAACTCCTCGCGCGTCCGTCGCACCCGGCGCCTCGATCCACGTCCGGCCGATGCCGCGCGCGGTGTGAGAATCGCTGCCGGCCGACGCCCACCTTGCCGCAGGCGTCGGCCAGGCACGCCGCGGTGCGGTTCTGCGACGGCAGCCGCGAGCCGTTGATCACCTCGATGCCGTCGACCCATGGCATCAGCGCGGCGATGTGCGGCGCGGTGATCTGGCCGTTGATGCGCGAGGCGACGTGGTTGAGCGTCGTGAAGATGCGCTGCTGCTTCAGGTACGGCATCAGCTCGAGCACGTCGTGGCGAAGGCGCTCGAATCTCGGCGTGCTGGCGCTCGTTGATGCCGAGCACGCCCGAGGTGCACGCGCACATCGTCGTCGGGGAAGACCGCCGTCACTTCGCAGCCGACGATCACGTCCGGCCGATCGGCGATGGTCAGCGCGCCGTCGATCACGTCGTGGTCGGTGATCGCCACGAGATCCATGCCGCGGGCCTTGGCGCGGCGGTACACGCCCTCCGGCGAGTTGTACGACTCCTTCATGATCAGCGAGAGCGGATAGATCGTCGTGCGGCCGGAGAAGACGGTGTGGACGTGCGGATCGAGCTTCACGAGCGCTCCCTTGGAAGTCCGGTCGTCTCGGCCGCGTCTGGTGCGACAAACCGCAGCGTCCGCAGTATCTGGGGGCTCCGTCACAGGGCCGTGTCGTTGGTGGAAACTCCGCGGCTCTTTACGCCGACAACCACGTGTCTCGGGCGTGGGTGGCTGTCGGGGAGGGATTGCCGACGTCGCCGCGTCGTCTCGGCGGCGCAAGCGGCCGTCACATCGACATGGCAGCCTGTCCGACAGCGAGCGCACCAGCCCGCCCGCCGGTGCTCGAATCCGCCACCGCCAACGGAGGTCGCCGATGACGTTCTCACAAGCCCTCGCCGAGCAGCGCTGGGACGACCATCGCTACTACCACCACAACCGCATCAATCAGTCGCTGCATCTGGTGAGCGCCCTGGCCTTCATCGTCGCCTACGCGCTGCTGTTCGTCGATCCGGCGGCCGCCGTGCTGCTGGCCTGGCTGGTGGCGATGCCGTCGCGGCAGATCGGCCACTTCTTCTTCGAGCCGCAAGACTACGACGAGGTCAATCAGGCGACGCCACGATACAAGGAGGCGATCAAGGTCGGCTACAACCTGCGCCGCAAGGCCGTGCTGCTCTCGATCTGGGTGCTCTCGCCGCTGCTGCTGCTGGCGTCGACCCGACGCTGGGCGGGCTGCTGCGCGCCCGCACGCGGACTGGTACGCTCGCCATCACGTCGCGGCGATGTGGCTGGTGGTGGGTTCGGGCGCGCGTGCTGTTCCGCACGGTGCACCTGTTCTTCCTGCGCGACGTGCAGACCGGCCTGGTCTGGTTCACCAAGATCCTCACCGACCCGTTCCACGACGTGATGCTCTACTACAGGGCGCCGCTCCAGCTGCTCCGCGGCGAGCTGATCGACCCGATCGTCGCACGACGCGCCGCGTGACCGCGCGAGCGGCGCGAAGCTGGCGCAGCCGGTGCGCGAGCATCTCCCGAGCACCTGCGCGCCGGATCGACGCGTTGGTCAGCGCCGGGCATCGGCCACCACCAGCCGTCGCGCCCGCATCGTCGCGGGCCGCGGCGACGAACCGCTCGGCCACCGCGTCGAAGTCGCGTCGGTGTAGTTGTGGCTGAAGATGAGGCGGCCGGTGCCGACCCAGCTGAGGAAGGCCCTGCGCGCGCAGGTAGTACTGGAGCATCCAGTTGTAGCGGGACGGCTGCGTGTAGAGCACGGTCCAGATCGAGACGAGGTTGGCGACGCGGACCGGCAGTCGCCGGCGGTCAGGCGCGCGTTCAGCGCGCGCGCGCGCGTTCGTTCCAGCGTCGCGTCAGGCCGTTCGTAGAGCGCTGCGCATCGCGGGCGCCTCGATGCCGGCGCAGGAATTCGTACATCGCGCCCATCACGTAGGGATGCGCGTTGAAGGTGCCGCGGGCGAAGCAGATGTCGACGGGCGGTCGTCGCGGAAGCGCTGCATCAGATCGCGCGCGTCCGCAGACGCACGCCGACCGGCAGGCCGCCGGCAGGGTCTTGCCGTAGGTGACCATGTCGGCGCGCACGCCGAAGTACTCCTGCGCGCCCCCGTACGCGAGCCGGAATCCGACGAAGACCTCGTCGAGGATCAGCACGATGCCCGTCGGTGCAGACGTCCCGCAGTCGCGCAGCCAGCGGTATACGCCTCGCGATCGAAACCGGCGCGGCGTCGCTGGCGATCAGCGTGCCGTCGCCAGGAGCTCCGGCATTAGGATGGAGCGCCTGCAGCGGGTTGACCAGCACGCAGGCGATGTCGCGGCGCGTCCGAGCACGGTCAACGTCGCGGCCGCCATCTCCTCGAGCGTGTAGACGTCGCGCACCCGAACCGGGTTGCCGATGCCGGGCTGCACGTCGTCCCACCACCCGTGATACGCGCCGCTGAAGCGCACTAGGTGCGAGCGACCGGTGTGATACCGCGCCAGCCGCACCGCCTGCATCACCGCCTCGGTGCCCGACATGTGAGCACCGCGTCGAGGCAGATCGCCTGAAGCATGCGGGCGTTGTCGAGCACGACCGGGTGATAGGCGCCGAGCACCGGGCCGAGGTCGCGCGCCCGCGCCACGCCAGCGTCGATACAGGACTTGTAGAAGTACCGGAGACTAGAGCGCCATAGGAGCCGGTCAAATCGAGGGCCGCGTTGCCGTCCGAACGGGCACGGTGGACGCCGTCCGACTTCTGCACGAACGCGGCGGCGGCAGACGCGCGCGGACGTAGAGCCTGAACGGAACGAACACCATATAACTGCTGAAGAACATGTCGGGAGAATCGTAGCCGCGGCAGCGCTCGCATCGCGCGTGTTCGGCGTGCGCTCACGAACGCGCGCGGCCAGGTCGTGGAAAGAACGACGCCGTCGCTGCGCCGCGATGTCCGCCGGCGCATCGTCGCACGCGAAGAACGCGGCCTCGTCGTACTCGTAGAACCGCAGCAGCCGCGCCAGGCGCTTGGCGATCCGCGGATGCCCCTGGAGCGACGGGTGCTTGGCGCGGGACAGCCGAAGGCGGGCGCGAGCCGCCGGGAGCAGACACGCCGCCAGGGCCGCGCCGATCCAGATCAACCAACCGCTCATCGACCTTCTCCATGTTGAAGGCTGGCATCGACTGGCTCTCGCGGCACGAAGGGATTGCCTTCGCGCTGACCAACCGCATCCCGCGGCGGTTGGCCACCCGGCTGTTCGCGTGGTTCAGCCGCATCGAGCACCCGCTCGTGCGCGACATGTCGCTCGCGATCTGGCAACAGTGCGCCGGCGACCTCGAGCTGCACGAGGCCAGGCAGCGCACCTTCCGGAGCGTGCACGACTGTTTCGTGCGCCAGCTGAAGCCGGGGGCCCGGCCGATCGACGCCACTCCGGGCACACTCGTCAGCCCCTGCGACGGCATCGTGGTCGCCCGCGGTGCAATTGACGGCACCACGCTGATTCAGGCCAAGGGAATCGCCTACCAGCTTGAACAGCTGCTCGACGACCCGGTCCTCGTCGAGCGGTTCAGGAACGGGTCTTACGTGACGCTGCGCATGCATGGAGCATGTACCATCGGTTTCACGCTCCGTCCCGATGGGGAGGTGGACAGTGTGACCTTCGTGCCGGGCGACACCTGGAATGTGAACCCCGCTGCGCTCGAACGGGTGGAGCGGCTGTATTGCCGCAACACCAGGGCCATCGTTCCGATCCAGCTCGCTGGTTCCGCCGAATCGCTCACGCTGGTGCCGGTCGGCGCCATTCTCGTCGCGAGCATCCAGCTGTTGTTTCTGCCCGAGGCGCTCGATATGGGTTACTGCGGTCCGCGGCGGATCCGTGCCGCGCCGTCTTCAAGAAGGGGGACGAGATTGGCTACTTCCGCCACGGTTCGACCATCGTGGCGCTGGCGACGCAGGGTCTCCTCCTGGGTGAGCAGGCCATGGAGGGAACATGCGTGCGTGTCGGTGTGCCGTTGTGGAGGCATCGTCCGCCGTCTCGGTAACACGCCGATCGCATCGCCGACAACGCAGCCTACCGCCGCGCTTCGACGTTCGTGCGACGCCCGGTCACCGAAGTCTGGTGCCCTGCGAGGCGCTTGCTGTCGCGGTTTCCGTGGACGTCTTGCTGTCGGCGTTCCTGCTCCGTCGGAGGTTGCACAAACGTAAGCACGGCGTCGCGGCATCGTCGTGCGCATGGATGCTCCTGCCGGTTGCTAGTGCCAGGAGGTTCAGATGGCGTCCAAGACCCGACTTTCGACAATCGACCGCCGCCGTTTCCTCGAGCACACGTGGGGCGGTGTCGCCGCCGGGCTGTCGCTGGCGCTCGTTTCGGGAGATGGCGGGGTGCGCCCCATCCTTCGGCGCCGACCCCTTCACCCTGGGCGTGGCTTCTGGCGATCCGACACCGGACGGTATCGTGCTGTGGACGCGGCTCGCGCCCGACCCGGCGGATCCCACGGCCTCGGCTCCGCCGGTCCCGTTGGCTGGCGGGTGGCCACCGACAGCCGCATGCGCCACGTCGTCAAGCGCGGCGCCGCTTGGCGCCGGCGGAGCTCGCGCACTCGGTGCACGTCGAAGTCGACGGGGCTGCGGCCGGGTCGCGATTACTTCTACCAGTTCGATCTGCGCGACGAAGAGAGCCCCAATCGGCCACTTCCGCACCGCGCCGGCGGAGCACGAGCTGGTCCGCGAAATGCGGTTCGCGTTCGCGACGTGCCAGGACTGGCCGAGCGGCTACTACACCGCCTATCGCGACATGGTGCAGCACGATCTCGATCTGGTGCTGCATCTCGGCGACTACACCTATGAGTCCCCGATCAGCGGCACGAATCGCCGCGGCAGCCGGTACCCGAGGGCTTCGAGGCAGAACGCGTGGACCTGCGCACCTATCGCCTGCGCCACACGCTCTACAAGCTCGATCCCGATCTGCAGGCCGCGCACGCGAAATTTCCATTCGTCGTGATCTGGGACGATCACGAAGTGGCCAACGATTACTCGGGGCTGGCGCCGGAGTACGACTCGCCGTCGCCCGCGTTCGCCGCGCGTCGTGCCGCCGCCTATCAGGCCTACTACGAGCACATGCCGATCCGCGCTTCGCGTGGCGCGCCTGCCGCAAGCCTGAGCTGCGCATCTACCGGCGGCTCCGCTACGGCAAACTAGCCGAGTTCACGATGCTCGACGACCGGCAGTACCGGTCCGACAATCCGTGCGGCGACGGCGAGTCGCTGCGCTGCGAGGCGGCGCTGAACGGCAACTACACGATGCTCGGTCGCGAGCAGGAGCGATGGGTCGGGCGCAACTTCGAGCGCTCCGACGCGCGCTGGAACATCGTCGGGACAGCAACTACTGATCGCCGAGCTCGAGCACGCGACGACGTGCTGGAGATGCTGCCGCCGATCGGCTACCTGCACTCGCTCGGCCTGCTGTTCTGCGACTTCAAGCCGGACAACGTGATCCAGACCGAGGAGCTGCTCAAGCTGATCGACCTCGGCGCGGTGCGCCACATGGACGACGAGGACAGCGCGGTCTACGGCACGATCGGCTACCAGGCGCCGGAGATCGCGAGCGCCGGCCCGTCGATGTCCTCGGACCTGTACACGATCGGCCGCACGCTCGCGGTACTGACGTTCCCGTTCGACTTCCAGCGCGAGTACCGACCGGCGCTGCCCTCGCCGGCCGAGGAGCCACTGCTGGCGGAGTTCGAGTCCTACGACCGGCTGCTGCGCCGCGCCACCGCGACGGACCCGGCCGCCCGCTTCGCCTCCGCCGAGGAGATGCGCGAGCAGCTCACCGGCGTGCTGCGCGAGGTGGTGGCCGCCGAGGACGGGCTGCCGCGGCCGGGCACGTCGACCGAGTTCACCCCCGAGCGGCGTTCCTTCGGCGTGCGCACCGACCTGGCCGCACCCGACGACCTGGCCGCGATCGTGGAGATGCTGCCGGTGCCGCAGGGTGGACGGCGCGGACCCCGCCGCCGCGTTCCTCGCCACCGTCACCTCCACCGAGCCCGCCGACCTGCTCGAGGAGCTGCGCACCGCCCCGCAGTCCACTGTGGAGGTCAGGCTGCGCGAGGCGCGCGCGTACCTCGAGCTGGGCAAGCCGTCCACCGCCGACCGCAAGCTCGACGAGCTGGCCCGGACCACCGACACGTTCGACCGCCGCTGGCTGATCGACTGGCACCGCGGGCTGGTCGCGCTCACCACGCGCGACGCCAAGGCGGCGCGGGCACTGTTCGACACGGTCTACGCGGCCGTGCCGGGCGAGGCGGCACCGAAGCTCGCGATCGCGCTGTGCGCCGAGGCGATGGGCGACCACCGCGTCGCCGACCGGTACTACCGGATCGTGTGGCGCACCGACCGCGCGTACGTCAGCGCCGCGTTCGGCCTGGCCAGGTCGCTGCTCGCGCTGGGTGAGCGGCTCGAGGCGGTCGACGTGCTGAGCTCGGTGCCGGAGACGTCGAGCCACTACAACGCCGCGCAGCTGGCCGCCGTCAACGCCCGCATCCGGGTGCCGTCGGCGACGCGACCTGGCCGAGGACGACCTGGTCGCGGCCGGCAAGCAGCTCGGCGACCTGGAGCTGGAGCCGGGGCGCCGCGCGCACGCGTCCAGCGAGGTGCTGGGCACCGCACTGCAATGGGTGCTGGCCGGCCGGGGCGGGGCGGGCACGGTGCTCGGCAGCGCGCTGACGGAAGATGAGCTGCGGACCGGCCTGGAACGGTGCTACCGGACACTGGCCAGGCACGCCGACAACACGAGGGAGCGCATCGCATTGGTGGACACGGCCAACCGGATCCGGCCCAGGACGTGGGTGTGATGACGACCTGTCCCCACTGCGGTGAGCCCGTCGGGGCGAAGGACCGGTTCTGCGAGGGGTGCGGCGGCGAGCCTGCTCGTCACCCGCACGCCGGAAGGCGGCCCGCTGGGCGCGCGCGGTCGCGGGCGAGCCGTGCGTCGGCTGCGGCGGCACGAACGTCGGCGCGGACAGGCTTCTGCGAGGACTGCGGTCGCGCCCAGCCCGCCGGCCGGGACCGGATGGAGGCCGACCTCGGGCTCGTCGCCGGCATCAGCGACAAGGGCAAGCGGCGCGCCCGCAACGAGGACTCGATGGCGTTCGGCGCGGTCGCGGGTGACGTACCGGCCGTGGTGGCCGTGGTGTGCGACGGCGTGGCCACCTCCGACCGTGCGGACAGCGCCTCCCAGCGCGCCGTCGACGACGGCCCTCGACGTTCTGCTGGACGCCGCGTTGGAGGGCAAGGACGCCGAGGACGCGACCCGCGCGGCGGTGGCGCGGGCGATCGAGGCCGTCACGGCGCTCGCCGACCCGGCCGTGCCCGGCACCGCGCCGTCCTGCACGTTCGTGTCCGCCGTCGTCACGCCGACGGAGGTGACCGTCGGCTGGGTCGGCGACAGCCGCGCCTACTGGCTGGCCCGAGCGGACGTCGCGCGGGCTGACGGTCGACGACACGGTCGCCGCCGAGCTCGTGGCCGAGGGCATGAGCGAGGTGGAGGCGATGGCCGTGCACCAGGCGCACGCGCTGTCGAAGTGGATCGGCGCGGACGCCGGCGAGATCGAGCCGCGCACGCTGACGTTCCGGCCGGACGGGCCCGGGCCTGGTCCTGCTGTGCAGCGACGGGCTGTGGAACTACCTGCCGGAGCCGCGGGCGCTGGTCGCCGCGCTGCCGGCGCCGCCCACGGAGGTCGGGCTGCTGCCCGCGGCGGCCGAGCTGACCAGGTCGCGCTGGAGCTGGGCGGCCACGACAACATCACCACCGTGCTGGTGCCGTTCCCCACCGAGCCCGCCGAACCGCAGCAGGGGGCCAATCATGACCGGAGCGACCGGACTTCTCGGTCGAGGTCTACCAGAACGAGTACCTGTCGGCGGGCGCCACCGAGGTCAACGCGATCATCACGGTCACCGCGTCCGGCGGCGCCGGCGCAGGCGACCGCGCACGCGGCGCCCGCCGCGGGTCGGCCGCCGAGGTGATCATCGTCGACACCTCCGGCTCGATGCACGTGCCGCGCACCAAGCTGTCGTCGGCCAAGCAGGCCACCGCCGCGGCGATCGACACGCTGCGCGACGGCGTCGCGTTCGCGGTGATCGCCGGCACCGACGAGGCCCAGCTGATCTACCCGTACCGGCACGGCCTGGAGGTCGCGAACGACGCAGACCCGCGCCGAGGCCAAGCAGGCGGTCGCGAAGCTGTCGGCCAACGGCGGCACCGCGATCGGCAAGTGGCTGCGGCTGGCCGACAGCGTGTTCGCCACCCAGGACAGCTCGATGCGGCACGCGATCCTGCTCACCGACGGGCAGAACATGCACGAGACGCCGCGCCAGCTCGCCCGCACGATCCAGGAGGTGACCGGCCACTTCGTCTGCGACGCCGCGGCGTCGGCACCGACTGGGAGGTCAAGGAGCTGCGCCAGATCGCCGACGCGCTGCTCGGCACCGTCGACATCGTCGCCGAGCCGGAGGACCTGGAGGCGGACTTCCGGGCGATGGCCGCGCGCGGCGATGGGCAAGGCGGTGGCCGACGTGTCGCTGCGGCTGTGGACCCCGCAGGGCGCGACGATCAAGTTCGTCAAGCAGGTCGAGCCGACTCTGGCGGACCTGACCGGCCGGCGCACCGAGGTGCCGCCGCGCTCGCGGCGACTACCCGACCGGCTCGTGGGGCGCGGAGACCCGCGACTACCACGTCTGCGTGGAGGTCCCGTCCGCGGCGACCGGCGAGAAGATGCTGGCCGGCCGGGTCAGCCTGGTCATGCCGGGCGCCGGACGGCGCGGAGACCGTCGTGGGCAAGGGCAACATCCTGGCGGTGTGGACCGACGACACGGCGCTGTCCACCCGGATCAACCGCGAGGTCGCGCACTACACCGGGCAGGCCGAGCTGGCCGACGCGATCCAGGAGGGTCTGGAGGCGCGCAAGGCCGGCGACGTGGAGACCGCGACCGCGAAGCTGGGCCGCGCGGTGCAGCTCGCCACCGAGACCGGGCACTCCGACACCGCGAAGCTGCTCGCGAAGGTCGTCGACGTCGAGGACGCGAAGACCGGCACGGTGCGGCTCAAGCGCAAGGTCGCCGCCGTCGACGAGATGACCCTGGACACCCGCTCCAGCAAGACGATGCGGGTGCGCAAGAAGCCGGCCGAGTCCGCCGACGAGAGCTGAGAGGCGCCCCATGCCGACGTGTCCGGCCGGTCACGACTCCGCCGACGACGAGTTCTGCGACGTCTGCGGCCGCGAGATGGGCGGCCCCGCGCCGGCCTCGTCCACCGGCACCGGCACCGCCGCGCCCGCGCCGGCCGCCGCGCCGGACCTCCCCCCGGAGGGCGCCACCTGCCCGGCGTGCGGCGCGCCGCTCGCCGGCCGGTTCTGCGAGGCGTGCGGCCACGACTCGCTGACCGCTCCCCCGGTGACCGCGGCGCCGCCGCGACCCGGGCCGCCGGCCCGGCCACCCCGTCCGAGGCGGTGCCGGCGGTCGAGCCGGTGCCCGCGGTCCGGCTGCCCGTGGCCACCGCGTGGACCGCGACGGTCAGCGCGGACCGGCCCTACTTCGACCAGGTGATGGCCGCCGAGGGCCCGGACGCGAGCGGCATCACGTTCCCGCCGTTCTGTCCGGACCGGCACTTTCCCTTGCAGGGCAAGCAGGTCAGCATCGGCCGGCAGAGCCGCAGCCGCGGCATCAACCCGGACATCGACCTGACCGGCCCGCCCCAGGACCCCGGCGTGTCCCACCTGCACGCGCTGCTGGTCGGCCAGGAGGACGGCGGGTGGGCGGTCGTGGACCTCGACTCGGCGAACGGCGTCTCGGTCAACGACGAGCCGAACCCGCTGCGCCCGAACGCCCCGCACCCGCTGGCCGACGGCGACCGCGTCTACCTGGGTGCGTGGACGAAGATCACGCTGCGCCGTTCCTGAGCCGGTCGGCGGCACCGGAGCGGGATCAGGCACGATCGGTGTCACCATGACTAGCACCGAGGCTCCGCTCATCCAGGCCCTGCCGGCCGACCCCGACCCGGACACGCTGTTCGACGCGTTCAGCACGTGGGCCGAGGGTCAGGGGCTGTCGCTGTACCCGGCGCAGCAGGAGGCGATGATCGAGATCGTCTCCGGATCGAACGTGATCCTCTCGACGCCCACCGGGTCCGGCAAGAGCATGGTCGCCGTCGGCGCGCACTTCGCCGCGCTCGCGGACGGGCGGCGCACGTTCTACACCGCCCCGATCAAGGCGCTGGTGTCGGAGAAGTTCTTCGCGCTGTGCGAGGTCTTCGGCGCGGTGAACGTCGGCATGCTGACCGGTGACTCCAGCGTCAACCCGGCGGCGCCGATCATCTGCTGCACCGCCGAGATCCTGGCCAACATCGCGCTGCGCGAGGGCGCGGACGGCGAACGTCGGCCAGGTCGTGATGGACGAGTTCCACTTCTACGCCGAGCCCGACCGCGGCTGGGCCTGGCAGGTCCCGCTGCTGGAGCTGCCGCGCGCGCAGTTCCTGCTGATGTCGGCGACGCTGGGCGACGTCACCCGGTTCGAGGAGGACCTCACCCGGCGCACCGGCCGCCCGACCACGGTCGTCACCTCCGCGCAGCGGCCGGTCCCGCTGTTCTACTCCTTCCGGCTGACACCGCTGCACGAGACGATCGAGGAGCTGCTGACCACCCACGAGGCGCCGATCTACGTCGTGCACTTCACCCAGGCCTCGGCGCTGGAGCGGGCGCAGTCGCTGATGAGCATCAACGTGTGCACCCGCGCGGAGAAGGACCAGATCGCCGCGCTGATCGGCAACTTCCGGTTCACCGCGGGGTTCGGCAAGACGCTGTCGCGGCTGGTGCGCCACGGCATCGGCGTGCACCACGCCGGCATGCTGCCGAAGTACCGGCGGCTCGTCGAGCGGCTGGCACAGGCCGGGCTCATGAAGGTCGTGTGCGGCACGGACACGCTGGGCGTCGGCATCAACGTTCCCATCAGGACGGTCGTGTTCACCGCACTGTCCAAGTACGACGGTCAGAAGGTGCGGCTGCTCAAGGCGCGCGAGTTCCACCAGATCGCCGGCCGCGCGGGCCGGGCCGGCTACGACACGGTCGGCAACGTCGTCGTGCAGGCGCCCGAGCACGTGGTCGAGAACGAGAAGGCACTCGCCAAGGCGGGCGACGACCCGAAGAAGCGCCGCAAGGTCGTGCGCAAGAAGCCGCCGGAGGGCTCGATCGGCTGGGGCGAACCGACGTTCCAGCGGCTGGTCGAGGCGGAGCCGGAGCCGCTGACGTCGAGCTTCCAGGTGACCCACGCGATGCTGCTGAACGTCATCGGCCGGCCGGGCGACGCGTTCGCGGCGATGCGCCACCTGCTGGAGGACAACCACGAGGACCGCCCGACGCAGCGCAAGCTGATCCGCCGGGCCATCGCGATCTACCGGGCGCTGCTCGCGGCCGGCGTCGTGGAGCGGCTCGACGAGCCGGACGAGCAGGGCCGGCGGGTGCGGCTGACCGTCGACCTGCAGCTGGACTTCGCGCTGAACCAGCCGCTGTCCCCGCTGGCGCTGGCGACGATCGAGCTGCTCGACCGCAACGACCCGTCCTACCCGCTGGACGTGCTGTCGGTGATCGAGTCCACTTTGGAGGATCCGCGGCAGGTGCTGTCCGCGCAGCAGTTCAAGGCCCGCGGCGAGGCCGTGCAGGCGATGAAGGCCGAGGGCATCGAGTACGACGACCGGATGGCGCTGCTGGAGGACGTCTCGCACCCGAAGCCGCTGGCGGAGCTGCTGAACGCGGCGTACGAGACCTACCGGCAGGGGCACCCGTGGGTGGCCGACTACCACCTGTCGCCCAAGTCGGTCGCGCGCGACATGTACGAGCGGGCGATGACCTTCGTCGAGTACGTCGGCTTCTACCAGCTGGCCCGCGGTGAGGGCCTGGTGCTGCGCTACCTCGCGGACGCGTACAAGGCGCTGCGCCAGACGGTCCGCGAGGAGGCGAAGACCGAGGACCTCGCCGACCTGACGGAGTGGCTGGGCGAGCTGGTGCGCCAGGTGGACTCGAGCCTGCTGGACGAGTGGGAGAAGCTGACCAACCCCGACGCGGTGGTCGACGCCACGGAGGACGACCGGGCGCCGGCGGTCACCACGAACACCCGGGCGTTCCGGGTGCTGGTGCGCAACGCGCTGTTCCACCGGGTGCAGCTCGCCGCCCGCCGGGCCTACGCCGAGCTGGGCGCGCTGGACGCCGAGGCCGGCTGGGATGCCGACGCGTGGGCGGACGCGCTCGAGGACTACTTCGAGGCCCATCGCGAGATCGGTACCGGCCCCGACGCCCGCGGCCCGAAGTTCCTGATCATCGACCAGCAGCCGGAGCGCTGGCTGGTCCGCCAGATCTTCGACGACCCGGCGGGCGACCGCGACTGGGGCTTCACCGCGGAGATCGACCTGGCCGCCTCGGACGAGGTCGGCAGTGCCGCGGTGGTCGTCACCAACGCCGGCCAGCTATGACGTCACCAATGGATATGTGAACCATTTCGCAATGTGTTCCGGCGAGCGCCGGCACCAGGGGCGTAATAGCATTCGGTGAGCGACGAAAACGTCGATGTGAACCGGCGCCATGATGTCGGCACAGGCTGACGATCGTTCACCAAACGCGCTGAACTGACGCACAACTTATGGGAACGAGTGCGAAACCCCCAAGGGAAACGGTTCGTTGCCGCCCGTTGACCGGATTGTGAGTCAGGTTCACCATTGCCTCGAGGGCAATCCATTCAGTTCCCGACCGCGAATATATTCCGCCATGAATATGGCGGCAGTTCGCTATTCGTTCCACTATTTCGCTCTGCTCCGCGTGGTCCGAATGGGCGCTGAAACGCGTGTCCGGCCGTAATAAATCGGTCAATTAGGACAGGAGAAAAAATGCTGCCAACCGTGCGCAGGTCGGGAGCCAGAAGATCCTGCACAGTCGTTCTCGCCGCACTCACCGCCATCGTGCCGGTGACCTTCGCCGGCACCGCCGCGGCCGACAACGGCGGCGTCTCCGACGCGCCGATCCTCGGCACGTGGGAGGTACAGAGCCTCAGCGGGGTGAACAACAACCCCTTCGCACCGAGCATCGGCAGCGTCAACACCCGCTACCTGCGGATCGGGCCGGCGCGCTACGCCGACGGTCGCAGCCAGATGGTCGCGGGCCCGGACCCGCGGGCGGTGTCCAACCGGATCTTCAACGACAACAACGTCAATGTGTTCTCCGAACGCGGCGTCACCCAGTGGGGCAACGCCTGGGGACAGTTCGTGGACCACAACGTGGGTCACCGCGACGAGGCCGGCACCACGGCCAACCTCCCGTTCAACTCCGCCGATCCCATGGAGGCGTTCACCAACACCCTGGGCGTCATCCCGTTCAACCGGTCGGCCCCAGCGCCGGGCACCGGGGTCAGCAACGCCCGCCAGCACGTCAACACCGAGAACTCGTTCCTCGACGCCGAGGCAGTGTACGGACCGGCGGACAGCCGCCTGGACTGGCTTCGTGACGGGTCGGTCGACGGCAACCCGGACAACAACGCCGCCACGATGATGATGCCGAACAGCTACCTGCCGCGCGCGGACGCCCGGGGCAACCCCGCGGCCGCGCCGTTCATGCAGACGGACGGCCGGCTGCTCGGCAACCCGGGCCGGGCCACCGTCTCCGGTGACGTGCGGACCAACGAGCAGGCCGCGCTGACCGCGACGCAGACGTTGTTCGCCCGCGAGCACAACCGGATCGTGGCCGCCCTGCCGGCCAACATCTCCGCGCAGGACAAGTTCCAGCTCGCCCGGGCCGTGGTGATCGCGGAGATCCAGCACATCACCTACAACGAGTTCCTTCCGGCGATGGGCGTCTCGCTGCCGGCCTACCAGGGCTACAACCCGAACCTGGACCCGTCGACCTCCCACGAGTTCGCCAGCGTCGGCTACCGGGCGCACAGCATCATCCACGGCGAGATCGAGATGGAGACCAACGTCAGCCGCTACTCGCAGGCCACCCTGGACGCGCTGGAGGCGCAGGGCGTCGAGGTCACGGTCGACGGCGCGGACGTGGACCTCGCGGTGCCCGACAACGTGCTGTTCTTCAACCCCGACCTGGTGGAGCAGATCCAGCTCGGACCGATCATGGCGGGCCTGGCCGGCGAGTCCGACTACCGCAACGACGAGATGATCGACAACCAGCTGCGCAGCATCCTGTTCCGCATCCCCGTCTCCGGCAACCCGGACTGCCTGGACGGCCCGGAGCTGCCGCAGTGCTTCGACGGTGTCGTGGACCTCGGCGCGATCGACCTGCAGCGCGGCCGCGACCACGGGATGCCGACCTACAACCAGATGCGCAACTCCTACGGCCTGGCGTCCAAGTCGTCGTTCACGGCGATCACCGGTGAGTCGACGGACGCGTTCCCGGTCGACCCGCTGCTCACCCCCGGCAACGAGGTCAACGACCCGAACTGCATGGACATCCTCGCGGCCTTCGACATCAACGGCAACCCGACCGACGTGCTGAACGAGAACGCCACCCGGGTGGTGCGCCGGTGCCCCGTGGCCGCGAAGCTCAAGGCCATCTACGGCACTGTGTCCACTTTGGACGCATTCACCGGAATGATGGCCGAGAAGCACCTCAGTGGTTCGGAGCTGGGCGAGCTCCAGCTCGCGATCTGGCGGGACCAGTTCGGCGCGGCCCGCGACGGCGACCGGTTCTTCTACCGCAACGACCCGCTGCAGACCTACATCCGCAACACGTTCGGCATCGACTCGCGCAAGACGCTGGCGCAGGTCATCGCGGCCAACACGGACACCCCGCTGGCCGACCTGCCGGCCAACGTGTTCCGGCTGCCCGGCTCACCCAACGTCGGCGCCGGAAAGGCGAGCGCCGTACCGGCTCCCGCCGCACGCAGCCGGGCCGGAGTCGGTGGTTCCGCGGTGGCAGCGGCGCCGTCAGCGCTGATCCGCCACAACGGAAAGAAGTCCGGTACGGGGTCCCAGCAGCCGATCCCGGCCACCGTCAGCATCGCGGTTCCGGGCGGCCGGTACCTGGGTCGCCGGCGGCACCGGACGGTGATGCCGCCCTGCTGACCGCGTCACCGACGCCGCCCCCGGCAGCACGCCGGGGGCGGCGTCATGCCCACGACTCCACCACTTAGGCGAAAAATTCCCGCCACAAGGCTGATTGACCAGATGATCTTGACGGATCTAGGATCCGACATACAAAAGATCCTGCGTCGTCGTGCCGACAGGCGGTGATGCGGCAATGATCCGGATTGCCCTGCGATCCGATCGCCGGCTGTTCGCCGACCTGCTCGCCGCTGATTTGGCCGCCCGGCCGGAGTACGCGGTCGTGGGCACCGTAACCGAGATCGCGGACCTGCCGCAGCTGTGCGAGCTGCGCTCCCCGGACCTGGTACTGGTCCACCTGGACGGCGGGCTCGGCCCCGACCCGAACCGCACGCTCGCCCAGCTGCGCGCCTGCCTCGGCCTGGTCCGGGTCGTGGTGCTGCACGACCGGCTCGGCGCGACCGAGATCGGCGCGCTGTGGCAGCTCGGGGTGGACGCCCTGGTGCCGTGCTCGCGGGGCGTCGACGCGCTGCAGCTCTCGCTGGGCCAGTGCGTGCGCGAGGAGCCGCCGCCGCGCCGGACGCCGGGCACCCCGCTGACCGAGCTGGAGGAACGGATCATCGACCTGCTGGCCGCGGGTCACACGGTCGCCCAGATCGCGAAACCGTTGCACATCAGCGAGTCGCGGGTGTCCGGCGCGAAGCGCGGGATCTACCGCAAGCTCGGCGTGGAGAGCCAGGTCCAGGCGGTGGCCAAGGCCGTGGCGCTGGGCATCGTGACCCGGCCGCACCCCCAGCGCGGCCCGCACCGGTCGGTCGCACCCGGGGTGGCCGCCGAGACCTGCGTCGAGCTGCGCGGACCCGAGAGCGACGCCCGGTCACGGGTGGCCGCCGTGCTGTGCGCCGCCGGCATCCCGGTGCGCGCCGGGGCCTCGCTGCTGGTGCTGGTCGACCCGGCCGGGGCGGACTGGCCCGCCCCCGGCGAGGACGCGCCGCCGGTCGTGCTGGTGCGCAGCGACGCACCCCGGCGGGCCGAGGTGCGGGAGGCGTTGCTGCGCGGCGCGGTCGCCCTCGTCACGGCCCACGAGGTCGCGGCGGACCTGGTGGCCACCCTGCGGTTGAGCACCCACGGTTTCGTGACCCTGGACGCCGGTGCCGGCGGCGCGCTGCTGGAAGCCCTGCGCGTGCCGACCATCCCGACCCCGCGGCTGCCGGTACTCACGTCCCGGGAGGGCGACATCCTTCGTTCCATCGCCGACGGTCACACGGTCCGGCGCACCGCGCGGGTGCTGGGGATCGCGGAGAAGACGGTGGAGAACATCCAGGCCCGGCTGTTCCGCAAGCTCGGCGCCCGCAACCGGCCCGGCGCACTCGCCGCGGCGCACGCCCTCGGCCTCATGCCGGACGCCGCCCGCGCGGGCGAGTAGGCCGGCCCGAGATCAGTGCCGGGCACCGAGGTGTCGCTCGAACCAGCCCGTCGCCAACGCGGCCACCCGTTCCAGCGCACCCGGCTCCTCGAACAGATGGCTCGCCCCGGCCACGACCTCGAGCTCGGTCCGGCACCGCATCCGCTCGCGCGCCTCGGTGTTCAGCGCGAGCACCTGCTCGTCGCGACCGCCCACGATCAGCAGGGTCGGCGCGTCCACCGCCGCCAGCCCGTCGCCCGCCAGGTCCGGGCGGCCGCCGCGGGACACGATCGCCGACACCTTCACGTCCGGGGCCGCGGCCGCCCGCAGCGCCGCGGCCGCACCGGTGCTCGCGCCGAACAGGCCGATCGGCAGTCCGGCCAGCCGCGGGTCGTCCCGCACGAGCGTGACCGCCGCGCGCAGCCGCGTCGCGAGCAGGTCGATGTCGAACACCTTCGCCCGGTCACCCGACTCCGTGGCGTCCAGCAGGTCGACCAGCACGGTCCCGAACCCGGCCCCGTAGAGCGCGCTCGCGACCGCCCGGTTGCGCGGGCTGGCCCGCCCGCTCCCGCTGCCGTGCGCGAACACGACCACGCCCGCCGGCCACGGCGGCACCGACAGCTCCCCCGGCAGGTGCCCGCCGACCACGATCGGCTCCGCGATCGATGTGTCCTCAATGGACGATGCGAGCAGCTCGCGCACCTCGTCGTCGGCCACCTGACGGAAGTCGTCGTACCACTGGCCGACGGCCAGGAAGCGGTCCGGCGCCATGCCGCACACGACCTCGTCGGCGATCTCGTGCAGCCGCGTCACCGTGTCCGCCGGCGCCACCGGCACCGCGAGCACGATCCGCCGCGCACCGAGCCGTCGCACCACCCGGACCGCGGCGACGACCGTCGCCCCGGTGGCGATCCCGTCGTCGACCAGGATCACCGTCCGGTCCCGCAGGCTCGGCCGGGGGCGTGGCCGCAGGGAGGTCGCGCGGCGCTCGATCTCGGCCCGCTCGTGCCCGACCTGCCGGTCGAGGTCCCGCCAGGACAGGCCCAGCTCGGCGAGCACCGCCTCGTTCCGGACGGTCACGCCGTCCTCGCCGATCGCGCCGACGGCCAGCTCCTTGCGCCGCGGCGCACCGATCTTGCGGACGAGGACGATGTCGAGCGGCGCGCCCAGCCCGGTCGCGATCTCGGCGGCGACGGGGACACCGCCCCGCGGGAGACCGAGGACGATCGGACTCTCGGCTCGCAGGTGGCCCAGGTGCCCGCTCAGCCGGCGGCCGGCATCGACCCGGTCTCGGAAGCGCATGACGTCACCTCCACCCCCAGTGTCCCCCGCATCGCACCCGCACCCAAACCACCGCCCGGGTTGCTTGCCGGTGCCACCGAGCAGGCGTAGAATCGAACACATGAGCGATACCTGCTCGTGCCCGCACTGCGGAAGACCGACCACCGGAGACGATGTCGACCACACCGAAGCCGCACCCGACGACCCGTACTCACGCGAGGCCAACCTCACGCCGGTCAGCCGGCGCCGGAGGGCGATGACACCTGGTTAGCGTTTGCGCGCCTCGACCAGGACGCGGGTCGTGTGCGCGAGGAACGGCCCCTGCGCCTCGATCTGTTCGTGCAGGTCCCGCAGCCGCGCGCGGTGGGCCTCGACGGTGAAGCCGGGCACCAGCCAGATCACCTTGCGCAGGAAGTAGATCACCGCGCCGACGTCGCGGAACTCGGTGCGCAGCCGCTCCATGCGCAGGTCCACGACCGTCAGCCCGGCGGCCTCGGCGCCGTTGCGCGTGCCGTTCGGGTGCCGGCTCTCGCGGCGGTCCGCCGGCAGCGGCCCGAGGAAGTACTCGATCAGCTCGAACACGCTGGCCGGGCCGACCTCCTGCGACAGGTAGGTGCCGCCGGGCGCCAGCACCCGGGCGATCTCGTCCCACCAGGTGCGCACCGGATGCCGGCTCACCACCAGGTCGAACACCGAGCCGGCGAACGGCAGCGGCGGGGAGTCCCGGTCGGCGACCACGGTCACGCCGCGCGGTCCGAGCCGGGCCGCCGCCACGGCGAGGTTGGGCGGCCAGCCCTCGGTCGCGACCGTGACCGGCGCCAGCCGCGGCGCGGTGGCCAGCACCTCGCCACCCCCGGTCTGCACATCGAGCGCGACGCGGGCCCGGGCCATCCGCTCGCCCATCAGCCGCGCGTACCCCCACGAGGGCCGTTCTTCGGTGGCCCGCCCGTCGAGCCACGAGAAGTCCCAGCCGTCCAGCGGCGCGGCGTCGGCCTCGGCCACCAGCTCGTCGAAGTCACGCCCCATCCGCCGATCGTGCGACCCGCCCCGGCCGCACGGCAAACGACTATTGCGGAAGGCCCACGTCTGGGTAGCGCTCGAAGGGCTTCAAGATCGACCCGGGCGGCGCCGTGGTTGGGCGGGCCGTCGTTGCGGCCGCAGCCGGGCACGCCGTAGCCGGTGCCGCCGGGCGGTTCCGGATTCGGCCGCGGCGGGCCACCGGGCAGCTCGCCGGCGCCGGGCGCGGTGCGGACGGGCGTCGGCTCGAGCTCCTCGAGGACCGGCGGCCGCGGCTTGCCGCGCTCCTTGGCCAGCTCGCCGGCGCCGGGCGCGGTGCGGACGGGCGTCGGCTCGAGCTCCTCGAGGACCGGCGGCCGCGGCTTGCCGCGCTCCTTGGCCAGCTCGCCGGCGCCGGGCGCGGTGCGGACGGGCGTCGGCTCGGGCTTCTCGAGGACCGGCGGCCGCGGCTTGCCGCGCTCCTTGGCCAGCTCGCCGGGCGTCTTGATCGGCGGCTTGTCCACGGCGTGCGGCCGCCGAACGCGGTGAACGCGGTGACGCGGTGATCCGGCCACGACAAGCGTCGGTGGGCCGCCGTGCCGGTGCTCACGTGCGTGACCGGATGCTCGCAACCGGCACCGTTCTCTGGAGCGACACCGCTTGGTCGTCGGCGGCGCCACCGTGTCGCATCGCCCGACGCATCCTCGACCGCGCCGCCCGCCATCTGGCACAACCGCACTGCCCGGCGGCAACCGAACTATTGCTCGCCGAGCCAGGTGGTCAGCAGGAACGCCTCGATGGAGTCCGGCCGGTCGCGGCCCTCCGCCTGGTGCTCGGCGATGAGGTCGCGCACGTCGTCGGGGGTGAACCAGCGGGCCTCGAGCAGCTCCTCGTGGTCGACGGCGACCTCGTCGGACTCCGCGACGGCCCGGAAGCCGACCATCATGCCGGCCGGGAACGGCCACGCCTGCGACGCCTGGTAGCGCACGGACGTCACCCGCACGCCGGCCTCCTCGACGAGCTCGCGGCGCACGGCGTCCTCGAGGCTCTCGCCGATCTCGACGAACCCGGCGAGCGTCGAGTAGCCGTTCGGCCGCGCGCCCCGGTGCCGGGCGAGCAGGCAGCGCCGCGGTGGGCCGGGCGCCTCCACGAGCATGATCACCGCGGGCTCGATCCGCGGGAACAGCAGCCGCTCGCAGGCGGGGCAGTAGCGCTGGTGCCCGGCGTGGCGCACCTCGGTGGGACCGCCGCACGCCCCGCAGAAGCGCTGGTTGCGCGCCCAGTGCAGCATGCCGCGGGCGTAGGCGAGAGTGGCCGCGGTCTGCGCATCGAGCGTGCGGAACAGCGCCCGGATGTCGGTGGCCGCATCCGCGCCGGCCGCCCGCAGCGCCGCGGCTTCGTCCATATGGGACAGATCGACCGCGAACACGCCCGCATCGCCGTCCACGCCGAGGAACACCGCGTCGGCGCCGGGCTCGACGGTGACGGGCCGGCCGGCCGCCGTGAGGCAGGCGTCGCGCCGGAAGGCCAGCACGCGCGTGCCGGGGTCGCGGCGCACGCGGTCCACCCAGTCGGCGTCACCGCGGCGCGTCCCCGCGCGGTCGAGCTGCAACCCGTTGTAAGGCAAGGTGTCGTTCGCTGGCACGCGTGCAACCCTAGGCTCATGGACACCGACCCGAACTGTGCCGTCGCCCACGGGGACGCCATCGCGCACGGCCACGAGACCGCGCCACCAGAAACGCGCACTCTGGTCGCGGTGTTCGCCTCGCCGGTCGCGGACTTCCTCATCCGCTACGGGCGCGACCTCGGCTACCGCACCACGCTGGTCGAGCCGGAACGCGGCCGCGTGTCGAACGACGAGGACGCCGAGACGACGGTCCTGGCCCGGCTCCCGGCCGACCTCGACGGCGACACGGACGTGATCGTCACCGACCACCACCGCCCCGAGCTGGGCGTCCTCCTCCGGGACGCGCTGGCGCTGGACGTGCGCTGGGTCGGCATCATGGGCAACCCGCGCCACGCGGGTCCGCACGTCGCGGCCCTGCGCGACCTCGGCGTCCCGGAGGCCGACGTCGCCCGCGTCCACCGCCCGATCGGCCTGAACATCGGCTCCCGCACCCCCGCGGAGATCGCGATCGCCACACTGGCGGGCCTGATCGCGGACCGCAACGCCAAACCCGGCGGCTTCGACTTCTGACTCCACTGGCTGATCCCTGGCTCACACGGCTGTTGCCGTCCTCCGGATCGCCCGGTAACTTGCTAAGCGCTTGCTTACCTCAATCTCTCTCACCCACTGTGGAGGAACAGCGCCGTGGCTCACTCCCGTGTCGCGATCGTCACCGGTGCCGCTCGGGGCATCGGCGCGGCGGTCGCTCAGCGACTCGCGTCGGATGGACTCGCCGTCGGGGTCATCGACCTCACCGAGGAGTCCTGCGCCGGCACCGTCGAGGCGATCACCGGCAAGGGCGGCCAGGCGGTCGGCATCGGCGCGGACGTCACCGACGCCGGGGCCGTGACCCAGGCCGTAGCGCGGGTCGCCGAGGAGCTCGGGGCGCCGACGGTCCTCGTCAACAACGCGGGCATCACCCGCGACAACCTCATCTTCAAGATGACCGAGGACGACTGGGACTCCGTCCTGGGCGTGCACCTGCGCGGTGCCTTCCTGATGACCCGCGAGGTGCAGAAGCACCAGACCGAGCAGGGCTGGGGTCGCATCGTCAACCTCTCCAGCACCTCCGCCCTCGGCAACCGCGGCCAGGTCAACTACTCCGCCGCCAAGGCCGGCATGCAGGGCTTCACCAAGACCCTCGCGATCGAGCTCGGCAAGTTCGGCGTCACCGCCAACGCGATCGCCCCGGGGTTCATCGAGACCGACATGACCGCCGCCACCGCGGCCCGGATGGACATCGACTTCGAGGACTTCAAGAAGGGCGCCGCGGCCGCCATCCCCGTGCAGCGCGTCGGCCAGCCCGCCGACATCGCCGCGCTGGTCTCCTTCCTCGCGGGCGAGGAGTCCGGCTTCATCTCCGGCCAGGTCATCTACGTGGCCGGTGGACCGAAGGACTGACATGCGCGAATTCGCGAACCTCGACGAGCTGGTCGCGGCCAAGGGCGAGCACCTCGGTCACGGCGACTGGCTCGAGATCACCCAGGACCGGATCGACACGTTCGCCGACGCGACCGGCGACCACCAGTGGATCCACGTCGACCCCGACAAGGCCAAGGCCGGTCCCTTCGGCGCGCCGATCGCCCACGGCTACCTCACGCTGTCGCTGATCCCCATGCTGGGCAAGGGGATCTACACGGTCGCACGGCATCTCGATGGGCATCAACTACGGCCTTGGCAAGGTCCGCTTCCCGGCCGTCGTGCCGGTCGGCTCGCGG
This sequence comes from uncultured Actinomycetota bacterium, assembly GCA_963841395.1. Classification (GTDB taxonomy): domain Bacteria; phylum Actinomycetota; class Actinomycetes; order Mycobacteriales; family Pseudonocardiaceae; genus Actinophytocola. Next base: position 27,420 of record CAWJCX010000027.1, read on the forward strand.
GTGCGGGCCGGCGCCGAGCTGGTGGACGTCGTCGACAAGCCGCAGGGAAAGCAGGTGACCGTGCGCACCACGATCGAGATCGAGGGCGGCGACAAGCCCGCCTGCGTCGCCGAGACGATGGCGTTGTACGTGCCATGACCCCCGACGCGCTGCGCGAGCGGACACGCGAGTTCCTGGCCGCCAACGATCCGTCCACCATGGACCGGATGGACTTCCTCCGCGCCCGCTTCGACGCGGGCCTCGCCTGGGTGCACTTTCCCGAGGGGCTCGGCGGGCTGGGCCTCGCGCGGGAGCTGCAGGGCGTCGTCGAGGCGGACCTGGCGGGCACGCCGGACAACGACCCCCGCCGCATCGGCATCGGGCTCGGCATGGCGGCGCCGACCGTCCTGGCGTTCGGCACCGACGAGCTGAAGAAGCGTCTCCTTCGTCCACTGTGGACTGGCGAGGAGGTGTGGTGCCAGCTGTTCTCCGAGCCCGGTGCGGGCTCCGACCTCGCCGCCGCCGGCACCCGCGCGGTGCGCGACACGAAGGACGGCGTCGACGGCTGGCGGCTCACCGGCCAGAAGGTGTGGACCTCCAGCGCGCACACCGCCCGCTGGGCGATCCTGCTGGCCCGCACCGACCCCGACCTGCCCAAGCACGCCGGGCTGACCTACTTCGTGCTCGACATGACCGACCCGGGCGTCGAGGTCCGGCCGCTGCGCCAGATCACCGGCGAGGCGGAGTTCAACGAGGTCTTCCTGACCGACGCGTGGATCCCGGACACCGACCGGCTCGGCGAGGTCGGCGAGGGCTGGAAGGTCGCGCAGACCACGCTGATGAACGAGCGCGTCGCGATCGGCGGGCGGCCGACGCCCCGCGAGGGCGGCCTGATCGGCACGGTCGCGGACACCTGGCGTACGAACCCCGACCTGCACACGCCGGAGCTGCACGACCGGCTGCTCGACCTGTGGGTGCAGTCGGAGGCGCTGCGGCTGGCGGGAATCCGGCTGCGCCAGCAGCTCGCGGTCGGCTCCCCCGGCCCGGAGGGCTCGGCCATGAAGCTGGCGTTCGCCCGGCTGGCCCAGCAGCTGTCCGGCTTCGAGGTCGAGATGCTCGGCGAGGAGGGCCTGCGCTACGACGACTGGACGCTGCGCCGGCCGGACATGGTCGACTTCACCGGCCGCGACGCGGGTTACCGCTACCTGCGCGCCAAGGGGAACTCGATCGAGGGTGGCACCTCCGAGGTGCTGCGCAACATCATCGCCGAGCGCGTGCTCGGGCTGCCCGCCGAGGCGCGGGTCGACACCAAGGTCGCGTGGAAGGACCTGCCGAGGTGAGCGGAGCTTGCGGAGCGAACCAGACAACACAGGGCGACCGTGAACGGCGTCACCGAGCCTGCGAGGGGACGTCGTGAACCTTCTCTACACCGACATCGAGGACCAGCTCCGGGCGAGCGTGCGGGACCTGCTCACCGACCGGGCGCAGCCGGCCACCATCCTGGCCCGCTGCGAGACCGACAAGCCCTACGACCTCGACCTGTGGCGCACGCTCACCGGCGAGCTCGGCGTCGGCTCGCTGCACGTGCCCGAGGAGCTCGGCGGGCAGGGCGCGTCCACCCGCGAGATCGCCGTCGTCATGGAGGAGCTCGGCCGCTTCGTCGCGCCCGTGCCGTTCCTCGGCAGCGCGGTGCTGGCCACCACGGCCCTGCTGGGGGTCGAGCCGGGCGACGCGGTGCGCGAGCTGCTCGACGGGCTCGGCGCCGGCCGCTCGGTCGGCGCGCTGGCCGTTTCCCTCGGCACCGCACCGGGTTCCGGCTTCCCGTCCACTGTGGCCTACGAGGGCGACGCGCTGCGCGGGCAGGTCCGCTCGGTCGGCGACGCGCTCGCCGCGGACGTGCTGATCGTGCCGGCTACCGGCCCGGACGGGCCGCGGCTGCACGCGGTGCCCGTCGGGCAGGCCGGCGTGACCGTGACGCCGGTGGTGTCGCTGGACCTGACCCGGCCCGATCGCGGACGTCACCTTCGACGGCGCGGCGTCCACCGTGCTCGACGGACCCGCTGAGTCCGCTGTGGACAGTGCGTTGTGGACGGCGGCCGGCCTGCTGGCCTCCGAGCAGCTCGGCGTCGCCGAGTGGTGCCTGACCACGACGGTGGCCTACCTCAAGGAGCGCCACCAGTTCGGCCGGCCGGTCGGCTCGTTCCAGGCGCTCAAGCACCGCCTCGCCGACCTGTGGCAGGAGCTCGCACTGGCCCGGGCGGCCGCCCGGGCCGCCGCCGACACTCCCGGCGCCTCCGACGACGCGCGGCTCGCGGCCGAGCATCGCGAACTCGCTGTGCTCGGTGGTCGCCGTGCACGCGGCGGAGGAGTGCGTGCAGCTGCACGGCGGGATCGGCATGACCTGGGAGCACCCGGCGCACCTGTACCTCAAGCGGGCCAAGGCGGACCAGATCGCGCTCGGCACCCCGGGCCGGCACCGCCAACTGCTCGCCCCGCTGGTCAACCTGCTCGCGTGACGCAGTTACCGATCCCGGACGAGCTGTGGCCGGAGGTGCGGCCGGAGGCGGCGCGGCGGCTGATGGCCGCGGCGGTCGAGTCGTTCGCCGAGCGCGGCTACCACGCCACGACCACCCGGGACATCGCGACGGCGGCCGGGATGAGCCCGGCCGCGCTGTACGTGCACTTCCCGGCGAAGTCGGCGGTGCTGTTCGCGATCAGCCGCAGCGGGCACGAGCGCACGCTCGCGATGGTCGAGTCCATCGTGGCCGGCGACCCCGACCCGGTCGCCACGATGCGCACGCTGGTCGAGAGGTTCGTGGCCTGGCACGCGAAGCGGCACGTCGTCGCGCGGGTGGTGCAGCACGAGCTGCACGCGCTGCCGCCCGAGGACTACGAGCTGGTCGCGGACCTGCGACGGCGCACCGAGCGGCTCGTCCGGGAGGTGATCACCCGCGGCGTGGAGCAGGGCGTGTTCACGGTTCCGGACGTGCGGACCGCGGCGCGGGCGGTGCTGTCGCTCGGCATCGACGTGGCCCGCTGGTACTCCCCCGCCAGCAAGCCCGCGCCCGCGATGCTCGGCCGCCAGTACGGCGACCTGGTGCTCAGCATGCTGGGGCATCGCGGATAACCGGCGACAGGACCGTCCGATCGTCGGTGGTGTAGATCACGTCCAGGGTGGTTGTCTGGACCTATGAGGGCTGTCTCGCGCACGTTCATCGCCGTCGCCAGTGCCGTCGTGGCCGCGGTCGCCATCCCGGCCATCGCGTCGGCGGAGCCACCCGCCGCCCTCCCGGCCAGCTCCCCCGCGGCGGACGCGAAGTGGCAGCCGGCGTTCGACTACGACGGGGACGGCTGCTACCCGACCCCCGCGATCGGACCGGGCGGCACGCTGAACCCGGGGCTGAAGCCGTCCGGCGCGCTCAACGGCAACTGCCACGACCAGTCCGACCTGGACAACACGAACTCCTACTCGCGGTCCAAGTGCAACAACGGCTGGTGCGCCTACCTCTACGACCTGTACTTCGAGAAGGACCAGGCCGTCGCCGGGCTGGACCCGTTCGGCCACCGGCACGACCTCGAGCACGTCGTGGTCTGGGTGAACGGGGACCAGGCGCAGTACGTCTCGGTCTCGCGGCACGGCGACTACGACACCTACCCGCGGTCCGAGGTCGGCTGGGAGGGCACGCACGCGAAGGTCGATCTACCACAAGGACGGCGCCACCACGCACTGCTTCCGGCTGGCGGGGATGCGAGCGAGCAGCCGGAGAACCACTACGGCACCTGGCAGTACCCGGACCTGGTCGGCTGGGACAACTTCCCGGCGGGCATCCGCGACACGCTGACCGAGCGCCGACTTCGGCGACGCCGCCTGGGCATCAAGGACAGCGCGTTCGCGAACAACCTCACCGAGGCCAAGCCGGCCGGCATCCCGTTCGACCCGAACGCCTAGCCGCGTCCGGACGCCCCCACGATCGTGTCCTTCGTCAGCGGCAGGCCGGCCGACTCGCGGACCAGGGTCTGTACGTGCGCGTACGCGTCGGCCGCTCCCGCCCGGTAGCTCTCGCGAGCACCGTCGAGAGGCTCGTTGCGTGCGTGGTCTTCCTCGCGGGCCAGGGTGGTCAGCAGCCCGGCGACGTCGACCGTCGCGGAACCGATGTTCGTGTCAGTCACTGGGGCAGTGTCGGCATCGACGGTCGAGACCTTGATCCCCCGGGCGGCTAGACCGTCTCCACCGCCACGCCCTCGGCGGTGAACGCGCGCACGACGTCCGGGGACGCGGCGGTGTCGGTGATCAGCAGGTCGATGGCCGACGCCGGGCAGATCCGGGCGAACGCGTGCCGGCCGAGCTTGGAGCTGTCGGCCGCGACCACGATCCGGCGCGCGCGGTCGGCCATCAGCCGGTTGATGCTCGCCTCGCCCTCGTGGTGGGCGTAGGCGCCGTGCACGGGGTCGACCGCGTCCACGCCGAGGAACACCACGTCCATCGTGATCTCGTCGAGGACCGGGGTGGCGAGCGGGCCGGTCAGCTCGAACGACTGCGGCCGGGCCACTCCCCCGGTGACGACGATCTTCACGTGCGGCCGCACGGCGAGCTCGCCGGCGATGTTGAGCGCGTTGGTGACGATCGTCAGCGCCGGCTCGTCGGCCGGCGTGGCGAGGTCCGGGCGGATCGCGAGCGCGCGGGCGATCTCGGTGGTCGTGGTGCCGCCGTTGAGCCCGACCACGCCGCCGCGCTCGACCAGCGCCGCCGCGGCGCGCGCCGATGCGCTCCTTCTCCGAGGCGTGCCGCGCGGTCTTGTAGCGCAGCGGCAGGTCGTAGGCGACGTTGCTGCCGACCGCGCCGCCGCGGGTCCTGGTCAGCAGCTGCTGCTCGGCGAGGTGGTCGAGATCGCGGCGGACGGTCGCCGCGGACACGTCGAGCTCGGTGGTCAGCTCGTCGACGTCGACCTTGCCCCGCTGTCCCAGCAGGTCGAGCAGGGTGCTCAGCCGTTCGTACCGATCCACGTGGTGCAATGTAAACCCCTCTACCCGCGGAGGATCTGACATGGACCGGCTCGTGGCGGCCATCGACGTCGGCGGCACCTCGATCAAGGCCGCGCTGGTGGCCGAGGACCTCCGCGTGGTGCACACCCACCGCACGCCCACCCGGCGGGTGGACGGCAGCGTCGATGTCGGACAGATCTCCGGGCTGATCGACGAGCTGCGGGCCACCGCGGGCGCGGCGACGGTGTGCGGGGTCGGCGTCGCGGCGCCCGGGATCATCGACGAGGAGCACGGCATCGCGCGCGCCGCGGTGAACCTCGGCTGGCGGGAGCTGCCGCTGCGCGCGCTGCTGAGCGAGGCGGCCGGCATGCCGGTGGCGCTCGGCCACGACGTGCGGACCGGCGGGCTGGCCGAGTTCACCGTCGGCGCGGCCACCGGGGTGCGCAACGCGATGTTCATGCCGATCGGCACCGGCATCGCCGCGGCCATCCTGGTCGACGGCCACCGGCTCGACGCCGACGGCTACGCCGGCGAGATCGGCCACATCGTCGTCGATCCACAAGGGACGGTCTGCGGCTGCGGGATCCGCGGCTGCCTGGAGACCGTCGCGGCCGCGGCGCACATCGCGCGCCGCTACGCCGAGCTCAGCGGCCGCCCGGTGACCCGCGCGGCCGAGGTGGCCGAGGCGGTGCGGGCCGGCGAGCCGGACGCGGTGGCCGTGTGGGACCGCGCGGTCGAGGGGCTGGCCGCCGCGCTGACGACCGCGACCACGCTGTTCGCACCGGAGGTCGTGGCGATCGGCGGCGGGCTCGCCGAGTCCGGCGACACGCTGCTGGCGCCGCTGCGCGAGGCGCTCGTGGGGCGGATGACGTTCCAGCGGGTGCCCAAGATCGTGCCCGCCTCGCTCGGCGACAACGCGGGCTGCATCGGCTCGGCGATCATGGCGTGGCGGGCAAGCACGTGATCCTCACCGTCACGCTGAACGCGGCGCTCGACGTCACCTACCACCTGCCCGCGCTGGTGCCGGGCGCCGCGCACCGGGTCGAGCAGACCGGCGCGCGGGCGGGTGGCAAGGGCATCAACGTGGCGCGCGTGCTGCACGCACTCGGCCACGACACGCAGGTCACCGGGTTCGCGGGCGGCGAGACCGGCCGGGCGATCCGGGCGGACCTGGCGGCGGCCGGTATCCGCGAGGCGTTGGTCGAGCCGGCCGCGGCGGCCCGCCGGACGGTCACCGTCGTGTCCACGCAGGACGGTATGGCGACGTCGTTCAACGAGCGGGGTCCGCATTTGTCCATCGAGGACTGGACGTGGTTCGTCGGCCGCTACCACGAACTCGCGTCCCGCGCGGACGTCGTCGTGCTGTCCGGCAGCCTGCCGCCCGGGCTCCCCGACCACGCCTACGCGCAGCTGATCGGCGCCACGCCGACGGTCCTTGACACGTCCGGCGCCCCGCTGCTCGAGGGCGTCGCCGCGCACCCGCACGTGGTCAAGCCGAACGCCGAGGAGCTGGTCGCGACCACCGGGGTCACCGATCCGCTCGCCGCGGCCCGGCGGCTCCAGTCGCTGGGCGCGGGCGCGGTCGTCGCCTCGCTCGGCGAGGCCGGCCTAGTCGCGGTGACCAGCGACGGTATGTGGCGGGCCGTGGTGCCAGAACCCTTGCGCGGCAACCCGACCGGGGCGGGCGACGCGTGCGTGGCCGCGCTCGCCGCCGGGCTGGCCGCGGGCACGCCGTGGCCGGCGCTGCTCGCGGACGCGGTGGCGCTGTCCGCCGCCGCGGTGGCCTGCCCGCTCGCCGGCGACGTCGACCTGGACACCTACCGGCGGCTCGCGCCGCAAGTCCCGGTGGAGGGGCCGCATGCTCACGCCGACCGCTGAGATCGTCGGCGCCGCAGCTCGCGCTGGACGCGGGGTGGGCGCGTTCAACGTCATCCAGCTCGAGCACGCCGAGGCGCTGGTCGCCGGCGCGGAGGCCGTCGGCGCGCCGGTCGTCCTGCAGATCAGCGAGAACGCCGTGCGGTACCACGGCGCGCTGGAACCGTTGGCGCTGGCCACCTTGGCGGTCGCGCGGGCGTCGGCCGTGCCGGTCGCCGTACACCTGGACCACGCCACGGACGTCGCGCTGGTACACGAGGCGGTGCGCCTCGGACTCGGCTCGGTGATGTACGACGCATCCACGATGTCCTATGTAGACAACGTGGCGGCGACGGCCGAGGTGGTGGCGCACTGCCACGCGCACGGGGTGTACGTGGAGGCGGAGCTGGGCGAGGTGGGCGGCAAGGACGGCGTGCACGCCCCGGGCGCACGCACCGACCCGGCCCAGGCGCAGAAGTACGTCGAGGCGACGGGGGTAGACGCGCTCGCGGTAGCGGTCGGCACGTCACACGCCATGCTCACCCGCGACGCGGCGATCGACCTGAAGCTGATCGCCCGCTTGCACGCGGCGGTGCCGGTCCCGCTGGTGCTGCACGGTTCCTCGGGCGTGCCGGACGCAGACCTCACCCGCGCAGTCGCCGCCGGCATGACGAAGATCAACATCGCGACCCAGCTGAACAAGACGTTCACGGGCGCCGTGCGCACCTACCTAGCCGAGCACCCGGACGTGGTGGACACCCGCAAGTACCTAGCCGCGGCCCGCACCGCAGTGGCGGACGAGGTCGCCCGCCTACTCGGCGTCCTCGGAGCCTGAACCCGACTCCTTGCCGCTGGCGCCATTCGCGTCCGGTTCCGCTCACGATGGCAGCGGGCTCGCTGACGACGTCCTTGATGACGCGCTCCGTCAGCTCCTCGGCGAACTTCGGCGCCAGGTCCCCGGCCAGGCTGCTCCCGGTTGCGGCAGCCTTGCTCCGCAGCTTGGTAAAGCATCGCGACTTCTGCCACCTGATCGTGCACCAGTCCCATGTGAGACAGCATCGACGCATGTCTCGGCCGGTGGCCAGATCCCCCGCTTACGGCGTCGTTGTGACGGCATTTGTCGATGCTGTCTTGCTGTCACAACTCTCGTTTCCGCAGGTCAGGACGGTATTCTTGCTGTCACACGGGTGTGACAGCAAGACAGCATTTTCGGCGTGGTGTGACAGCATTCTGGGTCATGCTGTCACAGGTCTTCGTCGGGTGAATCGGCGTTCCGGGTTGCTGCGGTGTCGAGGAGTTCGGCTGTGAAGTAGCCGCGGGCCTGTCGGCTCTGACCGGAGTCGTCGGTCACTCGCTCGCGGGTGGATCGGCATCCCAGCTCTGCGAGTCTGCGCCCTAGCCATGTCGGGTCGAAGTCGAGGACGGCGGCCAGGTCGGCGTTCGACACGAACTCCGGCCCGTCGTCGCCGAGCTCCTCGAGGTACTCGACGATGCTGGCGAGCGGCTCCGGCAGCTCCACCGCTGCCCGCTCTGCCATGGGAGTGGTGCCATTACCTCGACAGCTGACATGATCGAGCATGGGAGCCGGGTCGTCGCCGGTGGCGTGTCCGGTGAGCGTGCTTTCCGCGAGCCGGAGGGAACGGCCACGTCGGCAGATCGCCTGCCAGTCCTCGTTAGGCATGAAGAACGTCCGAACAGTCACCGCGACGGCATCGGCGGCGGCGTGGATGTCGCCGTCCGGCCGCAGGATCCCCACGCCCTTGTGCGCGGCGAGCAGGCGGCTGCTGTCATAGCCGCGGGCGTTCATCTGCTCACCCAGCACGATGTTGCTGTCGCGCCAGTCCATCACCCGTAACGCGAACCTTGACCCGAGAACAGCCCGCAGACCTGACGGGATCGTCCGCGCGTCCGGGCGTTGGGTGGCGAGCATGAGCACGATGCCCGCGGCCGGTCCTTCTTCGCCAGCCAGGTCAGCAACTCCCCGACATACTCCCCCGCGGGTATCGTCCGGCCCGCGACCTCGACCGGTGTCCGGTCTTCCAGCGGCACCTGTACCTCGTCGATGACGATCGCGGTGATCGGCATGTCCAGCCCGCGGTCGCGTGACATCGCCGGGGTCACCTTCGACTCCGGACAGGTCGAGTCGTCCAGGTCCCGCATCCGCCGGAACCGCGCCTGGACCTCGGCGACCAGCTCCGCGAGCCACCCCGACCAGCGCCAGGACATCGGTTGACTCGTCACCGGACAAATACCGGTGCGCCACCGACGCAGCCGCCTGCCAGTCCTTACCCGCCTTGAAGTCCGCCACATACAGCCGGGTGAACGGATCCAAAATCAGACCGGTCGTGGCCAGACGCGCGGCGAATGTCTTGCCCTGCCGGGGAATCGCGCCGATCAGCAGCGACGTCCACACCAACGGTAGATCGATCCGCCGATCCCGTGCGTCCCGCCCGAAGGGCACCGGCCGCCACGCATCCCACCGCCGCTCCTCCACCAGCGGCGTCCGTAGCGCAGGTGCGGCGTAAGGGTCGGAGTCGGCCACCCACATCGCCACCCGGCCCGCGTGTCCGCCTGCGCCACGTACCCGCTCCACGATGAGCTGGACCTCATCCACCGCCAGCGCGGATGCCGACGCCTCCCGGTTCTTGATCACATCCGCGGCTTTCCGGGCCGGCGGCAGGTCCACCGTGATCGCCCATCCCGCCCCGGCCCGGGTCATCCGCTCGACCAGCCGCAGCACCTCGTCCTTTCCGATCAGCTTGGCGTCCCGGAAAGCGTTCACGAACACCTGCGGGTCCGTCGCCCACGTCAGGACCCGCGGCCCAGCCAGAACGGACTTCCGCCCCGCAGCGCCCTCCCGGCGACGGCCGAACACCGCGAACAACGCCGACAGCACCAGGACCGCGACCCACAACCACAACGGCCCGTACACCAGATCCACCAACGCCATCGCGATCACCACGACCACGAACACCACACCCGTGACCTTCCACCGGAACAAGGTCAGCGCGCGGATCTCCATGAACTTGCCCGCCAACCTCTCCGCCGCCACCACCGCCTCCCGGTACTCCCGCACCGTGACCCACCGACGCCAGCACCGGACACCAGCGATCAGACCCCCACCACCGCCACCACGAACCGACCCGGCGCCCGCACCAACCACGCCACCAGGTCCTGCACAGCCCCCACCACCTGCCGAGGCCCCTTCACCCACCCGGGCACCCACCGCGACCGCGACCACCAGGAACCGAACCCACCACCACCTGGCCGACGCATCCGCGGCGCGGACAACTCATCGACCAACTCCGCCTCCAGCACCCGCTCCGCCGGCGCCACCTCACGGGTCCCGGGAGGCGCGGTTCCCGGCTCGTGGCCGGCCATGGACTCCTCCGACGCGCTCATGACCGGCCACCACGCTCAACCTCATCCGCGAGCGCCCGCGCCACCCGCGGAGCCAAACCATGGGAACAACCGGACACGTCACGGACCCACCGCGGCGAGATCTCGACACCGGGCGTCCACGCCTCCCGCGCATCGAGCAGAAAGTCGGCGAACAACTTGCGCCGCGACGGCTGCCGCGACCTACGCGGCTTGTCCTCACGTCCACCACCGGCTCCAACGTAAGCCACCGCCACCGCGTCGGTCAGCTTGTCGTGCAGATCGGTGATCGCCTCCGCGGCCACGAACACCACGAGTGACGGCACGGAGTGCAGCACGATCGCCGCGAGCGATCCTTCGGCGTAGGACTCCCACGTGTTCTGTCACGTAGGTCGCCGCCATCGTGAACCACTTCGCGCGCCGCACCCACGGGCCCGGCCGTACCTGATAGCGCGCGGTCACCTGCTCGGCTCGCAGGATCGCCAGCATGACCAGCGACACCGTCGGATCCAGCACCCACGCCGCGAGCCACGAGAGAGTCCACACTGGGCTGCCGGCCGATGCGAACACCTGAACGTTGGTCATCGTGAACGCCAGCCCGAGCATGATCCCCGCCCAGCACATCCGATCCACATGCGTGCGGATCCGTTCGATCCGCAGCGCGATCACGTCCGGATGGGTCTGATACGAGCGGACCTTCGCCGCCTCCGCTGCTTGCTGCGCGAGCTGCGCGGACGCGGCTGACCGGCGCGCGCCGGTGTCGTTTCGCGGTCATCGTCGATCACCCCGCCGTTCCGGTCGAGGGTCACCGTCAAAGCCCGGGTCCGACCGCATACGACGACAGCAGCGCGGGCAGCCCCAGCACCGCAAGCAGCAGCCACCGGCTGGCCTCCGGATGAGCGATCACCACCCACTGCACCCCGACGATCACGCCGGCTGTGAACAACACCCGCCCACCCAGCGACAACAACCGCCCCCCGGCACGGGCCGCGTCAGCCGCGGCACGGGCCTTACAAGCGCCCTTGCCCGCCAGACCATGAGCAGCGAGAGCAGCACACCGAGCCCGGCGAGCAGCTGTGTCGGCGTCAGCGCGAACGTCATGGCCGATCACCGCCCTGACGCCGAGCCCGCCACACCGGATACAGCGCCCGGATCTGCTCCGCCGACATCCCGCCCCATACGCCCAGCGCCTGACCGCCCTGGTTGCGAAGCTCCAGCTCCAGGCACGCCCACCTGACAGTGCAGCCCGCACACAACAGCGCAGCCTGCCTCCCGATCGGTCAGCGCGTCGCCGGTCGCAGTCGGGTTCGAGGTCGTTCGCGTACAACCAGGCGCAGGTGTTCGTCGACGGTCACGATGGTCCAGCAGGACGTCGTCGGGTACGTGCTCGAACCGGTCGAGGCGAGCCGCGAGCTCCTCGAAGTAGTTCACTGCCGCTCACCTCCGACCGGCTCGCCGAGCAGTCGTTGCAGCAGGTAGGC
>CAWJCX010000028.1:0-14920 GCA_963841395.1 uncultured Actinomycetota bacterium
CGAAGTACACCGCGTACCGCTCGTCCCCAGGCCCGGTCACGTCGACGGGCACGCCGTCCGCCACCACCAGCGTGACCGTGCCGGGCCGTGGCGTGGTCACCGTGTGCGGCAGCCAGGTCGTCCACGCCCAGTCCGGCGCGGAGTCCGGCGCGGTGGCGACCACGATCGACAGGTCGTCCGGCGCGTGCAGGGTCGCCACCTGCGCGACGAGCGCGCGGGCGGCGGCCAGCATCGTGTCCCGTGCCGCGCACACCACGCCGAGGACCCGGATCTTCGGCAGTGCCACGGTGACCGGCACGTCGTACACGGTCGGCGGGGCGGGCGGCTCGGGGTATACCTCGGCGAACCCGGTCGGTTCCGGCCACAGCGCGAACGCGGCGGGCCGGTCGACGAGACCGACCCGGACGGTCAGGAAGTCGGCGTCGCCGCGCCGCCGCTCCCACAGCCGCGCCGACGGGTGGCACGCCAGGCTGACGATCGTGGCGGGATCCGGGTGCGCGACCCGCGCCTGCCGTTCCTCGGCCACCGCCGTCTCGGCGAGTGCCACGCGGAAGTCGGCGAGCCGTGTGAGGTAGTCCTTGTGCTCCACCAGGTACTCCCTGCGCCCGGTGTGCCGGTCGGAGACCAGGTTGACAAGCGCGAGCAGCGGTGTCAGCGCCAGGAGCAGACCCGCCAGCACGGGTGTGACCGCCATCAGCAGCAGACCAGGAAGTGCCGGGGCCAGCACAGCGGGCAGCGGTAGCCGGAAACCCGCCGGGCGCTCCGGTGACACCGGGACCGGGAGGCCCTCCGGCGGCGGGGGCGGAAGTCGGCGAGGCGGCCTGGTGAACCACAGACTGCTCCCGGCCCGCGTGAGGTCGGCGTCCGCCACGACCCGTTCGCGCAGTCCCAGCACGGTCTCACCGGCACCGAACACGTCACCGGTCGCGAGTTCGGCCGCGTGCCCGAGCCGGTGCCCGCGCACGCGGATGCCGTTGCGTGCGCCCAAGTCGGTGAGCAGGACGGCGCCGGCGTCGGTTATCGACACCTGTGCGTGTGCCCGGCTCGCCTCGGGATCGGCGAGCACGAGCCCGGCACCGCCGTGCCTGCCGACCGACAGCTGTTCGCGCGGCACGACCGGGGTGGCAGGCCCGCCGTACAGTCCGCCGGTGACCGCGAGCTCCAGCTCGCCGAAGTCGGCGAGCGGGGCGTCGACCGTGCGGACGGGCCACACCGGGCTGCCCAGCCCGATCGCCGCCCCGTCGACCAGGTCGGTGTCGGCGACCGGGGTCGGGTCCGCGAGCGGGGTGAGGCCGGAGTAGAGGCGGCCCGCCGCGGTGCGCAGGTGGGTTTCGAGGGCCTGGCGGAGGTCGCCGACCCGCGCCAGCGCGCCGACGGTCACCCGCAACTCGGCGACCGCGCCGTCCGGGCCGTCGTACACCAGGTCGATGGGCATGCGCCAAAACTAGGAACGTCGTGGTGTCGACGGAATCGGCAGCCCTCCCCAACCGTGCCCGCGCCTCACCGGTCCGGGTAGACCAGCCGGAGGTCGTCCTTGGTGATGGTGCCGTTCGACAGCACGTACTCGGCGAGGTTCGTGAGTGCGTGCCAGCCGGTCATGTTCGGCACGCCCGCCTTGTCGAGGCGCGTGCGCAGGTACTCGATCTTCTTGCGCACGGTCGGTGCCGGCCAGCCAAGGCGCGCGGCGGCGGCGTTGTAGGACTTGGGGTTCGGGTCGTAGCGCGGCCCGTCCTCGAGGTAGCCGGCGAACAACGCGACCAGCGCGGCCCGGTCCTCCGCGGTGATCAGCACGCCCTCACCGACCGCGGTCCGCTCGCCGGGGACCGAGTCGTCGTTCCTCGGCGGCCGCGGCGGACCGGTGATGTCCAGTTCGTGGCTGCCAGCCGTGCCGTCGACGACCACCCGGACGCGACCTTCGACCGCGTACCGGCGGGCCGGTGGCACCAGACTGCGGAACCCGAACTCGTCGATGACGACCAGCGGCCGCCGCGCACTGCGGTTGACGACCCACCACGTGGCCCCGTCGAACTCGATCGACCCGGCGACCCGGGAAATCCCGACGTCCGCGGGATCGAGGCATACCGTGCAGGTTTCCGCCCGGCCGAAGGTGAACTCCGCGCCGGGATTCGGCTCGTGCAATGTGTGCACGGCGTCGCCGACCCGAACTGTCGTCGGGAACAATCCGGCCGCGTTGTCGTCCACCCGGTTTCCTCCATCGTGTCGGACCGCGACGGTACTGGGGACCCCTTCCCACTTCTGTGCGGGTTCACGAAGTCGGTACTCTGCCGCCGGGCGAGTGTTTCAGAAACAACACCCGCGCGGTCAGGGAGGTACTGGTGGCATCGGGCAGTTCCGGGATTATGCGGCGCTTTTCTCCGCACAGCCGAGCGGCGAGTCTGCTGCTCACCGCCGCCTTGCTGGCCGGTGTCCTCGCGGCGACGATCGGGGCCGGCTATTCGGCGTCCCGGCCCGAGCTGGACACGCCAGGCGCCTACCTCGCCAAGCTCGAGAGCATCGTGTACGTCAACGGCGTCTCGGGGGACGTGGAGGCCGAGGCGATCGCCCTGGCGCAGGGCGACCACCCCACCGAGATCGTGACCCTCGCCGACGGGCGCGTCGCCGTCGTCGACACGAGGACGAACCAGGTGTGGGTGCTCGACCCGGGGATGATGGCGCCGCAGGGACCGCCTGTGGACCACCCGGACCCGGCACCGAAGCCCGCCGAGGAGCCCAAGGACGCGAAGGACGCGAAGGACGCGAAGGACATTGTCCTGGTGCCCGCGCCGGACAGCGGCTACGTCGGGTCCGGTGACGTGGTCACGCGGATCGACGAGCAGGGCCGCCCGTCGAACCCCGTGCGGCTGCCGGGCAAGATCGTCGGCGACGGCGTGCCGGACGCAGTAGAGGGCATCTGGGTGCGCACCGAGAACGGCGACGTGGCGCACGTCGTGAAGGACGAGGTGCGCCGCCTCGTGCGCGGCCGGTCCATCGAGGCACTGACGGTCGCCGAGGGCCAGCCCATCGCGGTCACCGAGACCGGCGAGCTGCTGCGGGTGGCGGAGCGGCCGCTGCGCGGGATCGACACCGAACCGGTGCCGCACGGCGACGGCGTGCTGCTCGGCTCGGCCAAGGGGCCCGGCCGGTGGGTGCTGGTGCTGGACACCGAGGAGCGCGTTCTTGTCGCGGTGGACCCGCGGACCGGTGCACAGCGCGAATTCGCCGATCTCCCCGCGGAGGACTCCGGGAAGCTCGGGCAGCCGGTGCAGGCGGGGAACCGGGCCTACGTCCCCGACTACGGCAGGCACCTGCTCTACGTCCGGGATCTCCGGACCGGCCGCAGCCTCGATGACATCGAGGTGCCCGGCGACTCGCCGACGTTCTCGCTCGAGGTGCGTTCCGGTCAGGTGTGGGCGAACGACCAGTTCGACCGCGGCGCGGTGACGGTGGACAAGGACGGGCACGAGACCATCACCGACAAGGGCGATGCACCCGGCCTCAGCGACACCCACGGACTGGGCGACGCCGACGACCAGGACGAGCCCACGGAGTCACCGGACCCCGACCAGCCCACGCAGAGCGAGCCGCCGCCGTCACCGGGCCCGTCCGACACCGAGCCGGCCCCCATGGTCGAGGTGCCCGCGATCGAGCCGGGTACCGAGCTGGACGAGGCGTGCGAACGCATCCGCGCCGCCGACCTGACCTGCGCGCCGGTGGGGGTCGGCACCGACGGCCGGGCGAACACCGTCGCCACCGATCCCGTCGAGCCGTCCGCGGGGACCAGGGTGCCCAAGTCGTCCAGGGTCATCGTGCGCCACTACGGGCCGACCGCCGTCCCCGACGTCGTCGGTCAGCACAGCGACGCCGCCTGCGGGCTGATCGAGGGCGCCAAGCTGGCGTGCGTGCGCATGCCGAGGGAGGACACGGCACCCATTCCGCAGGACCTCGACGTGGTCAAGGAACAGACCCCCGGCAACGGGGCGGAGGCGTCGACGGGCGACGAGGTCGTCGTCAGCTACCACGACAAGGCACTGCTCGCGGACTACAGCGGCCAGGGGAGCACCACGGTGTGCGGGGCGCTCGAGGAGACGTACCGGACGGTGCAGTGCCAGGTGGTCGAGGGCGCGAGCGAGCAGGTGACCGGCAAACCGGCCGGGGTGGTCTACGAGCAGCAGCCGCCGCCCGGCGCGGTGGTGCGGTCGACCGAGCTGGTCACGCTGACCGTGGTGAAGGGCAGCCCCTACCGGGTGCCGAACGTGGTGGGCATGAGGCCGGAGGCCGCGTGCGCCGCCGTCGCGCCTCTGGCCTGCGACCCGAGGGCGGACCTCGTGCACCGCGACTACCTGGTGCACGCCCAGGAACCCGCCGCCGGCACCCCGATGGACGGCGGCGCCGTGGTCGTCCACTACCCGACGTACCCGGCGGTGGTGTTGTCGCTGTACCGGGCCGACAACGGTGACCCGGTTTTCCTCCTGCGGCAGAAGGGTTTCCCGGGCGACCGCTACAACCAGTGGGTGGCCGACCTCGGCTGGGGCTACGCGGACCAGACGTTGCAACCCGGCGCGATCCACAAGCTGTACGACCACTTCTGCGCCAACAACAACGCCGCCAACAAGTGTCTTGGCTACGAGTACAACCACTACGTCAGCGGCAAGGACGGGATCTACCACCCCGACTGGAAGGTGCAGGGCGCGCCCAGCGTCCTCGACTGCCAGCCCGGCATGGTCCCCATCTACCGCGGCATGAACCGGCCGGGCGGAGTGACCGGGCCGATCCACAAGTACCGGGTGATCACCGAAGCGGAACTTCCTGCCTGGGAATGGCACGAGGAACTGCTCGGCTGCCTGTGGCCACTGTGACCTACCGCTTGGCCGGTGCGCTGTCCAAGCCGGCCATGAACGAGGCCACCCAGGCCCGGCTGTCGTAGGTAGGTGCGGAGGCGGCTGCGCGTCGCCGTCATCCGCCTGCGCTGTTCTGGCAGGCTCATCGTGATCGCCCGCAGGATCGCCTCCTTCAACTGGTCCGTGTCGTTCGGGTTGACTAGGAGGGCTTCCTCGAGATCCGCGGCGGCGCCGGTGAACTCGCTCAGGACGAGGGTGCCCCGGTCGTCGGTACGGCTCGCGACGTACTCCTTCGCGACCAGGTTCATGCCGTCGCTGAGCGAGGTCGCGACCATGATGTCGGCCGCCCGGTAGAGCGCCACGATCTCGTCGAAGCCGATCCGCTGGTTCGTGTACCGCACGACAGGGCTGCCCATCCGGCCGTAGCTGGCGTTGAGGTGCCCGGCGAGACGGTCCACCCGCTCGCGTAGTTTCGCGTACCTGGCAACCCGTTCCCGGCCCAGCGGCGACACCTGGATGAAGGCGAGGCTGCGGGTGAGCGACCGCTTGTCGTCGAGTATCGCGCCGTAGGCCCGCAGCCGCTGCTCGATGCCCTTGGTGTAGTCGAGCCGGTCGAGTCCCGCCACCAGCACCTCGGGGTTGCCGAGTTCGGCCCGGATCTGCTGGGCCCGCCGCGTGATCCTGGCCTGGCCGACCACGTCTTCGATCATGTCGACGTCGACCGAGACCGGGTAGGTGTCGACCAGCACGGTGCGGCCGCCCGCAGCTGGCAATGCCGCGGCGTTGGTGGGATTCCGGCTGAACGCGTTGATGTTGATTTTGCTGCCGGGGGGGCCGGGTCCGCCGTGGTGAAGGTGCCCCGCGCGGGCAGCGGCAACGCGGCGGCCAGTGCCGTGATCGCGGGCGGGAAGGACTTACCCGGCTCAGCGCTCGGGCGTCGTTGATAAGTCGGGCGTAGCCGGTCGCGCGGATGGCCGTCGGGTCCATCGACTTGGTGCGGATGCCGGCCGGAAACGTGCCGAATTGCCCGGTGGTGACGATGTCTGCGGTCACCTTACTCAGTGGGACGCCGCTGGCCCGGATCCCGGCGAGGATCGTCGGGGCCTGGTCGTACCGTCGAGGACGGTGATGTGGTCGATCAACGAGGCAGGGATCAATCGGTGCGCCAGAGTGGCGGCGAGGCCGGCGTTACCGCGGCTGTGCGCGCTCATGGTGATGGCCGAGACGGTTGCGGCGCGTCCGGTGCTCGCCAGCGCCTCGACGATCTGCTGAAGGGAGATGGTGAACGCGCGGCCCTGTTCACCGCGCACGCCGATGAGGATCTGGCTTCCCGTCTCGGCTGCTCTGAGCTTCCCCCCGTAGCCCGGACACCTAACCTGAGGTGACCGGTGGTCACCAGGGAGGATGTTCCGATGCCTGCACCACACCCGCCTGAGTTCCGTCGTCGTGCCGTTGAGCTGGCTCGTGAGGGCACCAAACCGGTCGCTGAGCTGACGAACGACCATCGTTAGACCGGCGCGCTACCCACATGCTGACGGATGTGGCGGAGACGTACGGACAGCGTGTTGTGGCAGCATGGCGCGAAGGTGCGCCATGCTGCTCCGGTGCCGCGGTTGATGCGATGCCACGAGATGACGGCGTCCTGGGTTAGGGCCTGCCGAGCGACACAACGGCGCTCCATCGGGGACGACCTCCCAACAATGAGACGAAGCCAGCGCCGGTGGCGACGTGAGGAGAGCGGAGCTTGGGAGATCTCCAACGGGCGTTCGCAGCGAACCTCGCCCGGTTGGCGAATGCCACCGGACTGTCCATCGCGCGGTTGGCCGAGCGGGCGAAGGTTCCCGAGTCGACGCTGGGCGATCTGCTGCGGGGGCGGTGGACCAGAGTGCCCCCGTGGGAGCGAGTCAGCAAAGTGGTGGCCACGGCGGCACGGTGTCTGCCGCCGGACCGACCGGATACGTGGTCGGACGACGAGGTCGCTCGCTTGTCTGACCAGAGCTGGTGGCGGAGCCAGCACGCGGACTTGCAGAGACATGTCGAGCAGGCGCAGCGCCACGACCACCTGAACCGCCACGGCGAGGAGACAGGCGGACCGTCTTCGGACAATCGTCAACAGGAATTGATACCCCGGCGGCATCGCGGCGGCGATGCCCTGAACGCACCGCGCCCCGCCGCGGGGGCCGCGCGGTCCCGGTACGACGAACTCGTGCGGCAGCTATGCCCGGCTGAGGGCCTCCAGGGCCGGGCGGACGAACTGGCCATGCTGGCTCGCTTCGTCCTGGAGGACGAGTCCGGCGCCTACTTCGTACTCCAGGCACCGCCGTGGACAGGAAAGTCCGCGCTCATGGCGTGGTTCGTGCTGCACCCGCCACCCGGCGTACAGGTGTTCTCGTTCTTCGTGACGGCCCGGTTCGACGGTCACGACACGCGGGCGGCGTTCACGCAGACCCTTGTCGAGCAGCTCGCGGAGTTTCTCAGCCAGCCAGTACCCCACACGGTGGCCGAGCACACACGCGAGGCGTACCTGAGCGGGTTGCTCGCCGACGCGGTCGCTCGCTGCTCGGAGCTCGGTGTGCGCATGGTGCTGGTGGTCGACGGGCTCGACGAGGACCAGGGGGTCACGTCGGACGTGCGGGCTCGCAGCATCGCCGCGCTGTTACCCATCAAGCCTCCGCCGAGCCTGCGTGTACTGGTCTCGTCGCGGCCGAACCCGTCGATCCCGCCCGATGTGCCCGACGAGCACCCGCTTCGCGGCCGGACACGGGTCGAACGACTGGACAGCTCCTCGTACGCTCAGGTCAACCGAGTGGCCATGGAACGCGAACTCGACCGCTTGCTGTACGGATCGTCGGAGGAGCAGGACCTTCTGGGGTTCGTCGCGGTCGCGCGGGGCGCGTTGACCGCGACGGATCTCGCGGATCTCATCGGACTCGATCATCGAAGCACTCGCAAGTTGCTCAACTCGGTATCCGGTCGCACGTTCATCCCCGTGTCGACGCAGTGGACGGACCAGGCTGACGGATTCCTGCTGGGACATCAGGAACTGCAACGAGCCGCCCTGGAGTTCATGGGTCCGCGTGGCGTCGGCGCCTACCACCGCCGGGTCCGGGAGTGGGCGCTGTGTTACCGGGAACGACGGTGGCCCCAGAACACCCCGCTCTATCTACTCGCCGGGTTCCCTCGCATGCTCGTGGAAACCGAGGACGTCAGCACGCTCCGCCACTTGGCCACCGACCCCGACCGGCACAACTGGATGCGTTCGGTGTCCGGATCGGACATGTCCGCCATGGCGCAGATGTCGGACCTGCAGGAGGTGTTGCTGACCGGCGATCCGATCGACCTGCCCGCCATGACGGCCGTCGCGTGCCATCTGGAAGTCCTCCGATCGAGGAACTCGGCGACGCCGGTCGGGCTGTCGGCGTTCTGGATCACGGCGGGCCATGATCACCGGATCGATCTGCTGGCAGCGGACCGCCCTCCGATCGACCGGGTGAACGCGGTGATCGCGGCGATCGAGGCGCTGCTCGACATCGACCCGTGCGCGGATGTCGGCGGCCACATCAACGTGGTGGTGGCCGTTGCCGACAAGTTGGGTGTCATAAGCGGGGCGGACACGTTGGGGCGGCTCTCCTCGACTCTCGCCCGTCACGGCCGGGTGCGAGACGCCGAGGCGTGCATCGACGAGATCGCACACACCCAGTTTCGGGCCTACCACCATCGGATGACGATCGTCATTCTGCTGCACAACGGCTTCGTGACGGAGGCCGCGTCCTCCGTTGAGCTACTCGAGCATGAGCCGTACCGTTCGCAGACGTCAGCGGCGGTCACCGCACGCACAGATCCGGTACGGGCGTTGGCCATCGCGGCCGACATCGAGCGGTTCGAGGCGTACGCGTCGGCGCTCGCGGACATCGCGTGCGGCGCCGTCGACGCCGGGTTGTCCACCCACTTCGCCGTAATCCGCCGCGCCATCCTCGATGCATCGTCACGAGCGAACCGCGCGGCACTGGGATGGCTGGATTGCGCGTTGGCCATGCTGGCGGCGGCCGAAGGGAACTGCCCCGACGCGGTCGCCGCGCTGCGGAAGGTCAACGCCTTCTCCTCCTTTGTGCACGGGCCCGAGGAGAAGGCCGACCTGATCAGGCGCATGCTGCGGGCCCAACGCCTCCTCCCGGCTCAAACCGGAGTCGACGTGGTGATGACGACGGTGGACGAAGCGCGGCGCACCCATCCGTTGCCGTCGGACATCGTGCACGCGGTCGTGGAGCACCTGGGGATCGAGCAGGCTCGTCGGTGGGCACCGGACTGGGACGACCCCGGCGCCCTGATGGACCACACAGTCGCCGTGGCCAGAGCCGCCTACCGTCTCGGTCACCACGATGAGGCCCGACGTCTCGTCACCACCATGCACGAGCACGCGCTGTCGGACGCGCCCATCGTCCGCGACGGCCGTCTTCTCGGCGCACTGGCGGTGGCCACGGCGGGAGCGGGCCGCCTGGACACGGCCTGCCACTTCGTCTCCGCCATCCTGTCACCTCGCGATCGGGACCGGCAGGTGGCGGAGTTGGCCGTTTCCCGCGTTCAGGCCGGCGATCTGGCGGCTGCCTTCAGAGTTGTCGCCGCGGTCGACGGCTGCTCCGCAGGACGGCTCGTCCAAATGGTGGCCGAGATCCTTCCGTTCCTTGCTATCAAGGACGTGGCGCGCGTGCTGACCATGGTCAGCACGGCGTTGCCCGATGCGGGACTTATGGTCTTCAACCTCGTACGCGCGGTCGCTCGACTGAGCTACGTCGATCGTTTGGAAGCCATCGCGGAGTGCGGTCTGGCGCCGGAAGACAGCAGCCGGTGCTGGTCCATCATCGGACGTCTGCACGCTTCCGCGGGCCGGGACCGTCCTGCGACCGCGGCGCTCGAGCGAGCACGCGCACTGCTCGCCGCCATCGTGGACTCTCGGGCCCGTGCTGTCGACCTCGCGCGCGCCGAGTACGTCATCGCGCGCGCGGCCGGCGAGCTGGAAGTCGCCCGGCAGGTAGGGGACACCATCACCGATCCCAAGCTGCAATTCCAGGTGCACGCTATTCTCGACCGCTTTAAAAACGGCAAGAAGCCCGCGCTGTTCCACGATCCGGCCCTTGACGTCGCCGATCTCCAGAGCGTGCTCTCGCGTTCGGCCGCACCGGAGTGGCGTGATCACGATCTGCGCGGGGTGGCCGGGTTGATCGCCGGGGAACGATTCCTCGACGGTGTGGAGAGCACCCGCGAACAGTGCGAGCTCGTGCTCCTGCTTCTCGTGGAGGCACACCGGCTGGCCGACCGGGACCGGTTCAATCACTTCGTGGCCAGAATCGAGACGATGGCCCTGCAAAACAAATCGTCACAGCAACGCTTCCACATCCTGCTGACATTGCTTCCGGGGCTTCTGGACACCGGTCAGGTCGACAAAGCAGTGACCATGACGGGTTACGCGGACCATCCGAGGGAGCGTGCGGATCTGCTGGTGAGCATCGCGGACCAGACGTGGGACCGAGACGGCCACGCGCTGCTGGCGCGCGCGCTCTGCCAGGGACTACCGGATCACGGGATCGGGGTCCTGCTGCGACGGGAGCCGTCGGCCACTGCGGTGATCGGCGACGAGGTGCGCAAGCTCGTACCCGAGATCGTGGCACGCTGACACTGTCACGGTGGTTCGACTCCCCGGGCAACCGGAGACGACCGGAGTCCGGTCGCCGGACAGGGCGCTGACCAGCGACAGCCGCGCCATAGACCGAGCTCCGCCGAGTGTGGTCCGCCCGGTGACTCGTGGCCGCATCGTGGTTACGACAACAACCACGTTGGAGGCGCTGTGAAGAAGATCCGAGACCGCAAACCCCGTCCGCTCGTCAGCGCGGTGCTCCGCGGAGTTATCTCCGGGACCGTGCGCACCGTGCTCGACTGGCTCGTCGAGGTGCTCGGCCTCTGACGTAGACACGGCGGAGCCACCGATGAGTGGACGACCCGGTGGTCGGCGACGAGGCTGTAGGGCTACCCGATCTGTCTCGAAC
The DNA here is from genome assembly GCA_963841395.1 of uncultured Actinomycetota bacterium. Taxonomy (GTDB): domain Bacteria; phylum Actinomycetota; class Actinomycetes; order Mycobacteriales; family Pseudonocardiaceae; genus Actinophytocola. The sequence goes on from CAWJCX010000028.1 coordinate 10,880, forward strand.
CGGCGGGCACCATCACTGCTGCCGTTCACAGTTCCATCGCCAATGGGTGGGCTGGTCGTTCGCCGCGGGCGACGAGGCGTCGACCACCTGCGCTCACACCCCGCAGGACCGCGTGAGCGAACGGGGCTCGTCATGACGAGCAGCAGGACCGACGGGCGCGTCGTTCACCAACCCACGGCCCACCTTGCCATGGTGCGCCAACACCAGGTACACCACCAGGTCCGACTCGGGCCCCGTCGAGCAGGTCGGGCCGGTCGGTGAGCAGCAACGCGCCCGCCAGCTCGTGCCGGAAGTGCGGCGGCGCCGGACGCAGCGGGGCGCGGCTGGGCGATTTCGCCCACACCGCAGCGGAATCAGGTGACGGCTGGTCGGGATTCGCCTTGGCCAGCGCATCCTGGAACGACGGGTGGGCCTTGCCGAGGTCGTGGACCGCGGCGCCGACCACGATCGCGTCCCGCTGCGCGTCGCTCAGCAGACCGTGCGGACAGTGCTCGGCTGGCGGGACAACGCCGCACCCGAGGTCGGGGTGCACGTGCTGATGGGTGGGGAGAGCGTCGATGAGCACGAGTGGAAGAGCGCGCCGGAGCGGACCCAGATCTTCGTGGGCACCCAGGACATGGTGCTGTCGCGGCTGTTGATGCGCGGGTTCGGTGAGGCCCGCGCGGCGTGGCCGATGTCCTTCGGGCTGTTGCACGCGGGTGTGCAGTTCGTGTTCGACGAGGTGCAGCTGATGGGTCCGGGGTTGCCGACATCGCTGCAGTTGCAGGGTTGCGTGAGTCGCTGGGTGTCGCGGTGCCGTGCCGGAGCATGTGGATGTCGGCCACGCTCGACGCCACGCGCCTCGCGACGGTGGACTTTCGGCGTGAGCTACGGGTCGTCGAGCTGACCGACGAGGACCGGGTGGGTGGGCTGGCGCGACGGTTGGCGGCCACGCGCACGGTTCGGCGGCTGGACCTCGGGGAGCCGGACGCCCGGTGGTATCCGCGTGTGCTGGCGGACCGGGTGGTGGGCACGCACCGGCCGGGCACGCGGACGCTCGTGGTGTGCAACACGGTGGAGCGGGCGGCCGCGGTACACGCCGCAGTGCACGCCGCGTCGTCCGGGCAGGGCCCGGACGTGGTGCTGCTGCACTCACGTTTCCGCCCGGGTGACCGGCGCGACCGCACCGCCGAGGCGCTGGCCGCGCCAGGTCCGCGGGGGACGGTGGTGGTGGCCACGCAGGTGCTGGAGGCCGGTGTCGATCTCACGTCGGACACGCTGGTGACTGAGGTCGCGCCATGGACGTCGATCGTGCAGCGGGCCGGGCGTTGCAACCGGGACGGGCTCGCCGCCACCGGGCAAGGGCTCCGAGCTGCCGTACGCGGCGGCGGATCTCGACGCGACCACGGCCGCGCTGACCGACCTCGAGGGTGTGGCGGTCACCGGTGCCGGGCTGGCGGCGCGGGAGGTCGCGCAGGTCGCGCCGGTGCATCCGGTGTTGCGGCGCCGGGACCTGCTCGGGTTGTTCGACACGGCGGACCTGTCCGGCGACGACATCGACGTCAGCCCGTTCGTCCGGGACACGGCCGACCGGACGGTGTCGGTGGCGTGGCGTACCGCCGAAGCCATGACCGAGGAGTCCGTCGCTTCGGCGGTCGGTCGGGACGAGGTGTGCCCGGCGCCGATCGCCGCGGTCCGCGCTCTGGTGGCTGGCCAGCGCCAGGCGTGGATCTTCGACCAGGACGACGGGCGGTGGCGGCCGGCCCGCGCCGGGGACGTGCGGCCGACGGCGATCGTGGTGCTGGCCGCCGACGCCGGCGGGTACCGGCCCGACGTCGGGTTCGCCGCCGCCGACCACACCCCTGTAGAGCCGGTCGACGTGCCGGCCGCGGTGGACACCGACCCGCAGTCGGTGCGGGCGGCGCGTTGGGCGAGGCTCGGCGAGCACCTCGCCGGACACCCGGCACGAGGCGGTCGGGCTGCTCGCCGGGTTCGGCGCCACACCTGGGCTCCACCAGAGCGCGTTGGGGCAGCACGACGACAAGCCACCGGGGTGTCGCGGCCCGCACCCCAGGGTCGGGATGGGCGGCGCGCCGGTAGAGCCACGGCAGCACGGCCGCGAGCGTCTTCCCGGCGCCGGTCGGCGCGTGCAGCACCGTCGGGCAGGCTCCCGGCGGAGAGCCGTTCCTGATAGGGGCAGGGTCGAGTGCAGCCGGTGGCCGCCCCCACGAAGTTTACGAAGTTCATGACACGCCGTCAGTCAGCACAACCGGCCGCGCCGTTACAGATCGTGCGTGCCTGCTGGTGCGACGCACACCATCCGGCGCTGGCCGGGACTGGGGCAACGGTCGCGTTGGTGAGCCGTGCGAGGACGCGACAGCCGACCGACCGCCCGTCCGCGCCGCGCACCAGAGTGTTGTGGGGAAACACCAGGTCCGGCCGTCGGGGATACGCCTGCGCGACCAACCGGGACACGATGCACAGCACACCGTCCTCGCGCGGCGGCAGCCCGGTCACGGTCGACTCCGTCACGCCGCTGACCACCACCACCGGGTGATTGCCGACTCGCACCACGACCGGCGCGGCGGGCGCACCAGGTTCCTCCGCACAGCGGGCGACGGTGCCGCTCGGCTCGACGAGCAGCCGCCGGCCGGCGGTGTGGATCGCGACCGGGTGCGCCGTGAAGTTCCGCAGCGCCACGGATGGCGGGTCGGCGATCTCAGCCACCAGCGCCGCGAGTTCCTCCCGCACGATCGACGCGCCGTTGGCTCCGCCGGCGCCGTGCGCCAGCGCACGGCGCCCGACCCGCAGGCACAGCTCGAACCGCCAGCGCCGCACCAGGTTCGCTGCATCGGGCGCGTCGAGCAGCCCGTGCCGACGCAGGCTCGCACCGATCACCCCGCGCCACCACGACGCCGTTCGTGTCACCGCCACTCGACCGCATACCGAGAACTGACGGACCGTCACCGGATCACGTCCACCGCCGATCACGGGGGGAACGAAGGGACGCCCCACTTCGACGCGCGCTTCATTCGCGCTCCGGGAATGGGGCAGTGGCCCGGGATATCCCGGTCAGCGCACACGACTTCTGCACGGAAATATCCGCGGCGCACAGTTCGGTGAACGCGGTATCTAGGATGTCCTGGGCGGCTCGTCGTCCGTGCTCTCGGAGAGTTCCTCCAAGAGCGCGTGTGCTTTCCCATGATATCCAACGCCATCCGAGTCTTTTCAGATCGGATTCCAACTTTTCGTTCCGCCGTCGAAGCTTCTCCAGCTCAACCTGCTCCGCGGTCTTCTTCACACGCTTCACCGGCGCCGCCGATTCCGCAGGACCGCTGGTCAAGACTCCCGCGTCACGTGCTCGTGTCCATTCGATGATATGGGAGGAGTAAAGACCGTCACGACGGAGAATCGCGCCTTTCTCACCGCTGGCGGTGTTCTCGTACTCGGCGACGATAGCCAGCTTGTACTCCGGGCTGAACGTGCGCCGCGTCGGCCGCGGCGCCGGATCGGCCGCGCTCGCCGGGACACGACGGCCCGCCGGGTCAGCAGACTCGGACTGCTTGTCGGATGGGGTGGACACCAGCACAGGATCTCCGGTCCTGCCCTCTCGATCAGGGACCCCACACTCACACGGGGTGTCTCACATCAGTCTGACGGAGAGGGACCTGCTCATCGAGTTGCGCGCGTCACATCCAGGTGCTCGGTATGTGTTCACGGCTGTGAAGGGCGGGTGGCATCGACGGGCGAACTTCCGACGCCGGATCTGGCTGCCCGCCGTCGCCGGCGACCTCAAGCGTGGCTGGGAGCCGATCGCACCCGGCCTGTACTTCCATGACCTGCGTCACACACACAACACGTGGTTGATCGAGGACCACGTCCCGGACGTGCTGCGGCACCGCCGCATGGGGCACCGTCAGAAGGGTGTGTCCGGGATCTACTCCCACGTCACCCCACCCATGATCACCGCGATGCTCGACGGGTTGCAGCGGCGGTGGGAGCAGTATGGGAGCACGGATGCGGATGACCACTACTGGGACGTAAGTGTGGTCAAGATCAGTT